>NZ_VIRM01000007.1 GCF_006874475.1 Microbispora hainanensis
GCCCGTCTTCTTCGCGTTGGCGAGCTGCCAGGTGCCGTTCTCGCCGAAGGCGAAGTCTCCGGTCGCGAACTCCTGCCAGCTCGTGGTCTGCGTGTTGTTGATGACCGAGTTGGGCGCATAGCCCTTCTTGAGCCAGTCGGCCCACAGGGCCACCGCCGAGACACCCTCGGGTGAGTCCAGTTTCGTGAGATTCGCTCCGGAGCCCCAGAACCAGGGCAGGAACTGGAAGCTGCCCTCCTCGGTGCCGATCGCCGAGAACGTGATGCCCTTCTTGCCCGCCGCCTTCACCTTCTCCAGCGCCGCCGTCAGCGACGCCCAGTCCTTCACCGCGTCGGCGTCCACCCCGGCCTTCTTCAGCACCTCCTTGTTGTAGTAGAGCGCGAGCGTGTTGGCCCCGATCGGGATGCCGTACGTCTTGCCGCCGAGCTGACCGGCCGCGAGCAGGTTCGGCGCGATGGATGCGACGTCGAGCTTGTTCTCCTCGGTCGTCGTCAGCACCCCGGCCTCGGCCAGCGTCGAGACCACCGGGTTGTCCACGATCAGCACGTCCGGCGAGTTGCCCTGCTGGGCCGCCAGCAGCGCCTTGTTCGTCAGGTCGGTGGTGTCGTAGCCGGTCCGCTCGACCGTGACTCCCGCCTGGGTGCCGCACGTGTCCAGCAGCTTCACCCAGTCGGAACTCTTGTCGTACTGGGGGTAGGGGTCCCAGATCGTGTAGGTCCCGCCCCCGGCGGCCTGGCTCGCACCCGCCGAGGAGGCGCCGGTGCCGTCGGGCTGTGACGAGCAGGCGGCCAGCCCGGTTGCGGCCACGAGGACCGCCGCACCCATCCCGGCCGCACGCCGGCCGCTTGACCCTGGTCTCATGCGTGACCTCCTAGCGTTACGCGCCTGTTTCCGATCGGAGTCGAATCGGTTCGGCGAATCGGTTCGCCGACGATAGGCCCGGCCCGGCACACGCGTCAATGGGGTACGCGGCCCGATTTGCGAAGACGCCCGCCTGGAGGGGGCGCGCCGACGCGATGACGATGGTGTGCCGGAACGGTTTCCGGTCCTTTGACCGTTGGCGACAGCGCGCTTATCGTCC
Source organism: Microbispora hainanensis (assembly GCF_006874475.1). Lineage (GTDB taxonomy): Bacteria > Actinomycetota > Actinomycetes > Streptosporangiales > Streptosporangiaceae > Microbispora > Microbispora hainanensis. The sequence continues at coordinate 1,082 of NZ_VIRM01000007.1, forward strand.
GGTCGAATCGATTCGCCGAATCGATTCGATGCCCCGATGTGAGCGCGCCCTCGGTCTTCTCGACCCGAACCGCGCAGGTCGACCCAGCGTGGACTCGCCGTCGCCGGGCCGGACACCTCAGCCGGGCGGCGCCGACGACCTCGCCCGGCATTTTCGCTCAAGAATTCAGGCCGGGCGGGCCCGGAGGCCGTCGAGGGCCATGCCCAGCACCCGCTCACGCTGGTCGTCGTCGACGAACCCGCCGCCGGTGATGCCGGAGATCATCCGCAGGACGTCGTCGAAGGTCACGTCGCCGCGGATCACCCCGGCCTCCCGCGCCCGGTCGAACAACGGCTGCCCCGCCTCGTACATCGCGGCGCGGCACGACCGCATCATCTCCGAGTCGCGGTTGAGCGCCTCGTGGATGGCCCGCTTGGTGGCCACGTAGTCCACGAACCGGCGCAGCCAGGCGGCCAGCGCCTCCCACGGCGGCAGGTCGGCGACCTGCCGCGCGGCGTCGCACAGCTCGTCGATCTCGTCCAGGTAGACGCTGTCGAACAGGTCCTGCCGCGTGGGGAAGTTGCGGTAGAGCGTGCCGATGCCGACGCCGGCGCGCCGGGCGATGTCCTCCAGCGAGGCATCCGTGCCGCGCTCCGCGAACGCCTCCCGCGCGGCGGCGAGCAGCGCGTCGAAATTGCGCCGCGCGTCGGCGCGCTGGGGGCGTCGCACCCTCGTCCGGGGGCCTTCGGCCGCCTTGTCCTTCACCGGTCTCCTCCCGAGGTTGAACCGGAGGCTTACCTCCGCTAATGTGGAGGCACGCCTCGACTTTAGCAGGCGGGCATTCGCGTTCGCGTCTCCCCTGCCCGCGCCCCCCTGATCGTCGCCCCCCTGATCGTTCGCTTTGTCATGCGCCGTCCCCGCAACCGGGCGGCGTCACCGGCGCGCCTCGTCGCACCGGTCCCTCCTGTCGAAGGATCTCGATGTCACGCACCACCTCGCCGCAACGGCTGACCTTCCTCGCGCTGGGAGCCGCCGTGGCCTCGTTCTCCCTGCTGCAGTCCCTGGTCAGCCCCGTGCTGTCCACCATCCAGCACGACCTCCACACCAGCCAGAGCGCGGTGACCTGGGTGCTCACCGCCTGGCTGCTGTCCGCGTCCGTCGCCACGCCGCTGCTGGGCCGCATCGCCGACATGATCGGAAAAGACCGCACGCTGCTCGTCGGGCTGGCCGCCATCGCGCTCGGCTGTGTCGTGGCCGCCATCGCCCCCAACGTCGGGGTGCTGATCGTCGCCCGGATCATCCAGGGCTTCGGCGGGGCCGTGTTCCCCGTGTCGTTCGGGATCGTGCGCGACGAGTTCCCCGCCACCCGGGTGCCCTCGATCGTCGGCATCCTGTCGGCCGTCATCGCGGTCGGCGGCGGCGTCGGGATCGTGCTCGCCGGCCCGATCGTCGACGCCCTCGGCTGGCGCTGGCTGTTCTGGATCCCGGCGATCGTCGTGGTCGCCACCGCGTTCCTGGCGTACCGCAACGTGCCCCGGTCGCCGGTGCGCACCCCCGGCCGGGTCAACTGGGCGGCCGCGGCGCTGCTGTCCGGATGGCTGGTGGCGCTGCTGGTCCCGCTGAGCGAAGGATCCGCCTGGGGCTGGGGTTCGGCCGCCGTCGTCGTGCCGCTCACGGGCGCCGCGGTGCTGTTCGCCGCGTGGATCGCGGTCGAGCTGCGCTCCCGCGACCCGCTGATCGACATGCGCATGATGCGGCTTCCGGCCGTGTGGACGACCAACCTGGTGGCGCTGCTGTTCGGCGCCGGCATGTTCGCCTCGTACGCCTTCCTGCCGCAGTTCATGCAGATTCCGGCGGCCGTGACCGGCTACGGATTCGGATCGAGCGTGACCGAGGCAGGGCTGCTGATGCTGCCCATGCTCGTCACGATGGCCGTCGCCGGCACGGTGAGCGGCCCGCTCTCCCGCGTCGCCGGGGTCAAGGCCCAGCTCGTGTGGGGATGCGCGCTCGGCGCGCTGTCGAGCGGCGGCATCGCCCTCTGGCACGACCGGCCCTGGCAGCTCGCCGTCGCGACCGCCGTGTTCGGGCTCGGTCTCGGCCTGGCCTACGCCTCGATGACCAACCTGATCGTGCAGAGCGTGCCGGCCGGCCAGACCGCCGTCGCCGGCGGGATGAACACCAACATCCGCACCATCGGCGGCTCCATCGGCACCGCCGCGATCAGTGCCCTCGTCACCGGCCACCTGCGCCCCGACGGCCTGCCGTACGAGTCGGGCTTCACCACCGCCTTCCTGGTGATGGCCCTGACCCTGGCGGCCACCGTCGCCGTGGCGCTGCTGGTGCCGGGGGCGCGCCGCCGTACGGCGCTCGCCGCCGAGGCGGCCGAGCGGGTCCCTGCGCGCGCGGCGCACTGAAGATCACCCGAAAAAGAGGAAACAATCATGCAGAGGACATGGCTCGTCACCGGCGCCTCCCGGGGCCTGGGACACGCGCTCGCTCACGAGGTGCTCGAACGCGGCGACCGTCTCGTGGCCACCGCCCGCCGGCCGGAACGGCTGGACGACCTCGTCCGGGCCCACGGCGACCGGGTGCGCGCCGTCGCGCTCGACGTCACCGACGCCGCGGCGGCGCAGCGCGCCGTACGGCTGGCCGTCGAGGAGTTCGGCTCGCTGGACGTGCTGGTGAACAACGCGGGGTACGCGAACTCCTCGCCCATCGAGGAGACCTCCGACGAGGACTTCCGGGCGCAGTTCGAGACCAACCTGTTCGGCGTCGTCACCATGACCAGGGCCGCGCTGCCGGTGATGCGCGCGCAGCGGTCCGGTCACATCCTGCAGATCGGCTCGGTCGGCGGCCGGGTCGGGGGCACGCCGGGGCTCGGCGCCTACCAGTCGGCCAAGTTCGCCGTCGAGGGGTTCTCCGAGGTGCTGAACAGCGAGGTCCGCCCGCTGGGGATCTCCGTGGTCATCGTCGAGCCCGGCGGGTTCCGTACGGACTGGGGCGGCTCGTCGATGCGCATCCCGCCGGTGGGACCCGACTACGAGCAGACCGTCGGCCGGGTCAACGCCTACCGGCGCGAGGTGGACGGCGCCCAGCCGGGCGATCCCCGGCGCGCGGCCAGGGTGATCGCCGGGCTGGTCGACGTGGACGAGCCGCCGCTGCGGCTGCTGCTCGGCTCCGACGCGCTGCGCCTGGCCGAGCAGGCGTCTCGCGCCCGCTCGGCCGAGGCGGAGCGCTGGGCCGCCGTCAGCCGTTCGACCGACTTCGACGGCGTCGTGGGGCTGACCGAGGAGCCGGTCGCCCGCCTGCTGGGTCACGGGCCCTCAGCACACAGGGGGCACTGAGGCCTCCGGCCGGGTCAGGACCGCAACTCGGGGAACTGGTCGTCCCGCCACTCCCCGGACAGCTCGGTGCCGGCCTGCGCGGCGTCGCTCTCCCTGGCCCGCAGCTCGACCCGGCGGATCTTCCCCGAGATGGTCTTGGGCAGCTCGGCGAACTCCAGCCGGCGCACCCGCTGGTAGGGCGCGAGCCTCTCACGGGCGTGCCGCAGGATGGCCCCGGCGGTCTCCCGGTTCGGCTCCCAGCCCGCGGCCGGCACCACGTACGCCTTGGGCACGGCGAGCCGGATCGGGTCGGGAGCGGGCACGACCGCCGCCTCCGCGACGGCGGGGTGCTCGATGAGCACGCTCTCCAGCTCGAACGGCGAGATCTTGTAGTCGGACGCCTTGAACACGTCGTCGGTGCGTCCCACGAAGGTGATCGAGCCGTCGGCGTCCCGGACCGCGACGTCGCCGGTGTGGTAGAGGCCCCCGGACATGGCCCCTTCCTCACCGTCCAGGTAGCCGGTCATCAGGTTGACCGGCCGCGCGGCGAGATCGAGGCAGATCTCGCCCTCGTCCGCCGGCCGGCCGGTCACCGGATCGACCACGACGACCGGGACGCCGGGAAGGGGGCGGCCCATCGAGCCGGCCTTCACGGGGGCGCCGGGCGTGTTGGCGATCAGCGCCGTCGTCTCGGTCTGGCCGTACCCGTCGCGGACCGTCAGCCCCCACGCCCGCTCCACCTGGGCGATGACCTCCGGGTTCAGCGGCTCGCCCGCGGCGACCGCCTCACGCAGGCTGCCCGGCCCGTCGCCGAGGTCGGCCTGGATGAGCATCCGCCAGACCGTGGGCGGCGCGCAGAACGTGGTGACCCCCGCCCGGCGGATCTGCCCCAGCAGGGCGGCGGCGTCGAAGCGGGAGTAGTTGTGCACGAACACCGTCGCCTCGGCGTTCCACGGCGCGAAGAAGCAGCTCCAGGCGTGCTTGGCCCAGCCGGGCGAGCTGATGTTGAGGTGCACGTCGCCCGGCCGCACCCCGGCGAAGTACATCGTCGTCAGGTGCCCGACCGGATAGGACACCTGCGTGTGCCGCACGAGCTTGGGCCGGCTCGTCGTCCCCGAGGTGAAGTAGAGCAGCAGCGGATCGCCGGGCGAGGTTCGGGCCTCGAACGGCTCCGGCTCGGGCATCGCGTAGGCGTCGCCATAGCGGAGCCACCCGGCCGCCTCCCCCACGCAGACGCGGCCGAACTCTCCCGGCACGCCGTCGAACTTGTGCGTGTCGGCCGCGTTGGCGATGACGTGCCGGACCCGCCCCCGCTCCACGCGGTCGGCGAGGTCCGCCGTGCCCAGGGCGGTGGTCGCCGGCATGATCACCGCGCCGAGCTTCATCACCGCCAGCATCGACTCCCACAGCTCGACCTGGTTGCCGAGCATCAGCAGCACGTGGTCGCCCGCGCCCACCCCCTGGGCGGCCAGCCAGGCCGCCACCTGGTCGGACCGGCGGGCCATCTCGTCGAAGGAGTAGCGCCGCTCGGAGCCGTCCTCCTCCACGATCCACAGCGCCGTACGCGGGTTTCCCCGGGCGATCGCGTCGAACCAGTCCGTGGCCCAGTTGAACCTGTCGCCGAAGACGGGCCAGGCGAACTCGCGTGCCGCCCGCTCGGGGTCCTCTCTCAAGGAGAGCAGCAGGTCACGGGCTTCCCGGAAGACATGGGTGCTGGTCGTCTCGCTCACGGTGACTCCTTCGTCGCGCAGGCCACGGAGGTCAACGTACGACCGTGCCTCGCGCCGTGTCACCCCCGAAGATCCGCCAGCAGGGAGTCGGCGACGGCCTCCTCGTAGACCGCGATCCCCTTCTCGCGCATCGCGTCCGCGAGGGCGGGATCCCAGGGTGCCGGCACCGGCCGCCCGGTGAGCCGCAGGTGCTCGTCACCCTCGGGGAGATCGCCCAGGTTCGCGAGACCCGCGAGGTAATCGGCGCCGGTCATGCGCCAGATCTCCGCACCGTAGCGCCGTGCTACAGCACCGGCCATGTCCACTCCCGGCCAGTCGAAATCGCCGTGATAACGCAGACGGGCCCCGCCCCGTACGGCTGTCGCCGCCAGCCGATGGAAAGCCGTCGAAGGGCGTCCCTCGGTGCAGACGAGGGGCGGGCAGTCCGGCCCGAGTTCCGCCGCCGCGCGCCGCAGCACGGCCGGGTTCTCACACACGTGCACCACAGGGGCGCGCAGGGCGATGGAGAAGGTGCCGAGCTGGTGGAGCGTGACCTGGAACGGCGTGCCGAAGCGGGCGGCGCCCGTCAGCCACTCACCCAGCCCCTCCCCCTCCGCAGGCAGGTTCAGGACGAGGATCCGGCTGGCGAGGTCGTCGGCGACCACCTCGTAGCGGTCCCACAGATCCCGGCGCTCCTCCGCCGTGCTCGGGGCCGGAACGCCCGCGCGGATCGCCAGGGCCCGCAGCACCAGCGTGGACAGAGTGGCCGGATGGTCGAGGGTCTTGGGATGGCCCGTGATCGTGGCGGCCAGCCCGGCGAGGGTGATCTCCGCGTCGTCCTCGGGTCGCGTCGTCAGGAACTGCAAAACGCGGGCGGCCCTGGCGAGCGCCCCGGCCGTGCGCGGGCGGCCGGCGAGCCGGCTCGCGGTGCCGTCGCGGCTCACCGCGTCGAGCCACTCGCGGTACCACTCCGCGGTCTCATGCAGCGGGCTCTCCTTCGCGGGCCGCACGGCCTCGTCGCGGGCGGCGCGTGCGCGGGCCGCCTCGCGGGGCCGGTTCCGCAGCGGCCCGCCGAGCGCCTCAAGCAGGTCGACCAGGCCAAGGTCGGTCCCGGCGCGTACGACGGCGTCGAGCTCGCGCAGCGTGACGCCGATGCGCTTGACGCCCGGTTCGCGGTAGCCGACGAGGCCGATGAGGGCCGCGCGCTCCGCCTCGTCGGGATTGTTCACGCCGATCGAAGCGTCCAGGCTGCCGCCGTTGCCTTCCAGGCGGCGCCGCGCGGCCTGGAGCAGGCGGCGATACTCCGGCCCCCGGTAGCGCTCCACCGCTTTCGCGGCCACGGTCATGCGCCGGCCTCCACCTCGTCGGGTTCCTCGTCGCCGTGGGCGGCGAGGAGGGTGCCCTCGGTCAGGGCGGGGGCGCGACGGCTCGGCCGGAAGCCGAGCAGCGTCTCGGCAAGTTCCTCGTTGCCGGAGAAGCCGGCGTCGGCGTCGATGGTCTGGGCGCCGTCCCAGAGCATCAGCATCGCCGACACCGCGTGGGCGCTCTTGTCGTGGTGCATGTCGTAGTGCGCGGCCATCGGCACGGTGTCGAAGTGGATCCACAGGTCGTGGCCGGTCATGAACAGATCGAGGCCGAACTTCACGGTCAGGCCCAGCAGCTCGGGCTTGTAGCGGTCGTCGATGCCGGCGAACGCCTCGTCCAATGCGATCATGCGCGGGCACGTGGGCTTGGCGGACGAATAGAGGGCGTTGGCCGCGGCGAACAGCGGGAGATGGATGGCCGCCGACTTCTCGCCGCCGGACATCTCCTCGTGCTTGGCCCGGGTGAGCTTGACCTCCTTCTCCCCCGGCACGGCCAGCACCAGCTCGAAGCCATACCAGGTGCGGTAGTCGAGCACCTCGGCCAGCGCCTGCCTGTACGTGGCACGCGGATGGGTGGCCCGGTAGTCGCGGATCATCTCCCGCAGCAGGCCGCGCAGCTCGGCCAGCCCTGCCGCGCCGAGCCCCTGCGCGTCCCTGTCGAGGAGCCGTGACACCGCGACCTGCCGGTCGTTCAGCCGGTCGGAGCGGCCCCATCGGATGCCGATCCTGGTGCCGGACGACATGGGCCGTGACCGGGTGTCCTCGTTCATCCCGCGCACCAGGTCGCGTGCGGTGCGGACCCGGTCGTGCACCTGCTGGGCGAGCGTGGTCAGCAACTCGTCCTCCAGCACGGTCCGCTCCCGCTCCTCCAGCAGCATCCCCTGCTCCTGGACGCGGTCGGCGACGCGCCGGGCGAACGCGGCGACCGGGTTGCGGCCGCCCTCGTCGCTGACGTAGACCATGACGACCCCGGCGGGGTCGTGTTCCAGGCGGTAGTCCTCGGCGCAGCCGTCGAGCGCGTCCTGGAAGGTCCGCAGCGAGGCCGACAGGCGGCTCGCGGTGTTCTTGAGCGCGCTCTCCCCGGGCACGCGGACGTCGGCCATCTCCGCGGCGAAGGCGTCGAGCAGCGCGGCCACGTCTCCCGGCAGCACCCGGCCCACCAAAGCGGCGGGGTCCGGCGGCAGGCTGTCTCGTTCTCCGGCCCCCTCCCCGGCCGTCTCCCCGGCGGCGGAGCGGGCGGACAGCTCGGCGGCCACCGACGCGGCCGCCTCCGCCGGTTCCGGCCAGCCGACGTGGGCGGGCCACGGCGCGGTGGCGGTGACGCCGAGCAGCGGGCGCAGCTCCGGATGCGCGTACGGCCCGAACGCCGCGACGTGCTCGAAGAGATGACCGAGCGCCTGGCCGAGGGACGCCTGCCCGTGTTTGAGGTCGTTCTGCGCGACGATGAACGCCTCGTTCTCCCGCGTGGCGGTGGCGGCGTGCTCCTCGCACCGCCGGCGGACCTCGGCGAGGCGGCGCTCGGCCTCGCCGATCTGGGCGAGCACCTCGCGGAGCGGCGCGTCGAGGGCCTCCTCGCCCGCTCTGAGCTCCTCGGCGTCGGCCCGGTGCTCCCGCTCCTTGTCCTCCAGGACGCGGGAGTCCGCGTCGTGCCGCTCACGCTGCCGGGCGATGGCGGCCTGCCGCGAGGCGAGGTCCCGCTCCTCGGCCGCGGCCCGCTCGCGGCCGTCGTGCAGCCGCTGCGCCGTCGTGAGGAAGTCGTCCACGGCCCGCGCGACCGCGTCGACCTCCCGTTCCGCGACGGGCATGCTCCGTTCCGCGGCGACCTGCCGAAGCCGCCTGCGTGCCGCGTCGACCTGCGCCACCGTCGCGTCGAGGTCGCGGCGGCGGTCCGCGAGCACCGACCTCGCCTGAGCCAGCAGCGCGGACTCGCGGGAGACGCGGGTGACCGCCGCGACGACCTCCGTGACGGACGGCAGCTCCCGCCGGGCCCGGGCGAAGTCCTCCAGGCGGCGGTTCGCGCGGGCCAGGTCGCGCTCGGCGTCCTCGTGCGCCCGGGTCGTCTCGCCGATCGCCTCGTCATACTCGGCGAGCCTGGCCGCGCGGCGGTTGGCCCGGTTCGTGGCGCCGATGTATTCGGGTGACGACTTGGGCCGGGCGCCGAGGAGGAGACCGAGGCCGAACTGGGCCTGGACGCTCACCGTCGGCGCCGGTCCGCCCTGCCGATCTCCCCGCCGATCCCCCTGCTCATCCCCCTGCCGATCCGCGTGGGGCGTGATCGCGTCGGCGACCGCGACCGACCGCAGCACGTCCGCGACGACCGCCGCCGGCACGAGGTCCTGCTCCTCCGGCACGAGGACGTCGGCGAGCGTAGGGCCGGACGGGCGGCTCTCCTCGGGAAGCGGGAGCAGGTAGCCGTCGGATTCCAGGACCGCGACGGCGTCGAGTGTGCGCCGCGCCTCCGGGTGCACCCAGGCGGTCAGCAGCCCCGCGCCGTACAGTGCGCCTTCGAGGCCGGCCGCCTCCTTCTCGTCGAGGCCGTCGGCGAACCGGACGAGCCGCCACAGCGGCGCCCCCGGGCGTCCGTCGCGGTCCGCCGTCCTGCGGTCGTCGTGCGGCGGCGCCTCGTCGCGTTCGGCCGCGATCTCCTCGCGCTCGCGGCGCAGGCGGACGAGGTCGGCGGCGAGGTCGCGCACCCGGGCGGACAGGCGTTCGGCGGACCTGGCCGCCTCGGTCCGCCGTTCCTCGGTCCGCACGCTGTGGACCTCGGCCAGGGACGGCGCCCCGGGGACTCCCGCCTGGGCGAGGGCCTCCGCCAGCGCCGCCACGTCGGCGGGCCCGGCCACCGCCTCGTCTCCCGGAAACTCGTTGTCCGGGGACTCGTTGTCCGGGGACTCGTCTCCCGGGGACTCGTCAGCCAGGCCATCTGCCGGGCGGGCCCAGCGGGCGGCCCAGGCGTCGAGCGCCTCCCGCGCCCCGTCGCGCGCCGTCACCAGCGCGGCGTCGGCGGCCTCGCACCGCGACTCCCGTTCCTCGACGTCCTTGTCCGCCTTGTCCCTGTCGGCCTCCGCCCGCAGGCGGTCCCGCTCCGCGCCCGACACCCTGGCGATCTCGTCGCGCACCTTCGCGACGTCGTCCCTGCGGGCGGTGGCGCGTGCCCGCGCCGTCGTGAGCAGGTCCGCCCCGGTGTCGGCCGGGCCGTCTCCGTCGTGGGAGACACCGGCCCGCTCCGCCGCGTCGGCGAGCTCGGTGGCGTGCCGGACGATCGCCGCCCGTGCGCCCTCCAGCCGCTCCGCGAGCTCGCCCGCCTCGCCTTCGAGGGCGGCCAGGTGCTCGGCGCCGTCCGCCAGCCGGGCACGCTCCCGCTCGATCTCCTCGCCCGTCTTGACGATCTGACGGCGGCGCAGCTCCAGCTCGCCCCGCGCCCGGTAGGCGTCGTCCGCGCGCAACGCGGCGAGGCGGCGCTCCAGCCCTTCCCGTTCGGCCTCGGCCGCGCCGGCCGCCACCGCTGCGGCCTCGCGTGCGGCCGCCGCCCTCGTGCGCGCCTCCTCGGCGCGCACGAGCGTGCGGGCGTGCTCCACCGCGCCGTCCATCTCGCTCTGGATGCGGGCCAGCCGGGCCTTCGCATGGGTGCGCAGGTAGGCCACGTAGTCGGTCAGGAACGCGCGCACGGCCGCGTCGGCGACCGCGAAGTCGTCGAACTGCTTCTGGACCGCCGCGAGGTTCTCGAAGTCGCGGGCCGCCTGGTCGACGAGCTCCTCGTCGACAGGGCTGAGACCCGAGGTGAGCGTTCCCGAGACCTTGTCGGGATCGAGGTCCTTCGCCAGCAGCGGACGGCGCAGCGCCAGCAGCAGATCAAGGAGCTGCGTGTAGCGCTCCCTGCCCAGCCCGAACAGCCGGGCGTCCACCGCGTCCCGATACTGGGTGGCGGTCTCGCTGTGGGCGTCCGGGCCGAGGACGGCCTTGAGCTGCCGCTCGGTGAGCGGCCGGGAGTCGGGGGCGAGCAGCCCGAAGTCGACGCCGAGGCGCTTGTCGGTGACGAAGAACGAGGTCCGCACCCCGTCCCTGTGCCGGTGCGCGCGGATGCCGATGATGAGGGTGACGGTCTCGTCGGTCGCGGCGGGCTCCGCCCCGATCTCCCGCGGGGCGAACTCCATCCAGACGTAGCCGTATTCGGCCTCCTGCCCCCGGTAGAGCAGGTTGGACTTCATCGTGCGGTTCTCGCCGCTGAACGGGTCGAGCCTCCGGGCGTCCGCCACACCGTCGAGGATGAACGGGAAGAGCACCTCCAGCGCCTTGGTCTTGCCCGAGCCGTTGTGCCCGCGCAGCACCAGGCGCCCGTCGGCGAAGGCGAACTCCTCGTCCACGTAGTCCCAGACGTTGATCACACCGGCCCTGCTGGGCTGGAACCGGTCGCTCGGCGGCGTCATCGCCCCTCCTCCTGCGTGAACGAAACCTCCTGGCCGGACGGACCCTGCTGCCCGGACGGACCCTGCTGCCCGGACGAACCCCGCTGCCCGGACGAACCCTGCTGCCCGGACGAACCCTGCCACCCGGAAGGGCCCTGCTGCCCTGGGGTCTCCTGCTGCGCTGGGCTGTCCTGCTGCGCCGCCGGCTCCGGCAGCGCCACCAGCGCCAGCTGGCCGCCCGACGTCCGGGTGGGAAGGGCGGCCCGGATGTTGCGATACCGCAGCGCGGCGGGCAGGACGAGCACACCTCCCGGCACCGGCCTGAGCAGCATCAGATCCGCGAGGAACCCGATGACGGCGTCGAGCAGCCCCCGGGGATCCTGCTGCCAGGCGGAGGTGAACGAGGCCGCCCCGAACTCGTCGTACAGCTCCGTCGTCATCGCCTCCAGGCGACTGCGCGGCACGAACGGCGCCTCGGCGGGCGCGGGCCGGTCGCCGGGCGACGGCGGCTCGGCCTCTGACGGGGACCAGGCCAGCTCGGCGACGACTCCGTCGCGGGGCAGGCCCGCGTCCATCCGCGCCACGAGACCGGCCTGGTCGTCGGCGAGCGCGGGAACGGGCAGCGGCTCCGGCACGTGCTCGGGGTCCTCCAGCAGGTCGGCGATCTTCGCCAGCAGCAGCCCCGCCGCCCGGCTCACCGCGTTGCCCCGGCCCGGGAACGGCCGGTCGGTGAAGACGCCGCCCGGGTCGGCGAGCATGACGCCCTCCGCGCGCCGCTCCAGGACCAGGCCGGTGAACCGGACGAGGTCCTCGGCGAGGCCCGGGGCACGCAGCGCGTCGGCCACCTCGGGCTCGACGTCCGCGTAGTAGACCACGGGGAACTCGGCGAGCAGCCGCCGCGCCCTGCGGGCCGGGTTCGCGTGCGGCGGCTCGTGCACCAGACCGGCCGCGCTGGTGAGGTGCTGGACCGGCCGGGCCGGCTTGAACAGCACCGCGCAGATGTCGTGGTCGATGTCGTAGAGCGCGTCGCCGCGCTCGGTGTCGCGCGCCCACCACTCCAGGCTGCCGTCGGACAGCCGGAGCGCGCCGCGGTCCACCAGCCAGCCCAGCACGTCGACGACGGCGGCCTTGTGCGACCCGATCCCGGGGTCGAAGCCGAGGCCGTCGATGGAGTTGGCCAGCGGCGTGAAGACCCGCACCAGGTCGGCCAGGCTGATCTCGATGCGGGAACGCTGGAACGACCCGAGCACAAGGCACAAATAGGCCAGCCGGCGGCGGTCGAACGGCTTGCCCTTGCGGGAGAAGATCGAGCGCTGCGTCTCGTCCAGGACGTCGAGATGGCGGACCAGCCGCACGTGGTGGGTGGTGGCGATCAGCGTGTAGCCGAGCAGCTCGCGGAAGTCGCGCGTCATCTCGTCGGCCCAGCGCAGCACCTGGTCGAGCACACCGGGACGCGGCCGGTCCTTGGTGATCAGGTCGCAGGTCAGCACGCGGCGGACCGCCTGCTGGTAGGAGCCGAGGTCGGCGACCGACACGCCCGCGGCGACCCGGGTGCGAGGCGTCGTCACCGGGCACCCCCTGCTTCCAAACCCCGTGCTCCCGAACCCGCCGCTCCCGAACCCGCCGCTCCCGAACCCGCTGCCGAATCCGCCGCCCTCGAACCGACCGCTCCCGAGCCCCCCACCGGCGTCCGCCCGGCCAGCTCGACCCGGAACCCGGGCAGGTGGAGGAGTCCCTGCGCGGTGCGCACGGCACTCCCGGTGTCGCACGGCACGAGCCGCACCATCAGGGCGTCGTTGGCGCCGGAGCCTCTCCTCAGGCGGCCGGCGACGACCGTCCGGCCCTCCAAGGCCCGTGTCATCAGCTTCAGCAGCACCCGGGTCTCGGCCTCGTCGAGCACCCGCCCGTGCGCGCCCAGCTCGGTCAGGTGGCCGGCGGCCTCGCGCTCGGCCGCGCGTTCCGCGGCCTGCTCGCGGCGCAGCGCCGCCCGCGCGCCCGGGTTGCCGCGCACCGGCGTGGGCACGCCGGGCGTGGGCGCCTTGCCGCTGCGGAAGAGCGTGACCGACACCTCCACTCCGGGCGCGTCCCACCAGGTGGACCTGGGCGAGATCTGTTCGGTGTCCTCGTGGGCCGTGCCGAGGTGCCGCGCGCTCCGCAGGTTGAACGCCGCGCCCATGAGCGCGTGGGCGGCGCCCTCGTCCGGGGCGTTCCAGACCCACTCGGCCAGGTGCCGCAGCTGGGTGGCCCGGTTGACGCCGCCGCGCTGCGCCTCCGAGATCTGCCGCAGCAGCGCGATCACCCCCGACACCGCGATGCGCGTCGCGTTGCGCAGCTCCGCCGCGCGGGACTCCTCCGGCCCCTCCGGGGCGAACCACGCCCGCAGGACCGACCAGCGGCGGCGCCAGTCCTCCAGCCGTTCGTGGCGGTCCATGAAGGGCCGCTCGTCGGCGGCCGCCGCCCGGTCGAGCAGGGAGACCAGGCCGCTCGCCTCGACGTCGCGTACGGCCGTGGCCAGGCGGGGCAGGTAGCGGTCGAGCTCCGCCATGAACTCGGACATGTGCGTCAGCAGCGCGTTCTTGTAGCGCAGGAACGTCTCCGGGGAGGCGTCGGTGGACCGGATGATCTCGCCCAGCGTCACGTGGAAGTGCGCGGAGCGGCGCCCCATGTCCTCCATCACCGAGTCGAGCCGCGACAGCCGCCGGTAGACCTGCTCGCCCTCCCCCGCGCGGTTGGCCGCCGCGAGCGCCTTGAGGTCCTCCAGGATGTCGGAGAAGACCAGCCGCGACAGGTTGGCGTCCTGGATGCGGGCCGCGAGCAGCCCCTCGACCGAGGTGTACGCCCAGTAGCCGAGCTCGCTGAACTGGTAGACCGACTGCCTGTTGCGGTAGCGGACGAGGTTGCCGGCCCGGGACGCGTCGTCGAACCGGTGCAGCACCCCGTCCGCGTGCAGGGCGTCGAGCCGGTCGCGCAGGTTGCCGTCGAACGTGGGGACCTCGTCGTGGAGCCGGGCCAGCTCGTTCAGGGCCGCCTGCACCTGCCCGGCGTCCACCTGCACCTGGTGCACCTCGCGCAGCCGGTCCATCGCCCGCAGGACCCAGAGATAGGCCACATGGTCGTCGCGCCTGGTGAAGTTGAACAGCCTGAACCGATCGCTGATCGCCAGCGAGTCGAGGTCCAACGCCCTGCGGTCCGCCATCCGGTCCCCCGATCCGTGTCACCGATCCGTCTCCGCACCCACCCGTTCGCGGAGTCCCGCCCACCAGGAGAGACGGGCGGGGCTCCGCGTGCCGAGAAGACCGTATTGGAGGGCACCGACAGTTGCGACTCGCGCGGGGCGGGGACCCACGCCAGGCGTCCCCGCTGTGGCCGCCGGTTGACACGGTCGTCTGCCGGGAGCCGAGCGGCCCGACCGGGCCGGACCGGGCCGGACCGGCGCCGCCGCCGGTGTCACCGGAGCCCGTGCGCCTCCGCCCAGTCCGCGACGGCCGCGGCGATCAGCTCCGGGTGGTCTTCCGGGGTGTGGTGCCCGGCGACCTCGTCGAAGCGCCGGATCTCCAGGCCGGCGAAGGTGGCCGCACACCAGTCGATCATGTCCTGGTGCACCATCGTGCCGGGCCCGGGCGCGAAGGCGAGCAGCAGCTTCGGCACCTGCGGGCTCGCGGCCAGCCACGCGTCGTACGCCTCCACGCGTGCCACCACGTCGGCGGGCTCGCCGCCCAGCGGCATCGAGCGCGCCCACCGCAGCAGCGGCAGGCGGCTCTCCCGCGTCGGGTACGGCTTGCGATAGACGGCCAGGTCGCTCGGGTCCAGGGGAGCCGCGACGGTGCCCGGCAGTCCCTGTTCGATGAAGGCGTCGTCGTCGAGGATCATCTTCTCCCCGACGCCCTCGGTCTTGATCGCCGCGAACAGCTCCCGGCCGCCTTCGGGGAACTCCTCCCAGGTCATCGGCTTGACGATGGTCTCGGTGACGGCGATGCCCCGCACCCGGTCCGGATGCCGGGCGGCCCAGTCGAAGGCCAGCGCGCCGCCCCAGTCATGGCCGACGAGGACGACGTCGTCCAGGCCGAGCGCGTCGAACCAGGCGTCCAGATAGCGGGCGTGGTCCGCGAAGGTGTACGCGATGCCGGGCTTGCCGGACTCGCCCATGCCGATCAGGTCGGGGGCCAGCCGGCGACCCCCGCCGATGGCGGGGATGACATGCCTCCACAGGTGGGACGAGGTGGGGTTGCCGTGCAGGAAGACCATCGGCGCCCCGGTGCCGGTGTCGCGGTAGTGGATGGTGGAGCCGAGAACGTGCTGAACCGGCACGACAGGTCCTTTCAAAGGTTGAGTTCAGGATTCGATCGCCCGCCGTTCCGATCGGGCTCGGCCGGGCTCATCGGAAGGCGGCGGCGTTGCGGCCGGCCCAGTCGGCGAACGACCGGGGAGCACGGCCGATGACGCGCTCGACGTCGGGGCTGACCCGCCGCTCCGCGTCCGCCGGCTCCCCCAGGATGGCGAGGGTCCCCTCCACCACCTGCTCGGGCATGAACCGGAGCATCTGCACCCGGGCCTCCTCCCTGGTCTGCTCGGCGAACCGCACCGGCGCGCCGATCGCGGCGCCGATCGCCGCCGCGCGTTCCCGCGGCGTGGTCGGCGCGGGGCCGGTCAGCTCGTAGACGCGGCCGGTGTGCCCGTCCTCGCGCAGGACGGTCGCGGCGACCTCCGCGATGTCGGCCGGGTCGACGGTCGGCAGGCCGACGTCGCCGAACGGAGCGGCGGCCGTACGGCTCCCGCGCACGGACTCCGCCCAGGCGTAGGCGTTGGAGTGGAAGCCGCCGGGCCGCAGGATCGTCCACTCCAGGCCGGACCGGCGCACCGCGTCCTCGAAGGCGACGGGGTGGCGGTAGAACTCCGGCCTGGTGCCCGCTCCCTGCGAGGACAGCAGGACGACACGCCCGACGCCGCCCGCCCGGGCCGCGTCGAGGATCGCCTGCGGGTCCTGACCGGCCACCAGCAGGAACAGCGCGTCGGCGCCGTCGAAGGCGTCCTTCAGCCCGGCGGGGTCGTCGAGATCGCCCCGCACGTGCCGTACGCCCTCGGGCAGGTCGGCGGTGCGACGGGAGACGGCGGTGACCCGCTCGCCCGCGGCGGCGAGCAGAGCGACGACCTGGCCGCCGACGTTTCCGGTGGCACCAGTCACCACGATCATGATTGCTCCTCAGTTAGTTAGTTAGCTGACTGACTGAGAAGAACCGTAGCGGCCCGGGAGACTCCTTGTCCACTCCTCAGTAAGTGGACCGACTCACACATGGTCGTACGCCGGTATCAACCGATCGGCCGATGCGGACTCCAGCGCGGCGGACGATGCCCGAGGAAGGCGCGGCGGGCGATCCTCAAGGCATGGCGATCATCGAGGTGGACCGGCTGAGGAAGTCCTACGGCGGCCGGACCGTGGTCGACGGCGTGTCCTTCGCCGTCGAGGAAGGCGAGATCTTCGGCCTGCTCGGCCCCAACGGGGCGGGCAAGACCACGACCGTCGAGTGCATCGAGGGGCTGCGCACGCCCGACGGCGGGCGCGTCCGGCTGGCCGGCCTGGACCCCGTGGCCGACCGGAAGCGGGTCACCCCGATCCTCGGCGTCCAGCTGCAGCACAGCGACCTGCAGGGCAAGCTCACCGTACGCGAGGCCCTGGAGCTCTACAGCGCCTTCTATCCGCGCCCGGCGGACTGGCGGAGCCTCGTCGAGCGGCTCGGCCTGACCGACCGGCTGGGCGTGCGCTTCGAGAAGCTGTCCGGCGGTCAGAAGCAACGCCTGTTCATCGCCCTCGCGCTCATCGGCCGCCCGAAGGTGGTGGTGCTCGACGAGCTGACCACCGGGCTGGACCCGCAGGCGCGGCGCGACACCTGGCACCTCGTCGGCGGCTTCCGCGACGAGGGCGTGACCGTCGTCCTCGTGACGCACTTCATGGAGGAGGCGCAGCACCTGTGCGACCGTGTGGCCCTCCTCCGCTCGGGCACGCTGGCGGCCCTGGACACGCCCGCAGGGCTCGTCGAGAGCACCGGGGGCGCCACGGTCGTCTCCTTCACCCCCTCGCGGAGGCTGGACGACCCCGAGCTGGCCCCACTGCCCGCGATCCGCTCCGTACGACGCCTGGACGGGGACCGGCTGGTCGTCACCGGCACCGACGAGACCGTCGATGCGCTGATGTCCATGCTCGCGCTCAACGGCATCGCCGCGCGCAACCTGCGGGTCGAGAGCGCCTCCCTCGACGACGCCTACCTCGACCTCACCGCCAAGGAGCTGTGACATGTCCGCGTCCATCGCCGTTCTGAAGGCCGAGGCCCGGCTGTTTCGCCGCGAACCCGGCAGCGTGTTCTGGATCCTCGCCTTTCCCCTCCTGCTCCTGGTGATCCTCGGCCTGATCCCGTCGTTCCGGGAGCCGGGACCGGCCTCCGGCGGTGCGCGGCCGATCGATCTGTACCTCCCGGTGGCCGTGCTGCTCGGCGTGATCCTGGCCGGGCTGACCTCGCTGCCGCCGGCGCTCACCGCGTATCGCGAGAAGGGCATCCTGCGCCGCATGTCCACCACACCGGTGCGGCCGGCCGCGCTCCTGGCCGCCCAGGTGATCGTGCACGGCGCCGCCGCGCTGGCCGGGGGAATCGTCATCATCGCCGTGGGCCGCCTGCTGTACGGCGTCCCCCTGCCCGCCAACCCGGCCGCGTACGCGTTGACGCTGGTCCTGGGCACGCTCGGCGCGCTGGTGGGCGGGGCGCTCATCGCCGCGCTGTCACGCAGCGCCAAGGCCTCCACCACGACGGCGACGCTCGCCTTCTTCCCGGTGGCGTTCACCGCCGGCGTGTACGCCCCGGTCCGGTCGATGCCGGAGGTCCTGCGCCGGGTGGTGGAGTTCACGCCTTTCGGCGCCGCATCCCAGGCTCTCGACCAGGCCTCCGCCGGAAGCTGGCCTGCCCTGCCGCTCCTTGCGATCATGCTGGTGTGGATCACAGTGCTGGCGGGCGCGTCCGTCCGGTGGTTTCGCTGGGAATGACCCAGTCGGAGGCCGTCAGGCCGTGGCGCCACCGGTTCGCGACCACCGGACCGTACGTCCTGCTGGGCCTCGGCGCGGCGCTGTCCGCCGCCAGCGCGAAGGCGGCGATGGACATCGGCGAGCGATACGCCGCCGCCGTCCTGGCCGTGGCCGCGCTGGCACTCCAGATCTGGTGGAGCGTCGACGGCAGGCGGCGGGCCGCACGCGGCACGGCGCACCGTCTCTACTACCTTCTGCGATGGGCGCTCGGCTTCGCTCTCTCCTGGTGCAACCCGATCTTCGCCGTCTACGCGGTGCTCGGCTATTACGACGCCGACCTGCTGCTGCCCCGCCGCCTGGTGCGCCCCGCGCTGTTCGCCACGGCGATCACCATGGCCGGCTCCAACATCGGCGGCCTGCCCCCGGCCGACGGCGTGTACTGGCTGGCGTTCGTCGCGCTGCTGGCCCTGCACTCCGGCATCGCCATCGGGTTCGACCACATCGCGGTCAAGGAGAGCGAGCACGCCGCCGAGCTCCGGGCCGCGAACGACCGCCTGGCCCGGGCGCTGCGGGAGAACGCCGGCCTGCACGCCCAGCTCCTCCTCCAGGCCAGGGAGGCCGGCGTCGCCGACGAACGCGGGCGACTGGCCGCGGAGATCCACGACACCCTCGCCCAAGGGCTGACCGGCATCATCACCCAGCTCCAGGCGGCGGCCGACAGCACCGATCTCGCCGCCACCCGCGACCACGTCGAACGCGCCCGCGCCCTGGCCAGGCACAGCCTCCGCGAGGCGCGCCGTTCGGTGCAGAATCTCGGCCCCGGGCAGCTGGAACACGACCCCCTGCCCACCGCCCTGGAGAAGATCGTCGCGGCCTGGTCGGCGCAGACCGGGGTCCGCGCCGAGATCACCGTCACCGGGACCGTCGAACCGCTGCATCACGAGATCGAGGCCACGCTGCTCCGCATCGCCCAGGAGGCCCTCACCAACGTCGGCCGGCACGCCGGGGCGCAGCGCACCGGAGTCACCCTCTCCTACATGGGCGACGAGGTGACCCTGGACATCCGCGACGACGGGATCGGCTTCGACCCGGGCGGCCTTCCGCCGCGCGGCGCCACCGGAGGCTTCGGCCTCGGCGGCATGCGGGCCCGCGCCGAGCGGGTCGCCGGGACCCTCGACCTCGAGTCGGAGCCGGGGCTCGGCACCGCCCTGTCCGCGCGGGTACCGTTGGTGCGCCATGAGTGAACCCGCCGCGCCCCCCGGCTCGTCTCCGCCGCCCGTCACCCTGGTCATCGCCGACGACCATCCCGTCGTACGGCACGGCCTGCGCAGCATCTTCGAGGCGTCGTCCGGCTTCGCCGTACTGGGCGAGGCGGCCGACGGGGCCGAGGCCGTCGAGCTGGTCGCCCGCCTCGACCCCGACGTGGTCCTGATGGACCTGCGCATGCCCGGCTGCGGCGGGGTGGAGGCGATCGCGGAGCTGTCCCGCCGCGGTGCGCGGGCCAGGGTGCTCGTGCTCACCACGTACGACACCGACGCCGACACCCTTCCGGCGATCGAGGCCGGCGCGACCGGCTATCTGCTCAAGGACGCTCCGCGCGACGACCTCTTCGGCGCGGTGCGGGCCGCCGCCGAGGGCCGGACCGTGCTGTCCCCCGACATCGCCGCCCGGCTCGTCTCCCGGGTGCGGTCGCCCGCGAACCACAGCCTCAGCAGCCGCGAACGCGACGTGCTGCGCCTGGTCGCCGAGGGCTCGTCCAACCGGGAGATCGCCGCGGCCCTGTTCGTCAGCGAGGCCACCGTCAAGACCCACCTGACCCACATCTACGGCAAGCTCGGCGCCAAGGACCGCGCGGCCGCCGTCGCCATCGCCTACAACCGGGGCATCCTCGGCTGATCGAAGCCGTGCCTGACCCGGGCCGGATCCGGCCGGAAGAAAGTTTCACCGCCGTCGTCCGCATTCCCCGCGCCGTCTGACCGGACCCTTGACGACCCGGATACCGGTGCTGACACTGAGCGGCGAATACTGAGCGACGAATACTGAGCGGCGGTCTCCGGTCAACGACAGCGTGATCGAGGGGCACTTCCGGACCGCGCTTGTCAGCGGCGATTGTCAGCGGCGATTGTTAGCGGCGATTGTTAGCGCTCACATCGATACCCCCTATCGACACCCCTACCGTCCGTCCCGACGAGAGGCACCCTCCATGGACACCTCCGTACGCTCTCCCGCGTGGCCGCGCCGCGTCCTCGCGATGGCGATCCTGGCGCTGCTCGCGATCTGTCCGTCCCTCGTGGCCGCCGGCCCCGCGCACGCGGCGTCCATCGACACGAGCGCGTCGTACGTGCTGGTCAACCGCAACAGCGGCAAGGCCCTCGACGTCTACGGCAAAGCGACGAACGACGGCGCGCCCCTGGTGCAGTGGGCCCGCAACGACGGCGTGAACCAGCAGTGGCAGTTCGTCGACTCCGGCGGCGGCTACTACCGGCTCATGTCCCGCCACAGCGGCAAGGTCGTCGACATCTCCGGCCGCTCCACCGCCGACGGCGCCGACGTGATCCAATACACCGACAAGAACGGCACCAACCAGCAGTTCCGGGTCGTCGACACCGACAGCGGCTACGTCAAGCTGATCAACCGCAACAGCGGCAAGGCCCTCGAAGTGTGGGAGTGGTCCACCGCCGACGGCGGCCGCATCTCGCAGTACGCCGACCTCAACGGCGCCAACCAGCAGTGGCAGCTCGTCAGGCTCGGCGGATCGGGCACGCCGACGCCGCCCGTCTCCTACCCCGACCCGGGCTACGTCACGGGTGACGTCAACGCGCACGACCCCGAGGTGACCAAGAAGCCGGACGGCACCTACCTGCTCGCCTACACCGGCAACGGCATCCAGCTCAAGACCTCCACCGACCGCATCACCTGGCGCAACGCGGGCGCGGCGTTCCCCGGCGGGGCCTCCTGGGCGCACGCCTACACCAACGGCGGCAACGACCTGTGGGCGCCGGACATCACCTACGTCAACGGCCGCTACTACATGTACTACTCGGCCTCGACGTTCGGCTCCAACCACTCGGCCATCTTCCTGGCCACCAGCACCACCGGCGCTTCGGGGTCGTGGACCAACCAGGGCCTGGTCATCGAGTCGAACACCTCCGACAACTGGAACGCCATCGACCCCAACCTCGTCATCGACGACCAGGGCCGCTGGTGGCTCGACTTCGGCTCGTTCTGGTCGGGGATCAAGATGGTCCAGCTCGACCCGGCCACCGGCAAGCGGCTGGACGGCACGATCCGCAGCATCTCGGGCCGCAACGGCGGCGCGATCGAGGCGCCGTTCGTCTACCGGCACGGCGGCTACTACTACCAGTTCGTCTCCTTCGACCTGTGCTGCAGGGGCGCGTCCAGCACCTACCGCATCATGGTGGGCCGCTCCACCTCGATCACCGGCCCGTACGCCGACCGGAACGGGACGGCGATGACGTCGGGGGGCGGCACCCAGGTGCTGGCCGGGCACGGGAGCATCCACGGCCCCGGCCACCAGGCCGTCCTCGCCGACGACGACGGAGACGTCCTCTTCTACCACTGGTACGCCGACGACGGCTCCTCCCGCCTCGGCATCAACAAGCTCGGCTGGGACAGCGCCGGCTGGCCCTACGTCTACTGACGGCCGGGAGGACGCGATGACCCGGACGTGATCGACAGGCGAGGATTTTCATCTGACTCGGCCTGTCTGGCGAAAAGTTACGATCTCGACGAGATTTGCGTGGCGCTCTGGCGTACGGCGGCGCGCAGAGGTGTGATTGCCCCGGCCTGATCACCCCCCACAGGCATCCGAGAAGGGGTCGCACAACGTTGAGAACTCCACATCGAGGCGTCGCCGTCGCGGTCGCCGCGGCGGCGGCGCTGTTCCCCGCCGCGCCGTCCGCCCTGGCCTCCACCTCCACGGCCGGGCCGCGGGTCTCCTGCACGGCGACGCTGTCGGCACCGACGCGCGACGCCGCCTTCGGCGAGGCGGCCACGGCGACGGGCGCGCCGGAACCGCTGCTGAAGGCCGTGGCCTACATGCTGTCCCGCTGGGACGACCACCAGGGCAAGCCGAGCTCCGACGGCGGCTACGGCGTGTTCGACCTCGGCGACCGGGCGCCCGAGGCGTGGGACGGCGCGGACAAGGGACGCGCGGCCGGAGCCACGAGCCAGATCGCGGCGGCGTCCGAGCTGACCGGGCTGACGGCCGACGCGCTGCGCCGGGACCCGAACGCCAACATCTGCGGCGGGGCCGCGCTGCTGGCGTCCTACCACGACGGCGGCGACGGCCTGGGCTCCTGGCGGGACGCGGTGGCGCGGTTCGGCGTGAAGAACGACTTCGTCCGGCAGGTCTACCAGACCCTGCGCAGCGGCCAGAGCCGCGTCACCGCCGACGGGCAGCGGGTCACCCTCGCCGCCGACGAGTCGGTCGCCCTGCCCGCCGCGCGGCTCGCCGCCGGCGCCGGTGTCGACTGCCCGGCCGGGCTCGACTGCGAGTGGCTGGAGGCGCCGTACGCCAAGGGCTCCCCCACCCTGCCGGACGGCACGACCGACTATGGCAACCACGACCTCGCCGATCGCACCGGGCCGGGCGGGCCGAAGATCGACTACATCGTCATCCACGACACCGAGGGCTATTTCGACCCCTCCGTGCGGCTGGCCCAGGATCCGACGTACCTCGCCTGGAACTACACGATCCGGTCCTCCGACGGCCACATCGCCCAGCACCTCGACGCCAAGGACGTCGGCTGGCACGCCGGCAACTGGTATGTGAACATGCACTCCATCGGCATCGAGCACGAGGGCTTCGCCGGGACCGCCACGTGGTTCACCGAGTCGATGTACCAGACCTCGGCCGCGCTGGTGAAGCACCTCGCGCAGAAGTACGGCGTCCCGCTCGACCGGGCGCACGTCATCGGCCACGACCAGGTGCCCGGCACCGTCCTCGGCGCCACCAAGAGCATGCACTGGGACCCGGGGCCCTACTGGGACTGGGACCACTACTTCGACCTGCTGGGCGCCCCCATCGGCGGCGGCCTGAAGACCACCGCCGACGTCGCCCCGGGCGACGTGGTGGAGGTCCGCACCGGCTACCAGGACAACCCCCAGCCGGTGACCGGCTGCGCCGCCGCGTCCCCGCCCTCCCCCGACTGCGTCCCGGGCGCCGGCACCAACTTCCTGCCGCTCTACCAGTCGCCCTCCGAGAGCGCGCCGCTCGCCGCCGACCCTGGCTGGAAGCCCGGCTCCGCCGCGGGCACGACGTACGCGAGCGACATCAGCGCCCGCGTCGTCTCCGGCCACAAGCTCGTCGTCGCCCAGGTGCAGGGCGACTGGCTCGGCGTGTGGTGGGCCGGCTCCCTCGCCTGGCTGCACAACCCCGCCGACCGTCCCGTCGTGGTCCGCACGCAGGCGAAGACGGTCACCGTGAAGTCCGCGACCACCCCCGCCGCCGTCTATGGCCGGGCGTATCCCGAGGCGTCCGCCTACACCGGCACCGGCATCCCGGTCCAGGCGCTGTCGCCGCTGGAGTACAAGATCCCGGCCGGGCAGACGTACGCCGTGAGCGACGACGACGTGGTCACCGACTACTACCGGGCGACCACGTTCGACGGGTCGGGCCCCGGCGACCGCACCGACCTCAAGGGCCAGGACCGGTACTACCAGCTCTGGTACGCCCACCGGCAGGTCTTCGTCCGTACGGCCGAGGTGGACCTGCACGACGCGCAGCCGTCGCCGGTGGCCAGCACCGCGCCGCCGGTGATCAGCGGATCCGTCAAGGTCGGCGGTGAGCTCACCGCCACCCCCGGCACCTGGTCGCGGCAGGTGGCGGGCTTCACCTACCAGTGGTACGCGAACGACGCGGCGGTCCCCGGGGCCACCGGGCCGACGTACCGGCCGGGCGTCCAGGACCTCGGCAAGAGGGTGCTCGTCGAGGTGACCGTCGACGACCCGTACTTCACGGCAACGTCGGCACGCTCGGCGGCGACCGCGCCGGTGGCGCCGGGAACGTTCACCTCGGCCGAACCGCCCACCGTGAGCGGCACACCGAAGATCGGCCGCACGCTGACCGCCTCCCCCGGCACCTGGACGCCCTCGCCCGACAAGGTCGCCTACCAGTGGCTGCGTGACGGCGTCCCGGTCAAGGGCGCCACGGACCGCACCTATCACCTCGAAGGCCACGACCGCGGCGCCCGCCTCGCCGTACGGGTGACCGTGTCGGCGAAGGCCTACGCGAAGGCCACCGCCACCTCGGCGGCGACCCGGCCGGTGACCACCCACTGAAAGCACGGCAGGCCGGGGAGGGCTCTCCTCCCCGGCCCCGCCGTCAGGCGTGCCGCGGGTAGGCCGACACTGCCTGAACCCCAGAGAGAGGCCAGCACGCCGAGGAGCTACCCCCCGAGTTCCGTCGCAAAGTCCTGGACCTGCTGAAGGCCGCAGCCGGCCTGCTGCCTCCGGCCGAGAACATCCGCCCACGGTTCATGACGTCTCCTTCTTCGGGGTGATCAGCTCATGGAGGCGCCGGGCCTGTCTGACGAAGGCGCTGCCACCGGTCCGCTGCGCGACCGCGGCCAGCCGTGGGATCCGCAGGCGGGCGCCGGTGAGGGAGGCGGCGGTCGCGGCGACGACGAGCAGGTCGGTCATGCCGGTGCGGGGTCGCTCCCGCGCTTGGGGGAGGAGCTCGGTGAGCATGCGCGCGGCGGCGTCCCACACCTGGATGTGCGCACCGGTGGCCAGGGCGTCCGCGAGCGCGGTGACGGCGCGGCCGAGCCTGACCATGCCCGCCGCGACGAGCACGGACAGGAATCCCCCGAAGTCGTCACCGTTCAGGTCGCCGCGGGCGGCGTGCACCAGCAGCGCGTCAACAGCGATTCCCCGCGCGCCGTCGTCCTCACAGCCGAGACCATGGGCGAGCGCGGCGGCGGTCACCTCGCCGACCGGTCCTTGTCCGCAGGCCAGCCGATACAGCGGTGCCAGGTCGGCCCGGCGGGATGTGATCAGCGGGGGCAGCCGCGGCAGGATCCAGGCGGTGATCACCTCCCGATGGGACGGCATGAGCAGTGGCCACCAGTCCATCCTCTGGGAGGCGAGGTTCACGGCGCCGGCGGGATCGAGGACGCACATGCGCCGGACGAGGTCCGGCAGGTCCTCCTCGCGAGGCCGCACGGCGGGGAAGATCCGCGTCACGGTCGTGGCGGAGCCCTCATAGGAGGGCAGCCGCACGACCCGGTGGCCGATCACCGGGTCGGCGAGCCCGCCCCGCCGCAGCCACGCCGCCAGCTCCCGGCCCGCGGCCGATGTCAGCGTCCCGGCTCGGGCGACCGCCGCCGGGGGGATCGTCCGCGGCAGCCGCAGGAGCGCCTGCTGGAAGTCGGCATCCAGGTGCTCGGCGCAGGCCGCTTCCAGCCGCTCCATACGCTCGACCAGCGTCATCGGGTCGATGTGCCCGGACGTGACGGTGGGTGTGGCCAGCAGCACGGGCACATCCCCGGTCTCGAGCTCGCGGACGATCTCCCGCAGGCGTGTCACGACGAGGACGTCGGGAGCCGGGTCCCAGTCGCGGAACGGGTAGAACTGCACCAGGCCGCGGAGCCTTCTGCCGGCCTCGGGGGCCACCGCGGCGAGCACGGCGCGCATCGTCAGCAGATGCGGGTCGTCGTTCATCCCGCCGAAGCCGTGGGCGGCAGACTCGACGTCGAACAGGAACGGCCGGCTCGCGCGGAGCACCGGCTCGACGACCGCGCGGACCGCCTCGCGGTCGCGGTGGACGAGCGTCACCAGCCCGGCGAGCAGCCGCTCGACCATCAGAGGGTCCCGCGCGGTGACGGCCAGTTCGGCCAGTTCCTCGGGCGACTCCACGACGGGGACCGGCTCGACCTCTTCGGCAGGCGGGGCGGGCAGGGCGGCCGGCGCGAGGGCCGGCCGGTCGTCCAGGCGGAAGACCGGGGCCAGCCGGTCCCGCAGGTCGGAGGGAAGGGCGTCCGCCGCCGCGCGAACGGCGGCATGACCGTCTTCGCCGGAGTGGCCGGCCATCCGTGACGCCGCGTCGACGGCGCGTTCGGCGATGTCGCGGTGAGCGCTGCCGAAGGCCGCGGCGAACGCTCGCAGAGCGGCGCCGGTCCGCTCCCTGCTGCCGCGGGTGCCGGCCTGCGCCCAGGTGAGGGCCGCCCGGACGATTGTCTTCTCCGGACGGAACATCAGCGTCTCGGTCGCTTCGGCGAACAGCTCGTCCGAAAGCAGCCCGGCGTCGTCCGCGCGCCGCAGCTCGCTCACCGCGAGCTGAACGACCGTTCCCGGGGCGGTGGGCACCAGCCGCGCTAGATCCCTGACGGGGATCTCCTCCGGGCTCGGCCGCAGGGCGGCGTAGAGGTCGGTGAACGGCCGGGTCTCGCCGTCGAAGAACGCGCCCGCGCAGCCCTCCAGCAACGTGCCGCGCTCCAGGACGCCGTCGCTTGCCCGGCGCGCCACGGCGGCGGCCCCTGCGGGGACCAGGTCTCCCGTTCCGCGCAGCTGCGCCGCCAGGCCCCGGCTGCGCAGCAGGCTTCCGGCCAGGTGGCGGGTCAGCCGCTCATCGGTGACACCACCACCGGAGCCCGCCACGGCATGCAGCCAGCCGAGCACGAAGGCGGGATCGCCGGGCGGCTCGAGGCCGGTCTCCTCCACCAGGCGGGCGGCCGGAAACCACGCCGACAGCCGGTGCGCCCGTCCCCCATCGGCCTCGTCCCTCCACCCCTGCTCGTCCGCCAGCCGGCGGACGAGTTCCGCCCGCCACTGCGGCGACCGGCCGCGCACCACCCTGGCGATGCGGCGCGCGTCGTCCTCGTACCCGTCGAACAACCACAGGTCGGGGGAAGTCAGCCAGTGTGCGACCTCCACCGCGTCGTCGAAACAGGCCGCGCCGGCCACTCGCAGCGCGGGCGCCTGCGGGTCGTGCGGCGGGCCGGCCCACCAGCCTCTCCCGAGCCCGCCCTGTGCGGCGAATTCCCGCAGGCTCCCCGCGAGCGCGCGCCTTGCCGCGTCATCCGCCCGCTCGAGCAGATCGGCGGCGCCTTCGGCGTCTGCGGCCCTGATGCGCTCCGGCAACCCGCCCGGCTGCCCGGCTCGCTTCACGATCGCCGCCCAGAAGCTCATCGGCTCACCTGCTGCTGAAGGCGGCGGGCCTCCTGGACCAGCCGGCTGGATCCCCCGCGCGCCGCCACCTCGGCCAGCCCGGGAATGCCGGCGCGTTCCCCGCTGAGGGTGGCCGCCTTGACCGCGACCGCGAGCAACTCCCCCAGCCCGGCACGTGGCTTGTCCCCTGCGCGGGGAAGCAGGGGCGGCAGTGCCGTGAGGAGAACGCGCCACACAGCCACGTGGGCGCCCGCCGTCGTCGCCTCGTCCAGGGCGGCGGTGATCCGGTTGAGCTTGACCAGGCCGGCGTCGACCAGCCGTGCGACGGCCTGGCCGAGATCGGCGGCGGGCAACTGCCCGCGGGCCGTCAGGGTGACGAGAGCCTCGACGGTCGCGCCCCGATCGGCGGGGTGCTTGTTTCCCATCCCCACGGCGAGCGCGCTCGCGGTGGCCGCTCCGACCGGCCCGTCACCGTGAACCAGCGCGACGAGGACCTCGCCCCCGCCTCGGGGGCCGTCGATGTCGAGGGTCAGGGTCTCCAGCAGGTGGGCGGCGACGACCTCCCGGTGAGAGGGCATGGCGGCCGGCCACCACACCGTTTCCCTGCCGTACGCGGCCGGCGCCGGCCCCGTGCAGAGCTCGGCGACGGGCCCGGGCACACCGTCCGGGGGCACGATCCGGGCGTACATCTCCCGCACGCCGATGTAGTGGTGCGCGCCGGAGTTCCAGTGCGCGTCCGGCCGCTGCGCCGTCTTCATCCCGACGGTCACCTCGGGGTCGGGCAGCCCGCCCCGCCGCAGCCACTCCGCCAGCGTCCGGCCCGCCCGCGAGGTCAGCCCCTCGGCTCGTACGGCGGCCCGCGGGTCGATCTCGCGCGGCAGCCGCAGCAGCGCCTGGTGGAAGTCGGCCGGCAGCGGCTCGGCGCCCTCCAGCCGTTCCATCCGCTCGATCAACGTCGCTGTGTCGACGTGGCCGGTGGGAGAGGTCGGCGTGGCCAGCAGCACCGGCACGCTGCGGCCCGCCTCCAGCATCTCGACGACTTCGCGCAGCCGACGCTGGATCAGCAGCTGGATCGCCGGCTCGTTGTAGAGGTGGCTGCGGTGGTAGTCCGCCAGCAGGGCCGACAGCTTCCTGCTGTCGGCGGGCGCGACGACCGCCAGTGCGCACCGCATCAGCAGCGTGTGCGTATCCCGTCCGAAGTCGCTGATGCCGTACACGTAGATGGCGGGGTCGAACGGCTGCCGCCAGCGCTTGTGCCACCAGGGCCGCAGTGCCCGCGTCACGGTGTCCCGGTCGCGGTGGGTCAGCTGGACCAGCGCGGCCAGGATGCGTTCGAACCGCGGCGGCTCCGTCGGCCGGCGCAGCGCCTCGATCTCCCAGGCCAGGTCCTCCGGCGAGGCGAGCACGGGCGGCAGGGCGGGCAGCGGGTTCACCGTCAGGGCGGCCGGCGCTACCGCCGGCGGCTCTGCGGCCTCCACCGGACCCGCGACGGCCGCGATCTTCTCGCGCAGGTCCGCGGGCAGCCGGGAGGCCGCCGTACGGACCGTGTCCAGGGCCGGGCCGGACGCGTGCGGAGCGAACCTGACCGCCAGCCGCACGGCCCGGTCCCACAGTGCGCCCGTATCCTGGCCGAACACGGCCGCCAGCGCCGGCAGGGCGCCGTCGGCCCTCGACGGCGCTGCGCCCGCGATCCAGCGCACCGCGGCCGTGACGTACTTCTTCTCCGGCCGGAAGGCCAGCGCCGCGACCGCCTCGGCGAACGGCTCGTCGCCCAGCAGGCCCGCCTCGTCGAGCCGGCCCAGCTCCTCCAGCGCGAGCTGGACGAACGGCGACGGGGCCGACGGCAGCAGCCGGACGAACTCGACGGCGGGGATCTCTCCCGGCTCGGGCCGCAAACCACGCCACAGCGTCACGAACGGGGCGATCTCGTCAGCCTCCCCGCCCGCCAGGAACCGTTCCACGCACCCGCTGACGAGCACCTGCCGCGGCACCCGGCCCTGTTCTGCCAGCGCGAGCAGCGCGGCGACGACACCTCTGTCGCGGTTCCACTCGAGGTCCCGGGTCAACGCCTGGGCGACGCCCGCGGCCCGGAACACCCGGGGAAGCAGATGCCCGAGCAGCGGGTCTCCGGCGAGCGTGTCGCGCGTGCCCCGGTACATCGAGTGCCGCCTGACCAGCCGCCACAGCCAGCCGGTGGTGAACGCGTCGTTGTCCGGCGGCTCGACGCCCGTCTCCAGCACCAGGCCCGCGGCCAGCTCCCATCCCGGCACACCGTTCTCCATCAGCCGTGACGCCGACCTCGACGGCAGCCGCAACCGCTCCACCAGGCGAACGGCCAGGTCCTCGCGCCATACGGCCGGCCGGTCCCCGATCAGGGCCAGGATCCGGGCGGCGTCGGCCTCGGGCTCACGCACCCAGCGCAGATCTCGCCGGTTCAGCCACGCTGCGACCTGCGCGGCCCCGCTCAGGCACGCCGCCCCCACGAGGCGCAACGCGTCCGCACGGTCCTGGACCCAGCGCCGGCCCTCCCACCCCTGGGCCGGCCGCTCGGACAGGTATTCCGGCAGCCGATCGGCGACCGCCCGCCGCCCGTGCTCGTCGAGCGTCGTCAGGAACGGCGCCAGCTTCCTGCCGTCGCCCGCGTCGATGCGGGCGGCCACCTCCTTCCACGAGCTCATCGCGTCCCGCCCTGCGGGCCCGCCTGGGCCTGGTCGCGCACCTGCTGGGCGGCCAGCACGTGCTTGCACGGGCCACGGCTGCCCCGGAAGTCGGCGTACCAGGGGCACGTGCAGACCGGGCCGTCCGGGGTCAGCCGCACCCGCCGCTCCCCCACCACGGCGATGTCGGATGCGGTGAAGCGAACGGCCCCTCGCTTCACCAGATCCCGTGCCGCCTTCAGCCGGGGATTCATCGCCGCCACCCGGCCGGGGTCGTACGGCAGCTCCCGGTGGAAGTGCGCCGCCTCCGCCACGTCGTAGCCGACCCGGCCCGCCGTGCCGAGCTGTGTCAGCGCGGCACGGATCCGGTCCCTGGGCAGCCCGCACCGTTCCGCCAGCAGATCGGCGTCCAGGCGCGGCTCGAACGCCAGCATCGCACCGACCAGGTCGGCGTCCTCCTCCGCATGCGCGGTGGCCAGGTCGTCCAGCACCGCGCCCTCCCCCGAGAACCCCCTGCGCGGCTCCGGCGACAGGGTCAGCACGTAGCGCATGCCGGGCAGCTCCAGCTCCCAGGCGCTCGCGACCGCCAGCCCGTGCGCCGGAACAGCGGGGCCGTACACCCGCAGGCCATCGGCGAAGCGCAGCAGAGGCAGCAGAGTGGCCAGCCGCTCGGGGCCGGGCAGGCAGACCGCGCCCGCCGCAGGCCGGGCCGACAGCCGCAGCGACCTGCCGGCGGGCACCGCCCACAGGACCCCGCGCCTGGGCAGCGATCGCAGGAACCGCACCGCCTCCGGCCCGGGCAACTCCGCGCGCAGGTCGAATCCCGAGGCGATGACCTGCACCTCGGCGAAGCCGCGCACCCACCGCGTCGGCAGCGGCACCTTCTTCTCCACCGCCGCGCCGTCGAGCGTGGTCGCCACCAGTTCCTCGGCGCCGACCCGCAGGTGCAGAGGATCGTTCCCGCCGACCCGGACCAGTGCCCGCCGCAGCGGGTCGTTGACGTCCACGTTGGTGGTGCCGAGCTCGACGACCTCGCCGTCGAGGGCCTGCTGCAGGACATCCAGCCGCGCGTAGACGCCGCCACAGGCGGAAAAGGACTCGAAGCGCAACCGGTCGCCGTTGCACGTCACCACCGGATCACGAACGATCCCCGTGGGCCGTGCGTCGTAGTAACGGGCCCTGGCCACGTCGGCGACCCCGAGCAGCCCGGCAGCCGCCGGCGCCGCCCGGGTCAGCAGGCCACTGAAGAACGCGGGGTGGAAGGCAGGCCCGCTGGGGGTCACGCCCCCGGAGGTGGACAGGTCGAGCAGACCTGAGGACAGGTCAAGGTCGGAGGAACGCACATAGGAGTACGCCAGCACCGCATCAGCCATGACCCGGGACGCTACAGATCATGACCGACATTCCGCCGACGCCTGCCCCGCCTGGTGCGGTCGGACGCCGATGTACTGCCCGCTTCGTTGATCTTGTCGTCCCTGTGGCGCCGCTCCCCGAGGGCCGGCACGCCGACGCTGCCGTCACTGCACCTCCACGCGATCCCCGGCCCCGCCGTCAGACGTGCCGGGGGTAGGCCGAGACGAGCTTCGCGGCCGCCTTCCGCGCCAGCTTCATGGTGTCCTTCCAGTGGCTCGCGCCGGCGCTGATCCCCTGGACGACGGCGACCGCCGATCGGTGCCGGATCACCACATAGTCGAAGTGGTACAGCTTGGTGCCCTGCCCTTCGTATACCGGGTTCGAGTCCTGGACCTCGAAGGCGTAGGCCGCCTGGCCCAGTTTGCCCGGGGCGCGCTTGACGATCTTCACCATGTTGCGCCGGTCGCCCGCGCCGTCGCAGGCCGTGGCGACCCGCTGGGCGGCGGAGGTCATCTTCTTGAGCGTGGCGGCGTCGCCCGTGTAGAGGCGCTCCCCTCCGGACACCCGCCCGAGGACAAAAGCGCTCTGCGCCGGCCGGTCGAACACGGCGTCGAACGCCCGCGCGGCGGTCAGGCAGTGGGCGTCGTCCACCTCCAGCCCGGTCAGGTCGAGCTGCTTCAGATCCATGGGAATCGCGCCCCCTTCCTTGCCGAGGTCCTTCGTCGTTACCAGCAGCTTCTTGAGTTGCGTACGGCTGAGCGGCCGGTCGGACGCCGCAGAGGCCGGGACCACGGCGGCGAGCGAGGCGGCGAGCGTCAGTGCGGTCACGGCGATCCGGGCGCGGTTCTTCATGCGGACGTCCTTGTCGGTCGGGGGGAAACCTTGATCACATACTGACACCGACCGGCCGCGGCCGGGCCGTTGTGGTGAAAAGTGACGTATGAATATCGCAAACACGGGGATCACCGGTCGTGAAACCCTGAGGCCTTTCCGCTCACCTCGATTCGGGAACGACTCCGCACAGGTAGGTGGACTTCTCCAGCAGTTGCGGCGTCATCGTGATCCCGGTGAGGCGCTCGGCGAAGAGGAACGCCGGTCCATTGCAGGGATCGGTGAGCGGTGGATAGACGGAGTCGATCCGCTCCATGGTCTCCACGAGTTCGTCCGGCATCTCCGCTGAGTAGCTTTCATGAGGCCGGAACATGAACCGGATCCGCCCGCCGTCGATCCAGTGGGAATAACCTTCCTGGTACGCGAACTCGAACCGGATCTTTCCGTCGTCGATCCAGGAGAAGTAGTCCATGCCGTCGACGTCGAGGTAGAAGTGGGAGACGAGGCGGGTGCCCGCCGACAGCGGCATGGCGATCTCTTCGGTGACGCCGAGCCCGCCGTTGGCCTCGACGAGGAGTGCCCAGTCTCCGACGGCGACGGCGCCGATGGTTCGCCACCGGATCAGCTCGTCGAGCGTCAGGTGAGAACAGTCCTCAACCCGCACGCCGAGCCGGGTCATCAGTTCCTCAGGCGCCAGGCCACGGACGTAGGTGAAGCAGTAGGCATCCGCCAGTCCGGGGAAGCGCTCAGGGGAGAACCAGGAGTAGTCGTCAGGAGTCGCGAACATTCCGTCATACTCGCAGCACCCGCCGACAGAATTTCCTCCTGTGCAGCGGGCCTTCGCTCGCGAGTCGCAGCGCAAGGACCGCCGCGCTTTCTCATGGGATTTCCCGGCATACTGTCGTGCGCAGCGCATTGCCAAGAACCGCTTTCCCTGCCCGCACTTCAGGAGCCGACGATGGATGACGAGATTCAGCTGATCAGTGACGGTGATGGCCTGGCGGTCATCGGCAATCCGGCGGCTGTGGACCGTTTCCTCACTTCCGAGGGACTGCCGTCGAAGGACCTCGGACTGAAACGGCTCAGATCCGCTCTCGGCGCCGGCGTCGAAGCCGCACAGGTGGGGTCCGAGATTGCCGCCAACGCGGGCCGCTGGGTGAAGCTGACCGAGAAGTCCGCGCAGGCGATGAGAAAGTACACCCTGATGAAAGGGTCGAACCGGGACGTCAGCCGGACCGTGCTGACGGAGAACGGCAAGATCAAGGGACTCATGGAGATAGTGAAGCCCGGATCGTTCCTGACCAACCCGGCGGTCCTGGCCGGCGCCGCGGGGCTCATGGCGCAGCTCGCGATGCAACAGACCATGGAGGAGATCACCGACTATCTCGCCGCCATCGACGAGAAGGTCGACGACGTGCTCCGCGGTCAGAAGGACGCCGTGGTGGCGGACATGATCGGAGTGGACCTCCTGATCGAGGAGGCCATGACCATCCGGGAGCAGGTGGGCCGGGTCTCCGAGGTCACGTGGTCGAAGATGCAGGCCACGCCGGTGACGATCGCACGGACCCAGGCGTACGCGTTGCGTCAGCTCGACGCGATCGCCGAGAAGATGGACCACAAGGCCAAGATCGGCGATCTCGCCAAGACGTCCAAGGAGGCCGAGGTCAAGGTCCAGGAGTGGCTCGCCGTTCTGGCCCGCTGCTTCCAGCTGCAGGACGCGATCGCCGTGCTCGAACTCGACCGGGTGCTGGAGGCGTCTCCGGAGGAGCTGGACGAGCATCGCCTCGCGCTTCGAGCCGCACGGCGGAACCGGCTGGAACTCATCTCCCGGAGCACCGAGCGCCTGCTGGCCCGCATGCAGGCGGCCGCCGCCGCGGCCAACACGAAGGTGCTGCTGCACCCGGCCATAGTCAGGGCCCTGGTGCATTCGAGCAACCATGTCGCGACCACCGTCGTCGACTTCCACGGACGGCTCGGGATCGAGCGCGATCGGCAGTCGCTGGAGGCGAGGCGATGGGCGGACGCGGCCGCGGAGGTGCGCGACAAGGTGCTCGAGACGGGAGCGGAGGGCCTCGACGTCGCCGTACAGCTCGGGACGGAGACGTTCGGCCGGGCCAGATCGGTGATGGGCAGGCTCTCCAGCGAGATCGCCGAGCGGGCGCTCCGCCAGCTCGGGGACGCGGAAGGCGCACCGAAGCGGCCCGAGGGGTCCGGGCCTGCGGAGGAAAAGACACCATGATCGCGCGGTCAGGACCCACACAGGTGGAGAGAGCTTCCACCGGAGGGAAGAAAACCACCTCAGCCGAGGTCGGCCACGTTTGGCGCGCGCATGACTACTCCAGGTAACCTCCTGGCCATGACGACGATCAATCGGGGGACGCTCCTGGAGCTGGTCCGCAACCGGCCCCTGCTCGCGGCGGAGCTCCTCGGGGACGCCTTCGCCGCCGGCGACACAGAGCCGGCCGGCGAAAAGGCACTTCTGCGGCGATTTCCCCGGCAGGACCACATGAGCGCGGACGGGCCCGTCCTCGCCGCCCGCTATCGCGAGATCGTGACCGACGCGCGCAGGGCCCGCGCGCAACGGGCGGAAGCGGTGCTGGCGGGGCTGATCGCGTTCCTGCGCGCCCGCGTCCGTGAGGATCTGGACCAGGCGCGCAAGACCGCGGACGCCGGGGAGCCCGGCTCGCACAAACTGGAGCGGGACCTGGCCGCGAAGCGGAGCCGCCTGGATTACCTGGAATCGGTGCTCGTCAAGGACCTCTACCTGGCGATCGAGGAGCACGCCCAGGCGGAGCATCTGCTGAGGCTGGAGGGATCCGCGTACAACTGGCACGCCGACTATCAGGAAGCGTGGCGGCCATGACGGGCGGCCGGTCTCCTGTTCCGCCCGCCAATCGGGGGAGCGTGGAAAGGCGGCGGCCCCAAGACCGGGGGTTGGTTGTGACCAGTTCCCCGAGCAGCACATACTTGAAGGGATGAAGCCTGCCAGCGGCGCGTCCCGCCGTCACCTGCCCACCAGTCCCTTCAAGCCCCCGCCCCCCGCTCCGCCTGTCGAGCAGTTCAGTGTGAACGACCAGGTCAGCCATGATTCGTACGGTCTCGGCGTGGTCGTGGAAGTAGAGGAGGGGGTGGCTGTGGTCGTCGATTTCCGATCGCAGCAGGAACGAATCCTGACCCCTTACAAGAAGCTCCACAAACTCTGAGACAGATGCGCCGCGGGCGAAGCGCGTCGCGCGAGCACGGCTCGTCGCGGCACGCCGCCGGGCGCCCACGCGGCCATCCCAGGCCTGCTGGAGAACGCGCCCGCAGCCGAGCGCCGGCAGCACAGTGGCGCGGCGGCCGTCGGCCGCCGCGCCACGAGGTGCGAAGGTGCGAGTGCGGGTGCGGGATCAGCCCGCGCTACAGGAGACCGTCGGCCAGGTCCAGTTGCCGTTGTGCTGGATGGTCACCCCGAAGTTGTTGCCGTTGCCGTTCGGCTTGGCGACCATCACCTGCGAGCTGGGCCAGGTGGCGCTGGT
Source organism: Microbispora hainanensis (assembly GCF_006874475.1). Classification (GTDB taxonomy): domain Bacteria; phylum Actinomycetota; class Actinomycetes; order Streptosporangiales; family Streptosporangiaceae; genus Microbispora; species Microbispora hainanensis. The sequence continues at coordinate 36,360 of NZ_VIRM01000007.1, forward strand.
GTTCCAGGTGGAGATGATCTTCGCCGGGGACGGGACGTTCATCGTCACGGTCCAGTTGTTCGAACCGCTGACCGACACGTTGAGGTTGTAGCGGTCGCTCCACGACTGGCCGGCGGACAGCGTCGCGGTGCAGCCACCGCCACCGCCACCACCGCCACCGCCACCGCCACCGCCACCGCCACCGCCGCCACCGCCACCGCCACCACCGCCACCGTCGGAGGAGCCGCCGATGGTGATGTTGGAGCTGCCGCTGCTCTGGTAGCCCTCAGTGGCGAGGATCTGGTAGTCGTGACTGCCGAGGGACATGCCGTTGCGGGCCCACGCGTCGAAGTGGTTGCCGATGGTGATGGTGCCGCCGGTCCTCTTCTGCTGCCGGACGCTCCAGTACTGGTTGAACGTCCTGGTGCCCTCGATGGACGGCTGGTTGTAACGCGTCGTCTGGTAGATGTCGTACGTGCCGCCGTCGGAGGTGACGGTGCCCTTGTACGTCCCCGTGGGCCGGTAGGTGCCCCAGTTCTCGACGATGTAGTACTCCACCAGCGGGTTTCTCGTCCACCCGTACAACGCCAGGTAGGCGTTGCCCGAGGGGTTGAAGCTGCCCGAGTAGGTCACCGTACGGCGCCCGCCGGTGCTCCAGCCCTTGCCGGCGACGAAGTTGCCGGTGTTGCGCCAGGAGGTGCTGTAGTTTCCGCCGGAGCCCAGCTCCATGGAGACCGTGCCCTGGCTGTCGGTCCAGAACGAATAGAAGTATCCGTTGTTGGTGCCGGTCTGGTTCGTCGTCACGGCCGCCTCGGCGACACCGGGCAGCAACGCCACGGCCGCGGCCAGCGCCACGGCGCAGACACGGGCGATGAGCGCCCTGACGCGGCCGGGTCTATGGCCTAACGATTGGGCGGGGGCGTCGATCATGCGTGCTTCCTCCTACTGAAGCCTGACGGGGGGTCAGACGGCGTACGGCGACTCGGCGGGGCGCGTAAGCGGGCGGGTGATGGCGGCCATCCCACGACGGTGCCGTACGCCTACGCTTCCGAAAACTATCGGAGCTTTGACGAAAGTATCGGAGCTTTGACGAAAGTATCGGATCGAGGTCGCACAGTTGTCAACGATTCCCGTAACGCCGCCGAAACCTTAGAATGACGGGAATCGCCATCAGACCTGGTGAGAGGCGTCCGCCTGTTCGGTAAGAATTTCGGCGACGCGGTCAGGACGCTGGTCAACGCCCTTGAAAGTTTCATACCCGCAGGTCGGGCCACATAGGCGCGGGCGGCGTGCGGCGTCAGGCGGAGCGGCGCGCGAGGTCCTCCAGCAGGGCCACCGCCTCGGCGGCGCGCTCGTACGGCACGAAGAGATGGTCGTGGTGGAAACCCGCGACGACGTTGCAGCTCAGGCCGGCGGCGGCGAGCTCCCGCGCGACGGCAGCGGTCAGGCCGACCGCCTCAAGCGCCGAGTGGACGCGCAGCGTGATCCAGCCCGCCACGTACTCGTACGCCAGTCCGGCGGCGTCGGCCTCCTGCTGGGACAGGACCAGTGTCAGGCCCTCCTCCTCGGCGACCGTGACGACGGGCCGGGCACCGGCGGGGATCCGGCCGTCCACGGTGGTGAACACGTAGCGGCCCGGGTCCAGCCGCGGCCGCATGCCGCTCAGCAGCATGCGCAGGTCGGTCTCGCCGGTCACACCGAGCACCATACAAGCGGCCTACACGTCGCCCGTGTAGAACCCCACGGGCCAAGGGCCAAGCCATGCCGGGGCGATCTCACCGCCGTGCGGCGACGCATGGCCAAGCCGGGCCCGCCGCGGATTGACACCCGCGAGGCGGCCGGATGATCGTGATCCCGAATGTTATCCATAACATTCGCACCCCGCCATTCGGGCCGGAAACGACAGGATGAGGCGCCGCCGGGCGGCGGATAGGGCGGGCGCCTGACCGTCACTGTGGGCCATTCCGGCGCGCCGGTCAAGACCGGAAAAGGGCCGAGTCGCGGCGCGCGCCCGTCGGTCCTGAAACTTTCACGGCTTTCCCGCACGGCCGGCCGGACCGGCGATGGACCTGGCATCGGGAAACGCCCATTGAGCAGGGGAAACGTGCCAGAGTTCGCCTCCGGACGGGTCACGGTCTCGCACTCTGGGGAGTCGGCCCTCGACAACACCCGCGTGTCGCGGAAAAACGCCCCTTCGGCCGAATCAGGGCCTTGACGGAGACGAGCCGGAAGCCAAAACTGAGCGCACCGACCCCCGTGCACGACTGTGAGACGGCGGGCTCACAGCTGCAATTGTTAGCGCTAACACTTCGTCGGCACGAGACTCCTCACCAGGAAGGCACGGAAAGCCATCATGATTTTCCGATTAGGGCATCTGAAGAGGACGGCGCTGTCCGCGGGCGCGGCGATCACGCTCGCCGCCGGCCTGCTGGCCGGCCTCTCCGCACCGTCGGAGGCCGCCACGCAGGGGCCGTGTGACATCTACGCCGCGGGCGGCACGCCGTGTGTTGCGGCGCATAGCACGACGCGCGCTCTCTACGGCGGCTACAACGGCCCGCTGTACCAGGTGCGCCGTTCCTCGGACAACGCCACCCGGGACATCGGGGTGCTCAGCGCGGGCGGCGTGGCCGACGCCGCCACGCAGGACTCGTTCTGCTCCGGCACCACCTGCGTGATCACGATCATCTACGACCAGTCGGGCCGCAACAACCGGCTCACCCAGGCGCCTCCCGGCGGGTTCTCCGGCCCGGCCGCGGGCGGCTACGACAACCTCGCCATCGCGACCGCCGCGCCGGTCACCGTCGGCGGCCACAAGGCGTACGGCGTCTACGTGGCCCCCGGCACCGGCTATCGCAACAACAACACCAACGGTGTGGCCAGGGGCGACCAGCCGGAGGGCATGTACGCCGTCTTCGACGGCACCCACTACAACAACGGCTGCTGCTTCGACTACGGCAACGCCGAGACCAACAGCCGCGACAACGGCAACGGCACGATGGAGGCCATCTACTTCGGCAACAACAACTACTGGGGCTACGGCGCGGGCAACGGCCCCTGGATCATGGCCGACCTGGAGAACGGCCTGTTCTCCGGTGTCAACCAGCACTACAACGCCGGCAACCCGAGCATCAGCCACCGGTTCCTGACCGCCATCGTCAAGGGTGAGCCCAGCCACTGGGCCATCCGCGGCGCCAACGCCCAGTCGGGCGGCCTGTCGACCTTCTACAACGGGGCGCGGCCCAACGTCGCGGGCTACAACCCGATGAAGAAGGAAGGCGCCATCATCCTCGGCATCGGCGGCGACAACAGCGTCGGCGCCAGGGGCACCTTCTACGAGGGCGTGATGACGTCCGGTTATCCGTCCGACGCCACCGAGAACGCGGTGCAGGCCAACATCGTCGCCGCCGGATACGGCACGACGTCGGGCGGCGTCCAGAACGGCACGCTCACCCCCGGCTCGGCGATCTCGCTGCGCGCGACCACACCGGGCTACACCGACCGCTACGTCCGGCACCAGAACGACAACGTCATCACGTCCGTGATCACCTCGTCCAGCTCCACGCTGGACAAGAACGACGCCACCTGGATCGTGCGCAGCGGGCTGGCCAACAGTTCGTGCGTGTCGTTCGAGTCGAGGAACTACCCCGGCGACTACCTGCGGCACAGCTACTACCAGCTCTACCGGCAGCGCGACGACGGCAGCTCGCTGTTCGCCCAGGACGCCACCTTCTGCCCGCAGGCGGGCAAGAACGGCCAGGGGACGTCGTTCGCCTCCTACAACTTCCCGGCCCGGTTCCTGCGCCACTACAACAACACCGTCTACATCGCGAGCAACGGCGGATCGAACGCCTTCGACAACGCCAACCAGTGGAGCAACGACGTGAGCTGGGTCGTCTCCCAGCCCTGGGCCTAGCTCCCGGCTCCTCCGCACGACCGATGCCGCTCCCGGCCCCGGGGGCGGCATCACCGTTGTCCGACGAAAGGATCCTCGGTGTGACGCGTTCCGCCCCGGCATAGCCGTCGCGGCCCCCGGTGTGCGGCCCTCCCCCGGCCGCTCCGGCTCACGGGGCGCGCAGCGCGGTGAGGCCGGGGTCCGCCGCCCGCAGCGCCCGTACGCCGATGACGACGAGGGCGATCCCGCTCGCCACGAGCACAGCCAGTTGCAGGGTCGCGGTGAGGAAGGTGACGCCGGTCATGCCCGGCATCGTGCCTGCCCGGGCGAGCACGGCGGGCACGGCCAGGATCGCCGCCGCGAGTGCCACGGGCCCGGCGGACCGCCCCGGTGTCCGGTGCCGGAGCGCGCACCACACCGCGACCGCCGCCAGCGACACGGACGCGAGGCCCGTCGTGTCGGCCCACATCCAGGCCGCCACGAGAAGCTCCTCGGAGGGAATCCCGGCCCGTGTCGCCGCCCGTGTCGCCGCCCCCAGCACCCCGACGACCAGGGAGAGCAGGAGGCCCGCGGCGACCGGGAGCGCGAGCAGGAGCCGGGCCCGCCGCGCGGGCAGGCGGGGCGGCGGGGCGGCGCGATGGAACCCGGTCAAAAGCGCCAGCGCCGGGACCACGGCCGGCAGGAGCGAGCAGGCCCAGCGCACCGCGTTCTCCCACTCCGTCATCGGCGGCGGCACCAGCACGCAGGGCACGACGAGGGCCGCGACGGCCGCCGCTTTGGCCGTGCGGGCACGGCCTCGCGCGAGCGCGCCGAGGCTCACCGCCCACAGCAGGGGCGTCAGGTCGGCCAGCACGAGCCGCGCGCGGTCGGGGGATTCGGGATCGCCGATGCCCATGACGCCGTCGGGCAGGGCGTCCGCGGGGATGCCGTACGTCAGCACCGCCTGCCCGGCGTACAGGCCGGCGATCGTCGTCCAGAAGACGAGGCCGAGCAGGGCGGCCAGGCGGACCGTCTCGCCCCACAGGTAGGCCCCGGGCGGGGACCCCGGGCCGCCCAGCCGCAGCCGCAGCGCGAGCGCGGCCACGCTGGCGATCTCCAGGAGGCGCGGGCGCTGGTCGTCGTGCCCGGCCGGCGCGCGCCGGGCGCCGTCCATGAAGGCCGCGACCATCTCCTCCTCGCGCTCGGCCCGATAGGACGCCGGCAGCAGCCGCAGCCACCGCCGGTAGCGCTCCTCGAGCAGGCCGCGTTCGTCGTCGCGCTCACTCATGCCGGCCCTCCCGCCTGCCCGAGCCCCTGCCCGAGGCCCTGTCCGAGCCCCTGCCTGAGCCCCTGCCTGAGTCGCAGCCGTTCGACGGCGCGGCGCGCGTTGTCGGCCAGCCGTACGGCCTCCTCCTCCAGCGCCCGCGCCCCCTCGTCGGTCAGCCGGTAGTAGCGGCGCAGCCGTCCCTGCCGCACCTCCTCGCGGTCCGCCTCCACCCACCCGTCGGCGGCGAGCCGGTCGAGCACGCCGTACAGGGTGCCGATCTTGAGGTGGACCCGCCCTCCGGAGAGCCGCTCGACCTCCTGCGCGATGCCGTAGCCGTGCCGTGGCTCGTCGACGAGTGCGGTGAGAACGAGGAACGCCGGTTCCGTCATCGCCCGTGTTGTCACGGCCCCAGAATATATCGGAAGCCATGATATTCAAGTGGACCACACATCCGTGCGCGATTTGCCTATATGTATTAGGCAATTACATAATCCTTGAAGGCAACGTAGGGGGAGGGTTGATGGCGCGTGCGGGTCTGACCACGGAACGCCTGATCAGGGCGGGGGCGGAACTGGCCGACGAGGTCGGCTTCGAGCATGTGACGATCTCGGCGCTGGCCCGGCGGTTCGGCGTCAAGGTCGCGAGTCTGTACTCACATGTGAAGAGCTCACATGACCTCAAGACCGGGATCGCCCTGCTGGCGCTGGAGGAGCTCGCCGACCGGGTCGCCGACGCGCTGGCCGGGCGCGCCGGCAGGGACGCCCTGGCCGCCTTCGCCGCCGCCTACCGCGACTACGCCCGGGAGCATCCCGGCCGCTACGCCGCCGCCCGGTTCAGGCTCGACCCCGAGGCGGCGGCCGCGAGCGCCGGTGGCAGGCACGCCCAGATGACCCGGGCCATCCTGCGCGGGTACGACATCGCGGAGCCGGACCAGACGCACGCGGTGCGGATGCTGGGCAGCGTCTTCCACGGCTACGTCGACCTGGAGATGAGCGGAGGCTTCAGCCACACCGCCGTCGACCCGGACGAATCCTGGTCCTGGATCGTGGACTCCCTCGACACCCTGCTGCGCGACCGGACCACGCCCTGATCACGAACAGGCTGAGGCGATGAGCAGTTCCGGACCCGGGCGACCACCGTCGAGCTCGACGCGCTGCCCACCAAGAGGGCCTACCTGGGCCTGCCCGCCCCGGCGGACGGCGCCTACGACCTGCTCGTCGACGGCCGCCTCACGGCCCAGGCCACCGTGAGCGGCGGCAACGTCCGGGTCATCGACATGGCCACCCAGTCGGTCGAGCTCAGGGAAGGACCTCCGGGCACCGCCCGGTTCGCCGATCTGCCCGCGCGTGACAAGAACGTCGAGATCTGGCTTCCGCATACGGAGATCACCGAGCTGATCGCCCTGCGCACCGACGCCCCGATCGAGCCGGCGCCGGACGGCGGGCGCAGGGTGTGGCTGCACCACGGCAGCTCCATCAGCCACGGCTCGAACGCCGCCCACCCCACCGCCATCTGGCCCGCCCTCGCCGCCGCCGCGGGCGGAGTGGAGCTGATCAACCTGGGGTTCGGCGGAAGCGCGATGCTCGACCCGTTCACCGCCCGCACGATGCGGGACACCCCCGCCGACCTGATCAGCGTCAAGATCGGCATCAACATCGTCAACGGCGACGTGATGCGCCTGCGCGCGTTCACCCCCGCGGTCCACGGCTTCCTCGACACGATCCGCGAGGGACACCCGGCCACGCCGCTGCTGGTCGTGTCCTCCGTCCTGTGCCCGGTGCAGGAGGACACCCCCGGCCCGCTCGCACCCGACTTCCAGGGCGGGACCGTGCGGTTCACCGCCACAGGCGACCCGGCCGAGCGCGCCGCCGGGCGGCTGACGCTCAACGTCGTCCGCGACGAGCTCGCCCGGATCGTGGTGCAGCGCGCGGCCGACGACCCGCACCTGCACTACCTCGACGGCCGCGACCTTTACGGCGAGGCCGACTACGCGGAACTGCCGCTGCCCGACGAGGTGCATCCCGGCCCGGCGGGACATCGCCGCATCGGCGACAACTTCGCCCGGCTCGTGTTCGGCGCAGGCGGCCCGTTCGCGGTCACGGCCGGCTGATCGGTATTCCCGCCGGCGGTGAGGCCCTGATGTGCCCGGGCGGAAATGTGCTGTTACGGTAGGCCGCGGTGTGCCGGGAAGTCAGGTCGGCGCCGTCGTCCCGTTGCCCCCAACGGAGGTCTCGGTGGTATCGCAGTCGGCCCGCCGCCTCGGCGACGAGCGCGGGACCCCAGCCTGGCGTGGCCGCCCGCGCGTACGCGTACGGGGCCGCGACGGCGGAGAGCCGCGCGCATGAAACTGTTCTGGGCCATGGTGGCGCGCTTCCACCAGCCGGCGCAGGTGATCACGACGGTGTTCGGGGTGACGATCATCCTGGGCACCGTCCTGCTGTCCAGTCCGCTCGCCACGGCCTCCGGGGCGCCCGCGGACTGGCTCACCGCCCTGTTCACCGCGACGTCGGCGGTGTGCGTGAACGGGCTGACCGTCGTCGACACGGCCACGCACTGGTCGGCGTTCGGCGAGGTGGTCATCGCCGTCCTGATCCAGGTGGGCGGTCTCGGCATCATGACCCTGGCGACCGTCTTCACCCTGCTCGTCTCCCGCAGGCTGGGCCTGCGTGCCCGGTTGTCCGCGCAGGCCGAGACCCGGGTGCTCAACGGCAGCGACCTGCGGCGCGTCGTGGGCAAGGTGGTGCTGTTCAACCTGACATGCGAGGCGGTCGTGGGCACCGTCCTCACGCTCAGGTTCGTGCTCGGCTATGGCGAGCCCGTCGGGCGCGGCCTCTACCTGGGCCTGTTCCACGCGGTCTCGTCGTTCAACAACGCCGGTTTCGCGCTGTGGCCCGACAGCCTGGTGAGGTTCGCCGCCGATCCCTGGGTCTGCCTGACCGTCGCGGCGGCGGTGATCGTGGGCGGGCTCGGCTATCCCGTCGTGTTCGAGCTGCGCCGGTCCTGGCGCCGGCCCAGCCGCTGGTCGCTGCTGACCCGCATCACGCTCACGGTCACCGCCGTCCTGCTGGCGGGCGGCACCCTGGTCTTCCTCGTCACGGAGTGGACCAACCCCCGCACGCTCGGGCCGATGGACGAGCACGGCAAGCTGCTCGCCGCGTTCTTCACCGCCGTCATGCCGCGCAGCGCCGGATTCAACAGCCTCGACATCACGCAGATGCACCCCTCGAGCTGGCTCGTCACCGAGCTGCTGATGTTCGTCGGCGGCGGCAGCGCGGGCACCGCGGGCGGCATCAAGGTCACCACGCTGGGCCTGCTCACGTTCATCGTCTGGGCGGAGCTGCGCGGCGAGAGCCGGGTGAACATCGGCCACCGCCGCCTCACCGAGGCGGCGCAGCGGCAGGCGGTCTCGCTGACCGTGCTGAGCGTCGCCCTGGTCGCGCTCTTCACCTACGTCCTGCTGGTGCTGTCGCCGCAGTCCCTCGACCACGTGCTGTTCGAGGTCGTCTCCGCCTTCGGCACGACCGGGCTGTCCGTCGGCGTCGCCTCCGCCGCCTCCCCCGCCGCGCAGGTGCTGCTCACGCTGCTGATGTTCGTCGGCCGGATCGGCCCTCTCACGCTGGGCTCCGCCCTGGCGCTGAAGGATCGCGGCCGGCGCTATGAATTACCGGAGGAGGAGGTCATCGTTGGCTGACATGAGAAACGACCCCGTGGCCGTGATCGGTCTCGGCCGCTTCGGCACCGCGCTCGCCCTGGAGCTGGTGCGGCGCGGCACCGAGGTGCTCGCCATCGACCACCGCCCCAAGGTGGTGCAGAGCCTCGCGGGCCAGATCACGCACATCGCCACCGCGGACGCCACCGACCCCGAGGCGTTGCGCCAGCTCGGCCTGCCGGACTTCTACCGCGCGGTGTGCGCCATCGGCAGCGACCTGGAGGCGAGCATCCTCACCTCGTCGCTGCTGGTCGAGATGGAGATCGACGACATCTGGGCCAAGGCCGTGAGCCGGCAGCACGGCCGCATCCTCAGCCGGATCGGCGTCCAGCACGTGGTCTTCCCCGAGCACGACATGGGTGAGCGCGTGGCCCACCTGGTGAGCGGGCGGCTGCTCGACTACATGGAGGTCGACGAGAACTTCGCCCTGGTCAAGACCCTTCCGCCCAAGGAGTACGTCGGAGTGCCCCTCGGCGAGTCGAGCCTGCGCCGCAAATACGGGGTGACGGTGGTGGCGGTCAAGCGGCCGGACGAGGAGTTCACCTACGCCACCGCCGAGACCGAGCTCGGCTATGGCGACGTCATCATCGTGTCCGGCCGTACGGACCAGGTCGAACGCTTCGCGGAGCTGCCGTGACAGCGTGCGGGGAAGGCCGGATGTCCTGCTTTACCGGCCACGGCGTCACGAATTCGAGTAACGTCACTACTCGTAGTGATCAGGTGGGGCCCGCCGCGACTTGACCGTCCGGCCCGAAATGGTGCCATCCGTCGCGGGCATAGGGGAGTGCCGTGTTCACTACGCGGGAAAGAGTAAAGCCACCAAAGGAATCATGTGCTGACGTGTGGGGGCCGGCTATGGAGTCGCGATGAGTTCCCAGAGCATCTTGCGTGCGTTGCCGTTCATCGCGATTCTCCTGGTCGTCGTCGTCGACCTGATCACCGGGCCGGGGGTGGGTTTCCTTCCGCTCCTCACGCTGGGCCCGGCCTTCGCGTCGGTCGCGGGCAGCGTGCGCCGCACGGCCATGGTGGGGCTGCTGGCCCTCGCCATCTGCGTCCCCCTCGCCGTGTACGACGGCCTGCTCGGCCGGACGAGCAACAATCTCACCCTCACCGCGATCGTTGGCGTCACCGGCGCGAGCATGCTGGCCAGCCGCCTGCGCAACCGGCGCGAGCGCGAGCTGGCCAACGTCCGCTTGGTCGCCGAGGCGGCCCAGCGGGTGCTCCTGCGCCCGGTCCCCCGCCGCGCGAGCGACCTGCGGATCGCGCTCTCCTACACCTCCGCCGCGGCGGAGGCCCAGATCGGCGGCGACCTCTACGAGGTGGTGACCACCCCGGAGGGCGTACGGATCCTCATCGGCGACGTGCAGGGCAAGGGCCTGGAGGCGGTCGAGACCGCGGCGTGGGTGCTCGGCGCGTTCCGCGAGGCGGCCTACGACCAGTCCGAGCTCGCCGGTGTGGTCGAGCGGGTGGAGACCAGCCTGGCCCGGCACCTGAGCGGCGAGAAGTTCGTCACCGCCATACTCGCCGAAGTGCACGAGGGGGAGATCTCGCTGCTCAACTGCGGCCACCCCGCCCCGCTCGTGCTGCGGCGCGACGGCGGCGTCCACTTCGCGGAGCCGCAGGAGGAGGCCCTCCCGCTCGGGCTCGGCGGGCTCGGCTCGCCCCGGCCCAAGCCCCACCGGGTGCCGTTCGAGGAGGGCGACCAGATCCTCTTCTACACCGACGGCGTGATCGAGTGCCGCGACCGGCAGGGCCGCTTCTACCCGCTGACGGAGCGGGCCCATCTGCTGCGCGGCACCGATCCCCAGGTGGCGCTCGACGGGCTGCGCGCCGACCTGCTGCGCCACGCCGGCGGCCCCTTCCCCGACGACGCCGCCATGCTCCTGCTCCGCCGCCATCCCGGATGAGCCGGCACTCCGCGGGTCTGCTCCTCTGACCACTACCGGGCCGGGCGCTCCTGCGCGTTGGCCGTCTCGCGCTCGGTCATGGCGACCGAGCGGCGGAGAAAGTCGTGGATCACGCGAGCTGCTCGTCGCTGTAGTCCTCCAGCAGCTCGTCGAGCCTCCTGACGCCGGCCTCCATCGAGCCGTTGATGGGTCCAAATTCTCGCGCGTCCGGTCCCGAGGCAGGGTCGAGCGCCAGACGGTGGCCGGCCCTCCTGGTCGTCCTCCTCGCCGCCTTCATGGACCTGGTGGACACCACCATCGTCACGGTGGGCCTGCCCGAGATACGGAAGGACCTGTGGGCTACCGACGCCGGCCTGCAGTGGGTGGCGGCCGGCTATGCCCTGGCCTTCGCGCTCATGCTCATCACCGGCGGCCGCCTCGGCGACGTCTTCGGCCGCAGGAAGACCTTTCTCGCCGGCATCGTGGGCTTCACCATCGCCTCGGCGCCGGCGGGGGCCGCGCAGGGCCCCGAGACCCTGATCGGCGCGCGCGTCCTGCAGGGCGCGCCGGCTGCGGTGATGATTGCGCAGGTCCTGACCTACATCCAGGTCGGTTTCAGCGCCGCGGAGCGTCCCCGGGCACTCGGCCTGTACGGCATGGTCCTGGCCCTCGCCGGTGTCAGCGGGCCGCTGCTGGGAGGTCTGCTCATCGACGCCGGCCTCTTCGGCTGGGACTGGCGCACCATCTTCCTGATCGACTCCGTCTTCCTCCGCTCGAGCGAGCAGGCCCTGTGGGTCATCGTCGGCCTGCTGAGGGTGAGCTTCGTGGCGAGCTTCCTGCTGCCGTCCGGCCCCGTGCGGCCCGGGCGGGCCGGGCAGGCGGCCGGGACCGGTCGTGATGCGGCGGTCTGCCGCACGCCAAACCCCCGTGACCCGCGGCGTCGTTTACGCGTACGGGTGCCGGGAAGGGCCCCTCGGGCGAGCCGTTCGATGCCGGAGCCGATCATGAAGGTGTCGATGATGAAGGTGCCGATGATGAACGTGCCGATGATGAACGTGCAGAGCACCGTGGTGAAGCGCGCGGGCGACATCCTGACGTCGGCGATCGGCAGCGTCGTGGGCGCCGTGGCCGACCCGAAGGGCGCCCTCAAGCAGGTCAAGTCGGTCATGTCGTCGCCGAAGCCTCTCGCCGTCGCCGCCGGTCTCGTCGCGGCGTACGCCCTCGGCTGGTGGCGCGGCCACCGGGCCGGCTCCCGCTGAACGGGACCGTTGCGGAACCCGCCCGTACGGTCGAATGCAATCGGAGGCGGACATGACCGAGATCGTGGGTGAGAGCCTGGCCCGGCGGCTGGTGGAGTGGGGGGTCGACACGATCTTCGGGCTCCCCGGCGACGGGATCAACGGCCTGATGGAGGGGTTCCGCCGGCACCGCGAGAAGCTGCGCTTCATCCTGGTGCATCACGAGGAAGCCGCCGCGTTCATGGCGACCGGCTACGCGAAGGCGACCGGCCGGCTCGGCGTGTGCGCCGCGACCTCGGGGCCGGGCGCCATCCACCTGCTGAACGGCCTGTACGACGCCAAGCTCGACCACGTGCCCGTGCTGGCCCTGACCGGCATGCAGGAGACCTCGGTGCTGGGCACCCACTATCAGCAGGAGGTCCACCTCGACCGCCTCTATCAGGACGTCGCCGCCTACAACCTGATGGTGACCAACCCGCAGCAGATGCCCGGCGTGGTCGACCTCGCGGTGCGCACCGCGCTGACCAGGCGGACGGTGTCGCACCTGACCTTCCCCAACGACATCCAGGTGGCGCCCGCGAGCGAGGACCCTTACCGGCACGTCAGCCCCGGCACCCCGCCCGCGAGCCTGACGACCTGCTCGCTCCCGCCGCTGCGGCCCGTCGAGGAGGACCTGGCGCGGGCGGCCGAGGTGCTGAACCAGGGTGAGCGGATCGCCATGCTGGTCGGCGTCGGCGCGCGGCACGCCCGCGAGGAGGTGCTGGCGGTCGCCGACAGGCTGGGCAGCCCGATCGTGAAGACCCTCCCCGGGAAGGTCGTGGTGCCGGACGACCACCCGCTCACCACCGGCGGGCTCGGCCTGCTCGGCACCGCGCCGAGCGAGGAGCTCATGGAGGAGTGCGACACGCTGCTGATGGTCGGCACGTCCTTCCCCTACGGGAAATACCTGCCGCCCGAGGGGCAGGCCCGGGTGGTGCAGATCGACGCAGACCCCTCCCTGCTGGGCATCCGGCGGCCGACCGAGGCCCCGGTCGCCGCCGACGCGAAGCTCGCGCTGCGGGCGCTGCTGCCGATGCTCGCCCCGGCGAAGGACCGGTCGTTCCTGGAGAAGTACCAGCGCAAGATGGACGCCTGGCGGCGCGACATGAGGGCGCTGCAGGATCCCGGCCGCGATCCGATCGCGCCGCAGTACCTCATGGGCTGCGTCGACGAGGCGGCCTCCGGCGACGCCATCCTGACCTGTGACTCCGGGACCATCGCGACGTGGGCCGCGCGGCACTGGACGATCCGCGGCGGGCGGGAGTTCTACCTGTCGGGCAACCTCGCCACGATGGCCCCGGGCCTGCCGTACGCCATCGGGATGCAGCACGCCTTCCCCGGCCGCCAGGTGATCGCGTTCGTGGGCGACGGCGGGTTCGCCATGCTCATGGCCGACTTCCTCACGGCCGTACGGCACGACCTGCCCATCAAGGTCGTGATCAACAACAACAACGGCTACGGGCAGATCCTCTGGGAGCAGATCATTCTCGGCTACCCCGAGTATGCCGTGCGGCACCGGCCGCCCGAGGCCGACTTCTCCGCCTGGGCCCGCGCCTGCGGCGCGTACGGGGCGAAGATCAAGGACCCGATGGACCTGCCGAGGGCGATCCGGGACGCGCTGGCGCACGACGGGCCGGCGCTGGTGGACTGCGACGTCAATCCCAACGAGCCGCCGATGCCGGGCAAGGTCAGGTATGAGCAGGCCAAGCACTTCACCGAGGCGTTCCTGCGCGGCCAGCCGCACAAGGCGGGCGTGCTCGCCACGGTCGCCCGCGACAAGATCAACGAGCTGCTGTCCTGACGGTCGTGCCTCCGGCCGGAGCCGGCCGGGCGAGCGGGCGCGGGGGCCGCTCGCGGGGTCCTCGCATCCGCGATGTGCAGGCAACGTCGGCATGGAACCCGGTGACGGCCGGCTCGGCGTGACGTAGCTCACATCCCCAACATTTCGAGATTTTTGGAACTAAATGCGGGGCCCGGCGGTTACAACCGTTCGATCTATTTCGAACGATAGCCGGAGCCACGATGACAAGTCGCCTGCACGAACGACAGCACGCCCTCGACACCCCGGCGGTGAGACGCCGCGGCCTCGCGGCCCTGCCGCGCGCGGCGGCCTTCTGGCTGGTGGCGGGCACCACCGCCATCCTGCTGTCCGCTTCGAGCGCGCCGAGCCCCCTCTATCCCGTGTATCAGGCCGAGTTCGGCTTCAGCGCCCTCACGCTGACGGCGATCTTCGCCGTCTACGTGCTCGCACTGCTGGTCAGCCTGCTCACGGTGGGGCGGCTGTCCGACTTCCTCGGCCGCCGCCCGGTCCTCGCCGTGGCGCTGGTCGCCGAGGCGGCCGCGATGGCCGTCTTCCTCGGCGCGAACGGCGTCGCCGCCCTTGTCGCCGCCCGTGTCATCCAGGGCCTCGCGACCGGCGCCGCGATCGGTGTGGTCGGTGCGTACCTGCTCGACCTGCAACCCGCCGACGGGTCGCGGCTGGGATCGCTCGTCAACGGCGCCGCCACCACCGCGGGCCTGAGCATCGGCACGGTCGGGAGCGGGGTGCTGATCGAGTACGCGCCGCACCCCACCCGGCTGATCTTCGTGATTCTCACGGCGGCGTTCGTCGTCCTCGCGATCGTGACGGCGGTGCTGCCCGAGACCGTCGAGCGGGCTCCCGGCGCCGCCGCCGCGCTGCGCCCGAAGGTGCTCGTCCCCGCGCCGGCCAGGCGCGCGTTCCTGCGCGCGGTCCCGGTCATGCTCTCCACCTGGATGCTCGGCGGACTGATCTTCTCCGTCGGGGCGTCGCTGCTCGCCGCGGTGCTCGACGAGCACAACCACGCGGCGATCGGCCTCGTCCTCGGCGCGCTCGCCGCGGTCTCGGCGCTCGTGTCGGTGCTGCTCAGGAACCGCGCGCCGGAGCGCCTCCAGCGCGAGGGAACGCTGCTGCTCCTCCTCGGGACGATCCTGCTGATCGTCGCCGTGGCATCGGCTTCGCTGCCCCTCTTCGTCGTGGCGGCGCTCGTCGCGGGCGCCGGGTGGGGGCCGGCGTACCTGGGCGCCTTCCGGACGGTCAGCCAGCTCGCGGAGCCGCACGAGCGGGCCGCGCTGATCTCGGCGATCTACGTGGTGAGCTACCTGGCGTTCAGCATTCCGGCCTTGATCGCCGGGATCGCCATCGCCACGCAGGGCCTGCGGGGGACCTCACTGGTCTATGGCGCCGTGGTCGCCGTCGTGGCCGCCGGCACCCTCGTCTACGAGGCGCTGGGCCGGCGCGAGGCGCTCGCCTCGTGACGGCGGCGGCACAATCGTTCAAGACCGCCGCCGCGCCGTCGGCTACAACGGTCCCCGGCGTGCCGCCGCCGCGGCACGGGACGTGAGCGGGGAGGCGAACGGATGGACGTGGGCTTCGTCGGTCTCGGGATCATGGGGCAGCCCATGGCGCTCAACCTGGTCCGGGCCGGAACCCCCCTCGTGGTGTGGAACCGTACGGCCGCCAGGACCGAGCCGCTGCGCGCCGCGGGCGCGCAGGTGGCGGGCAGCGCGGCCGAGGTGTTCCGGCGGGTGCGGGTGGTGATCCTCATGCTGGCCGACGAGGCCGCGATCGACGCGGTGCTGGAGCGGGGCACGCCCGCCTTCGCCCGCAACGTCGCGGACCGGGTCGTGGTGCACATGGGCACGACCTCCCCCGTCTACTCGGCCGGCCTGGAGGCCGACGTGCTGGCGGCCGGAGGCCGCTACGTCGAGGCGCCGATCTCCGGTTCCCGCGTGCCCGCCGAGCAGGGGCGGCTGGTGGCGATGCTCGCCGGCCGCCCTGACGCCGTTGAGGAGGTCCGCCCGCTGCTGACGCCGATGTGCGTCAAGACGGTGGTGTGCGGGCCCGCGCCCAAGGCGCTGCTGACGAAGCTCGCGGTCAACATCTTCCTGATCACGACGGTCACCGGCCTCGCGGAGTCGCTGCACTTCGGCGAGCGTCAGGGCCTCGACATCGAGCTGCTCGTGGACGTGCTCAACTCGGGCCAGATGGCGAGCGACATCTCGCGGGTGAAGGCGGTCAAGCTGGCCGGGCGCGACTTCGCCGCCCAGGCCGCCATCGCCGACGTGCTGAAGAACAACCGGCTCATCGCCGAGGCGGCCCGGCGGGCCGGCCTCGCCTCACCGCTGCTGGACGTCTGCCATACGCTCTTCGGCGAGACCCTCGCGCTGGGCCACGCCGACCAGGACATGGCCGCCGTCGTCCACGCGATCGAGGCCAGGACGGACGGGGAAGGAGCACGCCGATGACCTCTCACCCGGTCGTCATCGTCACCGGAGGGACGCGCGGGATCGGCCGGAGCACGGTGCGTCGCCTGTGCGCGGACGGGTTCGGCGTCGTCTTCACCCACTCCGGCTCCGACGTGGACGCCAAGGCGCTGGAGGACGAGCTCGGCCGCTCCGGCGCCCTCGTCCGCGGCGTACGGCTCGACGTGACCGGGGAGGACGCGCCGGAGCGGCTGTTCGAGCTGGCCGAGGCGACCGGAGAGGTCACCGGCCTGGTCAACAACGCGGGGGTGACCAGCAGGATCGGGCCGTTCACCGGTCTGACCGACGCCGACCTGCGGCGGGTCGTCGATGTGAACCTGGTGGCGCCCGTGCGGCTGTGCCGGGAGGCGGCGCGGCGCTGGACCGCGGGCGCGTCCGAGCCGGCGACCGCGTCGTCGTCCGGGCGGGTGATCGTGAACGTCTCCTCGGTCGCGTCGCGCACCGGCTCGCCGCACGAGTACGTTGCGTACGCCGCGACCAAGGCTGCGGTCGAGACGCTGACCGTGGGCCTGGCCCGCGAGCTCGCCCCGGCCGGCATCCGGGTCAACGCCGTCGCGCCGGGGACGATCGACACCACGATCCACGCGCGCTCCGGGGAGCCGGGACGGGCGGAGCGGGTGGCGGCCCGCATCCCGATGGGGCGTCCCGGCAGGCCCGAGGAGATCGCCGAGGCGGTCGCCTGGCTGCTGTCGGAGCGGGCGTCGTACGTCACCGGCGCCGTGCTCAACGTCGACGGCGGGCTCTGACAGCGGGATCTGACAGCGGGCTCTGACGGCGTCCTGATTACCGGGCTCGCCAGCCGGACCGGACGCGATCACGGTCCTTGATGTCGGCATCGTGCGAAGATGTCGGGATGCTGTCTCGAATAGCGCCGGCCGCCGTGGTGGCCGGCGCGACGTTCATGATCATCCCCCAGGCCGA
Organism: Microbispora hainanensis; assembly: GCF_006874475.1. GTDB lineage: Bacteria > Actinomycetota > Actinomycetes > Streptosporangiales > Streptosporangiaceae > Microbispora > Microbispora hainanensis. The sequence goes on from NZ_VIRM01000007.1 coordinate 53,554, forward strand.
GGCCGCGACGGCCCCGCCCGTGATCCGTTATGCGGGTCTCGGGTCCTGCCTCCAGTCCGACGGCGGCCGGCATCCCTGCGGCCCGTTGAAGCTCTGGCTGAGCAACGGCCGCGTCGTCCCGCTCCCCAGTGCCCGCAGGACCGTGGCGGCCGGCGAGTACGTCGTCGCCGGCGTCGTCGCCGTCTCCCAGGACGGCGCCCATGCCGCGTACTTCGCGGGGAAGGACGGCGTGCTCACGATCTGGGCGGCCGCGACCGGCAAGGTGCGCGAGGTGCCCACCGTGACGTGGCCGGACGACCTCCGGATGGACGCGCTCACCCTCTCCCCTGGTGGCCGGTTCCTCGGCATGCGCGGCGTGAACGCCTCCGAGTGGGAGGTGAATCGCGTCGCGGACACGACCACGGGAAAGGTGTTCACCCTGCCGAGGGGATACCAGACCTGGGACTTCAGCCCGGACGGGAAGCGCATGATGGCGGGCGACAACCGGAGGGCGGTGCTCTACGCGACCGGCACGTGGTCGGTGAAGTTGCGGCGGTCCGTCTACATGCGGGGTGATCTCGGCCCCGACGGCGTCACCGTGGCCGCCCCGAAGTGGACGAAGACCGGCGGTTCGGTGAAGAACGTGGTCCTCACCCGCAATCTGGCCACCGCGAAGAAGAGCAGCATCCCCATCCGGCTCCGCAAGGGCGAGACCGCCCTGACGGCACGCTGGGACAGAGCGGGCCACCTCGACGTGCTGACCCGCTCCGATCGTCAGGTGGGCGGCGACCTGCGCAGGACGCACACCTGGTATCGGGTGAACCGCACCACGCACCAGCTGCGCAGGCTCGACTCCTTCGTCATCCCGTCCTCGGTGGGAGGCTACGTCCTCGCCCAGTGACGGCCCGGAAGGGCGCAGCGCGTCGGGCGCGAGCAGCGCCGCGGCCGCGCTCCACACGGCCATCACCGCGAGGGGCGCGGCACACGCGACGGCGATCGTCCTCCGCGCGGGGCGACAGCGGCGGGCGAGCGTGAACGCGAGCACGAAGGCGAGGAACGCCCCCCAGCCGATGGAGTGCGACGCCGGTCGTCAGGCGAGCGCGGCGGTCCACTTCGCGGGCGTGAGGCCGTAGGCCCGTTTGAACATGCGCGACATGTGGGCCTGGTCGGCGAAGCCGGCGAGCTGGGCCGCCTCGGCCAGGGGCACGCCGCCGCGCAGCAGCCGGCGGGCCAGGTCGAGTTGCCGCATGGTGCGGAAGCGGGTCGGGCTGGTGCCGAACGCCTCGCGGAACTGCCGCGCGACCGTCCACCGGTCGAGGCCCGAGACCTGCTCGAACTCCGCGAGCGTGTGCCGCGTCGTCGGGTCGTCCGCGATCAGGTCGCGCACCCGGGCCAGCGCCTCCAGCGGGAGCGGAGCCCGCCTGCCCGGCCTCGCGGAGGAGTGGTGCACGAGCGTGCGGACCACCCGGAGTGTGAGCGTCAGCCGTTCGGCCTCGTCCAGCGGCTCGTCGATGTCGCGCAGCCACGCGGCGAGCGCGGGGTCGGCGTCGCGCCGCGCGATCACGGGATCGGCGACGAACGGCAGCGGCGCCCCGCCGAGCGCCTCCTGCACGAGGGAGGGATCGAGGTAGATGATCCGGTAGCCGAATCCCTCGTCGGTGCCCGCCACACCGTCGTGCGGCTCGTCGGGGTGCAGGACGTGCCACTCCCCCGGCAGGCAGTGCCGCTGCTCACCGCGATAGCGGAACGTCTGCACGCCCCGCAGCGTCATCCCGATCGCGTACGTGTCGTGGCGGTGCGTGGAGAAGCCCTCGCCGGCGAGCGACGCCTCCAGCCGCTCGATGCCCGCCGCGCCGGAGCCGAACCGCAGCCGGTGGCCGGGCCCGGTCCCGCCCTCCGGCAGATGCCGGCGCAGGCCCGCGCCGGCGTCCGGTGACTCGTGCCGCACGCGCCGAGACTACCGGCGTCCGCGGCCGTCGTCGGGTCCTGGGGACGGCCTTTGGGCGCGGGAGACGGCGGACGGCGGTTTTGACCCCGGCTCGCCCCACCGATCACGATGGGGGCGTGAACGAAACCCCTGTTGAGGTGCCCGCGCCGCGTCACGGCCGGGAGCCGGCGCCGAGCATCCGGGACGTCGCGGCGGCGGCGGGCGTGTCCCGGCAGACGGTGTCCCGGGTGCTCAACGCCTCGCCCAAGGTGAGCGCCGAGACGCGGCGGACCGTCATGGAGGTCATCGAACGGCTGCGCTATCGGCCCAACCGGGTGGCCCGGGCGCTGGGGACGGGACGGGCGCGGGGCGTGACCGTGGTCACCTCCGACACCATGCTGTACGGCTACGCCTCGACGCTGCAGGGCATCGAGGAGGCGGCCCGGGTCGAGGGCCTGGCCGTCGGGGTGCGGGTGGTCGAGTCCGACCGGGAGAGCGACGTCCGCAACGCCGCCGACTACGTCAGCGACCCGAGCGCCGGGGGTGTGATCGTGATCGCGTTCGACGCGGCCGGCATCGCGGTGCTGCGTGCGCTCCCCGAGTCGCTGCCCGCCGCGGCCGCGATCGAGCCCGGCGTGCCCGTGGTGGGCCGCCCGGCGATCTGCCTCGACGAGCAGCAGGCGTCGGCCGAGGCGACGCGCCACCTGCTGGCCCTGGGGCACCGGACCGTCCACCACGTGGCCATCCCGTCGGAGTCGGAGCACAACGGACGTCTCGCGGGCTGGCGTCGCGCGCTGGACGAGGCCGGGGCGGCCGTTCCGCCGGTGGTCCCGGCGGGCTGGGACGTGCGGTCGGCGTACGAGGCGGGGCGGGTGCTGGCCGCGGACTCCGGCGTGACCGCGATCCTGTGCGGCAACGACGACATCGCGCTCGCGGTGCGCCGCGCCCTGTTCGAGGCGGGCAAGGACGTGCCGGGTGACGTGAGCATCGTGGGCTTCGACGGGGTGCCCGGCTCGGCGTACTGGACGCCGGCGCTCACGACGGTGGAGATGGATTTCGCCGGGCTGGGCCGCGCCACGGTGGCGGCGGTGCTGGCCGAGCTCGCCGGGGAGCCGCAGCCGGCCGTGTCGCTGACGCCGCCGCGACTGGTGGTGCGCGAGTCGACGGCGCCCCCGCGCGCTCACGGGGCGCGGTAACCCAGAACCACGCGCCGCCGCGGCCGCGCTGACGGTCGCTTCGGGCACGGAGCCGGATGTTGTTAACAAGCCGGATGTTGTTAACAAGAACGTAACGGGCCCTTCCCCTCGCCGATGTGACCGGTCACACTCGCATTCGTACGGATGTGACCGGTCACACGCATGCAGGGGAAGGGTCCGGGCTCGCCCGCCGCCCGCGGCCGTTCTCCCCGCAAGGGCCTCCGTCACGGCCCGCACGCCGTCATGACCTCCGGAGAACCCGGCGCGATCGTCAGGAGACGCAGTTGAACGCACGGCACACCGAGACCAGCCTGGTGTGGGGGCACTCGGCGTTGCGGGTGGTGATCGCCATATCACCCGACGGTGTGGTGAGCATCCGCGAGCTGGGCGCGGGCGACCCGGCGCCGAGGCCGCCCGCGCAGCCTCTCGTGGAGGTGCTGCTGGCCGGGCAGGGACGGGCGCGGGCCTCCCATCGCTTCTCCGACACCGCCGTCGGCCGCCGCTTCACCTACGTGGGGGCGGAGCAGGTCCGCGACGGGCGGTGGCACGAGCTGCGGATCACCCTGCGCGACGAGCAGACCGGCCTGGAGGCGCACACGCACCTGCGCTCGGCCGAGGGCGTGCCGGCCGTACGGACCTGGACGACGATCAGCAACCGGGGCGTCCGGGAGGCGGTCGTGCTGGGCGTGACCTCGTTCGCCGCCGGGTTCCCGGCCGGCTCGGCCGACGGGCTGGAGGTCCTACACGCCGACAGCGAGTGGCTGGGCGAGAGCCGCTGGCGCGTACGCCCGCTGCGCGCGGAGATGGCCGACCTCAACCTGCCGCTGCACGGCCAGGACGGCCGGGGCCGCCTGGCCGTCACCAGCACGGGCACCTGGTCGACCGGGCAGCACCTGCCCACGGCGGGCCTGCTCGACCCGCACTCCGGCCGGGCCTGGCTGTGGCAGGTCGAGCACAACGGCCCCTGGCGGTGGGAGGTCGGCGAGCGCAGGGACGGCGTCTACGTCGCACTGCTCGGCCCCACCGACATCGACCACCAGTGGCACACCGTCCTCGCTCCCGGCGAGTCGTTCACCACGGTCCCGGCGTCGGTGGCCGTCTCCTCCGCCGGGCCGCACGGTGTCCATGGCGGCCTGCACGGCGTCCATGGCGGCCTGCACGGCGTCCATGGCGGCCTGCACGGTGTCCATGGCGGCCTGCACGGTGTCCATGGGGGCCTACACGGGGCGGCGGCCGCGCTGACCGCCCACCGGCGCGCCCTGGTGCGCCCCCATCAGGACCGGACCCGCCTGCCCGTGGTCTTCAACGACTACATGAACACGCTCATGGGCGACCCGACGACCGCGAAGCTGATCCCGCTGATCGACGCCGCCGCCGAGGCGGGCGCCGAGGTGTTCTGCATCGACGCCGGCTGGTACGACGACGACGGCGACTGGTGGGACAGCGTGGGCGAGTGGCAGCCGTCCCAGACGCGGTTCCCGCGGGGCATCGAGGAGGTGCTCTCCCACATCCGCGAGCGCGGCATGGTCGCCGGCCTGTGGCTGGAGCCCGAGGTGATCGGCGTGCGCAGCCCGATGGCCGACAAGCTGCCCGCCCAGGCGTTCCTGCAGCGCGGCGGCACGAGGATCGTGGAGCACGGCCGCTATCACCTCGACCTGCGGCATCCGGCCGCCGTCGCCCACCTCGACGAGGTCGTCGACCGGCTCGTGGAGCAGCTCGGCGTGGGCTACTTCAAGCTCGACTACAACATCGACCCCGGCGCGGGCACCGACGTCGACGCCGCCAGCCCGGGCGCGGGGCTGCTCGCCTGCAACCGGGCCCACCTGGCGTGGCTGGAGGCGGTCCTCGACCGCCATCCCGGCCTGATCCTGGAAAACTGCGCCTCCGGCGCGATGCGCATGGACTACGCCCTGCTGTCGCGGATGCAGCTCCAGTCGACCAGCGACCAGCAGGATCCCCTGCGGTATCCCCCGATCGCGGTGGCCGCCCCCCTGTCCGTGCTGCCGGAGCAGTCCGCGAGCTGGGCCTATCCCCAGCCGGACATGGACGACGAGCAGGTCGCCTACAGCCTGTGCACCGGCATGCTGGGCCGCCTCTACCTGTCCGGCCACCTGCCCACCATGACCGCCGCGCAGCGCGAGTCGGTCAGGGCGGCCGTCGCCGCCTACCGGGGCATCCGCGCCGACCTGGCCGAGGCCGCACCCGTCTGGCCGCTGGGGCTGCCGGGCTGGGCCGACCCCTGGCTCAGCCTCGGCCTCGCCACCCCGGACCACACGTACGTCGGGGTCTGGTGCCGCACGGACGAACCGGCGGCGGCCTCGCTGTCCCTCCCGCACCTCACCGGGCGCCCGGTCGGCGTCGAGGTCGTCTACCCCCGCCACCTGCCCGCCTGGGACGGGGAGTGGGACAGAGAGGCGGGCCGGCTCGTCCTCACCAAGCCGATTTCCGGCCCTTCTGCCCGCATATTGCGCGTTTCACCCGTCTCATCATCCTCGCCCGATTCATCCCTCCCGCTCTGAAATCCCGGGCCTGCGGTCCGGGCGCCCCCAGAAGAGAGATCGACCCATGAAGAAATGGCAGACCCTGGCGGTCGTCGCCGCCCTCGCCGCGGGGGCCGCGGCCTGTAGCGACCCCTCTGTGGACCCCTCTGTGGACCCCTCTGTGGACTCCGCCGCCGACCCGGCCGGCGGCACCGCGGGCGGCCCGGCCGCCGCCGCCTGGCCCGAGCCGACCGCCAGGCTCGACGGCGTCACCCTGACCATCTGGGCCGCGCAGAACAGCAACGCCGTCCCCAAGCAGGTCGTCGACGCGTTCGGCAAGGCCACCGGCGCGAAGGTCGACATCGTCACCATCCCCGACCCCTACGAGCAGGGCGTGCAGACCAAGGTCGCCACCGGGGACAAGCCCGACCTGGCGTTCTGGCAGCCGACCGCGTCCATGCTCACGGCCGTCAACGCCAGGGCCAACCTGCAGCCGCTGGACCAGGCCCCCTGGCTGTCCAAGCTCGCGCCGCAGCTCAAGGACATCACCGGGATCCTGGACGGCACGCGGTACGCCGCCCTCATCACCAGCCCGGCCGTCGAGGGCGTCTACTACAACAAGGAGGTCTTCGCGGCCAACGGGATCACCGAGACCCCGAAGAACTTCGACGAGATGATCGAGCTGGGCCGCACGCTCAAGGCCAAGGGCGTCACCCCCTTCTACGAGATGGCCGGCGACCGGTGGGCCACGCAGTGGTGGGTCCAGGTGCAGCTCGCCGACGCGGCCGAGGACGGGCTCTGGGACAAGATCAACAAGGGTGAGGAGACCTTCTCCAGCCCGGTCGTGCTCGACGCGATCAAGAAGTACAAGTCGCTGATCGACGAGGGACTGTTCAACAAGGACATCAAGACCGCCACGTTCGAAGACCAGGGCAGGGCCCTGCTCGACGGCAAGGCCGCCATGGTCGTGCAGGTCAACTCGTTCTTCGGCCAGCTCCAGGCGACCGCCGACACCGCCACGCTCGACAAGAGGATCGGTTTCTTCCCGATCTCCCCCAGCGGCAACGTCGGCACCTTCATCCCCGACCAGTCCAACGCCCTGGTGGCGTTCAGGACCGGCGACGCCAAGCGCGAGGCCGCCGCGCGCCAGCTCCTGTCGTACTGGATGGGTCCGGGCTACAAGGACTTCGTCGCCGACCGCAACACCGTCTCCCTGGAGACCGACGTGCCGAGCCCGGCCTCGGTGCCCAAGGCCCTGCGGCAGGTGCACGACTCCCTCGGCGAGGCCGTCGGCTCCATGCAGGCCCTGGCCGTGGCCAACCCCGACCTGTACATCAATCTCGCCGACATGATCACGGGCACCATGACGCCCGAGCAGGTGGCCTCCGCCACCCAGGAGCAGTTCGCCCAGCTCGCCAAGGCCGCCGGGGCGGCCGGTTTCTGACGTCCGACGACACCCGCCCGGCACCTGAGGACACGCCATGCTGACTGCCACGGACACCCCCGTCCCGGACCGGCCGCTCGCGCCGCCGCCCGCCCCGCGCGGTCCCGCCGGCCGCACCCGCCGCAGGCCGGACCGGACCCACCCGATGTGGTTCATGGCCCCGGCGCTCGCGATCCTGCTGGTGTTCTTCTTCCTGCCGACCGCGTTCAACTTCGTCTACGCGTTCACCGACTGGTCGGGCTTCAAGAGCGCCATCAGGCCGGTCGGCTTCGACAACTTCGCCGACCTCGCCTCCAGCGGCACGCTGTTCTCCGCGCTGCGCATCACCGTGGTCTACGCCGTGCTCGTGGCGGTCTTCCAGAACCTCTTCGGGCTGGGCCTGGCCCTCCTGCTGGAGCGGGACACCTGGGTCAACCGCACGCTGCGGGTCTTCTTCCTCATCCCGGTGCTGATGTCGGCCCTGGCCGTCGGCTACGTCTTCCAGGCCCTGCTCAAGCCGGAGGGCAGCCTCAACCAGCTCCTGTCGCAGCTCGTCCGTCACGACGTGGACTACGCCTGGCTGGGCGACACCCGATGGACCATCGTCGTGGTCGCCGTGGTCCACGCGTGGAAGTGGATGGGCCTGTCCATGCTCATCTACCTGGCCGGGCTAAAGACGATCCCGGAGGAGATCATGGAGGCGTCCCGCATCGACGGCGCCTCGCGCTGGCACGCGTTCCGGCGGCTGCGCTTCCCGCTGCTCGCCCCCGCGATCACGTTCAACGTCGCCACCGCCCTGCTCGGCTCCATGAACGGCTTCGACATCGTGCAGGCCACCACCGGCGGCGGCCCGGCCCGGACGACCGAGATCCTCAACATCTTCATCTATCGGACCTTCGGACAGGGCCTGTTCGCCCAGGCCACGACCATGAGCCTGGTGCTGTTCCTGCTCGTGTCGCTCATGGCCTTCCCCGTCATCCGCATCCTGCGCAAGCGCGAGGAGATCCTGTGACGCCGCACGCCCCCGCCCGCCGGAGCCCTGCCCGCCGGGGCCCCGCAGCCTCCGGGCGCGCCTCGTTCGCGACCCGCCTGCAGCCGTTCACCGCCACGGCGCTCGCGCTGGTCACCATCGGCATCCCGCTGTGGCTCGTCGTGGCGACCGCGGGCAAGTCGCGGGGCGAGGCCCTCATCCCGAACCTCACCCCGCCCACCCACTGGCACCTGCTGGAGAACCTGGGCGAGGTGTGGCGCGAGGGCGAGGTGCCCGCGGCGTTCTTCGGCAGCCTCCTCGTCGTGGTGCCCGCCGTGATCGGCGTCCTGATCTTCGGGTCGATGGCGTCCTGGATCCTCGCCCGGCGCGCCACCCGGCTCAACGCCGTGCTGTACGCGCTGGCCATCAGCGGCGTCATCCTGCCGCCCGCGGTGGTCACGGTCGTGCTGCTGCTGCGCCAGCTCGGCCTCGCCGGCAGCGCCGTCGGGATGATCGGCGTCTACATGGGCATCTACATGTCCACCGTGATCTTCTTCGTCACCGGTTTCGTCCGCACCATCCCCGTCTCGCTGGAGGAGGCCGCCCAGATCGACGGCGCGGGGCCGGTGCGCGTCTTCTTCCACGTCGTGCTGCCGCTGCTGCGGCCGGTGCTGGCCACCGCCACGATCCTCGTCTGCCTCTACGTCTGGAACGACGTCTTCTACGCCTTCTTCGTGATCGGCGGCCGTCTCGACACCCTGCCGCTCAACCTCTTCCGCGTCGCCAGTGCCGGGCTCTACCTCGACAACTGGCACCTCATCTTCGCCTACGTCATCCTCATGAGCCTGCCGCTCGTCGTGGTCTTCGCCGTCGCCCAACGCAAGATCATCTCGGGCATCACCAGCGGCGCCGTCAAGTGAGCGCCGCCGGATAGCGACGGCGGGCGCTGTTTTCGCCTCCGATCCCGGCGGTGCCCGTCGAGCCCGCCGTACCACCCCCTCAGGGGCGCCCCGCGCGTCCCGGCAACCGGAGAGGACACCCATGCATCGACAAAGGTCATTCCGCCGTGCCCGTGTGACGGCCGTGACCGCGGCCCTCGCCGCGGCGAGCCTGACCACCGGGCCCGTCGCCGGACCGGCGGGCGCGGACACCGCCTCCCAAACCGCCTCCCAAAGCGCCTCCGAAGCCGTCGCCGACCCCGCCGCCGACCCCGCCGCCGACCCCGCCGCCGACCCCGCCGCCGACGTCGTCGCGGTGGACTTCGCGCAGCGCACCGGGCCGGTCCACGGCGGCGCGACCGGCATGCTGTACGGCCTGTCCGACCCGGGCGTCCCCGGAGACAGCCTTGTGGCCGGCGCCCGGCCGCGTACGGTCGCCCAGAAGGCCCCGGACGGCGACCAGCATCCCAACGGTGACGCGCTCAAGATCGCGGACGGCTTCTTCTCCGCGGGCGGCGAGGAGATCGTCGTCTACATGCAGGACGTCTACAGCAAGTGGCCCTACGAGAACCTCGGCATCGACGACTACCTCGCCAAGGTCGACGCGATGGTGCGCAAGGTCGTCGCGGAGCGTCCGCAGGACAAGGGCAGGTTCGCGTGGGTGCCGTTCAACGAGCCCGACGGCATCTGGTATCAGAACTGGTCCACGATGAAGCAGAAGTTCTTCGCCGACTGGAAGGCGGTCGTCGAGCGCATCCGCTCGATCGATCCCGGCGCCCGCATCGTCGGCCCCAACGAGGCCCGCTACAACCCCGGCCGCCTGCGCGACTTCCTCACCTGCGCCAGGGACACCACCTGCGGCGGCAAGACCTGCCTGCCGGACATCATGGCCTGGCACGAGCTGTCGCGTGGCAGCCTCGCCGCCTACCGGGGCCACCACGCGGACTACCGGCAGATGGAGCGCGACCTCGGCATCGGCCCGCTGCCGATCAACATCGACGAGTACGGCAACCGGCGTGACATGTCCGTCCCGGGCCAGATGATCCAGTGGATCACCATGTTCGAGGACACCAAGGTGGACGCCGACATGGCGTTCTGGACCTACGCCGGCAACCTGTCCGACCATGCCGTACGCACCCGCCAGGCCAACGGCGCGTGGTGGCTGCTCAAGTGGTACGCGGACCTGACCGGGCAGACGGTGAAGGTGACCCCGCCGCGGCCGGACGTCCCCGACACGGTGCAGGCCCTCGCGGCCGTCGACCCCTCCGTACGGCGGGGCACCGTGCTGGTCGGCGGCGGCGCCGCGCCGGTCCGGCTCGACGTCTCCGGGCTCGATCCGGCGGTCTTCGGCAGGCAGGTCGACGTCGTCGTGTCCAGGACGACGTGGACCGGATATGAGGGAGACGCCACGCAGCCTCCGGTCGTCGCGGCCACCCGGACCACCCTGCGCGACGGCACGCTGCGTATCGACCTCCCGGGCGGCGACGTGATGGCCGCCTACCGGGTCACGATCGTGCCGTCGAGCGGCGGGGCGCCCGCGGCCGGCGCCCCGTGGAGCGTCTCGGTGGAGGCCGAGTCGGCCACGCTCACCTCGGCCCAGGCGTACGACCAGGACACCACGGCCGACCCGCAGCTCTACGCGACCTCCGGCAAGCGGGACGTCGGCTCGATGAACACGGCCCGCTCCGCCGTCACCTTCCCGGTGACCGTGCCGCGCGACGGCCGCTACCGTCTGGGGATCTTCCAGGGCGCGAACAAGGCCCCCGGCAGGCACGCGCTGTTCGTGGACGGGAAGCTCGACCGGATCGTGCAGTATTCGGCGAACCTCGGCTGGACCTACCGCGGCCGCACCGACGTGGAGGTCGAGCTGACCGCCGGCGCCCACGAGCTGTCTCTGCGCACGAGCGCCGACGGCACGACCACGCTGCCGGGCAGCGACGTCACGCTGGACAGGTTCGACCTCACCGAGATCACCGGGCCCGAGCGGGCGGCGTACCCGGCCGACGAGGCCCGGCTGTCCGGCGGCGCGGGCGTCGTCCGCGAGGGCAGGGGGGCCGCCGTCACCCTCGGCGGCGCCGCCCGGGCCACGTTCTTCGCCGCCGTGAGCGAGGACGGCTACTACGACCTGACCTTCTCCTACAAGGCGGCCCGAGCGGGCGATCTCGACGTCCGCGTCGACGGGCGGCGGATCGCGGGTGTGCGGGCGACCCGTCCGGGTGAGGCGGCCTCCCGGGCCCGCGTCTACCTCCCGGCCGGCGTCTCGGTGATCGAGGTGGGCGGCCCGGCCGGCCTGCGGCTGCGCGGCCTGACCACGGTCAGGGCCGAGGAGGCGGACGCCGCGGCCCACCGGATCGAGGCCGAGCAGGCACAACTCGCCGGAACGGCCCGCGTGGTCACCGTCCCGGCCACGAGCGGCTCGAACGCCTCCGGGGGCGCCTATGTGGGCGACCTCGGCAACGGCGCGGGCAACACGCTCACCCTCACCAGGCCCGCCGGGTTCGGCCCCGGCGAGTACGTCCTCCTGGCGCACTACGCCAACGCCGACAGGAACACCGGTCACCCGTACAACACCGATGTGATCAGCCGGTTCCTCGACATCACCGAGACGGGCGGGGCGACGACGCGCGGCGTGTTCCGGCACGGCTACGCGTGGGACAACTTCTGGTCCTAGGCGACGCCGCTCACCCTGACGACCGCCTCCGGGGCGCTCGTGCTCGGCAACGCGACGGCGTACGCGCCCAACCTCGACCGGCTCGAGCTCGCGCGGCTCGTGCTGGAGGTCGACAACCAGGCCAAGTGACCGGGCCGGCCCGCCGTGCCCCGCGCGGCGGGCCGTCCGCTGCCGCGCGGCGCGAGGGCTCGGGTGTGCGGCGGCTCGCCAGGATCGCCGGGCTGCTCGCGTTCGACGTGCGGGCGGCCGCCCGGATCATGGCAGCCGAGGCGGGACGGACCGGGGCGGCCGTCGCCGCGCGCCGCCGCCGGGACGTGACGACGGCCGGGCTGCGGGGCGGCGGTCAGCCGATGCGGAGGGGAAGCGTGCGCGGTCCCCGCACCTGACCGGGGGCCCAGGTCACCGCCGAGGGGTCGGCGAGGCCGAACACGGGGACCCGCTCCAGCCAGACCTCCAGGGCGACCCGGAGCTCCATGCGGGCCAGATGGGAACCGACGCAGCGGTGGATGCCGAGCCCGAACGCCGCGTGCCGGTTGATCTCGCGGTCGATGATCACCTCGTCGGCCCGGTCGAACTGCGCGGGGTCACGGTTGGCGGCCGGGAACGACAGCAGGACCCAGTCGTCGGCCTTCATGTCGACGCCGCGCCAGTGCATGTCCTCCTTGACCAGCCGCGCCATCGTGACCGGCGCGTACGCCCGGAGGAACTCCTCCATCGCGGTCGGCAGCAGCCCCGGCTCGGCGACCAGGCGCTCGCGGTCGGCAGGGGTCTTCGCCAGGTGCCACAGCGAGGCGCCGATCGCGCTCCACGTCGTGTCGATGCCGGCGATGAGCAGCAGGGCCATCGTGCCGGCCACGTGCGAGGGTTCGAGCTTGCGGCCGTACAGCTCCGCGTCGATCAGATGGGTGGTGAGGTCGTCGCGCGGACTGGCGACGTGGTCGCGGATCTGCTCCAGCAGGTAGTCGAACAGCTCTGCCATGTTCGCGACCCGCTGCTCCGGCGGCAGGTTGACGCCTTCGAGCGCGTGTTCGACGAACTCCCGGAATTTGGGCCCGTCCTCGGGAGGGAAGCCCAGCATGTCGGAGATGACCCGCATCGGGATGTGCTGCGCGTAGTCACGGGCCGCATCGACGATCTCCGCGCCCTCGAACCCGTCGATCAGCGAGTGGCAGAACGCCCGCGTCGCCTCCTCCCGCTTCGCCACCTCCTTCTTGGTGAACGCCGGGAGCAGCAGTTTGCGCGCGTCGTGGTGGAACGGCGGGTCGGAGGAGATCGGCGGCACGGCTCCCACCGGCGCGATCTCGCGGGGCGGCCGGTAGTTGCTCATGACGATCGCCCGGGAGGAGAAGTGCTCGGTGTCGTAGGCGATCGCCGCGACGTCCTCGTATCGCGTCGGCAGCCACCCGCCGCCGAACCTCTCCGTACGCGCGATCGGGCAGCGCGCCCGCAGATCGTCCTGGATGGGGTACGGATCGGCGGCCCACTCGGGCTCGGTGTGGGAGAAGTCGGTCGTCCAGTCGGAGACCGCGCCGGTGATGATCTCGCTGCGCACGCCGAGGGGCTCCTCCTGCCCCTCTCGGAAGTCCCGGACGAAGCGATCGTCGACGGTCATGTCAGGCCTCCTCGGCGAGGACGATCGCCTTCTCCGGGCAGTTGGAGGCCGCGACCCGCGCACCGCGCTCGCCACCCGGCGGCACGACGCCGTCGCCGGCGACCTGGCCGTAGCCCTCGTCGTCCTCGGTGAACAGGTCGGGCGACAGGTCGTAGCAGCGGCCGTGTCCCTGACAGCGCGCGGGATCGATCTGCACTTTCACTGGTGCTCCCCTTGTTTCGGTGGCGTCCTCGGAGTGGGGTCGGTCGGGGCGATGGCGGCGACGAGGCGGGTCAGCAGGGCACTCCACTCCTCGTCGCCGACGGCGTGCAGGTCAGGGGTGAGCAGCGCGCTGCCCATCGCGAGCAGGAGGCACAGATGGGCGACGGCGCCGGGTGAGAGCGCCGGATCGATCTCGCCGTCGTCCTGGGCGGCACGGACGAGCCCGGCGAGCCAGCCGGCCCGCTCGCCGACGTAGTCGTGCATCGGACGGGCCACGTCCTGGTCGCGGCGGGCCGCGACCAGCGCCTCGGCGATCAGGGAGCCGCGGGCGTCGGGACGGCGCGGGAGCCGGCGGCCCACGGCGACGAACAGATCCGCGACCGGCAGGCCGGGGTCGGCGGCCAGCATGTCGGCCAGCAGCCGAGGCCCGTGGGCGCGCAGCGCGGCCACGATCAGCTCGGCCTTCGAGCCGAAGTGCGCGTACAGGGCGCCGTTGCTCACCCCGGCCGCCGCGGCGATGTCCGCCACGCGGGTGCCGTCGTACCCGCGCCGGGCGAACACGTCGGCGGCGGCGCGCAGCAGCCGCTCCCGCGTCTCGGCGGCGGTGACACCAGCGATACGGCCCACGGCAGAATTAAATGGTCGTTCATTTGATTGCGTCAAGACCGCGCCCGGCCGCATACAGGTAATCGCCCGGCAAAAAAGGAAGGTCAATGGACCAGAGCACCGGATAAAAGTCGCAAAATAGCAGAGTGTTGAACAAATGGGACGCACATCGCGACTGGCTGGTCGACGTGGCTCTGGCCGCGGCCGTCATCGCGTTCACCATCCCCACGACGCTCACCGGTTACAGCTTCTCCCTCTGGGGCGGTGCGCCGGACGCGATCGAGATCGCGGCAGGGGTGCTCACCGCGGCGGCCATGATGGTGCGGCGCCGCACCCCCTGGCCCGCGATCGTCAGCTCGGTCGTGTGCGCCTGCGTCACCGGGCAGGTCGTGCCGATGATCCTCGCCGTCTTCTCGATGACGGCCGAGCACCGCGTGCGCCGGTGGCAGTACATCGCCCTGGCCCTGACGGTCTTCTACTTCGCCGTCGACTACCGCAGCCCGCACAGCGACCACTCGGTCTACCTGAACATCGTCCGCGCGGTGACCCTCATCTATCTGCCCGCGGTCGTCGGCACCTGGGTCAACGCCTACCGCCGGCTCATCCGGGAGCTGCGTCTCGGCGTACGCGAACGCGAGGAGATCGCCGCCTCCGAGGAGCGCCGCAAGATCGCCAGGGAGATGCATGACACCGTCACCCACGCGGTCACCGCCATGGTGCTCAACGCGGGCATGGCCCGCGACGCCACCGAGCCGGACGAGATCCGGTCGCTGACGGCGACCATCGAGGACAAGGGCGTGCAGGCGCTCGGCGAACTGCGGCAACTGCTCACCGTGCTCCGGCGCGACGAGGGGGACCTCGCCGAGGGCACCGATGCCATCGCCCGGCTGGTCGGCGAGGCGAAGGCGAGCGGGCTCAAGGTCGATCTGCGCCTCCACGCTCCCCCGGGGGCGCTGCCGCGGCAGATCTCGCACGCGTGCTACCGGCTGGTGCAGGAGGGGCTGAACAACGTGCGCAAGCACGCGCCGGACTCCCTCGTCAAGGTCACCTGCGAGGTCACCGGCGACGAGGTGGACGTCTCTGTGGTCGACACACCGGACCGCGCCGACCCCGGCGCGAAGGCGGTCAAGCCGGCGCCCTCCCTCGGCGGCGGCTATGGCCTGGCCGGCATCAGAGAGCGCGTCTTCCTCGCACAGGGCCGGTTCTCCTCCGGCCCGACCCCCGAAGGCGGGTTCGCGCTCGCCGCCCGGCTTCCCCTCCGGGTCCCCCACGATTGAAGCGGTTTTTCCCCCATCCCGCGGGGTAGGTGCCTGTCGTACCCGCGGGTACAGCGGGCACCTGAGCCCGATGACACAGCGGCCCGGAACGCATCGGCCGGTTCGCACGGGCCCGGTTCGCATCGACGCCGGGCCGCCGTCGCGGAAGCGGGGCGGCGCGCCGCTTCGCACGCGCCAAACGATCTCGTTTGAGGGTAGCCATGAAAGCCGTGGTCTACGAAGGCCCCCGACGGGTCAGCGTCACGACCGTGCCGGACGCCCGGATCGAACGGCACACCGACGTGCTCGTCCGCGTCACCACCTCCAACATCTGCGGCTCCGACCTGCACATGTACGAGGGCAGGACCAGCTTCCAACCCGGCCGGGTCCTCGGGCACGAGAACCTCGGCGAGGTCGTGGAGATCGGGGACGCCGTCGACCGGGTCAAGGTCGGCGACATGGTGTGCCTGCCGTTCAACATCTCCTGCGGCTTCTGCGCCAACTGCGAGCAGGGCCTGACGGCCTTCTGCCTGACCACGAACCCCGCACCGGGCCTGGCCGGCGCGGCGTACGGCTACGCCGACATGGGCCCGTACAACGGCGGCCAGGCCGAGCTGCTGCGCGTGCCGTACGGGGACTACAACTGCCTCGTCCTGCCGGAGGACGCGCGGGAGAAGCAGACCGACTACGTCATGCTGGCCGACGTGTGGCCCACCGGCTGGCACGCGACGACGCTCGCCTGCGTGCATCCGGGCGACACCGTCGTGGTCTACGGCGCGGGCCCGGTCGGGCTGATGGCCGCCTACTCCGCGCTGCTCAGGAACGCGAGCGGCGTGATGGTCATCGACCACCATCCGGACCGGCTGGCCAAGGCCGAGGAGATCGGCGCGATCGCGATCGACGACTCCCGGTCCAGCCCCGTCGACCAGGTCCTCGAGCTCACCCAGGGGATGGGCGCCGACCGCGGCTGCGAGTGCGTGGGCTTCCAGGCGCACGATCCGGAGGGCGGCGAGCATCCCAACATGACCCTGAACAACCTGGTCAAGTCGGTGAAGTTCACCGGGTGCATCGCCGTCGTCGGCCTGTTCGTCCCCCGCGACCCCCGCGGCGGGAACGACCTCTACAAGCGGGGAGAGGTGTCCATCGACTACGGCACCTTCTGGACCAAGGGCCAGACGATGAGCACCGGCCAGTGCAACGTCAAGAACTACAACCGCCAGCTGTGCTCCCTTATCCACGAGGCCGGCGCCCGGCCGTCCTGGATCGTCTCCCAGGAGCTGGGCATCGCCAATGCTCCCGAGGCGTACGCGCACTTCGACGCGCGGGAGAAGGGCTGGACCAAGGTGGTGCTGCACCCGAACGGGACTTCCTGACCGCGCGGCGGTCCGGTGTCGCGTCCGATCACGATCGGCCGGGCCCGTGATCGGCCGAAGCGGACGGACCCTACCCTTGGGGAGGAAAGCCGCGCCGCGGAGGCGTTCGGCGCGACCAGGAAGGGACAGGCGTGCTCACCGTCTGCGTGGCCCCGGCGCACCCGCCGCTGATCGTCGAATCCGTCCGTGCCGCCGGAGGCGAGGTCGTCGGCGATCCCCACCGGGCGGAGGCGCTGGTCTGGACCGACTCGCAGCCGGAGGGCGTGCGGGATTACCTGACGGCGAGCGTGCGGTGGGTCCAGCTCCCCTCCGCGGGTGTCGAGCGGTGGACGCGGGAGGGGCTCGTCGACCCCACCCGGGTCTGGTGCTCGGCCGCGGGGGCGTACGCCCCGCAGGTCGCCGAGCACGCCCTCGCCCTGCTGCTGGCCGGGGTGCACCGGCTGGCCGCCGCCGCCCGGAGCCGTACGTGGCATCGCGACCAGCCCGGCACGCTGCGCGGGAGCACGGTGGCCGTCCTCGGCGCGGGCGGGATCGGCAGAGCGGTCATCCCCGCGCTGCGCGCCCTGGGCGCCGACGTCATCGCGGTCAACCGCTCGGGCGAGCCCGTCGAGGGCGCGGGCGAGACCGTGCCGTTCGAGAAACTGGCCACCGTATGGCCCCGCGCCGATCACGTCATCCTGGCCGCGCCCGCCACCCCGGAGACCTACCGGATGGTCGGGCGGGACCAGCTGCGGGCCCTGGGCCCGCACGCGTGGCTGGTCAACGTGGCCCGGGGTGAGCTGGTCGACACCGACGCCCTGCTCGCCGCGCTGCGCGCCGGGGAGATCGGCGGCGCCGCCCTCGACGTCACCGACCCCGAGCCGCTGCCGGACGGGCACGGCCTGTGGGCCGAGCCGAACGTGCTGATCACCTCGCACAGCGCCAACCCGCAGGACCTCCTCACCGAGAGCCTCGCCGAGCGGGTCCGTGAGAACGTCGCCCGCTACCTGCGGGGAGAGCCGCTCCTGGGCCGCATCGATCCGGCCCGAGGCTACTGACACGGCGCTGCCAACACGGCGCTGCCAACACTGCGCTACTGACACTGCGCTACTGACACGGCGCTGCTGACACGGGGCTACCGACGCGGCAGCACCGCACGTTTTGCATGGTTATGCGGCTTGTGCGGCGTATGTGGACCGGGCGGGCGCGGTCTGCGCGGACAGGGTGGGGTTTGCACGGACAGGGTGGGGTTTGCACGGACAGGGTGGGGTTTGCACGGACAGGGCGGGCGCCGCGAAGATCGCCGGATGGCCTCTCCCAGCCCGTCACGAGGGCGATTCGCGCTCTTCGCGCTCGCCGCCGCCGTCGTCTGCGTCTGCTTCCCGCTGGCCGAACCGGCACTGTGGAACGCTGACGGGAGCCTCACGTCGAAGCTCCTCATCATGTCCGACCAGACCGTGGAGCCGGTCGCGATCCTCGTGCTGGCGCTGCCGCTGGGAGTGCTGATCGACCGGACGCGACCCCGGTCCGTCCTGGTGCTGTCGGCGCTGCTGGGAGCGGCGGCCCTCGCGTCCGTCCCGGCGGCGGGGGCTCTCGGCGCACCCACCTGGCCGCTCCTCCTCGCGGTGATGCCGGCGAGCGGCGTCCTGGCGATGGTGACGGGACTCGCCCGGGACGCGTGCCTGCCGTCCGTCGTGCGGCCCGAGCGCCTGCTTCCGGCGAACGTCCTGCTGCTTGCCCTGCTGCCGCAGATCGTCGTCGTGCCGATGAAGCTGACGGGGGCCGTCTGGCAGGGGCCCGCGTTCCTGTTCGCGACCGGGCTGGCGCTCGCCGTCGCGGCGGCGCTGTTCCGGGGCGTCTCCACCGTCGAGGAGCCGCCGCCGCCCAGGGCAGGGCTGCGGCGGGAGACGGCGGAGGGGATCCGTTTCACGGCCCGGCATCCGGCGCTGCGGGCGATCGCGTTCTATCTGGTGCTGTCGGCCCTGGTCGCCGAGATCACCGCCGCGGCGGCGGGCGAGGCGTGGGAGACGGCGTTCCGCGGCCTGAACGGGGCCGGCAGCGGGCCCGCCTGGTGGCTGATGAGCGCGCCCGCGTACGTCCCGCCCGTCCTCGGGGCGCTGGTGGCCCTGCTGCTGCACCGCAGGCTCGGGACCTTCCGTCTGGCCTGGTGGGCGCTGATCGTTACCGGGCCGTTCACCCTGCTGCTCGCCCTGTCCGGCACCGGGCCCGGGTGGGTCTGGTACGTCCTCGGGGCGGTGGTCCCGAGGACCGGAAGCCTGGTCGCCTCCGTCGCCCTGCTCAGTCATCGGCAGACCGTCACACCCCGCCGGCTGCTCGGACGGACGGGCGCCGTGCTGGTCGTCCTCACCAGCGTGGCCGACGGTGTGGCGGGCCTCCTGGAGGGGCCCGCGGAGCGGCTGGCCGAGCTGGGCGGCGTCGCACCCGCGGCAGTCGCCACCGTCGCGGCGCTCGCGACCGCCGTCCCGCTGCTGCGGGCGCGGCGGTCCGCCGATCACGATGCCACGCGGCCGCCGATCACAGGAGTCCTCTCTTCACGAGATTCCCCATGAGATCGCGGACTCCGAAGTTCCAGGGTTCGCACTCCTCGGCGTGCCGCACGCGGTTCACCAGGGTGCCGAGCGCGCCGGAGCTGATCCTGACGATGTCGCCGACCTTGTGCGTGAACCCCTCGCCGGGGCGGTCGCGGTCCTGGATGGGCGCGAACATGGTGCCGAGCATGAGGACCGCGCCGTCGGGATAGTGATGATGCGGGCCGATCATCTGCCGCACCAGCGCTTCCGGATCACGTGACATCCGCGCCATCTCCGATACGGTCTCAAGGCGGAAGCCGTCCACGCCTTGGATGTCCAGGCCCACCACGAGGCCGCGTACCCGTTCCAGGTCGAACCGCTCGTCGAAGAGCCGGATCAACGGCCCCAGCGCACACGACGCGTTGTTGTCCTTCGCCCTTGGCAACAGCAGCGCGGATCGGCCCTCCACATCCCGGAGGTTCACGTCGTTGCCGAGGGTCGCCCCCACGATCCGGCCGCTCGACTGGACGATGAGCGCCACTTCGGGCTCCGGGTTGTTCCAGGTCGAGGCGGCGAGTACGCCGACGGGGACCGCGGTTCCCATGGCGGAGAGGATCTGACCCTTGGTGAAGATCTCGGCATCCGGTCCGATCCCGACCTCCAGGTACTGACTCCAGATGCCCTCGGCGACGAGAAGGTCCTTCAGCCGCGTCGCCTCCTCCGAGCCCGGTGACAGGCCGTGCAGGTCGGCTCCGAGGCCGGCGAGGATCCGCCGGCGGATGTCCGCCGCGAGCAGCAGGTCGCCGCGGGCCCGTTCTTCGATGATGCGCTCGATCATCGAGACGGCGAAGGTCACCCCGGCGGCCTTGAGCGCCTGGAGGTCGACCGGTGTGAGCAGCCAGGGGCGGGTGCGGTCCCGGTCCGCGGCGCCGGTGTTGGCGAGCACGTCCTCGAAACTGCCGACCCGCCGGCCGTCGAGCCCGGACACCACTGCGGCGGGGTCCGGCAGTTCACAGACGTCGCGGATGGTCGGGAACTCGGCGCTGATGTCGAGGACGTCGCCGTCGCGGACGACGACGGGTGACGGCCCTTCGACGCCGGGATCCCAGATCCGGCCGATCAGGATGCTCTCCTCGGCGTCGTCCGGCAGCGCGTCGGCGGCCGTGCCGAACCAGTCGGCCTCGGCGGGGTACGTCTCGGACGATGCCCGGCTCATACGTCGTCTCCCAGGTTGAAGAAGGACCGCTCGTCCGAGGGCCGGATGTCGAAGACGGCGTCCTGGAACATCCGCAGTGGGTGGGGTGTGAAGGGGTGCCGCGCGATCGCCTCGAGATCGAGTTCGATGCCGAGCCCGATCCCTGTCGGGATGATGACGTCGCCCTCCTTCGTGAGCACGAGTCGTTCGTTGGTGATCTCCGGGCGCCATGGCACGTCGGTCGCCATGATCTCCAGGTATCGGAAGTTGGGCAGGGTCGCCCCGAGTTGCAGCGTCGCCGCGGTGCTCAGCGGCCCGCTGGGATTGTGCGGGGCGAACCCGACGTAGCTGGTCGCGGCGAGCGTCGAGATGAAGGCCAGCTCGGCGATGCCGCCGGCGTGCGTCACGTCCGGCTGGACGAAGTCGACCGCCTGGCGGGCGATCGCCGGCGCGAAACCCTGCCGGCCGAACCAGCGCTCTCCGGCGGCGATGGGCACCGGAGACGCCCGGCGGATGTCGACGAGGGCGTCGAGGTTGTCCGGGGGGCACGGCTCCTCGAACCACACCGGGTCGAACTGCGCGATCTCGCGTGCGACCTTGATGGCGTGGCGGACGTCGAACCGGCCATGGCCCTCGATGAACAGCTCGACGTCGCGCCCGACCGCGGAGCGGACGGCGTCGATCTGCGCGAGCACGCGGTCCAGCTGCCGGGATGTGATCGTCAGGTCGAAATTCTCGAAGGGATCCCACTTGAGACCGCGGAAGCCGCTGTCGACGGTCCTCCTCGCGGCGGCCGCGTAATCCTCCGGCGTGACGGCTCCCGAGAACCAGCCGTTGGCGTAGGCGCGCACGCGATCCCGGGTGGCGCCGCCGAGAAGCCGGGAGACCGGGACACCGAGCTCCCGTGCCGAGATGTCCCACAGCGCCATTTCGAGCGAGCTCAGCGCGGTCATGATGACAGGGCCGCCTCGCCAGTACCAGTCTCTCGCCAGCTCGTACAGGATGCCGGAGATACGGGTGGGATCGAGCCCCACCACGGCTTCGGCGACTTCGGCGACGGCCCCCTGGACGGCGCGCTCCTTGCCCTCCAGCGTCGCTTCGCCGAGTCCGACGATCCCCTCGTCGGTGGCGACGCGGACGATCACGAGATTGGTGCGGTAGAAGTCGACGACGAGGGTGTCGACCGAGGTGATCTTCATGCTCCCGTTTACCCCTTCACGGCGCCGGCGGTCATGCCGGCCACCACATGCCTCTGCGCGAACAGGTAGAAGACGACGGCGGGCAGCGTGAACATGAAGGCGACCGCCATCACCGTCTGGATCGGCGTGCCCAGTTCGCCGATGAAGTTCGCGATCCCCACCGAGGCCGGCTGCTTCCCGGGGGTGAAGATGAATGTCACGGCGAACACGTACTCGTTCCAGGCGTGGAAGAACGCGATGACCGCGGTGGCCGCGATGGACGGCGCGATCAGCGGCACGTTGATGCGCGTCAGAACGGTGAGCGGCCGTGCTCCGTCGACACGCGCGGACTCCTCCAGCGCGCGCGGTATGCCGTCGATCGCACCCTTGAGAATGAGGGCGACGATCGGCAGGACGAAGGCGGAGTTGACCAGGATGAGGCCGCCCAGGGAGTCGAGCAGGCCGAACCGCCGGAAGAGCGAGAACAGCGGCACGACCATGAGCGCCTCGGGAAGCATCTGCGTGAACAGCAGAAGCACGGTCACGACGGCCTTGCCCCAGAACGAGAACCGCGAGAGCGCGTAGCCGAGCGGAATGCCGAGCGCGATCGAGAGGGCTGTCGTGCCGGCGGCGATCACCAGGCTGTTACGCAGCCAGCCCAGCGCCTTGCCTTCGGCCAGCGCGTCGATGAAGACCCCGAAGTGGGAGAAGTCGGGGACGAGCCGAGCCTTCGCGGCGAAGAGATCCGAGTTGCTCGACAGCGCCGTGACGATCATCCAGTACAGGGGGAAGACGGCGACGCCGAGCACGACGAGGACGCCGAGGATGCGCAGAGTCAGACCGATGCGAAGCGGCCTCATCAGCGGGCCTCCCTTTCGGCGGCGCGGGCGACGAACCGGCTGCCGGCGACGACGATGAGCGACACGATCACGCCGACCATGCCGATCGCCGCCGCGGAACCGAGTTGCTTGGAGTCGAAGGCCTGTGAGTAGAGGTCGATGACGAGCGTCTCCGTCGCGCCGACCGGTCCCCCCTTGGTCATCAGCCAGATGAGCTCGAACCGCCGCAGCGACCAGATGGTCATGAGGATGGCGAGCAGTCCGATGGTGGGCTTGATGACCTGCCAGGTGACGGCGCGGAAGGTCCACCACCGCCCCGCGCCGTCCACCGTCGCGGCCTCGGTCAGGTCCGGGGGCACGGACTGCAGCGCGGACAGCAGCACCACCGAGGTGAACGGGAACAGCTGCCAGATGGTCGTGACGAGGATCGCCGGAAGGGCGTACGTCGGGCTGTCGAGGATGGCGCCGCCCGGGACGCCGAGGCCGACCGCGTCCAGGAAGCGGTTCACGATCCCGTAGTCCGGGTTGAGCATCCACGTCGCGATGAGCGCGACCGCGATGCCGGGCGCCGCCCACGGAATGGTCACCAGCGCGCGCGCCCACCCCCTGCCGCGGAACCCTTTGTTGAGAAGCAGGGCGACGGCGAGCCCGGATCCCACCGCGCCGACGACACACACGATCACATAGATGAAGGTGGTGAGAAGGGTGCGGCGGAAGTCCTCGTCACCGAAGATGCGGGTGAAGTTGTCCAACCCCACCCAGGTGCTGTGCGTGGGATTCAGCAGCGACGTCCGCGTGAAGCTCAGGAAGATCTCCTGAACGAGCGGGACCACCTGGAAGACGAGGATGAAGATGGCGGCGGGCGCCAGGAAAAGGTAGGGCGTCCATTTGCTTCCCCGTGGGCTGCCTCGACGCCGGGTCTCGGTTCGAGACCCTGAGGTCCGCTGTTGTTTCGGCACAGTCATCGTGTTCGGTCCTTGTACGAGTAGGACGCCGCCGGCGCGAGGCGCACTCGCGCCGGCGGTCTCGTCCGATCAACCCACCAGTTGGGTCGCCTGCTCCTGGGCGCGGTCCAGCGCGGTCTTGAGGTCGACCGTGCCCTGAAGCGCCGCGATGACGTTCTGCACGACGATCTTGCGGATGTCCGGCGTCTTCGCCTCGAATCCCAGGACGATCTGAGGCAGGCTCGATTCGGTGAGGTCGTCGAACACCTTGAGGAACGGCGTCTCCTTGAGCTTTTCGGCGCTTCGCTGGGTGACCGTCGCCACGCTGCTCGCGCCGAGGATCTCCTGCAGCTTCACCTGGTTGGCCGGCTCGAGCGCCCAGCGGATGAAGGTGGCCGCCGCCTCCTTCGCCGGACTCGCCTCGTTGATGACGATGGGCGCGAGGATCGCACCCTGGCTGCGGACCGGGAACGGGATGGGCGCGACGCTGAAGTTCAGGTCGGGGTTCTGGCCGCGGGTCGCGGTCACGTAACCGCCGTTGTTGAGCTCCATGCCGACCTTGCCCTCGGCGAACATGCGGCGGAACGTCGCCGCGTCCGCGCCCCGGGGGATCACCTTCGCGTCGTACAGGTCCTTGTACGCCTGCAGGCCCTTGAGGTTCTCGGGCGAGTTGATGGTCAGGTTCTTGCCGTCCGACCACTTGCCGCCGAAGCCGTAGACGTAGTTGAAGATGTCCTGCCAGACGCCGGCCTCCTCGGCCTCCGTCTGACGGAACGCCAGGCCGTAAACGTCGCCCTTGGTCAGCGATCGCGCCGTCTTGGCGAACTCCTCGTAGGTCGTCGGCGGTTTCGGGATCAGGTCGGCGTTGTAGAACATCGCGTAGTTCGACGCCTCGAAGATGATCCCGTCCCGCCTGCCGTCGTGGACCATGAACTGGTCCGGCTGCTTGAGCAGGTCATACTTGCCGACGTCGATCAGGTCGTCGAGCGGCGCGATGAGGCCGGCGTCCGAGGCGGCCTCGAACTCGGGCATGTCGAAGCGGATCAGGTCGGGCCCCTGCCCGCTGCCCATCTGGGTCAGGACGGTCTGGCCGAAGGTCGGGTACGGCACTGCCGCGGCGGACACCTTGATCGTGCTCTGGCTCTTGTTGAAGTCATCGAGCCACTTCGTGAGCAGCGGCCCGCGGCCGGGGTCGCCGAACGTCGAGGCGGCGAAGGTCAGCGTGGTCACGCCGCCGGATCCGCTTCCGGATTCACTGTCAGAGCCGCAACCACTCAGGAAGGCGACGGCCGTACAGATGAGACTGGTCGCCACAGCCAGGCTACGGCGAACGCGATGATGCTCCATTAGTTACTCCCGTTTTCAACCGTTCGTTCCCCCCGAAACGCCGTTTTCTGCAACGATCGTAGCGACATGTGCAACGCTGTCAAGAAGTGCCCGGTTGCGTGCTCTATGCTCTACATTGCGCATAGTGCAACGCAGGGAGGGCAGGAGTGGCACAATCCATCCAGCGTGCGATCAACCTGATCCGGGTGGCGGCGGAGCATCCGCTGACGCTCACTGAGGCCTCGGACGTGCTGGGCGTCCACAAGTCCACGGCTTTGCGGATCTTGCAAGCGCTCGAGGCCGCACGGTTCGTACGCAAGACAGGAGCGGGGACCTACGTGTTCGGAAGCGGGCTCATCGAACTGTCCGAGCTCGCGCTCAGTTCGATGGACCTGCGCCAGCTCGCGTCCGCGCACCTGCGCCGGCTCCAGCGGCAGACGGGCCATACCGTCCACCTGGCGCAGCTGACCGGCGACGAGATCATTTATATCGACAAGGTCGACAGCCCCGCGTTCGACGCGGTGAAGCTGCCGTCTCGGATCGGCCGGGCCGTGTCACTCTATGCGAGCGCCGTCGGAAAGGCGATCCTCGCCTACCTCCCCAGAGAGGACCGCGATCGCCTGCTCGCACACGTTACCTTCGAGCGGCACACCGGCACGACCATCACTGATCGCGACTCCTTCGAAGCCGAACTCGCCCAGGTCCGCGAGCAGGGCTGGTCTGTCGACAACGGCGAGCACGACGCCTACGTCATGTGCGTGGCCGCACCGGTCAGGGATTCACGGGGCAAGGTCGTCGCCGCCGTCTCCGTCACCGCGATCGAGGTGATCGAGACCTTGGACCAGTTGAAGGAGAAACTTCCGCTGGTGCTGGAGACCGCGACGCTGATCTCAGAAGAGGCCGGATACACGCCGGAGCCGCCGCCGGCGAGCTGAGCCGCGGCCTGTGGAGCACTTCGAAGTGCCGTCGGCGTTGGCCTGACACGCCGACTTCTCTCCAGGACCTCCCCAGGCCGCATGCTCAGATGGTCCGGCGACCTTGCCGTGGCGCCCCCGCAGGTGAGAGGCGCCACGGCAAGGCCCTGCCGGGTTGGCGGGAGGAACCAGATCAGTCGACGGTCACCTGCGTGCTCTGTGATGCGTTGAACAGTTTGTCGCCCGGGTAGCGGGCGACGACGGGGCCGTCGAGAAGCGCGCGGTCGACCGCCTTGCGGAAGGTGGCCACACCGTTCTTGACCGGTGCGGATCCGAGGTGGGTGTCACCGGCGTAGAACTCGGCCTTGCCGGTCGGGGAGGCGACGTTGGCGGTCACGGTGCCCACCGCGGCGGTCGCCGTGAGCCTGACGTTGTGGGAGTTCCCGGCGGGCGTGGCGGTGACGTCCAGGCCCGTCGTGGTGGTGCGGAACGCCACGTTACGCAGATAGAAGTCGAGCATCGGACGCCAGACATGCCAGGTGTGCATGCCGTCGACGTAGTACTCCTTGATCTCGACGCCGGCGGACCGCAGCGCCTCGGCGCGGGTGTGCAGGCTCTGGGCGCTGGTGCCGTCCTGCCGTCCGGTGCCGAAGAGGAGGCCGCCGGGCACCGTCTTCAGGCGGTCGATCTGCGCCTGCGAGGCGGCCGGCCCGCCGATGCTCCAGGCGGCGTCGTAGGCGAACAGGTCGGTGTTGTCGTACATGATGGTGAACGCACGGCTCCCGCCCGCGGAGAACCCGCCGAACGCGCGGTCCTCCGGCCGGGTCGAGACGTGGTAGTTCTGCTCCACGAACGGGATGACGTTGTTGCGCAGCTCGTCGGCGTACCCCTGGTTGCCACCGGGCAGGCCGTTGAAGTCGGTGGACACGACCACCATCGGCTGCACCACGCCGTCCTTGATGGCGTTCTCCACGATGTGGTGGGCCACGCCCTGCATCGTCCAGGCGATCGAGCTGTCCCCGGCGCCGTGGCTCAGATACAGCGTGGGGTAGGGCGTCGCCCGGTTCGGGTCGTAACCGTGCGGCGTGTAGACGACGATGTCATGCACCCCGGCGGGGTTGGTCGACAGCGGCGACGGATACCGCCGCGACTCCAGTTTCCCGGCCTGGTCGGCTTTGACCGGCGCCTGATAGCCGTTGTCGTAGGTGGGGAACTTCTCGCTGCCCGGTACGTAGATCGTGCTGCGCACCGCGCCCGGCGCGCTCGGATACTGGGGCTGCACTTCCCACCGGTTGGCCGGGTCGTCGTGCAGCGCGCAGCCGGTGGCCTCCACATTGGTGCAGTCGTGGGTGAAGGCGTAGCGGAACGTTCCGGCGGGTAACGGGACCGTGATCTCCCATATCCCGTCGGCGCCGAGCTGCATGGGCAGGATGCGCCAGGGAGTGGCCGCGGTGTCGCCCGGCTGCCACTGCGACGGCGGGCGGTTGTCGCCGACGTTGTCGGGCTGAGCGAAGAACCAGTCGCCGTAGATTTGTACGCTGTCGACACCGGCGGGCGCCTGGTATCGGAACGTCACCGCGTACCCGGTCGGGGGTGCGTCGGTTTTGACCAGCGCCGGACCCAGCGGCTTCGCCGGTGCCGCCGAGGCCGGAGTGGCCGGCACCCCCACCCCGGCCACCGCTGCGGCGACCGTCAGGCCGGCCAGGAGCGACCTCAGCCTTCTACCTCGTTGGATCCTCGGTGGACGATGGGGACAGGCGACGGGCACGTTGCTCTCCCTCCGAAGAGTGAAATGTGGTCAGACGTAACGAATCGGACCTGACCGCTGCCGTGATCGTATGTGGCTGATCAACGATGTCAAGAGCAAATTGCATATGACGTTCCATGCGTTGCAACATATGCAATGAATTCGGCGAGGACCGTCCGCATCCTGCTCGATCAGCACGCGGGTCCTCGATCTGCGCCAACTGCGACACGGCGCCGCGGCCCACCTGGGGCGAGACCTTTATCCCAGTCCAGCGCGACTTTCATCGGTTGACCCACAAAGTTTGCTTATGTTAACGCTATCTTTCGCTGCCTTCGGAGGTTATGGTCTGCGTTCAAGGCCCGGACAGGGTGCCTCACGTGTCCACGGCGACTGGATCAAGGAGAATCGATTGAGATCGCGACAACAAAGATCGCGTCGCAGGCTGGGTCGCGCAGGCAGAGGTGTCGCGGGCCTGGCGCTGGGTGCGCTTCTCTCGGTCTCGCTCGCGGCGACGCCTTCCCACGCTGCCGAGGAGCAGCTCGACGAGGGTCTGGTGCACCACTTCGCCCTCGACGAGACCGGTGGGACGACGCTGGTCAACTCGGGTAGCGCGGGCCCGGCGGCGAACGCCACACTCGTGCATCCGGAAAAGGCGACCTTGACCGGCGATGGAGTCAGGTTCAACCCCGACTCTTACGAGAGCGCACTCGACGGTGCGTACGTGGCTCTGCCGGACGACATCACCGCCGGCATGTCGAACCTCACCGTCGACTATGACGTGTGGATCGACCCGGCGAACGTCGGCGAGCACCAGATGTGGAGCTTCGGCGCGAAGTCCGGCTCGTGCGACGCCGACACCGGCGCCCAGGGCTCCATCTTCGCGTCGAACACCCAGCGGTTCCGCATCGCGGTGGGTTCGGCGAACCTCCAGCAGAATCGGGTCCGCATGCCCGAGCGAGCGTGGACGCACGTCACCTACACCCAGTCGCTGAACGCGAACGGTACGAGCTGGACCGGCAGGCTCTACCTTGACGGCGTGCTGCACGCGACGTCGGCGAACCTGACCACGCCGCCGTCGCTGAACGCCGCCGGGACCAACTGCAACTTCCTCGCTCGCTCGCAGACGTCGGGCCACTACTCGTTCCGCGGAACGATCCGGGACTTCCGGGTCTACGACCGGGCAGTGAGCCTCGACGAGACGCTCGCCCTGGCGAAAAGGACCGTCTCCGATGGCGTGCGCGCCGACGCCGAGGCCATCGACCTCGGTCTGACCAGCGCGATCGTACGCGACATCGTTCTGCCCAAGGTGGGCTCCGTGGCGGGCTCGGCCATCACGTGGACGAGTTCGGACCCGTCGGTCGTCGAGGTCCGCACCCCGCCGGCCCTCCCCAGCGCACGCAAGGTCGCGGTGATCGGCAAGATCACCCGGCCCGCGCAGGGACGGCCCGACGCGACGGCCACGCTCACGGCGACTGTCCGCAAGGGCGCCCAAGAGGTCACCACACGGGAGATTCCCGTCGTGGTGAAGGCCGAGTTCGACGACGCACAGGCGGTCGACCGTGACACGTTCGACCTGACTCTGCACGCCACCGACCACGTGCGGGGAAACATCGACCTCCCCGCCACCGGCGAGTTCGGCTCGGCGGTCACCTGGAAGTCGACCACCGACCTCGT
Source organism: Microbispora hainanensis (assembly GCF_006874475.1). Classification (GTDB taxonomy): domain Bacteria; phylum Actinomycetota; class Actinomycetes; order Streptosporangiales; family Streptosporangiaceae; genus Microbispora; species Microbispora hainanensis. The sequence continues at coordinate 82,513 of NZ_VIRM01000007.1, forward strand.
CACCCCGACGGGTAAGGTGACCCGCCCCGCCTTCGGCCGTGCGGACGTCAACGCCGTCCTGACGGCGACCATCACCAAGGGCTCGGCCTCGAAGACGAAGTCGTTCCCGGTGACCATCACCGCCATGCCCCGTTCCGAGGAGTACGAGCGGTACTTCATGGGGTACTTCAAGGGCGAGGGGATCGCCGACGGCGAACAGATCATGTTCGCGACGTCCAACGGGAACACCGCCCTGGACTGGACCGGTCTGACCGGAGGCCGGCCGTCGCTCATCTCGCAGCTGGGCGACCAGGGCCTTCGTGACCCCCACATCGTCCGCTCGCCCGACGGCGACACGTTCTACATGATCGCCACTGACCTGAACTGGTACGACCAGGGCGGATACGCCATCAACGACACCCAGTACATCGAGGTGTTCGAATCGCACGACCTCGTGCACTGGACTCCCCAGCGACACGTGAAGATCGCGCCCGACAACGCGGGCAACGCCTTCGCACCCGAGTCGCTGTGGGTCGACGAGATCGGCGCCTACGCCGTCTTCTGGGCACAGTCGCTGTGGAACGACCCGGTGAACCGCACCGGTCAGGGGAACGCGCAGATGTGGTACACCACGACGCGCGACTTCCAGACGTTCTCGGAACCGCAGGTCTGGCAGAACCCGGCCCCGCTGTCACGGATCGACACGACCGCCATACGAGTCGGTGACCACTACTACCGCGTGACGAAGAACGAGGCCGGCAACCAGGGTTCGGACATCTTCTCGGAGAAGCACACCGATTTCCTGGACAGCGACATCGACCACTGGACGTTGGTCGCTCCGGCGCTGGGGCGCACGACGTGGGTCGCCAACCAGGGATACGAGGGGCCGATCATCTTCAAGGCCAACCCCGGCGACACCTCCTGCCCCGGCCAGTTCTACCTCTGGGGTGACCGGTACACGAACGGCGGCGGATACCAGGCCGCGTGCCACGAGAACATCGAGGCCCCGACCTGGAACGCCAAGGCGATCACGATGACCAACGCGGGCGTCGCCCGTCCGCGGCACGGCACCGTGATTCCGATCACCCTCCGCGAGTGGAACGACATCCGCGGGATCCCGAACAGCGACGTCACGACCACCGCCGAGGTGGCCGTCGAGCCGTACGCGACCGGGGCCCAGACGACCACGGCCACCGCCACGGTCAAGGCGGGCGACGGGTTCGAGACGGGCGGTCAGGTGCGGTTCAGCGTCGGCTCGTGGTCGAAGCTCGCCCACCTGGAGGACGGCACGGCCACGGTCACGCTGCCGGCGGACCTGCCCGCGGGTGCCCGCACGGTCAAGGCCGAGTACCTCGGCTTCGACTACCTGAAGGCATCGGAAAGCACGGCGTCGTTCCAGGTGCCGTCCGGCCCGAACGCCGTCAAGGTCAAGGCGAAAACCGCGCCGGCGTCGGTTGTCCGCGGGAACACGTTCACGCTGGACGTGACCGTCGGGCCGGCGGGCGGGCAGAAGAAGAACGCTCCGACCCCGACCGGCGAGGTCACCGTCACCTTCGGCGGCACCGTGCAGGTCGTGCCACTGGCGGACGGCAAGGCCGTCGTCACACTGCGGACCGCCGATCTGCAGCGCGGGGTCTACCCGGTCCACGTGGCCTACTCCGGCAACCCGGCCTACCAGCCGCACGCCGCCGACTACCAGAAGTTGACGGTGCGATAGCGGCAAGTGGCGGGCCGGCGACCTCGTCTCGCCGGCCCGCCACGAGCGGCCTGTGCGGGCCGGCGACCACGGCGTCTATCGTTCCCGCATGAAGGTCTGTTCCATCGCCGCTCCGGCCTCGGCGGAGGAGGCGGAGGCGATCCAGGACGCCCTGCGGCCCCGGCTGGACCTGACCGGCCCGGGTCCCCGCGACCCTGCCCTGGTGGCGGGGGTGGACGTGGCCTACGCCGACGACCTGCTGGCCGCCGCGGTCGTGGTGCTCGACGGGACGAGCCTGGACGTGGTCGAGCAGGTGACGGTGCCGGGACGGCCGGCCTTCGGCTACGTGCCCGGTCTGCTCGCCTTCCGCGAACTGCCCAGCCTCGTCGAGGCGCTGGAGCGGCTCACCGTCACCCCCGACCTGATCGTCTGCGACGGGTACGGCCTGGCGCATCCCCGGCGGTTCGGCCTCGCCTGCCACCTCGGGGTGCTCACCGGCCTGCCCACGATCGGCGTCGGCAAGACCGCCTTCGTCGGCTCCTTCGAGCCGCCCGGCCGGGAGCGCGGCTCGTGGAGCGAACTGCTTCTGGACGGCCAGGTGGTCGGCCGGGTGTTGCGCACCCAGGACGGCGTGAAGCCGGTCTTCGTCTCCGTCGGGCACCGGGTCGACCTGGAGACCGCCTGCCACGACGTGCTGGCCCTCACCCCGCGTCACCGGCTCCCCGAGACGACGCGCGCCGCCGACCGCCTGTCCCGTTCGGCGTTGAAGGCCGCTCTGGCCGCCTCCGGTGGTCCACGCCCCCGGCAGTGATCAGGAGGCGCCTTCGGCCAGGTGGCGTTCGACGGTGGCGACCTTGGCGTCGAGCCTGCCCTCCCCGGCACGGGCGTCGGCCTTGAGCACCAGGCTGACACGGGAGCAGCGGGCCTCCACGGCGGCGACCGCGTCCTTGACGACGGCGAGCACCTCGTCCCACGTCTCGCCCTCGACCGTGGTGAACATGGCGTCGGTGCGGTTGGGCAGCCCGGACGCGCGGACCACGCGCACCGCCTCCGCCACCATCTCGCCCACGTCCTCACCGGCGCCGATCGGCGTGACGCTGAACGCGACGAGAACCGACATGGAACCTCCTCGAAGATCGCATCCCCGGGCCACGCTAACACCCGCCGCCCGGCGGCGGCGGGGGCCGGGTGGATCACGCCCGGGCGGTGCGCTCACCCCTCCTGTGACGGGCGGCCGCGCGGGCGTGCGCGCCGGTGAGGAGAGCACGCACCTGCTCGGCGGTGCCGTCGCCGGGGTTGAGCACGCAGATCCACGACTGGGCGGCGTACAGGGGGTGCGGCAGGATCCGGTCGGGCACGCGGTAGTCCAGCGCCTCCTGGTGGTCGGCGTGGGCGGCCGGCGGATAACCGAGCAGTTCCTCGAACACGGCGCGGCCGACCGCGACGTTGACCCGGAAGACGCCGGGCCGGTTCAGGTCGGAGGCGGTGTCGAACCCCTCGTAGTCCTTCACGACGACGGTGGCGAAGGGCATCTTCCGGTTGGCCGGCTGGTCGTCGGGGTCGTAGTGGAAGAAGGTGTCTCCCCAAGCCGCCTGCGGGGCGCCGTTGTCCTCCGCGGCGGTGAAGGCGACGACACCCCGCAGGCCGGTCACGAATTCGATGACGTCGTTCTCGGTCACACGAGGTCCTTTTCTCGCTGGATTTCCTCCTTCAAGTTTCTCATTCAAGTCCTTTGTGAGACTTTCCCGGGAAATCCGCTGACGACCGTACATCAACCCTCAACTCGGGAGTGGAACCTCCGCGCTCAGCTCCGGGGAGCCCGCACCACGGCGACGGGGCAGCGCGCGTGGTGCAGGACCGACCTGCTCACCGAGCCGAGCACCGCCGCTCCGACGGCGCCGCGCCCGCGCGACCCCACGACGAGCAGGTCGGCCTTCTCCCCCGCCTCCGCCAGCGCGGTGACCGGATGCCCGCAGACGGCCCGCATCTCGGCGGTGACGTCGGGATACCGGTCCCGGTGGGCCCGCAGGGCGCCCGCCGCGTAGTCCTCCTGGGCCTTGCGCACCTCGTCGACGTCGTAGGCGATCTCCGGAGCGAAGGGGTGCACGGGAAGCTGCCAGGCGTACAAGGCCAGCAGGCGGCAGTCGCGCAGCCGCGCTTCCTCGAACGCGTAGGTCAGGGCGGCGGCGGCTTCGCCCGAGCCGTCGACGCCGACGACGACCAGCCCGTGGGGCGCCGACACCCCGGCCCGCACCACGACGACGGGGACGTCGACCTGACCGGCGACGTGCATGCCGACCGACCCGAGCAGCATGCCGGTGAACCCGCCGTGGCCCCTGCTGCCGATCACGATCTCCGCCGCGTTCCCGGCCTCCTGGCGCAGCACCCGCGACGGGTCGCCCTCGATCATGGCGGTGGTCACGCGTACGGCCGGGTGGGTCTCGCGCACGGCCTGTCCGGCCTCCTCCAGGATTCGCCGGCCGGCCCGGTCGAGCTGGTCCTCGATGGGGATGGGATAGCGCGCGATCTCGTACGGCAGGCGGTCCACCGCGTGGACGATCCGCAGCGGCAGGCCCTTGCGTGCCGCGTCGCCCGCGGCCCATTCCACCGCGGCGGCCGCGGGGCGCGAGCCGTCGGTGCCGACGATGACGGGTTCGGCCATGACTCCTCCTTCTGCTCCTGCCTCTATCCGACCGCCCGCGCCTCGTCCGGGGCAGGGCCGCTGGTCCCTGCCCGGCGGGACCTTTCTCCTCCCCGCATCGGGGTTCGTGGGCGGGCATGAAGCGGCCGGCTCGCGCGGTGACGGGGCGCGCGAGCCGGCCGGAGGCCGGGAACGGGAGTGGGGAGCAGAGACTCAGGAGCAGAGGTCAGGAGCAGGTGAACCCGCTCGCCCCCGGCGAGGAGGGGCCGGACGCCTGGAAGCCGAAGCTCGTCGACGCGCCGGGCGCGAGGTTCGCCGCCCACGAGGGCGCCTTGGCCGTCCAGCGGGTGCCGCCGGCGGTCACGGTCGCGCTCCAGCCGTTGACGAGGCTCACTCCGGACGGCATGTCCCAGGTGACCGTCCAGTTCTGCCAGGCCGTCGTGCCGGTGTTCTTGACGGTGACGTTCGCCGTGAACCCGTCCTGCCAGGAGCTGGCCACCTGGTAGGTCACCTGGCAGGTCCCCGGCTTCGCCGACGGTGACGGGCTGGGGCTGGGCGACGGAGAGGGGGACGCGGAAGGAGACGCCGACGGCGAGGCGGACGGCGAGGGCGAAGGGGAGGGGGAGGGGGAGGGCGAAGCGGACGGCGACGGTGACGGTGACGGTGAGCCGCTGGGCGTGGTCGTGGTGTAGCTCGCCGCGGTGTAGTCCGCGCCGCACTGCGATCCGCAGGACGCGGGCAGGACGAAGCTGTAGACCCGGCCGCCGTTGATCAGCGCGTCGGACACGTCGCGCACCCGGATCTGGAACTGCGTCGAGCCCTGGGTGACGCCGCCGATGATGTACGACTGGCCCATGTCGGAGTTCATCTGGGCCGGCTTCCAGGCGCCGTCGGCGTAGTACTCCACCCCGTGGATGCCGTTGGGCAGGTGGGAGACGGCGATCGCGGGCCACCACGCCTGCGCGCCCTTCATGAACCCGATCCTGATGTCGCCGCTGTAGCCGGGCGCCGGGACGAACGACCAGGTCACGTGGCGGTTGTTCCAGTGGTTCGGGTACATGTCCCCGACCGGCGCCCCGTTTTTGGCGAACTTGTTGAGCGACGGCTTCGACAGGTCCAGGTGATAGCGGTCGTCACGGCACCAGCCGTTGGAGTCGCCGCAGCTGTCCGCGACGAGCATGGTGAGCGTCGCGCCGTTGTACGCGTCGGAGACCCACGAGCCGTTGCGGCAGAACGCCTGGCCGGGCGCGCCGTCGTTGACGCCGGTGCAGTAGTCGGAAATCGTCACCTGCACATACCGGCCGCAGTTGAGGCCGTTGTTCCACAGCCCGGCCTTGGACGCGTTCGCGCCGGTGAGCGGCCGGGGGTAGAAGGAGTAGTCGCCGGGCGTGTCGTACACGTTGAGCGCGACGAAGTCCTGCGAGTCCAGCTCCGACTGCGGCAGCCCGCAACCGCCGTACGGCGAGCCGAGGGCGTCGAAGTAGGTGGCGCTGCCGGTCACCGGAGCGGGCGGGTCGTCGACCGCGCCGGCGGGTGTCGCGGCGGGCCAGGCGGTGAGCAGCACCGCGGCGACGGCGGCCGCCCAGATGCGGCGTCGGACGGAAATCGGGCGGCCGTTCATCGGGCTCCCTGCGCTTACGGTCGGGCGTGGAACGCGCAGATCGTGGCGCGGGGCGGCGGCCCGGTCAAGGCGCGCTCGCGGGTCGTCCCGGTGAGCTGGGCGATCCTCGGCGAGTGCCTGTACCTTTCATCGGCGCGCCGAACCGGAGACGTGCACGCGGCACAGGTGCACGCCGAGGTGCGCGACCGCGGCCACGACGTCCGGGGGCCCGCCCTGCGAACGTTGCCGTTCGAGGGCGACGCCTGACCGGGGTGTCCGCCCGGTGACCGCCGCCGCGGCTCTCAGCGCGACTCGTGCAGCCGCGCCAGGTCGCTCTCCATCTTGGCGATGACCCGCTGGTACCCCTCCCAGCCGTACAACCGGAACAGCTCGGACTTCATGCGGAGCGTCTCCTCCTGCACCGCCTCTGGACCCTGGCGGCGTAGGGCGTCGAGTGCGAGACGCGCCTGCCGCTCCCGATCGGTGGTTCCGGCGAGATCCTCGCGTCTCATCTCAGGAGTAGGCATGGGGCTCTGCCCTCCGGGTCTGGACGAACGGTGCCTACACCTGACGCGCCTCGACGGCCCCAGGTTGACCGCTGTGAGAAAAACTTCGAAACAACTGCGTACCGGCCAGTAGATGTGACCGGTTTCGCCGATGACCGGTCAGGGCGACTCGCCGCCGGGGACGTCGACCGCGATCTCCCCGCCCAGCCGGTGACCCCCGCCGAGCGCCAGGTTGTCACCGCTCCAGAACCTCCCCGGGTCATACCAGTTGGGGCGGCGGCCGGCGGGCAGCAGGCCCATCGCCTCGTACGTCACGGCGACGACCTCGGCGCAGTAGGCCGTCTCCAGCGCACGATCGATCGCGCCGTTCCGCGTGCCCTCGGTCGCGCCGTTCCGCGCCGCGCGGCGCGGCGAGGGCAGCCGCCCGCGCAGCCAGCGCCCCGCCAGACGGGCGGTGGACGGGAACGACGTGCCGTCCAGCCGCGCGATCGTCCGCAGGACGGCGTCCTCCATCTCCCTGGTGGCGGAGGGCTCAAGCTGCCGCAGCCAGGCGCGCTGGCCATACCTGGCCGCCCAGACGCAGACCGCGTCGCGCATGTCGTGCAACTGGACGCCGCGCTGATGCGTGCCCGACCACATGTCGGGCAGCGACCGGCCGAGCTCGGCGTGCCACATGAGCGGCGGCAGGTCCTCGATGACGACGGCCATGCCGACGTGGTTGACCGGACTGTTGGTGGTGACCTGGATGGCGCGGTCAGGTGCACTGCGTCCGCGGAACACCCAGAGGTCGCCAGTGCGGGCGAGTTCGAGCGCTTTGTCGAGACTTATCCGCGTATGAGCCACGGCAGTAGCCTAGGCACATGCGCTGGTGGAAGATACTCGGTCTCGCGGCCTTCGCGGGTGTCGCGGCGACCGGTGTGGTGATCGCCCGGGCCGAGCGGCGGCGGCGTGCGTACACGCCGGAGGAGATCCGGGAGCGCCTGCGCACCCGGCACGCCGAGGCCGTCGCCGCAGCGGAGCCGCCCGGGACCGCCGCTCAGGCGCCGCGGTAGGCGTCGACGCCGAGCTTGACCGCGACCGCGAGGCCGCACAGGGCCGCGGCGAGGCGCAGCGTCCGGCCGGGCAGGCGGCGCGCGACCGCCGGGCCGAGCCAGCCGCCCGCGAGGAACCCCACGGCCAGCGGGCCCACCGCCGCCCAGTCGACCGGGCCGAGGAAGGCGAACCAGAGGGCGGCGACGGCGTTGGCGAGCGCCGAGACGACGTTCTTGACCGCGTTGACGCCCGCCGCCGGCCGGTCGAGCGCCGCCGCGAGCACGGCGAACATGATGAGCCCGCCCGCGGCGCCGAAGTAGCCCGTGTAGACGGCGACGCAGAAGACGCCCGCGCGCAGCGCCAGACCGCTCTCCCCGCCGAGGCCCATCTGCCCGGGACGTTGCGGGCGCAGCAACAGCAGCGAGGCGCCCGCGATCAGCCACGGGGCGACCATCTCGAACGTCCGCGACGGCGTGACCAGCAGCAGCCCGGCGCCGGCCGCGCCGCCCAGCCCGGCGGCGAGCCCGAGGCGGCCGAGGAGACGTCCCTGGCCTGCCAGCTCGGGCCTCGACCCGGCCGCCGCTCCCACGCCGGTGAACAGCAGCGCGACCGTGTTGGTGACGTTCGCGGCCAGCGGCGGCAGGCCGAAGGCCAGCAGCGCGGGGTACGACACGATCGAGGCCAGGCTCACCACCGTGCTGATGACTCCGGCGACCAGGCCGATCCCGGCCAGCTCCAGCACGTCCACAAGCACAGAGGCACCCAACCACACGGGTTTCGGACGGCCGATACCGGCCTCCTCCTCATGCCCGGCGTCCGTCAGGAGGCGGGAAAGCGCAGCACCCAGCGGCGCTGCCAGGGGGTCTCCACGGCCCGCGGGTGATATTCGGCCCGGGCCCAGGCGACGGCCCGGTCGGCGGGCAGGCCCGACAGTACGGCCAGGCACGCGATCACCGTGCCGGTGCGCCCGACTCCCCCGCCGCAGGCGACCTCGACCCGGCGGCCGGCCCGCGCGTGCGTGTGCAGCTCCCGGATGCGGCCGATCGCGTGCTCGTGGTCCCGGGGCAGGAGGAAGTCGGGCCAGTCGATCCACTCGTGCGGCCAGGTGAGGGCGTCGTCGTGCTTGCCCCTGAGCCGCCGGCCGCCCAGATAGAGGCCGTGGTCGGGCAGGGTGGTGCCCGGCGGCGTGGGCCTCCTCAAGCCGCGGCCCCGCACCGGAGTGCCGTCGGGGAGCCGGATGGCACCGGGAAGATCATCGATGGGCATGCCCTCATCCTGCCCTCCGAGGCGCGGCCCCTGCAGCGGATTTCCGGGCTCATCCGGCCGCGAGGTCGAACTCGTCCCGCAGGATGGAGAACAGGAGCTGGTCGTGCCAGCGCCCGCCCCGCCACTGGGCGCGCCGGACCACGCCCTCCAGCCGGAACCCGATCTTCTCCAGGCACCGGATCTCGGCCGTGTTCTCCGGGTCGGTGGTCGCCTGGACGCGTTCCACCCGCGTGTGCGTGAACAGGTAGCGGACGAGCTCCCGCTGTGCCCGGGTCCCGACTCCCCTGCCCCGCCAGTCGGGCAGCAGGCCGGCGGCGATCTCCCAGCACAGCGACGTGTCACGGCGGCCCCAGCGCCGCTCCAGCCACTCGACCCGCCCCGCGAGCTCGCCGTCCACGGTGACGGCGAGCATGTTGTCGGCTCCGGCCAGGAGCCCGCGGATGCGCAGCGCCTCCCGCAGCGCGATGGTCGGAGTGAATCCGAACCACTGGTGCGGTGTCGCGCCGCTCTCGCTCTGGAAGGCCGCGTCGAAGGCGTCCAGGTCGGCTTCCGTGACGGGCCGAAGGGTCAGATGATCAGGCATTACCGGCGGTCTTCCTCACGTGTCGTCGGGTGATGGCGGCCTCGTGCCGGGACGTTCACGTGTCCGCTCCGGCGGCGTGGGCGCAGCCCGGATCATCGCATTCCGGCCCGTCCCCGACGCCGCCCGGCCGCCCCCGACAAACCGGAGAGCGCTCTCCACTTCGTGCTATAAATGGCTGCATGAGCACCGATCTCCCGCACACGTCGGGAGCCCCCACGCTGGAGGATGTCGCCCGTGTGGCGGGGGTGTCCCGGGCGACCGTGTCGCGTGTGATCAACGGAATCCGCAACGTCGCGCCGGACATCCAGGAGGCGGTGCACCGCGCCATCGAGACGACCGGCTACGTGCCGAACCGCGCCGCCCGCTCGCTCGTCACCCGTCGTACGGGAGCGGTCGCGCTGGTCGTGTCGGGCGCGGGCGACGCGAAGGGCGGCGAGCCGTTCGAGTCGCGCGTCTTCGCCGACCCGTTCTTCGGCCGGGTCGCCGGCGGGGTGGTGGGATATCTGCGGCCCCGGGGCATCCATCCGGTGCTGATGCTCGCGGACTCGGCGCAGACCCGCGACGACGTCGTGTCCTACCTGCGGCAGGGCAGCGCCGACGGCGCCCTGGTCGTCTCGACCCACGCGGAGGACCCGCTGCCGAAGCTGCTGGTGGACGCCGGGCTGCCCGCCGTGCTGTGGGCGCGGCCCGCCCGGCCGATCCCGATCAGCTACGTCGACCTCGCCCACCGGGCCGGCGCGGCGCTCGCGGCCGACCGCCTGGTGGCGCGCGGCTGCCGCCGGGTGGCCACCATCAGCGGCCCCTTCGACGTGCCCGCCGCGCAGGACCGCTTGTCGGGGTTCCAGGAGGCCATGGCCGGGCACGGCCACCCGTACGTGCCGGCCGTGGAGGGCGACTTCATGCCCGCCAGCGGAGAGGCCGGCATGCACCGGCTCATGAAGGAGCACCCGGACATCGACGGCGTCTTCGTCGCCAACGACCTCATGGCGCAGGGCGCGCTGCTCGCGCTGCGCGACCTCGGGCGCCGGGTGCCCGAGGACGTCGCCGTCATCGGGTTCGACGACAGCGCCGCGGTGACCTGCCGCCCGCCGCTGACGACCGTGCGCCAGCCGATGGAGGACATGGCCGCCGAGATGGCCCGCCTGCTGCTCGCGCACGTCGCGGACCCGGACCTCCAGGTCACCTCGGTCATCGTGCGGCCGACGCTGGTGGTCCGCCAGTCGGCCTGACGGACCACCGGCGCCGCGTCTGTCACGCCACGCGCAGCCCCTTGCTCGCCTTGACGATCTCGGCGTAGCGATGGCCGCTCGACTTCACGGTCCGCGCCTGGGTCTCGTAGTCGACGTGCACCAGGCCGAACCGCTTGTCGTATCCGTACGCCCACTCGAAGTTGTCCAGCAGCGACCACGCGAAGTAGCCCGCCACCGGCGCCCCCTGTTCGATGGCCCGGCCGCAGGCCGCGATGTGGTCCTCCAGGTAGGCCAGGCGCTCCGGGTCGTCCACCGTCCCGTCGGGGCCGACCGTGTCGCGCCACGCGGACCCGCTCTCGGTGACGTACAGGCGGGGCGCGTTGTACTCGCGGGCCAGGCGCACCAGCAGGCGCTCCAGACCGGTCGCGTCGACCTCCCAGCCCATGGCCGTGGTCGTCGCCCCCGGCACCTCCAGCTGCCGCGCGTACGGCACGGGCCCCTCGGGGTCGGCCGCCACCACCTGGCGGAAGTAGTAGTTGACGCCCAGATAGTCGAGCGGGGCGGCGATCGTCTCCAGGTCGCCCGGCCGGATCGGCAGGTCGACGCCGTACACCGCGAGCATGTCCTCGGGGTAGCCGCGGCCGGTCACCGGGTCGAGCCACCACCGGTTGACGTGCCCGTCGAGGCGGCGCGCGGCGGCGTGGTCCTCCTCGCTGCCGGTCGCGGGGTCGATCGGGCTGAGGTTGTTGACGATCCCGATCGACGGCGTGAGCCGCGCCGCCGCCCGTACGGCCTGCACCGCGAGGCCGTGCCCGAGGTGCAGGTGATAGGAGGTGCGGACGGCCGCCTCCAGGTCGCGCACCCCGGGGGCCATGGAGCCCTCCAGATGGCCGTGCCAAGAGCAGCACAGCGGCTCGTTGATCGTCGTCCAGTCGGCGACGCGGTCGCCGAGCCGTTCGGCCACGACGGCGGCGTAGTCGGCGAAGCGCTGGGCGGTGTCGCGCTCGGGCCAGCCGCCGCGGTCCTGCAACGCCTGGGGCAGGTCCCAGTGATAGAGGGTCACGAACGGCCGGATGCCGGCGTCGAGCAGGGCGTCGACGAGGCGGTCGTAGAAGGCGAGCCCGCGCGGGTTGACCGGTCCCGTGCCGTCGGGCACCACGCGGGGCCAGGCCACCGAGAAGCGGTAGGCGTCGACGCCGAGTTGCCCGAGCAGGCCGACGTCCTCACGCCACCGGTGATAGTGGTCGCAGGCCACCTTCCCGGTGTCGCCGCCGTCGATCGCCCCGGGCACCTCGCAGAAGGTGTCCCAGATCGAGGGCAGCCTGCCGTCTTCGAGGGTCGCGCCCTCGATCTGGTAGGCCGAGGTGGCGACGCCCCAGACGAAGTCGGTGAAAGCGGTTACATCGGGGACATGGCCGCGCTGCGGCTCCATTCGCTGGTTCTCCTTGATTCGTCGGTGATGGTGGTGAAGGTGAGCGTTCACTTCACGGCGCCCGCGGTGAGCCCCTGCACGAGGTAGCGCTGCAGCAGCAGGAACCCGGCCACCACGGGGACGCTGACGACCAGGGAGGCCGCCATGATCTGGTTCCAGTAGACGTCGTTCTCGGTGGCGTACCCCTGGAGGCCGACGGCCAGGGTGCGGCTCGACTCGTCGGTCATGACCGACGCGAACAGCACCTCTCCCCAGGCGGTCATGAACGCGTAGATGGCGACGGCCACGATACCCGGGGTCGCGGCGGGCAGGACGACCCGCAGCAGTGCCCCGATCGGGCCGCTGCCGTCCACCTGCGCGGCCTCGTCCAGCGCGGTCGGGATCGAGTCGAAATATCCGGCCAGCATCCAGATCGAGAACGGCAGCGAGAAGGTCAGATAGGTGATGATCAGCCCGGTGCGGCTGGCATACAGCTCGACCCCGAGCGCGGTCCCGAGGTTCACGTAGATCATGAACAGCGGGAGCAGGAACAGGATGCCGGGGAACATCTGCGTCGACAGCACGGTGACCGAGAAGATCCGCCGGCCCGGGAAGCGGAAGCGGCTGATGGCGTACGCCGCGAAGATCGCGATGAGGACCGACACCAGCGCGGCCACCGACGACACGATCAGGCTGTTGGCGAAGTAACGCGCCAGCGGGACCGTCCGCCACATGTCGGCGAACGGCCGCAGCGTGATCGTCGTGGGGATCCAGTCGAAGTCCCCCTGCACGTCCTGCAGCGGCTTGATCGCCGACGTCAGCATCACGTAGAGCGGGGTCAGGGTGAACAGGCCGAGCAGGCCGAGACCGGCCCACCGCGCCCACGGCAGCCAGCGGGGGTCACGCATCGCTCCTCCTCCGGGACGTCGCCACCAGATACACGGCGGTCACCACCAGCAGGAACAGCAGGAGCAGCACCGACATGGCCGAGCCCGAGCCGAAGTTCCAGGTGACGAACGAGCTCTGGTAAATGTGGATCGAGATCAGGTCCGCCTCGTGCGGCGCCGACTTGCCGAACAGCACGTACGGCGTGTTGAAGTCGTTGAACGTCCACAGGAACAGCACCAGGACGAGCACCTGGTTGACGGGGCGCAGCATGGGCAGCGTCACCGCGCGCAGCCGCCGGCCCCAGCCCGCGCCGTCGATCGCGGCCGCCTCGTACAGGTCGCCGGGGATGTTCTGCAGCCCGGCCATCAGCACGAGGAAGGCGAACGGCCACGACCGCCAGACGCAGACCACGATGATTGACCAGAAGCTGTTGGACCCGATCAGCCAGAACGGCCGCTCGCCGAACAGGTGCAACTGGTCCACGAGCACGTGATTGACCAGCCCCGAGTCGCGCTGGAGCAGGAAGCTCCAGGTGATCACCCCGGCGTAGACCGGCAGGGCGTACGGCACGAGGAACAGCGCGCGCAGCACGGCCCGGCCCCGGAACGAGCCCTGCATGAGCACCGCGCCGCAGATGCCGAGCAGCCACGCCAGCCCGACGGTGAGCACGGTGAACACGACGGTGACGAGGAACGAGTGCAGCAGCGAGCGGCCGACCGCGCTGTCGAAGTCGACGGCGACGGTGTAGTTGTCCAGCCCCGCGAACGGCGCGGCCGACCAGTTGCGCAGGAAGAACTGGGTGAGCTTCAGGAAGCTCATCCCGATGCCGATCAGCATCGGGACGAGGTGGACGAGCAGTTCGAGCAGCACGGCCGGGAGGATCAGCAGGTAGGGCAGGGCGGCGCGGCGCACCCGCACCGGCACCCGGTCCGCGAACCCCCGCCTCCCGCCGCCCGGAGACAGAGGTTTTTCCGGGGACGTGGAGCTTCGCGAAGGCCTTCGCGGAGACGTAGGGGTTTCCGAGTGGGGCCGGGGCGTGGTGGACGACATGGTCGACACCGCCGCCGCATCCGGCGCCGGGTGGGGGGAACGCTTGCCGCCCGATGCCGTCCTAGTGCGCCCGGCAGGGGCATCGGTCAGGGCTTGGCCGTCGTCTGCCCCGGCCGCCTCGGCCGGGGACAGCGAGAAGCCGTCCTCTTCAGGGGACGGAGGAGTCACGGACTTCCTCTCGATGTCGAGGGTCTGCGTCGGGGCGCCGGGCGGAGCCTCCGCCCGGCGCCGGGTCATCGGGCCGCTCAGCCGCCCATCTGCTGGTCGGCCTCGGTCAGCTTCGCCTTGACGGCCTCCGCCGTGACCGCCTTGCCGCTCGCGGCGTCGGCGAACAGCTGGTTCATCGCGTTGCCCACGAGCGTCTCGAACTGGCTCTCCTGCGCCACCTGCGGCAGCGGCGCGGCCGTGCTGGACAGGATCTGCTGGAACGTCTTGATCGTCTGGCTCTCGAACGCCGGGTCGTCGTAGGCGTCCGTGACGGTCGGCAGCGAGCCGTACGCCTTGTTGAGGTTCTGCTGCGTCTGCTTCGACGTCATGAACTGGGCGAACTTCAGCGCCCCGTCCTTGTTGGCGGCCGTCTTGAACACGGCGAGGTTGATGCCGGCGACCATCGCGTTGACCTGCTTGCCGCCCTGCGAGGGGCCGGGCAGCGGGATCGGGGCCAGGCCGTAGTCGTCCTCGGTCCAGCCGGCCTGCTTGAGCTGGGTGGCGATCGACTGCCACATCAGCATGCCGGCCTTGCCGGAGACGAAGTCCTGCACCGCCTCGGTGCCGTTGGCATATTCGGCGTTGCTCGGGTTGACGATCTTGTGGACGGCCATCAGGTCGAGGTACTGCTTGATGGCCGCGACCTCCTGGTCGGAGTCGAACTGCGGCTTGCCGGAGGCGTCGAACAGCTCCGCGCCGTGCTGCTGGCCGAAGATGAAGGCGTGGTGGGCGTTCTCGCTGACGCTCGCGCCCTCGACCGCGAGCCCCCACTTGCCGTCCTTGGTCAGCTTCTTGCCGTCCGCGATCAGCTCGTCCCAGGTCGCCGGCGGCTTGTCGATGCCGGCCTCCTTGAACATCTTCTTGTTGTAGAAGAGGCCGTAGGTCATGCCGTAGATCGGCACGGCGGTGGGCGGCTGACCGGGGGCGCCGGTCGCGGCGAGGCTGGGTCCGAGGAAGCGCTCCTTGCCGCCGAGCGTCTTGAGCAGGGCGTCGTCCCAGGGCACGAACGCCCCGGTCACCTGCAGCGAGGCCGACCAGGTGTTGCCGATGTTGACGACGTCCGGGCCCTTGCCCGACGTGGTCGCGGCGAGGATCCGGTTGAGCAGGTCGGCCCACGGGACGACCTCCAGGTTCACCTTGATCCCCGTCTCCTTGGTGAACCTGTCCAGCTCGGGCTTGAGCACCTCCTTGTCGTTCTCCAGGCTGGTGCCCTGGTTGGACGCCCAGTAGGTGATCGTCTGAGCCGCGCTCCCACCGGCCGAGCCGGCCGTGGACGACGAGTCGTCGGCGCCGCAAGCCGTCGCGGCGAGCACGAGGGCTCCGGCGACGGCGAAGAGATATGGCTTGCGTCTGCGCACGGGTGTTGTCCTCACTCTTGCGGTGCGACCGCCCGCCCGTGGAGGCGGCGGCCTGGGGGGTGAACAGTCCTCACGCCGGTGACAGCGCGGTTCCGGACGGCACGAGCCGTCACAGCGCGCGCCGTGACAGCACGTGCCGATGAACAGCGCGCCGTCACGGCGTGGTCCTGCGGCAGCACGGTGCGGACGGCCCCGCGGCCGCGGGCGTCGTCCCAGGTGAGGGGTGCCGGTCAGGCGAGCACCGGCTCTCCTCACCGCCGTCGGCTTGGAGAGCGCTCTCCAAGAAGGGGAGTGTCGCGGAAGGCGGAGAGTGTCAAGGGGCGGCCCTCCCCCGCGCCCGGGCAGCCGTCCGGCCCGGTCCGATTTCACCCAGATGACCTGCGGGTTTCCCTGGTGTTGAGAGCCGGCCTTGACAGGGCGGCCGCCAGGCTTCACGCTCTGGGAAAGCGCTCTCCCACCCGCTCTCCCACCGGCTCTCCACGCGTTCTCCACCCGCTCTCCCGCATCTCCGCTCGAAGCTCTCCGTATCTCCACTGAAGAGAGGCCGCCGTTTCCCCACCGCACGCCGGCACGCCCCGGCCATCCCCGCCGCCCCGTGGCACACCACCCCCGCCCGGCCGTACGCGTCTGTCCGCAACGCACGTGACCCCGCTCAATACGTCGAGCCGGCCGCCATCGGCGGCAGGCGCCGTACGTCCGGATCGGGCACGGGGTTACGATCAAGAAAACGGACGGATCAAGGGGGGAGCGTCGATGGCGCGAGGGACCAGGCCGTGAGGGCCGCCCGGCTGCACAAGGTGGGCGACATCGGGCTGTCCGAGGAACCTCGCCCCGTGCCGGGGCCCGGCGAGAGCCTCGTGCGGGTCACCGCCGTCGGCCTGTGCGGCTCCGACCTGCACTGGTACTCCGAGGGAGGCATCGGCGACGCGGTGCTGGACGATCCGCTCGTCGTGGGGCACGAGATCGCCGGAGTGATCGAGGGCGGCCCACGGCACGGCACGCGGGTCGCGGTGGATCCCGCCATCCCCTGCGGCCGGTGCACGGTGTGCGCGACGGGATACGGCAACCTGTGCCCGGACGTTCGCTTCGCCGGGCACGGCACGCTCGACGGCGGCCTGCGCGAGTATCTCGCCTGGCCCGACGACCTGTTGCACCCGCTGCCCGACGCGCTCTCCGCCGCCGACGGGGCCATGCTCGAACCGCTCGGTGTGGCGATCCACGCCGTCGACCTGGGACACCTAGGGCTCGGGGCGCCCGTCGCCGTCGTCGGCTGCGGGCCGATCGGGCTGCTGGTGGTCCAGCTCGCCCGGCTCGCCGGCGCCTCGACGGTGGTCGCCGTCGATCCCCTGCCGCACCGCCGTGCAGCCGCCCTGCGGCTCGGCGCCGACCACGCCCTGCCCCCGGCGGAAGCGGGACCGGCCGCGTGGACCGGTATCGACGGGCTCGACGGCCTCGGCGTACGGGTGGCCTTCGAGGTGGCGGGCAACGACGACGCGGTGCGCACGGCCATGACCGCGGCCCGGCCCGGCGGCCGTGTCGTGCTGGCCGGCATCCCCGACGAGGACCGCACGTCGTTCCCCGCGTCGCTGGCCCGGCGCAAGGGCCTCACGCTCGCGCTGGTCCGGCGGATGAACCTCACCTATCCCCGGGCGATCCGCCTCGTGGAGAACGGGTCGGTGGACGTGTCGTCGCTGGTCACCGACCGCTTCCCGCTCGCGGCAACGCCGGAGGCCTTCGCCGCCGCCGTCTCCCGGCGCGGGCTCAAGGTCGTGGTCGAACCCACGGCCGCCCCGTCCTGACGCCACAAACCGGGCAGACACGGTCGAGTTGACGGTCACTCCGACGCTGCCGCGACGACACGCGTCAAGGTTCCCGCGAAATCCCGGTGCTGCGGACGCGGAACCGGGCATGTTCTGACCATCGCGCAAGCGAACACAGGCTAATCCGGGGCTCTTGCCCCCGAGGGCGCGGTCTTCTGGGCCGCAAGCTGCGCCACCTCATCGACATCGGGCGGCCCGGCTGTCTCAACCGCTGGTCGTCCTGTGTGGCGGCGCAGGAGCCGCCGCGGGCCGAACGCGTGGCCTGAGCCGTCGCCGCACATCTGCTCGACAGCGGGCACAGCCTGGCCGGTGTGCAGCGCTGGCTCCGCGCCGGCCACCTCAACCTGTCGGCGACGGACCTGGTCGCCGAGGCATCCGCCCTGCTGGCCCGGCCGCCGCGGCAGTGGCGGGTCGTCGTCCCCTTCCGCGCGCTCAGCCGGCACGAGGACCTGGCGGTTGGCTGCCCAACTGGCTGACGGCCGCGCCGCGGCGCTCGTCGCCTGTTCCTGGCCGCGCGCCGAGCTCACCGCACTCTCCTATCGGGTGCGGAAGGTGGTGCTCCACGGCGGTTCGACCGGCGGCGTCGCCCTTCCCGCCACCCCTCGGGCCCGGCCTGTGCGATCTCATCGACTGAGGAACTGGTCGTACCCGAGCTTGGCGACCAGGGCGGCCACCACGCACAGCAGGACGACGCGCACGAACCCCGCTCCCCGGTTGAGCGCCATCCGCGCGCCGACCTGCGCTCCGGCGATGTTGCAGACGGCCATGGCCAGGCCGAGCGCCCACACCACGTGGCCCTGCACGGCGAAGACGACGAGCGCCCCGAGGTTGGTGCCGGTGTTGACGACCTTCGCGGTGGCGGACGCGTGGACGAAGTCCATCCCGAGGATCGAGGTGAACGCGATGAGCAGGAACGTGCCGGTGCCCGGCCCCACGATGCCGTCGTAGAACGCGATGCCGACGCCCGCGACCGCGACCCCCGTCACCACCCGGGCACTCGTACGCAGCTGCGGGTGGGGCAGGCGGCCGAACCCCGGCCGCAGCGTCACGAACGCCCCCACGCCCAGCAGCACGACCATCACCAGCGGCTTCAGCACGTCCGCGTCGAGCAGCGCCGCCGAGGCGGCGCCGAGGCCGGCGAAGGCGACCGCGAGCGCCGCGGCCGGCACCGCCACCGCCCGGTCGAACTTCGTCTTTCTCGCGTAGGTGATGGCGGCCGACCCCGTCCCGAAGATCGCGGCGGACTTGTTCGTCGCCAGCGCCTGGACCGGGGTGAGACCGGCCAGCAGGAGCACCGGAAGCTGGAGCAGCCCTCCCCCGCCCACTACGGCGTCCACCCATCCGGCGGCCACGGCGGCGAGAAGCAGGAGCACCACCTCTCCGGCACCCATATGGCTCTTCCTTCCTCTTTGCCCCCATTTGACGGATCCGACGAGCGAGCCTATCGGGCGACCGGAAGCCCGGCGTTGGCCAGGATCTCCTTTCCGGGCAACACCGTGCTCTCGGCGGCCGTCAGGCCCGAGGCGGCGAGGTGGGCGTCGACGATCCGCAGCCCGACGGGATAGCCCGCGTGGTCGGGCAGGCCGACCGGCGTCTGCCCCATCAGCTCCGCCGTGGCGTCCCCGTGCACGTACGCCGTGAAGTTGTGCATGCCGGTCAGGTTCACGGCCCCGGCGATCGCGGCGCACGCGGCGTCGAGCGCGGCCCCCTGGAGGGAGGTGCTCCAGGGCCCGAGCCCCTCCGGTCCGTACAGCTCGCGGACGAACGCCTCGGCGAGCCCCTCGGAGACGACCCGCTCGCCGAGGGTGACGGCGGCGGGGTCCTCCCAGGGGACGTTCGACGTCCTGATGTTGTGGTTGAGCTCGTGCACGGCGCAGTGCCCGAGGCGGCCGAGGTTCTCCTCGGCCGGCCAGACGAGAAGGTAGACCAGGCCCTTGCCGCTCATGCCGAGGTAGCCGTGGTTGCGCCGCACCAGGTGCTCCGCGTCCGGGTCGCCGAGGACGATGTAGACCTGCAGCGTCTCGGGGCGCCGGATGCCGGGAACGGCCTCGCACTGGTGCTTCCACGCGGCGGTGAGCGCGTCGTGGACCTGCTCCCACACCCCCGCGTCGCGCATCCGCCGCAGCGCGGGCGGGTAGCGCTCGTCGTCCCGGTCGACGCGGAAGCCGAAGCCCTGGTGATGCATCCCGACGACGTCGGTGACCGGCATCCAGGGCACGGCGTCCCACATCGGGCGCAGCATGGCGGTGAGCGCGGCGGGCCGTTCCGCGAGGGGTGCGGCCAGCAGCTCGGCCATCGCGGGGGCCGTGTCGTGAACGATGATCTCCATGCCGCCGACGCTAGAAGCTCACGCAACGTGAGGCTCAAGCGGCTTTTCCCCCGCGCGGGGGATGCGGGTCCCGCCCCGTGGGGAGGCCCGGCGGGGCGACGACCGCGAACCTGGAAGTCATGGAAACCACACACCTTCGCCGGCCCCCACGGCCCACGCGCAGCGGCGCGCTCGCCACCGCCGCCATGGCCGTGGCCGGTCTCGCGCTGGCCGGCACCGGGGCGAGCGGGATCGCCTTCGACATCGTGGGCGGGATCATGGCGGGGATCGAGGCGGTCACCGGGGAGCCCGGCGTCGTCGACCTGGGCGTCGACCTGCCGATGGCCGCCGCCCGCGCCGCCGCACTGGCCGTAGGCACGACTCTCCTCGTCACCGCCGTACGGCGTCGCCGCCGTGCGCGCGGCGCCTGCGAACGCTGCGGGCAGCGGCAGGCCCACGGCGCGACCGGCCACGGCACGACCGGCCGCGATGCGGCGGGCCGCGAAGAACGCGACGACGCGGGCTGCCCCTCTCCCGCCGGCGGGGGCCGGGAGACGTGGCAGGGTCAGGGATCGTGGCAGAGGCTGAGCGTCCGCGCCGGATACCTGACCGTGCTGCTCGCGGCGGGGTACGGCGCGCTGAAGGTGCAGTGGGGCCTCGGGGGCACGGTCGGCCTCACCGATCCCCGCGCGTTCGGAGACGTGCACCTGTGGACGCCGGGGCTGGGCGACACGGGGGTGCTCGCGCTGATCGGCATGGCGCTCGGGCTCGGTTTCGCCCGGACCTGGCGGCCGCCGCTGCGCATGCCGCGATGGATGCCGCTGACCGCCGCCTTCGTGGGGAGTGTGATGCTGGTGCCGGTCGGCGTCCTCGGCACGGGACTGCGCGTCGCGGTCGCCCTCGGCCTCGCGAATCCGTCCCTGGAGGGCATCTCTCCCTGGGTGTTCGACGTCATCTATCCCTGGTTCCTCGCCTGGGGCCTGGCGATGGGGACGGCGGCCGTCGGCTACCACCACCGCACGCGCGGCGTCTGCCGCGCCTGCGGCCGGGGGCGTCCCGCCTTCGTACGGCACGCCCGCGTGGAGGGGGCGACGGCGCGGGAGGGTGCAGCGACGACGACACTGTGATCAGAGGGACGAACGGTGAGGAGCTGACGTGACGTCGTGGAGCGACCACGCGATCTGGTGGCATGTCTACCCGCTGGGTTTCACCGGCGCCCCATTGACGGCGGCGCCCGAGGGAACGCCGGTCTCGCATCGGCTGCGGCGTCTGGAGAGCTGGCTCGACTACGCCGTGAACCTCGGCTGTTCGGGTCTCCAGCTCGGCCCGATCTTCGCGTCCGAGACGCACGGATATGACACGGTGGACCATTTCCGTATCGACCCCCGGCTCGGGGACGACGACGACTTCGACCACCTGGTGGCGCAGGCGCGGCGGCGCGGGCTGCGGGTGCTGCTCGACGGCGTGTTCAACCACGTGGGCAGGGGGTTTCCGGTCTTCGCGCGGGCGCTCGCGGAGGGGCCGGACTCCCCCGCCGCCCGCTGGTTCCGTCCCGGTGACGGCGCGGACGGCTTCGCCGTGTTCGAGGGCCACGATCATCTGGTCGCGCTGAACCACGCGGAGCCCGCCGTCCTCGACCACGTCGTACGGGTGATGGGCCACTGGCTCGACCGCGGCGCGTCCGGCTGGCGGCTCGACGCGGCCTACGCGGTGCCGCGCGCCTTCTGGCGGGAGGCCGTCACCCGGGTGCGGCGGGAGCATCCGGACGCCTGGTTCGCCGGCGAGGTGATCCACGGCGACTACACGGCGTACGTGACCGAGGGCGGGCTCGACTCGGTGACGCAGTACGAGCTCTGGAAGGCCATCTGGAGCTCGCTCAACGACGGCAACTTCTTCGAGCTCGCCTGGGCGCTCGACCGGCACAACGGGCTGCTGGATGTGTTCGCGCCGATGACGTTCGTCGGCAACCACGACGTGACGCGCCTGGCCAGCAAACTCACCGATCCGCGGCACCTGGGGCACGCGCTGGCCGTCCTGCTGACGGTGGGCGGGGTGCCGAGCCTCTATTACGGCGACGAGCAGGCGTTCCTCGGGATCAAGGAGGAACGCGCCGGGGGCGACGACGCGATCCGGCCCGCCTTCCCCGACGACCCGGGCGACCTGCCCTCACAGGGCATGCCCGTCTACCGGCTGCACCAGCGGCTCGTCGGCCTGCGCCGGCGGCACCCCTGGCTGGTCCGCGCTCGCACGAAGGCCGAGCACGTCGCCAACAGGGCCCTCGCGCTGCGCAGTCAGGGAGCGGAGGGAGAAGTGGTCACGCTGCTCAACATCGGCGACGACGCCTATCGCTTCCCGCTGGACCTATCCCGTCTGACCGTCGCGGACGGCTGTGCCGGGGCGGGCGGCCCGGACGGGGATCCCGCTCTCGTGCCCGCGCACGGGTGGCGGGTGCTCGTCCACAGGCCGTGACCGGACGGCACCGCACTCGCCCCGGGTGCGGCACCATCGGACCGTGAACCGTGTCCTCGCCCCGCTGCTCGACAGGCTCACCTACCGCAGGTGGGCCTGCCTGATCGTCGGCGGGGCGCTGCTCATGCCCTACATGATGGCCGGAGAGGTCGCGACGGTGCTGTGGCGTCCGGTGCCGGACGTCGGCGACCCGTTGCTGTCGGTGCAGCCGTTGATCTTCATCGGGGTGCTCCCGGCGGTGGCCGCCTCGGGGCTGTTCCTGCCGGTCCGGGCCTTCGAGGCCACCGCCGCCCGCGCCCTGCTGGGCGTGGCGGTGGAGGCCCCGCCGTCCTCCGTACGGCGGACCTGGTCAGAACGCCGCCGGACGGCGGCATGGTTCACCCTGCACCTCGGGATCGGCGGTCTGGTGAGTGGGATGACCCTGGCCGTTGTGCCGTTCGCGGTCTGGCTCGCGGTCCTGCCGCTGGCCGGCGATCACCTCGGGCTCGTCGATCACGGGATTCGCGGCGGCCGGGCGACGATGTGGGGCCCCCTCGCAGGGGTGGCGGTCCTCGTCTGCCTGCTCTTCCTCGCGATCGGCGCCGGTGCGCTCCTCGCCCGCCTGGCCCCCGCCTTCCTCGGGCCGTCCGCGGCCGACCGCCTCGCCCTGGCGCGCCGGGAGGCCCACCGGCTGGCCGTTCGCAACCGGCTCGCCAGGGAGCTGCACGACTCGGTGGGCCACGCCCTCAGTGTGGTGGCCGTGCAGGCCGCCGCTGCCGGGCGGGTGCTCGACCGGGATCCCGCCACCGCCCGGGCCGCGCTGGAGGCGATCGAGACCTCCGCCCGGAGCGCGCTGGACGAGCTCGACCACGTGATCGGCGTGCTGCGGGAGGGCGGTGGGCGGGCCTCGCCGGAGCCGTCCCTCGACGACCTTCCCGCGTTGCTCGACTCCGCCGGCCCCGGGGACAGGCCGGTCATCCGGCGGCTGGGCGAGCTGTCCGGGATCCCTCCCGTGATCTCCCGGGAGGCCTACCGCGTCGTGCAGGAGGCGGTGACCAACGCGATCCGCTATGGCACCGGTTCCATCGAGGTGGACGCCGGCGTGCGCGACCACGTCCTTGAGGTGTGCGTGCGCAACGAGGTCCATGCAGACCCCGGGCGCGGCCTGCCCGGCCCACGCCGGCCCGGCGGGAGCAGCGGCGGGGCGACCGGCGACGGGAGCGGCGGGGCGGGGCACGGGCTGGACGGCATCCGCGAGCGGGTGACGCTGCTCGGCGGCCGGGTGAAGGCGGAAGGCGACGGCGGGATGTGGCGGGTCGAGGTCCGCGTTCCTCTTCCGGGCGCGGACACCGCCCGGCTCCCCGGCGCCCGCTCGGCAGACGCGGGCAAGGGCATGAGCGAGGACTCCGGCGAGGGACGGGCGGGGATATGAGCACGAGCATCGGGGTGCTGCTGGCCGACGACGAAGACCTGATCCGCACCGGCCTGCGGATCATCATCGAGTCGGAGCCCGGCCTGAGAGTCGTGGGTGAGGCGGCCGACGGCGCCTCGGCGGTGTCGCTGGCCCGCTCGCTCCTGCCCGACGTCGTCCTGATGGACGTACGCATGCCCAGGGTGGACGGCATCCAGGCGACACGAGCCCTCACGGCCGCCGAGGGCGGGCCCAAGGTCGTGGTGGTGACGACGTTCGAGAACGACGACTACGTCTACGAGGCGCTGCGGGCCGGCGCGAGCGGCTTCCTGCTCAAGCGGGCGAGGGCGGACGAGCTCGTCCAGGCGATCCGGGTGGTCGCGGCGGGCGACTCGCTGCTGTTCCCCGCCGCCGTCCGGTCGCTGGTCGCGGCCCGCGGCACCGCCCGCGCCTTCCCCGGCATCGAGCGGCTCACCGGGCGTGAGGGGGACGTGCTGCGGCTGATGGCACGCGGCCTGTCGAACGCGGAGATCGCCGCCGAGCTCGTCGTCGGGACGGAGACCGTCAAGACCCACGTGGGAAACGTCCTGACCAAGCTGGGCGCCCGCGACCGCACGCAGGCGGTGGTCGCCGCCTACGAGTCGGGCTTCGTCTCCCCCCGCTGAGCCCCCGTTCCGGCCCCGCTGATGCAAGGCGAACCCGCGTCACCCGCCGGCCGGACGCCACAGCGGGCGCGGCCGGGTTCAGCCTTCCGGCCGGACCAGTGGGATATCCGGCGGGATTCGCTCTCACCGCCGGCGTGCTGTTCGCCGCGCCCGCGCCCGCGTGGCCCTGCGCGACCCGCTCTACGACGGCATGGTCCGGATCGTGGTGACGCCGACATGGGCGAAGCTGATCGACTTCGAGACGACCCTGCCGAGCGCGGTCGAGGAGCTGGTCCGGCAGCGGGCCGAGCGTGAGCGCCTCGCCCGCCGGTGACCGACGGTCCGTTCGCCGAGACCACGGACCTCATCGCCGACCGGATGATCATAGACGTGGAGTCCTGGGACCGCGCGGTCCAGCTCGCCGGGCATGTGGCCGGACGACCTGCCGGGCGGCCCCAAGGCCGGCTGATCGGCCTGGCGCAGGTTCCTCGACGCCGCGCCGGCACCTCCCGGCAGCACCGCGAGGTACGCGTCGAGCTCCTGCGCGAACGCGCCTGGACGGTCTAGAGGCTCCGCGGGTCGCGCACCCGCAGGCCGAATGCCGACAGGCCCTGCTCGTGGTGCTCGATCAGCCCGAGGCGACGGTAGAAGGCGTGGTTGGCGGGGCCTTCCGAAGTGGATTCGTGGTCGGTGGTCAGGACGAAGTAGCGGCAGTGCGCGTACCGGTCCTTGAGGTGCTCCAGCAGCCGGCGGCCGACGCCCTTGCCGTGGTGCTGGGCATTGACCAGCAACTCCTGCACATAACAGACGATCTCGTCGTCAGACACCGTCCGTGCCAGGCCGAGCAGTCGGCCCGACTCGTCTCTGGCGGTAATGACCAGGTGCGAGTTGGCCAGGCTCCGGCACACCCGAGCGACATCGCGCGTCCATGGGTGCCAGCCGACCGAGTCGTAGAGCTCGAACACCTCTGCCTCGTCGAACGCCGTCTCCTGAGCGATGATCACCAATTACGGGCCTCCCTGATCTTTTCGACATGTGGCGACGCATCCGAGCCTATTGCCCTTCGGATAGACGCCCACGAGGTTCGCACGGCGCTCTGCGACACGCGACCACGGACCGGTGAGGAGCGGGGGCGGGCAGCACGGCACGGACAAATCTTCCGCGGCTTTTTGGTTGATCGTCACGCCTGACCGAAATGGTGGCACTGCGGCAGCGTGAGAACCGGAAAGCGCACCGCCATGAAGGACGCGTCGGTGCGGCCAGCACAGAGCAGGGGGTCGTCGATGGGAGACGGGATCAGGGCGCGGGTGCCGGTCACCGGGCTGGGCGCCACCACACCGCTGGGCGGGGACGTGGCCGGCACCTGGGCGGGCCTGCTGGAAGGACGGTCGGGCATCCGCCTGATCGAGGAGGACTGGGCCGAGGACCTGCCCGTACGCATCGCCGGCCGGCTGTCGGTGGATCCCGCCGAGGTGCTGGGCCGGGTGGCGGCGCGGCGGCTCGACCGCTGCCAGCAGGCGGCGCTGGTCGCCGCGCGGGAGGCGTGGGCGGACGCGGGCGCGCCCGCCGTCGAGCCCGAGCGCCTCGCCGTGGTGATCGGCACAGGGGTCGGCGGCGTCCTCACCACGCTGACGCAGAACGAGATCCTCGAAAGGTCAGGACCGCGCCGGATCTCGCCCTACACCGTGCCGATGCTGATGCCCAACGGCCCGGCGGCGGTGGTCAGCATCGAGCTGGGCGCGCGCGGAGGCGCGCACACGCCGGTGAGCGCGTGCGCCACCGGCGCCGAGGCGATCGCGATGGGCCTCGACCTCATCAGGCTCGGGCGCGCCGACGTGGTGATCGCGGGCGGCGCGGAGGCGTGCGTGCACCCGCTGACCCTGGCCGGGTTCGCCCAGGCCAAGGCCGTGTCCACGCGCAACGACGCGCCGCAGGAGGCGTCGCGGCCGTTCGACGTGGGCCGCGACGGCTTCGTGCTGGGCGAGGGGGCCGCGCTCGTGGTGCTGGAACGCGAGGAGTTCGCCGCCGCCCGCGGCGCCCGGGTGCACGCCGCCCTCGCCGGCGCCGGGGTCACCTCCGACGCCCACCACATCACCGCCGCCGACGCGGCGGGACAGGCGCGCGCGATGCGGCTCGCCCTTGCCGACGCCGATCTCGACGCGCTCGACGTCGGCTACGTGAACGCCCACGCCACCTCGACCCCCACGGGCGACCTGACCGAGAACGCCTCGATCGCCCAGGCGATCGGCACGCACCCGGCGGTCACCGCGATCAAGTCGATGACCGGTCACCTGTGCGGCGCGGCCGGGTCGCTGGGCGCGATCGCCACCGTGCTCGGCCTTCGCGACGGGATGATCCCCGCGATCCGCAACCTCGACGTCCCGGACCCGGAGGTGAAGCTCGACCTGGTCGCCGGCGCGCCGCGCAGCGGCCGATGGGCGGCCGGTCTGGTGAACTCCTTCGGCTTCGGCGGGCACAACGCGTCCCTGGTGTTCACCAGCGCCTGACGGGTGCGTCAGATGGGGCCGCGGCCGTCGAAGAGCTCATCCGGCCAGGGGCTCTCGCTGCCGTCGCCGCTGCCGGACGGACCGGGGGAGGGCTGCTGCGGCTCGGGCGAGGCGGGCTCGGGCGGCGGGGTGGGCACGAACTGCGTGTTCGGCAGCGGCCGGGGCGGCTCCGCCTCTTCCTCGCTGCGGAACAGCAGCATCCAGGTGACCAGCAGCAGCGCGAGCACGAGCGTGGCCAGCAGCGTCGAGGCGAGCACGACCGCGCGCCGGGTGGCCACCGGCGGCGGGGGCGGCGCGGGCGGGGCGGGCAGCGCGGGAGTCCGGTCGCCCAGCCAGTAGTGCGCGAAGTCGGGCCCGTGCCGCCGCCCGATCAACGTGCCGGACACGGTGACCGGGTCGAGGAACCGCTCGGCCCCCGGGCCGTTCGGCACGTACGGCACGGCCACCCAGGGCGCGGGACCGCCCTGCATCGCCAGGACGGGTGGCGTGTCGGGGGGCACCCGGCCGCGCACCCGGTCGACCAGGGAGGCGCCCCACCCGCGTACACCCGTCCAGCCCTGCGCCTGCCTGACCGCGGTGACGAACCGGTCCCTGGCGGCGGCGTCGAGGGCGGCGCCGCTGGACAGGACGGCCACCGACACCACCCGGCCGTCGGGCGCCTGGCCGAGGTAGACGAGCCCGGCCGGGGCCGTCTGCAGCCGTGCCTGCAGCGCGAACGGCCCCACGTGGGGCGGATCGCCGTACTGCAGCGGAGTCACCATCCCTCACATGAAAACACACGGGCGCGGCAGGGGGTGTGGCACGCGCCGGGACGGGCAAATGGGAGAGAAATGGATTCTCCAGCCGAGTCACGATTGAATAACGAGCATGACCGTTGCCGATGAACGCAGTGACCCGGAGCCCGGCGAGGGCGTGACGGAGCAGGAGGAGGGCGAAGCGCGGCTGGACGCCCTGCGGGAGGCGCTGGCCGAGGTCCGGCGAGTGATCGTCGGACAGGAGCACATGGTCGAGCGGCTGATGGTGGCGCTGCTCGCCCGGGGGCACTGCCTGCTCGAAGGCGTCCCGGGGGTCGCCAAGACGCTGGCCGCCTCGACGCTGGCCACCGTCGTGGGCGGCACGTTCGCCCGCATCCAGTTCACCCCCGACCTGGTGCCCAGCGACATCGTCGGCACCCGCGTCTACCACCCGAGCTCGGAGCGGTTCGACGTCGAGCTCGGGCCGGTGTTCGTCAACTTCCTGCTCGCCGACGAGATCAACCGCGCTCCCGCGAAGGTGCAGTCGGCCCTGCTCGAGGTGATGGCCGAGCGGCAGGTCACGCTCGCGGGGCGCACCCACCCGCTGCCCCGGCCGTTCATCGTGCTGGCGACGCAGAACCCGATCGAGTCGGAGGGCGTCTACCCGCTGCCCGAGGTGCAGCGCGACCGGTTCCTGTTCAAGGTGCGCGTGTCCCACCCGAGCGCGCACGAGGAGCTGGAGATCCTGCAGCGGATGAGCGTGCGCCCGCCCGTGCCCAGGCCGGTGCTCGACCCGGCCACGCTGGTGCGGCTGCAGGACCTGGCCGAGGAGGTCTCGGTGCACCAGCTCGTGGCCGACTACGTCGTACGGCTGGTCATGGCCACGCGCACCCCGGTGGACTACGGCCTGGCCGACCTGCAGGACACGATCGAGATCGGGGTGAGCCCCCGGGCGACGCTGGGCCTGATCGCCGCGGGGCGGGCCCTGGCCCTGCTGCGCGGGCGCGACTACCTGCTGCCCGACGACGTCCGCGACGTGGCGGTCGACGTCATGTCGCACCGGCTGATGCTCACCTTCGACGCGCTGGCCGACGAGGTGGACCCCGAGGACGTCGTACGCCGGGTGCTGCAGGCGGTGCCGCCGCCGCTCGTCGTGTGGAACCAGGGCATGCGATGAGCGGGGCGAACCCCGACCAGGCGCTGCGGCGGCTGGAGCTGACGGTGGTGCGGCGGCTCGACGGGCTGCTGCAGGGCCGCCACCAGGGACTGATCCCCGGGCCCGGCAGCGAGCACGGCGACACCCGCGTGTACGTGCCCGGCGAGGACGACGTGCGCCGCATGGACTGGGCGGTGACGGCGCGCACGACCGTGCCGCACGTGCGCGACCTGATCGCCGACCGCGAGCTGGAGACCTGGGCGGTGGCCGACCTGTCGGCCAGCATGGAGTTCGGCACGGCGGGCATGTCCAAGCGCGACCTGGTCATCAGCGCCGTCGGGGCGATCGGGATCCTCGCCAGCCGGGTGGGCGACCGGTTCGGCGCCTACATCCTGTACGGCGACGACGTGCACCGCTATCCGGCCAAGCCGGGCCGCCCCCGGCTGTACGCTCTGCTGCACTCGCTGCTCAGCGCGCCGCCCGCGCAGGGCGCGGTTGATCTCGGGGAGGCTCTGGAGATGATGGCGACGGCACACCGCAAGCGCGGGCTGCGGGTGATCGTCTCCGACTTCCTCGACTCGCCCGACTCCTGGGAGCCGCCGCTGCGCCGTCTGGCCGCGCGGCACCAGGTGCTCGCCGTGGAGATCATCGACCCCCGCGAGCTGGAACTGCCCGATGTCGGGTTCGTCACCCTCGCCGACCCCGAGACCGGGAGCTCGCGCGGCGTCCACCTGTCCCAGTCGCTCAGACAGCGGTACGCCGAGGCGGCGGCCTGGCAACGGCAGGACACCCGGGCGGCGCTGCGCCGGGCCGGGGCGGCCCATCTGGTGCTGCGCACCGACCGCGACTGGGTGTTCGACATCGCCGAGTTCGTGCTGCGGCAGCGGCGGGCCTCCCACCTGCTGCGCCGGGCCGCGAACAGGAAGGCGGGCGCATGACGTTCCTCGCCGCCGCGTGGCTGTGGCTGTTCGTCCTGGTCGCCGCGCTGGTCGCGGCGTACGTCGCGGCGCAGTTCGCGCGCCGCCGCTACACCGTGCGCTTCACGAACCT
Source organism: Microbispora hainanensis (assembly GCF_006874475.1). Lineage (GTDB taxonomy): Bacteria > Actinomycetota > Actinomycetes > Streptosporangiales > Streptosporangiaceae > Microbispora > Microbispora hainanensis. Next base: position 111,998 of record NZ_VIRM01000007.1, read on the forward strand.
CGCGCTGCTGTCGCTGGTGGCGCCCGAGCGGCCCACCTGGCGGCGGCACGTGCCCGCCGTGCTGTTCCTCGTCATGATGAGCCTGCTGGTCCTCGGCGCGGCCCGGCCCGCGGGCGAGGTGAGGGTGCCCCGCGACCGCGCCACCATCATGGTCGCCGTCGACGTGTCGCTGTCGATGGAGTCGGCGGACGTCCCGCCCAGCCGGCTCGTCGCGGCCAAGCAGGCGGCCCAGCAGTTCGTGAAAGACCTCCCCGAGCGGTTCAACGTCGGCGTGGTGGCCTTCGCCCGATCGGCCGCCGTCGTGATCTCCCCCACCACCGACCACGCGGCCGTGAACACCGCGATCTCCAGCCTGACCACCCGGCCCGGCACGGCGATCGGCGAGGCCGTGTTCAACTCGCTCGACTCGATCAGGTCGTTCGACCAGCGGGCGGTCACCGATCCGCCCCCGTCCGCCATCGTGCTGCTGTCGGACGGCGACAACACCTCCGGGCGTTCGGTCAACGAGGCCATCGAGGCGTCGGTCAGCGCGAAGGTGCCGGTCTCCACGATCGCGTACGGCACGCCCGACGGCACGGTGACGATCGACAACCGGGCGGTGCAGGTGCCGGTGAACAAGACCACGCTGAAGTCGCTGTCGGACGGCACCGGCGGCCGGGCGTACACCGCGGAGTCGGGCAGCGAGCTGCGCGACGTGTACACGCAGATCGGCACCTCGCTCGGCTACAAGGTGGTGCACCAGGAGATCACCCAGCGGTTCCTCGTCGCGGCGATCGTCGCGGGCCTGCTGGCCGCCGTGGCCGCGATGCTCCTCGGCGCCCGCATCCCCTGACCGCGGTCAGCCGACCCGCACCGCCTGGGGCGGCTCACCGGCCTTGTCCGCTGCCGCGCGCCGGGGCGGCCGGGCGAAGGCAAGCCCGGCAGCCAGGCACGCCACGGGCACGACGGGCAGCACGTAGCGGTGGTCGAAGTCGAGCACGGCCACCGGCGCGACCAGCAGCGTCACGGCGACCGCCCACGGCAGCAGCGCCGCCGTCCGCGACGACCGCCGCACCGCCCCTACCGCACCCAGCAGCAGAACGGCGGCCAGCAGCGGCCCGCGCAGGTAGGCCGGGTGCTGATAGGCGATCAGCAGGTCGGCGTACGGCCGGACCGAGCGCATGCCGGTGAGATCCGGGTCGTACTCCCGTCTCGCCTCGTCGGCGAGCGGCTGATCGGCGGGCAGCGGCCAGGTGCCGAGTGCGAAGCCGAACGCGGGAACGGTCCGGGCCGGATGGGCGACCGGGGTCCAGGCGAACGCGAGCGCGGTGTCCTTCGCCACCTCGCGCAGGTAGTCGAAGGGCTGGGCGGCGATGGCGCGCAGCGCGAAGGCGCGTGCCCGGTCGTTGAGCGCGAGGTGTCCGCCGGGAAGCCGGTTGAGGGAGGACTCCTTCGCCCACACGTACTCCCCCGCGGCGTCGAGGACGGTCCCGTTCGGGCACAGTGGCGCGAGATCCTGCGAAGGCCGGATGACCGTGCAATCGGCGAAGGGCATCGAACGGGCCCACAGGGCCACACCGTCCGTGCCGCTGACGCCGATCCGGCCGTGGACCCCGCCATACCACGCCGCGTACGCGGCGACCGGCAGCAACCCGGTCAAGGCGAGAATGGCCAGCCGGCGCCAGGGGACGCGGCGGACGGCGAGCACCAGCAGGACGAGCAGGATCAGCGGCAGCGTGATGGTCCGGGTGAGGGCGGCGCCCGCGAGCAGCAGGCCGGCCATCGCGGCGGCACGCGCGGACGGCACCGGCCGGCGGACCAGCAGTGCGGTGGCGGCGACGACCAGCAGGATGAACAGCGTGTCGGACACCACGGCGTGCTCCAGCCGGAGGAACGACGCGTCGAACAGCACCGGCGCCGAGGCGGCCACCGCGGCCCAGCCGGGCAGTCCTCTGCCGCGCAGCACCGCAAAGACGATCGCTCCCGTCGCGAGGCCCATCGCGTGCTGCACGGCGACGACCACCTCGACGCTGTGGAAGGGCAGCAGGGCACGCAGCAGCAGGGGGTATCCGATCGGGTGGAATCCCTGCTCCGGCCGCAGGTGAACGGCGTTGTGCAGGTAGGCGAACGAGTCGTACCAATAGAGCCGGGCGGGCGGATAACCGAGCATGGTGACCACCCGGAGGGCGGCCGCCGCGACGAGCGCGACCATGAAGGCCCGGTGGCGCCTCATCGCGGCGAGCACCGGGACACGGGCGTATGCGGGCATGACGAATCCGATCGTTTGAGGGGATGGGCAGGCGGCGACCGCGTTCGACCGGCCGCCCCGGCGGGGCCAACGGGCATGCCGATCAGCACGGGAACGCCCGTCAGCGCCGGCGATTCACCGGGGGCCGGTGAGGGCAGGCATGGGCACCGGGTGCCACCCCGGCCCGACGACGCCGCTGGTGCGGCATAGCGGCGCCGGGCCCGCCTCCGCGCCTGCCCGCCCCAGTCAGGCCGACGCCGTTCTCAGTGGCCGTTTCCACTGGCTCCCGGGCAGAAGGCGTCCCTGGGGCGCGGCTGGGGGTCGGGGGTGGGGCCGACCAGCACGAGCGCCTGTCCGTCGGCGACCATGACCCCGCTGTAGACGTACCAGTCGGCCGGCGCCGACGGCCTGGGCCCCTTGGTGACGTAGGAGGCGAACTCCGCCCGCACGCCGCGTTCCCGAAGCAGGGGCAGGACCTCGGCGACGGTCTTGTTGACATAGTCCACGCAGTGGAAGGGCCGGCCCTCCATGTCGAAGGCCTCCAGGATTCCGTAGCGTTCCCCCGGCCGTGCGGCACGGCCGAGGAACACGGTCGCGTGCCCGCGGAACCGCACCGGGATGCGGAAGCCGATCGGGCAGCCGCCGAAGCGCGTGCACTCGCCGGGCGCCTCGATCGGGGTGATCGCGCTGAGGTCCCGGGTGCCGTCGAAGTAGAACACGCGTCCCACGGTGGCCGCCGTCACCGGCACGAGCCGCACGTCCACGTCGAGGCCACGCTGACGCAGTTCCCGCTGGTACGACGTGGGCGCGGCGAACAGGTCCCGCACCATGACGACGTAGTGGTCGCCCTCCCGCCTGATGTCGAGCGCCGCGGCGGCGGGCGTAGGACCGAGACCGGCCGCTCCCGGCACGAGCCAGCCCACGGCGAGCAGGACGGCGGTGAGCGAGACGATCAACGGCGCCAGGCGACGGCGGCGCAGGACGCGGCGGACCGCCCCGGTGACCGCCTCCGGCACACGCCGGCGGCGGGCCGCGGGAGCCGTGCCGGAGACGATCTCCTCCAGCAGGTCCAGGGCGGCCGGTGTCATCCCCGGGCCCGGGTCCGGAGCGATCCGGGCGACGAGCCGGTGCAGGTCATCGGGGTCGTGGATCATCACGCCTCCCCTCCCGCCAGCGCCGGTATCCGCGCGCAATAGCGGGCCACATCGATCCCTGCGGAGCTCAGCTCTCTGGCGAGACGCTTGCGCGCCCGGTGCAGCCGGAGGCGGGCGGCTCCGCGCGAACAGCCCAGCACCGTGGCGATCTCCGCCGATCCCAGCCCCTCCCAGCTCACCAGCGCCAGCACCTCGCGGTCGTCGGGGCCGAGGCGCCGGAACGCCGTCCGTACGGCGTCGAGATCCTCACGATCCGGTATCCACTCGTGCTCGTCCCATTGGCCGAGCTCCGCGCCGAGCCGCTCCATGAGCGCGCTTCTGCGAGTCTCGGACCTGCGGCCGTTGGCCAGCACCCGCCGGGCCACGCCGTACAGCCATAGCCGGGCCGACGGGCCGGGAGGGACGTCGGCGATGCGGCGCCATGCCGTGGCGAAGGTCTCGGCGAGAGCGTCCGCCGCGTCCTCGGGGGATTCGGTGCGGCGCCGCACATATCCGAGGAGATCGGCGTAGTGCGCCATATAGATCTCCTCGAAACGACGCCTCAGGTCCGAGCGGGCCACCGAAACTCCCCCTTCGCCGCGTTCTCCGTCACCTCGTACGTGTCCGGAAAGTCGGAAGTGTTTCAGCCTGCCCCCGCTCCTCGCAGGCGCGGAGATCACGGGTCTCCGGCGTTGGTACGTTTGGGCACGTGGCCCATTACTTCGAGGAGAGTCCCCAGGCGGCCAGCCGGCCCGGTTCGGTCGCGCTGGTCCTCCCGGATCTGCACCTGCGGCTGGAGACCGACCGCGGCGTGTTCTCCCCCGAACGCGTCGACCCCGGGACGCGGGTGCTGCTGGAGACCGTCCCGCCGCCCCCGGCCGAGGGCGACCTTCTCGACCTCGGGTGCGGCTACGGGCCCATCGCGCTGACGATGGCGTCACGGGCGCCAAACGCCACGGTGTGGGCCGTCGACGTGAACCGGCGCTCCGTGGAGCTGTGCGCGCGGAACGCCACGAGCGCCGGCCTTGACAAAGTAAGGTCGGTGCATGCCGACGAGATGCCCGAGGACGTCAGATTCCGGGCCATCTGGTCGAACCCGGCCATCCGGATCGGCAAGGCCGCGCTGCACGAGATGCTGACCCGGTGGCTCGACCGGCTCACCCCCGACGGCAGCGCCTATCTGGTCGTGCAGAAGCACCTCGGCTCCGACTCCCTGCAGCGCTGGCTGGGCGACCGGGGCTGGCCCACGTCCCGGCTGGCCTCCCGGTCGGCCTACCGCGTCCTGCGGGTCGACGCCCGCACTGCAGAAATCCAGGAGCGATGACCGCCCGATGAGCACTCCCAACCCGCGCAGGCAGCTCAAGCCGACCGACGTCAAGCGGCTCAACCGCACCTGGCGCCGCAACACCGAGGGCCGCCTCGCGCTGATCCTCGAATCGGTGACCGGTCCGTTCAACATCGGATCGATCTTCCGTACGGCCGCCGCCTTCGGCGTGGAGACGATCTGGCTGGCCGGCAACGCCACCCCGCCCACCAATCCCAAGGCGCAGAAGACCGCGCTCGGCACCGACCGGCTGGTCGAGTGGCACGAGCCGGTCCCGGTGGCCGAGGCCGTACGCGCCGCCAGGGAAGACGGCTTCCGGGTGGTCGCGGTCGAGCTGACCGGCGACGCCGTTCCGCTACACGAGGCCAAGCTCGGCGGCGACGTCTGCCTGGTGCTCGGCAGCGAGGACCACGGCTGCTCCCCCGCCTGCCTGGAGGCGGCCGACTCGGTGGCCTACATCCCGCAGGTCGGCAGGGTCGGCTCGGTCAACGTGGCGGTCGCCGCGGCCATCGCGATGGCGGAGGCCCGGCGGCAGGAGTGGGCGTCGGCCGCCGGATAGGCGACGCTCACCCCCGGCACGCCAGGCGGCGAGGCTCGCGGCCCGCGCCGGCCGCGAGCCTCGCCACGCGCCCCAGACCGCCGTACGGCGGGTCAGCCGGCGCGGGGAGCGGACCGAACAGCCAGTTGCCGTGAGCGCCGGCGTCCACGTCCACGTGATCGACGGCGCCAGCGGCTTCGTGGACCGGCGGACACGCAGTGATCCGCGACACGGCGAAGCGGAACTTCTCCCCGGAAGATGACAAGGGACTCTTGTGACGCAAATGTTCACCTTGGTGCGCTGACTGTTTCGCCGGAACCCGGCATACTCCTCTCGTGCATCGCCGTTTCGCGTTCCTCGACCACCCCGGACCGCTCGCCTTCGCGCATCGAGGCGGAGCGGCGGAGGCCCGCGAGAACACCATGGCCGCCTTCTCCCGGGCGGTCGAGCTCGGCTACACCTACCTGGAGACCGACGCGCACGCGACCGCCGACGGCGTCCTGCTCGCGTTCCACGACCACACCCTCGACCGGGTCACCGACCGCACCGGCCGCATCTCGCGGCTGCCCTACCGAGAGGTGCGCGAGGCCAGGATCGGCGGCCGGCACGAGATCCCGCTGCTGGAAGACCTGCTCGGCACCTGGCCGGACGTACGGTTCAACATCGACGTCAAGGAGAGCGCCGCGATCGCGCCGCTGGCCCAGGCGATCCGCCGCACCCGCGCGTACGACCGGGTGTGCCTGACCTCGTTCTCCGACGCGCGGCTGGCCCGCGCCCGCCGGGCGATCGACCGGGAGGTCTGCTTCTCGCTCGGCCCGCGCGGCCTGGCCGCCCTGCGTACGGCCGCGGTGGGAGGCGGGTACGGCCGGCTGCTGTCCGGGCTCGCCCGGGCGGGCGTGCCGTGCGCGCAGGCGCCGATCGGGTTCCGCGGCCTGCGGGTGACCACCCGCGCCCTCGTGCGCACCGCGCACGCGATCGGGATGCAGGTGCACGTGTGGACGGTGAACGACCCGGTGACCATGGCCCACCTGCTCGATCTCGGCGTCGACGGGATCATGACGGACAACATCAGCGGCCTGCGCGACGTGCTCAAGTCACGCGGGCAGTGGCACCCCCGCCCGGCGGAGCCGTGACCACGGACCATCCCGCCCGGCCCGGACCACCCCGCTGACACCGTCCGTCGAACCCGTCCCCCGACACCTGACTTCTGTCCCTGACCCCTGTCCCTCAACTCTGTCCCTCAACTCTGTCCCCCGATGAACCCGGCCTGCGCCGATCTCCCGGCCCCCGGCGACGCTCCACCCCCGTGAGGAGAGACCATGACCGCTCCCCAGGTCGTCCACGAGGAGATTCCCGGCGCGCGGCGGCGCGAGCAACGCGGCTGGTACTGGTACGACTGGGCGGACTCCGCGTTCCAGACGACCGTCCTCACCGTCTTCCTCGGGCCGTACCTGACCACGATCGCCACGGCCGCGGCGGGCGGCGAGGGCGGCTTCGTGGCGTTCCTTGGCCTGGACCTGCGCCCGAAGGCGTACTTCACGACCATGGTGACGATCTCGGTGCTGCTGCAGATCGTGATCATGCCGGTGGTCGGCGCGCTGGCCGACCACACCGGCCGCAAGAAGCAGATCCTGGGGGTCTTCGCCTACCTGGGCGTGGTGGCCACACTCGGCTTCTACTTCGTGTCCGGTGACGCCTACCTGCTCGGCGGCGCGCTGTTCCTGGTCGCCAACGTGACCTTCGGCGCGGCGCGCGTGGTCTACGACTCCTTCCTGCCGCAGATCGCCGGGGCGGAGGAACGCGACGCGATCTCCAGCAGGGGGTGGGGCTTCGGCTACCTCGGCGGCGGCCTGCTGCTCGCGGTCAACCTGGTGATCTACCTGTTCGCCGACATCGAGACCGGCCTGGCGGTGCGGATCAGCCTGGCGTCGGCGGGCCTGTGGTGGGGCGCGTTCACCCTGATCCCGATGCTGCGCCTGCGCAACCGGCGGGTGCCCTTCCACGAGGCGACCGCGGTGCGGGCCGTGGCGGGCAGCGTCCGCCAGCTCGGCCGTACGATCGCCGACCTGCGGCGCTACCCCCGCACGCTGCTGTTCCTCGCGGCCTACCTCGTCTACAACGACGGCGTGCAGACGGTGATCAGCTTCTCCGCCACGTACGCCGACCAGGAGCTGGGGCTGGGCCAGACGCACCAGATCGGAGCGATCCTCATGGTGCAGTTCATCGCCGTCGGCGGCGCGCTCGGGCTCGGGCGGCTCGCGCTGAGGTTCGGGACCAAGCGCACGGTGCTGGCCAGCCTGGTGGTGTGGACGGTCGTGGTGGGCGTGGCCTACTTCCTGCAGAAGGGCTCGGCCGTCCAGTTCTACGCGATCGCCTTCGCCATCGCGATCGTCATGGGCGGCACCCAGGCGCTGTCGCGCTCGATGTACTCCCTGGTGATCCCGCCCGGCCGGGAGGCGGAGTACTTCAGCCTCTACCAGATCAGCGACAAGGGGTCGGCGTTCCTCGGCTCGCTGGTGCTCACGCTGGCGCTCCAGCTCACCGACAGTTACCGCACCGCGATCGTCTCGCTGGTGGTGTTCTTCGTCCTCGGATTCGTGCTGCTCAGCGTTGTCAACCTTCCCCGGGCCATCCGTGAGGCGGGGAACGAGGTGCCCGACCACATCTGAGACCAGTGGGACGGAAAAAGCGCGATTGGATCAGGTCTCCGCTGGGAATCCACACACGGTATCAGGCGTTGTACGCGGTGGCGAACGAACCCCTCGAAGGCGGGGACCTCAGGAGGCTTAAAGACTATGGGCGAGCGTGCACTTCGCGGTACCCGGCTCGGCGCGACCAGCTACGAGAACGACCGCAACACCGACCTGGCCCCGCGCCAGGAGGTGTCCTACACGTGCCCGAAGGGCCATCTCACCACCGTTCCGCTCGCCGTCGAGGCCGAGATTCCCACGACCTGGGAGTGCCGTCACTGCGGCAGCCCGGCACTGCGGGTGGACGCTGAGCAGCCCCAGCAGAAGAAGGCGAAGCCTCCGCGGACCCATTGGGACATGCTGCTGGAGCGCCGCTCGATCGAGGACCTCGAAGAGGTGCTGAACGAGCGTCTCGCCATTCTGCGCGAGCAGCGACGCAAGAGCGCGTAGGACGCCGACAGACGCCCCCGGCGGCCCGGACCAACCGGGCCCGCCGGGGGCGTTCGGCGTACCTGGGCCGTTCTGTTCGGGCCTGGGGTCTGGCACGGGCCAGGGCCGCTCAGCCGGTGGACGAAGGCGTGCGGACGATGGCCATGGGGCCGGTCGCGTGGTGGAGCATGGCCTGGCAGACCGATCCGAGGATCAGGCCGGTGAACCCGCGGCGCCCCTGCGAGCCGATGACGAGCAGCTCGGCGCCCGCCGACGCCTGCCGCAGCACGTCCACCGGATGTCCCCGGACGACCTCCTCGACGACCTTGACGTCGGGGTAGAGCTCGCGGCGCCCGGCGACGGCCTCCCTGACCATCCGCACCTCGGCCTTCTCCTCGTCGAAGTCGTCGGGGAGCGGCGCGAAGCCGCCACCCGCCTCCAGCGCTCTGTAGGCGTGCACCACCCGCAGGCCCGTCCCGTGCAACGCCGCCTCGGCGAAGGCGAAGTCGAGCACCTTGCCGCAGGCGGGCGATGCGTCGATGCCCACCACGATCTCCGGGCGCGGCGCGGCGGGCACCTCACGCACGACGACCACGTCGCACGGCGCGTGACTCGCCACGCCGTACGCGACCGAGCCGAGCAGCAGGCCGCGGAAGCCGCCGAGCCCGTGGTTGCCGACCACCAGAAGATCGGCGTCCACGGCCGCCTCGATGAGCGCCGGGCGCGGGTCGCCGGCCAGGATCGCGGTGTCGACCTGCACCCCGGGCGCCTCCGCGCGGGCCCGCTCGGCGGCGGCACTGAGCACGGCGGCGGCGCCGTCGCGCATCCAGGCCGCGACGTCCGCGTACGGGCCCTGTTGGGTGGTCGAGCACGCCCAGGCGGGGATGGCGTTGGCGATGCGCAGGGGGACGCCGCGCAGGGCGGCCTCCCGCGCCGCCCAGCAGACGGCCTCCATGCCGGCGCGCGAGCCGTCGACCCCCACGACGATCATGACGCCCTCCCCTCGTCCGGTCCTTCCATCACATCGTTCCCCGCCGTGCCGTACGAGCACCGAAAGTCCCGCCGAGACGGGACCTCCGGCCTCCGGTGCCCTCTACGACACCCCCGCTCCTACAACGGGGCGCGCTCGGGGGCGACGGCGGCGCGGGCGGTGAGGTGGTGACGCAGCCGCTCGCCCTCGACGTCGAGATCGGGCAGCGCCCGATCCAGGACGCGCGGCAGCCACCAGGCGGCGCGGCCGAGCATCGACATCACGGCGGGGACGAGGGTCATCCGGACCACGAAGGCGTCGACGAGCACCCCGACGGCCAGCGCGAAGCCCATCGACTTGATGATCGGGTCGTTCAGGAACACGAACCCTCCGAACACCGCCGTCATGATCAGCGCCGCGGCGGTGACGACCCGCGCGTTGTGCCCCATGCCGTTGATCGTCGCCTGGCGGGGAGTGTCGCCGTGCACGTGGTCCTCGCGCATCCGCGAGACCAGGAACACCTCATAGTCCATCGCCAGGCCGAACAGGATGCCGATGAGCAGGATCGGCAGGAAGCTCACCAGCGGGCCCGGCACGTCCACGCCCAGCAGACCGGCCAGGTGGCCCTCCTGGAAGATCGCCACGGTGATGCCGAAGGTCGATCCGACGGTGAGCAGGAAGCCCAGCGCCGCCTTGACCGGGACCAGAATCGAGCGGAAGACGAGCATGAGCAGCAGCACCGACAGGCCGACCACCAGCAGCAGGTACACCGGCATGGCGTCGGCGAGCTTGTCGGACACGTCGATGCCCACGGCCGTCGCGCCGGTGACGGCGATCTCCGCGCCGCCGATCTTCGCGACCTTGGCGCGGATCGCGTGCACGGCGTCTTCGGTGGCCGCGGCGGTGGGCCCGGCCTTGGGGATGATGGTCAGCAGCGCGGTGGTGCCCGCGGCGTTCGGCTGCGGCGGGGCCACGGCCAGCACGCCGGGAGTCTGCTGGATCAGCTTGGCGGCCTGACCGGCGGCGGCCGTCGTGGCCGCGCGGTCGGCGGCGGAGACCACGGCGATCAGGCGGGCGTTGAAGCCCTCGCCGAACCCCTCGCTGGTCAGGTCGTACGCCTCGCGGGCCGGAGTGCCCGGGGCGGCGGTGCCGGCGTCGGGCAGGGCCAGCCGCAGGTCCTGGGCGGGCAGCGCCAGCGCGCCGAGGCCGAGGACCCCGGCCAGCAGGATCGGCACGCGCAGCCGGGTGACCACCCGCCCCCACGTGTGTCCGAAGCTGGTGTGGCCGAAGCCCCGGCCGCCCGCGTCCGCGTTCTCCCCGGTGCGCTGCTTGCGGGGCAGCACGCGGGCTCCGGCGTACGACAGGAAGGCGGGCAGCAGCGTGAGGGCGACCAGCACGGCGACGGCCACGGTGCCGGCGGCGGCCAGGCCCATCACGCTCAGGAACGGGATGCCGACCACCGACAGTCCGGCGAGCGCGATGACCACGGTGGCCCCGGCGAACACGACCGCCGATCCGGCCGTGCCGACGGCCCGGCCCGCGGCCTCCTCCGGCGCCACGCCCTCGGCGAGGAATTGGCGATAGCGGGAGGTGATGAACAGCGAGTAGTCGATTCCGACGGCCAGGCCCAGCATCAGCGCCAGCACCGGCGTGACGGAGGTCAGCTCGACGAGGCCGCTGAGCGCGAACAGGCCGCCCATGCCGGCCCCCACGCCGATCAGCGCGTTCAGCAAGGTCATCCCGGCGGCGACCAGCGAGCCGAAGGTGACGATCAGGACCACCGCGGCGATCACGACGCCGATCCCTTCGGACCCGCCCACCTCCGGCGCGGCGTTCAGGACCTCACCGCCGTGCTCGACCCGCAGCCCCTCGGCCGAGGAGCCGACCTTCAGGTACGCCGCGCGCTGGCCCTCGGTGACGTCCTTGGCCCCGCGGTCGAACTGCACCTGCACCAGGGCGTAGCGGCCGTCGGCCGAGACGGCGCCGGTCGTGAAGGGGTCGAGGGCGGCGACGACGCCGGGGATGCCGGCGGCCTCCTTGACCACCGGTGCGACCTCGGCCGGGGCCAGCTTCCGGCCCTGCGGAGCGGCGACGACGATGATGCCGGTGGCGCCGCCGGCCTGCGGGAACTCCTTGGCGAGGGCGTCCAGCGCCCGCTGCGACTCGGTGCCGGGCATGGCGAACTTGTCGCCGGTCGGGCCGTGGAACGCGGCGGCGCCCAGGCCCAGGACCACGAGGAGCAGCAGCCACACGGCGGCCACGCGCCCGCGTCTGCGGAAGGAGAACCGGCCCAGCCGGTACAGCAGGGTTGCCACAGCAGATCTCTTTCTTCGGGAGGTCAGTCGGCCGGCAGGCCGAGCGTGCGCGACGCGCCGCGGGTCAGCTCCGCGCGCAGCGTCTCCTCGGGGAGCGCGAGCTCACTGGCGCTGGTCAGGATGATCCCCAGCATCGCCATCCAGGCCCAGACCCGGGCCTGGGGGGCGGCCGAGCGGCCGGACAGGGCGTCCGTCAGCCGTTCGGTCAGGCCGTCCACGTCCGGCAGCTCCGGCCGGTTGATCAGCGCGTCGACGTCCTGCAGCAGGATCTTCACCTGCAGCCGGAAACGCAGCGACAGGTCGACGAGCCCGGCGACGGCGGCCCGGGCGGCCTCCTCGCCGTCGAGCCCGGCGAGCCGTCCCTCCAGCGCGGCGAACTCCGGCCCGACGGGCGCCAGCAGTTCGGTGAGGATCGCGTCCTTGTTCGTGAAGTGATAGAGCAAGGACGCCTTGGAGCAGCCCGCGTCCGTGGCGATGTCCTGCAGGGAGGTGCCGCGGAAGCCGTGCGCGGCGAACAGCCGCACGGCCGAGTCCAGGATGTCCGCGCGCATGGTGGTTGCGGAACGTGCCATGCGGACACCCTAACTGACCGATCGGCCAGCTTTTGACCGATCGGCCAGTGACCCACCCCGGCGCCCGCCGGCACCCCATGCCGGCCACTGCGGCCCGGCGTACGCGGCGACGCCGCGCGGAAAACCGCCCTAAATGGCGATATAACCGGGGAACTCATCCGATCTTGGTCGAATATCCCCGCCGCATGTGACAGCGTGAGAGCTTGTGGCCGAGTTGCTGATCACCGCCCAGGACACCTTTCAGCGAAGATATGGACGCTATCTCCTCGCTGACGGCGATGGCCCGACCATCGACACCGAGGATGCGCGGCTCTTGGGCGGCGAATTGTGCTCCACGACCCAGAACTTGATGGTCATCGAGTCGATCGCAGGGCGTGACGACGTCCTGGAACTGAAGACGGGAAGGTTCGTCTTCGAGGTCTGGACCGCCGAGCCGCCACCCACGCCGGACGATGCCTGGCACAAGCAGACCATCGTCCAGTTTCGGGCGAGTTCGGGGGTGGTCCATCTCGAAGACGATGAAGAAGTGGCGAGTGCGCTTCAAGTCGATTTGGGCGCGCGAGCCATGCGCTGGCGGGTCAGGGTGTCGGCTCGCGCGATCGAATTGGAGCCCGAGGAAGTCGAGTATTTCGAGCTGGGGGCCGAGGAGTACGAAGCCGAAGTGTTTCTCCTCCAGTTCTGGCCGGACCGCCCCGGAGAACGAAGGACCCGGGACGTATGAGCACTCGCCCCGGCCACCGTCCGGCAGGTCTCAGCAGCCTGTACGGCAGGTCTCCGTCGGCCCTCTGTCCGCTGAACGCTGACCACCTGACTCGCTTGGCGACGAGGCTGGAATTGGACACTGAGCCGGACCTCGAGGGCTTCGGCGGGACGCTCCAGCATGGGAAGGGTGGGCATCGTGCCTGTCCGGCCATGCCTTGCGCTCGCCCATGTCGATCACTCCCGTCCGCCGTGTGCGGGCGATGCATCACCGCACGCCCGCACGGCTCGCTCGATCTCAGCCGTCTCCCGCATCCGCTGTTCGCGGAAGACCGTAAGCAGAATGATGGGTCTTCCCGCTCCAGTAGGTGATGCGAACCCGGCCTGCGGCCTTTCCGCCTGGGTCAGCGGGCTTCGAGGTTGCCGTGTGCCTCGATGGAGAGGTCCTGCCAGTCGGACCAGGTCTTGAGGCGGGCGGCGTAGGCCTGCTCGATCAGCGGGTGGAAGCCCTTGCCGAACAGCACCCGCAGCGGCGGGTTGCCGGAGTCCACGAGCTTCAGCAGTGCCTGCGCCGCGGCGGCCGGGTCGCCCGCGGGCAGCTTCCCCGTCATCTCCCCGAGGCGCTGACGGAGACCGTTGTACGCCGGGTCGGGCGTGGCCATGTGGCCGTTGGCCAGCGGGTCGGGGTTGTTGCCGTTCCGGGTGGCGAAGCCGCCGGGCTCGATGATGGTCAGCTTGACGCCGAACTCTGCGACTTCACCGGCGAGCGCCTCGTTGAGGCCCTCCAGGGCCCACTTGGAGGCGTGGTACGCGCCGCCGAGCGGCATCGCGATCACCCCGGCGGCCGAGGACAGCTGGATGATGTGCCCCGAGCGCTGCTCGCGCAGGTGGGGCAGCGCGGCCTGGACCACCCACACCGCGCCGAACAGGTTGGTCTCCATCTGGTCGCGCAGTTCCTGTTCGGTGAGCTCCTCGACCGCGCCGACCTGGGCGTAGCCGGCGTTGTTGACGATGACGTCGAGCCGCCCGAAGTGCTCCTTGGCGCGGCGCACGCTCTCGAAGACGGCGGCCCTGTCGGTCACGTCCATCTCCAGGAGGAGCACCGCGTCCCCGTAAGTGTCGGCCAGGGCCTTCAGGCTCGCGGTGTCGCGGGCGGTGGCGGCGACCTTGTCGCCGCGCTCCAGGGCGGCCTCCACGAAGTTGCGGCCCAGGCCGCGGGACGAGCCGGTGACGAACCAGACCTTCTGCATGGCGTGCTCCTTGTTTCTGCGTTCAGCCGTTACAACCCCCTGGACGAGACACCCGGCGGAGATGTGAGATCACCCGAGTGTGACCTGCGGCACAATGTCACGTTTGTCCGGCACGGTGATACCAATGGTCGGCGTGACCCGCGTCGAGGAGTTCCAGGAACTGAGGCCGCTGCTGTTCGCGATCGCCTATCGCATCCTGGGCAGCGTCAGCGAGGCCGAGGACGCGGTGCAGGAGGCCTGGCTGCGCTACGAAGGCTCCGCGACCCAGGCCGAGTCGCCCAAGGCCTTCCTGTCGGCCACGGTGACGCGGATCTCGATCGACGTGCTGCGCTCGGCCCGCGTGCGGCGCGAGGCGTACGTCGGGCCGTGGTTCCCCGAACCGCTGCTGACCGACCCCTACCAGGACCCGGAGCGTTCTGCGGAGCTGTCCGACTCGTTGTCGATGGCGGCGCTGATCCTGCTGGAACGGCTCAGCCCGCTCGAACGCGCGGTCTTCGTGCTCCGCGAGGTGTTCGCCTTCAGCTATCGGGAGATCGCCGACGCGGTGGAGCGGTCGGAGGCGGCCTGCCGCCAGCTCGCGCTGCAGGCGCGCCGCCACATGGACGCGGGCAGGCCCCGGTTCGAGGCGGATCGCCAGGCGCGCGACCGGCTCGCCGGGCGGTTCTTCCACGCGATGCGGGAGGGGGACGTCGCAGGGCTGCGGGAACTGCTGGCCGCCGACGTCCAGCTCGTCAACGACGGCGCCGGCAAGATCGGGAGCACGATCGCCCTCTTCGGCGCCGCGAAGGTCGCCCGGGTGCTGTCGGTCACCATCCCGCCGTTCGCCCGGATCGGCGCGGTGCTGGAGGCACGCGAGGTGAACGGCCAGCCGGGCATGATCATCCGCGACCGCGAGGGCCGCGTCTTCAACGTCTGGACGTTCGACATCCTGGACGGACGCATCCAGACCATCCGCTCGATCGTCAACCCCGACAAGCTCGCCCACCTCGGCCCCGTCGCCGACGCCCACGCGGTCATCCGCGAGAAGAAGCAGACCCGCCGCGACCAGCGGACCTCATGATCGGCGGCCCGCCGGTCCCAATGCCCCGGGATCTACCACAGTGCCCCGGGATCTACAGGTCGAGCAGGTCCGCCGACACCTGCCAGAGGAGGGTGGCGGCCTCCGGGTCGAGCGCGTACGCCGCGACGCCCCGGCTCTCGCCCGACTCGACGACCTCCGCCTCCTGGTTGTCCTCGAAGTAGCGTCCGCTGACGCCTTCGACCAGCGGCGAGGCGGCGAGCAGCACGGAGGTGGCCGCGCCCTGCTCGGTGTTCTTCCACGTCACACCGGTCGAGGCGCCCAGCGCGCGGCGGCGCTCGATGTAGTCGGGCTCCAGGTGCCGCTGCAGGCCGGTCGGGATGCCGCCGGGCATGAGCGCGTTGACCGCGATGCCGTCGCCGGCCCACCGCCGGGCGGCCTCGACCGCGAACAGCACGTTGGCCGTCTTCGACTGCCCGTACGCGAGCCACGGGTCGTACGGGCGCTCCCGGAAGTGGATGTCGTCGAAGACGACGGGCGAGCGCAGGTGGGCGCTGGAGCTGACCGAGACGACGCGGGCGCCGCCGGCCGCGGCGAGCGCCGGGCGCAGGCCCGTGGACAGCGCGAAGTGGCCGAGGTGGTTGGTCGCGAACTGCAGCTCCCAGCCCTCCGGCGTCCGCGTCTCCGGGCAGGCCATCACGCCGGCGTTGTTGACCAGGATGTGCAGGGGCCCCTCCCACGCCGCGACGAACGCGGCGACGGAGGCCCGGTCGGCGAGATCCAGCGGAGCGACGAGTACGGATGCGCCTCCGGTCGTGGCGGCGATGTCGCCGGCGGTCCGCTTGCCCGCGTCGAGGTCGCGGACCGCGATCGTCACCTCCGCGCCCGCCGCGGCCAGCGCCCTGGCGGTCTCGACGCCGATTCCCGACGCGCCGCCGGTCACGATCGCCCGCCGCCCGCGCAGGTCGATCCCCTCCAGGACCTCGGCCGCGGTGGACTGCCCGGTGAACGGCGTGGTGATGCGGGTGGTCTGAGTCATGTTCGTCCCCGTCCCCTGCGGCGGCGGCCCTCCGGGGCGCCGGCCGCTACAATCAGGAAAACCGGAGGAACCTCCGGTACGCCTGGAACTCTAATCGGAGGATCCTCCGTTTAGCAACCCGTGCTCGTGGAGGAGCTGTGTCCACCCCCGCTCGACCATCCGCGGCCAAGCCGTTGCGCGCCGACGCCCGGCGCAACCGCGAGCGGCTGCTCGACGTCGCCGCGCGGGCGTTCTCCCACGACGGGCCGGATGTCACGCTCGACGCGATCGCGAAGGAGGCCGGCGTCGGCATCGGCACGCTCTACCGCCACTTCCCCACCAGGGAGGCGCTGATCGAGGCGGCCTACCGCAACGAGCTGGGGAAGCTGTGCGACGCGGCGGCCGAGCTCGCGGCCGAGATGCCACCTGACGAGGCGATGCGCACGTGGATGGACCGTTTCGTCGACTACCTGGCGACCAAACGCGGCATGGCCGACGCCTTGCGCGCTGTGATCGCCTCCGGCTCGAACCCGTACGCGCAGAGCCGCGACCGGCTGCTCGGCGCGATCGGCACGCTGCTCGACGCGGGCGGCGCGGCCGGGATCCTGCGGCGGGACGTGCCGGCCGAGGACGTGCTCACCGGCATGAACGGCATCTGCCTCGCCGCCGGGGATGCCGCGCAGCGCGAGCAGGCCGGGCGCCTGCTCGACCTGCTGATGGACGGCCTGCGCGGTCGGGCGCCGGGCGCACCGGCCTGAGGAGGGCCTCCGGCACTCACACCCGGTGCCAGCGGGCCTCGGCAAAGCAGTAGACGGCGAACAGCACCAGGCCGACGGCGACCACGACGAGCAGCCAGGGACCGGCCGGGGTGTCGGCGAGCGCCTTGACCGCGCCGTCGATCCCGGCCGCCTTGCCCGGGTCGTAGGTGAGGGCGGCCCGGCCGATCAGGATGCCGGCGGCCAGCGCGATGACGCCGCGGGCGATGTAACCGGCCTTGCCGAGCTTGACGACGACGCCGCGGGCCCGGGGCTCGGTCACGTTCATGTCCTTCATGAACTTCGCGGTCCAGCCCTCGTAGATCCAGAAGACGCCGAGCGCGATCACGCCCAGCGCCATCAGGCCGACCAGGACCTGCCCGCCCGGCAGCTGGAACAGTGTCTTGGTGACGTCCTGCGACTGACTGTCGGACGAGGAGGCGGGCTGGTTTCGTGTGAGCAGCGCCACGATCGAGAACACCAGCGCGGCGTAGACGACGGCCTTGGCCGCGGCCTGCACACGATCCTTTACCCCAAGCGGGCCCCAGACGGCCTCGGAGACCTGCCAGATCGTCAGCGCGGCCAGGCCGACGGACATGACCCACAGCAGGGGGTCGCCCAGGGGCGCGTCGCGGACGATCTGGAGCGCGCTGCTCTTGTCGGCCTCCCCGCCGCCGCCGAAGGCGATGTGCAGCGCGACCAGTCCGATGATCGCGTAAAGGACGCCCCGGGCGGCGAACCCGAGCTTGGCGAGCTTCTCCAGCACGGGGTGGTCGGCCGCTCTGCGTGCCGCCCCTTCGAGACGGCGGCCGGCCTGACGCGCGGTCGTCATCGCGGCTCCTCTCCTCACGATCGGTCCGGGTGACCGGTCCGGCAGCCGGACCGGTCACCTACTGACCCGGGCGAGGAGGATCAAACATCGGCCAGACGCAGGGCTTCTGCCGCGACGGCGTGCCGGAGGTCGCGGATGCCGGGGCGGCCCCGCAGCGGATGGACGTTGTTGGTGAGCAGCACGACGGTCAGCCGGCGGGCGGGATCGACGACCAGCGACGTGCCGGTGAAGCCCGAGTGGCCGAACGCGCCCGCGAGCGGCCCCACGGTGGCCGGGTCGTCGATGCGCACGCCGAGCCCCTGCCGGAAGGCGGCGCCCGGCACGCCCTGGTCGCGCAGCATCTCGGCGGTCCAGGAGGGCGACAGGACCGGCCCGCCGCCGGTGCGCAGCGCCTCGCCGAAGCGGACGAGGTCGGCGGCGGTGGAGAACAGCCCGGCGTGCCCGGCCACGCCGCCCAGCGCGTGGGCCGTCTCGTCGTGCACCTCGCCCCGCACGCAGGTGCCGCGCTTGAACTCGGTGGCGACGGCCAGGCCCGGCTCGACCGGCCCGTACGCCGTGGCGCCGAGCCCGAGCGGCCCGGTGACCCGCTCGCGCACGAGCACGTCCAGCGGCGCGCCGCCGGCGGCCTCCGCCACCCGCCCGGCCGTGATCAGGCCGACGTCCGAGTAGAGGTGGGTCCCCGGTGGCCCCTGCACCGGCGTGGACAGCACCAGATCCCAGCGGGCCTCCTCCGGTTCCTTCTCCACCCGGCGGCTCGCGGGCAGGCCCGCCGAATGCGTGAGCAGGTGCCGTACGGTGATCTCGGGCCGGTGTCCGTAGAACCGGGGCAGCCGTACGGCCACCGGCTCGTCGAGGTCGAGCGCGCCCTCCTGGGCCAGCGAGACCAGCACCGTGGCCGTGAACAGCTTGGTCACGGAGGCGATGTCGAACAGCGCGTCCATGGTCACGGCCGGCCGTTCTGCGAGCAGCTCCCCGGACGGGTCGGCGTACCGCACGGCCTCGCCCACGGCGGCCTCGGCGACCGTGCGCCCGTCAACGGCGATCACGGCGACCGCCGCCGAGGCGACCTCGGGCACCGCGGCCCGCAGGACGTCCTCCAGCATCCGATCGGGCACCGCGTTATCGGGCACCGCGTTATCGGGCACCGCGTTATCGGGCACCGCGCTCATCAGGAACTGCGCAGCGCCGGGCCGAGCCGGTTGCCGTGCGCCGCGAGCAGCTTCCGCGCGTCGTCGGCGCCCACCCCGCGCTCGATCATCACGACGGCCGTCTTCACGTCGCGTCCGGCGCTCTCCAGGACCTCCCGGGCCCGCAGCACCTGCGCGCCGGTGATCTCGGAGACGATGCGGGCCGCCCGGTCGACGAGCTTGGAGTTGCTGGCCACGACGTCGACCATGAAGTTCCCGTACGTGCGGCCCGACCTGATCATGGTGATCGTGGAGATCATGTTGAGGACCAGCTTCTGGGCGGTGCCGGCCTTCAGGCGGGTCGAACCGGTGACCACCTCCGGCCCCACGATGACCTCGACGGCGTGATCGGCGGCCCGCGCGAGCGGGGTGCCGGTGTTGCAGGCCAGGCCCACGGTCAGCGCGCCGAGCCGCCGGGCCTGCTCGACCGCCGCGACGACGTACGGCGCGCGCCCGCTGGCGGAGATGCCGACGACGGAGTCGAGCGGGCCGACGTGCCTGTCGCGGATCACGGCGGCGCCCGCCTCCGCGTCGTCCTCGGCACCCTCGACGGAGCGCACCAGGGCGGCCTCGCCGCCCGCGATGATGCCCTGGACCAGGTCGGGGTGCGTGCCGAAGGTCGGCGGGCACTCGGAGGCGTCGAGCACCGCGAGCCGCCCGGAGGTGCCCGCGCCCACGTAGAGGAGCCTGCCCCCGTCGGCCATCCGCGCGGCGATCGCGTCGATGGCCGCGGAGATCGCCGGGATGGCCCGGCCCACCGCGGCCGGGACGGCGGCGTCGGCCGTGTTCATGAGCCGCGCGATCTCCTCCGTCGGGAGCGTGTCGATCCCGCTGTAGCGGGGATCGCTCTGTTCGGTGGCGAGAGCGGCGAGTGAGTGCGTCATGGTCGTGGTTCCTCGGCTTCGGAGACTTCATGGATCGCGTGCGTACGGGTCTTGAGCTGCTGGTGAGCGCGCCGAAGGCCGGCCGGCGACGGGTGGGCCTGGTCACCAACCCCACCGGAGTCCTGCCCGATCTGACCGCCGCCGCACCGGCCCTGCTGGCCGCCGGGGTGCCCGTGACCACGGTGTTCGGCCCCGAGCACGGCCTGCGCGGCACGGCCCAGGCGGGCGGCGGCGAGGGCGACACCGTCGACCCGGTCACCGGGCTGCCCGTGGTGGACACCTACCAGAGGACCGGCGGCGAGCTGGACGCGCTGGTCGCCTCGTCCGGGGTGGACGCGCTCGTCTTCGACGTGTGCGACGTGGGCGCGCGCTTCTACACCTACGTCTGGACGATGTACGACCTCATGGGATCGGCGGCCCGGCTCGGGCTGCCGTTCACCGTGCTCGACCGGCCCAACCCGATCGGCGGCGCGGTGGCCGAGGGCCCGGTGCTCGACCCGGCCTTCGCGAGCTTCGTCGGCCGCGCCGCCCTGCCCGTACGGCACGGCCTGACGCCGGGCGAGATCGCGCTGTCCGTCAACCGGGCGATCGGCGCGGAGCTGGAGGTCGTGCCGATGGAGGGCTGGCGCAGGGAGTGGCACTTCGACCGGACCGGGCTGCCCTGGGTGATGCCGTCGGCCAACATGCCGACCCTCGACACCGCACTGGTCTACCCCGGCACCGGGCTGCTGGAGGGCGTGAACGCCGCCGAGGGCCGGGGCACGACCCGGCCGTTCGAGCTGGTCGGCGCGCCGTACGCGGACGGGCGGTTCGCCGCCGCGCTGAACGACCTCGGGCTGCCCGGCGTGCGCTTCCGCGACACGTGGTTCACCCCGACGTTCGGCAGGCACGCGGGCGTCGTGGTGCGCGGCGCGCAGCTCCACGTGACCGACCGGGCGGCCTTCCTGCCGGTGCTGACGGGCGTGTCCGTCCTGCACGTGCTGCGCACCCTCTATCCGGGCGACTTCGCCTGCGAGCCGTTCCTCGACCTGCTGTGGGGCTCGGCGTCGCTGCGCGAGCATCTGGAGGCGGGCCGCGACCCCCGGGGGCTGTGCCCCCCGCCGGGCCCGCCCCGAGGCGAACTGCTGTACGACTGACATCAGCCCAGCGCGCGGCGGTAGAGCCAGAACACCCGCTCGGCGCGGGCGCCCACCGCCCGGGAGTAGAAGCGGAGCGGGCCCACCCAGCCGATCTGCGCGGACGTCTGCCCGGCGGCGGCCTGCTCGGCGAGGCAGCGGCGCAGCAGCACCCGGCCCACACCGAGGCCCCGGGCGGCAGGCGCCGTGCCCATCGGCCCGAACCACAGCGGCCGGGCGCCCCAGGCGGCGAAGCCGAGGATCTCCTCGTCGCGGTAGGCCCCATTGCGAAAGGCATAGTGGAGGCCGGTCGCGTTCTCGGCCTCCCAGGCCCACTTGTCGTTCCACTGCTCGCGGACGAACGCCGCGACCGCCGCGCGCTCCCCCACGGGGGCCGCGGCGACGGTCACACCGGCGGCGGCGAGCTTCGCCAGGTCGGCCTCGTGCTCGGCCTCGTCGTAGCGGGCGGGCAGGTCGGCCGTCATGTTCCAGGCCACGCGATACTGCTCGTATCCCAGGCGCTCTGCCAGGCAGGCGGCCGGGGTGTAGCGCACGTCGATCCCGGGCCAGGCATAGCAGGGCGGGTTGCCGGCGAACCTCGCCTCGGCCGCGCCGTGCGCCCGCATCCACTCCTCGGCCGCGCCGACGAGCGCCCGCCCGATGCCCCGGCCCTGGGCGGCGGGGTCCACGGCGATCAGGTCGATGTGACCGGCGCCGTCCGCGCCGATCGAGGCGAACACGGCGCCGTCCCGGTCGGGGGTGGCCAGGACCGTCCACACCCGATCCCCCGGCGGGCCGGCCAGGCGGCGTACGACCAGTGGGGCGTCCTCGGCGTCGGCCCACAGCGCGGCGGCGGCCAGGCGCTCCAGCGACCCGTCCGCCTCGGCCGGAAGGATGTCCGTCACTCGCCCACCCCCACCGGGATCACGCTGCGCCGCCTCGGGTGGAAGCAGGCGTACTCCTGCTCGACGTCCTCTTCGCGGGCCAGCACGGGCATCTCGTTCGCGCAGCGTTCGGTGCTGAACGGGCAGCGCCGGGCGAACAGGCAGCCGCCGTCGGGCTCGCCCTCCCGCTGCATCTCCCTCGGCACGACCCGCTCGGCGCCCGGCCGTTCCAGGCCGTGCAGCACCGGGATGGCCGACAGCAGCGACTGCGTGTAGGGGTGGACCGGGTCCGCGATGATCTTCTCGGTGGCGCCCCGCTCGACGACCTGGCCGCGGTAGAGCACGTACAGCTCGCCGTCGTCGCCGATGTAGCGGGCGGTGGCGATGTCGTGGGTGATGAACAGCACGCCCACGTTCAGCCGCTCGCGCAGGTCCTTCAGCAGGGCGAGGATGCCCAGGCGCAGCGACACGTCGATCATCGAGACGGCCTCGTCGGCGACGAGCACCTCGGGGTCCATGGTGAGCGCGCGGGCGATCACCACGCGCTGGCGCATGCCGCCCGACAGCTGGTGGGGGTAGCGCGGAAGCACGTAGCCGGGGTCGATGCCGACCATCGCCAGCAGCTCCGCGGCCCGCCCGTCGACCCACGACCTCGGGCGGCCCGTCTGCTTGGCGCGCAGCTTCAGCGGCGCCTCCAGCGTCTGGTGGATCGTCCGGGTGGGGTTGAGCGCCGAGTAGGGGTCCTGGTGGATGAGCTGGACGCGGCGGAAGTACGGCTGCCGCCTGCGGTGGCTGAGCGACGACATCGGGACGTCGTCGATGACGATCTCGCCGGCGTCGTGGCTCTCCAGCCCGGCGATGATCCTGCCGAGCGTGGTCTTGCCGCTGCCCGACTCGCCGATGAACGAGACCGCGCCGCCCTTGGCGATGGCGAAGTCCACGCCGCGCAGCGCGGGCACCTCGCGGGCGCCGAGCACGCCGCCGCGCTGCTTGAAGACCTTGGTGATCCCGGTTCCCGTGATCACACGAACTCCTTCCGCTTGATCAGCGTGAGGTGGCGGTCGGCGGCGTGGCAGGCGACGGTGCGGCCGTCCCGGTTGACGGCCACGGGCTCGTCGGTCTCGCACACCTCCATGCGCCGCTCGCAGCGCTCGCGGAACACGCAGCCCTGGGCGGGCAGCGTCCCGAGCGTCGGCGGGCGGCCGGGCAGCGCCCGGGCCAGCGACAGGTCGCCCGTCAGGCGCGGGATGGCCCGGATCAGGCCCTGCGTGTACGGGTGCCGGGCCTCGCCGAGCACCTCGGTCACCGGGCCGTGCTCGACCACCCGGCCGCCGTACATGACGGCGAGGCTGTCGGCGACCTCGGCGACCGCGCCGACGTCGTGGGTGATGACGAGCGTGGTGAGCGCCCGCTCCTCGTGGACCTCGCGGATGATCCGCAGGATCGTGGCCTGGGTGATCATGTCGAGGGCGGTGGTCGGCTCGTCCAGAACGACGACTTTGGCGTTCAGGACGAGCGCGAGCATGATGCCGACCCGCTGGCGCATGCCGCCGGACAGCTCGTGCTGGTAGGAGTCGAGCACCCGGGCGCCGTCCATGCCCATGCGGGCCAGCAGGTCCTTGGCCTCGCGCACCAGCCCCCGCAGGTCCTCCACCTCGTGGGAGCGGCCGAGGTCGAGCAGCTGCTTGCCGATGGTCTTCAGCGGGTTCAGCGAGTTCTGCGCGGCCTGGAAGACGTACCCGACCTGGCGGCCGCGGGCGCGGCGCAGGTCCTCGCCGCGCAGCGTCAGCACGTCGCCGAGGCCGTCGATCTCGACGCTGCCCGCCGCGATCCTGCCGGGCGGCTGGACGGCGTTGAGCAGGGAGAGCGCGAGCGTCGACTTGCCCGAGCCCGACTCGCCGACGACGCCGGTGATCGTGCCGGGGGCGAGGGCGAGGTCGACGCCGCGTACGGCGGGCAGCTCGCCCGCGGGCGTCTTGTAGACGACCGTGAGGTCCCGGATCCGGACCCCCGGCGCCTCGATGTCACGTGCGGCCGTGTTGGCGGTCATTGGGGGCTACTCCTCCCGCAGGCGGGGATTGAAGATCTCGTCCATCGCGTCCACGATCAGCACGATGCCCAGGGTGAGCACCAGGATCGCGATCAGCGGGGCCAGCAGGTACGGCAGCGCGGCGGGGGTGGTGAGCGCCCCGCCGTTGAACACGGCGAGGTTCAGCATCACGCCCCAGTTGTTCGACTCGAACGGCAGCACGCCGAGGAAGAACAGGCCCACCTGTGCGTACACCGCGCCGGTGACGGCGATGAGCATGTTCATCGCGATGTACGGCGCCATGCTCGGCAGCAGTTCGCGGCCGATGATGTGCCGGGTGGGCAGGCCGAGCCCGCGGGCGGCCTCGATGAAGCCGCGCTCGCGCAGCGACAGCGTCTGCGACCGCACGGCGCGGGCGATGCCGCCCCAGCCGAGCACGCCGAGCACCAGGCCCATCTCCAGCGGGCTCTCGAACTTCCACACCGTCGACAGCACGAGCAGCAGCGGCAGGCCGGGGATCGCGAGGTTCATGTCGGTCAGCCGCATCAGCAGCGTGTCCCACCGGCCGCGGTGGAAGCCCGCGACCAGGCCGATGAGCGTGCCGAGCGCGACCGTGATGACGGCCGTGGCCAGGCCGGTGAGCAGCACGTAGCGCGCGCCGGTGACGACCAGCGCGAGCACGTCGGTGCCCTCGAAGTCGGTGCCGAAGGGGTGGGCCAGGCTCGGCGGCGCGTACAGCGCGTTGTCGTCGCGCGGCAGCTGGGCGGGGTAGAGCAGCGGCCCGGCCACGCCCATGAGCGCGAACAGGGCCACGATGACCACCCCGGCCATGCGGCTGGGCTTGCGCCGCAGCACCCGCCACACCCCGCGCCAGAAGTTGCGCCGCAGCGTCGCCCGGGTGGTGCCGGCCGGCAGGGCGTCGGGGCTGATCGCCCCTTCCGGGTTGACGATGACGGTCATGCCGCGCCTCCGCTCCTGACCCGGGGGTCGATCACCGTGTACAGCAGGTCGGCGGCGATGTTGGCGACGACGATGCCCACCGTGATCACCAGGAACGTGCCGCCCATGAGCGCGTAGTCGCGGCTGCTGATGCTGTTGACGAGCAGCAGGCCGAGGCCCGGGTAGTTGAAGATCTCCTCGATGAAGATCGAGCCGCCGAACAGCATGCCGATCGACAGGGCGAGGATCGTGAACAGCGGCAGGATCGCGTTGCGCGCCAGATAGCGGAACACGAAGCCGCGCTTCAGGCCGCGCAGCTCGGCCGCGAGGATGAAGTCGTCGCCGAGCACGGCGACCACGTTCGACTTCATCGCGAGAATCCACCCGCCATAACTGGCCAGCGTGTACGTGACGACCGGCAGCACCGCGTGATGGATCAGCGAGCCGATGTAGCCGGCGTTGAAGCCGGGGACGAACTCGACGTCCACCGGGCCGCCCGACGGCATGATCGGCCACAGCGTGGCGAAGACCGCGGTGAGCAGCAGGCCGATGACGTACACCGGCACGCCGTGCAGCAGAGAGCCGGACAGCGCCAGCATGTCGCCCAGCTTGCCCGACCGCTTGATCGCGGCGTAGACGCCCATGGTGACGCCGAGCAGGAAGCTCAGCAGCGTGCCGGCGAGGACGGGCAGCACGGTCCACCGGGCCGCGTGCCCGATGAGCGTGGTCACCTCCACGCCGGGCGTGCTGAGCGAACGCCCGAGGTCGAGGTGGAGCAGCGAGCCCATGTAGCCGACGTACTGCTGCCACAGGTTGCCGGTGGGCAGGAAGCCGTACAGGACGGCGGTGGCCCGCTCGGCCTGCTCGGGCGACATGCCCTTCTGGATCAGGCTCTCGTACTGCCCGAGCACCGGGTTGCCGGGGATCTCCCGGATGATGACGAAGCTGATCGTGGCGACGACCCAGATCATGGCCAGGCCGCGGACCAGGTGGCCGCCGATCTTCCTGGCGATGGCGCCCAGCCGGGGACGCCCCGGAACGGCGTGCGTCATGCCTGCCCCTTCTCCGCTTTCCTGATCATCCCGAGCTGCATCCACACGCCGGACGACAGCCGCAGGGACTCGTCGTCGTCGGGCGGGAACGCGGTGTACCTGGAGGTGTTCACGAACTGGGTGTTCACGTAGTCCCAGAGCTGGACGACCGGAAGCTGCTCGTTGGCGACCTTGGCCAGGACGCCGACGATGCGCTTCTGCTCGTCCTGGGACGCGTAGTTGAGCCTGCTGGTCAGCTCGCCCGGGTCGACCATGCCGGCGGCGCCCGCGTCGACCTTCTCCGGGCCGCCCATCCAGTTGCCCTCGGTGCCCGGCGCGACGTGGCGCAGCCTGCCGCCGAACATCTGCCAGCCGTTCGCCTGGCCGAACAACCGCTGGAAGATGTTGTACGGCGAGGGGCCGAGGCCGATCAGCCAGAACCCGAGGTCGTACTTGCCGTCGGCGAGCTCGCCGAGATAGAGCGTGTAGTCGGCGGCGGTGACGACGCTCGCGTCGATGCCGTGGTCCTCGAGCTGGCTGGTGATCGACTTGGCCGCGGCCACCCAGTCGGAGAACGACGCGGGCACGTGGATGCGGACCTTCCACGGCTTGCCGTCCGGCAGGGTCCAGTGGCCGCCCCGCTTGGTCATGCCGGCCGCCTTCAGCTCGGCGTCGGCCTTGGCGGGGTTCACCCGGTATTGCTCCAGCGTGTCGAACGCGTCGCCCAGCCAGGCGCGGGCCGCCTTGGCGTGGATGCCCGAGGTGGTCACGGCCGCCGTGCCGCCCTCCGGAGAGGCGATCTTCGTGACCTGGGCGCGGTCGATCAGGTAGGCCATCGCCCGCCGCACGTGCACGTTGTCGTACGGCTTGTGCGCCTCGTTGAACGCGAGGGAGACGGCCACCGGCGAGTAGCCCTTGACGATCTCGCTGCCCTTCGCCTGGCGGATGCGCTCCATGACGGCGGTGGGCACGGAGGTGAAGGGGGCGTTGTCCAGCCGGCCGGCGATCAGGTAGTTCCAGATCTGCTCGTTGCCGGTGTAGTTGAGGATCTTCACCTTGTCCGGCGCGATGTTCTGCCGTGCGTAGAAGTAGGGGTTGCGCTTCAGCAGCGCCGCGCCCGGGTTCACCCGCTCCAGCATGAACGGCCCGGCGGACACGTCGTGACCCGGGTCGAACGCGATGACCTTCTCCGCGAGCCCGGTGATCTGGTTCTTCGCCTTCTCGGCCGCCGCGCCCTGGCCGTGCTGGGCGACCTTGAGCGTCTGCCAGAAGTCGGCGGGCAGCAGCTTCCCGAAGACGTGCGCGGGCACGACCACGGTCGACAGCAGGTTGGCGAGGAAGGTCGAACTGCGGTTGGCGCCCTGGGTCACCTTGATCGTCTTGGGGTCGACGACCTGGATGTCGGCGGCGGCGCCGGCCGCCTTCGGGTCGAGCGCGTACGCCGTGCCGCCCTGGGTGTAGGCGAGGCCGATCGAGACCCGCACGTCCTCGCTGGTCACCGGCTTGCCGTCGGACCACTTGGCGTCCGGCTGCAGGTGGATGACGACCTGCGACCGGTCCGGGGACGCGCTCCAGCTCTTGGCGATGGCCGGGTAGAACTGGTTCGGATCGGTGGGGTCGTTCTTGGGCCACGCCAGCGCCATGCCGTTGTATCCAGAGAAGACCGATCCAACGGGGTTGAACGGGTTGATCGGCGCGCTCGCGTTGATCTGCTTGCTGCCGTCGATCGTGGTGTACACGCCGCCGCCCTGCTGGGCGGTGTCCGTCGTCCCGGTAGTGCCGCAGGCGGTCACGGTGACGATGGACGCCACCGCCATGATCGCTGCGAGTCGCTTCATGGGCTGCTCCTGGTTCCCGATTGCCTGGACAATACGGGCGCTCTCGGGATGCAGTCAATTTTTTCCACGAGCAGACAAGGCTATGGAGATAATTTTTACCCAAGCCCACTACCTGCGAAGACATCGTCATCAGGAGGGTCGGAGGCCGCCGGTGAGCCAGCGCGCGGCCGCCCGTGCGGAGGCCGTGGAGTTGCCGTGCGTGGCGAGATACAGCCGCCCGGCGGGCGGTCCCGGGACCCCCGTCTCCACCACGACCGCGTCCGGGCGGGCCCGCAGCGCGTCGTCGAGGAGCCGCCGCATCCAGGCGTGCCGTACGGCGTCGTGGACGGCGATCACGAGGGGGCGCGCCGTCTCGCTCAGGTCGGGCAGGCGCCCGTCCTCGTCCACCTCGGCCGTCACCGTCCCGGGGAGGATCTCCTCGATCGCCTGACCGAGTTTCAGCGGGGTCGCGCGGCCGACGGCCTGGCTGGGCCGCGCCGCCAGATGCACCACCAGCGGCGCCTTCGTCAGCGGCGTCACCGCCTGGTCGGCCGGGGTGGCGCGCAGGGCGGCCGTCGCCGCCGCCAGGCCGAGGCCCTCGTCGGCGTCGCGGGCCACGGCGGCCCTGGCCTCGGCCTGCGCGTCGTACCACGCGGCCAGGTCGCGCACCCGGCCCGCCGCCTCGGCCAGGCGCTCTTCCGCCAGCCGTCCCTCGCGGACGGCTCGGGTGATCGCGTCGCGCAGCGCGTAGACGCTCTCTCCCCTGGCCGAGGACACCCCGACGCAGATCGCGTCGGCCCCGGCGGCCAGCGCGCGGACCGCGATCTCGCCCGGCTCGTGCAGGGCGGCGACCGCGCGCATCTCGATCGCGTCGGTCACCGCGAGCCCGTCGAACCCCAGCTCCTCGCGCAGCAGGCCGGTCATCACCTCCCGGCTCAGCGTCGCGGGGAGCGTGTCGACGGCGGGGACCAGCAGGTGACCGCACATCACGGCGCGCACCCCCGCCGCGATGGCGGCCCGGAACGGCGGCAGGTCGCGCCGTTCGATCACCTCGCGGGAGGCCCGTACGGCGGGCAGCGCCAGGTGGGAGTCGGTCACGGTGTCGCCGTGGCCGGGGAAGTGCTTGGCGCAGGCGGCCACCCCCGCGCTCTGCAGTCCCTCGATCCACGCGGCGCCGTGGCGGCCGACCTCCTCGGGCTCGCAGCCGAAGGACCGCACGCCGATGACGGGGTTGCGGGGGTCGGCGTTGACGTCCACCACGGGGGCGTAGTCGAGGGTGACGCCGGCGGCGGCCACCATCCGGCCGATCTGCCGCGCCACCCGCCGGGTCAGCGACTCGTCGCCGGCCACGCCCAGCGCCATGTTCCCCGGCCACGAGCTGCCGGTGGCGGCCTCCAGCCGGGTGACGGCGCCGCCCTCCTCGTCCACGGCGACGACCACGTCCGGCCGCTCCCGGCGCAGCTCGGCGACCAGGGCGGCCGTCCCGGCGAACGCGTCGCCGTCACGGGCGCCGTCACGAGCGCCGTCGCGGGTGACGTCGCGGGCGATGTTGCGCGCGAACAGGACCACGCCGCCCAGCCCCTCCCCGAGCGCCCGCCGCAGCCACCCGGGCGGCTCGGTGCCCTCGAAACCGGGCTGGAGCACGGCCATCGCCATCCGGTCCAGCTCGCCGCCGATCATGCGACCTCCTGCCCGATCAGCACGCGGTGCGCTTCGGCGGCACGGGGGTCGCCGGGCAGGGCGGCCCGCACCGCGAGCGCGGCGGCGCCCGCCGCGTTGTCCCGGGCGCGCACCAGCACGGCCCGCCTGCCCAGCTCGGCCCGGACCAGGTGGGCGAGCTCGGTCGGCTCGGTCAGCAGCGACCCCGCGAGCACCAGCGGCCCCGTGTCTATCTCGGGCCCCGTGTCTATCTCGGGCCCCGTGCCTGTCTGGTCCGGGCCGCCCTCCGCCTGCGCTCCCCTCCCGCGGTCGCCCTCCCCCGTCACGACCCGTGCCGTACGGCACAGCCCGCGGGCCGCCTCCGCGACGATGCCGCGCGCCACCTCGTCACCCTCGCGGGCGGCGGCGTCCACCACGGGCGAGAGCGTGCCCAGCCAGGCGGGCCCCGACTCGGCGACCCGCGCGTACACGCCCGCCACCAGGGCCTGGGTGAGCGCGGGCCCGTCGTCGTCGCCGGCCACCCCCGGCCCCAGGACGGCCTCTGCCACCCGGGCGACCAGCACCGTGGGCGCGCCCCGGCCGTCGATCGCGTTCAGCGCCGCGGCGGCGGCCCTGCGGCCCAGCCACACGCCCGACCCCTCGTCGCCCAGGAGCCAGCCGAGGCCGTCGGCCCGCCGCACGATGCGGCGGTCGCGGACGCGGGCGCCGATCGCGCCGGTGCCGGCCACCAGGACCGCGCCGTCCGGATGATCGGTGGCGCCGGTGAAGGCGACGAGCACGTCGGCGACCACCCCCGGACGCCCGGCGAGCCCCGCCTCCCGCCAGGCCCGCTCCGCGGACTCGGCCGCGCGGGCGGCTCCGGCCAGGCCGAACACGCCGCCCGCGACCCGCGCGGGGTCGAGGCCCTCGAGCGCGCCGAGCAGCGCGGCGCGCAGGTTGGCTGCCGGGTCGGGAACCGAGATCGCGTTGGCGCCGCCGGCCCGTCCCCGCCCGGCGATCTCGCCCGACTCCGTGACCACGACGCAGCGCGTGCTGGTGCCTCCCCCGTCCACCCCGACGAACAGAGCCCCCACGGCCGCTCCTTTGTAGATACCTTCCATCAACTTATAAGGCGATGGAAATCTTCTACAACGGCCGGGATGCCCGGTTATTTCTTGCTGTCGGTGAGATCGACGAGTGCGGTGGCCGCCCGGAAGAACTTGTTGCGGCCCAGGTCCCCCACGGTCTTGATGTGGAAGGCCTTCTTCAGCAGCTCCGCGTCCTCCGCGCTCACCCCGGCCAGCGCCTCCACCGGCGCCTTGACGATCTCCTCAAGGGTCATGTCCTCGTATTCGCGGTCGAGCAGCTTCGCCAGGTCTGCCGATACAGCCATGGTCCCCCCCATCGAACACGCCCCCCGATACCTCTTGAAGTGCCCAAACGGCACATTTCCTAAGCCGCTGCGATCACGGCGCTCCCGTAGTCCCACAGGCGATCCGCCGCGTCCGGGTCGAGCGCGTGGGCCGCCACGCCGCCGGGGATCCCGGGGACGGCGGGCGGGGCCTCCTGGTTGTCCTCGAAGTAGCGCCCGGTCACGCCCTCCACCAGGGGCGAGGCCGCCAGGAGCGCCGATACCGCCGCGCCCGACGCGAGCGTCTTGAGGTAGGGCTGGGGGATGATCTCGCCGTTCTCGTCGATCGCGCCCATCTCGCGCATCGACGCCTCGTCCATGTGGCGAGTGAGGTTCGTGAGGATCCAGCCGGGGTTGAGCGCGTTCGCCGTGATTCCGTCGGCCGCCCACCGGCGGGCGCCCACCGCGAGCAGGACGTCCGCCGTCTTGGACTGCGCGTAGGCCGTCCACGGATGGTAGGGCCGGCGCTCGAACTGCGGGTCGTCGAAGTCGAACGGCGCGGCGAGATGGGCCCCGGAGCTGACGACGACGATCCGCGCCCGGCCCGCCGCCCGCAGGCTGTCGTACAGGCCCAGAGTGAGGGCGAAATGGCCGAGATAGTTCGTCGCGAGCTGCAGCTCCCAGCCCTGGGCGTTGACCTGGCGCACCGGGAGCGCCATGATCCCGGCGTTGGCGACCAGCACGTCGAGCGGGCCGCTCCAGTCCCGTACGAACGCCGCGACCGATGACAGGTCGGCCAGGTCGAGCGCGGCCGACCGTACGGTTCCGGGCGCGCCGGCGAAGGTCGCCGCGATCCGCGCCCCCGCGGCCGGATCGCGGGTGGCGATGGTGACCTCCGCGCCGGCCGCGGCCAGGACGCGGACGGTTTCGGTGCCGATGCCGGAGGAGCCGCCGGTGACGACGACGCGCCGCCCGGACAGATCCACCCCCTTGATGACCTCTTCGGCCGTGGCGTGAGAGTGGAACGGAGTGGTGATGCGAGTCGTTTCGCTGTTCATGAGGCCACGCTAGGAGAACCGATCCGGACTATCTATGCTGGAAAGTCCGCAGAACTTTATCGGTCGTCCACTCGTCTCGAATCGCCCGGGGGAAGCAGATGGATCCGCTCGAAGACGTGCTCGCGCTGCTGGGCACCAGAGCGCACCTGTCCACGGGAATGACGGCGGGCGGCCGCTGGGCGGTGCGCTTCGATCCGCCGGACGGGGTGAAGTTCAACACCCTCCGGCGCGGCCGGTGCTTCCTGAGCGTCGAGGGCCTCACCGCCCCGATCGCTCTGGAGGAGGGCGACTGCTTCCTGTTGACGCATCCCCTCGCCTTCACGCTCTTCAGCGATCCTCACGCCGTCCCGGTCGACGCCGAGCCTCTCTGGACGGCCGCGGGAGACGGGCTCCCCCATGTCGGCGGCGGCGTGGACACGTTCCTCGTCGGCGGCCGCTTCTCGTTCGGCGACCGCGCGCGGGGGCTCCTGCTCGACGGGCTGCCGCCGGTCATCCACGTGCCCGCGGACACCGGCGAGGCGAGCGCGGTGCGGTGGGCCCTCGGTCAGATCGACGCCGAGCTGCGGGGGCGGCCGATCGGCTCGACGCTCGTGGCCGAGCATCTCGCCGTCGTCATGCTCATCCACGTCCTGCGCCTGCATCTCGCCCGCGAGCCCCGCGCGGTGTCGGGATGGCTCGCCGGTCTCGCCGACCCCGTGGTCGCGGCGGCCCTGCGGTCCATGCACGCCCGGCCCGCCTACCCGTGGACCGTCGCGGAGCTGGCATCGGCCGGTGCGGTGTCCCGGTCCACCCTCGCCGCGCGATTCAAGGAGACGGTCGGCCTCGGTCCCCTGGACTACCTCACCCGCTGGCGGATCGAGCTCGCCGCCCAGCGCCTGCGCACCGGCGACGACACGCTCGCCACGATCGCCCTCGCCGTCGGCTACGGCTCGGAAAGCGCCCTCAGCACCGCGTTCAAGCGGGTCACCGGCAACTCGCCGCGGGAGTATCGCCGGCGGTGCGCGGGCGCCGCGACCGTCGAGGCCGCCCCGAGCCCCGCGTCCCAGGCCGGCTGAACCGGCCTCGCCGCAGGCGCGGAGGCCTGGACGACCGAGGAGCAGACGTCCGCGAGCGACACGATCCCCGCCCGCGCCCCGGCCCATGACAGGCACCCCAGCCCGGTGCGGGTGCCCCGGCCTGCGCTGGGCGACACGGTCTGCCGGAACGGGGACCGGGCACCCGGCATGCGATATTGGCTGTGTCATGCCGGTGACATCGCCTCTCCGCCTCGCCCGAGCCGCCGCCTTCACCGCGGTGTGCCTCGGCCTCGGCGTGGTGGCGCACCTGTTCAACGGCGGCACGGTCGCCCCGGGTGCGCTGGCACTGGGCCTGCCGGCGGTCTTCGCCGCCGCGCTGCCCCTGTCGGGCGGGGAGCGGACGCTGCGTGCGATCCTGCCCCTGCTCGCGGCCCTCCAGGTCGTGCTGCACGTGCTGTTCGCCCTGTCGGCGCCCATGACGTCCACCGCGTATGTCCTGTCCGGGTATGTGCTCACGGGGCAGGCCGTGGCCGGCCACCCGCATGCCGGGCCGGGCATCGGAATGCTGCTCGGCCACGGCTGGGCGGTGGTGCTCACGGCGGTGTGGCTGGCCAGGGGCGAGGCCGCCCTGTGGGCGCTGCTGCGGCGGCTCGCCGTACGCCTCACGCGGATCGCGGCCGATCCGGCACCGCCGGTGTTCGCGCCGCCCGCGTCGCCGCATCCGGACGAGCCGCACCTGCCGTGCTCCCTCGCGCCGCGTCACTGCGTCACCCGGCGCGGCCCGCCGGGCCTTCTCCAGCCGTCCGCCTGAGACGGCCCTCCTCACCCCGCTCCCGGCCGTGTACGGCCCGGAGCGTCGTCAGTGATCTTTTCCGGTGGAGCATGCCCGCGCGCATGCCCCTTCGGCGTCGGCGGCCGGTCATGCCGGGCTGCCCTGCATCGCCGGGGACGGCCCGCACGGTTCGCCGCGCACGGCCTGCCTCGCGTGGCCGCCGCACATGCCCTGCCGCGCCTGGTCTGTCTCGCATGGTCTGCCGCGCCTGGTCTGCCTCGCACGACCTGCTTGCGCGACCCGGCCGACGCACGCGCACGGGGACGCCGCCCGCATGCCCCCGCCGGACGACCGAGAGAAGGCTTCCGCATGACCATCACGACCATCACAAACCGCATGCTTCCGGCGGCGCTGGCCGCCCTCCTGGCCGCAGGGGCCTGCGCGCCAGCCGAGGGGCAGGTCCCGGCCTCGGCGGCTGCCCCGCTGTCGGTCGCCGATCCGTGGGTGAAGACGGCCCGCTCCGGCATGAGCGCCGCCTTCGCCACACTCGTCAACACGACCGGCGAGGCGGTGACCGTCGTCGCGGCGAGCACTCCCGTCTCCCCGTCCGTGGAGCTGCACGAGGTCGTCGGAGACGGCGGCACCACGACCATGCGCCGCAAGGAGGACGGGATCGTGATCCCGGCCGGTGGCCGGCACGTGCTCCAGCCCGGCGGCGACCACATCATGCTCATGAACGTGCGCACGGCCATCGAGCCCGGCACGGAGGTGCCCTTCACGCTCACCCTGAGGGACGGCAGGACCGTGTCGTTCACCGCGGTGGCCAAGGACTTCGCCGGCGCCAACGAGTCCTACGCCCCTCATGAGTGAGCGCGGACTCCCCGGGGGACGGCGGCTGACCCGGCGCGGCCTGCTCGCGGGCGGGGCCGTCGCCGCCGCGGCGGCGGCCTGTGCCCCGGCCTCCGCCGCACCGGACGCGGCAGGGCGCGCACCCGCCGGGCAGCAGGAGCCCCTCCCCGGCGGTGCGGCCGTCGAACCCTTCCACGGCGTCCACCAGGCGGGCGTCGCGACGTCTCCGCAGACCTTCGCGGTGTTCGCCGGGTTCGACCTGCGGCCGGGCACCGACCGCGCGGCGCTCACGCGCCTGATGCGGCTGCTCACCGACGACGCCCGGCGGCTGACGCGAGGCGAGCCAGCCCTCGCCGACACCGATGCCGAGCTGGCGCTGCTGCCCGCGCGGCTCACCGTCACGTTCGGGTTCGGCGCCGGGCTGTTCGAGGCGGCGGGGGCCGGGCATCTCGCGCCACGGCCGCTGCCGGCGTTCAAGGTCGACGCCCTCCAGCCTCGCTGGAGCGGCGGCGACCTGATGGTCCAGGTGTGCGCGGACGACCGCGTCACGCTGGCGCACGCGCTGCGGGTGCTCGTCAGGGACGCCCGCTCGTTCGCGACCGTACGGTGGACGCAGCACGGATTCCGGCAGAGCCCGCAGGTGCGCGCGCCGGGGACGACCCAGCGCAACCTGATGGGCCAGCTCGACGGCACGGTCAACCCCCGGCCGGGGTCGCCGGAGTTCGACCGGGCCGTGTGGGTGCGCGACGGGTGGCTGCGCGGCGGCACCACGCTGGTGCTCCGCCGCATCCGGATGGACCTGGAGAAATGGGACGCCGCGGACCGGGCGGCCAAGGAGTTCAGCGTCGGGCGGCGGCTGGACAGCGGCGCACCGCTGACCGGCCGGGCCGAGGCCGACGAGCCCGACTTCGCCGCGGCCGGGCCGTCGGGCCTGCCGGTGATCTCCGAGTATGCGCACATCCGCCGGGCCCGGGTGGCCGACCCGGGCATGCGCATCCTGCGCCGGGCC
Organism: Microbispora hainanensis; assembly: GCF_006874475.1. GTDB lineage: Bacteria > Actinomycetota > Actinomycetes > Streptosporangiales > Streptosporangiaceae > Microbispora > Microbispora hainanensis. The sequence continues at coordinate 147,347 of NZ_VIRM01000007.1, forward strand.
TATAACTACGAGGACGGCCTCAGCCCGGAGGGGCGGCCGGACGCCGGTCTGCTGTTCGCGTCCTATCAGGCCGATGTGGCGCGGCAGTTCGTCCCGATCCAGCAGCGGCTCGCGGAGGTCGATCTGCTGAACCAGTGGATCACTCCCATCGGGTCGGCCGTCTTCGCCGTGCCGCCCGGGTGTTCCCCGGACGGCTGGATCGGCGAGACCCTCCTGTCCTGACCGGCCGCCGGGTTCGCTCAGGAGAAGGGAGCCCCTTACCCGGCCGCGCGGCCGGGTAAGGGGCTCCCGTGTAGTGGCCGCCGACCTGGAAGAGCCCCGGGCCGGCGGCGGTGGGTCAGCCGGCCCGGAAGGGGTTCCGGGTGGCGGCGGTGCAGGTCAGCCGCGCGAACGGCGCAGGGCGGTGATGCCCGCCCCGGCCCCGACCAGTCCGGCGACGAGGCCGAGGCCGCCGAGCACCAGGGCCAGAGCGTTGTTCCCGCCTTCGTTCTCGTCACTCGCTACGGCAGCCACGACGGGGGCCGCGGCCGGCGAGGCGGGGGCGGCGCCGTCCTCGGCGTCCTCCCCTTCCTCGGCGGCGACCAGCGTGAGCGTCGGCGCGGGGTGTTCGGGCTCGGAGCCGTCGGCCTTCGCCGGGTCCGCCCACGTGACGACCTCACCGTTCGAGTAGGTCTGGGCCGTGGGAAACGCCAGCTCGTCGACGGTCTTCGGCAGCGGGCCGACCGACACCTCGAACTCCTGGAACTGGCCCGACTCGACCTTCCCGCCGGACCAGGTGATCTTCAGCACCGATTCGGTGATCGTGTCGCCGGCGTCCGAGACCACGGGCTTGGGCAGCTTGCCGCGGGTGAGCTTGACGTCCCAGCCGGGCACCGGGCGGACCGAGACGAAGGGCAGCGGGTGGTCGGTGGGGAAGTCGACCTCCACCTTGGTGGTCGAGGCGTTGTCACGCTCGTTGGGCACGCGGAAGGCGAGCTTCGTCCAGGAGCCCTTCACGGCGGTGCCGGGGTTGACGGTGACATGGGCGAGGGCGGGCACGGCGAGACCGATGGTGAGCGCGAGGGCACCGGCGGTGACGGTGGCCGCACGACGGGCGTACGAGGTCATGGGGGTTCTCCAGTCGTCTGCGAGATTACGGAGGCGCGCGAGCATGGCCCTGTGGGGACACACGGGTCCCACGGGGGATACGCGTCGCTCGCGCGTGAAGCTCAGGAGACGGGGAGAAGCGGCGGCCCGCGGCGGACGACCGCGTGCCGCAGCACGCCCGCGGTGCGAGGGGCACGCATGGAGCCCGGCGCCGCGGGCGGGCGGGGACGTCCGGTGCCCGCGAGGCCGGCCCCCCACAGCGTTAGCAGCGCACGTGCCGGCATGGCCACCGCCCGCAGGCAGCGGACCGCCCCGGCGCCGGCGGCGCGCAGCACGGACCACAGGGCCTCCTCGCCGCGCGACAGCCACAATCCGGTGAGCAGCGCCGCGGTGAGGTGGGCGGTGAGCATGCCGGTCTGCGCCGTCAGGCCGCCGTGCCAGGTGGGGTGCGACGCCGCGCCGGACCCCGTCAGGTCGAGGAGGACGTGCAGGAACGCCTGGGCGCCGACCAGCAGACCGATGATCGCCTGGGGTGACCGTTCCCGGCCCGCCGCGACGGCCGCGCCGGCCGTCACCGTGAGCATCCCCGTGAGGAGCGCGGCGGGCGTCGGCCCGCCTCCCCCGGCGAACCGGTGCGCGCCGACCGCGAGGAGCACGCAGACGGCGGAGAAGGCGGCCGACCGCGCGAGCCGGAAGGAGAGCGTGGCGCGCATGACGCGGGGATTGTCTCACACCCCCGGCGATCTCGGCCGGTCCGCCGCCGGTCACGGCCACGAAAGGGGGGTTGACCACTTCAGCCGGACATGTCGGTTCAGTCCGACATCGAGTAGTTTCGGCCGATCTTGCCGTGGGGGCTCCCCTCAGAACGACCTTTCGGCCATACTCGCAAGTGATCTACGAGCCGAGGACGCCGACGATGACACCTCCCCCGCGCCACCGCGGCGTGGTCGTCCCCGCCGTCGCCGCGACGGCGTTCGCCCTGCTGGGGCTCGCCCTGTGGTTCGGCGGCGGCAGACCGCAACCGGCGATCCAGGGGCTGCCCTCCCCCGGCGCCCTGACCACCTGGGGCCTGCCGGTCGTGCGGCTCGTCCACGACGTCTGCGCCGTCGCCACGGTCGGGACCCTGCTGGCGGCCGTCGTGCTGGCCCCTGCCAGCGGCCGGACCGTCATGCGGGCGGCCGGGGACTGGGCGCTCGGCTGGGCGGCGAGCGCGGCGGTCACCGAAGTGCTGACGCTGTCGGACTTCCTCGGGCTGCCTCCGGGCGACGCGCTGCGCTCCGGCGCGCTGCCCGCCTTCCTCCTCCACATCCCGCAGGGTCAGGCGTTCCTCACGGTGACGCTCGCGGCCCTGGCGGTCGCCGCGGGGACGCTCCTGCCGGACGGCCCCCTGCTCCGGCTCACGCTGCTCGCGGTGGCGCTCTTCGCGGTGCTGCCCCCGGCGTACGTGGGCCACTCCGCCTCGGCGGCCGACCACAACCTCGCCGTCCTGAGCCTGATGGCGCACGTCGCGGCCGTCGCGCTGTGGATCGGCGGCCTGTACGCCCTCGTGGCGCACCTGCGTGCCGCGCCCGGGCTCACGGTCGCCGTGCGGCGCTTCAGCACGCTCGCGCTGGGCTGCTTCGCCGCCGTCGGGGCATCCGGTGCCCTCAACGCCTGGGTGCGGCTCGGCTCGGTGCCGCTGCTGTGGCAGTCGCGGTATGGCCTGCTCGTGCTGGCCAAGATCGCCGCGCTGGCGGTGCTCGGCTGGTTCGGATGGCGGCACCGGCGCAGGACCATCGAGACGATGGAGTCCGGCGGCGCCCGCGCGCCGTTCCTGCGCCTCGCCTGCGGCGAGATCGCGGTGATGGCCGGCACGCTGGGCCTGGCCGTCGCGCTGGGACGCACGCCCCCGCCGCCCACCGAGACGGCCGCGCACCACCACGACGCCCTGGGATACGCCCTGCCTCCCCTCACCCCGGGCGCGCTCGTCACGGAGGTGCGGCCCGACCCGATCGCGCTGCTCCTGCTGGCCGCCGCCCTCGCGGCGTACCTGTCCGGCGTACGGCGGCTGTCGCGTGCCCCGGGGGAGGGCGGGCGGTGGCCGGCCGGGCGGACCGTCTCCTGGGTGGCCGGGCTCGCGGTGATCGCTTATGCCACCTCCGGAGGCGTGGCGGCGTACGCGCCCGCCCTGTTCTCCGCGCACGCGGCGCAGTATGCGCTGCTCGGCGCCGTAGGCCCCGTGCTGCTCGTGTTCGGCGCCCCGATGACGCTGTGGCGGCGGGTGCGTCCCGACGCGGACCCCGCCGGCGGTCCGGCCGGCCGTGCGCTGTCCCACCCGGTGACGGCGCTGGCCCTGTACGCACTGCCCTATCCGGCGCTGTATCTGACCGGCCTGTTCGGGGACGCCCAGCCGAGCCTCGCCCTGCGGCTGGCCGCGCAGACGGCGGTGACGCTCACCGCGGTGCTGTTCCTCGCGGTGGCCGTCGGCGTGGACCCGCTCCCCCACGCGATCCGGCCGCAGGTGCGGGCCTGGATGCTCGCCGGGGCGATCGCGGTACGCGCGTGGACGGGCCTGGTGGTGCTGGCCGGGCCGGCGCAGGCGCCGGAGTGGTATGCGGCGCTCGCGCTGCCGTGGGCGCCGGACCGGGCGGCCGACCAGCGGCTGGGGGCGATGCTCGGCACCGGCGTGACCGTCGCCGTCCTCGCGGGCCTGCTCGCGCTGCTGCTCGCCCGCTGGCGGGCGGCGCGGCGCAGGACCGCCGCCGCCACCCGCTCAGACAGGTCCGTGGGCGCCCGCTGACAGCCCCCGGTGGCCCCCAGTGGCCCCCGCGAAGGTCAGCGGCGGCCTCGGGGGGCGCCGTCGCGGTCCCTGCGCACGATCGGCTTCCTGCCCTTGATCGTGGTGCGGCGCAGCGCCGCGACCACCTCGTCCACCGCGGCGTCCGGGATCTCGACCAGGGTGAACCGGTCGGCGATCTCGATCGCCCCGATCTCGCGCCCGCTGACGTGGGTCTCTCCGGTGATCGCGCCGACGATGTCCTGGGGACGCACGCCCGCGCTGCGGCCCGCGCCGACGAAGACGCGGCTCATCGCGCCGCCCCCGCGCCGTCCGCGCCGGTCGTCGCGGGCGAACCTGTCGTCGCGCGGACCGCCGCGTTCGGCCCGCTGCGGGCGCGGCGTGACCTCGGGGATCTCCTCCTCGTCCGCGGCGGCGCCGGTCGACTCGTGGGCGAGCTTGACCGCCGCGAGCGCGATGTCGACCAGGTCGAACTCGTCGGCGAGCGTCTCGACCACCACGCGGAAGCGGTCGAGGTCGCCGTCCTCCATCAGGCTCTCCTGCAGGGCGGCCCTGGTCAGCTCCAGCCGCCGGGCGCGCAGGTCGGCCACGGTCGGCACCTTCTCGACCGCGATCTTGCTGCGGGTGACGCGCTCGATGGTCTTGAGCATGCGGTGCTCGCGGGGCTCGGCGAGCGTGATCGCGACGCCCTCCCGCCCGGCCCGGCCCACCCGGCCGATGCGGTGCACGTACGACTCGGGCGCGGACGGCACGTCGTAGTTGATGACGTGGGTGAGCTGCTCGATGTCGAGGCCGCGCGCGGCCACGTCGGTCGCGACGAGCAGGTCGGCCGTCCCGCTGCGCAGCCGGCCCATGACGCGGTCGCGCTGCTCCTGGCCCATGCCGCCGTGCAGGGCCTCGGCGCGGTAGCCGCGGCCGTTCATGGTCTCGGTGAGGCTGTCGACCTCCTCACGGGTGCGGCAGAAGACGATCGCGGCAGTGGGGGCCTCCACGTCGAGCACCCGGCCCAGCGCGGCCGGCTTGTACGCGCGGCTCACGATGTAGGCGCTCTGCCGGATGAGCGGGGCCTCGCCGGCGGCGGGCGCCTCCCGCTCGATCCTGATCCGCACCGGCTCGCGCAGGTGGCGGCGGGCGATCCCGTCGATGCGCGGCGGCATGGTCGCGGAGAACAGCACGGTCTGCCGGTCCTCCGGGGTGTCCTGGAGGATCGCCTCGATGTCGTCGGCGAAGCCCATGTCGAGCATCTCGTCGGCCTCGTCGAGGACGACCATGCGCAGGCCCTTGAGCGGCAGGGTGCCCCTGCCGATGTGGTCGAGCGCCCGGCCCGGGGTGGCGACGACGACGTCCACGCCGCGCTCTAGCGCCCGCAGCTGCCGTCCGATCGGCTGGCCGCCGTAGATGGGCAGCACCCGCGTGCCGAGGTCGCGGCCGTAGCGGTGCATGGCCTCCGACACCTGTATGGCCAGCTCGCGGGTGGGCACCAGCACCAGCCCCGCGGGCTCGCCGCCGCCGTTCTCCATGGCCACCGGGTGGCGGCCGGCGTGCAGCCGCTGGAGCATGGGCAGGGCGAACGCGGCCGTCTTGCCCGTGCCGGTCGCGGCCTGCCCGAGGAGGTCGCGGCCCTCCAGAAGCGGCGGGATGGCCTCCCGCTGGATGGGCGTGGGCTCCTCGTAACCGAGACCGTTCAAGGCCTTCAGGAGCTCGGGGCCCAGCGCCAGATCGGCGAATCCGGGTCCTTCGTCGGTCTCGTTCACGACCATCTCCTGCTCCTGGTCCTGCTCTTGGTCCTGCTCCTGGTCCCGGCCTGTGGCGGGGCGAATGTGCACGGGACGACCCTATGGTCTTTCCGCCCTTACCCCGAACGCCGCCCCTGGCACGCGGCCCGGCGTATCCGTGTGTCCCACGGCGTGCCGGGCCGCGTGCCGCCGCCCGCCTGCCGGCCGTCAGCCCAGGTCGCGGGCGCTGCGCAGCAACGTCGCCAGTTCGGTCACGGCGGGGTCATCGGTGCGCGCAGCCAGGCGGTCGGCCTGGTCGATCAACTCGCCGAAGCTCCACGTCCCGCTCCTCCCGGACCACCGGCCGCGCAGGTGCTCGGCGAAGTCGGCGGCCACGGCGTCCACCTGGAGACGGACGGAAGCGCTCCCCCACAGGGCCGGGGCCAGCGCGAACACGTCGACGCTCCGGTCGGCCTCGGACGGCCGCCGCGTGTCGGGGTCCAGCCAGCGCACGGTGGCGGTGGCGAGCCTGCCGTCCGCGCCCGGGCGCAGGTGCACCCGGTAGATCGCGGTGACCGAGTGGCCGGGGCCGATCTCCCCGCCGTCCTTGCTGTCGTCGCGGAAGTCCTCCGAGGTCAGCGCGCGGTTCTCATATCCGAGGAGCGCGTACGACTCGACCGCCGACGGGTTGAAGGTCACCTGCGCCTTGGCGTCCCGGGCGCGCACCTCTAGGGTGGTGGTGAGCCGTTCGGTGAACGTCTTGCGCACCTGGTCCTCGGTGGAGACGTAGACGGCCGCGCCGTCGCCCCGGTCGGCGAGCTGCTCCATGAGCTCGTCGCCGTACTCGCGGCCGACGCCCACGCACAGCAGGGTGATCTTCTTGCCGGCGTGCTCGCTCACCCGGCCGAGGATCGTCTGCCAGGCGGTCTCACCGGTGTTGGCCAGGCCGTCGGAGAGCAGGACGACGCGGTTGGTGGCGTCCTGCCTGAAGGAGCCGGCCGCCAGGCGGTAGCCGGTCTCGAGGCCGTCCGCCAGGTTGGTCGATCCCCCGGCGTTCAGCATGTCGATCGCCTCATGCAGCTCCGACCGGCGTGTCACCGCCGTCGTCTCCGCGATCACCTGGGCCTCTTCCCGGAAGGAAACGATGGACACCTGGTCGCCGGGCACGAGCTGGTCGACGAGCGTGTGCAGCGCCCGGCGCACGAGATCGAGCCGGCCGGGCTCGGCCATCGACCCGGAGACGTCGACCACGAAGGTGAGGCTGACGGGCCGCCGCACCGACGGGTCCGGCTCGCGGGTCTGCAGGCCGACGCGCAGCAGGGCGGTCCTCTTGTCCGGCATCCTGGCCCCGTCGATGTGGACGGCGAAGCCGTCGCCCTCCGGCTCCGCGTAGTCCTGGCGGAAGGCGTTGACGAACTCCTCCGTACGCACCTGTCCCGGATCCGGCAGGCGTCCCTCCTCCAGAGCGCGGCGGGCGTAGCCGTAGGAGGCCGTGTCGACGTCGAGGGCGAAGGTCGACGGCTCCTCCGCGCTGCGCGCTCCCTCGTCCCGGTCGAGTGAGGACGGCTCTGCGCCCATGTCGTCGTGCCGGGCGGAGTCCGGGACGCCCGGCGGAGCGACCGGCGCCCGGGCTCCGGCGTCCGAGGCGGTCGGCACGCCGGAACAGGCGGTGACGAACAACAGGGCGATCATGGTCAGGGCCGCGAGGATCGGGCCGGATTTCTTCACGTGCGCCTCCAATGTCGGTCCACCTCTAGGACGGACCCCGGACGTCCGCCGGCCGCCTCGGACATCCAAGTGAGGGCGAACCGTGCCCGCCTCGTGATCATCGAGGCCCGGTGCGTCACCGCTGTCTCAGAAGTCACTTTCCGCATCTGTCCCGGAGCGCATACCGTGTCACAGTGGATCTTCGGGAGCTGAGACGGGCCAGGTTCGCGGTGTCGGTCGCCTTCGCCCTGCATGGGGCGGTGACCGGCGGCTTCGCCTCCCGCATCCCCTGGATCCAGGACCACGTCGGGGTCGGGCCGGGCGGGCTCGGGCTCGCCCTGCTCTCGCCCGCGGTCGGCTCCATCCTCGCGATGTCGACCGCGGGCCGCCTCACGCACCGGTTCGGCGTGCGGGCCGTCACCCGCCTCGCGATCGGCCTGTGGTGCCTGCTCCTCGCCCTGCCCCCGCTGGCGCCGGACCTGCCCCTGCTGTGCGCGGCGCTCCTGCTGTTCGGCGCGGTGGCCGGCGTCGCCGACGTCGCGATGAACGCCCAGGGGGTGGAGGTCGAGCAGCGGCTCGGCCGTTCGATCATGTCCGGCCTGCACGGCATGTGGAGCGTGGGGACGCTCGTGGGCGGCGGCGTGGGCACGCTGGCGGCGAGCGCCGGCCTCGACGCCCGGCTCCATCTGAGCGGCATGGCGGTGGTTCTGTTCCTCGTAGGACTGGCCGCCGGACCGCTGCTGCTCGACCTGCGGGCGGGTGAGGACGAGCCGGCCCCGCCCCCGTTCATGCTCCCGCCGCGCGGAGTGCTCGTCATCGGGCTGGTGGGCTTCTGCGCGGTGTTCGCCGAGGGCGCCGCCCAGGACTGGTGCGCCGTCTACCTCCGGCAGGTCGCGGGCGCGTCGCAGGCGGTGGGCGCCGCGGCGTACACGGCCTTCGCCTGCATGATGGCCGCGGGCCGGTTGTGCGGCGACGCCGTGGTGCGGCGGCTGGGGCCGGTGGCGACCTTGCGCGGCAGCGGGGCGCTGGCGGCGCTCGGCGGGCTGCTCGTCGTGGTCTCCCGGACTCCGGTGCCGGCGGTCGCCGGGTTCATGCTGATCGGCGTGGGGATCGCCGTGGTCGTCCCGCTGGTGTTCGCGGCGGCGGGCAACGCCGGGTCCTCGCCGAGCGAGGGCGTCGCGGGCGCGGCCACGGTGAGCTACGCGTCGGGGTTCGTCGCGCCGAGCGCCATCGGCGGGATCGCCCAGCTGACCGGGCTTCCCGCATCGTTCGCGCTGGTCACCGTGCTGCTGCTGGCGGTCCTGCTGGGCGCGGGCAGGCTCGCGCCCCCGGCTCAGGAGGCCGTCCAGGCCGCCTGACCCCGGCCGGGCCAGCCGTACGCGTCTCTGCCGTACGCGTCCGTGCCGTACGCGTCTGTGGCGGAAGTGTTCGGGAGCGCGCCCTGCGGGCCAGGTGACGGCCCAGCGACTGGGCCGGGCGCTCGACGGCGCGATAGGTCAGCGCCGAGCAGGCGAGCACCACCCCGAGCAGCAGGACGCCCATGGCCAGGCGTTCGGTGAGGGAGAAGCGGGCCGGGTCCGTCGTCAGCCGCCGGAGCACCTGCACGGCGAGGGGATGCAGCAGATAGACGGAGTAGCTGATCAGGCCGAGCCCCACGAGCGCGCGCGGCATCCGCCGACGCCGCAGAAAACGGGCGGCCAGGAAGGTGGCCCAGGCCGCCGCGACGGCCGTCGACCAGCCCCAGGTGAACGCCAGCGCCTGGTCGTCGGGCATGCCCCAGCCGGGGCCGAAGGCCCACGCGGCGGCGACGGACGCGACCGGCACGCACGCCAGCGCCCACCCGTTCCTCTTCCAGCGGAGTTGGCCCTGGTCGAGCCGGTAGAGCACGGTGCCGGCGAACATCGTCGCGAGGATGGCCAGGCTCTCCCACGCCCCGACCCGGCTGTTGGCGCCGAGCAGCACGAGGGCCAGCACGGCGGCGGCCGCGGTGCCCCACACGCGCAGCCGTCCGCGAGAGGCCAGCGACGCGGCCGCCGCGAGCAGCACGACCGCCGCGATCACCACGACCTGGGCGGTGCCGGCGCCCCGCGACAGCGCGCCCGCCGGGAGCAGTCCGCCCACGGTGACGGCCGCCGCGGCGAACGCGATCATGCCGACGGCACTTACCCGGTGCATGCCATTGCGGTGCGTGCCCGCCACCACGAACAGCGCCGTCACGAGCAGGTAGAAGACCATCTCGTACGACAGCGTCCAGAACACGTTGACGACGCTGACCACCTGGAGGAGGTCCTGCAGCATGGTCAGATGCGCCAGTGCCGAGATGCCCGGATTGTCGGCCAACTGGTCCGGCAGCGTCGCGTACACGCCCACCGCGCCGAACACCGTCCCGGCCGCCGCGGCGACGAGCCACAGGGGATAGAGGCGGAAGAGCCGGGTGATCCAGAACCCGCCGACGCTGCCGCGCCGTTCCAGCGAGACCGGAACCACGTAGCCGCTGACGAGGAAGAACACGAGCACGCCATACTGGCCGAAGTTGAACCACTGGCCCGCGCCCGCGCGCACCTCGGGAAACAGGCCGTCGAGGCAGTGCTCGAACACCACGACGAGCGCGGCGACGCCGCGTAACGCGTCCAGCCATCCCTGCCGCGGCGACTGCGGCGACGGTTGCGACCGTGCGGGTGACGCCTCCTCCCTGAGACCGGTCCGGTTCGTTTCCACTGAATCGACGAACATCCGGTCAGGGTAGGGGGTCAACCTGGATGAATCGTAAAGGCTCCCTGAACGCGGCCGCGCTCAGGGAGCGTTCACGTGCCTCTATGCCAGATTCGCCTGCCCTCGTACGTGCGGCCCCAGCGGTCGTGAAGGCCCAGTCCTGGCCGGGTCGCGTGGATCTTGGTCCGGGTGCTCACCGACGCCTGCCAGTACGCGGACGACTACAAGCCGGTCTCCTCGGCAGGTGCGGAGTCACCGGCGGCGGCTGCGGCGCGGGGCAGGACCCGCAGAACGGCCTCGCGAGACCCGGCGACCCGCAGGCCCTGCTCCTCGGCGTCGGCGAGGCCGAGGCCGCCGCTGAGGAGGGCGAGGACGCGCGGCGGCGGGCCGGTGACGGTGGCGTCGGCGTCCGGGTCGGCGCCCAGGCGCATCGAGACCCGGCCGGCGTCGGCGTCGATCACCACACTCTGGTCTCCGGCGTGGATCTGGATCGACGACGCGGGCCGGTCGGGCTCGTGGTCGGCGAGGAACATCCGTACGGGCAGGCGCAGCCACTGGCCGCGGAAGGCGTCCTGGGGCCGGTGGTCGCGCATCAGGGGTACGCCCCAGCGGCCGAGCGCGTCGATCACCGGCGCCAGATCGGCGCCGCGATCGGTGAGCCGGAACAGGGTGGTGGCGATCGGCGGCGGAGCGTCCTCGCGTTCCACGAGACCGGCGGCCTCCAGCTCGCGCAGGCGGTCGGCGAGAAGGTTGGTGGCGATCCCCGGCAGCCCGGACCGCAGGTCGGTGTAGCGGCACGGGCCACGGGACAGGAGCTCGCGCACGATCAGCAACGTCCACCGGTCTCCGACGACGTCGAGTGCTTTGGCCACGGAGCAGTACTGACCATAGGAGCGCATGACCACAGCCTACCAAGCAACTTGAAACTATCACGCACTCGCTTGACTTTTTTGTCTAAGAACTTTAGAAGTGCGTCATGACCAATCTCAAAAGGCGGGCGGGTGCGAGCGCGTCTCCCGGCCCGCCCCCCTCGACCCCGCCCTCCTCGACCCCGCCGCCCGCAACCGTGATGGGCGCTCACGACGACGTCGGCTGGTTCATGATCGCCTCGGCGGTCGGCGCCGCCCTCGCCCTCGCATTCATCCGGCGCCCCGGCGGCGCGGGTTCTCTCGGAGGTTCCCGATGAACGAAGAGATCGCGGCGCTCTCCCGGGTCGCCACGTGGCCGGACGCCGACCGGCGCGTCAGGATCGTGCTGGCCGCTCAGTTCACGGCAGCCGGCCTCGACGCGGAGGGGTTCCGGTTCTTCGCGGAGCTGTCGTCACGGACGCCGGGCGAGGGGCTGCTGCTGGCGCTCGCCGGCGCCTTCCAGTCCCGGTTGGACGGCCAGGCCGAGGCGGCGATCGCCAAGCTCGACGCCGCCACCGAGCTGGACCTCGGGCTCCCCCACTACTACCGCGGGATCTCCCTGGCCGGCCTGCCCGGGTGCGCGGGACGGCCGGAGACCGTGGTCGCGGATCTGGAGTTCGTCCTCATGGTCGGGGACCAGTTCCCGCCGGGCTTCATGCGGCCCGTCCACGCGGCGCTGTCACACGCGTACGAGCTGCTCGGGCGCGTTGAGGACGCCGCGCGGGCCCGCGTCCGGGGCGGACACCTGATCACCGACTACTGGGCGAATCCCCGGGACGGGTTCCGTTTCGTCCCCCCGCGCCTGGTCGAGCACGCTCCGGGCGTCCACGTCGCGCAGGGCTACGACTTCGCCGACGTCGGCTTCGTCGTCACCGGCACGGGTGTGGTAGCCGTCGACGCCGCCAGTACGCCCAGGCACGCGGCCGCGGCGCTCCGCGCGCTCCGCGAGATCACCGAGCTGCCCGTCACCCACGTGATCCTCACGCATGCCCATCTGGACCATGTCGGCGGCCTCGACGCCCTCACGGCCGACGGCGCCGTGGTCATCGCCCAGGCGAACTTCCCCCGCGAGCTCGCGCTGCAGAACTCCGGCCCGCCGCCACTGGGCTACTACCTTCCGCGAGGCCACGGCCGTCAGGCCCACGTCGCCCCCGGCCTGCTGGTGAACGCCGTGGAGAAGCTGACCGTCGGCGGAGTGGACGTCACGCTCATCCCGATCGCCGGAGGGGAGACCGACGACGGGCTGGTCGTCCACCTCCCGGGCCTGGACGTGGCCTTCGTCGGCGACATGTGCATGCCCTATCTCGGCTCGCCGACCCTCGCGGAGGGCTCCCCGCAGGGCCTGTTCGACGCCATGCGGACGGTCATGGACCTGCGGCCGCGCACGCTCGTCCACGGGCACCCGGCGCTGACTGAGAACTTCCCCGTCGAGGCGTTCCCCGGCCTGCTGGCCGCACTGCGCGACCTGGAGCGGATCACCGTCGCCGCGATCTCGGACGGTCTGACGCTCGCCGAGATCCTGCGGCTCGGCCATCTGCCCGACGTCCTCCGGGACCATCCCGCGGCGGTCATGCCCTACCTGGTCACCCGCGACACCTTCGTCCAGCGGGTGCACCGCCTGCGGACCGGCTACTGGCACCACAGCGGCGAGGGCGTCGAGCAGTTCACCTCCGCCGAGCTGTCGGCCGCGCTCGACCTGCTGGGCGGCCGGAGCGCGGCGGCCTTCGCCACGGCGGGGCTGGAGCTCGCGCGGCGCGGCGAGCATCCGCTGGCCCTGCACCTCGTCGACCTGGGGCTGCTCAGCCATCCCGGCGCTCCCGAGCTCGCCGGCCTGCGGCAGAGCCTGCTGGAGTCGATGGTCGCGCGCACCCAGCTGCTCAACCCGTTCAAGTTCATGCACTACGCCTCACGCGCCGGCCTCGAACTGGACCCGCCCGGGTGACGGGCGTCGCGACGCCGCCTCGTGAAAGTTTCGGCTCTTCCGGCCCCGGCGGGCGGCCTGGGCCGAGGTCGTCGCGTACGGGCCGCCAGGCGGGCGGGCCGGGTCTTGATCGCGTTGCCGGATCGTGTCTAGGGTCCGGGGAGCCCCGAAGCCGAAGATCGGCACTCCGTCCCCCGTGGCCACGTGACGCCCGTCCATCCCCCAGGTGAGGCACCCATGAGACGCATCCGCGCGTGGTTCACGGCGCTCGGCACGACCATCCTGCTGATCGCCGGGCTGTTCACGCCCGCCCCGGGGTTCGCCGCCGCCGTGACGCTCCATCCCGGCGTCATGTGGTACGACACGGCGGGCAACCGGCTGCAGGCGCACGGCGCCGGGTTCTTCAAGGTCGGCTCGACGTACTACATGGTGGGCGAGGACAAGAGCGCCGGCGCCACGTTCACGGCGGTCGCCTGCTACTCCTCCACGGACCTGGCCACCTGGACCCGGGTGGGCAACGCGCTGAGCCGCCAGGGCAGCGGCGACCTCGCCGCCGGGCGGATCGTGGAACGGCCGAAGGTGATCTACAATTCGGCGACCGGCCAGTACGTCATGTGGGTGCACATCGACAACTCCTCCTACAGCGACGCGCGGGCGGGCGTGGCCACCAGCCCGACGCCGTGCGGGCCGTACACCTACCGCGGCTCCTCGCGTCCGCTGGGATTCGAGAGCCGGGATCTGGGCCTGTTCAAGGACGACGACGGCACGGCCTATCTGCTGACCGAGGACCGCAGCCACGGCCTGCGCGTCGACCGGCTCTCCGCGGACTACACCCAGGCGGTGAGCACGACGGCGGTGCTCGCCGACCTGGAGTCTCCGGCGATGGTCAAGGTGAACGGACGATACTTCCTGTTCGCCTCGCACCTGACCGGCTGGTCCACCAACGACAACGCCTACGCCACCGCGACCTCCCTGTCCGGGCCGTGGAGCGGATTCACCACGTTCGCCCCCTCCGGCAGCCGCACGTTCGACTCCCAGACCTCCTCCGTCGTGCCGGTGACAGGTTCGTCGGGCACCACGTACCTCTACGTCGGCGACCGGTGGAACCCGAACGACCTCAACAGCTCGACGCCCGTGTGGCTGCCGCTCACGATCAGCGGCTCCACCGCCTCGATGAACGCGTTCTACGACTCCTGGACCATCGACGCGGAGACCGGCACCTGGGCGGCCCCGCAGGCCCCGCAGAGCTTCACGCTCGTCGGCGCCCAGTCGGGGCGCTGCCTCGACGTCGCCGGCGGCGCCGCGACCAACGGCTCGACCGTGCAGATCTACGACTGCCACGGCGGCGCCAACCAGAAGTGGTCCCTCACCTCCTCCGGGGAGTTGCGCACGTTCGGCGGGACGAAGTGCCTGGACGTGTTCGACCAGCGGACCACGGCGGGCGGGACGGTGGGCATCTGGGACTGCAACGGCGGCGCCAACCAGAAGTGGACGGTCAACTCCACCGGCACCGTCGTCGGCGTCCAGTCCGGCCTGTGCCTGGACGTGAACGGCAACCAGACGGCCAACGGCGCCAAGGTGCAGACGTGGACCTGCAACGGCGGCGCGAACCAGCGCTGGACCCGCGGCTGAGGCTCCGGCGCTGTCGGCGACCAGCGCGGTCCCGGTGACGTACGTGCTTGGGTCCCGCGGTTCCCCGCCGTCGGCGGGGAACCGCGGGGCCGGCTACAGCGACCTGAGGAAGGCCAGACCGTCCACGGCGAGGGAGTCCTGGCTCGGTGCGAGCGGCCTCCAGATGGAGGCCGCGGTGGCGATCGTCTGGTTGTGGGCGGTGAAGGATTCGATAACGAGGGGGCCCGCATAGCCCGCTTCACGCAGAGCCTGGGTGAAGGCGGGCCAGTCGAAGCGGTCGGCGCCTGGTGTGCCCCGATCCGTTCCGCAGACCTGCACATGCGCGATCCGGCCGGCCGCGGCGCGTACGGCCTGCGCCGGATCCTTCTCCTCGATGTTCATGTGATAGACGTCGAGCGCCAGGCCGCATCCGCCGGGCAATGCCTCGAGAGCCTGCTCGACGGTGTTGAGCAGGCTGGTCTCATAACGGTTGAGCGGCTCGACCGCGATGGTCACACCGCGCTCGCCCGCGTAGTCGGCCACGGGTTGCAGGTTGTTCCGGAGCTCGGCGTAGATCGTCCGGCGCTCGTCGTCCGACATCCGCCAGGTCCTGCCGACGGAGGCGTAGGCGGGCCCGCCGATCACGGGGGAGCCCACGGCCGCCGCCACGTCCACGCAGTGCCGCAGGTAGTCCTGGGTCTCCTCGACGACCCCGGCCGTGGCCGCCACGAGCTCCCGCCCCGGCGGCATGACCAGCACCACCGATGCCTTCAGCCCGTGCTCGGCCAGCAGCGCCGCGGCCTTGTGAGGATCCCAGTCGCCGGGCCGCTCCACCGGCAGCTCGATGACGTCGAACCCCCAGGCCGCGACCCGGGGCACCAGGGACGCGAGATCGTCGTCCGTCAGCGGCGAGACCCACACCCACGTGTTCACTCCGAGAGGGAACGCGCTCACCCCTACTTACCGCCCCACTTCTCGGGGAATCCCGGCATCCCCTCGCAGCCGCACAACGCGTAGTGCAGCGGCGGCATGTTCGGCTGCAGGTAGCGGTCGAGGTTCTCCGCCGTGATCTTGGGCTGCGGCAGGTTCCACGTCTTCGGCACCTCCTCACCCTTGAGGATCTTCAGGGCGGCGATGATCGGTGTGCGCCACTGATAGGTGGGGTACGTGGGAGCGACGGCGGTGAGGCCGTCGTCCTTCCACTTGCGCAGGAAGTCCTGCTGGTCTTCCCCGGTCATCGGCGGGACGGGCATGCCGGCGTCCTCGAACGCCTCGGCGACGGCCACGGAGGTGGCTCCCGAGTCCATCCAGACGCCGTCGAGCTTGCCGTGCCGCTGGATGTAGTCGTTGACGATGCCCTTGGCCTTGGCCGCGTCGCCGTCGGTGAACTCCACACCGACGACCTGGAGGCCGCTGGCGTCGAAGGCGACCTTCGCCGCCGACCAGCGGGTTTCCAGCACGTCCACCCCGGGGCTGATGCGCAGCGCCAGGATCTTCCCGCCCGCAGGCACCTTCTCCACGAGGAACTCGGCCGCGTCGGCGCCGAACGCGTAGCCGCCGATGGGCTTGATGAACGTCACCGGGCAGTCGGTCTCCACGCCCCGGTCGAAGACGATGACCGGGACCTTGCCGCAGGCGCCCTTGACGGCCGGAGTGAGCGTCGCCGTGGTGTTGGGCGAGACGATCAACGCGTCGCAGCCCTTGGCCTGCAGCTCGGAGATGTCGGAGATCTGCTTGTCGTCCTTGCCCTCGGCGTCGAGGGCGGTGAGCTCGGAGATCTCCTTGTGCAACGCCACCTCGGCCTGCATGGTCTTCCAGCCGACCTGCCGCCAGGGATTGTCGACCGCCGCGTTGGAGAAGCACAGGTGGTAGGGCCCGTCCTTCTTGTACTCGGCGGTGGACACCATCTGCGGCGCGATGGCCTGCTCCCAGGGCTTGTCCGCCGGTCCCTCCGCCGTCTGCGAGCGCATCGCGAGCTGAGCGTCGTAGTCGGCCTGGACGAAGAACTTGGACTGCTCCCCGGTTCCCGAGGCCGGCGCCGTCGAAGCGGCCGCGGTCTGCGCGGCGCCGGCGCCCGTGTCGGCGGCTGTTGTGGTGCTGGGCTTGTCGCTGGTGCAGCCGCCGACGGCGAACACCGTCAGAGCCGCGGCGGCGAGGATGAGCGGTCTACGAAACCGCATGGGCGTCTCCTTTTACTTTCGGGGCGTCGAGGAAGGGAAGACGGATGGCTCCGGCCGCTACGGCGGCGATGAGGATGACGCCCTGCACGGTGAACTTCAGCGCCCCGGAGACGCCGTACAGGTTGAGCAGGGTGAACAAGGCCTCCAGGGTGAACGCCCCGGCCATCGCGGCGACGACCGTGCCGCGGCCGCCGCCGAGGACGACGCCGCCCAGGACGACCGCGGTGATCGCCTGGAATTCCAGTCCCTGGCCGACCTGGGCGGACACTCCGGCGAACCCGCCGAGCAGGATTCCGGCCACCGCGGCGGACAGGCCGGAGAGAGTGAAGGCGATGATCCTCACCCTGGTGACCCGTACGCCGGACAGGGCGGCCGCGCGCTCGTTGTCGCCGACGGCGATGAGCGTCCTGCCGAAGTTCGCCCGCATCAGCACCACGGCCGCGACCGCGACGACCACGAGGATGAGCACGGCCCAGCCGGTCTGCCTGCCGAACATGCGGAAGGCCTGGGAGAGCGCGCCGCGCGGCGCGCCGCCCGTCCACAGGAAGACCGCGCCGGACAGCACGAGCATCATGCCGAGCGTGGTGATGAACGACGGCACGCGGAGGAGGGTCGTCACCGCACCGTTGACCAGACCGACGACCAGGCCGAGAACGATCAGCAGGGCCAGCACCGGCCAGGTCGCCGCCTCGTCCCCGTCGATCAGGCGGGCGGCGACGACCACCTCGACGGTCACCAGCGATCCGACCGACAGGTCGAACTCGCCGGCGACGATCACCAGGTACTGCCCGGCGGCGAGGATGACCAGCGGCGCGGCGCGCCTGACGAAGGAGAGGAACCCGGCAGGCTCGATGAAGAACGGGTTGACGATCGCGATGGCGGCCAGCAGCACCGCCAGCACCACGAGAATCGGCAGCGCACGCCTCACGTCCGCCTCCTTCCGGCCAGGCCCGTACGGCGGGCGTAAACGGCGACGGCGACGACGATCACCACGCCTCGCACGACGTCCTTGAAGAAGGAGTTCACTTCCAGTTGGTTGAACACGCTGTCCAGGACGGCGAGCAGCAGCACGCCGCCCACGGTGCCCGCGACCCCGCCTCTGCCCCCGGCCAGCGCGGTGCCGCCGAGGACGACGGCGGCGATGGACTCGAGGTCGTATCCGCCGTCGGTTCCCACGGTCGGGGCTCCGGCGCCGAGCCTGCTGGCCAGCAGCAGTCCCGCGATGCCGGCACAGAGTGAGCACAGCACGTGCGTGACGACGATCACCCGGTCGGTGCGGATGCCGGACAACCTGGCGACCTCGACGTCACCGCCGACGGCGTACACCCGGTAGCCGTATTTGGTCCGTCTGAGCAGGAACCAGGCGACGAGCGCGACCGCGGCCCAGAGCAACGCCGAGACGGGAACGGGGCCCAGCCGGTCGTAGCCAAGGTGCTGGAAGGACTCCGGCACCCGGCCGGCCGGGCCGTCGTAGAGGTCGCTCAGGATGCCCTTGATGATCAGTGAGACGCCGAGGGTGGCGATGAACGCGTGCACGCGCAACTTGCTGATCATCAGGCCGTTGACCAGCCCGACCAGTGCGCTCACTCCCATGACGGCGCCGACCGCGAGCACGATGTTGGAGTCCTGGCCCGCCATGGTCACCGCCGCGACCAGCGAGGTGAGGCTGATCAGATAGGCGACCGACAGGTCGAGGGATCCCGCCATGATGGCCAGCGTCTGGCCTACCGCGACGATCCCGAGCGCGGCCGAGCGCTGCTGCACCCCGACGACGGTCTCCATCGTGAGGAACTGGCCACCGTCCACGGCCACCAGCGCCCAGCCCACGAGGATCACGCCGGCCAGTGCCAGGAAGACGACACTCGTGGGGTTCGCCAGCGCCGCGAACCTGGTCCTGCTGCCGGCGAGCACGTTCGGGGTCATGCGGACACCTCGCCCGCGGCCAGGCTCATGATGGCCTCCTCTGAGGAGCCCGCGGGAAGGGTGCCCGCGATGCGGCCCTCCCGGAGCACGACGATGCGGTCGCTCATGCCGATCAGCTCGGGCAGCTCGGAGGAGATCATCATGATCGCCATGCCGTCTTCGGCCAGCTCGCGCATCAGGTCGTGGATCGCCGCCTTGGCGCCCACGTCGACCCCCCGGGTGGGCTCGTCGAACAGGAGCACCTTGGGGGCGACGGTCATCCACTTGGCGAGCACGACCTTCTGCTGGTTGCCACCGGACAGGTAGCGAACCTCCTGCTCCTCGCGGGGCGGCGTGAGCCGTACACGTTCCAGCAGGTCCCGCACCCCGCTGCGGCGAGCGCCGCGGCCTATCGCGCGGGTCACGAGAAGGGCGTTGTCGCGCACCGACTGGCGCAGGGCCAGGCCCTCGCTCTTGCGGTCCTCGGTCACCAGGCCGATGCCGGCACGGATCGCCTGGCGGACCGAGCGCGGGCGCACCGGCGTCATCTCGCCCCGGGTGAACGGCTCGGCGCCGAACAGGGCCTTGGCCAGCTCCGATCGGCCGGATCCCTGCAGCCCGGCGATGCCGACGATCTCTCCCGCGTTCAGCTTCAGGTCGATGTCGTGCAGCCGGTCGGTGCCGCCACCGGTGACCTGGAGCCGTGTCTCCCCGACCGAGGTGGAGCGTGGCGGGAAGTAACCGTTCAGATCGCGCCCGACCATGAGGCGGACCAGGTCCTCGGAGGTGACGTCCTCGGTGGCGACCGTGGTGACCAGCCTGCCGTCCTTGATGACCGTCACGTGATCGCTGAGGTCGAACACCTCGCGCAGCCGGTGAGAGATGTAGAGCACGGCGATGCCTCGCTCCTGCAGGCGCCGCACCAGCCGGTAGAGCAGTTCCACTTCGTGCTCGGCGAGCGCGGCGGTGGGCTCGTCCATCACCACGATCCGGGCATCGAGCGACAGCGCCTTGACGATCTCCACGACCTGCTGCTGAGCGACCGACAGGCGCTTGACCGGCTGCCGGGGGCCGAAGGAGTCCTCACCCAGTTCGGCGAGCAGCCGGGCGGTCGCGGTGTCCATCGCGGTCCGGTCGACCAGGCCGCGCCGTATCGGTTCCCTGCCGAGGAAGACGTTCTCGGACACGGTCCGCTCGGGCAGCAGGTTGAACTCCTGGTAGATGATCGCCACGCCGGCGCGCTGGGCGTCCAGCGGATGGCCGAACGATACGCGCCGGCCGTCGATCTCGATCGTTCCCTCGTCGTGTTGGTGGACTCCGGCGAGGATCTTCATGAGCGTGGACTTGCCCGCTCCGTTCTCCCCCACGATCGCGTGGACCTCGCCCGGCGCGACCGCAAGGTCGACGCCGGACAACACCCGGACGCCGAAGAAGCTCTTGCCGATGCCCGTCATGGTCAGCATCGGGTCTACTCCGCCGCGGGAACGGAAGAGAGAAAGGCCTCACGGATTCGCGTGGGGTGGTCACCCGCGGAGGCGAAGTAAGCAAGGGCCCGGCCAATGCCGCACTGCCGGGCTCTCTGGATTCTCGGCTCGGGCACGCCGTTAATACAGGTCATAAACTCGCTCCCGGCCCGGCACCCTGTCTGAGAGTGTCAGAACTTTAGGTGCGCCGCTACATAGTGCCGTGAGCGTATACACGACTTATGACTTTGGTCAAGCAAAAGGGGCATAGGGTAAAACATAAGGAAACGTCGAGTAGTAAGGAGCGCCAGTGGCTCAGGGCATGCCCGGCGGGACCGGAGCGGGAGCACTCCTGTCGATCCTGCGTGACGGGCGGGCGCGTACCCGCGCTGAGCTGGTCCAGCTCACTGGTCTGTCAAGAAGCGCGGTGTCCCAGCGGATCGACGCTCTGCTGCACCAGCGCCTGATCCTGCCCGCCGAGGACACGACCCCATCGGGCGGCAGGCCCGCCACCGCCTTCTCCTTCCACCGTGCGGCCCGCATCGTGCTCGCCGCCGACCTCGGCGTCACCCACGCCAGGATCGCCGCCAGCGACCTGGGTGGAGCGGTCCTGGCGGAACGTGCCGCCGACCTGCCCATCGACCGCGGACCTGAGCCGACGTTGGGCTGGGTTCTCGACACCTTCCGCGAACTGCTCGCCGAGTGCGGCCGCCCGGCGTCGGACGTGTGCGGAGTCGGCGTCGGCCTCCCCGGCCCTGTGGACCACGCGAGCGGCACGGCGGTCAGCCCACCGATCATGCCGGGCTGGGACGGCTTCCCCGTACCCGGCTGGCTCGGCGAGCGGCTCGGCGTTCCGGTGCTCGTCGACAACGACGTGAACATCATGACGCTGGGCGAGCACTGGGCCGTCCACCCCGAGGTCGAGCATCTGATCTTCGTCAAGGCGGGCACCGGCATCGGCTGTGGCATCATCGCCGGACGCCGGCTGCATCGCGGCGCCCGAGGCGCTGCGGGGGATATCGGCCACATTCGCATACCCACCATCGACCAGGTGCAGTGCCGCTGCGGCTACGCCGGCTGCCTGGAGGCCGTGGCCGGCGGCGCGGCCCTGGCCGCCCGCCTCCGCGACGCGGGGCTTGACGTCGCCGACGGCCGGGATGTCGTCCGTCTCACCAAGGAAGGCAATCCCCTTGCCATCCGCCTCGTCCGGCAGGGCGGCAGAGAGGTCGGCAGCGCGCTCGCCTCGATCGTCAACTTCTTCAACCCCACCATGATCGTGATCGGCGGCGACCTGGTCGAAGCGGGCGATCACCTTTTGGCGGGCGTCCGCGAAATGATTTACGGCCGCTCGTTGCCACTGGCCACCCAGAGTCTCAGCATCCGTGCGAGCAAACTCGGTGACCGGGCGGGCGTCACCGGCGCCGCTGTCATGGTCATCGAGCGCATCCTGGATCCGGAAACCGTCGACCGGTCATTTACCACGTGACTTCTGTCAAATCAATGTCTTGTATTCCGCCGCTACAGGAGCCGGACGCGTTCCCCGGAATATCCGGACCACCCCTTCGGCGAAGGGGTGGTCCGTTTCCTTTCTGCTCCAGGCGCCGGTTCAGGACTGGTTGAAAAGCGACAGGGTGATGGTGGAGTGGTATTCGCCGGCGGCGACGTCGACCGGAGTGCGCAGGGCCAGATCGGCGTTGACCTCCGAAGTGCCGATCTCCTCCGCGGAGTTCGCGATCGACACGAGCAGCTCCTGGCCCGCCAGGCCCACGGCCGGAGCCTCGCTGCCATCGGAGATGACGCTGGAGACCGGCTCACCGGCCGCCACCGCACCGGTGGAGGAGTCGCTCAGCAGGCGAGGCTTCCACCCCAGGTATTCCGGGCCGATGGTCTTGCCCGGGTCGTCGGCCGCGACGAACTGGCCGGCCTGGCCGACGACCGCCCAGTATTCGCCGTCGGGGATCTCCTCGGGGGTGCGGGTGTCGGTCACGGTCACGGTGGGCAGGGTGCCGGTGAACTGGCGGGCGGCGGCGTCCGATCCGTTCTCCTCCAGCGACACCCCGCTGTTGTCGGCCACCGTCATCGACAGCTGTCCGGGCGTGGTGGTGGGCTCGATGTTCACCGACACGTCGATGCCGTCGCCAGAGCCGTCGCCGGGTCCGTCGGCCGCCATCGCGGGACCGACCACACCCGAAAGCGCCAGGCCGAGCACCGACGCAGCCAGCATCTGGGCGGCTTTCTTGGTCTTCACGTGATGACTCCATCTTTTGGGAGGCGGGGGGTGCGGGGCCGGCCGATCGTCGGGCCGGCCGGCCCCGGTCAGTACTGT
Source organism: Microbispora hainanensis (assembly GCF_006874475.1). Taxonomy (GTDB): domain Bacteria; phylum Actinomycetota; class Actinomycetes; order Streptosporangiales; family Streptosporangiaceae; genus Microbispora; species Microbispora hainanensis. Next base: position 169,654 of record NZ_VIRM01000007.1, read on the forward strand.
TCAGCGTGGATTGTTCAGTGCGGATTGTTCAGTGCGGATTGTTCAGTGCGGCGGTCAGGCGCAGCTGATCGCGTTGTAGGCGGCGTCGTAGGTCGAGGTGACCTGCTTGCCGTCGATCGTCGCGGTCCCCTCGACAGTCGCCTTGCCCGCGCCGATCTGCCCGGCACGCGCGTTGAAGGACTGGTACGCCTGCTTGCCCGGGGCCACGTCGGCCACGGTCTTCGAGCCGTACGGGGTGGTCAGCGTGATCGTCGCCGGAACGTCGGAGTCGTTGACCGCCGTCACCGCCACGTACGCCGACGTGCCCACGCAGCGGGACGAGGCGGTCACGGTCAGCGGGACGCCGGGAGAGGAGGACACCGGAGTGAAGGCGAACCGCTGGTTGTCGTCGTTGCTGCAGGTCCACTGGATCAACGCGGCGCCGTCGGCCGTGGATCTGCCGTTGATGTCGAGGCACAGGCCGCTCACCGCCGAACTGACCTGGTAGGCGTCTCCGGATGGGACGAGATAGAACCTCTGGTTGACCTGGTCCTGATGTCCGTCGGGATGGCAGGCGTACTGGACGAGCTGGGTGCCCGTCGCGGTCGATCCTCTCGGCACGTCAAGGCACTTGCCGCTCTTGACGTTCTTGAGCTGGTAGGCCCCGGCGGTGAAGGGAATGGCCTCCCACTGCTGCTCGCCGCCCTCCGTCGCACTCATCTGCACGATCTTGGCGTCATCGGCGGTCGAGGCGTCCTGCGGCGCGACGTACTTGCCGCTGTGCTTGGCGGAGACGGTGTACACACCCGCGGCCCCTCCACCGACCGTGATCGTCGTGACCATGCCTATCCACTTCGTGCCGTCGAAGCCCGAGTGGAGCCTGCAGATGACCGTCCAGGTCCCTTCCCGATCCAAGGTGTACGAGACCGGCGGGCCTCCCGGCGAGACGGCGCCCTTGGTGACCTCGAAGACGTCGCCGCCGTTCGGGTCCGGGTTGCCGCCGGGCGGCACTAGCCAGACATCGTGCGGCATCGCCGCATCCGGCGCGTTGAAGTGCCAGGTGATGGTGCCACCGCGGGCGATCTCGCAGTTGTCGGGGCTCCACGCCGTGCCCATGGCGTAGATGTCGCACGTCGTGGGGAGCGTCCTGCCGCCGTCGAGCACCGTGAAGACGGCGCTCTGCGAGGTGGAGGTGTTACCGGAGTAATCCGTGGCCCGGTAGTCGACGGTGTACTTCCCCGGGGTCTTGAACGGGACCGGCGCGTCGTAGGCGGTCCACTCTCCGCCGTTGACGCGATACTCGACCTTCTCCACCCCGGCACAACCGACGTCGTTGGCGGTGAGCTTGAGCGTGGCCGAGTCGATATAGGTGTTCTGCTGGCTGGGGTGGGCCCGGCCCTCGATCTGGTTCGACACCGTCGGTGCCTGGGTGTCCTCGGCGCACGTGGTCTGGGGCTTGAACTCGATCTTGACCAGCTCCATCTTCATCGTGGAGTTGATCTGGTTGCGGCAGCAGCCGAAGGTCCAGCGGCCCATGTAGAGGGCGCCGTCGGGCCCGAACCTGGTCGGGATCACGAAGCTGTTGTTCGGCGTGCCGAAGTGGTTGACCGGCAGCCAGTCGTTGACCCGGAGCATCTGGTTGTTGTCCTCCCGCAGGCGGACCTCCTTCCAGAACCCGTTGTCGGCGCCCCGGTTGGTGATCAGCCACGAGCCGTCGTAGTAGGGCGGGAAGGCGCCGGGACCGTAGCTGTCCTTGTATCGGTAGACCGGGCCGGTGACCGGCTGCATGCCACCGGAGCCCAGGTCGCCGAAGGCCAGCGGATCCTGGCTGCCCGGGTTGCCGGGGTACTTGCGCCAGATCGTCGCCGGCTTGGCGGGGCCGGGGATCTCATCCAGGCCCTGGAAAGTGGGCTGCGAGCTCGTGCCCCCCGGCGGAGCCCAGGTGAGGTCGGACGGGATCTTGTCGAGCGAGCAGTCGTACTGCTGGCCGGTCGAGGAGTTGGTCTCGTAGTTCCATCGCCACGTGGTGTTGGTCTTCGAGTTGTCGCCGACGCAGAACGGCCAGCCCTGGAAGCTTGGCTTGTCGACCAGATCCCATTCACAGGTGCCGGCCGGGGCGCGATCGGCCTGGTCCACCGAGTTGTCGTGGCAGTATTCGCCGACGACGACCGTGCCCGGATGCGCGGGGTCGACGTGCACCGTGAAGGGCTGCCGGAAGCCCATCGCGTAGATCTCCGGCCGGGTCTTCGGGGTCCCGGGCGGGAACATGTTGCCCTCGGGAACCGTGTAGGTCTTGTCCAGGCCGGGGTCCTGGGCGCTCGGGATGTCGTCGATCGGCTTGACGCGCAGGATCTTGCCGCGCAGGTCGGCGGTGTTGGCCGCCGTCTTGCGCGCGTCCCAGCGCTCGGAGGCGCGATGGTCCATCGGTGGGTAGCGGTTGTGGCCGGGCGCGTTCGGCGAGGTGTCGTCGCCGACACCGAGGTAGAGGTTGCCCTCGGAGTCGAACACCAGGCCCGCGCCGCCGACATGGCCGGGGCCGTTGTCGGTGGGGCCGCCCGGGAAGCCTGACGGGTTGCCCGAGATCTTCGCCTTGGGCACGCGCAGGATCTCCCGCTCATCGTACGGATGTGCCGGGTCACCGGCTCCGCCCGCCTGTGCGGGCACGAACGCGGTGCCGGCCTCGTTCAGCGTGAAGCGGCTGATCACGTTGTAGCCGACCGTCTGCTGGTTGCCCGTGGTCGGCCAGTCGGGGTTGCGCGGGGAGTAGTAGACATAGATGTCGCGCTTGTCCGGCTTCGACAGGTCGAAGCCCGGCTCCAGGCTCATCCCCAGCACGCCGTCTTCGGAGTTGCCGTGGTCGGCGCGCGTCGGGATCGTCGCGACCGTGGTCGAGTTGTTCGGCGGGCCCTTCGGATCGTGCATCTTCACGTAGCCCTGGGTCTGGTAGCCCGTCGCGGGACCGATCTCGGTCCAGTAGAGCTTGCCGTCCCGCGCCACGTCGAGAGCCATCGGGCCGTTGGCGTTGTCGACCAGGGTCGTACGGGTGAAGTTCGACCAGACGGTGCCCGAGCAGTCGGTCTTGTCTCCCTCTCCGGCGACCCAGCGCACCCCTCCGACGATCTGCTTGACCAGCGGGTTGTCGCCGCCGTTCTCGGTGTAACGCACACCGAAGTGACCCTGCGAGGTCACCCAGCTCCGTCCGTCGTCGTAGGACCGCGGGGTGGCGGTGCCGTCCTTGACCCTGTCGCCGTCGTAGAGCTTGCACCACGTCGTGGGGTGGTCCTGGCCCATTTTCTGGCTGCCCGTGTTGTAGGTGCGCTCGTCGAAGGTCGCGAGCACATGGTGGGTGCCCCGGACGCTGCGGACGAAGTTGTAGTGCTCGTCGGCGATCTGGTAGGTGTCGGGCAGGTCTTTGGTGGAGAGGTGGTTGTGGTCGGCGACCTGGACGGTCGCGGCGTTGCCGGTCGCCGAGCCGTTCGAGTGGGCGGTCATCGTCGTGCCGATGAGGCTGTCCGGCCCGCCGTCCCACCAGTCCCACACGGAGACGCCGGCGCCGGCGTCGGTCATGTTGTGCACGGCCGCGATTCCGCCGCTGTTCTGGGTGAAGCGGATCAACGCATCGCGCTGGGCCTGGTCGAGGAGCGGTCCGGACCGGCCGCCGCCGGCCCATGACCACGATGCGTTCAGGAACAGGATCGCGTTGTATCGGGCCAGGTTCTCGTCGGTGAAGATCCGGGGATTCTTGTTCGGGTTGTCGCAGTTGTTCGCGCCGCCACCGTTGTTGTCGCAGTCCTCCCAGTCGACCTCGTAGCCTTCGGCCTCGAGAGCGGCCTGCACCACTGGGCGCCCGTTGTCGATCCCATCGGCGTGCCGGTATCCGGTCGTGCCGGTATAGATGAGGACTCTCTTGCCGTCTTCCGCCTTGGCAGGAGCCGCAAGGAGACCTTTGTTGGCCGGCCCGGTGCTCGTCGCAGGGGCGGCAGCAGCCTGGGGGGTGCTCTTCGCTTGGGCAGTGGTCGCCGGGGTGAGCATCTGGGCCCCGAGAGCGACCGTGGTCAGCGCGATCAGAGAACGCCTCACACTCCGCGCGGGCAGCGCGGCGTTCCGCATACCACTCACTTCCTCTCCCTATGCGGCGGCGACCAGCCCCGCGGCCGGAGCGATGTGGTTCGACCGCCCGAGGTTCAGACGTAGCGTCCGCATCTTTTCTTCATGTGTCAAGAACTTTCGCCGTAGAAAATAGAAAGTCAACCTCGATCTGTCGTTGATTCCATCGTCATGAGCGTTAGTTGTCTTGAAGCAGACGGTTTCCTCGGTTAGCGTCCCCGCTATGAGCGGGCAGAGGGTTCACCGGCGACTTCTCAGCGTCGCCGCGGCCACAATGTCGATCATCATCGGAGCACTCACCCTGACGGGATGCAGCGACGATTCCGGCGAGGCGAAGGCGAAGGGGCGCGACCTGACCGCGCTTCAGTGCCCGATGGTGGAGACCGGGCAGAACGGGGGTGCCGACCAGTACAGGCCCGCGGAGAACGCCTTCGACACGGCGGAGCTGCTCGGCTTGGAGCTCGCCGAGGCGCGCGAGAAGGCGGCCCGCCACAGCTGCGAGATCATCGTTTCGCGCCAGGACGACAAGAACCTGCCCGTGCCGATAGAGATCGACCCGACGAGGATCTACGTCTACGTCGCGCACGGAGTCGTCAGCCATATAGAGGGGGTCGGTGGTGGCCTCTGAGGTGGGCGGCCCGATGCGAATTCTCCCCAGGGTTTCAGTGATCGCCGCCGGCCGGCGGTCACGGTGGGTCGTCATCGCGGTGTGGCTCGCGCTCGCGATGCTCGCGGTGCCGCTGCAAGCCGACCTCAACGAGCGAGCCGCCGACGAGAGCGAGACCTTCCTCGTCCGGGGATCGGAGTCGGCGGCGGTCAAGCGGATCGTCGACGAGCGGTTCCGGCTCGGCAGCGAGACGGCGGCGGTGATCGCCTACTTCCGCGAGAGCGGGATCACCGCGGACGACGGACGACGCGCCGACACCGACGCCCTCGCCCTGTGCCGGTCCGGCGCGATCCCGAACCTGACGATGGTCGCCACCCCCTACCAACGCGCGTGCGGCGAGACCGATCCGCTCGACATGAGCCCGGGCGCCTCGCTGCTCACCTCACCCGACGACACCGTCATCTTGAGCACGGTCCTGATGGCCGACGACTCGACGCCCGACATCGAGCAGGCGGTCGCGGCGATCCGCGAGGTGGTCCCGCCGGCCACCGGCGACGAGAGCGGGCTGAGGGCCTTCGTGACCGGCCGTGCCGGCTTCGAAGCCGATCGAAACGCCGCGCTCGGAGGGGTCAACGGAACCCTCCTGGCGGTCACCGTCGCCGTGCTGCTGCTCCTGCTGCTCGTGACCTACCGCTCGCCGCTGGTCGCTCTGGTGCCGCTGGCCGTCGTCGCCCTCGCCTATCTGGTCACCTCCGGCCTCGCCTACGGCCTTGTCGCCGCCGGGGTCACCGAGGTCAGCGGCCAGACGACCTCGATCCTGGTCGTGCTGATGTTCGGTGCGGGCACCGACTACTGCCTGCTCATCGTGGCGCGGTTCCGCGAGGAGCTGCGCCGGACGCGGGACGTCAGAGAGGCGATGGTCGCCGCCGCCCAGCGCACCGCCCCGGCGATCGTCTCCGCCGGAGCGATCGTCATCGGCGCGATGACGATCCTCGCCCTTGCCGACTTCAACGCCACACGCGAGATGGGCCCGATCCTCGCCCTCGGTGTCGCGATCATGGTCTGTGCCGGCCTGACGCTCCTGCCCGCGGTGCTCACCGCGCTCGGGCGACGGGCGTTCTGGCCCGCGGTTCCCCGCCTCGATCCCGAGTCCGCACCCGCGGTCACGTTCTGGGGGCGCGTCGCGGGCCTCGTTCACGCGCGCCCGGGAGTGATCGCCGCGGCGGTCACCGCTGTCCTCGCCGCGGGCGCGCTGGCCGGCATCGGCGGGCGTCCGGCTCTCGACTTCTCCGAGTCCTTCCGCGAGGCGCCGGACTCGGTCCTCGGCCAGCAGGTGATCCGCGACCACTTCATCCCCGGCCGGGCGGCACCGCTTCGCATCGTCGTAGCCGGCGAGGTGGCCGGGAAGGTCCAGAGCGCTCTCACCGAAGGCACGCACACACCGGTCGCCGACATGCACGCGGTGGCGAGGTCGGCCGGTGCGGACGGCGACTCCCCGGGGGCGCAGGCGCAAGGCCGGCAGGGTTCCGCGAACGACCTGCTCATCTTCGACGCGGACCTGCGGATGGATCCGTTCTCGGAGCAGTCCACCGACGCCGTCCCCGTGCTGCGCGAGGTCGCCGAGCGGGCGGCCGGCGGCCGGACGGTCCTGATCGGCGGGACCGTGGCCGAGAACTACGATGCCCGCCAGGCACTCGGCCGAGACACCGGGCTGATCGTCCCGGTCAGCCTTGCCCTGATCCTCGTCGTCCTCGCCGCGCTCCTGCGCGCGGTGGTGATGCCGCTCTACGTGATCGCGACCGTGATCCTCTCCTTCGGCTTCGCCCTCGGCGTCGGTTCCCTCATCTTCACCCACCTCCTGGGCCAGCCGGCCTCAGACCCGAATCTGCCGATATACGCGTTCATCTTCCTCGTCGCCCTGGGCGTCGATTACAACGTGTTCCTCCTCAGCCGGATCAGCGAGCGGCGCCGGCAGACCGAAACCCGCCGCGCGGTGACGGAGGCCCTTGAGCGAACCGGTGGCGTGATCACCTCCGCCGGCCTCGTGCTCGCCGCCACCTTCGCCACGTTGATGGTGCTTCCGATGGAGGCGCTGTTCCAGATCGGCTTCGTGGTCACCCTGGGCCTGCTCGCCGACACCTTCCTCGTCCGGGCCCTGCTCGTCCCCGCTCTCGCGATCATGCTCGGCGAGCGGAACTGGTGGCCGTTCAAGCGGGCCGCTACGCCGGACTGACGTCGCCGGTGCCGTGACCCGGGCGCGGCGAGATCCACCAGCGGACGGCCGCGGCGGCGATCTCCGGCGGCACCTGGTGCCCACCGCGGAACTCCTCGTACGTCACCTCGTAACCGCTCTCCCTCAGCTCGGGCACGAGACGCCTGCTGCATTCGTCGATCGGCAGCACGCGGTCGGAGACGCCGTGCGAGACGAAGATCCGGGGACGGCCGTGCCGGATCATCGGCACCATGAACCCCGGGGAGAACGCGAGCACGTCCCGGAACAGGTCGCCGTTGGCGAGCCCCAGCGACAGGGCGTAGGAGGCGCCGTCGGAGAAACCGGCCACGGCCACCGCGCCGACGGCGACGGGCGCCCGGGCGAACGCCTCCTCCAGCGCGGCGTCGATCCTGGAGACGTCCGCGCCGTATCCGCCGACGATGACGTCCCAGGTGGCGGAGACGGCCTGCGGCGCGAGCAGCAGCACGCCGAGCTCCGACGCATGGGGAAGCAGCCACTCCAGCGCCTCCTCCGCCGTGCCGCCCGCGCCGTGCAGCACGACCGCGAGCGGGGACGGCCCGGCCGCCGGGGTGGGCGGCACGGCGAACAGGGCCCGCCCGTCCAGGCGGTGCACCCCCGGTTCCAGGGGGGACGCCGTCCGCGCGACGGCCACCGGGCGGGCCGACAACCGGCCGTGCCGCACGCCCTCCTCGGGCCCCGGATGGGGCCGGCTCCGCTCCGGCGTGCCCATCGGCCATCACCCCCCGCCCAGGATTTACCCCTCCTGCCCGCGGGTCACCGCCTCACGGCCCGGCTTCAGCCGCGGGCGGCGGCGATCACCTCCGCGACCAGCGCGGGCGAGGTGACCCGGCGGACATACTCGGGCTGGCGCAGCTCGCCGCCCATGAAGGGGTGCGGGTTGCGGTGGACGGCCGGGCTGGGCTCGTCCACCAGCGCGGCGAAGTGCACCTCCCCGGCCCCCGTCGCCTCGACCACCCGGCTCACGTTGCGCGGGGTGATGCCGCCTCCGGGCATGACGACCAGCCGGTCGCCGGCCCGCCGCACGAGTTCGGCGATCAGCGGCGCGCCCTCCAGGGCCGAGCTGTCCTGGCCGGAGGTGAGCACCCGGTCGATCCCCAGGCCGGCCAGCGTCTCCAGCGCGGCGAACGGGTCGGCCGTCATGTCGAAGGCCCGGTGGAAGGTGACCGAGAGCCCGCCTGCGGCGTCGATCAGCCGCTTGGCCACCTCGACGTCCACCTCCCCCTCCGGGGTGAGCACGCCGATCACGACGCCCTGCGCCCCGGCGTCGCGCACCGCCGCCACGTCGCGGACCATGGCCGCGACCTCGTGCTCGTCGTAGACGAAGTCACCGCCGCGCGGGCGGATGATCACGTGGACCCGGATCGCCGAGACGGCCGCGAGGGTGGCCTCGACCGTGCCCAGGGTGGGCGTCAGGCCGCCCTCGAACAGCGCGGCGCACAGCTCCACGCGGTGCGCGCCCGCGCGCTCGGCGGCCAGCGCCCCGGCCGTGCTGTCGATGCAGATCTCGTACGTCAGGCTCATCTCTCCCCCATCACAAGGCCGCCGCTCGGAAAGCGGCCGCTCAGAAAGCCGCTCAGAAAACAGCACTGATCTCGCCGACCGGAACTCCCCCGCCCAGCACCGGGACGGTCGTGAACTCGGCCGCCTCCGAGACGTCCGCGCCCGCGGCCCGCAGCGCGGCGAGCGCGATCGCGGTCGTCGCCCGGGGGCCGCCGTCGATCGCCTTCACGGCCGCCGCGTGCCCGGAGGCGAGCGCCACGACCAGCACTCCCTCGGCGCCGCCCTTCACCACGGCGCCGGGCAGCGCCCGCATCAGGCGGGTGTTCACGTGGCCGGTCCCGCCGACGTACTCCGGGTGCGCCCGCATGGCGTCGGCGACCGCGCGCGGCGGCGTGCCCAGCGGGGACACGACCATGGCGCGTACGGCGCGGGCCAGGCCCGTCAGGGAGATCCCGAACAGCGGGGCGCCGCAGCCGTCGACGGCGACATGGGCGGCCTTCTCCCCCGACAGCTCCTCCACCACCGACCTGACCCGTTCCTGCACGAAGTGACCGGGGTCGAGGTAGCCGTCGGCGGGCGCGCCCGCGGCCACGGCGGCGGCGAGCATCGCGGCGTGCTTGCCCGAGCAGTTCATCCGCTCCCGCGACGGCCCGAGGCCCGCCCGGATCAGGGTCTGCCGGGCGCCCTCGTTCTCCGGCCAGTCGGGCGGGCAGCGCAGGTCGTCGAAGCCGAGCCCGGCCTCGGCGAGCATCCCGGCCACGAGCCGCACGTGGAAGTCCTCCCCGGTGTGGCTGCCCGCGGCGATCGCGAGCGCCGGGCCCTGCAGGTGGGCCCCGGCGAGCAGGCAGGCGAGGGCCTGGAACGGCTTGGCCGACGAGCGCGGCAGCACCGGCGCGTCCACCGGGCCGCGCGCGACGGCGACCTCGCCGCCCGCCGACAGCGCGACCGCGCCGCCGAAGTGGACGCTCTCCACGAAACCGGACCGCACGACCTCCGCGAGCGGGGCGTATTCAGCGAGGGACACGAGTGATCTTCCTCCTGCGCGGGCCGCCCCTGCCCGCCGCGGAGCGGTCGAGGGAGCGGGCGAGCGCGGACAGCGACGCGTTGACCACGAGGTAGACCAGCGCGACGACGATGTACGTCTGGATGAGCAGGCCGTTGTAGTTGGCCAGGACCTTGCCGCTGTAGAGCAGCTCGGCGTAGCTGACGACGAACCCGAGCGAGGTGTCCTTCAGCAGGCCGACCGACTGGCTGACGAGCGAAGGGAGCACGCGGCGGGCCGCCTGCGGCAGCACGACCAGCCGCATCGACTGCCCCTGAGTGAGCCCGAGGGCGAGGGCGGCCTCCCCCTGGCCCCGTTCCACGGACATGATCCCGGCCCGGAAGACCTCGGCGAACAGCGCCGCGTTCGACACGGAGAGCGGCACCACGAGCTTCCAGAACAACGGCAGGTCGAGGCCGTATCTCGGCAGCGCGAACAGCACGAGGTAGACCAGCAGCAGCGCCGGGATGGTCCGCACCGCCTCGACGTACGCGGCGGACGGCAGGCGGATCGCCCGGCGCCGCGACAGCCGCCCGAGCGCGAGCGCGATCCCGGCCGCCATCGAGAGCGCGGCGGCCACGACGGCGGCCAGCGCCGTGGACCACAGCCCGCCGAGCAGGTAGCGCCACATCGGCCAGGTCGCATACGGCTGCCAGCGCTCGGCGGCGAGCTGCCCGTTGGCGGCGAACTGGCGCAGGGCCAGGGCCAGCAGGGCGAGCAGCACCAGCACGCCCGCGATGGTGGCGAGGCGGATGCGGCGGCGGGCGCGCGGGCCCGGCTCGTCGAACAGCAGGTTGCTCATCGCGCCACCGCCAGCCGCCGTTCGAGCCGCCCGGTCACGAACCCGGCGCAGGCGGCGATCGCGGCGTAGGCCAGGCCCGCCCCCACGAAGATCGGGATGGGCTGCGCCTCCAGCAGGTTCACCCGGTTGGCGGCGGCGGTCAGCTCGACCACTCCGACGGCCGCCGCGAGCGAGGTGTTCATCGTGAGCGCGATGAAGATGTTGCCGATCGGCTGCACGACGGTCCGCAGCGCCTGGGGCAGCACGACGTGGCGCAGCGACTGGCCGAACGTCAGCCCCAGGGCGCGGGCCGCCTCGCCCTGACCGGCGGAGATCGCGTTGACGCCGGAACGGAGGGCCTCGGCGATGTAGGCGCCCTCGTACAGCGCGATCACCACGATGGCCGTGGTGGTCAGGCCGGCCTTGAGCCCGATCTCGGGCAGGCCGAAGACCGCGAGCACGAGCAGCACGAGCAGCGGGAGGTTCTGCAGGGTCTCGACGTAGACCGTCGCGACCGCGCGCAGCACCGGGACCGGCCCGACCCGCATCGCCACGATCACGAGCCCCACGACCGCGGCGCCGGCGAAGGACGCCGCGGTCATCTGGAGGGTCACGACCAGCCCCTGCCAGAACTCGGGCAGGTGATCAAGCAGTGCCGACATCAGGAACCCGGCACCGAGCCGATCTCGGGCGGCGTGGGGGCCTCACCCTGCACGACCGTGCCGAGGGAGTTCTTCCAGATGTCCTGCCAGACGCCGTTGGCCTGGATCTTCTTCAGCCAGTCGTTGACGAACGACTTGAACTGGTCGTCGCCGTGCTTGAGCCCGATGCCGTACGGGTCCTCGGTGAACGGCTTGGTCACGATCTCCAGCTCGGGGTCCTTCTTGGCGTCGGCGACCAGCAGCGTCTCGTCCTGCACGTAGGCCACGCCGCGGTCCTGCTTGAGCGCCTGGACGCACTCGGGGTCGCCGCCGAAGGTGATGATCTTCGCCTGCGGCGCGAGCTTCTTGATCTCCGGGATCGCGGGGGTGTTGGCCCCGGCGATGACGGTCTTGCCGTTCAGGTCCTGCGGCGAGGAGATCCCCGTCGTGCCCTTCTTGACCGCGATGGACAGGCCCGAGGAGTAGTAGGGCCCGGCGAAGGCGACCTGCTCGGCCCGCTCCGGCGTGATCGTGTAGGTCTGGAAGACGACGTCGACGGTGCCGTTGCTGAGCAGCGCCTCGCGGGTCTCGGACGCCGAGTTGACGATCTTCACCTTGGGCTGCCCGATGATGTACTTGGCCAGCGCCTTGCCGAGGTCGGCGTCGAAGCCCTCCACCTCGCCGGTGGCCGGGTTCTGCTGGGACAGCAGCGGCGCGTCGAGAGAGCCGCCGACGATGAGCTCGCCGCGCTGCTTGATCTTCTCCATCGTCGAGCCGGGCAGGATGTCCGCGGCGGCGGCCACCGGAGCCTTGGCGAGCACACCGCTCCCGCCGCCCTCGCTCGGGGCCGCGCCCGGCACGGCGGAGCTCGCCGAGTCCGTCCCGGCACAGGCCGTCAGGCCGGCCATCGCCACGGCGGCGACAGCGGCCACCCGCTTAATGGACACCATCGGGGTCCACCATCCTTTGCGATCAGTGCGTGAGTACCTTGGCCAGGAAGTCCCTGGCCCGATCGGTCCGAGGGGAGTCGAAGAAGGCGTTTGGCTCCCCCGTCTCGACGATCCGGCCGCCGTCCATGAACACCACGCGGTCGGCCGCGCGGCGCGCGAAGCCCATCTCGTGGGTGACGACGACCATGGTCATGCCGTCGGCGGCCAGGCCCGTCATCACGTCGAGGACCTCGCCGACCATCTCCGGGTCGAGCGCCGAGGTGGGCTCGTCGAAGAGCATGACCTTCGGCCGCATGGCCAGCGCGCGGGCGATGGCCGCGCGCTGCTGCTGGCCGCCCGACAGCCGGGCGGGCTGCTTGCCCGCCTGCTCGGCGATGCCCACCCTGGCCAGCAGCTCGTGGGCGGTCCGCTCGGCCTCGGCGCGGCTCACGCCGCGCACCTTCATCGGCGCGAGCATCACGTTCTCCAGCACGGTCTTGTGCTGGAAGAGGTTGAAGTTCTGGAACACCATCCCCACGTCGGCCCGCAGCCGGGCCAGCGCGCGGCCCTCCGCGGGCACGGGGACACCGTCCACGAGGACCTCCCCCGAGTCGGCCGCCTCCAGCCGGTTGAGGCACCGGCACAGCGTCGACTTGCCGGACCCGGAGGGACCGATCACCACCACGACCTCGCCGCGCGCCACGTCGAGATCGACGTCGTGCAGCACGTGGTGGTCACCGAACCACTTGTTGAGGCCTCGTACCCGAATCATCGCCATCTTCCTTCGAAATCGAAGTTATGGCGGACCGTAATGGATGATTCTGGTGCAAGTCAACGCGTTGGCGGACAAAGTCACACCGTGGTATCTCTTACCTCCATGCCAGGTAAAGAGAGGTTGCCGGTGCGGGGGGCGCAGGGCGACCTCCTGCGCCTCGTCGCCGCCGGCCACGCCGAGTCGCGGGCGGAACTCGCCCGCCTGTCCGGCCTGGCGGCCTCCAGCGTCTCGCTGCGCGTCGAAGAGCTGATCGGCAGCGGGCTGCTGGTGGAGGAGGGCGCGGGCACCTCCCGCGGCGGCCGGCGGCCACGCCGGCTGCGGCTCAGCCCCAGCGCGGGACTGCTCGCGGTCGCCGATCTGGGCGCCCACCACGCGCGCCTCGGCCTCCTCGACCTCAGCGGCACCCCGCTGGTGGTCGAGGAGCGCCCCTGCGAGATCGCGGACGGCCCCGAGGCGACCATCGACTGGATGGCCGCCGCGTTCGAGGACCTGCTGGCCGCGCACGGCCCGCCCGGGGTCCCGCTGCGCGGGGTCGGCACGGGCATCCCCGGTCCCGTGGACCCGGCGACCGGCCGGGTCGTCGCGCCCTCGCGCATGCCCGGCTGGAACAACTTCCCCGTCGCGGAGCGCCTCGGCGCGCACTTCGACCTGCCGGTGCTCGTGGAGAACGACGCCAACCTCATGGCGGCCGGCGAGGCCAGGGCGTGGCCGAAGTGCGAGACGCTGATGGTGCTCAAGACCGGCAGCGGCATCGGCTGCGGCGTGATCGTGAACGGCGCGCTCCACCGGGGGCGGGGCGCGGCCGGCGATATCAGCCACGTGCGGGTCAGGAGCGACTCCTCTGTCACCTGCTCCTGCGGGCACGACGACTGCCTTGAGGCCTACGCCAGCGGCGCGGCGCTCATGAGCGTGCTCAACGAGCAGGGCATCGAGGTGCGGCGGCCGGCCGACGTCGTCGCGCTGGTCGAGGACGGGGTGCCCGAGGCCACCGCCCTCGTCCGCAACGCCGGCCGGCTCATCGGCGAGGTGCTCACCGTGCTGGTCAACTTCATCAACCCCGACGCGATCGTCGTCGGCGGCAGCCTGTCGCCGGCCGAGCCGCTGATCGCGTCGATCCGCGCGGCCGTCTACGAACGGTGCCTGCCGCTGGCCACCCGCGACCTGGAGATCTCCACCACGCGGTCGGGGCCCGACGCCGCCCTGCTCGGCGCCGGATCCCTGCTGCTCGACGCCGTGCTCGCCTGACCACCGACCCCGAACGGACGACCGTACGTGACCCGATACTGCCTCTTCGACCTCGACGGCACCCTGACCGACCCCGAGACCGGCATCGTCGCCTCGCTGCGGCACGCCCTTTCCGTGGTCGGGGTTCCGGAGGTGGAGCACGAGCGGCTCCGCGCCATGATCGGCCCTCCCCTTCAGGACGGCTTCCTCCTGCTCGGCGTGCCGCCGGAGCGTGTCGACGACGCGGTGCGCGCCTACCGGGAGCGCTACGCCGACGGGATGTACGAGAACGAGGTCATCGAGGGAATCCCCGCCGTGCTGGAGACGCTCGTCGCCGGCGGCTGGACCCTGGCGGTGGCGACGTCGAAGCCGGCCGTCTACGCGGAGAAGATCCTCGTGCACTTCGGGCTCGACGGCTTCTTCACGTACGTCGCCGGGGCGACGCTCGACGGGTCACGGCGGCACAAGGCCGACGTCATCCGGCACGCGCTCGACGTCCTCGGCGCCCCGCCCGAGGCCGCCGTCATGATCGGCGACCGCAGGGAGGACGTCGCCGGCGCGGCCGCCTGCCGGGTGCGGAGCGTCGCCGTGACCTGGGGGTTCGGTCAGGCGGCCGAGTTCGCCGATCCCGGCCTCATCGCCGTGGTGGACACACCCCAACGCCTCCTCGACGTGCTCTCCCAAACGGCGGACACCCCTGGAACGGAGACGCCCAGCGGGTCGTAATGCACGAATCCGCCGGCCTACGAGGCGATATCGTCTTGACGTGATCGCGATGGATATGACTACATCACTGTCGTGATCATCGCTTTCTCTCGGAAACGTCCTAGTCGTTCCAGCAGATCCGAATCAGGAAGTCGTGAGCGCTCGTCGCCCCGCGAAGAGGGCGGCAGATTCCATAAGTCGTCAATCACCCGGCTGCTGGCCTGCCTCGCAACCGCTTTGGCGGTGACAGCCGGCCTTTTTGTCGTGCAAGCACCGGCCGCCTCGGCCGCCGACATCACGACCGACCTGGGCATCACGAGCGGCGGTGACGTGGTCGCGGGCGGAGGAAAGGCCTTCATCGCCGGGGGCGACCGAATTCTTGTCGTCAACGCCAACGGCACGCCCAACGCCACCATCGCCGGGCTGTCCGGTGCGCTGGGCCTTGCCATCGCGCCGAACGGCACACGGCTGTATGCGGCGCTACGCGATTCGAACGAGGTTGCCGTGATCGACACCGCGAGCCTCGAAATCATCCGGCTCATCAGCCTGGCCGAATACCCATGCCCGACCAACTTGGCACTGTCGGGCACACGGCTCTTCGTGGGATATGGGTGCGACCAATGGGATGGCGGTGTCGTCCGCATCGACACGTCGTTCGGACACGGATCACGACCGACCCCGGTGACATCAACCTATGCCAGCCCCAAGGTCGCCGCCGCCGGAAACACTCTGGTGGTCGGCGATGCGCTCTCCCCGGCCACGCTGAGCGTGTACGACGTGAACGCGTTCCATACCACCCTGCGCGGCATCATCGACGGCCACGACTACCACGCGGGCTTCCTGGGAGACCTCGCCATCACACCGGACGGTTCGACCATCATCGCGGCATTCCTCAATTCGGCCGAATACTTCGCCTGGGACACGACCAGTCTGCAAGAGGTCCACGCCTACGGCCCGGATCCGTCCTCCGGCTACTACGCGCCGGTCGTCGCGGTCAGCCCGGACGGAACTCGCGTCGCGGGCGGGCGCGGGACCAAGTCAGGTCTGGTCGTGACCGTGTACGACAGCGCGACGACGACCCCGGTCTACACCGGCACGCTCACGGACCATGGCGCTTTCATGGACCTGCGGAGTCTCACCTTCTCGAATAACGACCTCTTCGCCCTGTGGAAGGACCTGGCTACTCACCATCTGCACCTGTGGCGGCTGGAAACCGGCGCGCTCCCGGAGTCCACGCTGACCCTGACGGCTCCGTCCACCGGGACCGGGGCCGACGTCCTCACCCTGACCGGCCGGCTCACGATGCCCGACGGGTCGGCTCCGGGTGAGCAGCCAATTGCGGTGACCTGCCACGTGAACGACAGCCCCGGCACCACCTTCGAGGTCACGACGGCGGAGGACGGCACGTTCACTTTCAAGGACCGGCCGGGAAGCGCGGGGGTGATCAGATATGACGTGATCTGGAACGGCAGTCCGACCGTGCACTGGAGCACCGCCTCGGCGACCGTCACCCTGGTCAAGGCGGTGTCGTCGATCACCCTGTCCGCACCGGAGACAGGCACTGTCGGCACACAACTCAAGGTCACCGGTACACTTTTGCTGGGCGGTCAGCGCGCGGTTTTCGCCGCCCCGCTGAAGATCTCGCGCAAGGTCACCAACAGCAACGGCACTGTGGTCACCGCGCTGCCGTCCGCGAACGGAGCCTCCAGGGACGGATCATTCCGTTTCACGGACACACCTCCCGAGGCGGGCGAGTACACCTATCTCGTTCAATGGGACGGCAACCAGGCGAGCCTGCCGACCTCGGCCACCTTCGATGTGACAATCGAAGAGGCGGAACAGGGGTGACGTGCTCTGAACTGCCCTAACGGTGCGCGGCGGCCTCGGCCGGCCCGAAGACAGGCCGATGCCGCCGCCTCACATTTCCAGTGCCCCCTCAGGGGGCGTCAGGACGTGGCGATCGCGGTGAGCACATCCAGCCTGGCGGCGCGGCGGGCCGGCAACAGCCCGGCCAGCAGGCCGGCGAGGGCGGCCACGGCGACGACGAGCAGGAGCGGACCGACCGGCACTGTGAGCGTGGTCTCGGTGGTGCGGCCCAGGGCGGTGACCGTGCCCGCGGCGAACGCGACGCCCAGGCCGACCCCGGCCACGATCGCCAGGGCCGCGACGAGGGCCGCCTCACCGCGGATCATCCGGCGCATCTGGGCACCGGTCATGCCGACCGCCCGCAGCAGCCCGAGCTCCCTGGTCCGCTCGATGATCGACAGGGCCAGGGTGTTGGTGATGCCCATCAGCGCGATGAGGACGGTGAGCATCAGCAGCACGCTCACCAGGCCCAGGACCTGGTCGATCGTCGCGTTCCGCCCGGCGACGGCCGCGGCCTGGTCGCGCACCTGCGCGGTCGGGGCGTCGGCCAGGGCCCGTTCGATGGCCTTCTTGGCGTCCGCACCGCTCACTCCGCCGGCCACCTTGACGAAGACGCTCGCGTCGACGTCCTCGCGGTAGTTCCGTTCGTAGGTGTCCAGCGAGATGACGTAGCCGGTCGACAGCGCCTGCGCGTCGCGGTCGCGCAGCAGGCCGACCACCGGGAGACGCTGGACGCCGGTGCGGGAGAACGTCATCGCCAGGGTGTCGCCGACCTTGAGGTTCCGCTCCTTGGCGACGTTCGCCGCCAGGACGACGCCGCCGCCCGCGACCGCGTCCAGGCGTCCGGCGACCATGTGGAGCGAGGTGACCCGGGGCAGCGTGACCGGGTCGACCGCGGTGAGCGCCTCGACCGACTGCCCGTCCTTCCAGTGGCCGTAGCGCAGCCGGGAGGCCACGGCGACCTGCGGCAGCTCGCTCACGTGGTGATAGACGTGCACGGGCAGCCCACCGAGCATCTCGTTGCGTGCGCTCTCCACCACATAGTCGGCGGTGATCGTCTCGGTGTACGACCGCGCCGTCGACTCCTTGATCGAGGTCCCCAGCACGGTCGTGAAGCTGACGAGCGCCAGGCCGAAGGCCAGGGCCAGGGCGGTCGCGGAGGTCCGCCGGGGCGACCGCGCGGCCGACTCGCGCGCCAGCCGTCCGGGGACCCCGGCCACGCCGAGCGGCCTGCCGAGCAGCCGGACCAGGCCCGGGGTGACCGCGGGTCCGAGCAGGGCCAGCCCCACGACGGTGCTCACCGCCGCCTCGCCGAGCACGACGACCGACCCCGGCCCGGCCAAGACGATCGACAGCCCGGCCGCACCGAGCGCGGTGAGAACCGCGCCGGCGACCGTACGGCCCCAGCCTGCCCGCCCGGAGAGATGGTCGGCCGACGAGCGCCGCATCGCCTCGACCGGCGCCACCGCGGCCGCGCGGCGAGCCGGCCCGAACGCCGACAGGACCGTGACACCGACACCGACCACGAACGCGGCGACGAAGGTCCGGGACGTGACGACGAGCCCGCCGTCGGGCAGCGTCATTCCGAAGACGCCGGCGAGGTCGCGCAGCCCCGCCGCGCAGGCGACGCCGAGACCCGTGCCCGCCGCGGAGGCCGCCAGCCCCACCAGCAGTGCCTCGCCGAGCACCGAGCGCGTGACCTGACCGCCGGTGGCTCCGGCCGCGCGCAGCACGGCCAGCTCACGTGTGCGCTGGGTGACGACGATCGAGAAGGTGTTGGCGATGAGGAACGCGCCGACGAGCAGGGCCGCCGCCGCCAGAGCCAGCAGCATCACCTGCAGGGAGGAGATCTGCGTCTTGGCCGCCGCCGCGCTGGCTGCAGCGACGTCCCGGCTGGAGGAGACCTCGTATCCGGAGCCGAGCGCGGCCGACACCGCGGACCGCAGCCGCCGGACGTCCGTGCCGTCCGCGGCGACGACGGCGACCTCCGAGGAGTTCCCGCCGAGGGCGAGCAGACGTTGCGCCGCAGGTAGCGTGACCAGGGCGACCGTGGTCTCCGGCAGCCCCTCGCCCGGCCCGAACCCGGCCAGCCCCACCACGCGGAGCCGTTCCGTACGTTCGGCCCGTACGGTCACCTCGGCGCCGAGGCCGATGCGGTGCCGGCGAGCGGTCGCGGCGTCGATCACGACCTCGCCCTCGGCGACCGGCGCGCGCCCGGCGCGCAGGGTGAACGGGCCGACCGGCGCGGGCTCCCAGGACAGCAGCAGCGACGGGCCCGCCGGGACGATGGTCTTCCCGCCGACGCCGATCAGCCCCTGACCCCGTACAACGGGAGTGGCGGCGGCCACGCCCGGCACCGCGCGCACGCGGTCCACGACCTCGGCGGGCAGCGGGTCGCGCTCGACCTCCACGCCCATCGCCGAGTCGAACGCGACCGCGTCGCGGACGGTCAGGTCGACCCCAGCGGCGGCCGTACGGAACTGGTCGTCGAGCAGCCGCTGTGAGGTGTCGGTGAGCACCAGGCTGCCGGTGACGAAGGTGACGCCGAGCAGGACGGCGAGCAGAGTCAGCGCCAGCCGGCCCCGCCGGGCGACGGTGTTGCGGATGATCAGGTGCCACATCGCGGTCACTTCTCCTCGTTGCGGGTGACGCCGGCCACCCGGCCGTCGGCGAAATGGGCCACCTGGTCGGCGTACGCGGCGGCGTTCGCGTCGTGGGTGACCATGACGATGGTCTGGCCCAGCTCGTGGGCGGCGTGGCGGAGGAAGCCGAGCAGCGCCTCCCCCGCCCGGGAGTCGAGGTTGCCCGTCGGCTCGTCGGCGAAGACGATCCGCGGGCGGGCGGCCAGCGCGCGGGCCACGGCGACCCGCTGCTGCTGCCCGCCGGACATCTCGGCGGGGCGGTGCCGCAGCCGGTCGCCCAGCCCGAGCATCGCGACGATCTCGTCGATCCACGCCTGGTCGGCCCGCCGACCGGCAAGCGTCAGCGGCAGCACGATGTTCTCGGCGGCGGTCAGCGTGGGAACCAGGTTGAAGCTCTGGAACACGAAGCCCACGTGGTCGCGGCGCAGCAGCGTGCGCTGCCGCTCGCTGAGCCGGCCGAGGTCGGTGTCCCCGATGAGCACCTGTCCCTCGTCCACGGTGTCCAGACCGGCCATGGCGTGCATGAGCGTGGACTTGCCGGACCCGGACGGGCCCATGACGGCGGTGAACCGCCCGGCGGGGATCGACAGGGTCGCGCCGTCGAGGGCCCGGACGGCGGTCTCGCCGCGGCCGTAGATCTTCACGACGTCGCGGGCCAGCGCGGCGACGTCGGTACGCACGGATGTGATGGTCATGACGGGCTCCTGGGTGTCGCGATCAGTGGAGGTCGAGCGGGCCGCGCCGCACCCGGCGCCGGGTGGCGGGGACGGCTCGAGTCCGCCGGTGCTGCTCGGCCTGCCGCAGCAGCTCGTGATGCCTCAGCCGGATCAGCTCGGGAAGGACGGGGAGGATGAGGTTCATGTCAGGAGCGTCGCGGTCAGGGCTGTCCACGGGCTGGCCGCCGGCTTTACCCGTCTCCCGCGGCACCGGACAGCCCCGGACAGCACTGGACAGCGGACGGACAGCCGTTCGCCAGGCCGGGACGGCACGCTGAACGGCATGGCAGACCAGAGCCGTCAGGGGGCTGCGGCGGAGACGACCGTGTGCGTGCCGGCCCTGCTGTGCCGCAGATGCGTCCGTCTCCTGAGCAGACACGTACGAGACGTTCCCGGCGTCTCCTCGTTCGAGGTGGACGCCGGGCGGGGCCTGCTGCGCGTACGCGGGGTCGTGGACCCGGCGGAGCTGCGGGCGGCGCTGGCGTCGGCGGGGTTCTCGGGCGACCGGTGCGAACACCGGGATATCAGTATGTGATCAGCTCGTGAGCGCGGCGGCCGTCTCGCGGGCCTGCGCGGCCTCGCCGGGCAGGCCCGCCTCCTCCGCGCACTCGGCCAGGAACGACCACAGGCGGGCCCTGGCCCAGGGGAACTCGCCCTCCTTCAGCAGCGCCAGCGCGTCCCGGCACTCGCGGACGGCGGCACCGGCGTCCCCGCGCACGCGGGCCATGCGTGCCCGCCCCCATGCCGCCCACGCCTGGCAGCGAGGGTTGCGTACCCGGCGAGCGACCTCGTCCGCCTCCGCGAGCAGCGCCGCGACGTCGTCGCCCTCGTCCATGTCCAGCCGGGTGTGGGCCGTGTGCACGAGCGCGAAGGTCAGCCCATGGAAGGAGTTCCGGCCGCGCACCTCGTCCACGGACTCCCGCAGGACGGCCAGGGCCTCCTCGTGCCGTCCCGACTCCCGCAGGGCGATGCCGAGATGCGCGAGGATCGCGCTGCCGATGATGCGGTCGCCGACGGCCCTGGCCAGGTCGAGGGCGCGCCGCCACCGGACGGCCGCGTCCTCGAAGTCGCCGAGGCGCAGGGCCAGCAGCGCCTCCAGATACTCCGTCATGCCCAGCCACCAGCCGTCGTCGGAGTCGCCGAGTTCGCGCCTGCTCCGCTCGATCATGGCGCGGTAATGCGCGGCGTCCCCGCCGTACTGGCCGGCCCAGGCCACGACGAGCCGGGAGATCGCGGCGTTGCGCGCGTCGCCGATCTCCTCGAAGATCGCGAGGCTCTCCTCGGCGGCGGCGACCGAGCGCGGGGCCGGATAGTAGACGTGCAGGAGCCCGATGCCCTGCAACGCCCGGCCCCGTGCGACGGCGGACCCGCCGCCGGTCTCCAGCAGCGCGGTCAACGCCCGCGTGCCCTCGTAGCGCACGCCGTAGTTCCAGAACATCACGAGCGCGTTGGCCAGCCGGAAGCCGTTCTCGACGTCACCGCTGTCGAGGGCGTGGTCCACGGCGGCGCGGAAGTTGTCGTGCTCGTCGTAGAGCCGGGTGAAGACGGCGAGGTTCCGGAAGTACGGCCCGTTCTCCTCGGCGAAACGCACGAAGTGGGCCAGGTGGCGGTCGCGGCACTCGGCGACCTCCCCGGCCTCCTCCAGCCGGGCCCACGCGTAGTCGCGTACGGTGACGAGCAGCCGGAACCGCCCTGTGGCCGGTTCGGGAACCACGAGCGACCGGTCGACCAGCCGGAACAGCAGGTCGAGCACCTCTCCCCTGCCGACGCCGCCGCGTGCTCCGGAGAAGGCGCACACCTCCTCCGCGGCGGCCGGGGTCCAGCCGCCGCGGAACACCGCGAGGCGGCGCAGCAGGCGCCGCTCGGCATCCGTCAGGAGGTCGTGGCTCCAGTCGAGCGTGGCGCGCAGCGTGCGGTGGCGCGCCTCGCCGGTACGGGGTCCCGCCGTCAGCAGCGAGAACCTGTCCGCCAGCCGGGCCTCGATGTCGGCCGGGGACAGCGCCTTAACCCTGGCCGCGGCCAGTTCGATGGCGAGCGGCATGCCGTCGAGCCTGCGGCAGATGGACGCCACCACGGCTGCCGTCCCGGCGTCGAGCGTGAACGAGGGCCGTACGGCACGGGCCCGCTCCTCGAAGAGCCGGACGGCGGAATCGTCGCCCAGCGGGCCGACCGCGACCTGCACCTCGCCGGGTATCGCCAGCGCCTCCCTGCTGGTGGCCAGCACGCGCAGGCGCGGGCAGGCCGCGGCCAGCCGCTCCACGAGAACGGCCACGTCGTCCACCACGTGCTCGCAGTTGTCGACCACGAGCAGCGTACGGCCGTCCCGCAGGTGCTCCTCGACCGCGTCGGCCGGCGCACTGCCCTGCGCCAGTACGCCGAGCTCGGCGGCGAACGCGTCGGCGACATCGGCTTCCGGCTCCAGGGCGGCCAGGCGGACCAGCAGCACCCGGTCGGGCAGCGTCTCGTCCGGCGTCTCGCTCACCCTGCGCGCGACCTCGAACGCCAGCGTCGTCTTCCCCATCCCGCCCGGGCCGGTCAGCGTCACCACCCGCGCCTCGGCGAGCCGTTCCAGCACCGTCGCGACGTCGTCCTGGCGGCCGATGACCGACGTCAGCCGCCGCGGCAGCCGCTCGGCGCCTTCCGGCGCCCGTTGCCCGGCGGACCCGGGGGACGACCGGCCGGACGACACCTGGACGGACACCTGGGCGGACGGCTGGGCGGCGGCCGGGACCTGCTGGCGGAGGATGGCCTCGGCGAGCGCCTGCAGCTCCGGCGACGGGTCGATGCCGAGCTCGTCGGCGAGGCCGCGGCGCAGCGCCTGGTAGGCGGCCAGCGCCTCCGCCTGCCGTCCGCCGCGATACAGCGCGAGCATCAGCAGGCGGTGCAGCCGCTCCCGCAGCGGGTGCAGCGCCACGAGCCGTTCGATGTCGGCGATCGCCTCGTTGTGCCCGCCGGACTCCAGCAGGAGCTCGATCCGGTCCTCGACCGCGCCCAGCCGCAGCTCCTCCAGCCGGGCGCTTTCCGTGATCGCCCACGTCGTCCGGCCGACGTCGGCCAGCGCGGGGCCCCGCCACAGCCGCAGCGCCTCGTCCAGGCGGCTCAACGCCGCGGTGACGTTCCCGGCGGCCGTCTCCTCCCGTGCGCGGACGAGCAGCCGCTCGAACACGTACGCGTCGACGGCCTCGGCGGGCACGGCGAGCCGGTATCCCGGGGCCTGCGTGACCAGGACGTCCGTGCCGAACCCGGCGGCGGCGAGGGCGCGGCGCAGCTTGGACACCCGGATCTGCAGGGCGTTGGCCGCGTCGGCCGGCAGGTCGTCGCCCTCGTCGCCCCACAACGCGTCCGTCATGGCGTCCACCGGCACCACGCGACCGCAGGACAGGACCAGCCGAGCCAGCAGCGCCCGTACGGACGGAGGCAACGCCGCCACGGAGCCGTCGGATGCCCGCACCTCGGTGGGCCCGAGAACCGCGAACGTCACGGTGTTCGGCATGTCACTCCTCGTCATCCCCGACTCCACCGGGGTTGCCCAATATTAAGGGGCGATGAGCGACTTGCCGGGAGTGTTGGCGGCGGCCGTCAGCCGCTCGGCCAGGGCACGCGCGTCGCGGTCCACCCACCCGAGCACGGACGATCCGCGAGGACGACGTCCCGCCCCTCGGCGTCCACGGCGCGGTCCACCCGCTCCACCCGCCGCAGCAGCCGCTTGACGTCCGTCCCAATGATCAGCTCTCGGTCTCTGACCCGCGCCCGATCCTGCTGTCGCAGCGGATGTCCATGAAACGCAGATGGGAGAACCACCAGAACACGTCGCGGCCCAGAACGCGCTGCGGCAGCGCCCGGCCCATCGACGAGACCGACAGCCGGACACGCCGCCCGGTGCCGGCCAGCTCCTCGGCGATCTGCACGCCGGTGTTGCCCGCGCCGACGACCAGGATCTCGCCCATGGGGAGCTGGTCCGGGCGGCGATACCGGTTGCCGTGCATCTGTGTGACGCCTCGATCGAGGCTCGACGCGAAGGCGGGCGTGCGCGGCGTGTGGAACGCCCCCGCCGCGACCACGACCCGCGCCGCCGTGTACGTCTCGGCCGAGGTACCGGCGCGGCGTGAACAGCGTGAGCGAGTCCCACCGGTGACGCCACGCGTCTCCCACCCGCTGGTGCGCGTCGAGGATGGCGAACCGCAGACCCGCGCGGCGCAGGTGATATCCCAGCGCCAGCCCGGCCTGCCCGCCCCCGATGATCAGCGTGTCGTACGCCGCCGCGCTCATCCGGCCACCTCGTAACCGGCTTCGGCGATAGCCTCGCGCACCGCGGCGGGGTCCGCCGTGCCGGTGACCAGCACCGTCTTGGCGGTGAAGTCGACGGCCACGGAACCGACACCGGACACCTCGCCGACGGACTCCGCGATCGCCTTGACGCAGTGGCCGCAGCTGATGGCGGGCACGGACAGCACGAGCTGGTTCATCGTTCGTTCCTTTCGCGTCGCGGACCGCTCCGTACGGCCCGGATGGCACGACCATGCCGGGCGGCGCTGTCCGTCCCCTGTCCCGAGCAGGACAGGGGATGGTCAGCGGCGGGAAAGCGCCGCGCGCGACCGTCGCCGCGACGTCCTCAACCAGGAGGTGAAGCGATGACGGTCACGACGACCGTGCGTACGCTGGACATCGGCGGGATGACCTGTGCGTCCTGCGTCCGCAGGGTGGAGAAGGCCCTGACCCGGGTCGACGGTGTGGAGACGGCCGAGGTGAACCTCGCCACCGAGGTCGCCACCGTCACCTACGATCCCGCCCGCGTGACCATCGGGTTGCTCACCGGGTCGGTCGTACGTGCCGGGTACACCGCGGAGATCTCCGCGCCCGAGACCGCGCCCGAGACCGCGCCCGAGCCTCGGCCCGAGACCGCGCCTGAGCCTGGCCCTGAACCGGATCGGGAGGTCGTCCGGCTGAAGCGCGCCTGGCAGGTCACCCTCGCCGCCGGGCTGTCGATGATGGTGCTGATGTACCTGCCGCTGCCCATCGACGCGATGGACTGGCTGATGCCGCTGCTGCTGATCGTCGCGACGGTGGCGCAGTTCTGGGCGGGCCGTCCCTTCTACCGCGCCGCCTGGGCGGCGGCCCGGCACGGCGCGGTCAACATGCACACGCTCGTCGCGCTCGGCACGACCGTGGCGTACGGCTACAGCGCGTTCGTCACGCTGTGGCCGGCCGCGGCGGAGCGGCTGGGGCTTCCGCCGCACGTGTACTTCGAGATCTCCGTCGTGGTCATCGCGCTCGTCCTCATGGGCCGGTGGATGGAGGCAAGGGCCAGGAAGCGGACCACCTCCGCCATCGGGGAACTGCTCGGGCTGCGGCCGAAGACGGCGCGTGTGCTGCGCGGAGACAGCGAGGGGGAAGTCGAGGTCGAGGTCCCGGTCGAGGACGTCGCCGTCGGCGACCTCGTCCGGGTGCGTCCCGGCGAGAAGATCCCCGTGGACGGCGTCGTGACCGCCGGCGTCTCCACCGTGGACGAGAGCATGATCACCGGGGAGAGCATGCCGGTGCGCAGGGGCGAGGGCGACCCGCTGATCGGCTCCACGATCAACCGGACCGGCTCGGTGGTGATGCGGGCCACCGCCGTCGGGCAGGACACGACGCTGGCGCAGATCGTCCGGCTGGTCGAGCGGGCGCAGGGATCGAAGGCGCCCCTGCAGCGCCTGGCCGATACGGTGTCCGGATGGTTCGTGCCCGCCGTCATCGGCGTGGCCGCGCTCACCTTCGTCGTCTGGGCGGTCTTCGGACCCGGCCAGGGACGGCTCACGTTCGGCATCGGCACCGCCGTCGCCGTCCTCATCATCGCGTGCCCGTGCGCGCTCGGCCTGGCCACCCCCACAGCGATCATGGTGGGCACCGGGAAGGCCGCCGAGCTGGGCATCCTGATCTCCGGCGGCGACGCGCTCGAACAGGCCCGTCGTCTCACCACGGTCGTCCTGGACAAGACCGGCACGATCACCCGGGGCCGGCCCGAGGTGACCCGCGTCGTCACCGTCGCGGGCGGGGACGCCGACGAGCTTCTCGCGTACGCCGCCGCGGCCGAGAAGGGTTCGGAGCACCCTCTCGGCGAGGCGATCGTGGCCCTCGCCCGGGACCGGGGACTCCGCCTGCCCGCGATGGAGGGTTTCGACGCCGTGCCCGGTCACGGGGTGGAGGCTCGCGTCGGCGGCAGGTCCGTGCTCATCGGAAACGGCGCGCTCATGCGCCGCCTTCACGTGGACTTCGGCGAGCTGGAGCGGATCACCGCCGAGTCCGCGGCCGAGGGAGCAACCCCCGTGTACGTCGCCCTCGACGGCCGGCTCGCCGGAATGATCGCCGTGGCCGACACCATCCGGCCGGAGTCGCGTGAGGCCGTCGGCCGGCTGCGCGCGCTCGGCCTGGAGGTGTGGATGCTGACCGGCGACAACCGGGTCACCGCCGACGTCGTCGCCCGGCAGGTCGGCATCGACCACGTCATCGCCGACGTACGGCCCGAGGACAAGGCGGCCCGCGTGACCGCACTGCGTGAGAGGGGCGCGGTCGTCGCCATGGTCGGCGACGGGATCAACGACGCCCCGGCGCTGGCCACGGCCGACCTCGGCATCGCCATCGGCACCGGGACCGACGTCGCCATCGCGGCCTCCGACATCACCCTCGTCGGCGGCGACCTGCGCGGCATCGTCTCGGCCATCGACCTGTCCCGGCGGACCGTGCGGACGATCAAGCAGGGCCTCCTCTGGGCGTTCGCGTACAACGTGCTGCTGATCCCGGTCGCCGCCGGTGTGCTGTACCCCCTCAACGGCGTGCTCCTCGACCCCTCCCTCGCCGCGGCCGCCATGGCGATGAGCTCGGTCAGCGTCGTCACCAACGCGCTGCGCCTGCGCCCGTTCCGGCCCGGTTCCCGGGCGTCCCGGCTCACCGGCTGGGGCTACCTCACGGGCATCGCCTGCCTCGCCGTGGCCGTGGGCGCCGGGTTCACCGCGCTCAGCCGTACGGAGGCGGCGCAGCGCGGGATGAACGGCGTGCTCGCCTGGGCTCAGGACACCGGCATGCCGATGCGCCCGGCCATGAGCGTGATGATGACCACCGAATCGGAGCCCGTCCCCGCCGAGGACGCCCGCCTGAAGGTCTCCGTCGAGGCGCCCGCCGGCGTCGCCCCGGGCAGGACGGCAACCCTCCGTATCCGCGTCGCCGACACGGGGACCGGCCGACCGGCCCAGGACGTCGTACGCAGTCACGAGGCGTGGATGCACGTCGTCGTCACCCGAGACGACCTGGGCACGTTCGCGCACATCCATCCGGAGCCCACGGGCAGGCCCGGGGAGTTCGCCGTCCCGTTCACGTTCCCCACCGTGGGCCGATACACGATCCACAGCGAGTTCCGGCTGCGCGGGGAGATGACCGACGTCCTCGACCGGCAGGAGATCACAGTCGGCCGTCCGGGCGCCTTCACCTCCTCGGACACGGCGTCGCCGTCGCCCCGCGAGCAGGTCGTCGGCGGCCTGCGGGTCACCCTCACCGGCGAGGCCGAGGCCGGCGGCAGGAGCGACCTCACCTTCCGCTTCGCCGACGCCGCGACCGGCAGGCCCGTCGCCGGCCTGCGCCCCTATCTGGCCGCCGCCGGACACGTGGTGATCATGCCGCTCGACGGCAAGGGGTTCGCCCACGAACACGCGGAGGCCGAGGACGACCAGGGCCGTGCCGTCTTCGCTCTGCCGGGTCAGACCTTCGGGCCCGAGCTCGGCCTGCATGCCCGGTTCCCCCGCCCCGGCCTCTACCGCATGTGGGGACAGTTCCGCGACTCCGAGGGCCGGGTCCTCACCACGACATTCACCGTGGAGGCCCGTTAGGCCACCTGGTCGGCCGGGGTGGCGGCGGCGAGGCGTACGGCGTTGGCCGCGGCGTCGTCGATCTCGCGTTGCGCGGCGAGGTCGGCCTCCACGCCGGAGCGGTAGGCGTCGATCTCCGCGCGCACCCGGTCGTCGTCCCAGCCGAGGACGGGGGCGATCAGCGCGGCGACCACGGGGGCCGCCGCGAGCCCGTGGTCCCGCTCCTCGATGAAGACCCGGGTGCGCCGGACCAGGACGTCCTCCAGGTGCAGCGCCCCCTCGTGCGTGGCCGCATAGACGGCCTCGGCCTTGAGGTAGCCCTCCGCGCCGGGGATCGGCTCGCCCAGGCCGGGATCGGCCTCGACCAGCGCGAGCACCTCCTCGATGCAGGAGCCGTACCGGCCGAGCAGGTGCTCGACGCGCGCGACGGGCAGCCCCGCGCGCTCGGCCAGGCGGCGCCGGTTGTTGCGCAGCGCCTCGAACCCGGCGGCCCCGAGGACGGGGACGCGGTCGGTGACCGACGCGGGCACCTTCTGGCCGAGGCCGGCCACCGCGACGTCGACGGCGTCCTTGGCCATGACGCGATAGGTGGTGTATTTGCCGCCCGCGACGATGACCAGGCCGGGCTCGGGCCGGATGACCGCGTGCTCCCTGGACAGCTTGACGGTCGGCGACGACGACCCCGACCCGCCCAGCAGCGGGCGCAGGCCCGCGTAGACGCCCTCGATGTCGTCGTGTGTGAGCGGCGTCCTCAGCACGGCGTTGACGTGCTCGAGGATGTAGTCGATGTCGGCCCGGGTGGGGGCCGGCTCGACCTTGTCGAGGTCCCAGGGGGTGTCGGTGGTGCCGACGATCCAGTGCGGGCCCCAGGGGATGACGAACAGCACGCTCTTCTCGGTGCGCAGGATCAGCCCGGTGTCGAGCCGGATCTTCTCCCGCGGCACGACGAGATGCACGCCCTTCGACGCCTGGACCGTCACCGACCCCCGCGAGCCGGGAGACGCCCCCGCGAGCCGCTGGATCTCGTCGGTCCACACGCCGGTGGCGTTGATCACCTGGCGGGCCCTGACCCGCAGCTCGGCGCCGCCCTCCAGGTCGCGCACGACCGCCCCGGTCACCCTGCCGCCGTCACGAAGGAACCCGGTGACCTTGGTGCGGGTGGTGACGCAGGCGCCGTACTGCATGGCGGTGCGGGCCAGCGTCATCGTGAAGCGGGCGTCGTCGACCTGGGCGTCGTAATACTGGATCGCCCCGACGAGCGCGTCGCTGCGCAGGCCGGGAGCCTCACGCAGGGCCCTGCTGTGGCTGAGCTGGCGATGCCGCGGCAGCACGCGGGCGCCGCCGAGCGTGTCGTAGAGCAGCACACCCGCGCCGACGTAGCCGCGCTCCCACACCCGGTGGCGCAGCGGGAACAGGAACGGCACCGGACGCACCAGGTGCGGGGCCAGCCGGGTCACCAGCAGGCCCCGCTCCCTGAGCGCCTCGCGCACCAGCCGGAAGTCGAGCTGCTCCAGGTAGCGCAGCCCGCCGTGGATCAGCTTGCTCGACCGGCTCGACGTCCCGGCCGCGAGGTCACGGGCCTCCACCAGCGCGACGGACAGGCCGCGTGAGACCGCGTCGAGCGCGACCCCGGCGCCGACCACCCCGCCGCCGACGACCAGGACGTCGAACTCGTCCTCGGCCAGCCTCCGCAGCGCCGCCTCCCGAGCGCGGGGACCCATGGGTACAGACATATCGGTATCGACTCCTCGTTTCTTACAGTCGGCTCAGTCGACGTCGACCCAGTCGAGCGTCCGCTGGACGGCCTTGCGCCATCCGGCGTAGCCGCGCTCGCGCTGCTCGTCGCTCCAGGTGGGCTCCCAGCGGCGGTCCTCGTGCCAGTTGCGCTTGAGGTCGTCGGTGGACTTCCAGAAGCCGACGGCGAGCCCGGCGGCGTACGCGGCGCCGAGCGCGGTTGTCTCGGCGACCACCGGGCGCGACACCGGGACGCCGAGGATGTCGGCCTGCATCTGCATGCACAGCTCGTTGGCCGTCACGCCGCCGTCCACCCGCAGCACGTCGAGGACGACGCCGGAGTCCTGCTCCATCGCGCCGACGACGTCCTTGGTCTGGTAGCAGATCGATTCGAGCGTGGCGCGGGCCAGGTGCGCGTTGGTGTTGTAGCGGGACAGGCCGACGATGGCGCCGCGGGCGTCGGAGCGCCAGTAGGGCGCGAACAGGCCGGAGAACGCGGGCACGAAGTAGACGCCGCCGTTGTCGTCGACCTGCCGGGCGAGCGCCTCGCTCTGCGCCGCCCCCGAGATGACGCCGAGCTGGTCGCGCAGCCACTGCACGGCGGAGCCGGTGACCGCGATCGATCCCTCCAGGGCGTACACGGGCTTGGCCGAGCCGAACTGGTAGCCGACCGTGGTGAGCAGGCCGTGCTGGGAGCGCACGAGCTCGGTGCCGGTGTTGAGCAGCAGGAAGTTGCCGGTGCCGTAGGTGTTCTTGGCCGTGCCGGGCTCGAAGCAGACCTGGCCGACGGTCGCGGCCTGCTGGTCGCCGAGGTCGCCCGCGAGAGGGACCTCGCCGCCGAGCGGGCCGCCGGCGCGGGTCACGCCGTACAGGTCGGGGTTGGAGGACGGCCGGATCTCGGGGAGCATCTGGCGGGGCACGCCGAAGAACGACAGCAGCTCGTCGTCCCAGTCGAGCGTCTCCAGGTTCATCAGCATCGTGCGGCTGGCGTTGGTGGGGTCGGTGACGTGGACGCCGCCGTCCACGCCGCCCGTGAGGTTCCACAGCAGCCAGGTGTCGGTGTTGCCGAAGATCGCGTCACCGCGCTCGGCGGCCTCGCGCACGCCGGGGACGTTCTCCAGGATCCACTGGATCTTGCCGCCGGAGAAGTAGGTGGCGGGCGGCAGGCCGGCCTTGCGCCGGATCACCTCGCCCTTGCCCTCCCGTTCCAGCGCCGAGGCGATGCGGTCGGTGCGGGTGTCCTGCCAGACGATGGCGTTGTAGTAGGGACGGCCGGTGCGCCGGTCCCATACGACGGCGGTCTCGCGCTGGTTGGTGATGCCGAGCGCCGCGAGGTCGGAGGCGTGCAGTCCCGCGGTGCGCATCGCGGTCTCGATCACCGCCCGGGTGCGCTCCCAGATCTCGGTCGGGTTGTGCTCGACCCAGCCCGCCTGCGGCAGGATCTGCTGGTGTTCGAGCTGGTGGCGGGCGACCTCGTTGCCGCCGTGATCGAAGATCATGAACCGGGTGCTGGTCGTCCCCTGGTCGACCGCGCCGACGTAGTCTGCCATTCTCGTTGCGCCTCTCGTTCTGATGAGGTGGACGTTGCTGGTCTCGGCCCCGGGGGGGATCAGCCGGCCTGGGCCGCGGGCTCCGGCGTGCGGCCGGGCTCGGGCACGTCCGTACGCGGCAGGAAGCGGGCGACCAGGAGCTGGTAGAGCCCGGCGCCGATGACGCCGCCGACCAGCGGGCCGATGATCGGCACCCAGAAGTAGAGCCCACCGTACTGGTCGCGGAACGCCGAGCCGTACCCCGTGAAGAACGAGGCGAGGCGCGGGCCGAAGTCGCGGGCGGGGTTGATGGCGTAGCCGGCGTCGGTCCCCCACGCCATGCCGATCGCGACCACGAGCAGGCCGACGATGACCGGCGCGAGGTTGGCGAGCGGCGCGGAGTTGCGCTCGTCGGAGATCGCGAGGATCAGGAACAGCAGGATCGCCGTGCCGATGATCTGGTCGCGCAGCCCGCCCCACTGGGTGACCGGCAGCGTGCCGTTGCCGGGGAGGGTGGAGAAGACGCCCTGCGTCTTGATCGTGTGCCCGGGGTCGACCTTGGCCAGGACCTCCGCGTAGTTCCACCGGACGAGCAGCGCCGCCACGAAGGCGCCGAGGGTCTGCGCCAGCGCGTACGGCAGGACCTTGCGCCAGGAGAAGCCCTTGAACACGGCGAGGGCGACCGTGACGGCCGGGTTGAGGTGGGCGCCGCTGATGCGGGCGGCCGTGTAGACGCCGAGGGTCACCCCCAGCCCCCACGCCCACGCGATGCTGTCGTGGTCGCCGATTCCGCCCGCCACCACCTGGGCGACCACTCCGACGCCGAACAGGATGAGGATCGCCGTGCCCGCGAACTCTGCCGCGAGCTCACCCGCGAACGGAGTGAGTAGCCGCCGGTCGCTTCGCCCTTCCGCCATGTGTCTCCTCCTTGACCGCGCCCGTCACATCCCGAAGTGCCCGTTGTGAGCACTGCCGGTCGTCCGGACGTTAAACGGCCCCCAAGGGAGCGTCAACGAATGATCGTCGGCATTGTCGAACACTGGTCACATTCAGAACCGCGTACTACGCTGCGCGGGTATGACGCGAACAACTACATTTCGCGCGAACCCATCCCCTGACCGAAGATCTTTCACCAGCTCGACACCCCAGGTCCGGCCAGGTGTCGACATTGTCGAACACCCGCCGACATCGCTAATATCCGGAACGTGCCAGGTCCGGTCCAGTCCATCGAGCGCGCCGCCGCGATCCTGCGGCTGCTCGCCCAGGGATCGGGGCGGCTCGGCCTCACCGAAATCGCGAACTCCCTCGGACTGGCCCGTGGCACGGCGCACGGCATCCTGCGCACGCTCCAGCTCGTCGGCTTCGTCGAGCAGGACGAGGCGACGGGCAAATACCAGCTCGGCGCGGCGCTGCTGCACCTGGGCACCAGCTACCTCGACGTGAACGAGCTCCGCTCCCGGGCGATCAACTGGGCCGACGCCCTGGCCGCGCGCAGCGGCGAGGCGGTCCGGATCGGCACCCACCTCCAGGGCAAGGTCCTGGTCGTCCACCATGTCTTCCGGCCCGACGACAGCCTGCAGACGCTCGACGTCGGCATGCTCATGCCAATGCACGCCACGGCGATCGGCAAGGTGCTGCTCGCCTACGACGCCAACGCGGCCGCCGCACTGCACGACGCCTCACACGACGGGGAGCTGGAGCAGTTCACCCGCCGCACCGTGCGGACGCACCGGGAGATGTCGCGCATGCTCGCGACCGTGCGCGAGCACGGCTGGGCGTCGGACGTCGACGAGGCCGGCATGGGCGAGGCGGGGGTGGCCGCCCCGATCCGGGGGTACGGGGGTCTCGTGGTGGGCGCGATGGGCATCTCGGGCGCCACCGAGCGGATCTGCGACTCCGGCGGGCGTCCCCGCCCCGACCTGGTGGGTTATGTGCGCGACGCGGCGCGGGCGGTCTCCCGCGACCTCGGTGCCTCCCGCTGGTGACCCTCCCCACCCCCCACACCGCTTCAGCCGCCAGAAGGTAGGCCGCCGTGACCCAGCGTTATGTGATGTCCATCGACCAAGGCACCACTTCGACCCGGTGCATCCTGTTCGATCAGCGCGGCCGGCTGGTCTCGGTGACGCAGCGGGAGCACAAGCAGCACTTCCCCCGTCCCGGCTGGGTGGAGCACGACGCCGTCGAGATCTGGCGCAACCTGGAGCGGATCGGCCCCGAGGCACTCGCCCAGGCGGGCGTCGGGCCCGGCGAGGTCGCCGCCGTCGGCATCGCCAACCAGCGGGAGACGACGGTGCTGTGGGACCGGCGCACCGGCGTCCCGGTCGCCCCCGCCGTCGTCTGGCAGGACACCCGCACCGACACGATGGTCGACGAGCTGTCCCGCCGCCCCGACGCGCACGTGGTGCGCGAGCGCTGCGGCCTGCCCCTGGCCACGTACTTCTCCGCCCCCACCGTCCGCTGGCTGCTGGACGACATCCCCGGGCTGCGCGAGCGCGCCGAGCGGGGCGACGTCCTGTTCGGCACGATGGAGAGCTGGCTCATCTGGAACCTCACCGGCGGCCCGGACGGCGGCGTCCACGTCACCGACGTGACCAACGCCAGCCGCACGCTGCTGATGAACCTGCGCGACCTCGACTGGGACCCCGTGCTGCTCGGCTTCTTCGGCATCCCCCGCGCGATGCTGCCGGAGATCCGCCCGTCCAGCGAGACGTACGGCACGGCGCGCCGGGTGCTGCCCGGCGTGCGGATCTCCGCCGCGCTCGGCGACCAGCAGGCCGCGTTGTTCGGGCAGACCTGCTTCCACCGCGGCGAGGCCAAGTGCACCTACGGCACCGGCGCCTTCCTGCTGCTCAACACCGGCACCGAGCCGGTCGCCTCCACCCACGGCCTGCTCACCACGGTCGGCTACCAGATCGGCGACCAGCCCGCGGTGTACGCCCTGGAGGGCTCCATCGCGATCACCGGCGCGCTCGTGCAGTGGTTCAGGGACCGGCTCGGGATCATCAGCACCGCCCCGGAGATCGAGACCCTGGCCCGCACGGTCGACGACAACGGCGGCTGCTACATCGTCCCGGCGTTCTCCGGGCTGTTCGCGCCCCACTGGCGCAGCGAGGCCCGCGGGGTCATCGTCGGGCTCACCTCGTACATCACCAAGGGCCATCTCGCCCGCGCCGTGCTGGAGGCCACGGGCTGGCAGACCCGCGAGGTGGTGGACGCCATGAACGCCGACGCGGGCATCGCGCTCACCATGCTCAAGGTCGACGGCGGCATGACGGCCGACAACCTGCTCATGCAGTTCATCGCCGACGTGCTGGACGTGCCGGTGGTCCGGCCCATGGTCGCGGAGACCGTCTCCCTCGGCGCGGCGTACGCCGCCGGGCTCGCCGTCGGCTACTGGCCCGACCTGGAGGGCCTGCGGCGCAACTGGCACCGCGCCGCCCAGTGGACGCCGGCGATGGACCCGGGACGGCGCGAGGAGGAGTACGGCAACTGGCGGCGGGCGGTCGAGCGCGCCTTCGACTGGATCAAGCCCACCCCCGGCTGACGCCGGGCGGGGTCAGCCGGCGGGTGGCCGGTCCGGCGACAGGTCCAGGTCGTCGAGGCCGAACCACTCACCGGACGGCGGCTGATCGGCCAACGGGTCGCTCCAGCGCAGCCGGACACGGTCTGGGGCGGCCTCGACGATCCTGGCCTCCCGCCAGACGGGGTCGTCGCCGACGCGGGCCCACCAGGGCTCCGACAGGCAGGCGAGCCCCCGGGCGTGCAGGGTGCGGACGGCGTCGCCCTCGTCTCCCGGGCCGCCGAGCGGCACGCCGAAGATCGTCACCGCCTGCCAGCCTCCGGCCGTCGGCACCACCCGGCCCAGCGGTTCCCCGTCGTCGCGCCGCACCTCGTGCGGCGCGGGGAAGGCGGGCCGGCTCTCCCCGATCGCCTTGACGATCTTCTCCGCCGAATCCCGCTGCCGGCGCACGCCTTCGCGCTCGGCCTCACCGCCGGCGTAGGCGCGCGGATCGACGCGCCGGCCGAGCACCCATACGTCCCGGATCCGCTGCGTCGCCGTGATGTCGGCCGTCGGGTCGCCGCCGACGAGGACGAGGTCGGCCCGGCGCCCTTCGGCGATCTCACCGCGATCGGCCATGCCGAAGACCCCGGCGGGCGCCGCCGTCGCGGCGGCGAGCGCCTCGTCCGGGGTGAACCCGGCGGCGACCAGATGCTGCAGTTCCCGGTGCAGGCTGGCTCCGAACACCAGGCCGGGATTGGGCACGTCGGTGCCGGCGAGCACGCGCAGGCCCGACTCCAGGAACGCCACGGCGTTGTATCGCTGGGCGGCGCCGTCCGGCGGCTGGGGCGGCATCCACCGCCTGGCCTGGCGCTCGATGACCCGCCGCCACCGAGCGCTCAGCCGCCCCGCCAGGTGCGGCTGAGCGAGCAGCGGCATGACGCCGTCCTCGTCCGGAAAGCCGTCGATGACGCTCAGCGTCGCGATGACGGCGACGCCGCACCGGGCCACGTCGCCGATCTGGCGGTCCGTCATGCGGTCGAAGGGCGCGTGCGCCAGGACGTCGACGCCGCACCGTGCCACGGTCACGGCCCCTGCCGCCGACGAGGCGTGCGCCACCACCGGCAGTCCGCGCTCGTGGGCGGCGGCCACGAGCGCCTCGATCGTCCGGACGTCGAGCGCCGGGATGCCGAGCATCGCACCCGAACCGTCGTCGTAGATCACCTTGATGTGCGTCGCCCCCTCGGCGACCCTGCCGGCGACGAAGGACGCCGCGTCCAGCGGTCCGGTCACGTAGGGGAAGGGCGCGTACGCGATCGTCGGGTGCCCGCCCGGAGCGGTCGCGCCCACGCTCGACGTGCGCATGTCGGCGCGGACGGGTCCCCGGCCGCGTTCCGAGACGGCGACCGCGGCACGCTCGGGATCGATGGTCTCGGGCTTGCTGAACATGTCGACGACGGTCGTCACGCCGAACAGGGCCGCCAGCTGCAACGGATACCGCTGGTACGGGCGCCGGGAGCTGCTGCGCCTGCAGCGGATCCTGTTCCTCCGGGAGCTCGGCGTGCCGCTCGCCCAGATCAACCGGCTCCTCGACGGCGACGGGGACGACGTCGCCGCGTTGCGACGGCACCGCGACGAGCTCCTCGCCCACCGCGACCGCCTCGACGAGATCATCCGGACCGTCGACCGCACCATCGCCGACCTCACCGGCGGGACGCATCTCAGCGAGGAAGAGTTCTTCACCGGCCTCGCGGCCCGGCACGGCGAGCTCCGGCGGGACCTGGAGGCCCGGTACGGGACCCGTGCCGGCCAGCACTTCGCCGAGGCGGACGCGGTGACCGGCCGTTGGACCCGCCGGGAGCACGAGCAGGCGGCGGCGCAGGGCCGGCTGCTGCTCCGGCGGCTGTCCGAGGCGCGTTCGTCCGGCCTGGCCCCCGACAGCGTCGCGGTCCTGGACCTCATGACCGATCACTACCGGGCCATCCGGCTGCTGTGGCCCGCCGACGCGGCCGCCTACCACGCGCTCGCGGACGTCGTGATCGGCAACCCCGGTCAGCGGGCCATGATCGAGGAGGTCGACCCGCTCCTTCCCCCCTGGCTGGCGAGCGCCATCCGCGCCTACGCCACCCGCCGGCTCGGCTACGCCGGGAGCTCGGCGGTCGGCGCCGCCGGCCCGGCCGCCCCCTGACACCGGCCGGCCGCCACGGGCGGGCGGAGCCGGCGCGGCTCAGGAGGTCGGGCCGATGTCGGGCTCGGGCTCGGGCATCGCCGACTCCGATCCGGTCGGCGGGGGCGTCTCCTCGGCCGGCGTCTCGATGTCGGACACATCGCCGATCATCTCCTCCAGCCCCCCGTCGTCCGGCTCCGGCGTCAGCGGCTCGGGCGAGGCGCCCCGCCCGTCCCGCGCTCCTGATCTTTCCGCCACCACGTCCGCGTCTCCTCCCACGTGTCCTCGCCGCTGTCCGCCGGTCCCCCCGGTCTGCGGATCGCGCATGACCGCTCACCTGCCCCGTCGTGTGGTCTTCATTCATCCTCGCAAAGGCGTGTCATGCGTACGCCCCGGCCTCCGGGGGGTAGACGACAGGTGATCGGAGCGAGGAGTGTGCGGGATTGGACAGGCGTCGGCGTGAGCTGGCCGACCGGGACCTCGACGAGGCGGCGGCGGACCTCCTCGCGCACGACTCCCGGCTGCGCGGGCTGGACG
Organism: Microbispora hainanensis; assembly: GCF_006874475.1. Classification (GTDB taxonomy): domain Bacteria; phylum Actinomycetota; class Actinomycetes; order Streptosporangiales; family Streptosporangiaceae; genus Microbispora; species Microbispora hainanensis. The sequence goes on from NZ_VIRM01000007.1 coordinate 206,726, forward strand.
TGCGGGTCCGCTTCGACGGCGGGGTGGCGCACGTCGAGGGCGACGTGCCGGCCGCGGCCGACCTCGCCCTGCTGCGCGAGCGTCTCGGCCGCCTGGCCGGGGTGCTGGCGGTGTGGGACCGGGTGCGGGTGGCCGGTGCCACGCCCCGCGTCGTCGATCTCGGCTGCGGCGGCACCAAGCAGCACCGCGACAACATCGGCATCGACGTGCGCCCCGGCCCGGTGGTCGACGTGCTGGCCGACCTGGCGTACGGGGTGCCGCTGGCGGACGAGTCGGTGGACCAGGTCTTCGCGGTGCACGTGCTTGAGCACCTCGCCGACTTCCTGCCCCTGCTGCGCGAGTGCCACCGCGTGCTGCGGCCGGGCGGCGTGCTGCACGTCCTCGCGCCCTGGTGGCGGCATGTCAACGCGGTGGCCGACCCGACGCACGTACGGCTGCTCGACGTGCAGACGTTCAAATATCTGTGCCGGCCCGACGACGCGGGCCGGTGCTGGTATCCGCTGCTGGTCACGCGCGACGAGTCCACGGTCTTCGCGGACCTCGTCCCGGCGGGGGACGGCCGGGAGCCCGCCTGCGAGCGGCGGCTGGCCCGGTTCTTCGACTGAGCGGCTGAGGGGTTTCGCCGCCCGGATCGTCGTGGTGTTCGAGCTCCCACCAGGGGTAGTGGCACATCGGTGGACAGGCGGCGGAGGACCACGGGGGTGGGCAGATGGAGCAGGGCATCCCCCCTTCTCATGATCGTGGGCTGCTGCGCGCGTTGACGGGCATGCTCGACGACAGCCATCTGGTGGCGTTCGAGGACATCCCGTCGCTGGTCGACCGGTACAAACGCGAGGCGGGCTTCGAGGAGATCGCCGTTTATCTGGCCGACCTGCAGCAGAGTGTGCTGCGCCGGTTGTGCGGCCCCGGCGGGGACGACGCCCAGCCGGAGGAGCTGAAGATCGACACCACGCTCGCCGGGCACGCCCTGCAGGAGGTGCGCATGCTGCGGGGCGGCTCGGAGGGCGACGCCCCGGGACGGTGGTGGGTCCCCGTGCTGGACGGCACCGAGCGCATCGGCGTGCTCCGCATGACCCCCGTGCCGGAGGGCGACGACACCGAGGAGCGCATGCGGCACATCGCGTCCCTCATCGCGATGATCGTCGTCAGCAAGCGCTCGTTCAGCGACTGTCACGCACGGCTGGTGCGCAGCCGGCCGATGAACGTGGCGGCCGAGATGCAGTGGAACCTCATGCCGCCGCTCACGTTCGCCACGCCGGCGGTGACCATCGGCGGCGTGCTGGAGCCGGCGTACGAGATCGGAGGCGACGCCTTCGACTACTCCACCTCCGGCTCGATGGCGCACATGGCCGTCTTCGACGCGATGGGCCACGACGTGGCGGCCGGGCTGACCGCGAACCTCGCCGTGGCCGCCTGCCGCAACCACCGGCGGCGGGGCATGAGCCTGGCGCGCAACAGCGAGGCGATCGAGCGGGTGCTGATCGACGAGTTCGGCCGGGGCGACCGCTTCGTCACGGCGATCATCGCCGAGCTCGACCTCGGCACCGGCCTGTTCACCTGGGTCAACCGCGGTCACCACGCGCCGGTGCTGATCCGCAACGGCCGCTGGACGTCCACCCTGAACTGTCCGCCCGCCCACCCGATGGGGCTCGACCTCGGCCTGCCCGTCGTGCCCTGCCAGGAACAGTTGGAGCCCGGCGACCGGCTGCTCCTCTACACCGACGGCATCACGGAGATGCGCAGCCCCGACAGCGGCGAGTTCGGCCTCGGCCGGTTCGTCGAGTTCATGATCAAGCAGAACGCCGCCGGGCTGCCGGTGCCCGAGACGCTGCGCCGCCTGATCCGGACCGTGCTGGACTATCACGACAACCGGCTGCACGACGACGCCAGCGTGCTGCTCGTCGAGTGGCACGGCAACGCGCACGAGAAACTCCGCCCCTGACCCGTACGGTGAGGCGGTGGCCGATGCCGGGTCTCCCGCTCCGGGCCAGCCGATGCCGGGTCTCCCGCTCCGGGCCAAAGGACGCCGCAGGACAGGGCCGTCGTCCGCCGCCGGGGACGTGCTCGCGCGGTCCCCGGCGGCGGATGTCGAGTGGGGTTATCCGTTCCAGGTCCACTTCTGGTTGGCGCCGCCGTGGCAGGAATACAGCTGGATCTTGGTGCCGTTGCCGGTGCCCTGTCCGACCGCGTCCAGGCACAGCCCGGACTGGACGCCCTGGATGGAGCCGTCGGAGTTGAGGCGCCACTTCTGGTTGTCGCCGCCCCAGCAGCTGTAGATCTGGACCTTGGCGCCGTTGCCGGTGCCGGCCGCATCCAGGCACTTGTTGCCGTACACGCGGATCTCGCCGGCGGAGGTGGAGGACCAGGTCTGGTTGGTCTGGCCGTTGCAGTCCCACAGCTGCACCTGGGTGCCGTCGGAGGTGCTCGCGTTCGGCACGTCCAGGCAGCGGCCGGAGGCCACCCCCTTGACCGCCCCGCTACCGCCACCGGGGGTCGGAGACACGGTCGGGCTGGGCGGGGGGGACGGTGTGGTGCTCGGTGTGGT
>NZ_VIRM01000070.1 GCF_006874475.1 Microbispora hainanensis
TGGTGACCTCCTCGACGACAGGAGTCGCCGCACTGCTCCTCGGCGACTGGCCATGCGGCACGACCTGCGACATTAGCGTGGATCACCAGGTCGTCAAGGTCGAGGGCCAGCTCGCCGACGCACTATCCGGTGCCGGTCTCTTCCACATTACCGAGGGCGAGGCGGCAGCGCATCTGCGAGAACTACTGCCTGAGGAGGAGTCGGCGGCCATTGTGGAAGAGCCGTCGCAGGGCGCAGAACCTGAAGTCTGGGCTGGCCCGCAGTTGGTTCGCCTTTCGGTGCTGGGTCCTCCCACCGTCCATGCGCGCGGTCGGTCGAACCCGCTTGAGCTGGGCTGGCTCCAGCTCAACACGCTCGTGTACCTCGCGCTCCACCCTGCAGGAGTCACTCGTGACCAGCTCACGACAGCCCTGTGGCCCGAGGACACTGGCAAGGACGTGCACAACACGCTTCGGCACCTTCGAAACGCGCTGGTCACTGCCACCGGCTATGAGAATCGCGATCGGAAGCGGGCGCCGTTCATCAACGCGTCGACGACTCAGGAGGGCGCGACCTACCGCATCGATCCAGCCCTGGTAAGCATCGATCTGTGGGACTACCAGGCGGCTCTGGAGGAACTGAAAGCGGCCTCCGAGCCTGGTGCCAAGCTGTCGGCGCTCATGAAGGCTGCGGAGTCGTGCAACGGGGAGCTGGCACACGGCCTGGAGACGGAGTGGCTCGACGAGCACCGCTACCCGCTCACTCGGTCGCAGTCCGACGTCCTGAGCCAACTCGCCGAGCTGTGCCGCGATAACGATCCTGAGCAAGCGCTTATTGCCTTAGAGAGAGCTCGCGCGTTGGATCCCGACACCGAGGAGACGTACCTCCGAATCATCCGCCTGCAACTGAGCCTCGGACGCAGAGACGACGCGCGGAGGACCGCCAAGCTGCTCCGTCAGCGCCAAACCGGCCTAGGAATTGCGTCCAATTCAAGAACAGAGAGAGCTCTCACCGCACTGTTCACTGGTAACGAGGATGCCTGATGTATGCCATCGGCCATCCGACTCGGCTCCGTCTCTCTTTTGGTGGCGACCGACAGTTAGACCAGGAGGGTGCGGTGGCGGAGCAGTGCGACGCCGACTCGGCTGCACCCGGCATGGTCCGTTTGGTCCTGGTGTTCATACCTTCGGTGCCGCCATCGTAGAACGGCGAGGTGACAACCACTCGGAGGGCATCGCGGTCCTTGTCAAGGCCGCGGATCAAGGCGTGCAGATGAGGGAGATCGGCGGCAACTTCTTCGAAGACGAAGTCGACCAAAAGGCTGTACCGCCTCGCGCACGTACCTGAGGCCGGCGGGGGAACACTCGGACGGTGTACGTGCGCATGCGGAAGTGGACGTGGTGAATATTCCTGGCCTGTCTGCCTTACCTCACGGGGCCAGGACATGAGGCTATTACCTCAATTTATAATTGTCGAGCAATGAGTGGTCGAAGCCAATGTCATCGAGCTGTTCGAGCATCCACCTACGCCTGTCCGGTGGCGACAATTGCCATGCACGAGCCAGAGAGAACATCAGCCGCTCCCGACGAAGCTTGCCCGATTCAATACTTAGAGGACCGACGATCATGTGACACAGATCTGACAGTGAATATATGATTTCACAAGCTTCACGAGCAGCGCTTATTTCGACTTCTGTGGCCCTCCTAATGCTTCCTGCATTCTTCCTCATGTGCAGTTGCGCAACATAAACCAACCGAACTACCACCTCCTCGATACTAGGGCCATAATTCTTGGCGGCGCCGCGGTTGAACATCACGCTTCTTCCCTCTAGGCCAGGTGGCGCAGCTCGGTCGCTGCGCCACCTGTCAGGATTCTAACAGTGTCCCTCGATATAGATCTCCGTGTCGTAATCGATGTCTGGGAACATATCGTCCTCGGCCCGCTCCAGGAGTTCGGCGGCTCTATGATTACCGTTGTCCAGAGACTTTCCATTCAGAGTTCTAAAATGGCCGACTCTGCCGTCCTTGGGTTCGAAGACCGCTTTCAGCAGAGTCTCATCATCCATGGCCTCTGCATCCAGCTTTTTCTGTTGGCTAATAGGATCTCGACCGGTGGGGTCATAATCAGGAAGCTCGTACCTGAGCAAGTCTCTCACGGTAGCGTTGGCGTCGGGCCGGACGAACGGCTCAGAGCCAGGCTTTTTCCTGAACCGGTCAAACACGCCATCGTTGTGGACGAGGATTCCTTGATCGCCTACGAGCACATAGTAGGTGTGTAGCCCTTCAATTGTCAGATTGAAGACCGACTGGAGGGCCGACCGTCTTTCTACCGCCGTGATTTGCACGTAGGTGCCCGCGCTAGTCTGGAGCCACGTTCCGGGCTGCAGCTGGCCGGCAGTTACCCACCTTTGAAGAGTAGGGACCCAAAACGGATGCCCGGCGGTCGCGGTGATCGAATCCGTGGCGTCTCCTCGATGACCGTCGACATCCACAGTGATCTTGACGAGATGCTTGAGCCCTTCACCCGCGATGAGGGTGGTGACACGTTTGGCCTCGGTCAGGCCAGCTTCCGGATCGGCAGCGATAACCTCATCGCCGATCTTTACGTCCTCGATCGACTTAACCGAGCCGTCAGCCATGAGGACTTTGGTGCCTGCAACGAAACTATTGCTTGGGAGACAGTCGCTCCCACCCATGCCCGGTGAGTCCGTTGGTAGATCTGGAGTGACGTCGTCGATGACGTCATCGACAATATCGTCCACCCAATCATCGACGGCATCTTCGAAGAAATCCTCAACGAGGTCCCGGCTACAGTTTCTAAGGTTCCGGCAAGACATACCGAAGGTGACGTCTACACCGGAGACATCGCCTCCGCCCGCAGCACCGGTGTCGACCTCTATTTGAACCGGGCTGTTCGACTTCGCCTTGCTGTTTCCACTTGTCGATGCCTTCGTACTCTTGGTGCTCTTGGCTGGGCTTGAAGAGCTTTTCTTACCATTGTTCGACTTCGAGCTCGACTTCGGCTTCGAACTCGACTTCGAGCTCGACTTCGGCTTCGAACTCGACTTCGAGCTCGACTTCGGCTTCGAATTTGTACTCGAGGGCTTCTTGGTTGTCGGTCTACTCGTTGGCTTCTTGGACGTGGAGGTTCTCGGCTTTGAGGCCCTAGGTGTGCTGTTCTTTGGCCTCGACTTTGTTGACTTCGAAGTCCTTGACGTACTTTTCCTGGTCTTCGGCTTGCTCGATTTCGACGCCTTCGACGGCGAATTATTTGCCTTCTTATTGCTCGTTCGCGTTCTCTGGCGGTCCCACTGCTTCTGCTGGCTGAACTCTTTAAGGTCCGAGCGATTGGAGACCGTCCTATTGGACCGCTTGATTTTGGCCTTCGGTGTCTTGCCGCCGTTTTGTCGGGCGACCTCCTGTTGGCGCATCGAATTGCGCATGGCATTGGCAACCTTGCTGCTACCGCCGCCCGCGACGCCGCTGCTGCCACTGCTCGTTCCGCCGCCTCTGGTGGCGCTGCCGGACATCCCGCCGCCGCCTCTGTCGACGGGCACGTGCCCAGACGGGTCGTTGTTGCCGAGCGGGTCGCCGTTTCCATAGACATAGCGGTTGAGGTTGCTGGAGGGGTTGGGGGGGAGGTTCCAACTGTCGCGGGAGGCGAAGCCGCCGGTGCCGGGGATGTACCACCGGGCGTGCATATTGACCTTGCCCGTGTCTGGGTCGGTCCATTCACTCTGATATCCCACGGACCGTTTGGTACCGGTCTGGGCGACCACCTCCCCGAAGGGGCTGTAGGCGGTGGAGTCGACGAGGGCGGTGCCGTCGTAGGTGGCGACGACGTCGGTATGAATGTCGGTCATCACGCCAAGGGCAGGCCCTGTGCCTTCCTGAAGGCTGAGCAGATTCCCCAGGGGGTCGCGGCCGTACTTTGCCTTGACCCCGCCGGATCCGTCGGTGACGGTGGCGATGTCGTTTGTGAGGCTGGAGTAGGTGAACTTCTGCTCGGCCCCGGCCTTGCTTCGCGAGACCAAGCGGCCGAGTGCGTCGTAGGAGTAGGTCGCGTCTCCGTCGCTGATCATCTGGTCGAAGGCGTCGAAGACGAGGTGTCGGGTGGCGCCGGCTTTGGTCTCGCTGGCCAAGGTACCGCGGGGTGTGTAGGTGTAGGTGGTGCCGTCGCCCGACACCAGGCGGTTGCGTTCGTCGTAGGTGTATGTTTTGCCGCCAGCCTGGATGCGGTTGCCCGAGGCGTCCCACACGTAGGTGGTGGTGTTTCCACCGGAGGCTTTCCATGAGGTCAACCGACCGAGATGGTCATAGCCGTAGGTGTTTGTCCCGGCCCCGGCCGTGCCTTCGGTGGTCTTGGAGACCAGGTTGTCGTCCTTGTCCCATCCGTAGGTGATCTTCGCGGTCTGGGTGCCGGAGCTGTTTTTCAGGACATGGGTGATCAGCCGGTCGAGTTGATCGTAATCGAACACCTGGCTACCTGCGGGGTTGGCCGAGGACAGCGAGGTCAGGTTGTCGTTCTTGTCGTACTCGTACGTGAATGTGCGTCCCGAGACGGGGTCTGCGGCGGTCGCCAAGCGGTCGCCGTTGTCCCAGGTGAAGTTGGCGGTGCCGGAGTTATCGACCCGCTGGAGAGGGTTGCCCAAGGCGTCGTAGCTGAAGCTAGCGATTTGGGTGGAGGATCGAGTGACTGTGGTGAGCAGGGTGCGGTCGTTGTACACCAGTGTGTAGTCGCTGATGGAGGTCATGCGGCCGGCGAGGTCGTAGCCGTAGTTCCGCTCCGGGGTGGGGATCGCAGCGCCCGAGCCGGTTTCCTTGGTCAGCCGTCCGAGATGGTCGTAGGTCCGGTCGATCCGCACTCCGCCAGGCAGAAGGTCGGCGATGGTGTTGCCAGCGGCGTCGTAGACGCTGGTCCAGGTCCTGTCGGAGGCGTTCGGGTAGGCGGTCGTGGCAGGTTCGATCAGCGACTCGACCAAACCGAGACTGTTGTACGTGGTCCATACCGCGTTGCCCCGGCCATCGGTGGTACGGGTCGGCAGGCCGGTCGCGTCGTAGCCGAAGGTCGTCGTGATCGTTTCGGTGTCCGACACCGGCTCGATCGACTTGGTCAGCATGCCGCTGGCATCGAATTCCATCCGCGTGATGTGGCCTTCGGCGGAGGTCACCCTGGTCCGATTTCCTGCAGGGTCGTAGCCGAACTCGGCGGTACGCCGGGTGGTGCCGGTGTCGTCGAGATCCTTGGCCTCGATCTGCCGACCGGCGAGGTCGAAGACAGCGACGGTGGCGTTGCCCCGGGGATTCGTCACCTTAATGGTGCGTCCGGCGAGGTCGTAGTCGTAGCGGGTGGTGTTGTTGTTTGGGTCGGTGACTGAGGTGATCTCTCCGGCGGCGTTGGGCACGTAGCTGGTGGTCTTGGTGCCCGGTGCGATGCTCTTGACAAGGTTGTCGGCGTCGTCGTACTCGAAAGTTGTGGTGTAGGCCGCGGTGAACGGCTTACGGTCGATGACCGTCGAGGTGATCTGGCGCCCGAGATCGTCGTAGGTCGTCTGGCGGCGCGCCCCGGTGGGATCCACCGTCGCCAGTACCTCTCCCAGCAGGTCGTACTCGCTAATCCATCGGCCTGCGGTCTGGCCTGCTGGTGCGGGGTCGGTGACACGTACGAGGTTGTCGAGCTGATCGTACTCAGCATGGGTGGTGTAGCCGCGGGGATCGGTGTACTGGGTCAGTCTCCCGGCCAGGTCGTAGGCGTAGGACCGCTTCGGCGTGAGCGTGTTGCCGCCTGGCTGGGCGTAGGCAGGGTAGGCCACCGACGTGAGGCGGCCAGCCTTATCGAAGGCCGCGGTGCTGGTGCGGCCCTCGGCGTCCATTTGATGGCTCCGCCGTCCGGCGCTGTCATAGCCGTACCGAGTGGACGGGCGTGCCGCGCCGGTGGCGCCGTTCTTGTCCACCTGCACCTGCGGGGCCTTGCTCTCCACCAGCCGTCCGGCCTGGTCATACCGATAGTTGGTGGTGAAGTGGGCTGGGTCGGCTCCGGGAGCGTTGCCTCGCGGGTCGGTGACAGCAGTCATCAGACCCCGGTCGTCGACCTCCCATGTTGTGGTCAGGTCCTCGGCGCCGTTCCGCACCGTCTGCCGCGTGAGGATGTCGTCGGCGTTGTAGACAAACTCCCGTACCTCCGTGCGGCTGTCACCGTTCTTGGACAGGGTCGTCCTGGTGACGTTGTCGTTGGCGTCATAGACGTAGGAGGTCTTGCGTGCAAGCGTCGATGGATCAAAGGTTTCTGACGTCAATCGGTCGGCCGCGTCGTAGACCGAATCGGTACGTTCCTTTCCCCCGCTGCTGACCTCGGAGATCGCGTTTCCGGCCGCATCATAGATGTAGGACTCCAGGACGACGTCCCGAGTGGTTGTCGAGCCGTTCAGCTTGAGGTCGTCGCCGATCACCTGGGAAAGCAGGTCGTCGCCGTAGTAGGTGTAGCTGATTTTGCGGCCCATCGCGTCCGTCTCGGAGGCGAGGCGACCTTCAGGGTCATAGGCGTAGGAGATCAGCACCTTGTCGGCCGCCGGGGACGGCGACACGGGGCTACCAGTCCAGGCTTTGATCGTGGCCGAGGCTAGCTCGCCTCGGGAGGTGTAGGCGTATTCGAATCGGGTGTCCAGTTCGTTGATCAGGCTGGTCTGTGCACCGGTTCGATCCCACTCATAGGTGACCTTGCCGCCTTCGGGTCCGGTGACCGTCTCAATGTTTCCGTACGTGTCGTATGTGTAGGTGATCACCCGCTCGGGGTCGCCGCCGGTGAGGTCGGTCGCAGTCTCGGTCAGGGTGTTGCCGTCTGGGTCGTAGCCATAGGTCACCCTGGCTGTGTGGCTCACGTCGGTGATCTCGTTCTTTACTGCTGCACCGGTGGTCGTCCGAACCCGGCCTACTCCGTCATAGGTGATCGTGGTTGTCACACCGCTCGGGTTGGCCTGCGAGATCTCGGTTTTCGACGTTGTCCGCCCCAGAGCGTCGTGATCGTAGCGCGTGATCAATCCCGTGGGACCGGTGCTCTCGGCCACGTCACCGGCCGCGGTGTAGGCGTAGCGGGTGGTGTTGCCCTTAGCGTCGGTCTCAGATTTCACAAGGCCAGCTGGCGTGGTGCCGCCGCCGACCACGGGCTCGGTTCCGTCGGTGTAGGTCGTAAGGATCGAGCGCCCGGAGGGAAAGTCCGGAGTGGCAGGGGTGGTCTCCTTGGACTCCTCACCATAAGTGGTGTACTGCCAGGTGGTGGCGTAGGTGTTATCCGTTGGCGACGACGAGCGGGCATCCCGGAACGCGGTCACCTCGTCGTTACGGGGATCGAACTTGTCGCCGGTGTTGAGGTAGTAGGAGGTGTATTGGGTCTGGCAGTTGCCCGGCGAGCGACAGGTCTTCAGCGACAGCGCGTTGCCCCGCTCGTCATGGGTGAGTTCGAGGGGATTGCCGTTGCGGTCGGTCACCTTGGCCAGGAACCCGCCGGTGTCGTAGGCGTAGGACGTGGTCTTGGACAGCTGGTCGGTCTCGCTCACCAGCCTGTGTCCGCGCCAGGCGTCGTGGACGTAGGTCAGCGTGCCGGACTTGGGATCGGTAACCGTGACCGTCGACATTCCAGTCGTCTTGTCGTAGACCGGCACACCCACCGTCCAGGTGCCGCCGTTGTCGTCGGTGTGGGTCTTGATCCGGTCGGTCGCCGCGTCATAGACGTTCTCGGCCCATACCCGTCCAGACGGCAACGTGATCTTCGTCAGCTTCCCCGGCTGCGTCGCCCCTCCGGCGAAGTGGGACTGCACCTCGGTGGCCGTGAGCGGCCGGTCGTAGACCGCGACCTCGTCCAGCGATCCCTTGAACGGAAACGAGCTCGTCGCCGACGTCGGAGCCGACGGCCACGAACCCGCCCACGAGCCCATCACCCCGTTGCCGACCGCTGCGGTGGCCGGCCAGGGATCGAACTGATAACCCGGCTGGCTGCCCACCACCTGCCCGTCGAGGTAGAGGGTCTCGCTGGTGCCGCCGACGGTCAGTACCACGTGATGCCACGCACCGTTGTTGACCGCCGTGCTGGAGGTGATTGGAAGGATTGGCGTGGGCTGCCCCATCTCAGGCCGCTCCAGGAACTGGGCGCGCAACTTGCCATCGGTGCCGACATAGATCACTGGACGGTTCGGCAACCCGCCGCTGACCATGCTGTCCGCCGACAGCACCATGCCGTTGGTGGTGGTCTTGAACCACGTCTCGAACGACAACTGCGTCGACAGCCGGGCCAGCACGTTGCCGGGCAGCTTCACCGAACCGGCCGTCATGCTCACCGCGGTGTCTGCGGTGCCCGCCAGTGCCCCCGCCTGCCCCAGCGTCACGCTGCTGTAGGTGGCCGCCACTCCGCCCCAGCCGAGGTCCTTCGCGCTGGTGCCCGATGCCTCGTTCAGACGCCAGTACCCCACCGGATCACTGTCGAGCACCCTCGTCCGGTACTGCGACCCGCTGTCATAGGCATAGCTGGTGCACTCGGTGGTGGGGGCGCACACCTTCGTCAGGTTGTCTCCCGTATAGGTGTAGGTCCAGGTGAGTGGAGCACCGTTCACGGGGTCAGTGGACACCGACGCCACTCGCGAGCCGTTCCAGGTGAAGGTGAGCTTGCGCCCACCAACTCCGGTGACGGCGGCCAGTTTGCCGTCCGCACCGTAGGTCAGGTCCTGGGACCGGCCCCGGTTGTCGGTAACCTTCGTCAGCCGGCCAGCGGCGTTGAAATAATAGGACGTGGCCGATTTGTCCATCAGACGCCAGCCACCCCCGCTTACCGACGCGAGCGTCGCGTACATCCCCGCAGGCGGCTCATAGGTGCCGCCGCTCTTAGAGGCGAACCTCAACTGCCGCCCGTCAGGGTAAGTCACCAGAAGCGATGTCCCCGCGTTCTCCGAGACGATCTTCATGTCCCAGCGGGACGTCCATCCGGTCCCGAAGAACCCGTCCGAGCGGGGATCCAGGCTGTTGTACCAGCGGACCACCGACAGGGCCGGACCCGCCGTCGCGACCGACGCGTCAGTCCACTGCGTGGTGTAGTTGCCCGCCAACTGGTGGAACTCCTGCCCGTTCACCCCAGGGGTGGCCAACTGCGAGGTGATCGACGGCTCGCGTACACCGGTGGTGAAGGTCCTCACTGGAGACGTCGAGATCTCTGTGGATACCCGGTTGATCAAATACACCTGCCAGTAGTACTGCTTGTCCCACTGGAGCCGGCCCGACGGCACCTTCCAGGAGTTCTCCATCTGCTGCCCAGACTCCCAGCAGTTCGTGGCCGTCTCCGGCGGTGCGTCACACAGCAAAAACCAGTAGTCCACCCCGCCGTCCGGCGCCGTGCCGTACGCGATTAGTAAGGGAGTCAGCGTCCCCACCAACGCCTTGTCCGCAGGGGAACCGTCCACGAACATCGGCGCCGTCAACGCAGACGACGAGGCCGCAAGCGAGTTGCCGGACTCGCGGCCACCCGACCGCAGCGATGCACCACTGGCGGGTGAAGTGCTGGCCGACGGGCTCGGAGCGGGGCTCGAAGCCGGCCGCTTCGTCTCCCACCAGCTACGACGTTCCGGCTCAGACCGCTTCTTCACGCGGTCGGCGATACGACTGACCGACGCGGGAGCGATCGCCTCTCCGCCGTCGACGGACCGCTCTTCTACCGGCAACGCACCCTTAGGACGCTTGCCTTTACCGCCGGCTTTGACCGGGCCTGCCTCACTAGCCTGAGTGGTTTCCGGCTTCACCAGGTGCGGCAATCCTGCAGCCGACCTCGACGACTGCACCGGAAGGGCCAGCGTGACGGGTTGCGGATCAGCCATAGCGGGAAGCACGGTTAACTGCATCAACCCGGGAAAGGCCATGACGGCGAACAGCACAGCCATCCGTGCAAGCCAACGATTAAAAACCAGACCGAAACCGCAACGGCGCATACCGCCGCACCTCCCGAATGAGGCCTAAAACTCACAGGGAACATTCAGCATTTTTGGAGAGATCTTCAAGGAACCTCCTGAAAGTACAAGATCCTCAAGGGCGCCTCAATGGTGATCCAAATCACAACATTTACCTCTTATTCACCCTTGACACGATCAGCACAGCTGGTTGAGTAGTCGTGATGGGGCGCTGTCGCAGCCTTGATGGTGACGAGGGGTTTTGCCGCACAGCAGTGGGTCGTAGATGATCTTGGTGAGCTTGTGACGGTGATGTCTCCAGGTTGCCGTCGCCGATCACGCACGATGTCGCGGCCGATGACGAGCGCCAGTGTCACTGGTGAGGGTTACTGGCTGGGGTGACTGGGGCCGGAAGTCCGTGCCAGGCTTGCCGAGAAAGCCAGTGACGACTGGGGCGGTTCTGCAACGTATGAGCCGGTTCTTCATCAGGGCGACCACCCGCCGCTCCGGCCCCCCCGCAGAGCCGCTCGCCATGCCGTCAATATCGGTTCGGTCAGTGCCCATCGAGCGTCGGACAGATCACTGCGATAGGGACGCCCGGAAGCCGCGCGATGACACTCGATCGCCTCCCATACAGCAGATCGTTACGAACCAGGACCAGACGCCCTCCAAGTCCGTTTTTCCTCGTGCGGCCGCTCCTGCGCGAAGTCGGTATGGCGGAGTGACCGGCAGTGGTGCACCTGTGAGGCAGAACGAGCGAGGTTACTTCGCTTGGTCGAGGATGACCTTGGCGAGGGCATCGGCAGCATCAGGCCGGCCGAGGGCTCTGGCGGCATCGCTCATGCGCGCTCGGAGGCCGGGATCGGAGAGAAGTTCGTCGAGTTTGGCCAGGAGCTGCTGAGGGGCCGGGTCGGGTTCGAGTAGGGCGCGGGCGGCTCCGGCGCCTACGAGGTAACGGGCGTTGCCGCGTTGCTCGTCTCCGGCAGCGGGGACCAGGGGGATGAGGACGGACGGCTTCCCGACCGCAACCAGCTCGGCCACGGTTCCCGCGCCGCTGCGGGAGACGACTACGTCCGCAGCGGCATACACATCGGGCAGTTCCTCGCCGACGTACGCCGTGGGGTGGTAGCGCTCACCGATCTCGGCGGGCAAGTCGGCGGCCACCTCGGCGAGATGGCCGATCCAGTCCCGGCCGCACTGGTGGAGCACCTGGGCGTGGGTGAGCAGCGTGGGCAGTATCTGCTCTATCAGGGTGTTGATCTGCCGGCTGCCCTGGGCGCCGCCGGTCACGTAGACGAGCGGCAGATCCGGGGCCAGGCCGTACCGCTCGTGCGCCCGGGCCGGGTTTCCGTGCAGGAGCTGGGGGCGGATGGGGTTGCCCGTGACCACGGCTCGTGCGCGTGCCCGCTGAGGGAGATGGTCGATGGAGGTGGGGTGGGTGAGCGCGACCGTCGTGGCCACCCGAGCCAGGATGCGGTTCGCGAGGCCAAGTGAGGTGATCTGCTCGTGCATGACCAGCGGGCGGCCGAGAAGGCGAGCAGCGAGGCCGAGGGGCACGCTGACGTACCCTCCCGTCGACAACACCACATCCGGCCGGTAGCGGGCGGCTATGCCGGCCGCCTGCAGAACGCCGACAGGGATCTTGAAGAGATCGATCATGTTCTGGCCGAGCTCACGGAGATTGGGTGATCGCCTGACCTTGCCCGCGCTGATCGCCTTGAACGGGATGTGGTGCTCCGCGGCGATCCGCGCTTCCAGCCCGTCCGCCGTGCCCACCCACAGCACGTCCACGTCGCGACCCTGCGCGGCGGCATGCTCGCGCACCGCCGTAATGGTCGTGAGCGCGGGGTAGGTGTGCCCGCCGGTCCCGCCCCCGGTGACGAGCATCCGGATCTTCCGCGCGGCTGTCATGCGGTCGTCTCCTCCATAGGTACGGCAAGGCCGAAGCGAGCACCGGCCTGGCGGATCGTTTCGGGGGTCTTGATCGGCACCCACTGTTCCACGGGTACGGCCGTGCCCTGGTGTCCGCGGGCGAACAACACGCTCATGGAGATCTCGTAGTACCCCAAGTCCGCGAGCGTGGCAGTCAGCTCTCGGACGAGGCGGGCGCCGTTGATGCGGTGAACCCAGATGTTGGCCCAGGCTCCGGGCGGGCAGCCGCCGGCAGGGCGCTCGACGATTCTGTTGATGCGGAAGTCGGGGTCGAGGGTGAGCATGCCGCCGATGAAGGTGCTCTGGAGCACCGCGGTTGTCACAGCGATCGGCGACGGACAGGCGGCCAGCCGCTCATAAGTGTCGTCGGGGACCAGGTCGGTGATCCCGCTCACGAACACGGAGCCGACCGCACGGGCACGCCGCAGTCCGGTCAGAGCGGCACCATCCGCGGTGAGACCCTCCTGCAAGCAGACCTTGACGTCGCGATAACCGGTGGCAGCGACGTCCGCCTTGATCTGCTGCACGTTCCCCGGATTCGCGATGACCAGGAAGCGCTGAACCCCCGCGCGGGCAGCCTGACGCATGTGTCGTTGCAGCAAGGTCTCGCCGCCCAGCCGAAGGGTCGCCTTGTCGCGGCCGAGGCGAGTGCCACTGCCTCCGGCGAGCAGGATGGCGATCATAAGCTGGTCTTTCACCTCTCCAGGTCTTCTGCCAGAAGGCAGTTCTTAAGGGCGTCCGCCACGGTCATGCAGTCGGCTGCGCTGAGCGAGGGATGGAAGGGGAGGAACAGCGTGCGCACCAGCAAGTCCCGGACCCCAACCCAGCCCTCTACGCCCTGACGTACGGCGAGGGCCGGGTAGTCGAACCACGGCCGGTCGAACATGACCGTGCTGGCGACCCCATGCCTCGCGAGCCTTTCCCGGAGGTCAGGCATCGGGTGCGGAAGGTGAACGGCGTAGCGACTCTGGCTGGCCTGAGGAGTACGGCCCGGCATCACGACGGCCGGGGGGAGAGCTTGTTGGTAGGTCTCCGCGACACACTGCAGGCAGGCACGCAGAAGTTCACGCTGATCCCACTGGTGATAGGCGATCACCGCTTCGATCTCGCTCATCCCCCGGAAGCGGTAAATGCTGTCACCGACCGCCCATCGGTGTTCCTGCCCGCTGTGCGAACGACGGGCGGCGATGTGCTGGGCGAGACGCTCGCGGCGGGCCAGTACGGCTCCGCCGCCGCTCCCGCAGATCGGTTTCGTCGGCGCGAACGACATGATCGTGACATCTCCCCAGGCCCCTGGCCCGGAGCTGGGACTCGGGCCAGGGAGGAGATAGGCACAGTCCTCAATCACCAGGCACCCCCGTGCGCGAAGGGCGCAGATAGCGGTCTCGGCGTGCTCAGCGACCATCCCGCCATGGTGAATCCAGATCACCACGGCCCGCCCGATGACCATGTCCGGGTCGATGAGCGGAGCGAACCGTACGGCATCGACGGGAACCGGCACCGGGATGCCGCCGAGTCGGGCGACAAGGCCCGGGATCGCGACGAAGCAGTTGGCCGGGACCAGGACCCTACGGTCTACGAGGTCGAGGTCCTCAAGGATGAGTTCGAGGGCGTCCATGCCGCTCCCGACGGCTACGGCGTGGCGGTTCCAGTCGGCGCCGAGACGTTCTTCCAGCCTTCTCGTTTGGGGGCCACCACGAAGTAGACCTGAGTCGAT
This sequence comes from Microbispora hainanensis, assembly GCF_006874475.1. Lineage (GTDB taxonomy): Bacteria > Actinomycetota > Actinomycetes > Streptosporangiales > Streptosporangiaceae > Microbispora > Microbispora hainanensis. The sequence goes on from NZ_VIRM01000070.1 coordinate 13,551, forward strand.
GATCCTCGCGACGTCATCGCTGATGGCGTCGCGGACCTCTGGCAAGACGAGCGTCCTCCAGGACGCGATCCTCGTCATGCCGGCTCCCCTGACGTGAGGATCCGCCCAGCCTGCGGACCGGCGTTCATCAGCAGGTCGAGGACGCTCAGGTTGTCCAGGAAGCCTTCGTGGAGCTGGGGATAGCGCGGTGGACGATAGCCCTGCCAGCGCAGTTCGATCCCCGCCACCTCCAGAACCTCCGGGTCGAGGTACGACGCGCAGCCGTCGCCCGCGAGGTAGGTAGCGGCCCCGAGACGGCGGCAGATCTCCGCGAGGAGGGCGGTTTTCGTCTGCCTGAACTCACCGAGACTGCTGCTGAGCACCCACGGGGTGGTGATGCCGAGCATCCGGGTCAGATGGAGATCGCAGGCCAGGTTCAGCATGCCGAGGTTGGTCCACGGGTGGTGGAACAGCAGGCCAAGCAGCTCCCCGCACATTTCCAAATGGAGGGCTCGAGCGTAGGCCTGCCGGACCGTGACCTCATGCCGTCTCTGCCATTCCGCTCCTGGTGCGATGGAAGCCCCGCGGATGGGACCGCCGCGAGAGCGGTGCGCGACGGGGACGGTCAGCCGAGTTCGACCGGTGCTGGTCTTGATGTAGTTGCGGTTCTGCCATCCAGGGGTGAAGGCGACGTGGTCGAGGTAGACAAACAGGTCGGCACGCTGCATCTTGTCGAAGAACCCCGGATACGGCAGGTAGTGAGGCTGGTGAATCGCGACGACGAGGCCCATCAGGCGATCTCCTTGCCGGCGCGCGAGACGAGCTGGTGAGCACAGCTGAGCGCCGCGGCGACCGTCTGCCCCATGTCCAGGTAGAAGTCGGCGCCCGCGCCTCGGCCGGCGAACACCACACCGGTGGCGGCGTCGGATAGTTCCCGGTAACGGCGAATCAGGGCCGTGTTGGCAGGAGTGCGAAGCACGAATTCGACGACATGCTCCCCGTCGCCCGCTCGCTCGATCCCGACTAGGGCTACAGCAGGAGCCTGGTTCCAGGGCAGCAGGTCGGACCGATGCGTGCGGTAGCGAGGAGTAGCCGCATCGGGGTGCGTCGTCACCGGAACGCCGGAAACCTGGTTGGCCTCACGCCAATCCAGGGCGACTCGTCGGCGTGCCAGCTTGCCGTACCGGTGGCCGAAGTAGGCGTCGAGCGGTCCGGTGTAGACGCAGGCGTGCCGTGAACGCGGCCATGGCCCGCGATGGCTCATGTACAGGTCGATCAGTGGGGAGCTGACCATGCGGCTGAACATGGCCCCGTAGCCGTCGGCGGGCAGGCCTTCGAACCGACGCCGGCGATAGCCATCCTCATCGTCGAAACGGATCGCGAAGCGGCTGGTGAAGACCGCGGCATCGAGCTGGGATGGATGCACACCCCACTGCTTGGTCACGTACGCGGCGACGAACATCTCGTACAGCCGTGGACCGAGGCTGCCCAGAGCGACGTCCTCGACGGTCACCGGTAGGCGATTCCGGTACGGCGAGGCGTCTCGATCCACGCTCCGACGCGCCTCTTCGACGCCGAATTCCCGCCCGTAACAGTGACGGATCGCCGTAAGCCCGATCGGCATCGGGATCAGATGTCCGTCGACCAGGGCGTAAACCGTGTGCCGATAGTCAATCCAGTCAGCGAAGCGCGACAAGTACCGCCAGATGCCCAGGTCGTCGGTGGCCATGACGTGGGTGCCGTACGGGCAGAACTCGATCCCCATGGAGTGGCGTTCCGAACGGCACAAGCCGCCGATCCGCGCATCGCGTTCCACGAGTGCGACGCTCAGACCATGTTCGGCCAGGTGCTGAGCGGTGACGATGCCGAACAGGCCGGCTCCGATGATGACCACGTCGTATGTCATAGAAACCACGCGTGGCGAGATGCGAACTCGTCGGCCGGCGGCCTGGGTAGGGCGCCAGCGCGCCAAGCGTCGATGGCCATCGTCTGCTTGATGTGTCGGCAGCCGTTGGCGAAGCAGCGGCTCGCGGCCATGGAGTCGATGAGCCGCTGAGCTACCTGACGGTGCCGTTCACCTCCCCAGATGTCCTCCAGGTCGTCTTCCTGAAGGGTGCCGATGAGGTAATCCGGCCGTCCCCACTGGGGTCCGCAGGCGTACACCTCGCCGTTCGCCAGGACCCAGCAGTTCAGCCCGATCGCCACCGTCCAGCACCAGCGATGGTCCCCGGCCGCCCCCTTGTCGCCCATGATGAGATCGAGCTGGTCGAGCCAGGCGGTGATCCCCTGTCCCTTCGCGAACGTGCTCAGCAGCTCGCGGAACTCCGCGCGTTGGGCGTCGTCGAGGGTGAACCCGCCGATGCCCTCGTAGTCGTCGACCAGGCGGAGATGGACGTTGTCGAAGCCCGTCGAAATTGCCCAGTCGTAGATGCGGGGCAGCCAGGTGTAGTTGCGGTTGTTGATGAGCACCTTGGCGTTGACGACGGGAGTGCTGAGGCCGGCCCTGTCCCGGGCGTCCAGGATCGCTCGTACGGCGCGGGTCATCGCGGTGTGTCCGCCGCGGCCACCTGCGACCTCCGTATAGGTGGCGTCGTCGTAGCCAAACACGGCGGCCTCGATGAACGTCATCTTGGCCAGCACGTCGGCGCGGGCAAGGACGTGACCTTTGATCAGGTTCGAAGCCATGCCGGCGCGGGCCTGCTCCGGCAGCCCCGCTATGTAGTCGGCGATCCTTCCACCACGCCACAGGGTGGGCTCTCCGCCGCCGCAGTACTGGACGCCCCGCACACCCATCCCCGCGATCGAGGCATGCAGACGGTCCATCATCTCGGTGCTCATGCCGGCGAAGCCGTACTGCTCATTGCGGGTCTGGGCGTAGCAGTGAACGCAGGCCACGTTGCAGGCCATGGTCGGGTACAGCTCCAGTGACCAAGGTGCCGGCCGGATGGCGATTCCGCCGTCGAAGACGTGAGGGTCGACGGCCTCCGTCTCGGCCGCCGCGTAGAGGGCTTTGACCCCTGACCAGTAGTCGGCAGGTCTGGCCGTTGCCGTGATGAGCTCGAATCCCTTCATCAGGACCTCCGTGACTAGAAGAAGGCCCTGTGTGGGGCGGTGAAGGAGCCGAGGAACTCGATCAGCTTGTTCTGCCGATCGTGGACGCAGAACGGGCACCTTTTCAGGTCGAGCTCGGCCAGGATCTGACGGCGCTGCTCGCCGTGCCAGATCTCCGACAGCGAGGCGGTGTTGACGTTGCCGATGATTCCGTCGGTGGTTCGCTTCTGGGCGCACAGGTACACCGAGCCGTCCGCTCCGATCACCGGCTTGAACGCCTGCCAGTGGCAGCGGCTGTAGCCACGAACCTGGTGCACCGCGTTGTCGAAAATCCGGTCCACGATGTGCACGTCGAAGGTCTCGTCGTCCAACTCGATGGCTTCGGCCAGCTCCCGAAGCATCCGCTCGTGTAGCTCGGGGGCAATGGCGATCCCGGAGTACGACTTGTACTGGATGTAGTCGGCACCGCAGTCCTTCACCAGCCGCCCGCAGGCCACGATGTCGCCGACGTTGACCTCGTTGATGAAGAACCCCGTGCCGACCGTGCAGGGGCCGTCGGCCTTTGCCAGCGCGCGCAGGTTGGCGATGATCCTGTGGTGATCGTCGTTGCGGTGCAGCCGGGCGTGCAGCCGAGGGTCGGCGGCGTCGAGGCTGAACCGGACGTAGGTGGCGGCCTGCTTGAGTCGAGCGGCATGCTCGGGGAAGACTCGGGAGCCGTTCGTGACCAGGCCGACCGACATCCCGTGTCCAGCGGCCCGCTCGATCGCGTCCACAGTGGCGGGATGTGTCATCGGCTCTCCGCCACCGACGAAGAGGATCGATTGGCAGCCCAGCTCGGCCAACTCGTCGATCACACGGAACAGGACCGCGGTTTCGAGACGCTCGCCACGCTCTGCCGAGTGCATCGAGTGGTAGATGCAGAACGAGCAGTCGTGGTTGCACACGTTGCTCGGATCGACCTCGACACTCGCCGGAAAGACGTTCTTGCCGTCCAGGTACGCGAGTAGCTGCGCGTCCTGGGTCAGCAGGCGCATCGGGTCGAACAGGAATCGGAATCCGTGGGTTCGTTCGATGGCCGCGTACTTGTAGCCGACCTCTTCGGCCAGGGTGCGGATTCCCGACGTGAGCGTAGCCACGTCCTCATTGATCATTTGGTCTGCCGGTAGCAGCGGCAGGGTCTTCCTGCTCACGTAACTCGTCCTCTCTTAAGGCGTCGAACGGATCGGCAGATCTGCGTTCACGCGTGGGTGAGAAGGTGATCAGCGGGTGTGACACAGGCGCCCGTGCGAGCCGAAGCGAAGACCGCCTCAGTCGCCGCGACAACGGCGGCGCCCTGGCGCAACGTCGCGATGTCGCTCGGCAGGCCCAGCAGCGCGTCCCGGAATGCTTCATGCTGGCTTCGGAGCGGCTCGCCGATCGGTATCTCGTAGCTGATCGTCTTGTCTTCGGCGTAGTGGGTGAGGCGGCGTGTCAGTGCGTCGGCCAACACGCAGCCGTCGGCGGTTCTCGCGACGACAACTCGCTCCCGATGCGGAGAAGTCCGGCTGACCTCGATGTTCACGATCTCGCCGCCGCTGAGCCGCAGCAGGATCGCGGCGAGGTCCTCGTACTGAGGAGCGCCGTCATGGTTCACGTTGGCCGCGACAGATGTGACGTGGCGGCCGGTGAGCCACATGGCCAGGTCGATGACGGCGGCCCCCACGCTCGTCAAGACGTCGGCGCGTTCTGGGCAGCCCTCGTGCCTGCGGACGGCTACCTGATGAACAGTGCCGAAGTCCCCGCGGCGCAGGCGCAGACCCAACTCCTTCACCGTTGGGTCGTACCGTTCGATGTGGACCACGGCGCCGACCAGGCCCGCACCTTCGAACGCCCGGGCCAGCCGCATGACGGCCGGCACCGAGGGGGCGAGGGGCCTTTCGATGAGGGCGTGGATTCTGGCCGTCGCGAGGGCGAGTCCGATCCGCTCATGATCAGCGGTTGGAGTGGCGACAACGCAGTAATCCAACTCCAAGTGCAGCAACTCGCTGATGTCACGTACGGCGCGCACGCCGTCAAACTCCCCGAGTCGTGTCGGCTCTTTGTCCGCTACGGCGGCCAGGGTGACGTGTTCCAGCGAACGCAGAATCCTTGCGTGGGCGCTTCCCGCCGAACCGAGGCCGATGACCGCCGCCCGGAGACTTCTCTTCATCGCCGAACCGCCAGTTCGAGAATTCGTACAGCTGACAGGGTGGAAGGCGGGCGGCGTGGAACCTCGTGGGGGCTCGGACTCCACGCCGCCGCGCCGGTCTATCGGCCGACCTCGGCGAGCACACGCTCGACGCGATCGGCTGCGGCGGCGAGATCGCGTATAGGGGCGATCCGCTCGGGCCAGGGAAAGTAGAAGCACCACTCGCCATCACCGTCGATGGCGACCATCACGGTTTCGCTCATCACAGGTGCGGCAAGGTTGATCACATGCAGGCAGGGCGTCCGGCCCACAGCGGCGCGCAATCGAGCGGAGAAGCCGCGGCTCTCCAGTTCAGCGCCCAGCTTCTCCAGCCAGGAAACGGCTTCCTCCGGATCGATCGTCATAGCGGATCTCCCGAGAGGCGTGGGACGGGGACCTGACAGCGCATGGGAATGGCGAACCAGACGGACTTGCCGTACGCGTCCTCCCTCGTCGGGAAGGGGACGCCGTGTCGGCAGCCGCAGCGGGCTTTCGACACCTCGCGGACGATGGCGAGCCCGCGGCCGTGCTCCTCCTCGGGGCCGGCCACGCGCATGACGGGGTTGATGGTGCCGCTGTCGAGCACTTCGACGAGGAGCTCGTCCTGCTCGGACCGCACCACCAGCTCGAAGGGAGCGTCTCCGTACAGCACGGCGTTGCCGACGAGCTCGCTCACCATGAGAACGGCGTCGTCCACCAGATCCGCCTGGAGGCCCAATGCGGTGAGCGCACCTCTGATCAGCTGACGCGCTTGAGCCGCGGCCCGCGCGTCCTCCCGCAGCGGCCAGGCGGCAATGATGGCCGGCCGTTCCCGGACTAGAGTCACCGAATCCGCCTCCCTCTGCTGAATGTGCGGTGCTCCAAAGGTGTCGCCACCCACCTCACTGTCGGTAGCGAGAGGTGACCGCGCCGAAGGGCGGCGAATCCACACTGGAGGTGCGGTGGATCCACACCCGTGAGGAGCCGCTCCGGTCGGGCTTTCTGATCTACCGTCGGCATATGCCTGGTCACGACCTGGAATGCGCCAGGAGGATCCGGACGGGGGACTCGGACAGGTCCCCCAATGCGATCGCGCAGGACATACGTTCCTGCTGCGGCCACTCAGCCCTGAAAGCACACCGACTGGCCAGGGGCTGGACCATCGAGAAGGCCGTCGAGTCCTTCCACGAGATGTGCGCGCGTGAAGGGCTCGGTGCTCGAGGTCTCACGGTCCGTTCCTGGATCGAGTGGGAGGGCGAGCATCTGCCGAGCGCCGACTATCAGGACCTGCTCTGCCGACTGTTCCTCACCGGACCGGTACAGCTCGGGTTCGCGCGCTCGTACGGCCCATCGGACGAGCCGACGCGACCACCGCTGAATCAGCGCGCCCTCGTCACGGAGGTGGCTCGCGAGTCGCTCACGCACGCCAGTGAGGCTCAACTCAGCGATTTCAGCGCGATCACCCTGGAACACCTTGAGGACGAGATCCGTCGGCTCGCCAGCGAGTACGTCTACGCCGATCCGCTACCACTCTTCCACCGGATGCTTCACCTGCGCAGTGAGGTCTTCCGGCTCCTCAATGCGCGTGTCCGTCCTGGGCAGGCCGCCCAACTCATGCTGCTGGCCGGGCAGGTGTGCGGGCTGCTCGCGAACGCGAGTCTCGACCTCGGGGACCGAGCGGCGGCGATGGCTCAGGCGAAGGCCGCATGGACCTATGCCGCGGTCATCGATCACCATGCGCTGCGGGCGTGGGTGCGCGGGCTGCAGGCGATGATCGCGTACTGGAGCGGCTCCTCTGACACAGCCGTGCGCCTCGCTCAGGATGGTCAGCGTTACGCCCCCAGCTGTACGGCCTTCGCACGCCTCGCCAGTATCGAGGCACTGGCATCCGCGGCAATGGGCGTGGGGGCGGAGACCGTCCGCGCGATCGGCGGCGCGTGGGATCACAAGGGCGACTACGACGAGATCCACGACGGCGTCGGCGGCGAGTTCCGCTTCGACCTGGCCAAACACTCCTATCTCGCCGCGGGGGCCTTCGTGCACCTGCGCCACGCCGACGCAGCCATCGCCTACGCGGACCAGGCCGTCTCCCTGTACCGAACAGGGCCAGCCCACCTTCGAGCGTACGGGAACGAGGCGATCGCCTACGCGGACCTCACGGTGGGGCACCTCCTGAAGGGGGATTTGGAGGCCGCGACGGCCGTCGTGACCAACGTCCTGGCCCTGCCCGAGCATCAGCGCATCGACGGCCTCGCCCAGCGCCTGCAGGGAGTACGCCGCTGGGTGAGCGCCGAGCCGCGCTTCCGCGGGTGTTCGTACGCGCGCGCTTTGGTCGAGCGCATCGAGGAGTTCCGTGCTCTCGGGTCGAGAAGAGAGCTGGTGCGATGACGGCCGTGCTCTCGGGGGACGGCATCCTGTCCGCGCTCTGCCGCGCTGCCGGAGTCGACTCTCGCGGGGCCAGCCTGATTCGTATCTGCGCGAATGCCGTCTACTACCTCCCTCGGGCCAACGCCGTCGTCCGCATCGCGTCCGTCGACACTGCGGCCAAGGCCCGGCGGGCGATCCGCATGGCGCACTGGCTCGAAGACATCGGGTTTCCGTCGGTGCGTGTCCATGGGGACGTCCCCGAGGCCGTCGTCATGGATGGTGCCGTCGCCACCTTCTGGCAGTACCTTCCGCAACCTCGTAAGGCGCCGTCCGTCGTACGGCTCGCGCCGCTGCTGCGCCGGCTGCACAAGGAGCTGCCGCCCTTCCCACTTCCGCCGTGGGACCCGGTGTCGGATGCGCGGGCCAATCTGCAGCTGGCCGTCGGCATCCTCGCTGACCGCGACCGCGAGTTTCTCCAGCGGTGGTGCGACCGTCTGGACAGGGAGTTGCCGTCCACCCCTTACCGGCTGCCGTACGGACTCATCCACGGCGACGCATGGGCGGGCAACCTGCTCTGGCGCGGCGAGGAGGTCGTGCTGTGCGATCTCGACCAGATGTGTCATGGGCCGCTGGAGTGGGACCTGGTGCCCACGGTGGTCAACGACCTGCGTTTCGGCCATCCCTTTGTTGCGGAGTTCCTGGGCTCGTACGGATTCGACGTCATGGCCGCGGAGTCCTTCACACTGCTCCGGCAGGCCAGGGAGCTGACGATGCTGACCGGGGCGCTGCCAGCCCTGTCGAGCCGACCGTCCATCGCACGTGAGATCAGCAGAAGGATCGACACCCTGCGCGATGCCAGCCTGGGCCGGTGGACCCCGTACGAGTAGCTGCGCGCTCATGAGCGGTGACGTACCGTTGAAGCCGACCCTTGCTTGGGAGGGCCCCGAGATGGCCAGGCATGGACACGACGTCGAGTGCGCCCAGCGCATCCGCATGCTCCGGCTTCTTCAGGCGACCGATCCTCCATCGGTCGCGGTACTGCACGCAATCGCCGCTGAAATCGGTCAGTGCTGCGGACATCACCCGCTCAAGTGCTTCCGGCTCGCGCATGGGTGGAATAGCGCGGAGAAGGCCGTCCAAGCCCTGCACCGGTTGTGCGAAGACCAGGGGCTTGGCGCGCGTGGCCTGACCAAGCGATCCTGGCTTGACTGGGAGAGCGGGCACCGGCCGGGCGCGGACTACCTCGACCTGCTGTGCCGGCTCTTTCGGACGAGCCCGGTGGAACTCGGCTTCGCCACCGACTACACACCGGGTGTGAAGACGTCGGTCCCCGCGACGGAACGAGAACTGATCATGAGTGCCGCCAGCGAATCCAGCGACCACGCCGCAGAGATCGAGGCCACAGCCGTCGGACCCAACGCACTGGAACAGCTCAGCGACGACATCATCCGCCTGGCCCGTGCATACGTGCATGCGCCGCCGCTTCCGCTCTTCGGAGAGCTGACCCGGGTGCGCAACCGTACGTACCGACTGCTGGAGCGCACGCGGAATCCGAGGCAGCAGCACGAGCTGCACCTTGCGGCCGGGCAGCTCTGCGGGCTGCTGGGCAGCGCGAGCTTCGACCTCGGCTACCCGTACGCCGCGGCAGAGCAGGCGAGGGCAGCCCGCGTCTACGGGGAGGTGATCGGCCACAACGAACTGTCGGCATGGGCCGATGGGCTGCTCGCATGCGTGGAATTCTGGGCCGGTCGCCCGGCCCAGGCGCTCCGGTTGGTCGAGCGGGGGCTGGCCATCGCTCCCGCCGGTACGACTCGTGTTCGGCTGCTCAGCATCGCCGCCCGAGCGTCCGCCCTTCTCGGCGACAGCGATGGCACTCGCAACGCGATCCTTGCCGCCCGGGACGCTCGGGGACCGCAGGGAGAGCTGCACGAAGGCGTGGGCGGCGAGTTCGGATTCGACGAGGCCCGCGAAGCCTTCTGCGCCGGATCCGCCTATTTGAGTGCGGGCATGGCACAAGAAGCCGAGACAGAGTGCGAACGAGCGCTCAGCCTCTACCGAGCGGCGCCTGCCGAGCAGCGTTGGTATGCCGCCGAAGCGAGCGCCTGCGTCGATCTGGCCGCCGCCCGTCTCCTGAGCGGCGCCATCGACGGTGCCGCCCAGGTTCTGTCTCCCGTCTTCGCCCTTGAGCCGGGCAGACGTGTTGAGGGCCTGGTAAAGCGCATGGAGCATATTCGTGCCTCTCTCGCGTCCGTCCCGTCTCGCGAGGCGAGCGCCTTGGCCGAGAGGGTCGAGGACTTCGCCATGGAGACGGCCACCCGAGCGCTTCCATCAGCTTAACCGAGTTCGCTTCTCAGATCCTGCTAGCTATCGGAGAAAATTGGCAGGCTTTGTCGGCGATAAGGAGGTTGAAGCGTCGGTCGGGTGACGCCCTCGCTGCCGGGCGGCGCGAGCACCCCGGCACCCTGATTCCCGATGGGCACATCTTCATCCAGCCCTGGCCGTCGGGATCGAGTCGGCCCCACCGCGACCCCTCATTTACCAATGACATCACACAAGAAGAATTTGCTATTGACCTTCTTCTAAATCTCCAATAATTTCAGGCGCATAACACTCTGGATCCCTATCGAAGCCATTCCAGTACACCCAGAGGCGGCCACATACCGGACATCGAAACATGGAGGTGCATGCTCTATAGATTTCTTCGGCATCCACTAATCCCTCAAAGTCGTCAAACCTTGAGTCTGATATGATCTTCCATTCAAGGGGATTGGGAATTTCCCCACTTGTAGTGATAACATACATGCATCTGCAGCGAATTTTTGCCATCAGGGAATCACCACAACCTGACTAACGCGGGCGCCCGTGCGAGCTATCCTTACCTGTATATTAGCAAGTTGTTCTGGGGTAACGCTTGTCTTTGACAAATCGATGATCACGCCTCCACCTTGGACTTGACTCCCCTTCGATGCTGCGGTGCTGGCGATCCGGTTTACATTGCTAGTTATCGGCGTGTAGACGTCCCAGCGTACCCCGTCGACCAGTAAATCGCTCGTCTCGCCGCCAGCCCGGGTTCCAACTGGATCCCTTAAGAGCACGTTTTTGCCTTGCGCCGCCATGTATTCAGCACCGCGGACCTCAGAGGCAGATGGACTCTTTGCAGTTATGCGCAAAACGCCGAGTTTGGGGCCGGCGACAACCTTTCCCTTGCCGACTGCTTTAGCCCCGGCGCCGATTGCTTTGCCCCCGGCTCCTATGACAGCACCCCCGGCCGCCACCGCTTCGGGCCCCACCGCTAATGCCACAGGTGTGAGCAGGAGTGCTCCTGCCATGCCGTAGACGGTGGCACATTGAAGGGTGCTGGTGCATTGCTGTTGGCTAGGGCCACTACAGCTGACCGGATAGCCACCCCCGCTGTTGCAGGAAGGATACATAGACTTGTTGCGCTTTTCAGCCGCCTTCCTGTCATTCTCCTTGCTCTCAGCGGCCGCCTTCTCTGCGGCGGCTTTTGTGGCGGTTGCCCTTACTTTCTCACTCAGCGACTTGGTGCATTTAGCAGCCGTGTGCTGCTTCTTGCATTTTTCGAAGTCCTTGCACTCAGCCGCTGTCGTGCAGCTGTCGAATGCTGCCCCACGGGGGGCAACACTCAGCCCGGTGGGGTCCGACAGGCCGACTGGGTTGTTCCCCGCGTACCCGTAGGGGTTGGCCCATTGCGGTGTGCGGAGGTCGAGGAGGGGGTCGGTGGTGATGAATTTGGCGATGGTGGGGTCGTAGTAGCGGGCGGACAGGTAGTCCAGGCCGGTGTTGTCGTCTTCGGTCTTGCCCAGGAAGCCGTGGTCGGTGAAGGGCAGGTCGTCTGCTCCGCGCCGCTGCCCGAATGGCAGGTAGCGTTCGCGGGAGACCTTGCCGGTGGTGTCGTCGACAGCGAGTTGGGTGGAGCCGTGCAGGCCGGACATCATCCAGGTGACGCCGTCGCCGCCGGTGCGCATGGCCACCGTGGCGCCGTCGGGGGCGGTGTAGTAGCGCTTGCCGGTGATGGCGCCGCCGTTGACCTCGATTTCCATGGAGCCGAGGTAGAGGGTGGCCTTGCCGTCAGGATCGCGGCGGATGAGGCGTTGACCGTCGGCGTCGTACACCATCGTGGTGTCCTGGCCGGCGATGGTGGCCTTGTCCAGTTGCCCGAGCTCGTTCCAGGCGAAGGTGCCGGCCTTGCCGCTGACGGTGCGGGAGGTGAGCTGCCCGGCGTTGTCGTAGGCGTAGGTGTCGGTGCCTGTAGGACGGCTGATGGAAGTGACCGCGTTGGGACGGACCGCGTCCATCTCGGGCTGGGGGTAGTCGTAGATGGCGGCCTGGCCGTTGGAGGTCACGCTGGTGAGGTTGCCCACGCCGTCGTAGGCGTAGGACTGGGCGTAGGGGTCGATGCCCTGGTTGTCGGCGGTGGCCGTGCTGGTGCCGCAGGCGGTGGCTGTGGTGGTCCAGGCTTGAGACAGGCGGTGCAGGCCGTCGTAGGTGAAGCATTCGTACTGGCCGGGGCTGCCGCCGCTGGCCGTGGCGGCGTCGAGGATCTTTTTGATCTCGCCGGAGGGGTCGTATTCGTACCGGTCGTCCTGCACGGTCATGGGGTTGCTGGTGTCGGCCTTGGTCGTGGTGGTGACGCTCTTGACCCACCGGGTCTTGAGGTCATAGTCCAGGTGCCACTTGATCTTCCCACCTACCCCGTAGGCGCGATCGGCCAGCTGCCCGATGTTGGAGTAGGTGGTGGAGCCGACGTAGGTGAACCCTCCGCCCAGATCCGAGGTCATCTGAGAGGGAAGGTCCAGGTCGGTGTAGGTGGAGGTGACGGTCTCGGCGGGGAGGCCGCCTGCGGCGGGCATGGTGTAGGTGGCCACCCGACCGCTGATGGCGTAGGTGGTGGCGAAGGTGTAGGTGCCGGCCAGCATGCCTTCAGAGGAGGGGATGGTCAGCGTGGAACCTTTGGGCCGGCCCATCGTGTCGTAGCCGGTGATTGTGTCCACGTAGGCGTTTCCGCCGGCGTACCGGGTCGCAGAGGTCAGTTTCCCCTTCCCATTGGTGGTGACCGTGTCGTAGACCCACTCGGCCAGCTTGGTCCCGCTGTCACGCTCCCCTGCCCACAGGGCGGTCTGCCGACCGATGTCGTCGTAGGAGTAGGACAGCTTCTGGCCCTTGCCGTTGGTCGACCACAGCAGGCGGCCAGCGTCGTCGTATGCCTGGTGGGAGTCGCCAGCGTCGGGGTCGTGGGATGCGGTGCGGCGGCCGAGCAGGTCGTAGGTGAAGGTGCGGATGTTGCCGTTGGCGTCGGTCTGCTTGATCAGCTGTCCGTCGCGGTCGTACTCGAAGGTGGTGTCGTAGTGGTTCGGGACGTTTACGGTGACTGATTGCCAGGCCGTCCAGTCCGAGGTGATGCCGTTTTTGACGGCGCGGGCGTGCCAGCGGATCTTCCAGCCGTTGCTGAGAGTGCCAGCCGGGATGGTGATGGTGGCGTCGTTGCCGGAGGTCACCCCGTTGACCGTGGTCGTCCAGATCTGGCCGGTGTCGGCGGGGTCGTGTTCGACTTCGAACTCGGCGCCGAGCTGCCCGCCTTGGTCCGAGCGCACGGTGGCCAGCAGTGCGGGAGTCAGCGTGGTCGTCGTGCCGTTGCTGGCGGGCCGGGTGCGGGGGTTGTCGACGACCGGGATGAGCGAGCCTTCGGTCACGGTGAGCTGCTGCCAGTCCGACCAGGCGGAGGTCCCACCAGCGGTGACGGCGCGGGCGCGCCAGCGCACCAGCCAGCCGTCGGACAGCTTGCCGTCGGGAACGGTCACCGTCGCCTGGGCGCCGGAGGCGACGTCGTCGACCGCGGTCGTCCAGATGCCGCCGGTGCCTTGGCCTTCGGGGGCGGCGGGGTCGTGTTCGAGCTCGAACTCTGCCCGCAAGGGGCCGCCGGCGGGGTCGGTGACCTGGGCGAGCAGTTGCGGGGTCAGCGACGCGCTGGTTGTCTTGCCGTCCACCACTTCGGACGGGGTGACCTGCAGGGTGCCCAGCACCGGGTCGGGCTGATCGACGCGGACGGTCTGCCAGTCCGACCAGGATGACGCGGTCTCGCCGGCGATGGCGCGGGCGCGCCAGCGCACCAGCCAGCCCTCACTCAGCGTGTCGCTCGGAACGGTGACCGCCGCCTCGGTACCGGCAGGCACGTTATCGGCAGCGGTGGTCCAGATCTGCCCTGTGCCCTGGCCCTGGGGGGCGGCGGGGTCGTGTTCGAGCTCGAACTCCGCCCGCAGGGTGCCGCCGGCGGGGTTGGTGACCTGAGCACGTAGCTGCGGGGTCAGCGACGAGGCCACGGTGGTGTCGTCGACGACCTGGGAGGGGGTGATCTGCAGCGCGGTCACCCCGGGCTCGGAGGGCACGTTTGCGGCGTTGACGGTGGCGGTCTGCCAGTCCGACCAGGCGGAGGCGACCTGGGTGGCGGTGTTGACCGCGCGGGCACGCCAGCGAATTCCCCACCCGTTGGACAGGGCTCCGCCGGGGACGGTGACCGACGCCTGGGTGCCGGAGGCGACGTTGTCGGCGGCGCCGGTCCAGATGCCGCCGGTGCCGTGGGCGGTGTCGGCGGGGTCGTGTTCGACCTCGAACTCGGCCCGTAACGGTTGCCCGTAGGCGTCGGTGACGGTGGCCAGCAGCTGCGGCGTCAGCGACGACACCGCGGTCTTCCCGTCGACAGTCTGCGCGGGGGTGATCTGCAGCTGGGAGACGGTGGCGGCTGGGACCTTCACCGTCAGCGCCTGCCAGTCCGACCATGCGGAGGTGTTGGATCCGGCGGCGACCGCGCGGGCGCGCCAGCGGACCTTCCACCCGTCGGCGAGCTTTCCGGCGGGGACGGTGAGGGTGGCCTGGGTGCCGGAGGCGACGTTGTCGACCACCGGGTCCAGCACGGTAGTGATGGTGGCGGTCTGCCAGGACGACCAGGCCGAGGAGGTGGAGGTGCCGGTGTTGGTGGCGCGGGCCCGCCAGCGGACGTGCCACCCGTTACTGAGCTTCCCGGCCGGGACGACGGCGGGGGCGTCGTTGCCGGAGGTGACGCCGGTGGAGCTGCCGGTCCAGATCTGGCCGGTGCCTTCTGCCGTGTAGGCGGGGTCGTGCTCGATCTCGTAGTCGGCCCGCAGACTGCCGCTGGTGGTGTCGGAGACGGTGGCGTGCAAGGTCGGCGTCAACGACGACACCGCACCCCCAGTCACCGGGGCGATCGACAGGTTGCCGAACGTGGGGGACGACGACGGCAGCGAGTAGGTGGCGGTCAGCGCCGGCGGCTGCGCCCCATCGAAGGTGGCCTCCATGGAGTGGTAGTCCCGCCAGTCGTTGACTCCGCTTTCGTCGACGGCGCGTAGCTGCACACCGTACTGTGGCTTGCCGGCGGCCCAGTCCTGCGCCATCGCGGTGATGTCGTAGGTGATCGTGCCGCCGTTGCCGTCTGGGCACCAGTCCATGCTGTAGGCGTCGCGGCGGGTCACGGCGTCCTCGCTGGTGGTGCTGGGCTGGCTGTTCCAGGTGATGTCGTAGGCGTCCCAGGCGGAGTTGACCCTCCTCGCCTGGATTCCCGAGCCGAACGACCCGCATTGGGGGGCGGCATAGTTGAACAGCGACAGCTGCGCCTGCGTCACCGACTTACCCGCCAGCGCGGAGGTGTCGAACTGCAGGTATCCCCGAGAGATACCGATCTCCCCGGGGCCAATCTCCCCGGAGCCCACATCGATCAGGTCCTCATTCCACCACGAGGAGTAGGGATCCCAATCGCCGACGTAGGTGTCGCCCTGGGTGTCCAGGTTCACCGTCGGGTCCACGACCACCGGAAACGAGGTCGCGGGGTCGGCCAGGAACGCCGCATCCGGCGCGAGTTCCAGCACCTGGTGATCACCTTCATGGTTCAGGCGAGTGGCGATGCGCCCGCGGCGGGCGCCGTGCCCCTTGTTCGCCTTCGCCGTGGTACCTGCACCTGACGTGGCGTCCCCGCCAGCCCTGGCGTCTTTCGCCTTCATGGACCGGTTGAGCTTGGGGTACATGACCGGCTGGGCCACCGGGGCGACCAGCTTGCCCGCGCTGTCAGTCAGCGTGAGCCGGCCCTGAACGTCCTGCTGCAGCTTCCACCCGGTGGTCTTCACATTGACGCGGTAGTTGAGCTGAGTCGTGGGACGCTCACGCAACTCGATGTCGTGACGGACACCGCCCGGCAGCACCGTCACGACCAGGTCCGCACCCGGACCGGCCGCGTCGGTGTAACGGGCCCGGTTGCGCTCGACCGTCGGCCTGGGCAGCGGGGTCGGCCAGCTCAGCGCAATCGAGTTACCGGCCTCATCGCCCATAGTGGCGAACGGCCCATCCCCACCGGCAGACACCGTCACCGCAGGCCCGGCCTTGGGCACGAAGGCACCGTCCTTCTCCACCAAACTGGTGTCGATCGGCACCCACGCCCCGTCCCGCTTGATTCGTGTTGGGCGGGTGCTGACCGTCGTGGTGAACGTCTTCCCGTCCGGGTTCGCCACAGTCGAACTCGTCGCCGAGGTCAACCCCGCCATCTCGACCGGCTTACCCGACCGCTTCGCCTCAACCGACGCACGACCGTGCACGTCCTGCACCTGCGCCGCCGGCGCATCCGCAGCAGGCGCATTCGAGGCGGAGGCCGCGCCAGCCGCAGGGGCGGAAGCGGGAGCGGTGACAGCCGCCGCCGACTTGGCCGTCCCCGCCTGTGCGCTCCCGATGGTCCAAATGCTGCCGGTGCCGTGGGCGCTGTCGGCCGGGTCGTGCTCCAGCTCGAACTCCACCCGCGATGCCCCGGCGTCGGGTGTGGTGACGCGGGCGGCCAACGCGGGAGTGAGGGTGGAGGTGACCGTCTCCGCCGACAGCACCTGCGACGGGGTGACCTGCAACTGGTCCACCAGCGGGTCCGGTACGTTCACGGTCGTGGTTTGCCAGGCTGACCAGGACGAGGAGGTGGAGGTGCCGGTGTTGGTGGCGCGGGCCCGCCAGCGGATGTGCCACCCGTCGCTCAGCTTCCCAGCCGGGACCACCGCGGGGGCGTCGTTGCCGGAGGTGACGCCGGCGGAGCTGCCGACCCAGATCTGTCCGGTGCCCTCAGCCGTGTAGGCAGGATCGTGCTCGACCTGGTAGTCGGCCCGCAGACTGCCGCTGGCGATGTCGGAGACGGTGGCGTGCAGGGTCGGCGTCAGCGACGACACCGCGCTCCCCGTCACCGGGGTGATAGACAGGTTGCCGACCGTAGGGGAGGAGGAGGCGGTATAGGTGACCGTCAGGATCGGCCCGGCTGCGTCCTCCCACCACTCCCACGCCTCCGAGGAGTCGAAGCTGCGCCAGTTCTCAGAGGCGCTTTCGTTGGCGCTGCGCAGCGACACGCCGTACCCGGGCTTACCGGCGGCCCAGTCTTGGGCCATGGCGGTCACATTCCAGTTGACCTGCCCCGCCTCCTGCGCCGGGCAGGAGTCCAGGTCGTAGCCGTCCTTGCTGATGACGGCATCTTCGGTGGTCGTGTCAGGCTGACTCGACCAGCTGATGCTGTAGGGATCCCAATCGGCGGTCACCCGTCGTACCTGGATACCGGCACCGGTGGAACCGCAGGAGGTGCTGTAGCGGTTGCGCAGTGACAGCTCCGCCTGCGTGATGTTCTCGCCCCACAGGAAGGAGGTGTCGAAGTAGACATAGCCGCGGTCCAGTTCGCCGTAATACGACCCCGTCCAGATCTTGTCGTCGTCTGCGTGGATGTCGCTGTCGTAGTCGGCGACGTAGGTGTCGTCCTGGGTGTCGAAGTCCAACGTCGGGTCGACGGTCACCGGGTAGGTGAGTGTTGGGTCGGCCAGGAAGGACGCGTCCGGGGTCAGCTCCAGGACCTGGTGGTCGCCTTGCGCGGTGAGGCGGGTGGTAATGCGGCCCGTGCGCCGGTGCCGATCCTTGGCCTCAGGCCTGGCGTCCGCCTTCGCGTTCGCGTCGGTGTCGGCCTGGGTGTTCTTCACCTTCTCGCCCCGGGTGGGCTTGGGATACATGACGGGTTGGGCCACCGGGGCGACCAGCTTGCCCGCACTATCGGTCACAGTGAGCCGGCCCTGACCGTCCTGCTGCAGCTTCCACCCGCTGGTCTTCACTCCGATGCGGTAGTTGAGCTGGGTCGTGGGACGTTCCCGCAACTCGATGTCGTGACGGACACCACCGGGCAGCACGGTCACCACCAGGTCCGCACCCGGCCCGGCCGCATCGGCGTAACGCGCCTTGTTCCGCTCGACCGTCGGGCGGGGCAGCGGGGACGGCCAGCTCAGCGCAATCGAGTTACCGGCCTCATCGGCCACAGTGGCGAACGGCCCATCCCCACCGGCAGACACCGTCACTGCAGGCCCGGCCTTAGGCACCAAGGCGCCGTCCTTCTCCACCAAGCTGGTGTCGATCGGCACCCACGCCCCGTCCCGCTTAACCCTCGCCGGACGGGTGCTGACCGTCGTGGTGAACGTCTTGCCATCCGGATTGGCCACAGTCGAACTCGTCGCCGAGGCCAACCCCGCCACCTCAACCGGCTTACCCGACCGCTTCGCCTCAACCGACGCCTCGATGCGCGCGTCCTGCACCTGCGTCTGCGCCTGCGCAGGCGACTCCTTCGCGGCCGGCGCATTCGCGGCAGAAGCGGGGGCGGTGACAGCAGTCGAGGACTTGGCTGTTTCCGTCTTGCCGGCAGCAGCGGGGGATGTGATCGATGAAGAGGACGGCGTCGGGCCAGCAATGGCAGTTTGCTGGGCGGTGCCGGTTCCGGTGAGCCATTCCTCGATCTTGGTGACCTGGTCGGCGGCATCGGTGTAGTAGACGGTCTTGCCCCCAACGGGCGGCGTCACCTCATACTTATCCGCGCCCAGATACTTCGTCGTGGTGTGGCGAAGCTCGTCAGATTCCGACTTGTCGATCTGGGCGGTGATGCGGCCGAGGCTGTCGTAGACCGCCGTGGACCATTGCGGCAGGGACTCCAAGTCGGGGTTGAGCAAGCCGGACCCCGGCTGGGCCGTGTTGTGAGCAGGAGCGGAGGTCGCGGCGGTCAGCCCTCGCGCGTCGTAGGTGGTGACCTGGACGACCCGGCCCCCGGCGGGTGAGGCGGTCTGTACCTCGCGCGGCCGTCCCAGTCCGTCGACGTAGGTGTGGGTGGACACCCACTTGGCTGATGTGCCGCTGCCCGACTGCAGACGCGAGACCGTGGTCTTGGCCGGCCCGGTCACCACACCGTCGGAGTCGGCGGGGATCGCGTAGGCGACCTTCGCCGCCGGCGTGTTCCCGGACTTGGGTGCCTCCGGCGTCCACAGCTGCAGGGTGCGGCCGAGCGCGTCGTAGTCGATGTTGACGTCGTGGTTGTTGGCGTCGCGCATACCGACCGGCTGACCGTTATAGGGCGACGACCACGTCGTCACCGACTGGCCAAGGGGGTTGGTGACCGTCACCCCGCCAGAGGGCCATCCCACGGCAGGGGCGTAGGTTATGGTGGTCGTCTTGTGTAGTAGGTCCGTCGACGACAGGGGCCGCCCGTAGTTGTCGAAGGTCGACATGGTTGCCGTGTAGTCCGAATCGCTGCTGTAGGCCCGGATCTCGGTGGCATCACCGCGGGTCGGCGTGTTCGCACTCGGGCTGGTCGCCCCGTCGTACAGGGTGATCGACCGCGCTAGCAGCGTCCCGGAGGAGCAGTCGTCCCCGGCATGTCTTTCTTCCGAGGCCTCGTAATCGATCAGCCATTTGCTGGTGTTACGGGCGTAGGTGATGGCGGTGCAGGTGTTGTCGGAGCCGACACCCCGTTCCCCGTAGTCGTTGACCTTCTTCGGCAGACCGTCGGCGTTGTACTCGGTGGCGGTCTCGCTGTAGCGCCACCCGGAGGTGGCCTTCTCGCGGGTGACCTCACGTATCTGGTTGACCTGGATCGACCCATACCATCCGGCGCTGCCTGTCACCACGGGGTCGTACTCATACCGTGTGGAGGTGTCTTCCACCAGCGTCTTCGGCCCGGGCGGGGTGGTCGGGCATGGCCCTAAATCCTCCCAGTAGGGATAACCCCAGTCGGGTGGGAGCCCGAGGGTGTCGTCCAAGGCCTCCCAGTGGTGTTTCTGGTACGACACCCGATCGCCTTCGCCGTAGTCCCCACTCGACTTCCACGCCGGGTAGGAGCAGGTCGTCACCGAGCTGGTGAGGGCGGTCACGCTGAAGGTCTGCTCCTGCAGCGTCTGCCCCATGAGATCCCGACCGTCGTAGTAGGCATTGCCGTCGAAGTCCGTGACCGTGGATTGTTTCGGCGTTCCGTCAGCCAGGATGTCATCCGCCATGCCGCGGTAGAAGGTGGAGGTGGTGGTGCTGTAGTCGGCCGGGTTCGTACCCGACCCCTTGGTCACCTGCACACTGTCGTAGCCCCGGAACTCCGACCAGTTGCCCGGCCAGTTCTCGTCACACGTCGGGAAGCCGAGGTCGTCGAGCATGTAGGAATCGCCGACGCACTCGTGCGGGATGTAAAACGGCTGCAGCGGCAAGGCCCATGCCGGTTCGCCCTGATACTCATATTGCGTCACCTGGTCCGGCGACCCCGCCACGAGGTCCCGTTCCACGGTCTGCGTGACCAGCCATTTGTTGTAGACCCCCCCATTCTCATAAATGGGAGAATCCTCACCGAGCGTGTAGTAATACACCTCCATCCCGTAGCAGTCGAAAATGTTCGTGTCCCAGATATCCGTCCACTGCCTCATGTCCGGGTCGCAGGGAGCGACCTGGCCATACGTGATCTCCGTGACACCGCCCAGGCCGGTGGTCACCGCGGAGATACGCGGCAACTGAAAGCGCGGCTTGTCGGTATTGAACTCCTGGTAGTCGACCCGGTTGTCCAACAACGTCGCGGTGAAGTCCACCGAAGGCGCCTTGATGTCGGACCCGGAACCCGCCATGCCCACGGGGCGGATCTTGTCCAGCCACAGCACCGGCTTGCCGATACAGACATCGCCCCAGCTCCCGTAGCAGTCCGAGTCGATCCACGAGTAACTCAACTCGAGCCGCGATACGTCCTCCCACGTAGTCGCGTTCCACGACGATGTCGTCACCGTATCCAGTCGCTTGCTGGTGAAGAACGTCGCGGTTCCGTTGCTTCCGCAGTCCTGCGCCAGCTGACACAGCAGGTCGGTCGGAGTGTCGTCCTCCCAGTCGGTAATCCCATCCGGAGGCGTGCCACGGTCCTCGACCCCGAAGGTGATCCTTCCCGTGGGCACCGACCCGGTCACGTTCACGTTGTGACCGTAGGTGACCTCCGACAGGTACCCGCCCCGGTCATAATCCAGCGTGTACTCCGGCACCCAATGGCACACCGTTCCGCCCGCGCGGCAATAGGTGTTGGTCTCCCGCTCGTAGGAGTAATCGATCACGTTGCCCTTGACGTCGACCTCTTGGTCCAGCTGCCATCGCCAGGGAGCATCGCAGAACGCCGACGTCGTCGGATACGACGACCCGGTGGCGACGAATGCCGAATGACACGGCTCTCCGCTGTCATCACCGAGAACAGGCACCTGCCAGGAGGAATCCCGGTGGTACCCGAAGCGGTAGACCGTGCCATCCTGATCGGTCACCTTCCAGTACGGCTGGCCACTTTGGCCACCGGAGGTCACGTACTGGATCTTCCAGCCGAAATCATCGGCCGTCTTGTAGGTGCCCGAATCCGAATCCCGCATAATCTGCGAAGAGCGACCACCCACCGACAGCGTCAGGGCCGAACCCGAGGCCGTGCCATCCGGCGACTCCCAGCACAGATGGCCTTCCAACCGGTCCTCATACGCGCCACACGGCATGAACTGCCGCTCGATGAAACCCGCGTTCAACTCCCAGCCCAACCCCGCTACCGAGGCCTGGTTGTTGGTATAGGACGTCAGCGAGTCCACCGATGACGACGAATACTGCAGGGCAAGCCCGGGTGCCGAGCCTCCCGGCGCCGGCACGGCCGGAAGCGGGTAGCTGTAGGAGAAATCCCCGCCGGAAAGCCCGACCTGCCACGTCCCGGACGGCTTCAGATCCGTCGCCGCGAACGACCCCGTCGCATCCGATGCCGTCGACGCAGCCGAGGCAGCCAGCACATACACCGACGCATCGCCCGCCGCCCCCGCAGCCGCAACACCGGAACCGGCCGCAGGTGCCGGATCCGCGTCCAGCACCGCGGTCACCCTGCCGTGCACCACGTCATTGACGACCGGCAGCGTCCGCGTCGTCGCCTTGGCCCGCTCCACGCACTCCTGCGACGGCCGGCTCTCAAGCATGCACGCCGGCACCCGCTTGAGGGTGAGACGTGACGCGAAACCGCCCGAATAGGCATTCCGGAACGAGGAGTAATCCAAAGCCACCCGGGCAGGAGCCGCATCCGTACCGCCGTCGCCGCGCGTCAGCCGCACCGCGAGCCCGACTCCTCCCAGACGGCGCGCCACCGCGTTGTCGAACGTCTCCACCTGAACCGATGACGGTGACTTCCGTGGCGGTCTCCTGGCCTTGGAAGCGGAGGTTGGTGTCGCAGTCTTCTTAGAGCGAGGCGTCACCCTGCGGGTAGGCATCGGCCGGTGAGCCGGCATGCGAGTCACCGTCGGCCTAGGGGTGGGCGCGGGCGCTACCTTCGGTGTGCGCGTCGGCTTGGGTGCCGGGGTCGCCGTGGCCATCGTGGAGGCATCCGGCGCCTCTACCGGAGTCACCGAAACCGGCAGACCCGCAACCGCAGCCGCGCCCTTAGACAGATCGACCTGGCCGGTCCCAGCCTTCGGCCACACCGGCGCTGGACGCTTCACCGGCTTCTGCAGATCCTCTGCACCCTTGGCCACCGACTTCACCCGAACCGGCTGCCCGTCAATACTCTGCTCAGAGCTCGGCGACGGCGCGTCAGCAGCAGCCGGCTGCACCAGTCCATCCGGCACGCCGACCCCGGCGACGAACACGCCGAGGGCGACAACCACCCCGACCCACGCCCGTGAAAAACGACCGCGAATCGTGCTGGGCAGCAGTTTCCGGGCACGCGAAATCGGCACGCCGAACCCCTCCGCACGCAAAGCGAAGCGCGCGGCACGGCACGGCCGCTCACCTCTATAAAGCCGAAATAAAATGACCAAACCGGATCATGCGTGCCTGACAACCGCAGGTCAAGACCTACTTCGCATCTGGATGATCACCTGCCGTTATCTAGACGACAGCCATCATTCCCGTCCATAAGGTCCCACCAGGCACGTTCCAAACGAGGAGGAGAGCCACGAAGCGTAGACGTGCGATTTACATCACATCGCAAGCCGTCCCCTTGACATGGTGAGCGCAAAGCGTACGCAAGCCGCGCACTTCTCCGGCGCCTGCCTGTCTCATCAGCAAGAGTCACCAGGAGGCGCGGCGACGACGGTAAACCGTCGGGTCAAGGCAATACTCTCGGTGTGGGGCCACCGAGTGCTGATCAACGCAGTGACTACCGACGGCGATCCCATGCCTTGAGGAGATCGCGTTCCCGCTTCAGGGACAGCCCATGGTGAGCTTGTCGACCGTAGGCGAGAGGGCCGCCGGCCTCGGTGAGCCAGAGGTGCGTGTCACGAACAGTCGCCGCGGTCGGCCGGCATACCAGGCCAGCCGCCAATCCTGCCGTCGAGTCCACCTGCCATGTCCCCAGGGGAGTCCGCCACAGGGGTATCTCAGTCCACTGCCTCACGTCGTGCTCAACGAGAAAGGCGTCGTCCACCCAGGTCAGTTCGGCCGCCGAGCTCGTGACCGTCCTGCAGGCGTCGAGCATCTCCCCGAAGGTCGCGCGGCCCTTCGGGGCGGTGACATTGAAGGTCCCTGTGGTGCCCTGTGCAAGGCAGCTCAACGTGAAGGCCGTCAGGTCCCGGATGTCGATGGGCTGGATTGGCTTGGCCGGCCGGCCCGGGGCCAGGACCCGGCCGCCTTGAGCTATTCGTCGCAGCCACCAGGTGAGCCGGCCGACGTTCTCCTGTGGTCCCAGGATCACTCCGGGGCGCAGTACGGTGACAGCTCCTTCGAACGCCTCCTGTACGGCGCGCTCGCAGCCGGCCTTGTAGGCGCCGTACTGTGCGGCGGACCAGTTCGCCTCATCTTCGGCGGTACCAAGGGCATCCGGTGGACAATCGTAGACGTTGCTGTCCTCGTTGACCGGCTCAGCAGGCCAGCCTGGATACACGGAGATGGTGGAGAGGAAAACGTACGCGCTCGCCCTGTCGGATAGGAGACGCGCGGCGTTTCCTACAACCTGAGGAACATAGCCGCTGGTGTCGACCACCCAGTCCCACTCCCCTCCTTGAACCAAGGACAGCAGGTCGGATCTGTTCTCCCTGTCCCCGCGAACGGCCTCAACTCCGGGTACGTCGTGCCCCGTCTGGCCGCGATTGAATGTCGTCACCTGGTGCCCTTGGGCAAGTGCCTCTTCCACAAGCACCCTGCCTACGAAGCGCGTCCCGCCGAGCACCAGAATCCTCATGTCTCCGATCATCACGCAAGCAGGCAGTGGCGTCGACAGGATCACCATGCCCTCGGCGGCCAGCAGCCTTCCCATCACCGCTCCCGTTACCCTTCCGGCTGGCCATCCTTTTTCAAATGGGCGCCTCCACCGATGCATTTCCGCTGGTAGAGCCGCTGGCGCCAGGGCCGGACATCACCCCGACTCGAGAGCTGCCAAGACACTCACAGATGTTCTCGCGGGGAGTTTCCAGGATCCACATGACTACTCGAAATCAAATCAATAACCCCCCACCGAGAGCCCACTTACAGAATGTCGTCGCCATTCACGTGTGACAATCAGACTCATTCTCTTCACATTTACCCTCCCGGTATGCACCATCTTTGACCTGGTAAAACATGGCAAGAATGGCCTCAACCTCGTTGATTCGATCTCCGTTTCGCGGTTCAATTGGATTGACCAAGAAAACGGTGACACACGCGATTGTGTGTCGCAAGCCAATCGGAGAGCGATCATGCCAAACGGAGTTCCCGGGAAATGCGTTCCCGCAAACGTCCCCGGTGTCAGCCTCGCCCCTGAGGACATGGCGCGCGTAACGGCGGACGACTGGGCAGAGATTCAAAGGCTCGCGCGCGGCTACTGCCGTACTGTCGATGCAACGCGTTCGCGTAAGCGCATGGACGGAAGCGCAACCATCGTCAAGGGCGGGCACGCGCCGTACGGAACCGACGATGTATCGGACGACGTCACCCAGGACGCCGTTCTTCTCTTCGCTCAGCGCCTGCGTGACGTACTCGCGTCCTGCGCCCCTGCCCCGGACAGCGGTCCTACTCGGGAGACTCAGGCATGGGTCTACGTCCGTCGAGACGGCGGAGAGATGCCGATCACTCGTACGACTCTGCAGAGGTGGGCGGTTCGCGATGCCGCCGCGCGGAACGGCTATCGCGTCGACGTTCCGGCGGATGAGATCGACGCGACGCCGGGGGCTCAACTCATGCGCGGTGTACCGCGTTCGGAGACGGTTACGGGGGCGACAGTGGCGTTCTGCGTGTCTCAGCACAACGCAGAGATGTTCCGCACGGCATTCGGGGACGGCACGGACTTCCCCGTCCTGCGTCGGGCTCTCAGCATCGCGGCTCAGGCTGATGACCTGGGACGCGCGGGCGTTCTCGCCAAGACTGCGCAGGCTCAGCACGGCGGAGCGTACGGCTCCCGTCGTGCCGTGATCCGGGTACGGGACGCCGGACGGGCCGAATGGCGAGAGCTGTCGGCCCGCCTGGACGACGCCAGGGGCGCCATGGTGTACGGAGGCGCCGAACCCACAGAGAACTAGCAGAAAGCCGCTACGGAACTTAAATGGGTCTTGTCGGTGAGCTGACGAGGGCTGATCTGCTCTGTATGACCAGGGTGTGCGGTATGCGCAAGGCGGCGGCTTCACCCCCCAGGAGCAGCGGCGCCGCGAGGAGGTACGGCTGCAAGCAGCCGAGATGTTCGAGCAGGGGGTCACGAACGCGGCGGTAGCCCGGACGTTGCGGGTCACCCATAGGTCGGTGGAGCGGTGGCGGCGCGCCTGGCGCGAGGGCGGCACAGCCGG
>NZ_VIRM01000071.1 GCF_006874475.1 Microbispora hainanensis
CGGCGGTGGACTGCGCGGGTGATGGTGAGCTGCGGGATGGTGAGCTGCGGGGTGGTGGAACTGCGCACTGACCCCTGAGCCGCGGGCCTACACCGCCTACGCGGCCCACGCGGGCGTACGGGGCGGGGTGCGGGGCCGGGATGGACATTAGGGATCTCCCTACTGTGCACCGTCCGCCCGGAGGATCAGGCTCTTGACATGGAATCACCGATCCTTTCGTACGCCGACGAGGTCTGGCGTGGTTCGGTGCGCCCCGAGGACGTGCCCTACGCGGAACTGCGCCGCGACGGAGTGCAGGAGATCGCCTACGGCGTGGCGATGTGGCCGGCGTGCGGCAACGTGTACGTGGTCCGTGGCGAGGACGGGCTGGGCCTCTTCGACACGGGCGACGCCCGTGAGGCCGAGCAGTCGTACCGTGCGATCAGGAAGTGGTCGTCCGAACCGCTCAAATATGCGATCTTCTCCCGCAGCCGCGCCGACCGGCTGGCGGGGATGGAGGAGTTCGACGCCGAGCCGGGCCCCCGCCCGCTGGTGGTGGCGCAGGAAAGGCTGGCCCACAGACTCGCCCAGCAGGGCAGGACCGCCGGGTACAACGCGGTGGTGGACCTGCGTGAGCAGGGCTTGCCCCGGCTGGTCTGGCCGCCGCCGCAGCGGCTCCCCGACCTGACCTACCGCGACCGGCTGTCCCTGTCGCTGGGGGACGTCACCTTCCAGCTCACCCATGCCTGCGGCGACACCGACGACGCCACCTGGGCGTTCCTGCCCGAGCGGGGCGTGCTGATGACCGGCGACCTGTTCGCGTGGTCGGTCCCGGGTGCAGGCCACCCGCAGCGGATCCAGCGCTATCCGGACGACTGGGCGGTGGCGCTGAGGGCCATGGCCGCACTCGACGCCGACCTGCTGCTCCCCGGGCGGGGGCTGCCGATCCGCGGGCCGGCCCGGGTGCGCCGGGCGCTCACCGACACGGCCGACTATCTCGACAGCCTGGTCGAGCAGACGCTCGACCTGATGAACGCCGGCGCGCGCCTGGACGAGATCCTGCACTCGGTCAAGCCGCCGCCCGCGCTCGCCGGGCGGCCCTACCTGCGCGAGCGCCACGACGAGCCCGAGTTCATCGTGCGCAACATCTGGCGGCTGCACGGCGGCTGGCACGACGGCAACCCCGCCAACCTCAAACCCGCACCGGACGCCGTGTTCGCCCGCGCGGTCGCCGAGCTGTCGGCAGGGGCGGCGTCGGTCGCGGGCCGGGCCGTCGCCGCGGCGGCCGACGGCGACCTGCGCCTGGCCTGCCAGCTCGCCGAGCTCGCCGCGCAGGCCGAGCCGGAGAACCGGAAGGTGCACGAGATCAGGGCCCTCGTCTACGCGATGCGGGTCCAGCAGGAGCACGGCTCGATCGCGCGCGGCGTGTACGCCTGGGCCGCCGCCGAGTCGCGCAGCAAGACCACCGGCATGGATCTGCTCGACGTCTACCACGACGTCGCCGAGGGCCGGATGTGGTGGCTGCCGAGCAAGGCCAACTGAGCCCGCCGAGCTGAGCCGGCCAGAACCCAGCCGGCCCGGCTGAGCCGCCCAGGTGGCCGGCGGGCGCGAGGAGGGGAGCGCCCGCCGGCCCTGCCGGTAACCTTCCTTCCGTGCTCGAACAGATCACGGCGACCCGGTATGTCGCGCCCCTGCGCGAGGGCGGGTCGCTGCCCGGAGTCGTCGAAGCCGACGACCTCGGCACGTACGTCGTGAAGTTCCGCGGCGCGGGACAGGGCCGGCGGGTGCTCGTCGCCGAGATCGTCTGCGCCGAACTCGCCAGGAGGCTCGGCTTCGCCACGCCGGAGCTCAAGGTCATCGACCTCGACCCGCAACTCGGCGTCCGCGAACCGGACGAGGAGATCCAGGACCTGCTCACGGCGAGCGCCGGGCACAACCTCGCGATCGACTTCCTGCCCGGAGCGCTCGGTTTCGATCCGCTCGCCTGGGAGCCCGACGCCGAGTTCGCCTCCCGGGTGCTGTGGTTCGACGCGTTCGTCCACAACGTGGACCGGAGCTGGCGCAACCCGAACCTGCTCGTCTGGCACGGCGGGGTGTGGCTGATCGACCACGGCGCAGCCCTGTGGTTCCACCACAACTGGCCGACGGCCGACCCGCGCCGCCGGTTCGACGGCCGCGACCACGTGCTCGCGCCGTTCGCGACGAAACTGGAGCAGGCCGACGCCGACCTGGCCGGGCTCGTCACCCGGCCGCTGCTGAACGAGGTGACCGCGCTGGTGCCGGACGAGTGGCTGGAGGACGAGCCGGGCTTCGCGGATGCGGACGCCGTACGGCAGGCCTACGTCGAGCACCTGCTCGCCCGGGTCGCCGGGCCCCGCGACTGGCTCCCCGACCCCGCCGCTCCGGCTCCGCGCCCGGGTGGGCCGAGCGCGACGATCGGCGGCTTCTGGCGTGCGGCGCGGGAGGGCGGCCGATGAGCGACGTCTACGAGTACGCGGTGATCCGCGTGGTGCCCAGCGTGGAGCGGGGCGAACTGGTCAACGCCGGGGTCATCCTCTACTGCCAGCCGCGCGGCTACCTGTGCGCACGGGTGGAGCTGGACGAGGCCCGGCTGCTGGCGCTGGGCGTGCCGGTGGACCTGCCCGGCGTACGGCTGGCGCTGGCCGCCTACGAGCGGGCGTGTGGCGAGGAGGCGGGCCCCCTGCGCGGGGAGCCGCTGGGCGCCCGGTTCCGCTGGCTCACCGCGCCGCGCAGCACGGTCGTGCAGACCGGGCCGGTGCATGCCGGGCTGACCGGCGACCCGGCGGCCGAGCTGGATCGCCTGCTGACCCGGCTGGTGCGACCGGCGCAGGCCGGCCTCAGCACGGGGTAGTGCGCTGAAAGCCCAGCAGGAACGAAAGAGAGCCAGGACCGGAGTCCCAGTCCCAGGACGGGGCTAGAACAACACGGACATGAACGTGTCGACCTCCTGGAAGCCCACCTTGCGGTAGACGGTCCTGGCCGGGAGGTTGAAGTCGTTCACGTAGAGGGTGACGACCGGCGCGAAGTATTTCAGCGCCTGCTCGACCACGGCGGCCATGCCCGCCGCGGCGTGGCCGCGTCCGCGCAGGTCGGGGTGGACCCACACGCCCTGGATCTGGCACGCCTGCGGCGTCACCGCGCCGATCTCGGCCTTGAAGACCACCTGGCCGTCGTCGATCCGCGCGTACGACCGGCCGATGCGGATGAGCTCGGCGACCCTCGACCGGTAGAGCGCTCCACCGTCGCCGTTGTCCGGTGAGACGCCCACCTCTTCGGTGAACATCGCCACGCAGGCGGGCAGCAGGATGCCGAACTCTTCGGGACGGACCCTCCGTACGAGCGGGTCCGGGTCGACGGCGGGCGCGGAGCTCGTGGCCATGACCGGCTGGGCCCACCGGATCGCCCGGGCACCGCCCCAGTGCGGCTCCAGCCGCTCCCAGAGCTGTTCCACGGCACCGGCGGGGCCGACGATGGACGAGCAGCGACGGCCCTGCTTGCGCGCCCGGTCGGCGAACGCGTGGACGGCCTCGCGGGTGGCGTTCACGGGCACCAGGTTGGCGCCCGCGTAACACAGGGAAACCAGCCCTCCGCGGGGTCCGTAGCCCCACATCTGACCGCCGAGCCGTGAAGGGCTGAGGCCGACGGCCCTGACCCGGGCCGCTACGAACACATTGGCGACCGGATCGGTGTCGAGGAGTGCCAGCACCTCGTCACGATCGCTGTCGTCGAGCACGCGCGACGCCGATGTTCGCAGCATCACGGGCCCAGCCTACGCGAACGGTCAGCGTTTGGGAGGTATCGGCCGGGCCGTGCTCACGGCCGTGTGGCGGAGGTGTGGGACGCCGTTCCCTGCGCACCCTCCGCGACCTTCATCAGCCTGGCCCGCGGCTCCGGCTCGCCCGGGCAGGTCGCGTCGGCGCCCCGCTTGCCCCTGCGCTGCGGCGACAGCACCGCGTCGCGCAGGTAGGCCGCCAGTTGCCGGTCGACGCAGGCGTTCCCGGCGAGCGACACGCCGTGGTTGCCGCCGTGCGAGACGAGCAGGCGCGAGGTCGGGAACAGGCTGCGCATGCGCAGCGCCCCCGCGTACGGCGTGGCGGCGTCGCGCTCGGCCTGGACCAGCAGGATGGGCGGCAGGTGCGGCGTGCCCACCTTGACGGGGGTGCCGCCCTTCTCGGGCCAGAAGGCGCACGGCGCGTTGTAGACGGCGTTGGGCCAGGCCATGAACGGCGCCTCGGCGTGCTCCCTGCGGGTGTCGGCCCGCCAGCGGTCCCACGACCGGGGCCAGGCCGCGTCGCGGCACTCCACGCCCAGGTAGACCGCGTAGGAGTTCTCCTCCTCCGCGTCGATCTCGGCCTGCGCGCGGAACAGTTTCACCAGGACCGAGGAGTCGCCGTTGCGGACGTACGACGAGAAGGCGGAGCCCAGGTAGGGCCAGAGGCGGTCGCTGTAGGCGCCGTTGGAGAAGACGTCGTCCAGTTCGCTCGGGCCCACGACACCGCCCGCGGGCCTGTCCCGCAGGCGGGAGCGCATGGAGTACCACGCGAAGGACACCGTCGCCTGGGTCGTGCCCAGCTTGTAGACGTCGTTGTGCTCGGCCACCCAGGCGAGGAAGTCGCGGTGCCGCCGGTCGAAGCTGCGGTCCTGGGCGATGTTGGCCTCATACCAGACACCGTCGGGGTCCACCACGCTGTCGAGCACGAGGCGGCGCACCCGCTGCGGGAACAGCGTGGCGTAGACCGCCCCCAGGTAGGTGCCGTACGAGTAGCCGAGATAGCTGATCTTCTGCTCGCCGAGCGCCGCGCGCACCGAGTCCATGTCGCGGGCGGAGTTCTCGGTGGTCAGGTAGGGCAGGAACCAGGCCCAGCGGTTGCCGCACCCCTCGGCGTACTGCTTGGCCCGGCCGATCAGCACCCGCTCCTCGGCGTCGTTCTTCGGCACGTTGTCGGGGCGGGGCGGCGCGTAGAAGCGGGCCGGGTCCACGCACGACATGGCGGGCTGGCTGGGCGCCACCCCGCGTGGGGCGAACCCGACGATGTCGAACCGGGCGGCGACCTCCTTGGGCAGCCGGGCCGCGACATATCTGGCCAGGCTGAGCCCCTCGCCACCCGGTCCGCCGGGGTTGACCAGCAGCGTGCCGAGGTGGTTGCCGTCACGTGAGACGGTGCCCTTGATGCGGTTGAGCGACAGGGTGATCTGCTGGCCGTACGGCTCGTGGTAGTCGAGCGGGACGCGCAGCTCCGCGCACTCCTGCACCGGCTCCCGCCGGCCGGCCCGGCGAGCCGGCCCGGACGACTCGGTCGACGCGAAAGGCTCGATCGATCCGATCGGCCGGGCCGAGCCGAGCCCGAGCAGGCCGCCGGAGTCCGACTTCTTCTCGGGCGGGCACTGCTTCCATTCGAGCGGACGCTGCGGCGGCCCCCAGTGCCCCGGCCGGTCCGATCCGGCCGCCACCCCTTCCGGCCCGACCAGCCCGGCGACCAGCGTCGCCATGCCCGCGACCACACCAACGACCCGCTTCACCGGCATTGCTCCTCTGCTTCCTGACAGCAGAGGACAGCTTCGCGAGGTGATCGACCGGGTACGGTCCGTACTACCCGTTCATTGCCATTGTGTAGTCAGAGCATTGCGATCTGTAACGCCCGGGTCAGCGGACGACGACCTCCGGACCGGCGTCCTCGTCGTCGAGGTCCACGTCGACGCCCATCTCCTCGGCCAGGCGCAGGGCCTCCTCGATGAGGGTCTCGACGATCTGCGACTCGGGGACGGTCTTGATGACCTCGCCCTTCACGAAGATCTGGCCCTTGCCGTTGCCGGAGGCGACGCCGAGGTCGGCCTCCCTGGCCTCGCCGGGTCCGTTGACCACACAGCCCATCACGGCCACGCGCAGCGGCACCTTGAGCCCGGCCAGCCCGGCCTGCACCTGCTCGGCGAGGGTGTAGACGTCCACCTGGGCACGGCCGCAGGACGGACACGAGACGATCTCCAGGCCGCGCTCGCGCAGGCCCAGCGACTCGAGGATCTGCGTGCCGACCTTGACCTCCTCGACCGGAGGCGCCGACAGCGACACCCGGATGGTGTCGCCGATCCCCTCGGCCAGCAGCGCGCCGAACGCCACGGCCGACTTGATCGTGCCCTGGAAGGCCGGCCCCGCCTCGGTCACGCCGAGGTGCAGCGGGTAGTCGCAGCGCTGGGCGAGCAGCCGGTAGGCCTGGATCATGACGACGGGGTCGTTGTGCTTGACCGAGATCTTGATGTCGCGGAAGCCGTGCTCCTCGAACAGGGAGCACTCCCACAGCGCCGACTCGACCAGGGCCTCGGGGGTGGCCTTGCCGTACTTCTGCAGCAGGCGCGGGTCGAGCGAGCCGGCGTTGACGCCGATCCTGATCGGCACGCCGGCGTCGGAGGCCGCGCGGGCGATCTCGCCGACCTTGTCGTCGAACTTCTTGATGTTCCCGGGGTTCACCCGGACGGCCGCGCATCCGGCGTCGATCGCCGCGAAGACGTATTTGGGCTGGAAATGGATGTCGGCGATGACCGGGATCTTGGACTTCCTCGCGATGGCCGGCAGCGCGTCGGCGTCGTCCTGCGAGGGGACCGCGACGCGGACGATCTGGCAGCCGGCGGCGGTGAGCTCGGCGATCTGCTGCAGGGTGGAGTTGACGTCGGCGGTCAGGGTGGTGGTCATCGACTGCACCGAGACCGGCGCGTCCCCGCCGACGGGGACCGAGCCGACCATGATCTGACGTGACACCCGCCGCTTGGCGATCGGCTGGGTCCGTACGGCGGGAATCCCGAGATCAACAGACATTTCTGCACCTTGTTGTAATAGGCGACGCCCGGTGGGGGCCCTCCCAGTCTAAGGAGTGCCGCGACGCCGGGCGGCCCGAAAGCTTTTCACGACGAATGAAGGTTTCATGACCCGCAGCCGAAGGAAGAGCCGCCACCTGCGAGGACGGGCGCGGCGGCCATCGCCCGGGTGGGCAGGCGGCGGAGGCCGACCTAGAGTCCGAATCGCGTGAGCGCTCTCGCACCACCTGGTCGGTAAGTCAACGGCTGTCCCCCCGGGCCGACGTGCTCGCGCCGTCGGCGGTGCCGTGCTGCACCACGAGTGCGGCAGCCATGACCACGCGAAAGGGTAGCCCGTGGGTAGACCACGAAGAAAACTGTCGACAGCGACGATCGCACTGATCGTCGCCGCGCTGTCCGCCCTCGTCTCCGCCGTCGTGCTCGCCTCCCCGGCGTCCGCGCACGGCGCTCCGATGATGCCCGGCAGCCGCACCTACCTGTGCTGGAAGGACGGCACGACCTCAAGCGGAGCCATCCAGCCGAAGAACTCCGCCTGCGCGGCCGCGGTGGCCAAGAGCGGCACCAACGCGCTGTACAACTGGTTCGCCGTGCTGCGTTCGGACGGCGCGGGCCGGATGTCCGGCTTCATCCCGGACGGCCAGCTGTGCAGCGGCGGCGCGGTCGTCTACGACTTCAGCGGTTTCGACCTCGCCCGCGACGACTGGCCGGTCACCCACCTGACCTCCGGGGCGACCGTCCAGTTCAAGTACAACAAGTGGGCCGCGCACCCGGGCACGTTCCGGTCGTACATCACGAAGGACTCCTGGAGCCCGACCCGCGCACTGGCGTGGAGCGACCTGGAGTCGACGCCGTTCGACAGCGTCACCGACCCGCCGAGCGTCGGCTCGGTGGGCACCGAGGACGGCCACTACTACTGGAACGCCCGCCTGCCCTCGGGTAAGAGCGGCCGCCACATCATCTACACCGTGTGGCAGCGTTCGGACAGCAACGAGACGTTCTACAGCTGCTCCGACGTCGTCTTCGACGGCGGCAACGGCGAGGTGACCGGCGTCGGCGGCACGGGCAACCCGCCCGTCAGCCCGTCTCCCAGCCCGCGCGTCTCCCCGTCGCCCGGCACCTCGCCGAACACGTCGCCGAGCCCGCGGGTCAGCCCCACGGTGAGCCCGACCCCCGGCGGCAACGGCGGAGCCTGCTCGGCCACCTACAAGGTCATCAGCTCGTGGGGCGGCGGATACCAGGGTGAGGTCACCGTGACGGCCGGCTCCTCGTCCATCGGCAGCTGGACGGTGAGATGGACCCAGCCGAGCGGGAGCACGATCACGCAGGTCTGGAACGGCACGCTCAGCCAGTCGGGCAGCGAGATCAGCGTGAGGAACGTCAGCTACAACGGCAGCGTGGGCGCCGGCGCCTCGACCACGTTCGGCTTCCTGGCCAACGGATCGAGCAGCGGCACCCCGACGCTGACCTGCTCGACGGCCTGACCCGACCGGCCTCGGCGCGGCCCGCCTGACCCGGGTCGCGTCGAGGATCGGCTCAGGCTGTGAGCTCGGCCGCCCGCGCTCTCGCCCAGGCGTCCGCCGCGAGGACCTCCTCGACGGACGCCGCCGGGCCGGGGGTGTGGGCGGCCACCACGCGTTCCACCGTGTCCACGATGCCGAGGAACGGCAGGGCGCCCTTCAGGAACGCCTCCACGCACACCTCGTTCGCCGCGTTGTAGACCGCCGGCGCCGTGCCGCCCAGGGCGCCCACGTGACGGGCCAGCCCGACCGACGGGAACGCCTCGTCGTCGAGCGGCTCGAAGGTCCAGGTGTGGGCCGTGGTCCAGTCGACCGCCCGCGCCGCGCCGGGCACCCGCTCGGGGTAGGCCAGCGCGAGCGAGATCGGCAGCCGCATGTCGGGCGGGCTCGCCTGCGCGACCGTCGAGCCGTCGGTGAACTCCACCATCGAGTGGATCATCGACTGCGGGTGGACCACCACCTCGATCCGGTCGAACCCGATGTCGAACAGCAGATGGGCCTCGATCACCTCCAGGCCCTTGTTCACGAGCGTCGCCGAGTTCACCGTGATGACCGGCCCCATGCTCCAGGTCGGGTGGTTGAGCGCCATCTCGGGGGTCACGTCCGTCAGCTCGGCCCGCTTCCTGCCCCGGAACGGGCCTCCGCTCGCCGTCACCACCAGCCGCCGTACGGCCGCCGGGTCGGCCCCGGCAGGACCGGCCGCCCACAGGCACTGGGCGAGCGCGGAGTGCTCGGAGTCCACGGGGATGATCCGCCCCGGCCCGGCCAGGCGCTTGACCAGCGGGCCGCCCACGATCAGCGACTCCTTGTTGGCCAGCGCGAGCACCCGGTCCGCCTCCAGCGCGGCGAGCGTGGAGGTCAGCCCCAGGGCTCCGGTGATGCCGTTGAGCACGATGTCGCAGGGCGACGCCGCGATCTCCGCCACCCCTTCGGGCCCCGCCAGCACCCGCGCCCGCGCGCCCGCCGCCGCCAGGGCCTCGCGCAGCGCCGGTACAGCCGAGGGGTCGGCCACCGCCACCGCCTCGACATCGAAGTCGGCCGCCTGCCTCGCCAGCAGGTCGACCCGGCCGCCGCCCGCGGCGAGCGCGGTCACGCGGAACCGTCCGGGGGCGTTGGCGACGACGTCCAGAGCCTGGGTGCCGACGGAGCCGGTCGAACCCAGCACGACGACAGACCGGGGCTGCGGCAGGGATTGGGAGCTCATTCCCTCATTGTCTCCGAGACGGCCGGCGGGCCCGCAACGGCACGCGCCCGCACGCGGCCCGTACGCGGATCGGTCGCCGAGGGGACAGGCGCCGAGGGGACAGGCGCCGAGGGGATGAGCGCCGCGCCCAAAGAGGCTGGGGAGAAACAAGCACATATATGCCCGAATCTGCCCATAACCGTATCGGCAGATCGTGAGAAATCCGGTTGAAGGCATCGCTACTTTCCCGCGTCAGGACATCCCGACACGGAGGTAGCCGAGCATGCACCCCAGGGCACGACGTCTCGCCGTTCTCGCGGTCCCCGCCCTCGCCGCGGCGGGGGCGATGCTCCCCGCCGCACACGGCGCCGCGGCGACCGGGACAGGAACCGTCACGCGGTCGGCCGCGGGTCCCCGGCCCGCCGTGCACGAGGCGGCCGACACGGCGAAGGAACAGCGCACGGTCAAGAAGTTCTGGACCGCCGCGCGCATGGAGGCCGCGGAGCCGCTGGACGCCCCCGGCACCGGCGACCGCCACTTCGCCGCGGCCTCCGGTGCGGCCGCGGCGCGGTCCACGACCGTCTCCCCCACGCCGGCCTCCGCCACCCTGACCGCCGCCGCCACCCTGACCGCCGCCGCGGCTCGGCCCTCGTCGCGTACCTCCGGCTCGTCCTGGACCGCGGGCGGGACCGTGGCGAAGACGACGGGCAGGGTGTTCTTCACGGTCACGGCCGGATCGGACGCCGGGCGCAACGCCTCCTGCTCGGGCACCGCCGTCACCAGCGCCAACAAGAGCGTGGTCATCACCGCGGGGCACTGCGTGAAGCTGAACGGCGCCTTCCACGCCAACTGGGTCTTCGTCCCCGGCTACGACCAGGGCAGCCGGCCCAACGGCACCTGGCCGGCGACCACCCTGCTCACCACCCCCCAGTGGAACTCCGGCGAGAACATGAACTTCGACATCGCGGCCGCCGTCGTCGCGCCGCAGGACGGCAAGAGCCTCACCGACGTCGTCGGCGGCCAGGGCGTCGCGTTCAACCAGCCGCGCGGGCAGCAGACGTACGCGTTCGGCTACCCCGCGGGCGCGCCGTACGACGGATCGAAGCTGGTCTACTGCGGCGGGCGCACGTTCGACGACTACCTCAGCTCACAGGACCAGGGGCTGAGCTGCGGCATGACCGGCGGCGCCAGCGGCGGCCCGTGG
Organism: Microbispora hainanensis; assembly: GCF_006874475.1. Lineage (GTDB taxonomy): Bacteria > Actinomycetota > Actinomycetes > Streptosporangiales > Streptosporangiaceae > Microbispora > Microbispora hainanensis. The sequence continues at coordinate 10,712 of NZ_VIRM01000071.1, forward strand.
TTCGTGCGGTTCGACACGCGCACCGGCAGCGGCCTGCTCAACTCGGTGAACAGCTTCAAGTACAACTTCGCGTCCTACTGGATGTTCGGGCCCTACTTCGGCCCGGAGGCCGAGGCGGTCTACAACGCGGCCCAGAAGACGGCCCTCACCTGATTCACGCAAAGTAGCGGCAAGAACACGTCGGGTGGTCCACACTCGGGAGCCATGACTCCGAGCCTCCCCTTGCTTGCCGTCACCGCCCTCGTCACCGGACTCCTGAGTGCCCCCCACCGGGACGTCTCCCCCGTGGGAGACGTCGTGGAGCACGTGGCCGGGCACGTTTCCGAGACCTACTGGACGCCGCAGCGGATGGCGGGCGCGGTCCCGATCGGGCTGCTGGGGGGCCTGCAGAAGATCACCACTGCGCGGCCCGGCACCCCCTCGGCGCCGGCGCCGGCCGCTCCCCCGGCATCGGTGCTGCCGCCTGTCGCCCGGGCCGCCCTGCTGCCGGCCGCCGGAGCGGTCCTCGCCCCCGGCCAGGCGGCGCACGGCTCCACCGGACCCGCCAGAACGGGCAAGACGGCCAGAACGGGCAAGACGGCCAGGACCCGGCAGGCGGCGGCGATGCCCCCGGCGACGACGAGCGGCACGCGCTGGGCGGCGGGCGGCTCCGTGACGAGGACCACCGGCAGGGTCTTCCTCACGCTGAACGGAGTGGACTTCTCCTGCTCCGCCAGCGCCGTGCGCAGCGCGAACAGGGACCTCGTCGTCACCGCCGGGCACTGCGTCAAGGACGGCACCGGGGACTGGGCGGAGAACTGGACGTTCGTCCCCGGATACGACGGCGGGCGGCAGCCGTACGGTGCCTTCCCCGCACGTCGGATGTTCGTCGCCGGGCCCTGGTCGCGGTCGGGGAACGACGACTACGACGTGGGCATGGTCGCCGTGGACGACCTCGGCGGGCAGCACCTGACCGACCTGGTGGGCGGGCAGCCCATCGCCTTCGACCCGCCCCGGGGCCGCCGGACCTACGGATTCGGCTTCCCCGCGGATCCGCCGTACGACGGCGAGCGGCTGCTCTACTGCGCGGGCGTCCCCCATGGCGACCCGCAGGGGCAGACCCGCGACCAGGGCCTGCGCTGCAACCTCACGGCGGGGGCCAGCGGCGGGCCCTGGCTCAGCGGCTTCGACCCGGCCTCCGGCCGGGGCACGCTGACGTCCGTCAGCAGCTTCAAGTACAGCAACGATCACCGCACGATGTACGGCCCCTACTTCGGCTCCGCCGTACGCGACCTGTTCCGCACCGCCGAGCGGGGATGACGGACGGGAAGAAGACGGGGGTCAGAACGGCGACAGCGGCTCGGCGTTGTCCTCGTCCACGATGTCGGCGGCGGACCGGACGATCAGGGGATCGGGCTCGCCCACGACCGAGGCGTCCTTGTCGTCATAGTCGTACAGGGACAGGACGTAGCGCATCGCCTCCAGCCTGCCGCGCTTCTTGTCGTTGCTCTTGATGATCGTCCAGGGGGCGTCCTCGGTGTCGGTGTTGAGGAACATGTCCTCCTTCGCCCGGGTGTACTCGTCCCACAGGTCCAGCGAGGCGACGTCCATCGGCGACAGCTTCCACTGCCGCACGGGGTCCACCTGGCGGATGACGAACCGGGTGCGCTGCTCGGCCCGCGACACCGAGAACCACAGCTTGACGAGGCGGATGCCGTCGCGCACGAGCATCCGCTCGAACAGCGGCGCCTGGTGCATGAACTCCATGTACTCCTCAGGAGTGCAGAAGCCCATGACCCGCTCGACTCCGGCGCGGTTGTACCAGGAGCGGTCGAACAGCACGATCTCGCCGGCGGCCGGGAGATGGGCGACGTACCGCTGGAAGTACCACTGGCCGCGCTCGCGCTCGCTGGGCTTCTCCAGCGCCACCACGGTCGCGCCGCGGGGATTGAGGTGCTCCATGAAGCGCTTGATGGTGCCGCCCTTGCCGGCCGCGTCCCGTCCCTCGAACAGCATGACCAGGCGCCCGCCGGTGTCCTTCAGCCAATACTGCAGCTTCAGCAACTCGATCTGCAGCAGCCGCTTGTGCCGGTCGTACTCCTGCCGGGAGATCCGGTGGTCGTACGGGTAGTGCTCCCGCCAGGTGTCCACCGGGCCGCCGTCGGCGCGGACGAGGACGGGATCGTCGTCATCGTCGTCCAGCACCTTCAGCCCCGGCGTCCGGCGCAGCAACTCGATTCCGTCGGGATGCTCCCCGACCTGGGGTGATGCTTCCGACATTTCAGGCGTCCCGTTCGCTTGGCCGGCATGTCCGCGGACGTTCCGCTGCCCTACGCCGCGTGTCGTACACCACGGCCACCGCTGTTCACACTCCGTCAGCGGGAGATCTCGTCGAGATGGGCGGCGACGTCGGGCGGCAGGACGAGGTCGAGCCCGGCGAGGTTGCCGCGCAGCTGGTCGAGCGTGCGCGGGCCGACGATGACCGAGGTCACCTCCGGCCTGCTCCGCACCCAGGCCAGCGCGACGGCCGCCGGGGCGACGCCGAGCTCCGCGGCGGCGTCGGCGACGTGCCCGGCGATCGCGAGGTTGGGCTCGGTCAAAAAGCCCTCGGCCCAGGTGCGGGCCGCGGGGATGGGCGACGCCATGAGCCGCCCCAGCCGGGTGTCGGCTCCGGGGGTCTCGCCGCTGCGGTAGCGCCCGCTGAGCACGCCGCCGCCGAGGGGCGACCAGACGAGCGTGCCGAGCCCGTGCCGCCGGCAGACGGGCAGGATCTCCGCCTCGATGCCCCTGGCCACCAGCGAGTACTCCGGCTGGAGGCTGACGAACGGCGTCCCGCCCGCCCGCTGCGCGGCCCACTGGGCCTCCACGATCTGGGCCGCGGTGAAGTTCGAGCAGCCGATGTACCGCACCTTGCCCGACCGTACGAACCCGTCCAGGGTCGCCATGGTCTCCTCGATCGGAGTCGAGTCGTCCCAATGGTGGCATTGGTAGAGATCGATGTGGTCGGTCCCGAGCCGGCGCAGGCTGTCCTCCAGCGCCCTGGTGAGGTGGGCCCGGGACAGCCCGCGGTCGTTGGGACCGGGGCCCTGCGGCAGGAACGCCTTGGTGGCGAGCACCACCTCGTCCCTCCTGCCCCGCACGGCCCGCCCGACGATCCGCTCCGCCTCGCCGCCGGTGTACGCGTCGGCGGTGTCGATGACGTTCCCGCCCGCCTCGAGGAAGGCGTCCACGATGCGGGTGGCCTCCGTCTCGTCGCAGCCTCCGGGCGCGCCGAAGTTCATCGTGCCGAGGCATGCCGTGGAGACCCGAAGTCCCGAACGGCCGAGCGTTGCGTAGTCCATCACGTATCACCCCGTAGTATCAGGAACATCTGTTCCGGTTGATTCGGGGACGATACGGAACACGTGTTCCGGCTGTCAAACGTGACGAGGAGGACGATGACCGGCGAAGTGAGGCCCCGGCGTGCGGACGCGCAGCGCAACCGGGAGCGCATCCTGGACGCGGCCGAAGCCGTGCTGGCCCGCGAAGGGACGTCCGCGTCCGTGCGCGCGGTCGCCGGGGAGGCAGGAGTGGGGCTCGGCACGATCTACCGGCACTTCCCCACCCAGGAGGCGCTCTACCAGGCGGTGATCGTGGACCGTACGCGACGGCTCCTCGCGGAGGCGGACAGGCCCTCGCCGGATCCGGGCACGGCCTTTTTCACATTCCTCGAGCGGATCGTGGTGCACGCGACTCAGAAGAAGACCGCCGCCGACCTGCTCGCCGGGTCCGGCGCCGACCCCAAGGCCGGGACGGCCGACGTCAGCCGCGACATGAGGCAGGCGATCGGGCGGCTACTCACGGCCGCGCAGCAGGCGGACGCGGTGCGGCCCGACCTCCGGACGCCCGAACTGCTGGCCCTGCTGTGCGGGGTGTGCCTGGCGGCCGAACGCGACGAGTGGAGCGACGAACTGCGCCGTCGCGCCCTCGACGTCTTCTTCGACGGCCTGCGCCCCCGTCCCTGACCACGCCCCATGTCCTGGGGCGACCTCTCATGAGGCGGCCGGTCATGAGGCGGCCGGTCATGAGGCGGCCGCTGTCATGTGACGCCCGCCGGGAACGTCACGGCGACATCGAGGCCGCCGCCGGGATTCGGGCGCGCCGCGACGGCGGCCCCGTGCGCCGCCGCGATCGACGCGACGATCGACAGCCCGAGCCCCGCGCCCTGCCCTCGCGTCGTGTGCAGACGCCGGAAGGGCGCGAAGAGGTCGCCGAAGCGTTCGGCCGGCACCTCGGGGCCGGTGTTGCGGACCGTCAGCACACCCCCGGCGAGCGTCACCTCGACCGACCCGCCGGGGTGGTTGTAACGCACGGCGTTGTCGACGAGGTTGGTGACGAGCCGGTTCAGCAGCACCGGATCGCCGTGGACGAGGAACGGCTCGACGCGCGCCGTCACCGTCACCGCGTCCGTCACCGTGTCCGTCTCGGCCAGGACGAGCCGTACGACCTCGTGGAAGGGCACGGGATCCCGCTTCTGCAGGCCGTGCTCGGCCTGGGAGAGGACCAGCAGGGCGTCGATGAGGCCCTCGATGCGGTGGTTGTGGACCAGGAGCGTGTCACGGATCTCCCCGACGTCCTCGGGGAGGCCGACCTCGATCGCCGTCCGCTGCACGGCCAGCGGGGTCCGCAGTTCGTGGGACGCGTTCGCGATGAACCGCCGCTGCCCCTCGACCGAGCGCTCCAGCCGGTCGAGCATGGCGTCGAAGGTGTCCGCCAGCTCCTTCAGCTCGTCGCGCGGCCCGGTGAGGGCGATCCGCTCGTGCAGGGTGGACAGGGACAGCCGCTGCGCCGTGGCGGTGATCCGGTGGAGCGGCCGCAGGATCCGTCCCGCGATCAGCCAGCCCACGACGACCGACACCAGGGTCAGGACCCCGATCGCCAGCGCGCTCACGTCCCACTGATAGTGGATCAGGTCTCTCGCCAGCTCGGACAGGGGCGGGAGCGGCTCCAACCCGTTCCCACCAGCCGGGGCCGCCGAGGCCACCGGCGCCTGGCCCGGCAGCGGCGCCACGAGGCGCTCGATCCGCGCGTGCAGCGCCTGGCGCAGGAGCGTGTTGACGATGACCAGCAGCACGACCGAGGTGAGCAGGAAAAGCCCCGAATAGATCAGCGTCAGCCTTACCCGGACCGTCGTCACAGCAGATATCCGGCGCCGGGGACGGTCTGGATGCACGGCGGGTCGCCCAGCTTGGCCCGCAGGCGGCTTACCACCACCCGCACCACGGTCGTGAAGGGGTCGGCGTTCTCGTCCCACGCCTCCTCCAGGAGCCGCTCGGCGCTCACCACCGCGCCCTCCGCCCGCATGAGCACCTCCAGGACGGCGAACTCCTTGAGCGACAGGTGCAGGTGCCGGCCGTCCCTGGACGCCTGGAGCCGATGCGTGTCGAGCACGATCCCGTGCCGGGTCAGCACCGGGGGCACCTGGTCGCGGCTGCGCCGGCCCAGCGCCCGCACCCGCGCGACCAGTTCGGTGAAGTCGAAGGGCTTGGGCAGGTAGTCGTCGGCCCCCATGCCGAGCCCGGCGACCCGCTCCGGCACCGACGACGCCGCCGTCATCATGAGGATCCGCGTACGGCTCCCGCGCGCGACCAGCTCGCGGCACACGAGGTCGCCGTGCAGCCCGGGCAGGTCGCGGTCGAGCACGAGGACGTCGTAGTCGCTGACCGCCAGCCGCTCGGCCGTGGCCGTCCCGTCGTACACGACGTCGACCGCCATGGCCTGGCGGCGCAGGCCCATCGCGACGAGGTCGGCCAGATCGCGCTCGTCTTCGGCCACGAGAATCCGCATGCGAGCTTCGTATCCGAAGCGGGGTAACAGCGGCGTTAACGGTGTCGTTCACGGCCGTGCAACCCGCCGGCGGCCAGGCTGACCGGCATGATCAGAACTCTTCCCGCCGCCGTCCTGCTGACGGCCGCCGCCCTGTCCGCCGCTCCCCCGGCCCCCGCCGCGCAGGCCGGCATCACGCGGGCCGACGCGGGCGGCGTGTGTGCCCGGATAACCGCGCCGCCGCCGGAGTCCGCGCCGCCGACGTCGGTGAACACGCTCCGGCAGGCGTACGAGTGCGTGCTGGACAACTACTACGGCGGGCCCGCGCTGGACTCGAAGGTGCTGTTGCGGGACGCCCTCGCCGCCTATACCCGGGAGCTGATGCGGCGCGGGGCCGACAAGGCCGGCCTCCGCCTGCCCGCGCTGACGGGGAACCGCGAGTCCGACTGGGCCGCGTTCGCCGGCATGATCGGCGCCGGCGACCCGGGCGCGCTGCACGCGGCGATCACCGGCATGGTCGCGGGGCTGCACGACGACCACGCCCGGGTGGAGAAGATCACTCCCCCGCCGGCGGGCGGGCCGGTGGGGACGGGCATCGCCGGCCTGTCGGCCGCACAGGGCCCGCAGCTCGACCCGGCCGCCCGGCCTCCCTTGTTCATCACCCGCATCCTGCCCGGGAGCCCGGCGGACAAGGCCGGCATCCGGCCCGGCGACATCGTCGAGAAGGTCGACGGCATCCCGGCGTTCATCGGTGACAGGTGAACCAGAGCCTCATCGAGGTGTTCGCCTCCCGCACCGTACGGCTCACGCTGAAGCGTCCCACGACGGGACGCGTGCGGACCGTGCAGCTCACCGAGGGTCCCCTCCGCGAGCAGGAGCGGGCGGTGACGTCGAAGAGGCTCCCCGGCGGCGTCACCTACGTCGCGGTGCCCGGATTCTTCGAGGGCGCGGCCGACCAGGTCATCGCCGCGCTGAAGGACACCTCCAAGGCCGCCGTCATCGACCTGCGCGGCAACGGCGGCGGGTCGCCGCGCGAGGTGACCCGGCTGCTCGGCGCCTTCGCCCACGGCACGGTCACGAGCTACTTCTGCCCGCTCACCGGTGACTGCACGGCCAACCGCACCGACGACACCGTGCCGCTGCTCGGGCTGCGCCTGGTCGTGCTCACCGACCGCGCGTGCGCCTCCGCGTGTGAGGACTTCAGCGCGGCCGTGAAGGACAACGGCCTGGGCACTCTCGTCGGGACCCGCACCGCGGGGGCCGTCTCCGGGCCGGCCGAGGCGTACCTTCTCGACGACAACAGCGTGCTGCTGCTGCCGAGGGTCCGCCACCTCGGCCCGGCCCGGGAGATCATCGACACCGTCGGCGTCCCCGTCGACCACTACGCCCCCATGACGGCCCTCGATCTGGCCCAGGGCCGCGACCCCGGCCTCGCCAAGGCGCTGAGTCTCCTCTGAACGGGGCCTCCGCGAAAACGAGGGGCCCGGGGGCGGCAGTCCCCCGGGCCCCTCGGACGCCTGGTTCTAGAGCGTGAGGCCGCTGAGCACCATGACCTTCTCGTAGGTGTAGTCCTCCATGGCCGAGCGCAGCCCCTCGCGGCCCACCCCCGACTCCTTCACCCCGCCGTACGGCATCTGGTCGGCCCGGTAGGACGGCACGTCGCCGATGATGACGCCGCCGACCTCCAGCTCGCGATTGGCCCGGAAGGCGACGTCCAGGCTGCGGGTGAAGACCCCGGCCTGCAGGCCATAGCGGGAGTCGTTGACCGCGGCGAACGCCTCGTCGACCGAGGCGACCCGCTGCACGATCATGACGGGCCCGAAGACCTCCTCGCAGGCCACCTTGGCGTCGGCGGGCACGTCGGCCAGCACGGTGGGGGCGACGGCCGAGCCGTCCCTGGTGCCGCCCGCCAGCAGGCGCGCCCCGGCCGTGACAGCCTCGTTCACCCAGCTCTCGACGCGGATCGCGGCGTCCTCGCTGACGAGCGGACCGACCTGCGTCTTGTCGTCCGCGGGGTCGCCGGTCACGAGCGCGCCGACGGCGGCGACGAGCTTGTCGGTGAACGCGTCGGCGACCGCGTCCTCCACGATCACCCGCTGCACCGCGATGCAGCTCTGCCCCGCCTGGTAGTTGGAGAACAGCGCGATGCGGCTCGCCGCCCAGTCGAGGTCGGCGTCGGCCAGCACGACCGCGGCGGCGTTGCCGCCGAGTTCGAGCGTGACGTGCTTGCGCGGCACGCTGTCCATGATCGAGTAGCCGACCGGGCCGGAGCCGGTGAAGGAGATGACCGGCAGCCGCGGGTCCTCCACCAGGGAGGACGCCCGGTCGTTGGGCACCGGCAGCACGGAGAACATGCCCTCCGGCAGGTCGGTCTCGGCCAGGATCTCCCCGAGGACGAGCGCCGACAGCGGGGTCGCGGGCGCGGGCTTGACCACGATCGGCGCGCCCACGGCGATCGCGGGAGCCACCTTGTGGGCCACCAGGTTGAGCGGGAAGTTGAACGGCGTGATCGCCAGCACCGGGCCGTACGGCACGCGCGAGACGTAGGCGAGCCGTCCCTGCGCCGCCGCCTCGGTGTCGAGCCGCTGCACCTCGCCGCTGAAGCGGCGGGCCTCCTCCGCGCCGAAGCGGAACGTGGAGATGGCGCGGCCCACCTCGCCACGGGCCCAGAAGATCGGCTTGCCGTTCTCCGCGCTGATCAGGCGGGCGATCTCCTCGGCGCGCTCGGTCAGCCGCCGGGCCACATGGGCCAGCGCCTCGGCGCGTACGTGGATGGGCAGCGCGGCGGCCTGCTTGCGCACGGCGTCGGCGGCGGCCACGGCCTGCTCGACCTGCTGGGGGGTCGGCACCGAGTGGACGCCGACGACCCGGCCGTCGTGAGGATTGGTCACGGCCTGCTCGGCGTCTCCCGTCGCGGGGCGCCCGGCGAGCCAGAAGGGGCGGGGTTCGGAAGTGCGGCCTACGTCCATGTCTTCACGCTATGCCACCTGGTGTGAGCCGGTCGTTACTCCGGACGGGCCAACCGGCACCCCCCACCACGCCATCATGGACAACTTCCCTGATGTCACAGATGCGCGGCAATTTCATGATGTTTTCTGTTTCATCGCGGTTTGAAAGGCGAGCGGCATGGTTAAGTCATCATCCGGGTCTGTCGCGGGACCCCCAATATGAGAAGGGCTCGTCGCTGATGGGTACGCCGGCGCCGCTCGGTCTTCAGGGTGCCTACGCACGCGGCCATCGCAGCAACTACGACGAGCTGCGCACCCGTCTTCTCGACGTCGCCAACGACCTGCTCACCAAGGCCGGGCCGGAGAGTCTCACCGTACGCAGGATCGCCGCCGAGGCGGGCTGCTCCACCCAGGTCATCTACACGATGTTCGGCAGCAAGGAAGGCCTGGCCGAGGCGCTCTATCTGGAGGGCTTCGAGCGGTTCCGGCGCAGGCTGGAGGCCGTGCCGCACCGCAGCGACCCGCTGGAGCACCTGAGCCTGCTCGGTCCCGCCTACCGGGAGGCGGCGCTGGCCGAGCCCGGTTACTACAGCCTCATGTTCGAGCGGGCCATCCCCGGCTTCGTGCCGAGCGAGCGCGCCCGCACGCTCGCGCGGGCCGCGCTCAACATCGTCGACCGGGTGATCGCCGACTGCATCTCCGCCGGTCACCTCGTGCCCACCCAGCCGAGGAAGATCGCCGACGCGCTGTGGGCCGCGGCGCAGGGCGCGCTCAGCCTGGAACGTGCCGGTCATCTGCCCGACGGCAAGACCTACGAGATCGTCACCGAAGCCGCCATCCGCGCCTTCCGCACGCATCCCCCGGCCTGAGCTGCACTGACAAGCACAGGGGTCACAGGCACAGCGCGACCCAGAGCTCGGCCCGGACCGCGGGATCGTCCAGATCGCGTCCGAGCAGCTCGCTCACCCGCTTCATCCGATAGCGCAGCGTGTGTCGGTGCACGCCCAGGCGCTGGGCCGCGGCGTCCCAGTGGCCGTTGCTGGCCAGGTAGGCACGCAGCGACTCGACCAGGTCGGCGCGCGAGCCGTACTCGCGGAGCGGCGCGAGGATCGCCGCCGCGAACGACGCGGCGGCGGCGGGATCGAGCAGCGACAGCAGCCCGCGCCCGGCGAGCTCGCTGAAGCGCGCGACCGGCGAGGCGGAGACGAGCGCCCGCCGCGCCTGGTCGAGGGCCCGGTCGAGCGCGGCGGCAAGGTCCTTATCGGGGACCCGGTCGGGGACGCGATCAGGGACGCGATCAGGGACGCGATCGGAGGGCCGATCGGAGACACGGCCGGAGACATGACCGGAGACATGACCGGGCCCGTTTGCGGCGACCGGGCGGGACGCGCCGCGGTCGGCGGGTCCGGCCGCGGCAGGTTCCACGCGGCCGTCTATGCGGCTGTCCGTACGGCTGTCACCGCGGCTCCCGGAGCGGACGATCTCCACCCCGGGCGCGCTGACCCCGACCCGGCCGTGCTGTGCGGCCAGCGCGACGACCTCGTCGGCGTACGCGTCCGGAGCCAGCACGACGAGCAGCCCTTCCCAGGGCGCGGTGAAGATGTCGTCAGGCCGGCGGCGGGGGCCGGAAACGGCCGCCACAGCGCCGCGCGGGCCGGGCGCCGCGCCGGTCGGGGCCCCTGTCGGCGCCCCTGTGGGGGCCCCGGTCATGGACTCGGTGAGCGCCTCGGCCAGCGCCTCTGGGTCGGGGGTGTCGCAGGCGAGGACCGTGACCGGCTCCCCGGGCAGCCGCAGGCCCAGGGCCGCCAGCGTCTCCACGGCCGCCCCCGCCTCGCCGGCCAGCAGCAGCCGGAGCACCGCCGACCGCACCCGCGCCGCCGCCGAGCGCTGCTCCCTGCCCTGTTCCAGCGCCAGCGTCAGCAGAGACCCGGCGGCGTTCACGACCGTGTGCGCGATGGGCGAGAACGGCCGGGGCGACCCCACCGCGAAGAACCCCCTGCGGCCCAGCGGCTGGACCACGACGTGCTCGTCCGGGGTCGACAGGGCGAGGCTCGCCAGGGACGGCGCGCTCCGCAGCCGGGCGATCTCGGGCTCCAGCGACCGTGCCGCCTCGCCCGCCCAGTCGTCCGCCGCGCCGCGCCGATCTCTCTGACCTGCGTGCCGGTCACCCGGGCCTCCTGCTTTTCCCGGCCCGGCATGGCGGCCGGTCGCGTCGGCGGCGTGCCGTACGGCGCCGGCGGGGTCGAGCAGCAGCGCCCAGCCGCCGATCTCCCTGGCCAGCCGGTCCACCACGGCCGGCGGCCCCTCCCGCTGGAGGGCGGCGCGGGTGAGCCTGCCCTGCGCCGCGAAGGCACGGCTGATCTCCTCGTACTGCTCCCCCGCGAGCAGCTCGCTGACGGCCTTGCCGATCGCGATGAAGGGCGTGTCCCTCGGCACCTCGACCAGCGGCAGCCCGGCGGCCTCGGCCGCCTCGGCGAAACCGGGCGGCACGGCGTCGTGGCTCAGCCCCACCCCGAACCCCAGCCCGGTGACGCCCCGCGCCACGAGCCGGGAGACGTACGGCACGGCGTCGCCCGCGGACAGCCGCATGCCGGTCGTGAGCACCAGCTCGCCGCCCTCGAGGAACGGCGTGGGGTCCTCCAGCTCGCTCACCGCGACCCAGCGGACGGGGCGGTCGAGACCGTTCCGCCCGGCGAGAACCTCCAGGTGGAGCGGTACGATCGCGGTGATCCGGCGCAGCGTGGGTGCCACTGCTCTTCCCCCCGAACGGCCGGCTTGTCCGCACCGGCCAAAAGTACGCCTACATTCTGACATAGCGGCATATCGGCTGGTGGCGACGGTGGCCGTACCGTCGGAGATATGAGCACTGCCATCACGCACGGCGGCCCGCAGCTTCCGCAGGAGCGCCGCCTCGTCACCGAGATCCCCGGTCCGCGGTCGCGCGAGCTGTTCGCGCGAAAGCAGTCCGCCGTGCCTTCGGGCATCGGCATCACGCTGCCCGTCTTCGTGACCCACGCGGGCGGCGGTGTGATCGTCGACGCGGACGGCAACTCGCTGATCGACTTCGGCTCCGGCATCGCCGTCACCAACGTCGGCAACGCCGCCCCGAGGGTCGTCGAGCGCGTGCAGAAGCAGGTCGCCGACTTCACCCACACCTGTTTCATGGTCGCTCCGTACGAGTCGTACGTCGCGGTGTGCGAGAAGCTCAACGCGCTCACGCCCGGCGACCACGAGAAGCGGACGTTCCTGGTCAACAGCGGCGCCGAGGCCGTCGAGAACGCGGTCAAGGTCGCCCGGCACGCCACCGGACGGCAGGCGGTCGTCGTCTTCGACCACGGCTACCACGGCCGCACGCTGCTGACGATGACGCTGACGGCCAAGAGCATGCCGTACAAGCACGGGTTCGGGCCGTTCGCGCCCGAGGTCTACCGGGTGCCGCTCGCCTACCCGTTCCGCTGGCCGACCGGCCCGGACAACTGCGCCGAGGAGGCCGCGGCCCAGGCGATCGACATGATCAACAAGCAGATCGGCGCGGAGAACGTCGCGGCGGTGCTCATCGAGCCGATCGCGGGCGAGGGCGGCTTCATCGAGCCGGCCCGCGGCTTCCTGCCGAAGATCGTCGAGTTCTGCCGCGCCAACGGCATCGTCTTCATCGCCGACGAGGTGCAGACGGGCTTCGCCCGCACCGGCCACATGTTCGCCTGCGAGGACGAGGGCATCGTGCCCGACATCATCACCACCGCCAAGGGCATCGCGGGCGGCCTGCCGCTGGCGGCCGTGACCGGCAGGGCCGACCTGCTCGACCACGTCCACAGCGGCGGGCTGGGCGGCACGTACGGCGGCAACCCGCTCGCCTGCGAGGCGGCCCTCGGCGTGCTGGAGACCATCGAGCAGGACAGGCTCGTCGAACGCGCCCGGCACATCGGCGAGATCATGCTGCCCCGCCTGCGCGCCATCCAGGAGCACAACCCGATCGTCGGGGACGTGCGCGGGCGCGGCGCGATGATCGCGGTCGAGCTCGTCGTCCCGGGCACCAAGGATCCCTACCCGGCGGCCGAGATCGCGCGCAGGTGCCACGAGCAGGGCCTGCTCGTGCTCACCGCCGGCACGTACGGCAACGTGCTGCGCTTCCTGCCGCCGCTGGTGATCCCGGACCACCTGCTGGAAGAGGGTCTCTCCATTCTGGAGAAGGCGCTCAACGTGGGGTAGAGCGTTTAATAAACACCAAAAGGGGCACCCGGTCTGTTCCGAGGTGTCCCTTTTGTTGTTGTACGGCTTGCGTTATGCCTCGATTTAACCATCGCTTGGCCCGACTCGCGCCGATCACGAAGGGTAACCGCGTTATAACGGTTCCGATAGGCGATCGAGGGGGGACTTTGATGGGCTGGAACCCGGACGGCGCCGAGCGGCTCATGCTGACGTTCGACCCTGCCGGCCTCACCACCACGCAGCGCGACGGCGACGCCTGCGTCGTCTGCCACAAGAAGTGGCCCCGCCCCCGCATCAAGGTCGGCATGCTGCCCGACAACGCCCCCGTCCACGCCTGCGACGACTGCGCCGAGGCCCTGCTGCCCGCCCCCGAGGGCAAGGTGCCGCTGCCCCGCCGCTCCCGGGCGGCCATGTCCTGACCCCGGTTCGCGGTCATGACCTGACCAGCCGTTGCCGGCCACGTCCTGACCACCCGTTCCCGCTCATGGCCGGCCCACGGCGTATCTCCACGAGCGGCGCCCAGCTCAGGTCGCCAGATCGTCGAGGTGGGCGGCCAGCACGGCGCTCACGCGATCAGGAGGCATCGACTCCGGCCGGGTCAGCACGTGAACGGTCAGGCCGTCGATGAGGGCGTGCAGCCGCGCCGCCTCGAACTCGGCGTCCCGATGGCCGGCGAGCTCCCCCTGTTCGGCGAGGGCGCGGACGGCCAGGGCCGTCGCCTCCGCCACCCCGTCGTCCGCGCGGCGCAACCAGTCGACGGCGGCCGGGTCGCCCTGGGCGCGCGCGGCAAGCTGCAGCCAGACCTCGGCCTCCGCGCGCCGTTCCTCGTCCATGGGCAGCAGCTCCTCCAGCAGGCGGCGTACGGCGACGCGCACGGGTCCGTCATAGACGGTGGTCTCGATACGCGCGCGGGCCCGTGCGATGACGTGCTCCATCGCGAAGGCGAGCAGCTCCGCCTGGGTCGAGAAGTAGTGCCGCAGCGCGCTCGGTGACCAGCCGGCCTCGGCCGCGATGCTGCGGACCGTGGCGGCGGCCACGCCGTCCCGGCGCACGACCCGCCACAACGCCTCGGCGATCTCCTCGCGCCGCACCTCATGGTCCACGATCTTCGGCACAGCTTCCTCCCGCCACGCACCCGCGCGCTTTTTATAGCACAATGTGCGATAAAGGTTTGTAGCACGCCGTGCGAAAAAGGAGCCCGGATGCTGTTCGGACTGATCGTCGCCTGCGAGGTCGCGTTCTGGGTGCTGCTGGGCGCGGGGCTCGCCGTCCGCTATCTCCTGCGCAGGCGGCGGCTCGGCGGCCTGCTGCTGCTCGCCGTCCCCCTGGTCGACCTGGTCCTCCTCGTCGCGAGCGTGGCCGACCTCCGCGCCGGCGGGCGGGCGGAGTTCACGCACGGGCTGGCCGCGGCCTACCTGGGGTTCACCGTCGCCTTCGGCCACGACATGGTGCGGTGGGCCGACCTCAGGTTCGCCCACCGGTACGCCGGAGGGCCGCCGCCCGACCGGCGTAGGCGTTACGGCAGGGAGCGGGCCCGAGATGAATGGCGCGCCTGGGGCAAGGGCATGATCGGCTGGGCCGTCGCCTGCGGCCTGCTGCTGGCCGGCGTCGTGGCCGTCGGCGACCTCGAACGCACGGCGGCGCTCCTGGGATGGGCCGGACGCCTCACGTTCGCCATGGTGGTCTGGCTGGTGTTCTGGCCGCTCGCCTGCACCCTCTTCCCCACCCGGCCGCCCGTGGACGCCCGTGAGGAGAAGTGACCGGCGATCCCCACCGGCTCAAAACACGGCGGCTCAGGACACGACGCGCGACCAGCGCTCCACCCACTTGTCGTACGCCTTCGGGCGCACTGCGAAGTAGACGCCCCGGAACGCCTGGGCGGTGCCGACGCGGTAGTCCGCGCAGATCCGGCGGGCCGCGCCGGTGCACCCCTTGGGGTTGGCCGGGGCGAGCCCCATCCAGGACGACACCCTGCGCTGCACGTCGGGCGACGTCGTGAAGTCGAGCCACTTGTACGCGCACGAGGGGTGCGGGGCCTGGGACGACATCATCCACGAGTCGGCCCAGCCGGTCACCGGCCGGTCCGTCAGCGCCCTGACCGGCTTGTGCCCGCGCCTGAGCACGTCCAGGTGGTACGGCGTGGCCTGCGCCAGCCGTACCGACCCGGTCGCGAAGCCCTGGACGACCTCGACGGGGTCACGCCAGAACGTGTGCTCGCCGTCCTCGTCCGAGGTGAACAACTCGGCGGCGGCGTCGAGCTGGGCGTCGGTGAGGTCGAACGGGTCCTTGATGTCCGCGCCGACGTCCGTGCCCTGGGCCTTGAGCACCAGCGCGGCGTCGGCCAGCGACAGCGGGCGGTCCCGGAACATCACGGGCCCCTTGTCCGTGAAGAGCGACTCCGGGCCGTCGGGGCCGGCCTTGCCGGTGTCGTAGAGGATCTCGTTGGTCGCCCACACGTACGGCACGCCGTAGACGTGCCCGCCCCGGGTGACCGACGGCAGCGTACGCAGCCGCTTGGGGATCTCGTCGTAGCCGTGCAGCAGTCCGGTGTTGAGCGGGGCGGCCTTGCCCTCGTCCATCAGCCGGCCTCCCACCTCTGGGGTCACGGAGATCACGTCGAACGACGACGGCGGGAAGTCGCCCGGCCGCTCCGCCGCGCGCGGGTCGTAGTAACGCAGGCTGACCTTGCAGCCCGTCTCCTTCTCGAACGTGCCGACCCACTTGACCTTCGGATCGACGCCGCCCCACTCGGCGTACCCGTCGATCGCGACCACGCTGAGCGTCCCCTCGCCGCGCCCGACCGACGCGAGCGGGGTGGGCGTAGCGCCGGACGAGGAGGGGGACGACGCGCTGGGGCCGGCCTCGCCCGCGGCCGCCGAAGTGCCCGGCGTGGCCACCTTGGTCGCGGGCGCGGGCCGGCCGGCGCAGGCGGCGGCGAGCAGTCCCACGGCCGCGACCGTCATGACCAGGTGTGTACGGCGCACGCACGACCCCCCGTGACAGAAGACGGACGCCCCGAGCCTACTGGGCCCCAGTGGCTCGGGGCGTCGCCTGCGAGGTCAGGCGTTGGTCGGGAAGCCGAGGTTCACGCCGCCGTGGGAGGGGTCGAGCCACCGCGAGGTGACGACCTTGCCCCGGGTGTAGAAGTGGACCCCCTCGGTGCCGTGCACGTGCGTGTCGCCGAACAGTGAGGCCTTCCAGCCGCCGAAGCTGTAGAAGGCCATCGGCACCGGGATCGGCACGTTGACGCCGATCATGCCGACCTCCACCTCGTTCTGGAAGCGCCGGGCCGCGCCGCCGTCGTTGGTGAAGATCGCCGTGCCGTTGCCGTACTCGCCGGTGTTGATCAGCTCAAGGCCCTCCTCGTACGAGCGGACGCGCACGATCGACAGCACCGGGCCGAAGATCTCCTCGCGGTGGACGCGGGAGTTCGGCGGCACGTGGTCGAGGACGGTCGGGCCGAGCCAGAAGCCGTTCCCCCGGCCCCCGCGCACGGGGGTCTCCCTGCCGTCGACCACGAGCTTGGCCCCCTCCTCGACGCCGAGGTCGAGGTAGGACGTCACCTTGTCGCGGTGGGCGGCGGTCACGAGCGGGCCCATCTGCGACTCGGGGTCGGTTCCCGGGCCGATCCGCAGGTCCCGCACCCGCGACACGATCTTCTCGACCAGCTCGTCACCGATCGGGTCGACCGCGAGCACCACGGAGATCGCCATGCACCGCTCCCCCGCCGAGCCGAAGCCCGCGGAAACGGCCGAGTCGGCGACCAGGTCGAGGTCGGCGTCGGGCAGCACGAGCATGTGGTTCTTGGCCCCGCCGAGCGCCTGCACCCGCTTGCCGTGCGCCGTGCCGGTCTCGTAGACGTACCGCGCGATCGGCGTGGAGCCGACGAACGACACGGCCCGTACGGACGGGTGCTCGAGCAGCCGGTCCACCGCCGCCTTGTCGCCCTGGACCACGTTGAACACGCCGTCCGGCAGGCCTGCCCGCTGCCACAGCTCGGCGAGCAGCAGCGACGCGGAGGGGTCGCGTTCGGAGGGCTTCAGCACGAACGTGTTCCCGCAGGCGATCGCCACCGGGAACATCCACATCGGCACCATCGCCGGGAAGTTGAACGGGGTGATGCCCGCCACCACCCCGAGCGGCTGGCGGATCGAGTAGGAGTCGACCCGGGTCGAGACGTTCTCCGAATAACCACCCTTGAGCAGGTGGGGGATGCCGCAGGCGAACTCCACCACCTCAAGGCCGCGGGCCACCTCGCCCAGCGCGTCGGAGTGCACCTTGCCGTGCTCGGCCGTGATCAGCGCGGCCACGTCGTCGCGGTGCGCGTCGAGCAGCTCGCGGAACCGGAACAGGACCTGTGTGCGCTTGGTCAGCGACGCGTCGCGCCAGGCGGGGAAGGCCCGGGCGGCGGCCTCCACCGCGGCGTCGACCTCCTCGGCCGTGGCCAGCGACACCCGGCCGCTCACCTCGCCGGTCGCCGGGTCGAACACCTCCGCCGTACGGCCCGCGCCCTCGGCGAGCGCGCCGTCGATCCAGTGGTTAACGTGCTTCATCGTTGACGGTCTCCAGAGCGGTGACGAGGATGCCCAGGCCCTCGCGGGCCTCGTCCTCGGTGAGCGTGAGCGGCGGGGCCATGCGCAGCGTGCTGCCGTACAGGCCGCCCTTGCCGGCGAGCAGGCCGAGCCGCTTGGTCTCCTCCATGAAGCGGGCGGCCAGGGCGGGGGCGGGCGCGCCGGTGCCGGGGTCGACCAGCTCGACCGCGAACATCAGGCCCTTGCCCCGCACCTCGCCCACGAGGGGCAGCCGCCCGGCGGCCTCGCGCAGCCCGGAGAGGATGATCTCGCCGGTGCGCGCCGCGTTGGCCTGCAGGTCGTGGTCGAGCACGTAGTCGAGCGTCGCGTTGGCCGCCGCCATCGAGATCGGGTTACCGCCGAAGGTGGACAGGCCCACGGCGTGGGGGCCGTCCATGAGGTCGCCGCGCGCCACGATGCCGCCGACCGCGAAGCCGTTGCCGAGCCCCTTGGCGAAGGTCATCATGTCGGGCGTAACGCCGTGGTTCTGGATGCCGAAGAACGCCGAGCCCGTACGGCCCCAGCCGGTCTGCACCTCGTCGGAGATGAACAGGATGCCCTCCTCGTCGAGGACCTCCTTGTAGGCGGCGAACAGGCCGTCGGGGGCCATGGTGAAGCCGCCCACGCCCTGGATCGGCTCGGCGATCAGCGCGGCGACGTCCTTGGTGACGGCCGTGGCGAGCACGTGGCGCAGGTCGTCCACGCAGGCCGCGATGTAGTCGGCGTCCGACATGCCGCGGAACTGCACGAGGTGGCGGTCGGCGCCGTGCAGGAAGTGCACGTTGAGCGGCGACAGCGAGTTGTTCTTCCACGACCGGTTGGAGGTCACGCTGATCGCACCGAACGACCGGCCGTGGTAGCTCTGCCGCATGGCGAGCACCTGGTCGGACCCGCGGGCGTAGGTGGCCAGCAGCAGGGCCGTCTCGTTGGCCTCCGTGCCGGAGTTGGTGAAGAAGACCTTGGCGTCCGGGATGCCCGACAGGCGGGCGATCTTCTCGGCCAGCTCGACCTGGCTGCGGATGAGATACAGCGTCGAGGTGTGGACGACGCCGGTCGCGAGCTGGCGCTCCACGGCCTCCCGCACCTCGGGCACGTCATACCCGATCATGTTGGTGAGGATCCCGGCGAAGAAGTCCAGATAACTCTTCCCGTTCGCGTCGACGACGCGGTTGCCCTTGCCTCCGACGATTTCGATGGGCTCGTTGTAATAGAGGGCCATCCAGTTCGGCATGACCGCGCGATGGCGTGCGAGAAGGTCCGACATGCTCCGAGTATCCCGGCTGGCGGGTGACCGCCTCACCCGTCAGCCTGTCTGGGATATCTCGAACTTCACTTACACAGTGGTGGGCGCCGCCGATTCCTCCGCCGGAGCCGGTCCGGCGGCCTTCCGGCGCAGGACCAGCAGCGCGACCAGGGCCGCCGCGAGCGAGCAGGCCGCGCCCACCCACGAGCCGACCGACATCGCCGACACGAACGCCTCGCGTCCGGCGGCGGCCACGGCCGGGTCGCCGAGGGTCGTCGCGACACCGATCGACTCGCGCGCCGCCGGCGGCGCCGACTCCGGCATGGCCGCCGTGTACGCGGCGGCGAGCACGCTGCCGAGGACGGCCACGCTCAGCGCCATGCCGACCTGCTGCACCGTGTCGTTGAGCGCGGAGCCGACCCCTGCGCGCTCGGGCGGCACCGCGCCCATCAGCGTCGCGTACGCCGCGGGACCGGCCAGGCCGCCGCCCACCCCCATGACCATGAGGCCGGCGATCAGCGTGCCGTATCCGCCGGTGAGCGTGGACAGCAGCACGAACCCTGCGGCCATGACGACGAGGCCCGAGGCGATGAGCACCCGGTTGCTCACCTTCTTGCCCAGCGACGCGCCAAGGACGTTGAACACCGTCGCCGCCACCACGTAGGGCAGCAGGGCGAACCCGGCCTTGAGCGGGTCGTAGCCCAGCACGAACTGCAGATACTGCGAGATGGCCAGCATGAGCGCGCCCGCGCCGAACGACAGCAGCACGATGGAGAAGCACGCCCCGCTGAACGAGCGGTTCCGGAACAGCCCGAGCGGCAGCATCGAGTGGGGGGTGCGGCGCTCCCACAGCACGAACGCCAGCAGGGCGGCCGCCGAGAGCGCCACCGCGAGGGGGTTGAAGTGCCCGCCGGGCGCCGAGATGACGGCCCAGACCAGCCCGCCCATCCCGGCCGTGGACAGGATCACCCCGAGCGGGTCGGCGCGCCGCGTCTCGCCGTACGTCTCCGGCATGAGCGCGAAGGCCGCGACGATCGCCAGCACCGCGATCGGCACGTTGATCAGGAAGACCGAGCCCCAGTAGTAGTGCTGGAGCAGGAACCCGCCGACGGTCGGACCGGCGATGACGCCGACCATGGCGACCGAGCTCCACACGGCGATGGCCTTGCGCCGCTCGCTCTCGTCGAACACGGTGATCAGGATCGACAGGGTGGACGGCATCACGCAGGAGCCGCCGACGCCCATCAGCGCGCGGGCCGCGATGAGCTGCCAGGGCTCGGTGGCGAGCATGGCCGCCAGGGAGGCGCCGCCGAAGAACGCCAGGCCGATCACCAGCATCCGCCGCCTGCCGTACCGGTCGGACAGGCTGCCCGCGGTGAGCAGCAGGCCCGCGAAGACCAGGACGTACGCGTCGATGACCCATTGCACGTCGGACGGCGTGGCGCCGAGGTCGCGCATGAGCGACGGGATCGCGAGGTTGAGGACGGTGTTGTCCACGACCAGGGTCAGCAGGCTCAGACAGAGGACGCCGAGGATCCACCAGCGTCGGGGATGGGACATGAAGGTCACCTCGAACAGTGTGCGAGTAGTGTCGGACACTGTACGACTTCATCGAACACTGTGCGAGCGAATATTGTGAGGCCGTGTCAGCGAAGCCGTTCTCCTCGGTCTGGACCCGCGAGCGCAAGGGAGGGCGCGAGCAGGGCCTCAGCCGCGACCAGATCGTCCGGGCGGCCCTGGAGCTGCTCGACGCCGAGGGCCTCGACGCGCTCAGCATGCGCAAGCTCGGCGCCCGCCTCGGCGCGGGGGCGACCAGCCTCTACTGGCACGTCGCCAACAAGGACGAGCTGATCGAGCTCGTGATGGACGAGGTCTATTCGGGCGTCGTGGTGCCCGAGGCGGCCGACTGGCGGGAGGCGGCGAGCGTCTTCGCCTACGGCATGCGCCAGGCGGTCTTCGACCATCCGTGGAGCGCGAGCCTCATCGGCGTGGTCCCCGCGCTCGGGCCGAACGCGCTCACCTCGGCCGACCGGCTGATGGGCGCCTTCGTCCGCGCGGGGTTCGAGGGCATCGACGTGGACTACGCCATGACGGCCGTCGTGTCGTACACGCTGGGCGCCACGATCCCCGAGGTCGCCTTTCTCAGCTCGCTGAAGGCGACCGGCAAGAGCGTGACGGAGCTGCAGGCCGCGGTGGACCCGCTCATGACGAAGCTGGCGGCCGACCGGCCCAACCTGCGGGAGCGCTACCGGTCCTACACGCACCAGAACTTCGACCCGATCGTGGCCCGGCGGCTCGCCTTCGAGTTCGGGCTGATGGCCCTTCTCGACGGCCTCGGCACGCGCCTGCGCTGAGATCCGGACGCGACCTGCGCCGAGATCAATGTGTCAGCCGGTGGGGGGTCATCCTTACATTATGATCAGGTAGCCTCTGAGCATGCTCCCCACGGTGGCAGACGTGCTCGCGCTGGACGCCGTCCGGCGAGGCAGCCCCCGGGTGGTGGCGGGCGGCGACCGGCTGGACACCCGGGTCCGATGGGTGCACGTGGGCGAGGTCCACGACATCGCCCATCTGTTACGCGGCGGCGAGCTGGTCCTGACGACCGGGGTGGCGCTGCCGAACGAGCCCGACAAGCTGGCCGACTACGTCAGCGAGCTCGCCGCCGTCGGCGCATCGGGCCTGATCGTCGAGCTCGGCCGGCGGTTCGTCCGCGAGCTGCCGAGGGCGGTGGTCAAGGCCGCGGAGGAGCACGGGCTGCCGCTGATCACGCTCGCCCGCGAGACGCCCTTCGTCCAGATCACCGAGTCGGTCCACGCGCGCATCATCGACATCCAGCTCCAGGAGCTGCGGGCCTCCGAGCAGTTGCACGAGGTGTTCACCGAGCTGTCGGTCGAGGGCGCGTCCCCGGCCGAGGTGCTCAACCAGGTCGCCCGCTTCTCCGGCCGCCCGGTGCTGCTGGAGAACCTGGCCCACCAGGTCCTGGCGTGCGACGCGGCCGGGGGCGACACCGGGAGCGTGCTGGCCAACTGGGAGACCAGGTCGCGCGCGGTGATGCCGGCCGAGCGGACCGCCTACGACGCCGCCGCCGGCTGGCTGGTGACCATGGTCGGCGCCCGCGGCCAGGACTGGGGACGGCTCATCCTGCTGTGCGACGGCCAGCCCAGCCCCCGTGACATCGTGCTCGCCGAACGCGCGGCGACCACGCTCGCGCTGAGCCGCCTGCTGGAGCGCCACCAGGAGTCCCTGGAACGGCAGGCGCACGGGACCATACTGACCGGCATTCTCACCCACGCGTACGCCGACCCCGACGAGGCCGCCGCCCGCGCCCGCGCCGTCGGGGTCCCGCTCACCGGCCGCAGGCTCGTCAGCGCCGTGATCCGGCTGACCGCGTCCGTCGGCACCGCGCTGGGCGAGCAGGCCAGGCTGGGCGAGCTCGCCGAGGCCGGCGCCGCCGCCTGCCGCGAGGCCAAGCTGCCCGCCCTGGTCGGGGCGCTGGACCAGAGCCGCGTCGGAGTGCTGCTGCCGCTGCCGCCCCGCATGGCCGCCGAGGCCGCGCTCGGCGCGCTGGCCGAGCGCCTGCGGGCGAACTTCGCCACGCCGTTCGTGCTGGCCGCCGGCTCGGTCGTGGAGTCGATCAAGGACGTACGGCGCGGCTTCCTGGAGGCCGAGCAGGTGGCGGAGGTCGCCGTGCGCCAGCCCGACGGGCGCCCGTTCTACCGCCTGCCCGACCTGCGGCTGCGCGGCCTGTTGCACCTGCTGCGCGACGACGCCCGGCTGCAGACCTTCGCCGAGCGCGAGCTGGGGGCCCTGCTGGCCCACGACGCCCAGCGGCACGGCGACCTGACCAGGATCCTGCGCATCTATCTCGACGCCGGGCGCAACAAGGCGGTGGCCGCGCAGAAGGCCCACCTGTCCCGGCCGGCGTTCTACGACCGCCTCCGGCGGCTGGAGCGGGTCCTCGACACCGACCTCGACGACGTCGAGTCGTGCCTGTCGCTGCACGTCGCGCTGCTGGCCCTGGAAACCTTCCGCCGCGAGGCCACCTGATCGGAAAACGAGGGGCAGACGATTTGACCCGTTACAGGGCTCGATGGGCGGCTCCTCGCAGAGATGCTGCCACCCGGAACGTAGGTATGTCGTCCCGGGTGTAAGTCCTATCGCACCTGACTACTCTTCGTATACTCGCGCTCACGGGGTGAATCGTGCTTACCTCGAAGCGTGCCCACGATAAGCGAACCCAAGATCAGCCCGACGGTCGTGGTCCGGGCCCTGTCCGCACGTTTCCCCAGATGGACCATCTGGTGGGGCCAGGCCACCACGCACTACTGGGGCATGTCCCGGCGGCGCGACGGGCTGCTCGTCCACATCGAGGCCCGATCCGCGCAGGAGTTCGTCCAGCGGGCCCGGGAGATCGACTCCGACCCTCCCTGACGTTTTATGGGTTTACGCCCCTAGTGTCCGGTTGTTGTTGGGAATTTCATGCACTTCGGCGCGTTTCGGTCGTCTCCGGTGGAGATTGTCGCCACGATGGTCCCGCAAGGATCACCGATGGGGAGTAATCGCATGAGACGCCGCCTTGTCGTCGGGGCCGCCCTGCTGGCCCTGACGACGACCATCCCTTCGGTCCCGGCCGCCGCCGAGCCCGTCGCCGGACTGCCGACGACGAGTTTCCCCCTCGGTCAGCCCGGGATTCCGAAGTCGGCGGCCAAGAGCCTGGCCCCCGGAGTCCGCTACTTCACACTCGGCCACGGCACACCGCAGGACGGATACACGGTCAGCGTCGTCGTCAAGGGCAAGGACTTCATGTCGGAGGCCAACGCGCAGGCCCAGGCGACAGCCGTGCAGATGGCCGGTCTCGAGCCCGTCATCGTGAAGTTCACCCGGCCCGCTGTCGCGGACCACCCCGCCGGCGACTACTTCATGGTGCGGGTGGGCAGCTGGCCGCTCGACCAGAAGGCCGAGGCCGCCGCGGTCGTCAAGCAGCTCAAGGACGCCGGGGTGAGCGCGAAGGTCGATTTCCAGGGCGACGACGGCTTCGTCACCACCGGCCCCTGGAGCGTACGGGTCATCGTCGTCGACCCGCGCACGTTCCGCGGCTCCTACCGGGCGTCCCTGGGCACGAGCGTCGCCAAGCGGGAGAAGGTCTCGGCCATGGCCTCCGCCGTCAAGGCGCTCGCCGCCGTGAACGGCGGCTTCTTCGACATCCACACGCTGCCCGCGTTCCGCGGCGACCCCACCGGCATCTCCGTCGTCGGCGGCAAGCTGCTCAGCGAGGCCGTCGCCGGCCGGGTAGGCCTGGTCCTCCGGGGCCGTACGGCCCGCGTCACCGAGTTGTCGTCCTCGGTCGACGCCCGGGCGGCCGACGGGGCCACGGCCGAGGTGACCGGCCTCAACCGGGTGCCGAAGCCGGACGAGCTGGTCATGTACACCGAGGAGCTCGGACGGGATACCCCGCGGGACGACGGGATCGAGGCGGTCCTCGACGCCGCCGGCCGGGTGATCGCCGTCCGCGCGTCCGGCGGTCCCGTACAGCCCGGCACCCGTGTGCTGCACGGCGCCGGGGCCGCCGCCGGCTGGCTGTCGCAGCACGCGGGCGAAGGCACGATCATCACGGTCACGACCCGGGTCACCGACCTGCGGACGAACAAGGCCGTCCCGCTGACCCCGGAGACCAACATCATCGGCGGCGCGATCGGCCTGGTCCGGAACGGCAGGACCTCCATCACCGCGGCGCGGGACGGCATGGCCAACACCAACATGATCCTGCGGCGCCACCCGCGTACGCTCGCCGGCGTCACCCGCGACGGCGAGCTCCTCGTCGCGGTCGTCGACGGCCGCGCGCCGGGCAACACCATCGGCGCCTCGTTCTTCGAGGCGGCCGAGCTCATGCGCTGGCTCGGCGCGCGCGACGCGATCAACCTGGACGGCGGCGGGTCGACCACCATGGTCGTCGGCAAGAAGGTGGTCAACCGTCCGTCCGACGGCGCCGAGCGGGCGGTCGGCGACGCCCTGCTGATCGTCGGCCCGCGCTGAGCCAGCTCACGGGTCTGCCGGCGGGTCCGCTCCCGGGCTTGCTCCCGCGGCTTGCTCCCGGGTTTGCTCAGGCCGAGGACGTCGCGAGCAGGCGGGCGATGGACTCGTCGTCGCAGGTGTCCCAGAACGTCCCGACCGTGTCTTCGAGGTGGTCGAACGAGGCCGCCTCGAAGAGCACCTCCTGATATTTCGTGATGTCGTAGTGGGTAGTCCCCATCGCGGAGAGGTCGAGCGGGCGGATGTCCATCCCGCGAAACTCCTCGATCTCGCCGTACGAGCTGAGGATCCCCGCACCGTACGCCCGGAGTTCGCCGTCCTCCCGCATGACGCCGAACTCCATGGTGAACCAGAACACCTTGGACACGAACTCCAGCGCCTCGTCGGTCTCCACCCGGCGCGCCGCCCGGCCCGCGACCCGGTACAGCTCCGCGAAGCGCGGGGAGGCCAGGGTGTTCGCGTGCCCGATCACCTCGTGGATGACATCGGGCTCGGGGGTGTAGAAGGGCACGGAATGGTGCCGGATGTACTGCGTGGAGTGGAACAGGCCGTCCGCCAGGACGCCGTAGAACTCACGGAGCGGGACCAGCCCGGCCGCCGGCAGATAGCGGAAGCCGGTCAGCGGCTCCAGCAGGTCGCCGACCTCCTGGAGTTGCGGGATGCGGTCCTCGGGCAGGCCGAGCCGCTCGCTCGCGTCGAGGAACTCGCGCACCGCGTACTTCTGGTGCTTGACCGCCAGCTCCTTGGTGACGAGCGCCCACACGTGGTGCTCCTCGCCGGTGTACTCAGCCGTGGGGATGGGATCACCGGGGGTGTGACCGAGCGCCAGCGCCGCGATCGCATTGCGCCGCTCACGGTAGACGGCGTCCGCGAAACCGGGGTGGCTCGTGGCCAGCTCGACGACGACAGATCCGTCATCCTTCGTCGCGACCGGGGCGAAATACTGCGCTTCTTCGAACATACTCCGATAGGACAGCAAGTATTCGTTTGGCTGGCAAGAGTGACCAGTTGAGGTGTGCGAAACGCTCAAAACAGCGCGTTTGCGGTGGGTTCCACTGGTCGATCCGCTCAGTCGAGGCGTACCCTCGGCGCATGCTCGACGCGCTCGACAGCCGCCTCCTGATCACCATGCGGGCCAACCCCCGCATCGGGCTCACCGAACTGGCCCGTCTCCTCGGCGTCGCCCGCGGCACCGTGCAGGCACGGCTCGACAAGCTCACCGCGCGCGGCGTCATCAGCGACTTCGGCCCGACGATCACGACCGAGCAGATCGGCTATCCGATCCTCGCCTTCGCGTCCCTGCAGATCGCCCAGGGCCGGCTGACCGAGGCCGTGCAGTGGCTCGCGGACGTCCCGGAGATCCTGGAGGTGTACGGCACCAGCGGCCAGGCCGACCTGCTGTGCCGCGTGGTCGCCCGAAGCACCCCGCACCTTCAGGAGGTCATCGCCCGGATCCTCGCCTCGCCCGCCATCCAGCGGACAGACACGACGATCGCGCTGTCGACCCAGATCCCCTTCCGCATCGAGCCCCTGCTGAAGGCCGCGGTCACGCCGCCCCCGGAATAACGGCCGCGCTCCACAAAGCGTGGCGAGGCGGAACGGGTCCGGACAGTGCGGGTTCAGACAGCGCGGGTTCAAACAGAGCTGGTTCAAACAGAGCTGGTTCGGACTGATCAGGTTCGGATAGAGCGGGCCAGGCGCAAGCCGAGGTCGTCGATGCGGAACGTCGGGTGACTCTTGCGGCGGCACGACGCCCGGCATCCCCGGGGCAGGTCATGCGCCCCTCCCCCGCGGAACACCCGGTAGGGGCCGTACACCGTGGCGTCGTAGACGTCCCAGCACCACTCCCACACGTTCCCGATCATGTCGTACAGGCCCCACGCGTTCGGCTCCTTGGACCCGACGTCGTGCACCCGCCCGCCGGAGTTCTCCCGATACCAGGCGATCTCATCGAGCTCTCCGTACCGCACGCCGGTCGTCCCGGCCCGGCACGCGTACTCCCACTCCGCCTCGGACGGCAGCCGGTAGCCGTCGGCATCCCAGTCACAGATCACGTCCTGGGCGTTGACGTCTCCTCCGATGGAGTAGCAGGGAGTCAGCCCCGCCGCCTCCGAGAGCAGGTTGCAGAACCGCACGGCGTCGTTCCACGAGACCTCGGTCACCGGGGTCAGCGGTTCTCCGGAGCCGGACGGGGTCCCGTTCGTGATGGATCGGTACAGCTCAGTGGTCACGGGATAAGGCGCGAGCAGGAGTTCCTCGACCTCCGCCACCCAGTTCGTCCGCGTCCCCTCGTCGCGGAGGAGAATCCTCCCTGCGGGGACCCGGACCATCCGCTCGGCGGTCACCTCGGGCGGTGTCGATCCACGGCTGCTCATCGTCGGTTCCTATCCCCCGCCGCTGACCGGTGTCAATTCGCGTGCCGGGCTGGGATGTCGCGATGCGGGCAGCTCGACGACGACACGGAGTCCGCCCGGGAGGCGCGGGACGATGGTGAGGGATCCGTCGTGCACGTGGGTGATCCTCTTGACGATCGCCAGGCCGAGGCCGACGCCCGCGTGATCGTCGCGTGCTCTTCCGATGCCACGCTGGAACGGCTCGGTGAGTGTCGCGACCAGCTCTGGAGTCAGCCTCTCACCGCTGTTCTCGACGGTGAGCACCACCGTCTCGGGGCGGACGTCGGTCGCGACCCGCACAATGCCCTGTTCGGGCAGGTTATGCACGATCGCGTTGGCTCCGTCGACCGGGGTGATCTCGCCGGAGGTCTCGATGGCGACACCACGCTTCTCGGCGAGCGGGAGCGGCCACAGCGGAGGCCAGCGCAGGTGGCCCGGGACGGCGGGGGCGTTCGCCCGCGTCCAGCCGGGGACGATCAGAATCGACGCCGAAGCCTTCGGCAGGAACCTCGGTCTCCGGCCCGGTGACCGGGTCACGGTCAGCGTCGGCGACCGGCGAGACCGGCTACAGGTCGCGATCGGAGTCGTGATCGCCCTCATCGGGATCGCCAACACCCTGGGGCTCTCCGTGCTCGAACGCGCCCGCGAACACGCGATGCTGCGCGCGCTCGGGCTCACCCGCGGACAGCTCCGGCGGATGCTGGCGACCGAGGCACTGCTGTTGTCAGTCGTGGCCACCCTGCTCGGCACCGTGATCGGCATCGGCTTCGCCTGGGCCGGCTACGAGACCATCGTGAAGCGGGCTCTCCGCGACGCCACCATGCACGTCCCATGGTCATCACTCGGTGCCGTCGTCCTCATCGCCGCCCTCGCCGGACTCCTCGCCGCTGTCCTCCCGGCACGCCGGGCCGCCAAGGTGACTCCAGCCGCAGGGC
>NZ_VIRM01000072.1 GCF_006874475.1 Microbispora hainanensis
GTGTCGGCGGCGGCCAAGCAGGTGCTGGCCGACCGCGGGTACGACCCGGTGATGGGCGCCCGTCCGCTGCGCCGGACGATCCAGCGAGAGCTGGAGGACACGCTGTCGGAGAAGATCCTCTACGGCGAGCTGCGGCCGGGCCAGGTGGTCAAGATCGACGTCGAGGGCGAGGGCGAGGCCGCCACGTTCACCTTCGTCGGCGAGACCGCGCCCGCCGCCGTATGACCGCACAGCAGGCGTTCTGGATCGACGGCCGATCCGACCGCGAGCGCGTCCGCTACAGCGGCGTCAGCCACTACTCGGAGCGCGTGTGGGAGAACATCGGCGAGTTCGAAGGGGTGTGGGGTGACATCGCCCCGGTCGCGTTCGCGTGCGCGGCCTGGCGGATCGCCACCACGCCCCTGACCTCGCCGGGGTTCGTGCGCTGGCACCGGCGGATCCTGTCGGCCTCCTGCGACCGCAACACCTGGGACGGGTCGCTGACGGCGCACGTCACGATCGTCTCCCCGCCGCCGGCCGCGCTGACGGTGTCGCGCGACTGGTGGCGCGACCGCGGCTGGCGGGACTGGCCGGAGATCTTCGGCCAGTTCGTCGAGCCCGCCGAGCAGGACCTCGCGAAGGTCCCCTACCTGCGTCCGACCCTGGTCGTGGACGCCCCGGTGCCGCTGGACGACCTGCCCGCCGCGCCGGACGGGCCCGCGCAGGACCTGGCAGAGACGGCCCACCGCGCGCTCGTGGTCCTCGTACGCGAGCTGAACGACCTGATCGCCCCGATCGTCACGCAGCTGGAGCAGGGCCCCCGCTGACCGGAGGGCGACAACTCTCTTCACCTCTTGACACTGGCCCTGCACGGCCTCAGTCTGTTGCGCATAGTGCTATGTGTTTCGTCTTGCACAACTAAAGCACGCTGACTGATCGAGGGAAAGAGAAACATGGCGCACGAAGTCCGCGGGGTCGTGGCGAGGGGCAAGGGACAGCCGGTCAGCCTGGAGACCATCGTCGTCCCCGACCCGGGTCCGGGTGAGGCACTCGTGGCCGTACAGGCCTGCGGGGTGTGCCACACCGACCTGCACTACCGCGAGGGCGGCATCAACGACGACTTCCCGTTCCTCCTCGGGCACGAGGCGGCCGGAGTGGTCGAGGCCGTCGGCGAGGGCGTGACCGACGTCGCCCCCGGCGACTTCGTGATCCTCAACTGGCGGGCGGTGTGCGGACAGTGCCGCGCCTGCCTGCGCGGACGCCCGCAGTATTGCTTCGCCACCCACAACGCCACGCAGAAGATGACGCTGGCCGACGGCACCCCGCTGTCCCCGGCGCTCGGAATCGGCGCGTTCGCCGACAAGACGCTCGTCGCGGCCGGTCAGTGCACGAAGGTCGACCCGAGCGCGTCGCCGGTCGCGGTCGGCCTGCTCGGCTGCGGGATCATGGCGGGCCTCGGCGCGGCCATCAACACCGGCGGCGTGACCCGCGGCGACTCGGTGGCCGTCATCGGCTGCGGCGGCGTGGGCGACGCGGCGGTCGCGGGCGCCCACCTGGCCGGCGCGACCACCATCATCGCGGTCGACGTGGACGACACCAAGCTCGGCTGGGCCCGCCGTTTCGGCGCCACGCACACGGTCAACTCCCGGGAGAGCGACCCGGTGGAGGCGATCCGCGAGCTGACCGGCGGGTTCGGCGCCGACGTCGTGATCGAGGCGGTGGGCCGTCCCGAGACGTACAAGCAGGCGTTCTACGCCCGCGACCTGGCCGGGACCGTCGTGCTGGTCGGCGTGCCGACCCCGGAGATGCAGCTCGACCTGCCGCTGCTCGACGTCTTCGGCCGTGGCGGCTCGCTCAAGTCCTCCTGGTATGGCGACTGCCTGCCCAGCCGCGACTTCCCCATGCTCGTCTCCCTCTACCAGCAGGGCAGGCTCGACCTCGACGCGTTCGTCACCGAGACGATCGCGCTCGAGGACGTCGAGGCGGCCTTCGAGAAGATGCACCACGGCGAGGTGCTGCGCTCCGTCGTGGTCCTGTGACCGGACTTCCCCTGATCATCTCGATCTCCGACGTGCGACGTACGACCTTCAGGAGCCACCAGTGAGCACCACGAGCCTGCCCCCCAGCCTGATGGCCACGCTGCCGGGCGAGCACTACACCGACCCCCAGGTCTTCGCGCAGGAGCAGAAGCGCATCTTCGAGTCGATGTGGTTCTGCGCGGTCAGGGCCGCCGACCTGCCCAAGCCCGGGGCGTTCAAGACCGTGCAGATCGGCACCGAGAGCATCCTGATCACGCGGGCGCGGGACAACTCGATCCGCGCGTTCTACAACGTCTGCCGCCACCGCGGCGCCCGGATCTGCACCGAGGACTCCGGCGAGGTCAAGCGGGCCTTCCAGTGCCCCTACCACGCCTGGACGTACGACCTGGAGGGCAAGCTCATCGCCGCCCCCAACCTCACCAAGATGCCCGACCTCGACCGGGTCGAATACGGCCTGGTCAACGTCGCGGTGCGGGAGTGGCTGGGCTACGTGTGGGTCTGCCTGGCCGACGAGCCGCCCTCGTTCGAGGACACCGTGCTCGGCGAGGTGCGCACCCGCCTCGGGGACGTGGCCTCCCTCGACAACTACGACGTGGCCAATCTCGCGCTGGGCCGCCGGATCGTGTACGACGTGAAGGCGAACTGGAAGCTCATCGTCGAGAACTTCATGGAGTGCTACCACTGCGCGACCATCCACCCGGAGCTGACGGAGGTGCTGCCGGAGTTCGCCGACGGCTACGCGGCGCAGTATTACGTGGGCCACGGCGCGGAGTTCGGCGAGGGCATCCAGGGGTTCACGGTCGACGGCTCCGAGGGGCTCGACCGCATCCCGACGATCAGCGAGGATCAGGACAGGCGCTACTACGCCATCACGATCAAGCCGCAGGTGTTCGTCAACATGGTGCCCGACCACGTCATCATCCACCGGATGTTCCCCCTGGCCATCGACCGTACGGTCGTGGAGTGCGACTGGCTCTACCTGCCGGAGGTCGTGGCCTCGGGCAAGGACATCAGCCGGTCGGTGGAGCTGTTCCACCGGGTCAACGAGCAGGACTTCGACGCCTGCGAGCGCACGCAGCCGTCGATGAGCTCCCGCACGTACGCCAAGGGCGGCGTGCTGGTGCCGAGCGAGCACCACATCGGCCTGTTCCATGATTGGGTGCGTGGCAAGCTCGGCGAGTGAGTTCGAAGGAGAAGCGGCGTGACACGTAAGGCCCCCCGGGATGACGTCGGAGACGAACGCCTGGAAATCGGCTCGCCCAAGACCTGGGCGGGTGGTGTCCCGGCGGTCGGTCACGCGCTCGGCACCGCCTATCGGCAGATGGGCGCGGGACGGACGATGCTGACCCTGCTGCGGGTCAACCAGAAGTCCGGCTTCGACTGCCCGGGATGCGCCTGGCCAGAGGGCGACGGTCACCGCAGCCCCGCCGAGTTCTGCGAGAACGGCGCGAAGGCGGTGGCCGAGGAGGCGACGCTCCGCCGGGTCACCCGCGACTTCTTCGCCGAGCATCCGGTGGACGAGCTGGCCCGGCGCAGCGACTACTGGCTGGGCCAGCAGGGCCGGCTCACCGAGCCGATGTACAAGCCGGCCGGCTCCGACCACTACGAGCCGATCTCGTGGGAGGACGCGTTCGGCGTCGTCGCGCGTGAGCTGCGCGCGCTCGACCACCCGAACGAGGCCGTCTTCTACACCTCCGGCCGCACCTCCAACGAGGCCGCCTTCGCCTACCAGCTCCTCGTCCGCCGGTTCGGCACCAACAACCTGCCCGACTGCTCCAACATGTGCCACGAGTCGAGCGGCTCGGCCCTGACCGAGACGCTCGGCATCGGCAAGGGCACGGTGCTGCTGGAGGACCTGCACCGGGCCGACCTGATCTTCGTGGTCGGCCAGAACCCGGGCACCAACCATCCGCGCATGCTCTCGGCGCTGGAGCGGGCGAAGCGGGGCGGCGCGCGGATCGTGGCGGTCAACCCGCTGCCGGAGGCCGGGCTGCTGCGGTTCCGGAACCCGCAGCGGCCCTCCGGCGTCGTCGGCGCCGGGACGGCGCTGTCCGACCGGTTCCTGCAGATCCGCCTCGGCGGCGACCTGGCGCTGTTCCAGGCGCTGTCGCTGCTCCTGCTGGAGGCCGAGGACGCCGCGCCGGGCACGGTGGTGGACCGCGCGTTCGTCGAGGCGCACACGCACGGGTTCGATGACTGGGAGAAGCACGTACGCGGCCTCGGCAGTGCTGATCGGTATTGGGCCGAGGTGCTGGAGGCGACCGGGCTGACCCGCGCCGAGATCGAGGAGACGGCCCGCGACGTGCTGGCCGCCCGCTCGGTCGTGGTCTGCTGGGCGATGGGCCTCACCCAGCACCGCAAGTCGGTCCCGACGATCAGGGAGATCGTCAACTTCCTGCTGCTGCGCGGCAACGTGGGACGGCCCGGCGCGGGCGTGTGTCCCGTACGCGGGCACTCCAACGTGCAGGGCGACCGGACCATGGGCATCTACGAGAAGCCCAAGCCGGAGTTCCTCGACGCATTGGAGAAGGAGTTCGGCTTCCCGCCGCCGCGCGCGCACGGCCACGACACCGTGGAGGCCATCCGCGCCATGCGCGACGGCGACGCCAAGGTGTTCTTCGCGATGGGCGGCAACTTCGTCTCGGCGACGCCCGACACGGCCGCGACCGAGGCGGCCCTGCGGAGTTGCCGGCTCACCGTGCAGGTGTCGACCAAGCTGAACCGGTCGCACGCCGTGTGCGGCGAGCAGGCGCTCATCCTGCCCACGCTCGGCCGCACCGAGCGGGACGTCCAGGCCGGCGGCGAGCAGTTCGTCACGGTCGAGGACTCGATGGGCGCCGTGCACGCCTCGCGCGGGCGGCTGAGTCCCGCGTCGGACGCGCTGCTGTCCGAGGTGGCCATCGTGTGCCGGCTGGCCCGTGAGCTGCTCGGCGACGACCCCCACGTGCCGTGGGCCGAGTTCGAGGCGAACTACGACGCGATCAGGGAGCGCATCGAGCGGGTGGTGCCGGGGTTCGGCGACTTCAACGCGAGGGCGCGCACGCCGGGCGGCTTCCTGCTGCCGAACGCGCCGCGCGACGAACGCCGCTTCCCCACGGCCACGGGGAAGGCGAACTTCACGGTCAACCCGCTGGAGGTGCTGCGGGTGCCCCCGGGCCGCCTCCTGCTGCAGACCGTGCGCAGCCACGACCAGTACAACACCACGATCTACGGCCTGAACGACCGCTATCGCGGCGTCTCCAACGGGCGGCGGGTGGTGTTCGTCCACGCCGACGACCTGGCCGAGCGTGGTCTCGCCGACGGCGACATGATCGACCTGATCAGCGAGTGGCCGGACGGCGAGCGCGTGGCCGAGGGCTTCCGGGCCGTCGCCTATCCGACGGCGCGGGGCTGCTGCGCGGCCTACTTCCCGGAGACCAACGTGCTGGTGCCCCTGGACTCGGTGGCCGAGACGTCGAACACGCCCACGTCCAAGAGCGTCGTCGTACGGCTGCGGCGCGGCCGCGTCTTAGGGACCAGCTAGGCGCCGAGGCGGTGACTGATCTCCTCGGCGCCCTCGACGAGGACGGGGGCCAGCTCACGCATGCGGCTCTCGCTGAACCGGTAGGCGGGCCCCGACGCGCTCACCGCCGCCACGACCTCTCCGCCGAAGGAGCGGACGGGGGCGGCGAGCGCGTTCAGGCCCACTTCGAGCTCCTCCACTGTGAGCGCGTAGCCGCGCTCGCGCACCGTCGCCAGCTCCCGCTCCAGGTCCTCCGCCGCGGTCACCGTGCTGGGCGTGTAGCGCTGGAGGCCCGCGGCGCGTAACAGGTCGTCGCGGCGCTGCCGGTCCACGTACGCCAGCAGGACCTTGCCGCTCGACGTCGCGTGCAGGGGCGTGAGCTGGCCCACCCAGTTGTAGGCGGTGACGGCGGAGGGGCCGCGCACCTGGTCGAGGTTGACCGCGTAGTGCGAGCGCAGGACGGCGATGTTCACGGTCTCGCCGATCTCCTCCGCCAGGCGGTGGCACACGGGCCTGCTCTGCTGGGTGACGTCCATCCGCATGGAGACGCTGCCGGCGAGGCGGACGAGCCCGAAGCCGAGGCGATATTTGCCGCGGTCCTCGGTCTGCTCCACGAGCCCGCGCGCTTCCAGGGCGCCCAGCAGGCGGAACGCGGTCGACTTGTGGACCTCGATCTCGGCGGCGATCTCGGTGACCCCGGCCTCCCCGCGGCCGGCGAGGATCTCCATGATGCTGATCGCCCGGTCCACGGACTGCACGCCGCCGCCGTTGGCCTCGGTCCTGCCGGAAGCGTCGTTGCCCATAGCCGGACTGTAGCGCCTTACGCAACGCTGAGCTGGGGCGTCGCGCGATTTCCGGGAAAATCCCCCTCCGGCCGTGGCTTGTGCCGGCCGCCGCGACGGCCTGTGCCCGAGGCGGGGGCAGGTATCAGTTCTTAGGCGCCAGGCAGAGCACGTAGCCCGCCTTGCCCTCTTCGCCTTCCCAGAAGGCCTGGTCCGCCTTCGCGTAGGCCGAGCAGATCTGCCCGTCGTTGTCCGCGTCCCATTCCTTCTGCGTCTTGCCGTCTACGCGGCCTTCGACAGTGAGCGCGGCGGCCGGGTCGGCGCACGAGACGACCTTGAGCTCGTCGGCCGTGGCGCCGGCCATGCAGTCGCCGGCCTTGGCGATCTCGGGAGCTCCGGTCACCTGCTTGTACACGAAGCCGCCACCGGCGAGAACGGCGGCGCCGACGGCATAGGCGACGATGCGCTTGCCGACGGCCTTGCCCACGCCAGTGGCCTTCTGGCCGTGTGTCGAGGGCTGTTGGGGGGTTTCCGTCATTATCTATTCCTGTAAAGGGACGACATGTGAGGTATGAACTTACAGCGATCATGCGCCCCTTTACACGTGAATTGTCATTTCGAGATTCGGCGACTCGCCGATTCCACGGCCCTGAATCCACCGATCGGTGGAGTCGCTCCACCGGGTGGGTGAGCCGCCGATTCCACCGCCGGCTCGGGAGATCGGGCGATCCGTACGGGGTGCCTCCGTCGCCACGCTGATTCCGTCGGAGAACGAGAAGACGGAGGCACACTGACATGCGCAATGTGGTCTGGATGATCAGCGGGTACGTCGCGGTCAGCCTGCTGACACTGGTGGCGATGATCGTGTTTCGGCAGGACGCGACGATGGTCACCACCGCGGTCTGGGTCCGCGGCACGCTCGTCGCCGCCGGCTCACTGCTCACGCTGTTCTTCGCGGTCCGGGCGGCCCGCGGCGACCGCCGGATGCTTGGGCGGCTGCGTGTCGTCACCGCGGTCATGCTGGTCGCGATCGTGGTGATCATCGCGCTGCCCGGCATGTTCCCGCTCTGGTTCAAGCTCGAGCAGGGCGTCTGCGGCCTGCTCCTGCTGGCCGTGGTCGTGCAGGTCAACCGGCGCCCGGCTAGATTGTCCCGTTGAGAGTAGGTACGCGATGCAGAGTTGGCAGATGGCCGGGCCGGCGGGCTGGGAGCAGCGGTTCCTGCCCATGGTCACCGTGGTCCCCTACGTGCTGCTGGCCGTCATGGCCGCCGTGACCATCGCCTTCAAGCACGACCAGCCCGGCTCCCTCGCCGTCGACCTCGTGCTCTGTGCGGCGGCCGCGCTGTGGAGCCTGGCGCTCTTCACGCTGCGCCCGGCGTGGCGCGACCGGACCGGCGTGATGGGCGTCTTCCTGGCGGGCCTGGTCGTGTTCGGGCTGGTCATGGTTCTGCGCAATCCGTGGTTCGGCTTGTACACGCCGGCGCTGTACTTCTACGCGTACCGGATCATCGGCTGGCCGCGCGAGCTGTACTTCATCGCCGGCGTCGCGGTGGTGGCCGGCACGGCACAGGCGGCAGGCCTGGACACCGGCTCCTGGGCCGGTCGTCTCGAGTTCCTGGGGATCCTGATCGTCAACGTCGCGCCGATGT
This sequence comes from Microbispora hainanensis, assembly GCF_006874475.1. GTDB lineage: Bacteria > Actinomycetota > Actinomycetes > Streptosporangiales > Streptosporangiaceae > Microbispora > Microbispora hainanensis. The sequence goes on from NZ_VIRM01000072.1 coordinate 7,952, forward strand.
GCCTGCTGGCCTGGATGGGCGAGATCGGCGGGCGGTACTACGACTCCCGGGAGGAGGCGCTGCGCGAGGCCCGGGAGGCCAACTCGCGGCTGGCCGCGGCGCTGGCCGAGAACGGGGCGCTGCAGGAACGGCTGGTGGAGCAGGCCCGCGCGGCCGGCGTCCTGGACGAGCGGGCCCGGATGGCTCGGGAGATCCACGACACGCTGGCCCAGGGCCTGACCGGCATCGTGACCCAGTTGCAGGCCGCCGAGCACGCGGCCGACGACCCGGCCGCGTGGCGCCGGCACCACGCGGCGGCGACCGCGCTGGCCCGGGAGAGCCTGACCGAGGCGCGGCGCTCGGTGAACGAGTTGCGCCCGGAGCCGCTGGAGACCGGCCGCCTGGCCGACGCCGTGAGCGAGGTGGCGGCCAAGTGGTCGGCCCGCCACAGCGTCCCGGCCCAGGTCACGGTCACCGGCGAAACCCGCACGATGCGCCCGGAGGCCGAGGTCGCCCTGTTACGGGTCGCCCAGGAGTCCTTGGCCAACGCCGCCAAGCATGCCGGCACCGTCACCCGCGTCGGCATCACCCTTTCCTACATGGACCGGCAGGTGGCCCTCGACGTCCGCGACGACGGCGGCGGCTTCGATCCGGCCGCCCAGGCCGAGCGTGACGGGGGCTTCGGGCTGGTGGCGATGCGGCAGCGGGTCGAGGCGTTGTCGGGCACGTTGCAGATCGAATCGGAGATGGGGGGCGGGACGGGGATCTCGGCCTGCCTGCCGGTCGAGGCGCCGGAGGTGCGTTCGTGAGTGACCCGATCAAGCTGCTCATCGCCGACGACCACCCGGTGGTACGGGACGGGCTGAGCAGCATGTTCGCCCGCGACCCCGAGTTCGCCGTGGTCGGCGAGGCGGCGGACGGGGCCGAGGCGGTCCGGCTGGCCGTGACGCTCGGGCCGGACGTGATCCTCATGGACCTGCGGATGGCCGGCATGGACGGCGTCACCGCGATCGCCGAGCTGACCCGGCGCGGGGTGCCGGCCCGGGTGCTGGTGCTGACCACCTACGACACCGACAGCCACGTGCTGCCCGCGATCGAGGCCGGTGCCACCGGCTACCTGCTCAAGGACGCGCCGCGAGACGATCTGCTGCGCGCCGTACGCGCGGCCGCCCGTGGCGAGGTCGCGCTGTCTCCGTCGGTCGCCGCCCGCCTGATGAGCCGGCTGCGCACCCCGGCGCCGTCGACCGGCCCGTTGAGTCAGCGCGAGCTGGAGGTGCTGCGCCTGGTCGCGGCCGGGCACACCAACCGGGAGGCGGCCTCCCGTCTGTTCATCACCGAGGCCACGGTCAAGACGCACTTGCTCAACATCTACGCGAAGCTCGACGTCAACGACCGTGCGGCCGCGGTCGCGGAGGGGTACAACCGCGGCCTGCTCGGTGCTCCCGAGCGGTGAGGGGGGTCAGCGGAAGACGACGGTGCGGTCGCCGTTGAGGAGGACGCGGTTCTCGCTGTGCCAGCGCACGGCCCTGGCCAGCACCCGCGCCTCCACGTCGCGGCCTACGGTGACGAGCGCGTCCGGGTCGAGCGAGTGATCGACGCGCTCCACGTCCTGCTCGATGATCGGCCCCTCGTCGAGGTCGGCCGTGACGTAGTGCGCGGTGGCGCCGATCAGCTTGACGCCGCGGTCGTGCGCCTGGTGGTAGGGCTTGGCGCCCTTGAACCCCGGCAAAAACGAGTGGTGGATGTTGATCGCCCGGCCCTCCAGGCGCTTGCACATGTCGTCGCTGAGGATCTGCATGTAGCGGGCGAGCACCACCAGGTCGGTGTCGAGCTCCTCGGCCAGCTCCAGGACGCGCCGCTCGGCCTCGGGCTTGGTGTCGGGCGTGACGGGCACGTGGTGGAACGGCACGCCGTAGAACTCGGCCAGCGGTTCGAGGTCGCGGTGGTTGGAGACGATCGCGGGGATCTCGACGTTCAGCGCGCCGACCCGCTGCCGGTAGAGCAGGTCGTTGACGCAGTGGCCGAACTTCGACACGAGCACGAGTGTCCTCGTCGGCGTCACGGCGTCCTTGATCTGCCAGTTCATCCGGAAGGAGTCGCCGACGTGGGAGAAGCCGCGGCGCAGCTCCTCGATGTCGCCGCGGCCCTCGGGCACCCCGAAGTGCACCCGCATGAAGAAGTGGCCGTTCGTCCGGTCGTTGAACTCCTGGCTCTGCAGGATGTCGCCCGCGTGCTGGACGAGGAAGCCGCTCACCGCGTAGACGATCCCCGGCCGGTCGACGCAGGAGAACGTGAGGACGAACTCGCGACCCGGGCGAGCGGACATGGAGCCTCCAGAGTGCGTCATACGCAACATAGTGTCGTATGCGCAACAGCGTGGCCCGTCGCGTCGACCAGGTCAAGAGCCTGGTGCGCAATATGCGTAGAGTTGTGTCATGAGCAACGAGCCGGGTGAGGGCACCACCGTACAGTCCGTCGACCGCGCTCTCACCATCCTGAAGTTGCTCGCCCGCGACGGTGAGCTCGGCGTCAGCGAGCTCGCGGCCACCCTCGGCGTGCACAGGTCCACCGCGTTCCGCCTGGTGGCGACGCTGGAGAGCCACGACCTGGTCGAGCAGGACAGCGATCGCGGCAGATATCGGCTCGGCGTGGGCGTGGTCAGGCTCGCCGGGGCGACCAGTGCGCGGCTCGACCTGGTGCGCGAGAGCAGGGCCGTCACGCCGGCGCTCGCCCGCGCCGTGGGGGAGACCGTCAACGTGGCCGTCCTCTCCGGCGGGGAGGCCCTGTACGTCGACCAGGTCGCCGGACCGTCGGCGCTTCAGCTCCACCACTGGGTGGGGCAGCGGATCCCCCTGCACGCGACCTCCAACGGCAAGGTGCTGCTCGCGCACGCGCCCGCCGCGCTGCGTGAGGAGGTGATCGCGGCCGGGCTGCCCGTCCTCGCCACGCGGACCGTCACCGATCCCGGACGGCTGCGCGCGGAACTCGCCGAGGTGCGGCGCCGTGGGTACGCGACGGCGGTGGACGAACTGGAGGACGGCCTGAGCGCGGTCGCGGCGCCCGTCCGGGGCGCGGACGGCTCCGTCGTCGCCTCGGTCAGCGCCTCCGGTCCCACGTTCCGGATGCCCGAAACGGCGATCACTGCCGTGGCGGAGCAGGTCATGGCGGCGGCCGCCGAGATATCTGCCCGAATGGGATGGTTTGGGGCAGTGCTGTAAAAAAGCGGAAGAAGCCTTGACTCTCCGCGAGCCACGGGTCGATTCTGTTCCTCGATAAGCAAACAGGTGCGTAATGCGCAACTAGTGGTGTGCACGCCCTGCTTTGTCGTGGCGACCGGAAGGTAACTGCCTGTGGCAGCCCTCAACATCGGTGGCGCCTGGATCGACGCTGTCACAGGCGGACGCCGTACGCACAGACGCCCGGCCGGCGGCTCCATCGTCGTGACCGTCGCGGCGGCGACCTGCCCGAGCGCGTACCCCGAGGTCGAGCACGTCCGGGGAAACACCGATCCCCGTCCCCTGCGCCGGTTCCCCCCGCGTGAGGACCCGCGTGACGAGCCGCGTGAAGAGCCGCGTGAAGAGCCCCCCGGTGAGCGGCGTGCCGAGCGGCGAGGGAGCAGGGCGACGACCAAGGAGTGTGAGGTGTCATGACCGTACCGACGGTGGCGAGGGAGGAGAGGCCGGCGCCCGCGACGGATGGTGACAGGCCCACGGTCCTCGACGTACGCGGCCTGTGGAAGGTGTTCGGGCAGCGGGCCGGCCGGGTCGTCGGCACGTCGCTGGCCACGCTGGACCGCGCCGAGCTGAAGCGGACGACAGGGTGTGTGGCCGCGGTGCGGGACGTGTCCTTCTCGGTGCGCCGCGGCGAGGTCTTCGTCGTCATGGGCCTGTCCGGCTCGGGCAAGTCGACGCTCGTACGCTGCCTGAACCGGCTGATCGAGCCGACCGCCGGCCAGGTCCTGCTCGACGGCGAGGACGTGCTCGGATACGCGGGCAAGCGCCTGCGCGAGCTGCGCCGTCACCGCTTCGGCATGGTGTTCCAGCACTTCGGCCTGCTGCCGCACCGGCGGGTGCTCGACAACGTGGCCTTCGGCCTGGAGATCAGGGGAGTGAAGAAGGCCGACCGCATGGCCCGGGCGCAGGAGGTGCTCGAACTGGTGGGCCTCGCCGGGTTCGAGGGCTCCTATCCCGACCAGCTCTCCGGCGGCATGCAGCAGCGGGTCGGCCTGGCCCGCGCCCTCGCCGTGGACCCCGAGGTGCTGTTCTTCGACGAGCCGTTCTCCGCGCTCGACCCGCTCATCCGGCGCGAGATGCAGAACGAGGTCATCCGCCTGCACCACGAGGTGGGCAAGACGATGATCTTCATCACGCACGACCTGAGCGAGGCGCTCAAGCTCGGCGACCGCATCCTCATCATGCGCGACGGCGCGCTCGTCCAGATGGGGACTCCGGACGAGGTGGTCGGCGCCCCGGCCGACGACTACGTGCGCGACTTCGTCAGCGACGTCCCCCGATCCGACGTCCTCACCCTGCGGTGGATCATGCGAGACGCCACTCCCGACGACCCGCTCGACGGCCCCGAGCTGGGCGCGGACACCGTCATCCGCGACGCGGTGCGCACGGTCCTGTCCGCGCAGCGCCCCGTCAAGGTGGTGCGCGACGGCGACCTCCTCGGCGTGGTCACCGCGGTGGAGGTGCTCGAAGTCATCGCGGGCGCGGGCGGGCAGAGCTGATGGTGGCGGTCAGCGCGCCGGTGACGCGCCGGCTCCCCTCACGGTCGTACATCACGGGCGCGGTCCTCCTCGCCTGGATCGCGCTGTGGGTGTTCCTGAACGGCCGCGACACCCTCCCCCTGGGCGGCGCGCAGCTCACCCCCCTGCACACCCGGTTCGGCGAGGGCGCGGACGTGATCGACGCGAACCGCGACAGCAACCCGGTGTTCCTGTACTTCGTCAACTACATCCGGCTCTTCATCGACGCCACGGTGACGTCCGTGCAGGCGCTGATCAGCCGGCCGTCCTTCGGCCGTCCCGTGCCGCTCGCCGGCTGGCTCGGCGTGACCGGCGTCGCCACCGCGATCGCGTACCTGTACGGCAACCGCAAGGTCGCCGTGCTGACGGCGGCCGGGTTCGTGTCGTTCGGCCTGCTCGGGCTGTGGGAGGAGAGCATGGACACGCTCGCCCTCACCCTGACGGCCGTCGCGCTGTCGCTCGCGGTCGGCATCCCCCTCGGCGTCTGGGCCGGGCTCAGCGACCGGTTCAACCGGATCGTCACGCCGGTGCTGGACTTCATGCAGACCATGCCGACGTTCGTCTACCTGGCCCCGCTCACGCTCTTCTTCCTGATCGGGCCGGCCAGCGCCACCGCCGCGACGATGATCTACGCGATTCCGCCCGCGATCCGGCTCACCGCGCACGGCATCAGGCAGACGCCGCCGGCCACGCTGGAGGCAGCCGAGGCGCTCGGCGTCACGGGCGGCCAGGCGCTGCGCAAGGTGCGGCTGCCGCTGGCCAAGCAGACGATCGTGGTCGGGATCAACCAGACCATCATGGCCGCCCTGTCCATGGCGACGATCGCCGCGCTGATCGACGCGCCCGGCCTCGGCAAGACCGTGCTGAAGGCGCTGCAGACGCTCGACGTGGGCACCGCCTTCAACGCCGGGCTGGCCATCGTGATCATGGCGATCGTGCTCGACCGGGTGACCTCGGCCGCCAGCCGCCGCGTGGAGATCGCCCACCGCACCGGCCGGTCGGGCCGCCGGCGCCTGCGCCGGGTGGAGACGGCGGTGACCGCGGTCGTGGCCGTGGTGCTCGTCTACCTCTCCTACACCTACGTCTGGGCCGCGGAGTTCCCCGCCGGCGCCGACGTCGGCTCGTACGTGCGGCGCGGCGCCGACGCCGCGAGCGGCTGGGCTCAGGAGACGCTGGTCGCGTACACGAACGGGCTGAAGAACGCCATCACCTACGCCCTGCTCAACCCGTTCGAGGCGCTGCTCGCCCACTCGCCGTGGTGGCTGGTCGCCGTGGTGGCGGTGGCCCTCGCGCTGCTGCTCGCGGGCGTGCGCGCGTCGATCACCGCCGCGGTGGGCTGCGTGCTGCTCGTCGCGCTCGGCCTGTGGCACGACAGCATGGTCACGCTCGCCACCACGCTGGTCGCGACGCTCCTCGTGATGGTCCTGGGAGTGGTCCTCGGGGTGTGGATGGGGCGCAGCGACCGGGTCGACCGCATACTGCGGCCGGTGCTCGACGCCGGTCAGACCATGCCGGCTTTCGTCTACCTGGTGCCGATCCTCGGCCTGTTCGGCGCCACCCGGTTCACCGCCATCATCGCGGCCGTGGTGTTCGCCGCGCCGGTGTCGGTGAAGCTGGTCGCCGAGGGGATCCGCGGGGTCCCGCACACGGCGGTCGAGGCGGCGACGGCCGGCGGCGCGAGCACCTGGCAGCTCATCTCCAAGGTGCAGCTGCCGATGGCCCGCGCCGGGATCACGCTCGCCGCCAGCCAGGGCCTCATCTACGTGCTGTCGATGGTCGTCGTCGGCGGCCTGGTCGGCGCGGGCGCCCTGGGATATGACGTCGTGGCCGGTTTCTCCCAATACCAGCTGCGCGGCAAGGGCCTGGCCGCCGGGCTCGCGATCGTCGTGCTCGGAATCGTGCTCGACCGGATCATGCGGGCCGCGGCCGCGCGGGCCGGCGGCTCTTCGGCCACCCGATGAACCCGTAACACCCCCTCAGGAGGACCAACGTGGCAGCGACAAGGAAATATGGGCCGCGCGTGCTCGCGCTGGTGACAGGCGCGGGACTTCTGCTCTCCGGGTGCGGAGGCGCGAAGGTCGGGGAGTCCCAGGCGGCCTCCGACGGCAAGGGCGGTTGCGGCACCGTCAACCTCGCGATCAATCCGTGGGTGGGCTATGAGGCCAACGCCGCCGTCATCGCGTACGTCGCGGAGAAGAACCTGGGGTGCACGGTCGTCAAGAAGGACCTCAAGGAGGAGGTCGCCTGGCAGGGCTTCGGCACCGGCGAGGTCGACGCGATCGTGGAGAACTGGGGCCACGACGACCTCAAGAAGAAGTACATGGACGAGCAGAAGACCGCCGTGTCGGGCGGCGTCACCGGCAACAAGGGCGTCATCGGCTGGTTCGTGCCGCCGTGGATGGCGGAGAAGTATCCCGACATCACCGACTGGAAGAACCTCAACAAGTACGCCGACCTGTTCAAGACCTCCGAGTCGGGCGGCAAGGGGCAGCTGCTGGACGGCGACCCCAGCTTCGTCACCAACGACGAGGCGCTGGTGAAGAACCTCGACCTGAACTTCAAGGTGGTCTACGCCGGGAGCGAGGCCGCCCTCATCACGGCCTTCCGCCAGGCGGAGAAGACCAAGACGCCGCTGCTTGGCTACTTCTACGACCCGCAGTGGTTCATGTCCGAGGTGAAGCTGGTCAAGGTGAACCTGCCCGAGTACACCGAGGGCTGCGACGCGGACGCCGAGAAGATCGCGTGCGACTACCCGGTCTACGACCTCGACAAGATCGTGAGCAAGAAGTTCGCCGGCTCCGGCAGCCCGGCCTACCAGCTCATCAAGAACTTCACCTGGACGAACGACGACCAGAACCTCGTGGCCAAGTACATCTCCGAGGACAAGATGTCCCCGGAGGACGCGGCCGCCAAGTGGGTCAACGACAACCCCGGCAAGGTGAAGGCCTGGCTGCCGTCCTCATGAGGGCCCAGCCCCGCCGCCGCCGCCCGTCCCCGTGATCGGGTGCGCGGATCGGGCCTCACCCCGTGCCCGGTACCGATCTTCCCCCTTCGGTACCGGGCATCCTTTTGTCCTGTTTTTGATGCTTGACAGCCGCATCATGAGGCGTCACGCTTGTTGCGTTAAGCGCATAATGTTGCGAATAACGCAACAAGATATGCAACAACGGAGGTGGGTATGACGGGCCCGCGCGTCGTCATCATCGGAGCAGGCGTCGTCGGTGCGGCGCTCGCCGACGAACTGTCGGCCCGGGGCTGGACGGACGTCACCGTGGTCGACCAGGGCTCGGTGCCAGCGACCGGAGGCTCCTCCTCGCACGCCCCTGGACTGGTCTTCCAGATCAACGGGTCGAAGACCATGACCGAGATGGCGCGCTACACCGTCGAGAAGCTCAGCTCGCTCGACGTGGACGGCGAGCCCTGTTTTCTCCAGGTCGGCGGACTGGAGGTCGCGACCAGCCCGGAACGGCTCGCCGAGCTGCACCGGCGGCACGGCTGGGCCAGGTCGTGGGGCGTCGAGTCGCACCTGCTCACCCCCGCCGAGTGCGCCGAGCTCTTCCCCCTGGTCGATCCCGAGGTCGTGCTGGGCGGCCTGCACATTCCCAAGGACGGCCTCGCCAAGGCCGTACGCGCGGTCGAGGCGCAGCTCAGGCGGGCCAGGTCGCGCGGGGTGCGGGTGCTGGACCGGCACGAGGTGCTCGACGTCCGCACCGAGGACGGCCGGGTGGCCGCGGTGGTGACCGGCCAGGGCGAGATCCCCGCCGACATCGTGGTCTGCTGCGCCGGCATCTGGGGCCCGAAGGTCGCCGGCATGGTCGGCATGCCGCTGCCGCTCACCCCGCTCGCCCACCAGCTCGCCTGGACCGGGCAGGTGCCCGACCTCGCCGGACGCGAGGAGGAGGCGACGCTGCCGATCCTGCGCCACCAGGACGCCGACCTCTATTACCGCCAGCGGTTCGACGGCGTCGGCATCGGCTACTACGGCCACCGGCCGATGCCGGTCAAGCCCGAGGAGCTGCTGCCGGTGGACGAGGCCGAGGTCATGCCCTCGGTGCTGACGTTCACGCCGGAGGACTTCGAGGACGCCTGGACTGAGACCCAGCGGCTGCTGCCCGGCACCCGCGCGGCGAAGATCGACGAGGGCATCAACGGCGTGTTCTCCTTCACCCAGGACCACATGCCGCTCCTGGGCGAGTCGTCGGAGGTCAAGGGCTTCTGGGTCGCCGAGGCGGTCTGGGTGACCCACTCCGCGGGCGTCGGCAAGGCGATGGCCGAATGGCTGGTCGACGGCCACTGCTCGTCGTTCGACCTGCACGAGTGCGACGTCAACCGCTTCGAGCCGCACCAGCTCGCGCCCGGCTATGTGACGGCCCGCGACTGCCAGAACTTCGTCGAGGTCTACGACATCATCCACCCGCTCCAGCCGATGGAGGAGCCGCGGCCGCTGCGCCTGAGCCCCTTCCACACCCGGCAGCGCGAGCTGGACGCGTTCTTCCTTGAGGCCGTCGGCTACGAGCGGCCGCAGTGGTACGGCGCGAACGCCCGCCTGCTGGAGGGCCGCGACATCCCCACGCCCAACGACTGGGCGGCCCGCTACTGGTCGCCGATCGTCGGCGCGGAGGCCCAGGCGTCCCGCGAGTCCGTCGCGCTCTACGACATGACCGCGCTGAAGCGGCTGGAGGTCGCGGGCCCCGGCGCCCTCGCCTTCCTCCAGCGGCTGACGACGGGCCAGATGGACAAGTCGGTCGGCTCGGTGACCTACTGCCTGCTGCTCGACACCGACGGCCGCATCCGCAGCGACGTGACCGTCGCCCGGCTGGGCCGCGACGTGTTCCAGGTGGGCGCCAACGGCAACCTCGACCTCGACTGGTTCCACCGCCACCTGCCCGCGGACGGCTCGGTCATGGTCCGCGACATCACGGCCGGCACCTGCTGCCTCGGCGTCTGGGGCCCGCGCGCCCGCGACCTCGTCCAGCCGCTGACCGACGCCGACTTCTCCAACCAGGGCTTCCGCTACTTCCGCGCGAAGAAGGCGTACATCGGCACCGTGCCGGTCACCGCGCTGCGGCTGTCGTACATCGGCGAGCTGGGCTGGGAGCTCTACACCACCGCCGACCTCGGCGCCAAGCTGTGGGACACGCTCTGGGAGGCCGGGCAGCAGCACGGCATCATCGCCGGCGGGCGCGGCGCGTTCGCGAGCCTGCGGCTGGAGAAGGGCTACCGGTCCTTCGGCACCGACATGACCTACGAGCACGACCCGTACGAGGCCGGGCTCGGGTTCGCGGTGAAGCTGGACAAGGACTTCATCGGCCGTGAGGCGCTGGAGCGGCGCAAGGAGAACGTGCGCCGCCGCCTCGCCTGCCTCACCATCGACGATCCCACCCAGGTCGTGATGGGCAAGGAGCCGGTGTACGACGGCGACAGCGCCGTCGGCTACGTCACCAGCGCGGCCTTCGGCTACACGATCGGCAAGGGCATCGCCTACGCCTGGCTGCCCGCCGAGCTCGCCACGCCGGGACGGACGCTGGAGATCGGCTACTTCGACCGGCGGGTGACCGCCGTGGTCGCCGAGGAGCCCCTGTTCGACCCCGCCATGGAACGGCTGCGCAGCTAGTGAGGACTGAAGTGAACGATTCGGTGATGGACGCGCCGCTCGCCGAGACCGACCCCGAGGTCGCGGCGGCGATCGGTGAGGAGACGCGCCGCCAGCGGACCACGCTGGAGATGATCGCCTCGGAGAACTTCGCGCCCGTCTCGGTGATGCAGGCGCAGGGCTCGGTGCTCACCAACAAGTACGCCGAGGGCTACCCGGGCAGGCGCTACTACGGCGGCTGCGAGAACGTCGACGTGATCGAGCAGATGGCGATCGACCGGGTGAAGGCGCTGTTCGGCGCCGAGGCGGCCAATGTGCAGCCCCACTCGGGGGCGCAGGCCAACGCCGCGGCCATGTCCGCGCTGCTCGAACCGGGCGACACGATCCTCGGTCTCGACCTCGCCCACGGCGGCCACCTCACCCACGGCATGCGGATCAACTTCTCCGGCCGGCTCTACAACGTGGTGGCCTATCACGTGCGCGAGAGCGACAGCCTCGTGGACATGGACGAGGTCGAGCGGCTCGCCCGCGAGCACCGGCCCAAGCTGATCATCGCGGGGTGGTCGGCCTACCCGCGCCACCTCGACTTCGCCGCCTTCCGGCGGATCGCCGACGAGGTCGGGGCCTACCTGATGGTCGACATGGCGCACTTCGCCGGGCTGGTCGCGGCGGGGCTGCACCCGTCGCCGGTCCCGCACGCGCACGTCGTCACCACGACCACCCACAAGACGCTCGGCGGCCCGCGCGGCGGGGTGATCCTCTCCACCGAGGACCTGGCCAAGAAGATCAACTCGTCGGTGTTCCCCGGCCAGCAGGGCGGCCCGCTGGAGCACGTCATCGCGGCCAAGGCCGTCGCGTTCAAGATCGCGGCGGGCGAGTGGTTCCGCGACCGGCAGCGCCGCACGCTGGAGGGCGCGCAGATCCTCGCGAACCGCCTGCTCGCCCCCGACGCCGCCGAGGCGGGCGTACGGGTGCTGTCCGGCGGGACGGACGTCCACCTGGTGCTGGTCGACCTGCGCGAGTCGGAGCTGGACGGCCGCCAGGCAGAGGACCGGCTGCACGAGGCCGGGATCACGGTCAACCGCAACGCGGTGCCGTTCGACCCCCGGCCCCCGATGGTCACCTCGGGACTGCGGATCGGCACCCCGGCCCTGGCCACCCGGGGCTTCGCCCGCGCCGAGTTCGAGGAGGTCTCCGACGTGATCGCCCAGGCGCTGCGCCCCGGCGCGGACCTGACGGCGCTGCGCACCCGGGTCGAGGCCCTCGCCGCCAAGCACCCGCTCTACCCCGGCCTGAACGGAGAGACTCAGTGACTCTGAGGACGCCGGGCGCCGACCTGCCCGACCACCCCGACCGCCTGTGGCGCCCGGCGGAGCCCAAGCGCGCGTACGACGTGGTGATCGTCGGCGGTGGCGGGCACGGCCTGGCGACGGCGTACTACCTGGCCAAGAACCACGGCATCACGAACGTCGCCGTGCTGGAGCGCGGCTGGCTCGCGGGCGGCAACATGGCCCGCAACACCACGATCATCCGGTCCAACTACCTGTGGGACGAGAGCGTGGGCATCTACGAGCACGCGCTGAAGCTGTGGGAGGGGCTGGAGGAGGACCTCGGCTATCCGCTGCTGTTCAGCCAGCGCGGCGTGCTCAACCTCGCGCACAGCCTGCAGGACGTACGCGACAGCGTGCGCCGGGTCAACGCCAACCGGCTCAACGGCGTGGACGCCGAGTGGCTGACGCCGGAGCAGGTCAAGGAGGTCTGCCCGATCGTCGACATCTCGCCCCACGTGCGCTATCCGGTGCTCGGCGGCACCTATCAGCCCCGGGCCGGCATCGCCAAGCACGACTACGTCGCGTGGGGCTTCGCCAAGGCGGCGGCCGACCTCGGGGTCGACATGATCGAGCACTGCGAGGTGACCGGCCTCGACGTGCGCGACGGCCGGGTGACCGGCGTCCAGACCACCCGCGGCCCGATCGCCGCCAAGAAGGTCGCGCTCGCCGCCGCCGGGCACTCCTCGGTCGTCGCCGGGTATGCCGGGGTGTCGCTGCCGCTGCAGAGCCACCCGCTGCAGGCGCTGGTGTCGGAGCTGCTCGAACCGGTGCACCCGACCGTGGTCATGTCCAACGCGGTGCACGTCTACGTGAGCCAGGCGCACAAGGGCGAGCTGGTCATGGGCGCGGGCATCGACGCCGCCAACTCCTACCGGCAGCGCGGCGCGTTCCACATCATCGAGCGGCAGATGTCGGCGGCGCTGGAGCTGTTCCCGGTCTTCGCCCGGGCGCACGTGCTGCGGACCTGGGGCGGCGTGGTCGACGTGACCCCCGACGCCTCGCCGATCGTCGGCCTCACCCCCGTCGAGGACCTGTACGTCAACTGCGGCTGGGGCACCGGAGGGTTCAAGGCCACCCCGGGCGTCGGCTGGTGCTATGCCCACACTGTGGCCACCGGCGAGCCCCACCCGCTCAACGCCCCCTTCTCGCTCGACCGGTTCACGACCGGCAAGCTCGTCGACGAGCACGGCGCCGCCGCCGTCGCGCATTAACACCGGAGACAGACAGAATGCTGCTGATTCCCTGCCCGTGGTGCGGGCCGCGGGACGAGGCCGAGTTCCACTACGGGGGGCAGGCCCATGTCGCCTATCCGGAGAACCCGGCCGCCCTCTCCGACGAGGAGTGGGCCCGCTACCTGTTCTTCCGCGACAACCCCAAGGGCCTGTTCGCGGAGCGGTGGAGCCACACGGCCGGGTGCCGCCGCTGGTTCAACGCCGTACGCGACACCGCCACCAACGAGATCCACGCCGTCTACCGCGTGGGCGAGCCGCGGCCGGTGACGGCATGAGCGAGCGGAGCGAGCCGATGAGCGGGGCTCAGCCGTACCGTCGCGAGGGGGCGACGGGCAAGACGTTGCGCTTCCGGTTCGACGGCCGCGACTACGAGGGCCTGGAGGGCGACACGCTGGCCTCGGCGCTGCTGGCCAACGGCGTGCGCGCGGTGGCGAGCAGCATCAAGCTCGGCCGCCCGCGCGGCGTCTACGCCGCGGGCTGCGAGGAGCCGAACGCGCTCGTCCAGATCGAGGAGCCCTTCCCCGAGCCGATGCTCACCGCCACGACCGTCGAGCTGTGCGACGGCCTGGTCGCCACGGGCCTGCCGGGACAGGGCAGGCTCGCCGACCGGCCCGACCCGGCGCGTTACGACGCCGTGCACGCCCACTGCGACGTGCTCGTGGTCGGCGCTGGACCGGCCGGCATCGCCGCCGCGAGTGTGGCCGCGCGGGCCGGTGCGCGGGTGATCCTCGCCGACGAGCGGCCCGAGCCGGGCGGCAGCCTGCTCGGCACGACCGAGACGCTCGACGGCGGGCCGGGCCGCGACTGGGCGGCCCGGGAGGTCGCAGCGCTGGCCGCCCTGCCGGACGTGCGGGTGCTGCGCCGCACCACGGTCGTCGGTCACTACGACGACAACTACGTCATCGCGGTGGAGCGCCGGACGAACCACCTGGGCGCGGCGGCCCCCGCCGACGTGGCGCGCGAGCGCGTCTGGCGCATCCGGGCCAGGCGCGTGGTGCTGGCGACCGGCGGCCACGAGCGGTTCGTCGCCTTCGCCGGGAACGACCTGCCCGGCGTGATGCTGGCGGGCGCGGCCCGCACCTACGCGAACCACTACCGGGTGCTTCCGGGGTCGCGGGCGGTCGTGTTCACCACCAACGACAGCGCGTACGCCGCTGCGCTCGACCTCGCCGACGCCGGCGTCGAGATCGCCGCGATCGCCGACGTACGGCAGGCTCCGGGCGAGGCGTGGGCGGCCCGCTGCGCCGGGCGCGGTATCGAACTGCTGACCGGTCACGTGGTCACCGCCGCCAGGGGCGAGGGCGAGGTCTCCTCGGTCGAAGTCTCCCGGCGAGAGGGGGGAGAGGCCCGCGAGATCGCGGCCGACCTGCTGCTCGTGTCCGGCGGCTGGACGCCGGTGGTGCACCTGTTCAGCCAGGCCGGGGGCACGCTGCGGTACGACGAGGAGCTGGGCGCGTTCACGCCCGGCGAGACCCGCCAGGCGGTGGAGGCCGCCGGGTTCGCGAGGGGTGTCGGGGGCACTGGCGCCCGCACGCTGCGGGCCTGCCTGGAAGACGGCGCCGAGGCCGGCCGCCGCGCGCTGGCCGCCGCCGGCTTCGCCGTACCGGCCGGGATCGCTCTGCCGTCCGCAGGGGAGGAACCGGCCGCCGCGCCCGCCGAGCACCTGTGGCTTGTGGAAAGCGACGACTACGACGCCCACTTCGTGGACCTGCAGCGCGACGTCACCGTGGCGGAGGTGCTGCGCGCGACGGGCGCCGGGCTCACCTCGGTCGAGCACGTCAAGCGCTACACCACGGCGGGCACGGCCCACGACCAGGGCAAGACGTCCGGCCTGCTGACCAGCGGCGTCGTGGCGCACGCGCTCGGCGTGGACGTTTCCGAGCTGGGGACCACGACGTTCCGCGCGCCGTACACGCCGGTCTCGTTCGCCGCGCTGGCGGGCCGCGACCGGGGGCACCTGCACGACCCGGTGCGCGTCACCGCGATGCACGAGTGGCACGTCGCGCGCGGTGCGCTGTTCGAGAACGTCGGCCAGTGGAAGCGGCCCTGGTACTACCCGCGGGCGGGTGAGGACATGGAGTCCGCCGTGCTGCGCGAGTGCCGGGCGGCCCGCGAGGACGTGGCCGCGATGGACGCCTCCACGCTCGGAAAGATCGACGTGGTCGGCCCCGACGCCGCGGTGCTCCTCGACCGGCTCTACACGAACATGATGAGCACGCTCAAGGTCGGCTCCATCCGCTACGGCGTGATGTGCCGCCCCGACGGCATGGTCTTCGACGACGGCACCGTCATCCGCCTGGCGGACGACCGCTTCCTCGTCACCACGACCACGGGCAACGCGGCGGCGGTGCTCGACTGGATGGAGGAGTGGCTGCAGACCGAGTGGCCGGACCTGCGGGTGCACTGCACGTCGGTCACCGAGCAGTGGGCGACCGTGGCGCTCGTCGGGCCGCGCTCCCGCGAGGTGCTGGCGCGGCTCGCGCCCGGCCTGGCGGTGGACAACGACAGCTTCCCGTTCATGACCTGGCGGGACGCCGAGGTCGCCGGGATCGAGGCGCGCGTGTGCCGGATCAGCTTCTCCGGCGAGCTGGCCTACGAGATCAACGTGTCCTCCTGGTTCGGGCTCGCCCTGTGGGAGGCGGTCATGGCGTCCGGCGAGGTCACGCCGTACGGCACCGAGACCATGCACGTGCTGCGCGCCGAGAAGGGGTTCCCCATCGTCGGCCAGGACACCGACGGCACGGTCACCCCGCAGGACCTCGGCATGGAGTGGATCGTCTCGAAGAAGAAGGCCGACTTCGTCGGCAAGCGGTCCTTCGCCCGGGCGGACACCTCCCGGCCCGACCGCAAGCACCTGGTCGGCCTGCTGCCCGAGGACCCCGGCGTGCTGCTGCCCGAGGGCGCCCACCTCGTGGAGACCTCGGCGCTGCCCGAGCCGCCGGTGCCGACGCTCGGCTTCGTCACCTCCAGCTATCGCAGCGCCGCGCTGGGCCGTACGTTCGCGCTGGCGCTGGTGAGCGGCGGGCGCGAGCGGATCGGCGAGCGGCTGTACGCGCCGGTCGGGGCGGACCTGGTGCCCGTCACCGTGACCTCCCACGTTCTGTACGACCCGGAAGGAGCGCGCCGCGATGGCTGACTCGACGGTGGCTGTGTCGATGGCTGTGCCGATAGCTGGGCGCAGGAGTCCGGCCGCGGCGTACGCGGCCAGGTTCGAGGCGGCGAGCGCGGGCGGCGGCCTGCGCCTGGCCGAGATCCCGTTCCTGACCCAGGTCAACCTCCGGGTGGACCCCAAGAGCCCGGCGGCGGAGCGGATCGGGACCGCGATCGGCGTGCCGCTGCCGGTGGAGCCCGGCACCGTCGCGGGCGGCGGGGACCTTGAGGCGCTCTGGCTCGGGCCGGACGAGTGGGTGCTCCTCGCCCCGGACGGCGCCGCCCCCGGCCTGGTGGCGCGTCTCACCGAGGCGGCCGGCGGCGAGCACGTCTCGGTCGTCGACGTGTCGGCCCAGCGCACCACCCTGGTGGTCGCCGGGGACCGGGCGCGGGACGTGCTGGCCCACGGCTGCACGCTGGACCTGCACCCCCGGGTGTTCGGCCCGGGCCGGTGCGCCCAGACCACGCTGGCCAGGGCGGGAGTCGTCCTGGTCGCCGGTGAGGACGGCTTCCGCCTGCTGGTCCGCTCGTCCTTCGCGGGGTACGTCGCGGAGTGGCTGCTCGACGCGTCGGTCGAATACGCCGGGCCCGCCGCCGGGGCCTGACACAGGCGCAGGAACGGCCCGGCCACGGCGGCAGCGGTCGCCGTAGCCGGGCCGCGGTCCTGCCGGTCGGGCGTGTGACATAGCATCGAGGGCGCTCATAAGGAGGGCAGTCCGCACCCCGGTGGGAGACCATGTTCCGCACGCTGATGAAGTCGAAGATCCACCGCGCGACCGTCACGCAGGCCGACCTGCACTACGTCGGCTCGGTGACGATCGACGCGGACCTGATGGCCGAGGCCGACCTCGTCGAGGGTGAGAAGGTCGACATCGTCGACATCGACAACGGCAACCGCCTGTCCACCTACGTGATCGAGGGCCCGGCGGGCTCCGGCGTCATCGGCATCAACGGCGCCGCCGCCCGGCTCATCTCGGTCGGCGACCTCGTGATCATCATCGCGTACGCGCTGGTCGCCGAGGAGGAGGTCAAGGCGCTCAAGCCTCGCGTCGTCTTCGTCGACAAGGACAACAAGCCGCTGCACGTCGGCTCCGACCCCGCCGCCGTCCCCGACGGCATGGGCCTCACCCCCGGCGACGTCGCCCCACCCCCCACATCCTGACATGACCGCTCAGCCTGTGGATCCCGTAGGGCGCCACGATCCGGGTGAGGACCCGTCCGCGATCTTCGAGGCGCTTCCGCCGTCCCACCGCGCCTCGTTCCGGGCGGAGTATGACGAGGCTTTGGACGCCGCACACGACTTGGCCCGCTTCAATCAGGTGCAGGCGCTGTTGCGTCAGTGGCGGCTACGTGCGATCGCTTACGCGCGCCCGGGTTACGAGGAGGCCGTCCAGGACGCGTTCCAGGATCGTACGGAGATGTTCACGCGCTACACCCCGCCGGAGTGGGAAGGCCGGGTCTGAGCTGCAAGTTCGATGGCTTTCACGGCCGCGCCTTGTATGGGCTGTGCCGTGACCGGCCCGCTGCCGGGGTGTCAGAGGAGGGTCATCTGGCCGGAACCGGCGAGGGGATCGCGGTGCTTGCGCAGGTGCCGCCACTGGGGAAGGTCGTCTAGGTACGACCACGAGAGCCGGTGGTGCGGGGTCGGCCCCGTCTCCGCCAGCGCCTGCTGATGGACGGGGGAGGGGTAGCCCGCGTTGGCGGCGAAGCCGTACGCCGGGTGCTCCTCGCCGATCTCCGCCATCAAGCGGTCGCGGTGCACCTTGGCCAGGACCGACGCCGCGGCCACCGACACCGAACGCTGGTCGGCCTTGACCTCGCACCGCACCCGCCACGGCCGGCCGAGGAAGTCGTGCGCGCCGTCGAGGAGCACCAGGTCGGGCCGCAGCGGCAGGGACTCCAGCGCCCGGCACGCGGCCCGGCGCAGTGCCTCGGTCATGCCGACCTCGTCGATCTCCTCCGGCTCGGCCGCGCCGTACGCGTGACAGGTGAGCCAATCCGGCAGGACCTCGGCGAACGCCTCCCGCTGGGCCGGGCCGAGCAGCTTGGAGTCGGTCAGCTTGATCGTGCGCTCCCCGCGTCCGGGCAGCTCGGGCGGCGGGCCGAAGGCCGTGACGGCCGCGCAGACCACCACCGGGCCCGCCCACGCACCGCGGCCGACCTCGTCCACACCAGCGATGTGGACCGCACCGGCGGCACGCAGCTCGTCCTCGATCTCGTATCCGGCCACCCGCCTCGGCGGCATGGGAAGCGCGGAGTCGGCGCCCGGTTCAAGCCCGGGCAGAGCGTCGGTCATCCCCGTATCTTCCCAGTCCCCGGCGGCCATGTCGGCCTCTACGCGGGACTCAGCCGGAGTCGCTGATCTCGTAGATGTCGAGCTGCCACGGCAGGTGCGCGCGCACCGGCTCCCATCGCCTCAGGTCTCGATGGCGGGCACGCCGGTCGCCGCCCGGCGCGTCCGCGGGGGGACGGCCGGGCCGCTCGGGGCGTCTCAGGAGCAGGTGGCGCCGTTGAGGGTGAAGGCGGCGGGCGAGGGGTTCTCGCCGGAGTGGGCGCCGTTGAAGCCGAGATACAGCGACTGTCCCGGCTTGATCGTCTTGTTCCATTCGTAGTTCTCTGCCGTGACGGCGGCTGCGGACTGGGTCCAGACGGCCGACCATCCGTTGGTGACCCGCTGGGAGGCGAGCGGGAAGCCGAAGCCGAGCTTCCATCCCGAGATGGCGGTGGTGCCGGTGTTGGTGATCGTGACGCTGGCGGTGAACCCGCCGCCCCAGGTGGTGGCCGTGTACGCCACCGTGCAGGCGATGCCGGACGACGGGGACGGCGACGGGCTGGGCGAGGACGTTTCGCCGGGCTGCGCGACGGCCGTGTACGGCGCCGAGGGGTAGCTCAGGTTGCCGGCGGCGTCGCGGGCGACGACCTGGAAGGTGTAGGGCTTGCCTCCTTCGAGGCCCGAGACGATGTCGCGGGGGGTGCCGTTCTCGCCCTCGTAGGCGTAGCCGTGGCCGGTCCGCCGGAAGAGGTCATACTTGGGCGGCACGCCGCTGTCGTCGCTGACGGTGTTCCAGGCGAGGAAGACGCCGTTGGGTATGGGCATCCCGGTCACGGACGTCAGCCCGGTCGGGGTGCCGGGCGGTGTGGTGTCCGTTCCGGTTCCGGGGCTCGGGCCGGCGACGGGCGGCTCGACCATGGCCCGCTGGCGGGCCAGGTCGGAGGGCGCGCTGAGGTTGCCGGCGGCGTCCTTCGCCACGACGTAGAACAGGTAGTCGCGTCCGGGAGTGAGGTCGCCCACGATCGCGAGGACCTTGTCGCCGGCCTGTTCGGAGATCTGGGCCGGCACCTTGCCGAAGGCGCCGTCGATCCAGGCGTACACCTCGTAGCCGGAGACCGCCACGTCGTCCGTCGAGCGGGTCCACGTGAGGCCGGCCGCTCCGTTGATGTAGACGCTGTACGGCCCCAGCCCCTCGGGACGCGTCGGCGGGGTCCGGTCGATCGGCGTCGGGCTGGGCGGGGGACTGGACGGCGGCACGCCGGTGAGGTAGTTCGCGCTCGCCGTGACCTCGTTGGACGGCGGGCCCGCGTTCCCCGCGGCGTCCCTGGCGATCACCCGGAACGTGTACGACTGCCCCAGGGTGAGGCCGCTGACGATGGAACCCGTGCCGGTCGTGGTGCGGATGGTGGTGAAGGCGCCGTCCTGCTTCACCTGGACGTCGTAGCCGGTGACGCCGACGTCGTCGGTCGCGGCGCCCCAGCACAGCGACACGCCGATGCCGAGACCCGATCCGGGGGCCGCGGGCAGCGGGCAGTGGAACAGCGCTCCCGGAGCGCCGGGCGGGGTGGTGTCCCCGGCGGCCGCGAAGGCCGGCGAGAAGGTCGCCGCGGCGAGGGCGAGGCCGGCCCCCAGGAGACCGGTCCCCAGGAGACCGGCAGCCAGAAGACCGGCCCCGAGACCGGCTCGTACGGCTCCGGCTTTGGGGAGTCCTCGGACGGACATGGAAGTCACCTCTCTGTGAGAGTGGTCCGGCGCACCAGGGTGCGCCGGACCACGAGTGGGGGATCACGAGCAGGTGGTGCCGTTGAGGGTGAAGGCGGTGGGCTTGGGGTTCGATCCGGTGTAGGTGCCCTGGAAGCCGATCTCGACGGACTGACCGGCGTTGATGGTCCTGTTCCAGTCGAGGTTGGCGGCGGTGACGTTCGCGCCGCTCTGCGTCCAGGTGGCCGACCAGCCGGGCGGGCTGATCTTCTGGTTGCCGGAGAAGGCGAACTTCAAGGTCCAGCCGTTGATCGCCGTGGTGCCCGTGTTGGCGATCGTGACGGTCGCGGTGAACCCGCTGCCCCAGTCGTTCGTCGCGTACGTCACCTTGCAGCCGCCGCCGGGGGACGGGGACGGGCTGGGAGACGCGGTGGGCAGGCCCGACTGGGCGGTGGCGGTGAGTGTGTTCGAGGGTTCGCTGGTGTTGCCGGCGGCGTCCCTGGCCACCACGTAGAACGTGTAGCTCGTGCCGGCGACCAGCCCCTCCGCGACGTAGAGGGTCCTGGTCGTCGAACCGATCTTGGTGAAGCCGGTGCCTTGCCTCATGTAGACGTCATAGCCGGTGACCCCGGTGTCGTCGGTCGAGGCCGTCCAGCACATCGGGACGGCGTTGACGAAGTCCGCTCCGCAGACCCACAGCCCGGTGGGCGCGCTCGGCGGCGTGGTGTCCACGGAAGGCGACGGCGTAGCCGACGGCGAGGCCGACGGTGACGGCGAGGGAGAGGGAGAGGGAGACGGCGAGGGCGACGGGCTGGGCGTGCCGCCGGGCGGCGTGCCCCACACCAGCGTGTTCCCGTCGTACACCGGCACGTGCGACGCCGCCGACGCCGACCAGTCGTTGGACGGGTCCCAGGTCGCGCCGTTCGGCACCGAGATCCGCAGTTGCGTGCCGCGCTTGTAGAGCTGGGCGTCGCCGGGATAGATGGGCCTGCCCGTGCAGTCGACCTCGGCGTAGTAGGTGCGGTCCTGTGCGAGCGTCGGCCCGCTCACGGCGCAGCCGTTGCTGTCTCCGCCGGTCACCTTCACCTGGGAGGCGGAGGTGGAGCCGTCGAGCGTGAAGTAGTAGCGCGCCTTGCCCGACTGGAGGACGCGCGGCGGCCAGTTCGACGTGTTGGTGATGGTGACGGTCATCGAGGTGCCGTCCACACCGGTGTAGACGTTGCCGGTCTCGGCGCGGATCTCGTCGTACTTCTCCTCCGGCGCGGGGAAGTTCGCCACCGGCGTCCCGCCGTACTCCTTGGCGAACCGCGCGAGCACGTTGGTGATGCCGGAGTTGTAGTCGATGGCCACCTCGTTGCGGACGTAGTCCGTGCGGCTGTCGGTGTAGGCGTCGGTCTGGTCCGGGCCGCCGGCGAGCGCGCCGTACAGGACGTGCAGGTTCGGGCCGGTGGTGTCGCTCATGTAGCCGAGATACTGGCCGCTGGCCGCCCGGTGGTGGACGTGGGTCGGCGGGTTGGTCCCGAATCCGACCATGTAGCTGGAGTGGCGGGGATTGTCCCCGAGGGCGTAGTCGACCTGCCGCTTGGCGAAGTCGTGATAGCGGGCGTAGAGCGGGTCGTCGGGCCCGAGGTGGTCGGCGTAGACGAGGGCCACCCAGGCGGTGTTCAGCGCCATGCGCAGCGACGCCCAGTTGAAGATGTACGCCAGGCCGCCGGGGGTGACCGGTCCCTTCTTGCCCTTGTATCCGGCCGTCCAGTAGTCGAGGTAGCGCTGGACGTCGTCCTTGTACTGCTGCTCGCCCGTCAGGGTGGCCATCAGCGCGTAGACGCCGTATTCCTTGTCGTTCCAGCCGAGGCCGAAGGTGTAGGCGGGCACCGTGGTCCCGCCCGCGCCCTGGCCCACGTCGGGCTCGCCGCCCATCTTCGGGTAGAAGTCGCGGGCCTTGTCGAGATAGCTCCCGGTGCCGGTGGCCCGGTAGAGCCAAACGGCCGCCCAGGCCAACTCGTCCCAGTACATCTTGGTCGCGCCCGGGTGGTCGGCGCCGCCCTCCCAGGTCGAGTTGTAGTAGCCGGAGATGCCCGGCACACAACTCGTGTACGCCGTGTCCTGGCCGTTGGTGCCCTTGGTGGTGTCCGCGAACGTGAACAGCTGCCTGGCGTGGGTGAGCAGCGTGTCGGCGTACGCCGGGTCGGCGGGCCGGAAGGCCATCGAGGAGGCCGCCATGGCCGCCGCCGTCTCGGCGACGACGTCGGTGCCCTTGCACGTCGGCGTGATCTTGTAGACCGGCCGCGCCATGCCCTTGATGTCGATCACCTCGGGCGGGCCCCAGTAGGCGTGGTCGACGCTGCCGTCGCCCACCTGGACGTACAGCGTCTCCGGCTCCGGATGGGCGGCGATCAGATAGTCGGTGGCCCACTTGAGGTTGTTCAGCATGGGCGTGAGCTGGGTGCCGTAGCCGGTGCGGTTCTCGACCAGGCCCCAGGCCAGCATCGTGGTCGTGAACGCCATCGGGAAGCCGAACTTGACGTGGTCGCCCGCGTCGTACCAGCCGCCGGACAGGTCGACCCCGGCGGCCTTCCCGTCGTTCAGCGTGCGGTCGCCGCGCCACTCCACGCGGCTCCAATCGGGCTTCCTGCCCGACTGCTGCGCCTCGTAGAAGTAGATCGACTTCTGCAGGGCCTCGGTGTAGTTGTACGAGCTCGCCGCAAGGGCGGGCGCCGGGCCCGGGACGAGCAGGGCGGCCAGCATGGCGGCCACCCCGCCCAGGGACAGGAGTCTCATGGATGGCCTCGTCTCAGGAGCAGGTGATGCCGTTGACGGTGAACACGGCCGGGCTGGGGTTGGATCCGGTGTAGGTGCCCTGGAAGCCGATCTGGATCGACTGGCCGGGGTTGATGGTCCTGTTCCAGTCGAGGTTGGCGGCGGTCACGGCGGCGCCGTTCTGGGTCCAGGTGGCCGACCAGCCCTGGGTGATCCGCGGGTTGCCGGGGAAGGTGAACCTCAGGGTCCAGCCGTCGAGCACGGTGGTGCCGATGTTGGTGATCGTGACGGTCGCGGTGAACCCGCCGCCCCAGTCGTTGGTCGTGTACGACACCTTGCACGCGCCCCCGGCCGAGGGGGACGGCGACGGGCTGGGCGACGGGCTGGGCGAGGGGGACGGCGACCGGCTGGGCGAGGTGGACGGGCTGGGTGACGGGGACGCCGAGGGCGACGCCGACGGAGACGCGGACGGCGACGGGGACGGCGAGGCAGACGGCGACGGGCCCGGGGAGGGTTCGACGCCGGGCGCCGTGCCCCAGATGACGCGGCCGTCGTTGCCGTACAGGGTCATGTGGTCCGCGCCCTTGGCCGACCAGTCGTTGGACGGGTCCCACGTCGCGCCGTCGGCCACCCCGATGCGGAGCTGCACCTCGCGGCGATACTCCGACTGCCCACCGGGGAAGATGAGCGTGCCGGTGCAGTCGACCTCGGCGTAGTAGGTGCGGCCCTCCAGCAGGTGCGGCCCCGTGGGCTGCTTGCACTGGGTGTAGGACGTGCTCACCGTGACCTGGCTCGCCGTCGTCGAGCCGTCCAGGGTGAAGTAGTAGCGGAACTTCGCCTTGTCGAGCACGGTCGCCGGCCAGGCCGACTTGTTGATGACGAACGTTTTGGCCGCCGTCTCCCGGCTCGAGTGGGTGATGGCCGGCTCCAGGGAGAACTCCGGGCCGTCGGGCGTCTCGGTGGGCAGCGTGGCCAGGGGCGTGCCGCCGTACTCGCCGTAGAGGACGGCGAGCGAGCTGGTGATGCCGGAGTTGAAGTCGAGCGCGACCTCGTTCTTCACGTAGTCGCCGCGGCTGTCGGTGTAGGCGTCGGCGCCGTCCGGGCCGCCGACCAGCGCGCCGTACAGGATGTGCCTGCTGACGGCGGGCTCGCCGTCGGGGCCGGCGTTGGTCCAGGCGCCGTGCGCGCCGCGGTGGTGCGGGTTGCGCGGCGGGTTGGTCCCGAAGCCGATCATGTAGCTGGAGTGGCGCGGGTTGTCGCCCAGGGCGTAGTCGACCTGCCGCTTGCCGAAGTCGTGGTAGCGCGCGTAGAGCGGGTCGCCCGAGCCGAGGAAGTCGGCGTACTTCAGGGCGACGAAGGCCGTGTTGGCGGCCATGCGCAGCGAGGCCCAGTAGAAGATGTACGCGAGGCCGCCGGGCGTGATCGTGCCCTTCTTGCCCTTGTATCCGACCGTCCAGTAGTCGAGGTAGCGCTGGACGTCGTCCTTGTACTTCTGCTCGCCGGTCAGCTCGGCCATCTGCTCGTAGACGGCGTACTGCTTGTCGTTCCAGCCGAAGCCGAAGTTGAAGACCGGCACCTGCTGCCCGTTGCCGCCCGGGTCCTCCTGGGTGCCCATCTTCGGGTAGAACTCACGCGCCCGGTCGAGGTAGCTCGTGGTGCCGGTGGCCCGGTAGAGCCAGACCGAGGCCCAGGCCAGCTCGTCCCAGTACATCTTCGTGGCGCCCTCGACCTGCCCGCCCTCGCCGGTGGAGTTGTAGAACCCCTGGGCGGCGCCGACGCAGTTCACGTACGCCGTGTCGCGGCCGTTCGTGCCCTTGGTGGTGTCGGCGAACGTGAACAGCTGCTTGGCGTGGGTGAGTAGCGTGTCGGAGTACGCCGGGTCGGTCGGCCGGAAGACGACCGACGACGCGGCCATCGCGGCGGCGGTCTCGGCGGCGACGTCGGTGCCCGGGCACGACGCGGTGATCTTGTAGACCGGCCGCTTGTGGCCCTTGGCCTCGACGGTCTCGGGCGCGCCCCAGTAGGAGTGGTCCTCGCCGCCGTCGCCGACCTGCACGTACAGCACGTTCGGCTCGGGATGGGCGTTGATGAAGTAGTCGTCCGCCTGCCGGAGCGTGTTCAGCAGGTAGGGCAGCTGGCCCGAGCGTTCATAGGCCGCCCGGTAGTCCGCGCCGCCCCAGGCCAGCGTGGTGGTCATGGCCGCCATCGGGAAGCCGAACTTCACGTGGTCGCCCGCGTCGTAGAAGCCGCCGGACAGGTCCACCCCGGCCGGCTTGCCGTCGTTGACGGTCGCGTCGGCCCGCCAGGTCACCCGGTTGGTGGACGGGAGGTGCCCCGACTCCTGCGCCTCGTAGAAGAGGAACGACTTCTGCAGCGCCTCGCCGTAGTTGAAGGAGGCGGCCGCAACGGGGGTGGAAGTCGAGGTGACGGCCAGCAGGGCGCCGGCCAGTGCGGTCGCCGTGCTCGCGCTCAGCAGCCGTCGCGGTAGTCGCATCACGTGCCCCTCGGAAAGGACGACGGGCCGGCCCCGCCGTGCGGGGCCGCCCCGGAAACGGGCGGGACGATCTCGGGAGAGCTCCCGCCCGGATGGTGCGTACGCGAAGTGGCGCGATCCAAGCACGCTCCGGTCACGGAGTGATATGTCCAGTTCAGGAGGGTCGCGGCAGGTCGCTGAGCTGAAACTTTCAGCCCGGCGCCACGCTCACAGCAGCAGCATGAGCACACCCACGAGGAGGATCGCGGCGACGACGAGGGTCACCACGAGCAACGCGGTGCTGCCGAACCGGCGGCGGATGAGCTTCGGATTGTGTGCCATGGAAAGCGCCTTTCGCTCGTCTTGTTTGCGGGTCAGTTCTCGGACGGGTGCGTGCGGGGCGGGGACGGATGCGCCCGCGCGAGTTCCCGGGCCCGGCGCAGCAGCGCCGCCCGGCGGGCATGGGCGCGTACGGCCAGCACCAGAGCGGTCGCCACGAACAGCCCTCCGGCCGCCAGCACCGGGGCGAGGCCGGTGCCGCGCCGCACCGCCAGCACGGCGAGGGCGGCGGTGGTGACCAGCGAGGCGGCCAGGGCGATCCACGCGGCGATCACCCGGTCGGCGGCGAACAGCGGCACCCGGCGCATGAGAAGCCATCCGCCGTAACCCGCCCAGGCCAGGCAGACGGCGGTGAGGAGGGCGAACATCGCCTGCGTACGGCCGGGCAGCGGGCCGGGCTCGCCTCCCCACAGGGCGGCCATGAACACCGTGCCGGACAGCCCGGTCAGCAGCGCCGTCACCGCGCGGATGCGCCTGGCGCGGGACAGCGCGGGTTCGAGTCGCTCGATCAGCTCCCGCGCCGACAGCCGCGGCTCCTCGGTCATGGCCGGTATCCCTTCTCCTCCAGATGCGCGCGCAACAGGCGACGGGCGCGGTTGAGCCGCGACTTGACCGTCCCGGCGGGGATCTCGCAGATCTGCGCGCAGTCCTCCACCGAGAGGTCCTGCAGGTAGAACAGGACGAGGATCTCCCGTTCCGGCATGGGCAGACCCGACAGGAGGCTCACCAGCTCGGCGCGGTCCACCGCGGCGTCCACGGGGTCGTCGACGATCACGTCGTCGGCCGCCAGGGCCTCGTGCGCGTGCTCGTGTTCCCTGGCGTACTGGCCGCGCAGGCGGTCGGTGACCGACCGGCGCGCGATGGTGAACAGCCAGGGCGCGAACCGGGCGGGCTCCCGCAACCGGGGAAGGCCGCGGATCACGGCCAGCCAGATCTCCTGGGTGACGTCGTCGGCCCGCTCGGCGTCCAGCATGCGCCGCACGTACGTCCACACGGGCATCCGCCAGCGGGCCACCAGCTCGGCCAGCGCCGCGCGCTCGCCCAACTGGGCGCGCACCACCAGCAGCTCGTCGGTCATCTCGTCCTCCCGTCCTATTGCACAGTCGGACGAGAGGCCGAGCAGGTTCACGCGGTCGCGGCCGGACGCCTGTGTGACGTCCGGCCGCGAGTGTTCACGCACGGGTCGTGGCGGACCCGGCGCGTCGAGTTCGCCCTACGGGCGGTGGCGCGATGCGGCTACGCCTGGGCCTGCGCCGGTGCGGGCGCGTACGTCTCGGCCTCCTGGTGCCGCACGCGGTGGATCAGCGTGTCCAGCGCCCAGACGCCGGGCCCGAAGATCACGATGAGGAAGAACGACCAGCAGAACATCGCCGCCGCCTCGCCGCCGTTCTGGATCGGGAACAGGCCCTGCGGTGCGTGCACGGTGAAATACGCGTACGCCATCGAGCCGGAGCACAGCAGCGCGCTGACGCGGGTGAGCAGCCCGGCGAGGACGAGCGTCCCGAAGACCAGCTGGATGGCCGCCGCCCACCAGCCCGGCCACGTGCCGAACGCCAGGGCGTGACCGGTGCCGCGGTTGCCGCCCAGCACGCCGAAGATCGTCGCCGCGCCGTGGCAGACGAACAGCAGTCCCGTCACGATGCGGAAAAGCGAGAGGACTGGTCCCCTGAACTGGTCCGTTTTCATCTGATCACCTTCTTGTCGTGTCGGCCGTACGGGCCGCGCCGTATGCGCGCGGACGTGATCCGGCCGGCCGACGGGAACACGCCGGAAAACCGGGACCCCGGCGAAAGAGAAACGGGAAAATCCGGCCACCGCCTATTCGTGGTCATGGCGAAGTAAATAGGCCGGTATTTCCTGCGTTCCGTGGCTCACATTGTCGGCGGATTGGACGTCCGGCGGCGCGAAGCCGCGCGGTTGTGCGAGCAAAGGACCAAGAACCGCTGGTCAAAGGCCGAATAAGCAGCGTCGTCGCTGACGGCTTCGGCGGTTCGCCCGTGGGCCACGTGGCCGCACCACGCTTATTCGACGGCGAATACGCGCTGGGCGGCGTAGTCCCAAGAATGCTGACGGGGATGCCACAGGTCAAGAGTTCAAGTAATCCTCTGTCAGGAAGCTGCGACAGCATGTGGTCGAATCCACGACGCCACGCCGGTCACCTGCCGGTTCTCAGGGCACGCGGACGGCCCGGCCGCGAGAGGCGGCATGAAACTTTCTCGCGTCCGCCGGGAACCCGCCGGCGCTACCTCGTCCAGAGGCACTCCTGCGCCGTGCGCACGAGTGCCATCAACCCGGCCGACAGCCGTTCGCCCCGCCAGGCGAGCGCGTACGTCAGGCGCAGGTCGCCCGCGTCCAGGGGGACGAAGGCGACGTCCTCCCTGCGGACGGAGGTCACGACCAGGGAAGGAGTGGGCAGCAGGCCGACGCCCGCCGCGACGAGGTCGAGCGCGGCGGCGAAGTCGTCGATCTCGTCGGCCACCACGTGCTGCCGGTGCGGCCCGATCCGGGCGGCGAGCCGCGCCCACATCCCGCCGGGCGGGCGTTTGCGCGGCAGCAGGACGCGGTGGCGCGCGAGCCGTTCGGGCTGCAGGCGGGGCAGGCCGGCGAGCGGGTCCCCGGCCGGCACGGCCAGATGCCCGACGGGCACGTGGAAACGGGCGGCGGTGGTCAGCTCCCGGGGGAAGGGAGCGGCGAGGATGGCCGCGGTCACCTCGCCGGCGGCGAGGGCGGCCAGGGCGGCGGCCCGGCCGGCCGGGCACAGCTCCACCTCGGCCGGGGGATCATGGCGTGCCATCCGGCGGGCGATCCGCGCCGCGAGGCCGCCGGCCGGCGGGGGATAGGCCAGGCGGACGGCGGCGCCCTCCGGCGCGGCGAGCCGTCTCGCCTCGGCCGAGAAGGCGTCGGCCGACTCCAGCAGCGCCTCGGCGTACGGCAGCAGCGCCTTGCCGGCCGGCGACAGGTGGACCTCCCGGCTGGTCCGCTCGAACAGGCGGACCCCGAGCGCGCGTTCGAGACGGCCGACGGCCTGGCTCGCGGCAGGCTGGGAGACGCCCAGCTCGGCGGCGGCGCGGGAGAAGCTGAGGTGCCGGGCGACCAGGGCGAAGCAGCCGATGTCGCGCAGCGGCGGGCCGGAGTCCACGCTCCAGTATGGGGAGATCAGGCGGTCCTGCGCAGACGCAGGTGGCAGCCCGTCTGACGGTAGAACGCCATCTGGTCGTAGTAGATCCGCCCGCTGGCGAACACGCCGTCGTCGCCCATCGTGTAGGCGGCCGCCGCCGGGAGGACCACGCGGCGGCCGCTGCCCATGATCTCCGTGCCGCCCGGCAGCAGCAGCACCCCGGTGTGGGTGCCTTCGAAGGTCCACTCCGTGACGATGGTGTCGCCGAGGACGGCCCGCGCGGTGGTCTCGTTGTGCGTGTCGGGATACGCCGTGAAGAGCTGCCGGAAGTACCAGCCGACCTGCTCGTGCCCCTCCATCACGCCCGCGGGCGTGACGAACACGGCCCCCGGGCTGTAGCAGCGGAGCAGTCGCTCCTCGTCCTGGGAGCTGATCGCGTCGATGAGCGCGTCGAGCAGCACGTTGATCTCGGTCATGCGCCTCCCGTCCCCGTCTTGGAACTCCTACCCCCGGGAACGGGCGGCGACGCAATCCCACAGCGCGCCGGGGCGGGGCTCCCCGCCTCATTCCCGTAGTCGCCGGGCTGTTCCCAGGCGGTGGTAGGTGAAGGCCCAGCGGTCGGGGCCTTCTTTGCGGCGGGTGTAGCGCTCGGGGTGCTGGTAGCGGTCGCGGTTGTGGAACTGGCAGGCCGGGCCGAGCAGCTTCAGGTCGGTGAGCCCGCCGGTGCTCCAGTTGTCGGCGTGGTCGATCTGGCACATGGTCGCGGGCAGGGGGCAGCCGTCGATCCAGCAGGTGGCGTAGCGCGCGAACACGGCCCGTCGTTGGGCGGGGGTGGCCAGGCGGACTTTTCGGCCCATGTCGAGGACCTGCCCCTCGGCGTTCATGACGATCCGCACGAGGGTTGAGGTGCGGGCGAGGCGGTGCACGCTGGAGATGGGCAGTACCTGCCCGGTGGCCAGTAACAATCCCGGCACCCTCCCCAACGACGCCCCCAACGCTGGTCCCAGTGACGCCCCCAACGCCGTCCCCGGGAACGCCCCAGGCGGCGTGCCTGCCGACGCTTCCGGAGCTGCCCCCGGTGACGCACCCTGCGCCGCTCCTGGCGCCGCTCCCGGTGACGCACACTGCGCCGCTCCGCGCGTCCCTCGCCCGGCTCCCGGTGCTGTTCTCGATGCCCTCCCGGGTGGTGTCTCCGGCTCCGGTCCCGGCCCGCCGGGCGCCGTTGCCGATGCCCCCTGTGCTGTTCCCGGTGCCTGCGTCGCACGCGAGCACCGCGCCTCGCCGTCGCACCGGCACGTGCCCTGGCCATGCCGGCAGTCCCCCGCAGGCCGAGGCCCGGCGTGGGTGTGACGTGGGGAGGCGTCCTCGGGAGGAGAATCCGGCCACGCCGCCTGCGAAGGGACTGCGTGCGATGGCGGTGCAGCCGAAGGGGCTGTGTGCGAAGAGGTCGCGCCCGAAGACGCTGTGTCCGAAAGGGCCGTGTCCGAAGGAGCCATGTCCGAAGGGGTTGTGTGCGAATGCCGGCCACCGTCGGCAGGCCGTGCCGACGCGCGCCGCGTGGCGTGGGGTGCTCCAGACGGGGCCGCAGCACGGTCGCGGTCTCCGTCCTTGGCGGGGGCGCTCTCGTCGCACTCGGCAGAGCTCGTGCTCGCGGTGTCGTCGCCCTCGGCAGAGCTGGTGTTCACGGTCTCGTCGCCCT
>NZ_VIRM01000073.1 GCF_006874475.1 Microbispora hainanensis
CCGAAATCCTAGGTCGGGCTCGGTGGCCTGGTACATGAGGCAGTAGGCACGGCGGTAATGCGGGCCGGGGTAAATGGAGCCGTGCTCGTGGCCCCACAGTGTTTGGAAGTTGGCCGCGGGTACCGCCAGGCCGTGGCGGCGGGCGGTCTCTCGGAGCCGGTCGCCTGCGGCCTCAAGGGTCAGGCCGTGGGCTTCACGGTGTTCCCGCAGACGGGAGGGGTCCAGCCGGGCCGCTGGGTCGCCTTCATTGCATCCCTTCACGTTCACACTTTCGGGTGGGTCGTGCGGTGGTGCATGTGAAAACGTACGTGTAAACCGTTGATGAGACGGCGTGAAGAAGCTTAGTTAAGGGTGCGTGATACAGAAAAGCCCGTGATCACGGTGAACTAGCGGCATCCCAAAACCGGGAAACGCCGACCGCAGGGAGCCACCGTGAACATGAGCGACGAGACCACCCGGCGCATCATCGCCGACCTACGGTCGCTGCGCGCCGAACTGGAAGAGATCACTTGCCGGGTTCACCAGATCGCTTCTGCCCTGGAAAGACAGCGGACTCAAGATCGGCAATCCGATCCCCCAAGTCCCTCATGAGCGCCCGCATCTCGGCGAGTTGCTCCATGATCTCTGAGCCGCCGGCCGTCTCGGCGGGGCCGGCGCTCTCCTGCTCGCGAACGAACACGCCCTTGCCCTGCTGTCCGACGATCAGCCCTTCGGTACGGAGCACGCTGATCGCGGCTTTGACGACGCTGGATGAGACGCCGTAGCGCTCGCAGAGTTGGTTGATCGAGGGCAGGACCGTACCCGGCGGCAGCGATCCGTTCCGGATCTGCCCGCGTAGTTCGTCGGCGATCTGCATATAGGCAGGCCGACCGGTCTTCTCGATCATCCCGGCCCTCTCTCTTTGCCTCCAGTTCACCACATCCCGGCCGTCCGGCCAACCAAGTACTCCAAGCAGTCCTTGAGAACTTGGCATACTAAGAACACCATGAGTTCTAAGAGAACGCGTCTCGGAAGGAACAGAACATGCGCACCATCCCCATCCCTGTCGACGTGTCCAAGCTGCACATCACCTGCGCCAAGGCCGCCCGTCCCCGTCTGGTCAGCAAGGAGACCGGCGAGATCAAGCGGGACCGGGACGGCAACACCATGTACGAGGTCACGCTGCTGATCGAGGACGACAACGGCCGCATGGAGCTGGTCAAGGTCAGCACCACGCCCGAACCGCCCATCTCCCCCGGGGACGAGGTGGTCCCGGTCGGCCTGGTCGGCTACGTGTGGGAGCAGGCGGGCCGGTGGGGCATCTCCTACCGCGCGCAGTCCTTCACCCCGGCCGCCGCCGCGTACGGGGCGGGGGCCGAGCGATGATCCACCTGCCCCGCCCGATACTGCTCGCCGTCGCCGCCCTGGTCGTTCTCGTCTTGTGGCGGCGGTGGGCGCCGGCCTCGTACTGGTACCTGTTCGTCTTCCCCCGTAAGGCGGTCTGGCTGCGCTGGTCCTGGCGGCACGTGGCCTCCGGCTGTGGGCTGACCAAGAAGCGTCAGCGGTGGTGGTTCACCACCGTTCCGGGCCTGGTGGCCTCGACCGGGGTCGTGCGGGTCAAGAGGCGCTTCCAGCGGGTGGCCGTCGACACCAAGCCGTGGATGGGCCTGCCCCGCCCGGTCCGGCACGGCTTCCGCATCACCTTCCACCTGCTGGACGGGCAGATCCCCGACGACTACGCCAAGGTGTGCGATCGCCTCGCGCACGCCTGGCGCATCGAGGCGGTCCGCGTCGTCGGCTCCCGGCCCGGCCGCGTCACCCTCCAGGGGATCACCCGCGACCCTTTAGCGCACGTCGCCCCCGCCGCACCTCCGCCTGAACCGCGGGAAGGATGGCGCGGGGAGGACCTCCTGCGCCCGGTGGTGGGGGTGCTGGAGACGGGCGCCGCGTGGCGGATGGACTTCCGGCTCATCCCGCACTGGATGAACGCCGGAGCGACGCAGTCGGGCAAGTCCAACCTGATCAACGCGCTCATCGTCGGGCTCGCGCCGCAGCCGGTCGCCTTGGTCGGCTTCGACCTCAAAGGCGGGGTCGAACTCTCGCCCTACGCGCCACGCCTGACCGCGCTGGCGACGACGCGGGCCGAGTGCCTCGACCTGCTGGCGGACCTGATCGCGGTCATGGGCGCCCGGATGCTGGCCTGCCGCCGGCTCGGAGTGCGTGACATCTGGCAATTGCCGGACAACGTGCGGCCTATCCCGGTCGTGGTCCTGGTGGACGAGCTGGCCGAGCTGTTCCTGACCGCCGACAAGGCCGAAAAGGATCAGGTCACCCGTACGGCTACCGCCCTGCTACGGATCGCCCAGCTCGGTCGCGCCTTCGGCCTCCACCTCGTCCTGTCTGGTCAGCGGATCGGGTCCGACCTCGGCCCTGGCGTGACCGCGCTGCGTGCCCAGATCGGCGGGCGGGTCTGCCATCGGGTCAACGACCCCGAAACCGCGGTGATGACCCTCGGCGACCTCGACCCTGACGCGCTGGTCGCCGCCCGGTCCATCCCGCCAGAACTGCCCGGCGTCGCGGTGATCACGGGCAACGACGGCCGCTGGTACCGCGCCCGCTCCGGCTACGTCTCCACCCTTGCGGCGGAGCAGGCCGCCGAGACTTACGCCGACATCACGCCCTCGTGGGGGCAGGTCGCGGCCTCCGGCCTCGGCCACGAGCTGCCCGGCGGCGTCGAAAGTCCGCAGATCGCCGCCTAATCCGATCCCGTCGAGCGAGAGGAGGTACCGATGCCTGCGCCCCTGTCTCGCCTGGCCGTACGGCTGGCCGACACCGGTCCCGTTCTGGTTCTGGCCGCCATCGCCGGGGCGGGCAGCTTCACCCACATCCGCGACACCGCCGCCGCCAGCGGCCAGACCGGGTGGATGTCGTGGGCCGTGGCCGTCTGCGTCGACCTCACCTGCGTTATGGCCGCCCGGGAACGCCAGCGGGACAAGAAGACCGGACGGGTACGGCGGGGCTGGATCTCCTGGCCCACCCTCGTCCTCGTCGCCGGCATCGTCTTGTCCCTGGCCGCCAACCTCCACCAGGCCGACCCAACCCTGTGGGGCTGGCTCACCGCCGCCACACCCGCCGGAGCCTTCCTCGTCGCGGTCTCCATGCTGGAACGTCGGGCCTCCGGCCCCCGCCTCGACCTGCCCCCGGCTCCGTCCTCGTCCGCCGTCCCGTCGTCCTCGTCGCTTGCCGCCTCGTCCTCGGTCCCCGCGCTCGTCCCCTCCGAGCCGGACGGCGCGGACGGCAACCAGGACGGTCCGGGACCGTCCCCGGCACTGGTCGACTACGCCCGCCGCGTGGCCGACGAACACCACGCCAAGCACGGCAAGCCCATCACCCGCGACCTGCTGCGCGCCCGCCTGGGCGTGTCCAACCAACTCGCCTCCGACCTGCTCCGCAGCCTACGGACCACACCGGAAGCCCTGTGAGAGGAGACCTCGTGTCCACCACCGACCACCGCAAGGCCACAATCACCGGCCTCCGCGCCCTGGCCGACTTCCTGGATACCAACCCGGACGTCCCCGTCCCGCGCACCTCCATCAGCATCACGTACTTCCCGGACCGGGCGGACGACGCTGGGATGCGCGCCGAGATCGACCACATCGCGGAACTGCTCGGCACTGAGATCGACCCGGGTCGCCTGCCCTACAGCCACTACAGGACTGGTCTGGACTTCGGCCCGGTCCGCTACGAGGCGCTCGCCGTCCTCGCCGCCGCCCGTGCCCGGCACGAGGCGGTCACCTCCTACGAGGACTGCATCGTCCCCGACACCACCGTCAACCCGGCCCACGCCGCCTAACCGGAAGGAGGTAGCCGATCATGCGCATTCGAATCGACGGCACCGATGCCGAGATCGCCTACGCCGTGAACAAGATCCGCACCATCCTCCCGGTCGGCTCCATCTCACC
The DNA here is from genome assembly GCF_006874475.1 of Microbispora hainanensis. Lineage (GTDB taxonomy): Bacteria > Actinomycetota > Actinomycetes > Streptosporangiales > Streptosporangiaceae > Microbispora > Microbispora hainanensis. The sequence goes on from NZ_VIRM01000073.1 coordinate 3,942, forward strand.
GATCGTCCGGCGACGCCGCCGGGCCTACACCTGGCGCGTGTTCATCAACACCGCGCCCAAGCGCACCGAAACGAGGTGGATCGCGTGACCACCCCGAACGAGGACGCCATGCCTGTCGAGATCACCCCGAAGCGCTGGCAGTGCTGCCACTGCGGCGGGGGCGGCCTCGACAGCTACGGCGAGACCTGCCGCCATTGCGAGGGCCTCGGCTTCTGCTGATCGCTCTCGGTGCCCCCGGCGTGACCACACATCCGCCAAGACGTCCGTCACGTCGGGGGCCATCCCACACCGAACCCATCAGCCCGGAAGGGACGCACCCATCATGCCAACCAAGCACGCCATCGCCGGACTCATCACCCGGCTCCACGACCCGCAATACGCCCGCTGGGCGAGCCAGATCCGCCGGACCGGCGGCTGCCGCCAGCCGATCCACCTGCGCGGCAAGGTCGAGCACTACGACCGCGCCACCGGCCAACTCCTCCACCGCTACAGCACCCACCTCGAACCGGACGGCCTCCTGCGCGTCCCGTGCAAGACCCGCCGCGCCTCCCGCTGCCCCTCCTGCGCCGAGACCTACCGCGCCGACACCTACCACCTCGTCCGCGCGGGCCTCGTCGGCGGTAAGGGCGTCCCGGAGACGGTGGCCTCTCACCCGTGCCTGTTCGTCACTCTCACCGCGCCTTCGTTCGGTGAGGTGCACTCCCGGCGGGAGAAGGACGGCCGCGTCCTGCCCTGCCACCCGCGGCGGGACGCCGAGACATGCCCGCATGGGCGGGTCATGTCCTGCACCGTCCGACATGGGACCGACGAGGCATGCCTTGGCGAGCCGCTGTGCCCGGACTGCTACGACTACACCGGCTCCGTGCTGTTCAACGCCACCGCGCCGGAACTGTGGCGCCGCTTCACCCTGGCGCTTCGCCGGCACCTGGCCAAGCTCGCCGGGCTCACCCAAAAGGACCTCGCCGCCCAGCTCGTCGTCTCCTTCGCCAAGGTCGCCGAATATCAGCGGCGCGGCGTCGTCCACCTGCACGCCGTGATCCGCCTCGACGGCCCGGACGGACCCACCTCCCCGCCCCCGGCCTGGGCGACCGTCGACATGCTCGCCTGCGCCGTCCAGCACGCCGCCACCGTGGTCACCGCCAAGGTCCCCGCGTACGACGGACAACCCTCACGCGTCCTCCGGTGGGGTGCCCAGCTCGACACCCGTCCGATCACCCTGCACGGCGAGCTGACCGACCAGGCCGTTGCCGGCTACATCGCCAAGTACGCCACCAAGGCCGCCGAATGCGTCGGCACCCTGGACCGGCGCATCCAACCCCTCGAAAACCTCGCCGCCCTGCCCATCCGCGAGCACGCCCGGCGGCTCATCGCCGAATGCCTCCGTCTCGGGTCCTTCGACGAACTGGCCGACCTCCGGCTGACCCACTGGGCGCACATGCTCGGCTTCCGCGGCCACTTCTCCACCAAATCCCGCCGCTACTCCACCACCCTCGGCGCCCTCCGCGCCGCACGCGCCGAACACCGGCGCGACGAGCAGATCAGCACCGGACGACTCCCCCTCTTCGACGAGGACACCGTCCTCGTCGTCGCGCACTGGCAGTACGCCGGACAGGGCCTCTCCGCCGGAGACGCCATCCTCGCCGCCGCCATAACCGGCGTCCCCGTCACCCACCTGAGCGGCTCGGCTGGGGGTGGATCATGACTCGGCTTCTACTCACCGTCCCGGAGGCCGCCGAAGCACTGGCGATCTCCCGCGCCAAGCTCTACCAACTCATCGCCTCCGGCGCCGTCGACTCGGTCCGCATCGACGGCTCGCGGCGGGTCTCCGTCGCCGCTCTCACCGATTACATCAACCGCCTGGCCACTCAGGAGCGTGCGGCATGACCAAGACCCCCACTGATGCGGCGGCGTCTCCCAGCAGGCCGGCCAAGAAGAGCAGTCCTAAGCTGCGCGACGGGGTCATGAAGCGCGGTAGCACGTGGTCATACGTGATTCGCGTCAAGGACCCTGAGACCGGCGAGAGCAAGCCCAAGTGGGTCGGCGGGTTCGCAACTGAGGACGAGGCCAAGGCTGCCCGTGACGAGGCCCGCGTGAACGCCCGGCGGGGTGAGTATGTCGACCGGAACGAGATCACCGTCAGCGAGTACCTCGACATGTGGATCGAGGACCACGCGATGGAGATCAAGCCGGGGACGCTGGAGGACTACCGGATCAGCATTCGCCTCTACATCAAGCCGCACATCGGCAAGATGCGGCTCCAGGCGGTTCGACCCTCCACGGTCACGAAGCTCTACCGGGATCTCCTCGCTCGCGGTGGGCGGAACGGCAAGCCACTGGCGGTGTCGAGCGTCGTCCACACGCACGCGATCCTCCGCCGCGCCTTCCGTGACGCCGTGCTGGTCCACGAGTACCTGAGCAGCTCACCTGTCGAGAAGGCCAAGCGGCCTCGTAGCGACCTGCGCGAGCCTGGAATGATCTGGACGCCTGCCCAGCTCCGGGCGTTCCTGTCTCTCGTCCGGTCACATCGGCTCTACGCCTTTTTTCATCTGGCCGCCTACACGGGAGCGCGGCGCGGTGAACTCCTCAACCTTCGATGGCCTGACGTCGACCTGGAGAACAAGCAGATCACCATCAAGGGTTCAACAGGCGTGGTCGACGGCGAGCACATCGAGGGCACCACGAAGAGCGGCCGGACGCGCGTGGTCACGATCGACGAGGGGACTGTCAACGTTCTCCGGGAGCACAAAGAGGCTCAGGAAACCGAGAAAGCGCGCGTCGGTGACGCGTGGAAGGGAGAGGAGAACGGCCACATCTTCACTACGGCATGGGGCGGCCCCATCTACCCGACCACTGTGACCGCGCTGCCAGCCAAGCTCATCAAGGCCTACAACGAACCGGAGGACGAGGCGCAGACTCCGGCCGAACCTCTGCCGTACGTCCGCCTGCACGACCTGCGCCATATCCACGCGACCACGCTGCTCCTGGCCGGCGTCCCGGTCCACATCGTCGCCGCCCGACTCGGCCACGCTGATCCTGCGATCACGTTGCGGGTGTACGCCCACGCGATCCGCTCCGCGGAGACAGCCGCCGCCGAGGTCTTCGCCCAAGCCCTGAGACCCGACCACCCCTTTATCTGACAAGAAGAGCCGTGTGACGTAGTCCAATAGCGAGAGCGCGATGATTCCCGCCGCGGCGCGCCGCGGCGGGAATCATGCTGTACTCTGACTGTAGAAATAGGCCAAGCCAGCAAGTCCCGAATCTCGATCGCAGCAGGAGAGGCGATGGACCTCGAGAAGTCTCATGAGCGCCCCGACTGGCGCAATGAGAAGCTGGGAAGCAGGATCCGGGTAGCTCTCTGGCTTCTTGAGGTGATCGGCGAAGGGAACACCTTTACGAAGGAACAGCTACACGACGCGTTTCCCGGCATCACCACCATCGATCGGCGGTTGCGAGAGCTTCGCGAAGACGGCTGGGTGATCGACAGCGATCGGACCCTCTCGCATCTAGGCGCATCCGAGATGCTCCTGACGAGAGCAGGTGAGCCGATCTGGGAGCCTGGCAGGGTCCAGCTCCGGCGTTTCAAGCGCTTCTCGGCCCCGCAACTACGTCAGAAGGTGCTTGAGCGCGACAGCTATAGCTGCGTCCACTGTGGGCTCTCATCCGTCGAAGGGCCTACCGAAGCACCTGTCAACGTTGTCCTTGAGCTTGCTCATGTCGTTCCCCTCGCCGCCGGCGGGAGCGATGACCTGGACAATCTGATCACCCTCTGCGCCAACTGCCACAGGCTTTTGAGTTCGGGAGTCCAGCTCCCCGATGTGGACAGCGTGTGGCACCTGGTACAAGGGCTCTCACCGCAAGATCAGGCTCGCCTGCTGGCCTGGATAGCCATGGACCGTAAGCCGCCTACTCAAGCTGAGAAGGCGTGGTCCTTGTACCGGCGCCTTCGCCCAGAGCAGCGAACGTCTGTAGCTCACCGGCTTGGGCAGGCCGTACTCGATCGTACGGACGCCGACAGCAGCGATTAATTACTCATAGACTCCGCCGGCCCCTACCCCAACCTTCCACAGCTAGACAGGGGCCGGCGGTTGCCACCATCCACACAAGAAAGGTGACTCATCCATGATGACTCATCGGCCGCCTGGGCGCTCACCCAGGCCCGGAGGCCCGCAGCCTCTAATCATCATCATCCTCGTGCTGGTCCTGAGCTTCCAAGCCGGCTACAACCCGGACCAGATTCGAGACGTTCTCACCGTCGTCGCGGTCACTCTGGTGACCATTGCAGCGGCCTACGCTCTGCGCGGTCGGTTCTCCGAGTGACGCCGTCGAGGCCTCACACAGCGCCGTGAGGCCTCGACACTCACTCGCTGCCTTCGAGTGAACAACGGACTCCACGGTTAGACGCTCAGGGAGTGTTAGCAGGGGTGTTAGCAAAAGGCCCTCCTGGATCTTCCAGGAGGGCCTTTGAAGTGGAGCCGCCTAAGGGAATCGAACCCTTGACCCCTTCATTACGAGTGAAGTGCTCTGGCCGACTGAGCTAAGGCGGCACGCCGCGAACGGCTTCGCACAGTCTACAGGGTCGTCGCGGTTCTCGTGCACCCGTCGCGGCCCGGAGCGTCGTGATCCTCAAGGGGGCCTCAGAGGGCCCGGGGCGCGGTCCGGGAGCGCGATCCGCCCGACGAGAGATCAGTAAAACTTCCCCAGCCGCCCGCAGAGTCTCCCTTTACCCGATGACCAGCGGAGACAGGGCATATCAGGCGCATCTGTCACACGAAAAGCGCCCTGTCTCGTCCGACACCGCCCTCGGGCCAGCAGACATTTGACCTCATCCCGCACGGCCCTTCCCGGGAGGTCGCCGCCCGCCCGCGGCAGGCGGCATGCTGGTGCTCGTCACGCAGGCGACAGCAGGGGAAACAACGGGTATGCGATCGGCTGGGCAGAAAGCGAAGCTCCTACCGCCTCGTACGCGGTACGGCGGTGGTCAGAGCCGGCGAATGGCGATCGCGGCGCTGGCCGCGCTGCTGCCGTTCGCGGCGTGCTCCAGCCACGCCCCGGCCAGCTCGGAGCAGCCGGGCGGGGGTGGAAAGACGCAGCCGGCGGTCGAGGCGCCCTCGGCCGAGCTGCGGCCGTTCTACGCGCAGCGGCCCACGTGGCAGGCGTGCGGCGACGGCTTCCAGTGCGCCAAGATCCAGGTGCCCCTCGACTACTCGAAGCCCACGGGCGAGCGCATCGACCTCAGCGTGATCCGCCTGCCGGCGACCGGCAAGCGCGTCGGCTCCCTGCTCATCAACCCCGGCGGGCCCGGAGGCTCCGGCATCGACTACGCGCGGGCGGCCCGATCCGTGGTCAGCGACAAGGTGCGCGCCCAGTTCGACGTCGTCGGGTTCGACCCGCGCGGCGTGGGCCAGTCGACCCCGGTCACGTGCATGACGGCCTCCCAGCTCGACGCGTACATCGGGATGGACTCGAGCCCGGACACGCCGGCAGAGGTCACGGCGCTCGACAAGGAGTCCAAGCTGTTCGCCGACAGCTGCGGCGCCAAGTCGGCCCGTCTGCTCCCCCACGTCGGCACGGCCGACGCGGCCAGGGACATGGACGTCCTGCGCGGCGTCCTCGGCGACCGCGGTCTCACCTATCTCGGCAAGTCGTACGGCACCTATCTGGGCGCGATGTACGCCGACCTGTTCCCGAAGAACGTGCGGGCACTCGTGCTCGACGGCGCGGTGGATCCGGCCGTGCCGTCGCTGAAGTCCAACGAGGTGCAGGCGAAGGGCTTCGAGGTGGCGCTGAAGGCCTTCGTCGAAGACTGCTTCCTCGACAAGTCCTGCCCCTTCAAGAGCCGTACGGTGGACGGCGCGATGCAGGAGATCAGCGACCTGCTGACGAGGGCCGACCGGCAGCCGCTGAAGAACGACCTCGGCGACGGCCGGCCGGTCAACGAGGCGTGGGCGGTCATCGGCATCGCCACCCCGCTGTACGAGCGCGCGGCCTGGCCCCGGCTGCGAGAGGCCCTGGCCAAGGCGATGAACCAGGGCGACGGGACGGAGCTGCTCCAGATGGCCGACCTGCTGGTCGACCGGCGGGCCGACGGCAGCTACTCGAACCAGACCGAGGCCAACATGGCCGTCAACTGCGTGGACCACCCCTTCCCCAAGTCGCTCGCGGCATACCGGAAGGCCGCGGGCCAAGCCGCCAAGACGGCGCCGCACTTCGGGCCGTTCGTGATGTGGGGTTCGCTGCCCTGCGCCTATTGGCCCGTGAAGTCCGTCGGCACCGACAAGCCGCTCAAGGCCGCCGGCGCGCCGCCCATCCTCGTCGTCGGCACCCTGCGCGACCCCGCGACGCCGTACGAGTGGGCGCAGGGGCTCGCCTCGGAGCTGACCTCGGGCGTGCTGCTCGGGTATGACGGCGACGGGCACACGGCCTACCGCAGCGGCTCGGCCTGTGTGGACAGCGCGGTCGACGACTACCTGCTCGCCCTGCGCACGCCCAAGAGCGGCACCATCTGCCCGAAGACGGGCTGAGGCCGAAGGCCGACGTAGCGGGCGGGCCTTTTCCCGGCGGACCGCCCGTCCATATCCCTAAAATTCCGGCACATGGCTTACCGGTGGCGATCACGCGATCTGACCGTTCCTGTGACCATGGTCGCGGTCCTGACCATGTCCGGATGCGGGGCGCTGGACGTGCCCCGGGGGCCGGAAGCCGCCTCGCCGGTGCCTCCTCGGCCGCCCGCCACCTCCGCCGAGGAGCCCACCGAGGGGTCCACCGGGGCGTCCACCGGGACGTCTCTCGCGAAGGAGGGGTGGTTCGGTCCCACCGGCCCCCTCCACGCGCGGGTGGAGATGCGCGAGGTGGAACGGCTGGCCGACAGGTCCGTCCTCCGGTTCACGGTCACCTCGCTGGAGGACGAGCCGCGCCACACCGGCAACGCGTTCGGGACGGCGGCCGGCGACTTCGGCAGCTATCGCATCCCGCTCGTCGACCCGGTCGGCGGCAAGGTCTATCACCCGCTGACCGACCGGGTCGGGACGCTGGGCAGCAAACCCGGATATTACAAGCCCGGCGTGCGTTACGAGACCGTCGTCTACTACCCGCCGCTTCCGGCGGACGTCCGTACGGTCACCGCGATCACGGCGGGCACGGCCGGGGAGTTCACCGGCGTGCCCGTGGTGGACGACACCGGTTCCGGCAGCGCCATGTCGTCTACGGCCGCCTCCGGCAGCGCCATGTCGTCTACGGCCGCCTCCGGCAGCCCTTTGGCGCCGACGGCCGCGCCGGGCAGCACGCCGCAGCCGGGCACCACCGTCTCCTGGCCGGTGCGGGAACCGGCCGGGCAGGTCACCAGCAGCATCCAGGACCTGTACGGCATCACGGAGAGCCCGGAGAAGACGACCATCGCGAGCGGCGGCGACGAGACGGTGGGCCTGCGCACCGACGTGCTGTTCGCCTTCGACTCCGACAGGCTCACGGCACGGGCCAGGGCCGTGCTCGACGACGTCGCGAAGGAGACCCGGGAGAAGGCCGATCCGGACCGGCCCCCCATCCTCATCGAGGGCCACACCGACGGCAAGGGCACCCACGCGTACAACATGGCCCTGTCCCTGCGGCGTGCGGAAGCCGTGCGCAAGGAGCTGCAGGCGCGCCTCGGCGGGGCGTACCGATACCGCGCGACGGGCAAGGGCGAGACCGAGCCCGTCGCCCGCGAGGGCGGGGCGGACGACGAGGAGGCGCGGGCCAGGAACCGGCGAGTGGAGATCTCCTACCGCGTCAAGCAGCCGGCCGAGAGCTCCACGGCCTCGGAAACCGAGGGGACCCGCGCCGACGAGCCCACCACGGGCGGGGGACGGCCCGCCCCGTTCCACGCGGACGACGGCGAGACCGTGGCCCACCGGACCGCCACCAGGCAGCCGACCGGGCAGCGCCTCCGCATCGACGTGAAGCCCTTCTACCGCGACGGCGCCTACCTCGTCGCGGTGTTCGACATCGTGAACCTCGGGCCGGGGAACCTCGGCGCGGGGACCGGATATGGCGGGGGCATCGCCTACATCGGCGGCTGGTACACCGGCTTCTCCGTCGTCGATCCCGCCTCGCACACCGTCTATCGCGCCGTCCGGATGGGGCCGGACGACCCGCGGGGCCCCGACGACTACGTGGACCCGGGCTGGGCGACGTTCAACGTCGAACCGGGCACCGGCAACCGCGGCTTCTTCTACGTGCCGGCGCCCCCTCCGGGCGTCACGAGCGTGACCTTCGACGCCGGCCCCTTCGGCAGGTTCGACAACGTTCCCGTACGTTAACCCTTGTCAAGGTGAAAGTTTCACGATCGGTGGTTTCGTGATCGGCACTCCGATGCCTGCTCGGCCCGGGTGATCAGGCCGCCGGCCGCCCTGCCGGGCAGGCCCGGCACCTTGACCGTCTCTCGCGCATGGGGTTTGCTCCGCCGCATGACCACGGTCTCCCGCCGTGAAATGTTAGCGCTCACATTAACGTAACCGCTCGGCGAGCGACCACCACTTCAGGAGGCGCATGTGAGATCCGCTTTATCGCCATACAGGCGCACGGTCGCCTGGATCGTGAGCCTGCTGTGCGTGCTGGTGCTGCTCCCGGCCGGCGCGGCCAGGGCCGACAACCCGATCGTGCAGACCATCTACACCGCCGACCCGGCGCCGCTGGTCTACAACGGCCGGGTGTACCTCTACACCGGGCACGACGAGGACGGCTCGACGTACTTCACCATGAAGGACTGGCGGGTCTGGTCCTCGACCGACATGGTCAACTGGACCGACCACGGCTCCCCGCTGAGCGTGTCCACCTTCAGCTGGGCCAAGTCGGACGCCTGGGCCGGGCAGGCCGTCTATCGCAACGGCAAGTTCTACTGGTACGTCCCCACGACCAACCGGGCCACCGGCAGGATGGCCATCGGCGTGGCCGTTTCCAACAGCCCCACCGGGCCGTTCAGCGACGCCCTGGGACGCCCGCTGGTCGAGAACGGCGAGATCGACCCCACCGTCTACGTCGACGACGACGGCCAGGCCTACCTCTACTGGGGCAACCCCAACCTGTGGTACGTCAAGCTCAACAGCGACATGACCTCCTACTCGGGCAGCCCGACGAAGGTCAACCTCACCACCGGCGGGTTCGGCACCCGCACCGGGGACGCCAACCGGCCGACGCTGTTCGAAGAAGGCCCCTGGTTCTACAAGCGGGGCGGCCTCTACTACATGGTGTTCGCGGCCAAGTGCTGCTCGGAGTTCATCGCCTACTCCACCGCCCCCGGCCCGACCGGGCCGTGGACCTACCGCGGCACGATCATGCCGACCCAGGGCGGCAGCTTCACCAACCACCCCGGCATCATCGACTATCAGGGCAATTCGTACTTCTTCTACCACAACGGCGCACTGCCGGGCGGCGGCGGTTTCACCCGCTCGGTGGCGGTGGAGAAGTTCACCTACAACGCCGACGGCACCATCCCGACGATCAACATGACCACGACCGGCGCGCCGCAGGTGGGCACGTTGAACCCGTACGTGCGGCAGGAGGCCGAGACCATCGCCTGGGAGTCCGGCGTGGAGACCGAGGCCTCCAGCGAGGGCGGCATGAACGTCGGGTTCATCGAGAACGGCGACTACATCAAGGTCAAGGGCGTCGGCTTCGGCAACGGTGCGACTTCCTTCTCCGCACGCGTCGCCTCCGGCGCCAGCGGAGGAAAGATCGAAGTGCGCCGCGACAGCGCCACCGGCACCCTCATGGGCACCTGCACCGTCGCGGGCACCGGCGGCTGGCAGGCCTGGACCACCGTCTCCTGCCCCGTCACCGGCGCCACCGGCACCCACGACCTCTACCTCAGGTTCACCGGCGGCAGCGGCTACCTGTTCAACCTCAACTGGTGGCAGTTCACCGGCAACGACGGACCACCCGCCAGCCCCACGCCGTCTCCCTCTCCGTCCCCCTCTCCGCCCGCCTCGCCGTCCGCGTCGCCGACGGGCACCCCCCAGACGACCGGCGCGATCCGCGGCGAGGGCTCGGGGCGGTGCCTGGACGTCACCGAGGCATCACAGACCAACGGGGCACAGGCGCAGATCTGGGACTGCAACGGGCAGTCCAACCAGCAGTGGACCTCCACCAGCGCCGGTGAGCTGCGCGTCTACGGCAACAAGTGCCTCGACGTCAACGGCGCGGGCACGGCCGACGGCACCAGCGTGATCATCTGGGACTGCAACGGCCAGAACAACCAGAAGTGGCGCTTCAACTCCGACGGCAGCATCACCGCCGTCGGCGCGAACAAGTGCCTCGACGTGTCGAACTACGGCACCGCCAACGGCAGCAAGGTGCACATCTGGACCTGCCACGGCGGGAGCAACCAGAAGTGGACCCGCACCTGAGTCCATATCGACCGGCCGGGGACGGCGTTTCCACGCGCCGTCCCCGGCCTGCCGCACGTCACGCGCGCCGGCGGGCGGCCCTCTCGACGATCGCCGCCCCGGTCTCGGACTCCAGCGCCGGGGTGTAGCCGGCGGCGCGCAACCGGGCCAGGGTCTCCTCCTCGCCCCGCGCGCTGATCAGCACCGTCGGGGCGATCTTGCGCAGGCCCAGCGTACGCAGCGCCGCGGAGCGGGAGAGCTCCTCGACGAGCGCTTCGTCGTCGGAACGCAGGCAGCACCCGGAGCGCACCACCCGGACACGCCCGTGCGTACGGGCGGTGTCCTTGATCAGATATTCCAGCGGTTGCGGCAGGGGCGCCTCGGCCACCTCGGTGAGCCGCGCGAGCAGGGCGTCGGCCTCGTGCCCGCGGTCGAAGGCCCGGCGTACGGTCGAACCGGAGAAGCGCCAGACCACGGCGTGCCCCTCCGACTCGCGGTCGGCGACGTCGTCGAGCAGGTCGGCGAGCTCCGGGCCGGGCATCCCGCGCACCACGGCCGTCAGATCGGCCTGGAAGAAGGCGGTGCCCTGCGCGGGCGGGAGCATGGCCGTCAGGGCGGCGGTCAGCGCGGACTCCGGCGACGTCCACGCCGCACCACTGAGCAGCAGGTCGCGTACGGCACGGCCGACGCCGGTGAGGGCGCCCCCGGCGACCACGCCGAGCAGCTCGGCCTCACGCAGGACGGCGCCGACCAGGTCGTCGTCCGCCCCCGACTCCGCGAAGTGGAGCGGGCGATGCCAGGCCGCCCGTTCCGTCACGTACGGCAGGCCGTCGGCGGAGACGCCCCTGCCCGGGGGAAGCGCGGCGAGCGCGTCGAGGACGGCACTCCTGATCCCGGCCGCGTACGGATCGTCGGGCTCGATGAGGGCGACCGGCGTCCCGGCCTCCTCCGGCCAGAACGTGTAGACGGCAGGGATGGTCGCCCAGGTGGCGATGATCGGCACCAGCCGCTCGGCGGGAGACCGCTGCAGCCAGTCGTCATATCCCGTCTTCGGCAGCAGGCTCACGACCGGATCCGGCAGCTTGCCGCGATGGCCCTTCGGCCGCTGCACCGGCTCGGCGTGCAGGCCGAGCAGTCCGGCCTGCATGGCCAGGTCGAGCCAGAGCCGGGCGACGTCCTCGGCCACACCGGCCGCCTTGGCGATCCGCCTGGTGTCGCGGACCGCCAGACCGCCGGCCTTGCGCAGGGCGGGAGGCCGGTCGGCGCACGCGGCGAGCACGCGCTCGATCTGGGACAGCGCGGCGGTGGCGGCGGCCTGCGCGGACCCGTCGGCCCCGGCGGCGTCGGGCAGGCCGTCCGGGGGCCGCGGCGGCTCCGGCGTGAACGGCACGCGCAGCTCGCCGAGGACGGCCACGGCGACCTCGATCGGCACCTCCGCCGTGTCCTCCAGCCCGGCGGGCAGGAGGAGGCCGCGCGCCGCCAGCCAGTCGGTGTTCGGGTCGCCGGAGCCTCCCGGCCGGAAGGCGTACTTCGGCGCCTGGTGATAACCGAAGCCGCGCTCCTGATAGGCGTGGGTGAGCACCCGCGATCCGCTCCCGATGATCTCGAGCAGCCACTCCCGGGCGCTCGCGGGGGCCTGGGCGAGCAGGGCCCGCACCCGCTCCTGGTCGGTGAGCAGGTCGAGCACGTTGCGCTCCGCGCCCTCCCGCGCCCTGGCCTTCGGGAATGCCAGGGCCTCGGCGAGCGCGTGGACCTCCGGAGCGTTGAAGTGAAGCCCGATGAGCTCCGCCGCCGGGCGGCCGAGCCCCGCCGTGTCCGCGAGGTGCGCGTGGACGCCCGTGGACACGATCACCTGGTCGCCGTGCGGCGGAAGCACCAGCGCCATGTCGGCGAGCGCGTCCAGGGTGGCGGCGGCGCGATCCCGCAGGACGGGATCGTCCCCGGCCAGCAGGTCGAGCACGTCGGCGCGGGGCACGGCCCTCGTCACCGGGTCCGCGTCATGCCAGAGGTTGAGCAGCGGCCCGTGGCGCTGCGCCGCCAGCCACGCGACGGCCGACAGGGCCTGATGCTGGGGAAGGGTGCAGAACCGGGCGAGCGCGAGCGCCGCACGCGGCTGCAGCAGCAGCCGGGCGAGGTCCTGCGGGGTCACGTCGTCGTCGGTGGTGAATCCGACCCGGGCGAGGATCAGCCTCCGGTCCTCTGGCGACTTCGTCTTCAGCCATGACGCCAGGCGCTGCCGAGTGCTCATCACCGCAGCGTATTACGCCGCGTCCGGCGGCCCGACCGCTCGCGGCGGTTCCATGTGAGTGGCCGGCGGTTATCCGCGCCCGTGTTCCAGCGCCCAGGCGCAGATGGCGCCCAGCGGTTCGCGCAGCGTACGTCCCAGATCGGTCAGCGCATACTCCACGTGCTGCGGCGCCGTGTCCTTGATGACCCGCCGTTCGACCATGCCGTCCTTCTCCAGGCCCCGCAGCGTCTCGGTCAGCACCTTCTGCGTGATGCCGGGCAGCCGCCGGCGCAGCCGGCTGTGCCTCTGGGGACCGGCCAGCAGGGCGTAGATCACCAGCACCCGCCACTTCGCCGCGAACCGCTCAAGGGCCTGCCGCGTCGCGCAGCTCTCCTCCAGCGTGTCGGGAATCACGGGATCCACGCGGCCCTCCTCCGTACGCTCGATCGATGGGCACCGCAAGGTGCCTTCTGGCCCGAAGAATCCGGCACGCCTAGCTTCTCAAGCATGAGCGATCTCGTCATCCACACGTACTCGGCGGCGGAGCCGGGCCTGTTCGCCAGCAGCTACCTGCTGGAGACGGCCGACGGGGTGGTCCTCGTCGAGGGCAACCTGCTCGTCTCCGACGCCCGGGGCGGCAAACGGGTGGCGTTCACCGGCGACCTGGCGTTCGGCGGAACCCACCCCTACACCGCGGACGGGCACTCCACGGCCTGGCCGCACGTCCTTGATCGCGTCACCCTGGCCGCCGTGGCGGGGGAGGCCGGGCGATGACGACCACGGTGCGAACCTATCGGGTCGCCTTCTCGGCCGCCGGTGTCGAGCTCGTCGGAGAGCTCAGGGTGCCCGAACGGCTCGAACCCTCGCCCGCCGTCGCCCTCACCGGGCCCTTCACCGGAGTGAAGGAGCAGGTCACGGGCCTGTACGCGGAGCGCCTGGCCCAAGCGGGTCTGGTCACCCTGGCCTTCGACCATCGGGGGTTCGGCGAGAGCGGAGGCCGCCGAGGGCACGAGGACAGCGCGGGCAAGCTCACCGACCTGCGCGCCGCGGTGAGCCTGCTCGCCCGCCGGGCAGAGGTCGACCCGGGCCGGATCGGCCTCGTCGGGGTGTGCCTGGGCGGCGGGTACGCGGTGCGGGCGGCCGCCGCCGACCCACGGGTGAAGGCGGTCGCCGGAATCGCCGGCGCCTACAACAGCCCGGTCTGGCTCGCGGAGCAGATGGGCGACGACGCCTACCGCACCGCGCTCGCGCGTTTCCTCGACCGCTACGACGAATATCTGCCCGCGGTGGCGCCCGGCGGCGGTGAGGCCGCGATGCCCGGTGACGAGCCGTACGCCTACTACGGCACCTCCCGTTCCGCCTCTCCGCACTGGGACAACCGGGTGACCTGGGGGTCGCTCCATTCACTGATGACCTTCGACGCGCTCGGCGCGGCCCCGCTGCTCGCCGCCACGCCGCTGCTCGTCGTCCACGGGCGGGTCGACGCGTACTGCGCGCCCGAGCTCGCGGAGACGCTCCTCCAGCGCAGCCCGGGAAAGAAGGAGATGCTCTGGCTCGACTGCCGCGAGCACATCGACCTGTACGACGTGGAGCCGCATGTCACGCGCGCCGCCGAGGCGACGGCGGACTTCCTTCATCGGCACCTGTGACAGCAAGACCCCCGCGGTCAGGCACCCGGTCGCTCCCGGTCGCTGTCGGCGACCAAGTCAGGCACCCGGGTCGCTCCCGGCCGCCGCGTCAGGCTCCCGGGTCGCTCTCGGCGACCACCTCGGCGTCGCCGTACATCGCGTCATGCTGCTTGCGGGGGGCGCAGACGCTGGCCTTGGAGCAGGCGCAGCGGCGGCCGCCCTCGTTGAGGCGGACGATGACGGAGTCGGACGGCACGTTGTGCCCCACCACGGTGCCCGGGCCCTGCGGGGTGTCCACCGCGAGGCCGGTGCGCGGCGCCGACGCGCGGAACTCCTGATAGAGCGGGTGCTCGTACTTCAGGCAGCACATCAGCCGCCCGCAGGCGCCCGCGATCCTGAGCGGGTTGACGGGGAGGTCCTGGTCCTTGGCCATCCGCACCGAGACCGGCTCGAAGTCCTTGAGGAACGTCGCGCAGCACAGGTCGCGCCCACAGGGGCCGATGCCGCCCTGGAGCCTGGCCTCGTCACGCGGGCCGATCTGGCGCAGCTCCACCCGGGCCCGCAGGTTGCGGGCCAGGTCGCGCACGAGCGCCCGGAAGTCGACCCGGTGGGGCGCGGAGAAATACACGGTGTAGACGTTGTCGGCGTCCAGGTAGTCGACGCCGACCACCTTCATCGGCAGCTCGTGCCGTTTGATGAGGCGCTTGGACACGCTGCGGGCCTCCGCCCTGCGGCGGCGGTTGGTCTCGTCGCGGGTCAGGTGCTCCTCGGCCGCGATGCCCTGGCAGACGGGCAGGCCCTCGACGTCCTCACTCACGTATTGCGGCGCCCACACGCACTCGGCGACCTCGGGCCCGGAGTCGGTCGGCACGAGGACCTTGTCGCCGACCTTGGGCGAGTGGCCGCCCGGATCGAGGTAGTAGAGCCGTCCGTAACGGGTGAAGCTCACGGCCATCATCATGCCCAAGCGCCGGCCCTCCTCGATCCGTACGGCTAACGCGTCCGAACCCACCATACGTGCCGTACGGCACCGGCAATCATCGCCTGTGGACAACCTCGGCGGACCGGGAGCCCCCGGTCGCCCGTGTCCCTACGCGGGCGAGCGGAGCGCGAGGGTCATGGCCTCGACCGCGATCTGCGGGTTCACGTTGGCCGCCAGCCGCTCCCGGCACTTCATGATCGCGTCCGTACGGCGGAGCGTCTGCTCGGGGGTGGACGCCCGCGCGACGGCCTCCACCTCGTGCCTGCGGTCCTCGTTGGCCAGCTCGACGGCGGCCCCGAACTGCACGGCCAGCACGTCGCGGTAGAACGCCACGAGTTCGAGCAGCGCGAGATCGAGGGAGTCGCGCTTGATGCGGGTCGCCCGCGACTTCTGCATGGTCTCGAGCTCCTTGAGCGCGCCCGCGCCGCCCCGCACGAGGCCCTTGTTGAGCCCCTTGCCGGAGGAGCCCTCGCCGTAGACCTTGCGCAGCTCGGCCGTCTCGACCTCGTTCAACGCGGTCGTGGCCGCGTCCGCGTCCTCGGTGGAGGTCTTCACCAGCCGCTCGGCGGCGGTGATGCACTCCGCCACGCCGCTCAGCGACCGGGGGATCGACAGCACGTCGTCGCGACGGCGCCGCACCTCCTCGTCCAGCGCGAGCCGCCGTGCCCGGCCGATGTCCCCCTGGGCCGCCCGCGCGGCGTCGAGCGCCACGTCGTGGGGCACCCCGTCGCGGGTCACCAGCACGTTCGCGACCGCCCCCGTGGAGGGCGTGCCCAGCGTCACGATCCTGCAGCGCGAGCGGATCGTGATGATCATGTCGTCCGGGGAGGGCGCGCACAGCAGCCACACGGTCCGCGGCGGCGGCTCCTCGATGGCCTTGAGCAGCGCGTTGGCCGCCGCCTCCGTCACCCGGTCGGCGTCATCGAACAGCACGACCCGCCAGCGGCCGAGCGTGGGCGCGCCCGCCGCCTTGAGCACGAGTTCGCGCGTCTGCCGGACGCTGTACGACAGGCCCTCGGGCCGGACGAACGTGACGTCCGGATGCGAGCCGACCTCGACCTGATGGCAGTCGTCACAGTGGCCGCACCCCTGGTCGGGGCAGAGCAGGGAGGCCGCGAACGCCGTGGCGGCCGCCGATCGCAGGGCCGGCCCGGTGAACAGCCAGGCGTGCGTCATGCCCGCGCCGCGGCCTCCCGCGATGACCTCCGCGGCGGCCGACGCGGCCCGCCGCATCACGTCGATCGCCCGGTTCTGCCCGATCAGGTCCCCGAAAACGGTCATGCGCGGCTACCCGAAGTCGCGGATGGCGGGCATCGTGCCGGTGGCCTCCTCGGCCTCCTGCGGCACCGGGTCGGGCAGGATCTCCCGCACCCGGTCCTGGATCAGGCGCGTCACCTCCCGCTGGTCCAGCGTGCCGTCCACCACGAGGTAGCGGTCGGGGTCGGCCGCCGCCAGCGCCCGGAACTCGCGCCGCACCCGCTCGTGGAACTCCAGCGGCTCGGCCTCGATGCGGTCGGCGGGCGAGGCCATACGCCGCAGCCCGACCGCGGGCGGCACGTCGATGAGCACGGTCAGGTCGGGGACGAGGCCGCCCGTCGCCCACCTGTTGATCCTCGCGACGTCCTCCTGGTCGAGCGACCGCCCGGCGCCCTGGTAGGCCAGCGACGAGTCCACGTACCGGTCGGAGATCACCGTCGAGCCGCGCCGCAGGGCGGGCCTGATGACCTTCTCGACGTGCTCGGCCCGGTCGGCGGCGTACAGCATCGCCTCGGCCCGCGGAGACAGGCCCTGGTGGGCGGCGTCGAGCAGGATCGCCCGCAACCGCATGCCGACCTTGGTCGAGCCCGGCTCGCGGGTCTGCACGACGTCGAAGCCCTGGTCGCGCAGCCAGATCGCCAGCAGCCGCGACTGGGTGGTCTTGCCCGAGCCCTCGCCGCCTTCGAAGGCGATGAACAGACCGCGCTCGGGCTCCGCCTCCTCCGGCTCGAACCGCCGCCCGCGCAGGGCGGTCAGCAGGTCGGCCGTGATGGGGACGCCCGGCCGGTCGTCCATGTGGCGCAGCGCGACCACCCCGACGGCGACCGCCAGCAGCGCGCCCAGGAGCAGCACGAGGTTGGTGCCGTCGAAGCGGTAGCTGATCCCGGCGATCCCGAGAGCGTGCGTGCCGAACAGCGCGGCCAGCGTCGAGGCCACCGCCACGACCAGCAGCAGCACCACCCGGGCCAGCGACTGCAGGAAGGAGAACGTGCGGCCGCGCAGCCCGTCCTCCACCTCCAGGCCGATCACGGTGTAGCCGATGATCCAGGCGATGCCGGCGCAGGCGCCCAGCACCACGGTCAGCACGACCACGATGACCAGGTTCTGGATCAGCGCGATGGCGGCCAGCGTCAGCCCCGCGAGCACGATCGACAGCCCGAACAGCCGCCGCCTCGACAGGCCCTTCAGCAGCCGCAGGCCGAAGAACATGCCGAACGCCATGCCGAGGAAGACGGCGCAGAACACCGCGCCGTAGCCCGCGTCACCGCCGCCCAGGGCCTGCACGTACGCCTTGGCGACGCCGATGACGGCGCCCCCGGCGGCGAACGCCCCGAGCATGCCGATGATCAGGCCGCGCACGACCCGGTCGCCGCCGACGAACCGCCAGCCCTCGGTGATCTGCCGCAGCACGGAGGGCGTGGACACGTGCCTGGTGTGGTTCTTCGGGATGGCCCGCAGGGTGAAGACCATCACGGCGGAGGCGAGGTAGGCCAGCGCGTTGGCGTACAGCGCCACGCTGGTGGCCGCGACGTCGAACGAGGGCGCGGCGGCCGAGATCGTCGTGACCACGGCCGACACGATCGCGAACAGCGCCGCCGCCACGGGAGCGGTGCCGTACGTCACCAGGAGGTTGAGCTGGTTGGCCTCCTCCAGCCGCTCCTTGGGCACGAGGTTGGGCACCGTGGCGTCCTTGGCGGGCACCCAGAAGAGGTTCACGCACTCGACCAGGAACGTCGCGACGATCACCCACTGGTAGTTGCCGACCAGAGGGATCGACAGCACCACCGCGAACCTGGCGAGGTCGGCCACGACCATCGTCAGCCTGCGGTCGAACCGGTCGGCCACCGCTCCCGCGAGCGGGCCGAGCAGGATCGCGGGCAGCATCTTGGCGACGAAGACGCCGCCGATGGCGAGGCTCTGCGCCTGGAAACCGGACCCTGCGGTCAGGTTTCCGGCGAGAGCGGTCAGCGCGATGATGTTGAGCCAGTCACCGAGGCTGCACGTCGCCATCGCCGTCCACAGCCTGCGGAACGGCGCGTTCGCCAGCACGTGCGGCTGCTTGCGTCGCGCGGCGGCCCGGCCAGGGGTGCTCATGATGTCAGCGTATCCAGGTGCTCGCTGGGCTTGGGAGGCGGACGAACGGGCCACTGGGGCCTGCCCGTCGCCTGAGGGTATTACGTCCGCCTCGTCCTCGCTGTCGAGATGGCGCCAATGCTCTACGCGGTTCCACTTTCGATGCCCCGGCGCGGTCAGGCGTGCAGCTCGATGAGGGTGATCTCGGGAGGCGCGCCCACGCGGACAGGCGGCCCCCAGAAGCCCGCCCCTCGTGTCACGTACACCTGGGTCTGGCCGCCGCCCGTGCGCGGCACGCTCGCGAGCCCCGACACCACGGGCTGCTGCAGCGGCACGAGCAGGTTGAACGGCGCCATCTGCCCGCCGTGGGTGTGCCCGGACAGCTGGAGATCGACGCCGTGTGCGGCGGCCTGCGTCACCTGGACGGGCTGGTGGGCCATGAGCACCACGGGCCGGTTCGCGTCGCGGCCCCCAAGTGCCCTGTCGAGGTCCGGGCCGTCACCCGAGGGCACGCCGTTGAGGTCGTTGACGCCCGCGAGGTCCAGCACGGCTCCCCCATGCCGGATCTCGACCCGCTCGTTGCGCAGCGGCCGGACGCCCAGCGAGCGCAACTCCTCGATCCATTCCTGCGGACCTTCGGCGGTGTAGTACTCGTGGTTGCCGGTCACGAAATATGCGCCATAGCGGGATTCGAGGGACCCGAGCGGCGTGGCCAGACGACCGAGCTCGGCGACCGTGCCGTCCACCAGGTCGCCCACGATCGTCACCGCGTCGGCCTCCAGGCCGTTGATCATCCGGACGATCCGCTCGGTGTGACCCCGGCCGGTCAGCGGGCCGAGATGGATGTCGCTGACGACCGCGATGCGCAGCCCGCTCATCCGGGGGTCGAGCCGGGGCAGGCGGATCGGCACCCGCTCGATCACCGGGTCGCCGAGAGCCCTGCTCACGCCGTAACCGACGGTCGCGAGCGCTCCCAGCGCCACGACCGCGGACGCCGTGCGGGAGATGAACAGCCGCCGGTCGATCGCCGGCGTGTCCGCCTCGGCCCCCTCCGCCACCGGCCTGCCGGTCGTGGCCGTGCCGTGGGCGGTGGCGCCTCCCCCTGCCGCCGCGCCCGCGAGGACGACCTCGTCCACCGGCGCTGCGAGGACCGCCTCGTCCACCGGCGCCGCCTCTCCTTCCGCCCGCTCACCCGGAGCGGCGGTTGCGGCCGTACGGCGCCGTCGGGACACGACGAACGTCGCGACCGCCCGGGGCACCTCCATCGCCAGGCCGAACACGAACAGGTAGAACATGACGGCCAGCCACAGGTAGCCGGGCCAGGCCACGACCCGCTCCACGTCCATGCCGAGGCCGAGCCGGCTCCCGCCGAAGGTCACCACCATAAGGGCGGCGAGGACCACGAGCGCCCACGTCAGCACCCGGCGCGAACGCGATCCCCGCGTCGTCGACGCCCTGACCAGCCTCCGCCACAGATAGGCGTGCACGACGACGACGGCGGCCAGAATCATGCCCACGAACCCCACGAGAACTCCCCTCGACCGGCTGGCGATCAAGGGCCGGCTGACGACGATGCTATGAGCTCGCAGCGACAGCCGCGTCCGTTGTCCACAGCCAGGCTCCGGCTGTGGACAACTCACCAAGCCCCGCCAGGCAGGCACACCGTGCCTGCCACCGCGCATGCGCAGGGAACACGCGAACCGCGCCCCGGGCAGGAGCGCGGTTCGCCAAGATCCGCGGCCGGCGAAAACCCGCGGTCAGTGGGAGACCGGGGTCGGGTGAAAACCGGTCAGGACTTTGCTGCGGGCTTCTTCGTGGTGGTCTTGGCCCGGGTCGTGCGCTTGGGGGCCGGTGCCCGCTCCCGCCGTTCGGCCAGCAGCTCCGCCGCCCGCTCCAGCGTGATGTCCTCGACCGTGTCGCCCTTGCGCAGGGACGCGTTGGTCTCGCCGTCGGTGACGTACGGGCCGAAACGGCCCTCCTTCACCACGACCGGCTTCTTGGAGTTCGGGTCCTCGCCCAGCTCCCGAAGGGGCGGCGCGGCGGCGGCACGGCCGCGTCCACGGGCCTTCGGCTGCGCGAACAGCTCCTTGGCCTGCTCGATCGTGATCGTCAGCAGGTCTTCCTCGGACGGCAGCGACCGCGAGTCGGTGCCCTTCTTGATGTAGGGCCCGAACTTTCCGTTCTGCGCGGTCACCTCCTCGCCGTCGATCTCGCCGACGACCCGCGGAAGCTGGAGCAGCTTCAGCGCCTGCTCCAGGGTGATCGTGTCCAGGTCCATCGACTTGAACAGCGAGCTGGTCCGCGGCTTGGGGGCGTCCGCCTTCTTCGTCCGCTTCTTGCCGTCCTCCGGCGCCGGCTCCTCGGGCAGGATCTCCGTGACGTACGGGCCATAACGGCCGTCCTTGGCCACGATCTTCCGGCCGGTCGCCGGGTCGACGCCCAGCTCGCGGTCGCCGCTCGGGCGCGAGAACAGCTCCTCGGCCTTCTCGGCGGTCAGCTCGTCCGGCGCCATGTCCTCCGGGATGTTCACCCGGGCGCCGTCGCGGTCGAGGTAGGGCCCGTAGCGGCCGACCCTGATCACGATGTCCGTCCCCTTGATCGGGAACGAGCTGATCTCCTTGGCGTCGATCTCGCCGAGGTCGGTGACCATCTCCTTCAGGCCCTCGTCGCCGTCCTCGCCGCCGAAGTAGAAGCGGCGCAGCTCGGGCACCCGCTCGGCGCGGTTGTTGGCGATGTCGTCGAGGACCTTCTCCATCTCGGCCGTGAAGTCGTAGTCGACCAGGTTGCCGAAGTGCTGTTCGAGCAGGTTGACCACGGCGAACGCGAGGAACGACGGCACCAGGGCGGTGCCCTTCTTGAACACGTAACCCCGGTCGAGAATCGTTCCGATGATCGACGCGTACGTCGACGGCCGCCCGATCTCCCGGTCTTCCAGCTCCTTGACCAGCGACGCCTCGGTGTAGCGCGCGGGCGGCTTGGTCGAGTGCCCGAGCGCGTTCAGCTCGGCCGCCGTGAGCCGGTCGCCCTCGGCCAGCGCTGGCAGGCGCTTCTCCGAGTCGTCCCGGTCGGTCGAGGGGTCGTCCGCGCCCTCCACGTACGCCTTCAGGAAGCCGTGGAAGGTGATCGTCCGGCCGGTCGCGCTGAACTCCACGTTCTCGCCGGCGCTGGACGTGCCGCCGACCTTGACCGACACCGACTCGCCGACCGCGTCCTTCATCTGGGAGGCGACCGTGCGCTGCCAGATCAGCTCGTACAGCCGGAACATGTCCCCGGACAGGCCGGTCTCCCCCGGCGTGCGGAACTCCTCGCCGGACGGCCGGATGGCCTCGTGCGCCTCCTGGGCGTTCTTCACCTTGCTGGTGTAGACGCGCGGCTTGTCCGGCACGTACGCCGAGCCGTACAGCTTGATCGCCTGGCTGCGGGCGGCGGCGACGGCGGTCTCCGACAGCGTGATGCTGTCGGTTCGCATGTAGGTGATGTAGCCGTTCTCGTAGAGCCGCTGGGCCACCTGCATCGTGTATTTGGCGGAGAAGCCCAGCTTGCGGCTCGCCTCCTGCTGCAGGGTGGTCGTCCGGAACGGCGCGTACGGCTTGCGCGTGTACGGCTTGCGCTCGACCGACCGCACGGCGTAGCCCACGCCCTCCAGGCGCCCGGCGAGGGCCGTCGCGGCGGCCTCGTCGAGGTGGAGGACGTCGGAGCTCTTCAGCGTGCCGGTGGAGGCGAAGTCGCGGCCCTGGGCCACACGCCTGCCGTCGACGCCGGTCAGCGTCGCGGAGAACGTCCGGGTGTCGTCGCCCGCCCGGCCGGTGTCGAACAGCGCCTGCAGATCCCAGTAGTTGGCGGCCGTGAACGCCATCCGCTCGCGCTCGCGCTCCACCACCAACCGGGTCGCGACCGACTGGACACGACCGGCCGAAAGCCGCGGCTTGACCTTCTTCCACAGGACCGGGCTGACCTCGTAGCCGTACAGACGGTCGAGGATGCGCCGGGTCTCCTGGGCGTCGACCAGACGAAGGTTGAGGTCACGGGGGTTGGAGACCGCGTCCCTGATCGCGTGCGGGGTGATCTCGTGGAACACCATCCGGTGCACGGGGATCTTGGGCTTGAGCACCTCGCGGAGGTGCCAGGCGATGGCCTCGCCCTCCCGGTCCTCGTCGGTCGCGAGGTAGAGCTCGTCGGCTTCCTTGAGGAGCTGCTTGAGCTTGGACACCTGCGACTTCTTGTCCGGGTTCACGACATAGAGCGGCTCGAACTCGTGGTCGACGTTCACCCCGAGGCGGGCCCAGGCCTCCTCCTTGTACTTCTCCGGGATGTCATCGGCCTTCTCCGGAAGATCGCGGATGTGGCCGATGCTCGACTCGACGATGTAGCCGCGCCCGAGGTACCCGGCGATCGTCTTCGCCTTCGCGGGCGATTCCACGATCACCAGGCGGGTTCCGCCGGCGTTGCCGTTGTTGGCTGGCACGCTGCTTCCTACCTCGCTGTCCGCTGTCATTCCCCGTGCTGCCGGGCTTCGTTCTCCCGGCTCATGACACCCTCGTCGTCCGGGCCGGAGGCTCCTACCCCCTGGAGGCGCCGACGAGGCGCCGCTTTGAAGGTACCTGCCGCCGCACGTTCCTCCCCCTCGGGCTACCCGGTTATGTCCGGGAATGTAACCCGCCTGGCGCTGTTATCCACGGAGACGCAGAATAGAGCCCAACGAGTTCCCTAGCACGCCCCGGAGACCAATGGCAGTGCTCGACTACTCCTATCTGGACCTGTACCTCCCTCGGGACACCCCTCGCGAGGTGGCGAGGCAGATGCTCACGGAGCATGCCGAGCACGGAGATTGGGAGCTGGAGCGGTTACGCCTTTATCCCGACGGCAGCAGGCGCGTCCGGCTGCGTCGGAAGATCATACGGGCCGCACGGACCATGTGACCCCAGGGTGCGCGGACGCCACGGTCAAAACGGCTTTGCTCATCCGCAATCTTGTCGAAGCCATGGCCGTAAGTGCTCCCATCTGTCTTGAACAGTACCGGACAAAAGGGCTTTGCCCGCCCCGGGCCGCGCCCCCGGAACGGGCAAAGCGATCGTGCCTCCTCCACTGGTGGTGGGGGGCGTCCTGGTCGCCCGCGCCGGAAGCGTCTGGCAGACGCTCCCTGGCGCGGGCGAGTGATATCCCTCGCCTCCGCCGGCCGCGCGCCACCGGATCACTTCCGTACGGCCGTCGCCGCCGGAGCGTCCCGAGCCGTCACGCGCGGCCGTACGACTACTTGCGGCCGAACCGGAAGCGGCGGGTGACGGCGAACAGGCTCGCCGAAGCGGCGAACATGGCGCCGAGGGCCAGAGCGAGGAGCGACGCCGGGTTCATCCCGGTCAGGCCGACCGGCTGCTCGGCGCTCATCAGGTCGAGCGGCAGCAGGCCGTCGGTGGTCTTCCCGAGGTCGCCGGTCGGGAGGTTGCGCGTCGCGTCGGCGACGGGCAGCGACGCGGTCGCGTCCTCCAGGGTCTTGGCGGTGGGCAGCGAGCGGGTCGCGCCGTCGAGCGTGCCGCCGACCTTGGAGGCGGCCGCGGGGGTGCTGCCGGCCTTCGTGCCCTTCGCCGCGGGGACGGCGGGCAGGCTCGGGGTCTCCGGCAGGCCGAGCATGTTCGGCAGGTCGCCGACGACCGGAGCGGTGGGCGTGGCGGCGGCGCTCATCGGCTGCACGGTGTGCTTGCCCGACAGCACCGACGCGCCCGGCATGGCGGGCATGACCCCGGCGCGGGCGGCCTTGTGCTGCGGGTGGCCCCAGGAGCCGTGGCGCTTCCAGCCGCCGCCCACCTGGGCGCCGCCGAGGCACCCCGCGGCGGCGTCGCCGAGCACGGCCACGGAGTTGCCGCAGATGTTGATCGGAGCCGTGATCGGAGCGACGACCTGGTTGCCCGCGAGGATCCCGTGCCGGCCCGAGGTGATGTTGCCGCCCGCGCCGACGCCGCCGCCGAGGACCGAGGCGCCGCCCCGGCAGCCCGCGTGGGACTTGCCGATGACGGCCACCGCGTTGCCGCAGACGTTGATCGGAGCCGTGATCGGAGCGACGATCTGGTTGCCACCCAGGATCGAGCCATGGCCGGACGTGACGTTGCCGCCCGTGCCCCGGCCGCCGTGCTTGCTCCAGCCGCCGACGACGGTCGCGCCGCCGCGGCAGCCCGCGAAGGCGTCGCCCGCGATCGCGACGGCGTTGCCGCAGACGTTGATCGGCACCGTGATCGGCGCGACCACCTGGTTGCCGCCCCCGATGCTGTGCACGCCGCTGGTGCGGTTGCCACCCGCGCCTCCGCCGGACCAGCCGCCGTGGCCGTGCCCGCCCTTGCCCCCGTGGCCGTGGCCGCCCTTGCAGCTGCCCGAGCCGTTGCCGCAGACGTCGGTCGGCGTGGTGATCGGCGAGATCACCTGGGTGCCGCCGCCCACGGCGTAGCGGCCGTCGGTGTCGTGGCCGGCCGAGCCGGGACGGTGCCAGTGACCGCCTCCCTTGTGACCGCCTCCCTTGTGGCCGCCGTACCCGCCGTGGCCGTGACCGCCCTTGCCGCCGTGGCCGTGGCTGTGGCCGCCGGAGCCGCCGACGGACGAGCCGCCGGTGCAGCCCGAGAACGCCTTGCCGATGACCGCGACGGAGTTGCCGCAGACGTTGATCGGCGCGGTGATCGGGGCGACGACCTGGTTGCCGCCCAGGATCGAGCCATGGCCGCTGGTGCGGTTGCCGCCGGCGCGGACGACGTCACGGCCGCCGCCGACGAAGGCGCCGCCGCGGCATCCGGCGGTGGCGTTGCCGAAGACGGCGATCGAGTTGCCGCACAGGTTGATGGGCGCGGTGATCGGCGCGACGACCTGGTTGCCGCCTCCGATGCTGTGCACGCCGCTGGTGCGGTTGCCGCCCGCGTTCCCGCGCCGTCCCGGGCTCTTGACGGCCGCGCCGCCACGGCAGCTCGCGTCCGTCCGGCCAATGACCGACACCGCGTTGCCGCAGGCGTTGACCGGGATGTTGATCGGCGCTTCGACCTGGTTGCCGCCGAGGATGCTGCCCGCTCCGGAGGTCCGGTTCTGCCCGGCGCCCACGCCCGCGCCCTGCACGGCCGCGCCGCCCTGGGAGGAGGCCCGGGACTGGCCGATGACCGCCACCGCGTTGCCGCTGATGTCGATCGGCAGGGTCACCGGTATGTCGACCTGGTTGCCGCCGAGCACCGAGTGACTGCCGTCGGTGTCGGCGAGAGCCGTACCGCTGCCAAGGGCCATGACGCCGGCGGCCAGAAACGCCGCGGAGGCCGAGCCCTTCGCCCACGTTCGCATGATGAATGCTCCTAGTGGTTCTTCTTAGGGGGTTACCTGACAGCTCGTGACGCATGTCCGGGCCGCATGAGCACAGCGGAGCCGTAGGACGGTCACGAGGATGGGAAATTCCGCGTCACCCGCGGGAGCCTGCCGCCCGGGCACCACGAGCGAGGGCAGGCGGTGGCACCGGTCGCCGTACGACGGGGACCGGCGCGAAAGCGGGATCAGTCAGGAGAGAAAGACGGGTCGTCCGCCGCTGTGCGGACCACCGGGGGAACAACCGCCGCCAGAGGGGCGGGCAGCTTGGTGAAGCGCGGTTCGAACACTTCCCGCGCGACATCCCCGAACAGGATGTTTCCACCGCTCGACTGCGGAACCAGGCCCTGGTCTGCGGGCGCGTGGTCTGCGGTGGAGGGTGGGGGGAGCAGCGGCTTCGACTGGCTGGTGAGCCCGTCGACCGTGCGCCCCGCCATCGCCTCGGCGTTCACCGAGACGTCGTGCGCCACCGTGGGGAAACCGTCGGTGCTCTTCCCGTGGGACCCGGCCCCGCCCGGCGAGGGCGGCAGACCGAGATCCGGACCTGAGAGACGATCGGGAAGAACCGACCCGGCGACGTCATGTGAGGGTGTGGTCCCGGCCACGGACATCGCCGTGCCGAAGACACCGAAGAACAGGCCGAGCAGCCATCCGGCGGCGATCAGCCCGCCGACGACCAACAGGCGACCCAGACGGGAGCCGGCCGCGAACCGCGCCATCCGGCCCCGCTTCGCAGAGCCGGGAGACGTGACGCGCACGCCGGGAACGGCGGAGGGCGAACTCGCCCTGCGCTGTTCCTGCGACGTGCGCGTCACGCGACCTCCCCAAACCGCTGAGTTCAACAGTCCGCTGGGCCTATCCGGTGCGGATCAACCCCCAACGGAGAGTTACTGTAGCGGCACGGTACGTGATCGCAAGAGCTTTCTCAGCAGTATTCGAGGAAACGGTCAAGGACCCGGACGCCAAACCGGAGTGAATCAACCGGAACGCGCTCGTCGACGCCATGGAACATCCCGGAGAAGTCCAAGTCTTCGGGAAGCCGCAGCGGCGCGAAGCCATAGCCGCTGATGCCGAGGCGGCTGAACGCCTTGAGGTCGGTGCCGCCGCTCAGCGTGTACGGCACGGCCCGCGAACCGGGGTCCTCCTCCTGCAGCGCGTCGGCCATCGCCTTGACCAGCGGGCCCTTGAAGGGGGTCTCGACCGCCACGTCGTGATAGACGAACTCCCTGGTCACGTTGGACCCGAGCAGCTCGTCGAGGGTCTGGAAGAACTCGTCCTCATACCCCGGCAGGAACCTGCCGTCCACGTGCGCCGTCGCGATCTGGGGGATGACGTTCGCCTTGTATCCCGACTGGAGCATGGTCGGGTTGGTCGTGTTGCGGAGGGTGGCGCCGATCATCCGGGCGAGCGGCCCGAGGGTGGCCACCGCCGCCTCCGCGTCCTCCGCCTTGACCTCCGTGCCGAAGACCTCCTCGAAGAACGCCTGCACCGTGGGCGTGAGCCGCACCGGCCACTTGTGGCGGCCGATCCGGCCGACCGCCTCGGCGAGCTCGGTCACGGCGTTGTCGTCGTTGAGCATCGAGCCGTGCCCGGCCCTGCCCCTGGCGGTCAGGCGCATCCAGGCGATGCCCTTCTCCGCCGCCTCGATCAGGTATAGGCGGCCCTTCTCGGTGGTCACGCTGAAGCCGCCGACCTCGCCGATGGCCTCGGTGCAGCCCTCGAAGACCTCCGGATGCCGTTGGGCCAGCCACTGGGCGCCGTAGTGACCCCCGGCCTCCTCGTCGGCGGTGAAGACGAGGACGACGTCCCTGGGCGGCCTGCGCCCCTCGCTCAGCCGCCGCCGTACGACGGCGAGGATCATCGCGTCCATGTCCTTCATGTCGACCGCGCCGCGGCCCCAGACGCAGCCGTCGGCGATCTCGCCGCTCAGCGGGTGATGGGTCCAGTCGGCGGCGTCGAACGGCACGACGTCCAGATGGCCGTGGAGAACCAGGGCGTCCCTGCTCGGGTCGGCGCCCTCGACGCGGGCGACCACGTTCGCCCGCCCGGGATCGGATTCGAGGATCCGCGGCTCCAGGCCGACCTCCGCCAGCTTGCCGGCCACGTATTCCGCGGCCTCACGTTCCCCGGGCCCCGCGTTGTCCCCCGCGTTGACCGAGTCGATGCGGATCAGGTCGCGGCACAGCTCCGCGACCTCGTCCTCCCCGTAGCGTGGGGTCATTGCGCCTCCTCCTGCCGGGCAGGCCCATGCGGGGGCCGGCCCGCCTTTCCCGTCGTACGGCTCGCGCCTCCATCCTGCCGCCGTACAGGGGTGACGTTCACCCCCGGGCTCCCGGGAACCGCGCCGGAGCGGATTCCCGGTATGAAGCAGGGCGCAGAGAGTGCTAACCTGTATCAGCCGACGCGGGATGACGATCCCGCGTGAGGCACCACGTCCGGGTGGCGGAATAGGCAGACGCGCTAGCTTGAGGTGCTAGTGCCCAGTGATGGGCATGGGGGTTCAAGTCCCCCCTCGGACACGTACCCTTTCACTATGTGAGGGCTGAGGCTAACCTCGGCCCTCACTTTCGCTTTTCCGGGGTGATAGGTCAGCCGCAGACCGAGGCGCTGGTAGACCGGCGTCTTGAGATCGACCGGGGCCTCGCTAATGGCTCTGTCCTCTCAGGCCGACCCAGCGGCGAATAGTCCTTCGCGACCCGCGTCCGCTTGAAGGGAAGCCGTGGACAACCTGCGGGTTCCCGATCGCAGGTCATCAGTGGCGGGCGACGCTCCGGCAATCCATGTGCCGGCCTTCTTCAGTCGCCGGCGGCCGGCGCCTCATCGGCACCGAGAATCCGCAGGATGTCGACCAGCGTCGACAACTGCTCGGGAGTGAGGGGTCTGAACAGCTCTTCGGCCGCCAGTTCATAGCTGGTCGTCCAGTCCTGGGCCAGGGCGGCCCCTTGCTCCGTCACTCGGAGGAGTACGGACCGGCGGTCGTCCGCACTGGCCTGGCGTTCGAGCAGGCCGTCGCGGACGAGCGCGTCGACCAGGGTGGAGGCGGTCCCCTGGGCGATGCCGACCGCGAGAGCGAGTTCGGTCAGCCGGACAGGCTGCGAACGCGCCACCTCCACCACCAATCGGGACCGCGGCGTCGACACCCCGTGCTCGCCCAGACGCTCGTTGAAGTGACGTACGAGAACCTTCGCCGTACGGCTGAACTCGTCGGCGACCTGTGCCGCGGTCAAGCCCTGGTTCGTGTGTGGCATCGCCCACCTCCCACTTGACGCACCCATCGTACGGGAGGTTACATTGACGTCGATGCATTGATATCAAATCATTTGACATCAATGCATGTACGCGGAGCGGCCGGTTGCGTGCCGAGCGACAGCGGAACCGGGCTTGCACGAAGAGTGCGTTCTGAATCACCAGGAGTCGAAAAATGAAGATCTTCATCACCGGCGGCAGCGGATTCGTCGGCGGAACCCTCGTCCATCGCCTCGTCGCCCAAGGACATGAGGTCATGGCACTGGCCAGATCGGGCTCGAGCATCCAGCGGGTACGCGCCGCCGGAGCCGATCCCGTCCCCGGCGATCTCGCCGAGCTCAGCCGGGCCGGCTCCCCCGCGCCGACGTGGCTCGCCAAGCTGCGCGAGGTCGACGCGGTCGTGCACGTCGCGGCCCACATGGAGTTCTGGGGGCCCGACTCGCTCTTCGAACAGGCCAATCACGTGCCGACGGTCGCCCTGCACGCCGCGAGCGTCGCGGCCGGGGTGCGACGCTTCGTGCTCATCAGCGCCGCGTCCGTCTCCACGGGCAGCCAACGCCGCCCCGTCGTCGACGAGTCGACACCGGAAGGCCGGCCGAACATCGCCTACAGCCGCGTAAAGCTGGCCACCGAGCGCGCACTCCTGAACGCCCGCAGCGGGAAAACCGAGCTGGTGGTGCTGCGCCCGCCGTTCATCTGGGGCCGCGGCATGGCGACGATCAACGAGATGGTCGAGGTCGCCGAGGCCGGACGGTTCGCCTGGATCGACAACGGCAAGCACATCGTCGACTTCGTGCACGTCGAGAACCTGGCCGGTGCCGCGATCCTCGCGCTCACGCGGGGCCGCCACAAGGGGGTCTACTACGTGACGGACGGCACGCCGATGCCGATCCGGGACTTCCTCACTCCCCTGCTGGCGACCCGCGGCGTGGATCTGTCCAAGAGCCGCAGCGTCCCCCTGGCGATGGCGGCGCCCTTGGCGGCGATGATGGACCGCACGGCACGCCTGCTTCGCCGGAAGTCGGCGCCGCCGCTGGCGAACTGGCTCGTGAGCTTCACCGGGCGTGACCGTTCCTACGACATCACCACCGCGAGGAAGGAGCTGGGCTACTCGCCTGACATGACGCTGGAGAAGGGCCTGGCGGAGATGCGCTTCTCGTGAGGTGACGACCTCGCGGTCTCCCCGCCTTCGCCGTGGATGCGGTGCCTCGCGTTTCCCGTACGCGGTCCCTTGACGCACCATCGTCCATGGCAGGCCCGGAGACGCCCGGATGTCGGCCGGGCTCAGTAGGTGTAGAAGCCCTCCCCGGTCGTGGTGCCGAGCTTGCCCTTGTCGCACGTCCACGCCCGGATCGATGGCGCCGAGTTGCCGGCCCGCCACGAGACCGCAGTAGCCCGCAGAACAGCACGCCGCGCAGGGCGTAGGGTCGGCGGGTCGGGTGGGGCCTATGGGCGGTGGGACGGCGTCCCCGGCCGGCGAGGATCGCCTGGGCCTGTTCGAAGTCCTCGGGGCTCACCAGCGGTTCGTGGGTTAGCCGGTCCGACCAGACCCATTGGTCGCGCGAGTTCCAGCGCTGCTTCGTCATGTGACCGAGCGCGACATCGTGCACGTCAATGATCGCGGCTGGCCGGCCCGGGAACTCCTCCGTCTCCAGATCTCCATGATCTGGCACTCAAGGTGTCCACACTTCGGGGGGGTGCGCCACGAGGCGCTGTTGGACCGAGCGGAGGTGAAAGGACTCCGCCTCCTGCCTGTCGTAGCAGGCAGGTGAAGCTGGCGGCAGCCTGACCTGGAGGAACGCCGGGAAAGGCGGGAGCAGCCGCGACGAAGTCGGGTCGGCTCAGGACTGCCGGATGGGTCGGGCTCGGTGAGCAAGAGAGGAAGGTGTACGCGAGGAACCGGTGTTGTTACGCCTCTTGAAAGTGTGCCAGCTCGAACCCGGTGGATCTGGGCTGGTTGGCGGCGCGCAGCCGATGCTTGGCCGTCG
>NZ_VIRM01000074.1 GCF_006874475.1 Microbispora hainanensis
GCAGGCATCCAAGGTGTCAACGGCCATATGGTTCTGGATCTGACCCACTTTCCGTGATCGGCGCACTTCCAAGATCACAATCATGTTGAGTCGGACGCGTGCTGCTGGCGATGCCCGGACACTGCTCTGTGTCGATCATGGAGCTGTCGGCGGTCGTGTTTCCGCATCTTGCCGCCGTTCGTATCGAGCGGGTGCATCGAATGGGCGCGACCGTGCGAGTGAAGACCGCAACGATGGAGCCGAAGGGCGAATGTCCGGCCTGTGGATGCGAGCCGATGCGGGTTCATAGTCGTTATGAGCGGAGCCTGGCGGATCTGCCGGTGGCCGGGCAGGAGGTGCTGCTCCAGATGCGGGTGCGCCGCTTCTTCTGCGACAACACCGCCTGCGCCAAGCGGACCTTCGCCGAGCAGGTTCCCGGCCTCACCAGCAGGCACCGCCGACGCGCATCCGGGCTGCTGTCCATGCTGCGGACGGTGGCGCTGGCCCTGGGCGGTCGTCCCGGTGCCCGTCATACCGCCCGCCTGGCCTGTACGGTCAGCCGCTCGACGCTGCTGCGGCTGTTGCGGAGCATGCCTGTGAACCACTCCGACTTTCGTGGAGGCCCTGAAGCCAGCATCATCTGCTGGCGGAAGGGAGAACGACGACACGATGCCAGCCCCGAGGAAGTACCCCCAAGAGCTTCGTGAGCGCGCGGTCCGGATGGTGTTCGAGGTCTGCCGGCAGACCGACGGCGCCCCCGGCGCGATCGCCAGGGTAGCCGATCAGCTCGGCGTCCACCGCGAGGCACTGCGCGGATGGGTGCGCCAGGCCGAGACGGTTTCCTGCAGCCCGGCCACGGGGCGGCGGGGCGCTCGGGGGACCACGGGACCGTATCCCAGCCGGACAATCATCTGAGGGTGACCGCACCGGTGGCGCGGATCGCTGCGTCGGCGCATGTCGCGCAGGTCGAGCGGCTGGTTGAGAAACGACGCCGAGACTCCGTAGGCGGCCGCGGTCAGCAACACGCGTTGCAACGCTTGACCGGCGCGCAGCCAGAAGGCGGGGCTGTCGCCCGCGGTGGTGAGCACCGCCAGCTGGGGACGGGACTCGAAGTGGACCGGCCCAGGCCCCCTGTGCGTCCCGAAGTCGCGGACCGGTGCCGGATCGTCGGCGCAGCCGGGCCCCTGCACGTAGGAGGGCAGACCATCGTGGCGGCTTCCGCTCATCGTCCACGCCCGCAGCTCGGCCTGGTAGTCGCCGTCCTTGGAGAGCTCTTCGTCGGCGATGGCGACGTACTCCAGCAGGTCCGCAGAGGCGCTGCGGTCGAGCACCACCAGGCCGGCCCCTTCACGGGCGGCGGCCTGGCGCAGGTCGGTGAGCACATGCTCGGGAACCCGTCGCTCGCTGAACGGCTCCCGGTTGGTCCGGCGCAGGCCGATGCATTCGTAGAGTTCGCGAGTCGGCAAAGGGGCCGGCTCGGACGCCGACATGCGTACGGCGGCCAGGAGTCGGGGTTCCTCTGCCTTGTTCGGCAGTAGCCAGATCATCGGCCGATGGCTGGCCGTCCGTACGGCGAGCCGGAGGTTGAACAGGGCGGCACCACAGCTGATGTGCAGCGACCGCCCGCGGGGGTCGCTGATCCGGAGCCGACGATCGGGGTCGGCCAGCAGCTCGGCGAACTCTCCGCGGACTGCCTTGAGGCGCCAGGGCTGGGTGTTGAGCACCGAGGGCGCCTGCCCTACAGCGGTAAGCAGCCGGTGGAAGGCGAGTTCAGTAGCAAGGGGAGAATTCACGGCGCACCTTCTTTATGGACGTCTTTGCTGTCGTCACGCCGAGACACCGCACGAAAGGTGGGCGGCCCGGCGTGTCCACGGGGACACCTGTGCGCCGGGCCGCCGGCCTCGCCTAGTGGGTCCGCTTTCGCAGCCGTCCCAGCTCGACTCGGAGTCTGTCCTGGATCTCGGCGATGGCCCCCTGCATCGTCGCCGCCACGGCGTGGGCGTGCAGCGGATGGCCGTTGACGTCGAGCATGGCCCGCGCCGCGCAGCGGTCTTCGGGCGCGGGCTTGAGCGAGTAGACCAGTCTGACCCGGGCCGCCAGGATTGGCCTGCTGGTAAAGCGCGCCAGCGCTGCGAGGCGCTCACGCGCCTCGGTGACAGCCCCAGCGGGGAGGTTTCCGCCGGTTTCCACCAGAACCGCGTCAACATCGAATGTCGTGTTCACGTTGCAAGTCTTTTCGACCGTGCCGGTCCATGACAGGGCCGGTGGGTCCGGCAGAGGAGGACTTCCGTCGCTGGGCCGAGGGACTGATCGCCCTTGTCCGGCTTCCTGCCGGCAGTCGCAAGCCGATGCACCCGCATCACGGGCGGGGAAGCCGTTTCTCGCGGACGAGGGGCCGAACTGACGCACCCGGCCGGCGGCCGCAGGATCCGATGACCTTGGTCCTGGGGGACGGGGTCCTTGCGCAGCGGTGCGGGCGCGCCCGGCCTCAGAAGGATGAAGGTGACAAGCCCGCCGACCGAGCCCCACGAGGTGATCGAGATGACCGACTCCCCGACCGGAGCCGTCCTGCCCGCCCCCCTGGCCGACGGCGTGCACGCCGCGATCGACACGCTGGTGACCGGCGCGCTGAAGGCGCTCACCGAGTACGAGTCCTTCACCCAGGAGCAGGTCGACCACATCGTCAAGAAGGCGTCCGTCGCCGCGCTGGACCGGCACGCGACGCTCGCCCGTCTGGCGGTCGAGGAGACCGGCCGCGGCCTGTTCGAGGACAAGGCGGTCAAGAACATCTTCGCCTGCGAGCACGTGACCCACAGCATGGCCGAGCTCAAGACGGTCGGCGTCGTCTCCCGCGACGAGATCAACGGCATCGTCGAGATCGCCGACCCCGTGGGGGTGGTCTGCGGCGTCACGCCGGTCACCAACCCCACGTCCACCACGATTTTCAAGGCGCTGCTGGCGCTGAAGACCCGCAACCCCATCGTGTTCGCGTTCCACCCTGCGGCCCAGCGCTGCAGCGCCGAGGCGGCCAGGATCGTCCGTGACGCCGCCGTGGCGGCCGGCGCTCCGGAGCAGTGCGTTCAGTGGATCGAGGAGCCCTCCCTGGAGGCGACCGGCGCGCTGATGCGCCACGAAGGCGTGTCGGTCATCCTCGCCACCGGCGGGAACGCCATGGTCAGGGCGGCGTACTCGGCGGGCAAGCCGGCCCTGGGCGTCGGGGCGGGCAACGTCCCCGCCTATATCGAGCGGACGGCCAAGCTGCGGCGGGCGGTGCATGACGTCGTGCTGTCCAAGACGTTCGACAACGGCATGATCTGCGCCTCGGAGCAGGCCGTCATCCTCGACGAGGAGATCTACGACGCCGCGCTGACCGAGTTCGCCCGGCTGCACGCCTACGTCGCGACGCCGGAGGACAAGGCGAAGCTGGAGGAGTTCGTGTTCGGGGTGGCGGCCCGCGGCGTCTCCTGCTCCGAGGCGGGGCTCAACCCCGACGTCGTCGGGCGGTCCCCGCACTGGATCGCCGAGCACGCCGGGTTCGCCGTGCCGCCGGACACCTCTCTGATCCTCGTGCCCGTGGACGAGGTCGGTCCGAACGAGCCGCTGACCAGGGAAAAGCTGTGCCCGGTGCTCGCCGTGCTGCGGGCCCGCACCCGGGAGGAGGGCCTGACCCTCGCCGAGCGCATGGTCGAGTTCGACGGCCTCGGGCACAGCGCCGTCATCCACACCGAGGACGCCGGCCTCGCCGAAAGGTACGGCACCAGGGTCAAGGCCGTGCGGGTGATCTGGAACGCCCCCGCCTCCCAGGGCGGCATCGGCGACATGTACAACGCGTTCCTGCCCTCGCTGACCCTGGGATGCGGCAGCTACGGGCACAACTCGGTGTCGAACAACGTCTCGGCGGTCAACCTGATCAACATCAAGCGGATCGGGCGGCGCAACAACAACCTGCAGTGGTTCAAAGTCCCGGCGAAGATCTACTTCGAGCCCAACGCGATCCGCTACCTCGTGGACATGCCGGACGTGCACCGCGTCACGATCGTCGCCGACGCCGTGATGACCCGGCTGGGGTACGTCGACCGCGTCACCGACGTGCTCCGGCGGCGCGGCGAGCGGGTGGCCCTGCAGATCATCGATGACGTCGAGCCCGAGCCGAGCGTGGCGACCGTAGACAAGGGCGCCGACCTCATGCGCGGCTTCCGGCCCGACACCATCGTCGCCCTCGGCGGCGGCTCGGTGATGGACGCGGCCAAGGTCATGTGGCTGCGCTACGAACACCCCGAGGTCGTCTTCGCGGACATGAAGGAGAAGTTCTTCGACATCCGCAAGCGCGCCTTCCGCTTCCCCACGCTGGGCGAGCGCGCCCGGCTCGTGTGCGTGCCGACCACCTCGGGCACAGGTGCGGAGGTCACGCCGTTCGCCGTCATCACCGACACCGCGACGGGCAAGAAGTATCCGCTGGCCGACTACGCGCTCACTCCGAGCGTCGCGATCGTGGACCCGGTCCTCGCCGCCGACCTGCCCAGGGTGGTCACCGCCGACAGCGGCTTCGACGCCCTCACCCACGCCGTCGAGTCGTACGTCTCGGTGTACGCCAACGACTTCACCGACGGCCCGGCCCTGCACGCCATCAGGATCATCTTCCGGTATCTGGAGCGCGCGGTCACCCGCGGCGGCGCCGACCCGGAGGCCAGGGAGAAGATGCACAACGCCGGCACGATCGCCGGCATGGCCTTCGGCAACGCCTTCCTCGGGATCGTGCACGCCATGTCCCACACGCTCGGCGCCACCTTCCACGTGGCCCACGGTCGTACGAACGCCATCCTGCTGCCGCACGTCATCCGCTACAACGGCACCGTCCCGTCGAAGCTGTCCGGATGGCCCAAGTATGAGGACTACCACGCCCCCGAGCGGTTCCAGGAGATCGCCCAGACGCTGGGCCTGCCCGCGGCCACGCCGGCCGAGGGAGTCGAGTCGCTGGCCGCGGCAATCGAGCGCCTGCGCGACGCGGTCGGGATCGAGCGGTCCTTCCAGGACGCCGGCGTCGACGAGAAGGCGTTCCTCGACGCGCTCCCGCAGCAGGCGCTCAACGCCTACGAGGACCAGTGCGCGCCGGCCAACCCCCGCATGCCGATGCTCGAGGACATGCAGGCGCTGATGCGCGCCGCCTACTACGGGCGTTCCTCAAAGTAGCGGGGCAGAGGGCGCAGGGCACGGTGAACGGATGACAGGAACGATAGGCGGCCCGATGGTACGAGACACGACGTCACACCAAGCGATTGACTTACGGGTGCACCGCTGGCTGATGATCGTTGGGGCGCTCCTCACCGGCGTCGCCCTTCTGCTGTTGTCGCTGCTACCTAGCGCGCCTTCCGAGGCGGTCGCAACGACGGCGTGGGTCGAACGCGGTCACTCGCTACTGTCATGGAGCGACGAACTGCTGTTCCTCGCGGTCATCTGCTGGGGAGCCGGTGCCCGCGGCATCTTCGGCCCGCGCAAGGTCGAACCGTCGGCGCGTATCAACGTGGGAGTGACCGCTCTCGTGGCCGCCCTCGTCGCCCTCGTCGTCCTACTGCTCGCGGTGGGGCGTCTGGTCTATTCGGTTTTTGAGATTCAACTGTCGGCCGAGGTTCTAGCACTGGTCGTTAGTTGGACGTTCGGTGCCCTGCATCTGGCGTTCCTCGGTTTCGCCGTTGCTGCGGTCGCGCTCAGCTGGTCGACACGCGCCGGACTAATCGGGCGGGCTGTCGGCATCTTTGCCGCAGCCGCATTCATCGTCGGCTCTTTCCCCTGGCTGACACCGAACTGGTGGAACTCAGCGGCCGCGATATTGGTCGCCGCGTGGGGCGTTCTCTTGGCTCTTTCTACCGTAACTCGCACCGAGAATTTCGGCGACGCGGCGGAGAGGATGAGTACCATTGCCTAGGGCCTGTACGGAGTGCGGATCGTCGAGCCAGGAGTATTGGAATCCACAAGATGGCACCTCATACGCAGAGGCCGGCGAGATAGCTCTCGAGGGTGTTATCGAAGCGGACGGCCAAACCACGCCACTCCTTGATTCGATTGATGCAGCGCTCGGCTATGTTACTTCCCTTGTACAGTTGTGAATCGTGGCTGACCGGGCGGCCGCCACGGGGCCCGCGTTTCTTGCGATTGGCCGCCTGCTCGGCCTTTTCCGCAATCACCGCGCGGATACGGCGTCGGCGCAGGTAGGCCCGGTTGGCGCGGTCAGCCCGCCTCGCGAGCGGCCCAGCCCGGTCGTCTTCACATCAACCCAGGCCGTCGAGACGGTGCGCTGCCAGCACCAGGCCCAGCGTGTCCGTGGCGATGTGCCGTTTGCGGCCCTTGATCTTCTTGCTGGCCTCAAGCCCTAGCTGGACTCGCCGACGTTACCGGAGGTCTTCACGCTCTGCGCGTCGATAATCACCGCACTGGGGACCGGCTTGCGCCCCTTGCTCAACCGGACCTGCTTCCGCAGCACACAAAACAGGATCAGATGCCCTCTGAGAGCCAGTGGGTTCGGCGGCCACGGTGAGGTCTCGCCGGGCCCTGTACTGTGGCCCGCCCTGATGCGTGCGCGGACCACAGGGGCTTACCGTATGGGCATGATTCGCGTGTTCCTGGTGGACGACCACGAGGTCGTACGGCGTGGAGTGGCGGCGTTGCTGGACGCCGAGGACGACATCGAGGTCGTCGGCGAGGCGGGGACGGCCGAGTCGGCCGTGGCCCGCATCCCCGCGCTGAAGCCCGACGTGGCGGTGCTCGACGTGCGCCTGCCCGGCGGCAGCGGGGTGGACGTCTGCCGTGAGGTGCGCTCGAAGCTGCCCGGCCTGGCGTGCCTGATGCTGACCTCCTACGCCGACGACGAGGCGCTGTTCAACTCGGTCATGGCCGGGGCTGCCGGTTACGTGCTCAAGCAGATCCACGGCTCGGACCTGGTCGGCGCGGTGCGCACGGTGGCCGGCGGGCAGTCGCTGCTCGACCCGCAGACCACCGCGGCCATGCTGCACCGGCTGCGCGACCAGGCCACGAAGAAGGACCCGCTGGCCGCGCTGTCGGACCAGGAGCGGCAGATCCTCGAGCTGATCGGCGAGGGCCTGACCAACCGCCAGATCGGCGAGCGGATGTTCCTGGCCGAGAAGACGGTCAAGAACTACGTGTCCAACCTGCTGAGCAAGCTCGACATGCAGCGCCGCACCCAGGCCGCCGCGCTCGCTGCCCGCCTCAAAGCCGAACGCCAGGAGTGACGAGGAGATCAGCCCAGCGGGACGGTCCACTCTAGGCGAGTGCCGCCAGCATCGAGGGTGGTGAGGGTGAAGGCGCCGCCGAGTCGATCGGCGCGGTCGGCGAGGTTGCGCAGGCCGCTGCGGCGGCCCTCGGCCGGGATGCCGACGCCGTTGTCCTCCACCACGAGGGTCAGCCGCCCGTCCCCGGCCTGGACGGCGACGTCGGCGCGGGTCGCCTTGGCATGGCGGACGAGGTTCGACAGGGCCTCGCGCAGGACGGCGAGCAGGTGTTCCGCGATCTCGGCGGGTACGTCGTTGTCGAGCGGGCCCTCCAGGCTCAGGCCAGGCATGAAGCCCAGGTGCCCCCGGGCGCCTTCCACCAGGTCGACGACCTGGGCGCGCAGGCTGGGCGAGGCGTCCTCGCGCGGGGTCTGCAGGGCGAAGATGGTCGAGCGGATCTGCCGGATGGTGGTGTCCAGCTCGTCGATGGCGGTCTGCAGCCGGGAGGACGCCTCCGGCCGCTCGACCAGGCGTACCGCGCTCATCAGCGTCATGGCCACCGCGAACAGGCGCTGGATGACCACGTCGTGCAGGTCCTTGGCGATGCGGTCGCGGTCTTCCAGCAGGCCGAGCCGTTCGGCGTCGCGGCGAATCTCGGCCAGCTCCAGCGCGACGGCCGCCTGACCGGCGAAGGCGTGCAGCGTCCGCAGCTCCGACTGGCTGAACGGCATCCGTCCCGAGCGTTTGACCAGGGCCAGCACCCCGCGTACGGCCTCGGCCGCGCCCAGCGGCACGGCCGCCGCCGGTCCTACCGGAGGGTCGTCGGCCCAGATGAGATGCACCTGGCTGTGGTCGAGATCGTCCAACGCCAGCGGCTCACCGCTGTGGAACGCCCGGCCGGCGAGCGAGTCTTCGACCGCGACCTCGGCGCCGACGAGCCGGACACCCGGCCCGTCCTCGGTCGGCGCGCCATCCTGCAGCGCGACGCGCAGGACCTCGCGGCCACGGTCGGGCAGCAGGATCGCTACGGCGTCGGCGTCGGCCATCTCGCGCGCGCGCCGGGCGATCAGCGTGAGGACCTCCTGCGGTTCACCGCCCGACAACAGCCGGGTGGTGATGTCCGAGGACGCCTGCAGCCAGGTCTCGCGGCGGCGGCTCTCCTCGTACAGGCGGGCGTTCTCGACGGCCACGCCGGCGGCGGTGGCCAGGGCGACGACGATGGCCTCGTCGTCCTCGTCGAACTGCCCGCCGCCGCGCTTCTCGGTCAGGTAGAGGTTGCCGAACACCTCGTCGCGGACGCGGACCGGCACGCCGAGGAAGCTGCCCATGGGCGGGTGGCCGGGCGGGAAGCCGTAGGACTCGGGATGCTGGGAGATGTCCGACAGCCGCAGCGTCTGCGGTTCCTTGATCAGCAGGCCGAGCAGGCCCAGCCCGTGCGGCCAATGCTCGATCCGGGCGATCTCCTCCTCGCTCAGACCCACCGGAACGAACTGGATGAGCGTGTTCTCCTCTCCGATCACGCCCATCGCGCCGTACGTCGCGTCAACCAGCGTCGTGGCGGTGGCCACGATGCGCCGCAGCACCACCTCCAGGTCGAGGTCGCTGCCGATCGAGACGACCGCCTCCAGCAACGCGTGCACCCGATCCCGGGTGGCCAGCACCGCTTCCAGACGCGACTGCAACTCCGCCAGCAGATCGTCCAGCCGCATGCTGGGAATCAGCGAAATGGGCTCCTTCTCCATCATGGTGCGAAGTTTCGCACCACAGACATGCCAGCGCCCACCCCCAGGGGGCTGGGGGTGGGCATCGGAGCGGATGGGTCTACTTGAGGATCGGGAAGCGACGGACCAGGGGGGTGGCGGCCCACGCCTTACCGAGTCCGAGGGTGTTGCCGGCGCCGGCCAGGGCCAGGCCCGCCAGGACGATGGCGTAGACGATGTGCTCGTCCATGAAGGGGTTGGTGGTCAGCGGCAGTTCGGCGGCCCACATCATCAGCAGGAGCAGTCCGCCGGTGGTGGCGGCGATGCGCATGCCCACACCGAGAATGAGGGCGGCGCCGATGCCGGCGAGACCGGTCATGAACAGCCAGTCGACCCAGGCCTGGCCCGCGAGGGTGTTGAACAGGCCGCCGAAGGTGTGGTCGGCGGTGCCCTTCAGGAAGCCGGTGGTCGGGCTGCCGCCGTTGATCCACGCCTTGGCGGCGGGAGTGGCGAAGCCCCAGCCGAACAGCTTGTCCAGGAAGGCCCACAGGAACACCCAGCCGATCGCGATCCGGGCGGCGGCCCACACGTACCGAACCGGTCCGGCGGTGGCGGCGGGAATCGCCTCGCCGTGCGTGCGGGGGGCGGGGACGGTGACCGCGGCGGTGGCAGCGGCGTCGTAGAGGCGGTGGTTCCTCTGCTTGCGCCCTTCGGTGATGGCCATGACCGGCCCCTTTCAACATCTTTGCGTCTTCTTCTCTTTGGCACCTCAAGGAAACCGCGATCAGCGGCCGGGCCGCAGGAGCCATACGGCACGCCGCGGGCGTCCAGAAGGCCCGCGATCGTGGGACTTTTGGTCCAAGCTCGTCTCCATAGCGTCTACAACCGGCAGGGACAGTGCCGATGTGTGCCGAGGGCTGGCCGTACCGGGCCGGTCGCCCGGTCCCTGAGGGTGACGACGAGATCCTCGACGGCGCGGGGAAGGCCAGGCGGCGCGACGACCGGGGGTTGACCTATCCTGCGGCCATGGCCGAGATCAAGACTCCGACTCCCGAAGAAGCCTTCGAGCTGTTGCTCGCTGGTAACCAGCGCTTCGTTGCGGGCGCCCCGGAGCACCCGAACCAGGACGCGACACGCCGTGCCGCGATCGCACCGAGCCAGCGCCCGTTCGCCGTCCTGTTCGGGTGCTCCGACTCCCGGTTGGCCGCCGAGATCATCTTCGACCGTGGTTTGGGTGATCTGTTCGTGGTGCGCACCGCGGGCCACGTGACGGGCACGGAGGTGCTGGGCAGCATCGAGTACGGGGTGGACGTGCTGGACTGCCCGCTGGTGGTGGTCCTCGGCCATGACTCGTGCGGCGCGGTCGCCGCCGCGTGCGCCGCACTGGAGGACGGGATGGTGCCGTCCGGGTACGTCCGGGACGTCGTCGAGCGTGTGACCCCCAGTGTGCTCGCGGCGCGGGCCGCAGGCCGCGTGGAGGCCGACGAGATCCTGGCCGAGCACGTGAAGACCACGGTCGACCTGCTATTGGACCGCTCTCGGGTGCTCGCCGAACGGGTCGACGCCAGCCTGGCCGCCGTCGTGGGCCTGTGCTACCGCCTGGCCGACGGCAGCGCCCAGGTGGTGGCAGCCCGCGGCCTCGAAATCACCGCCGACTCCACATCGTGACCGGAGCCACCGTTCCTCGCACAGCACCGTCACACGGCGCACGGCCCACGCCCGGTCGCGCTTCCTCTTCCGCGCCTCCCGAAGTCCTGCCCTTGTCACGGTCTGCGGGGGTGTCACTGGCGGAAAACCGTGATCAGCGACGAGGGGCGTTGCCGGTCACCCGGAAGGCCGGGGCTCGGCGGCGCGGCGGAGCCGGTTGGCGATCGCGAGTCGGCAAGGGCGCGACGATGAGGTCGCAGGACTGCTTATCTCAGCCGGCATGACCGGATATGGTCTGGGCTCGCTACCTGGTGCCCTACTGGCGCCGACGCTCGTCCCGCGGATGCCGGCGCTCGTGACCATGGCTACCGGTTGGGCCGTCCTCGCCGTGACATTCATCGCCCTGCCCGTAGCGGCGTCGTCTCTCGTCGTCCTGGGACGCCTGGTCATGATCGGGAGATTCTCCATGCCGCTCGGCATCGGCGCGCTGAGTCGGCTCATCAGTACCCGCACCAATGGGGCGGAGCGGCGAGCGGCCTTCGCGGTGGAGAGCGCCTCGTGCACGACGGGGCGGTCTCGATCGGCCTGCTCGCCGGCGGCGCGGTCAGTGTCGCCGGCGCCGACCCGACTCTCATCGCACTCCTCGCCGGTCTGTGGCCGAGAACGGGACGCCCGGTCCCGGTTCTCCCCCATCGCTACCTGAGACCGCAACCCCCGGTCAGCCGATCGGGGTGAAGCCACGGGAGCTCAGGAAGGGTGTCGCGGGCCGGCGCGACGCTGACACTGCCATCTGGCAAAACCGCGACATCGGCCGCCCATCACCCGGCCCCTGATCGCCTACGACCCCTGACCAGGGGGTCTAGTCCAGAGTCGGGGTTTCGTCTAGCCGACAGCGGCCTGCACCGGCGTGCCGACTCGAGCGCGGACCGCCTCGATGGCTTCCCACTCTGCGGTGTTCAGGCAGGCCAGCGCCGCCGGGAACACCCCGTCCTGTTCTTTGAGGATGTGGGCGCGCAGCAGGTTCAGGATGTCGAGCAGCCTGGGCGGCCAGCCGGGGTCGGCAGGTGTGCCGTGCTCGGCCTCGCCCAGGACGGCCTCGACGCGCCGGTGTTCCGCTTCCAGTCCCGCGATGTGATCGGGGAACTCCACGGCCATCGCAGGGAACAGGCCGTGCTCCTCGACCTCGGTGTGCGGGCCGAGGACCACGGCGATTCGCCTGGCTATGGCGGCCATCGTGTCCACGTCACCCGCCGCATGCGCCGTGCGCGCGTCTCCAATCAGGTCGACCACGACGTCGTGTTCACGTGTCAGTTCGTCGATCGCGATCAAAGCCTGGCAGCCGCAGTACTCACACATCTGTCTTCGATCCTCGGTACGTGCTCGATGTCTCTTTCCGCTGACTCCAACATTGCCCGGCCTTCGGATTGGGTGGACAGGGACCTTGGACCTGTCCGTACGGGCCCCGCGTCACCCCGGATGCCGCGGATCCTGCCTCGGGGCCTGTAGAGGGCGTGTCTTCTCTCTGCGTCGCGTCGCCACCGCCGCGGCAGATCCATCAGCTGACCGCGTTCCTGTCCTGGACGGCCTGGATGGCCTCGGCCGAACGCCCCGGCACGGGCTACTCCTACACCAACAACTGGCCCGGCGAGCCGCTGCTCGGCAACGCGCCCACCGCCGACCCCGTGCTGTGGAGCGTGGTGTCGCTCATCGCCCTGCTGGTCGGCATCGGGGCGCTGTTCGGAGCCTTCCGCCGATGAGGCGGCCATCTGGCCCGGCTGCTGCCCCTGCGAGGGCCGGGGCTCGTGGTCCTGGTTCCGCTGGCCGACCGGATGGTCCGCGTCGACCGCGGATCGCCCTCACCTGGCTGCCCATCGCCCGGTCTGGGCGGTGGACGAGCCGGGCGGAAGGTCCCGCGCGGCGGTGACCAGTGACCCTGCGCGCCTGCTCGGCTCAGCCGGTCGAATGGGAACGGACACGAGGAGGAGTCATGATCAAGCCCGTCATCGTCGCCACTGACGGCTCACCTGCGGCGACCGCCGCAGTGGAGTGGGCCGCCGGCGACGCCGCACGCAAGGGACTGCCGCTGCGCGTCGTACACGCCATCGACCGCCTGCCGTACGAGCTGGCCCGCTACCCCGTCCCCACTGATGACCAGCTCACCTGGGCAGGACGGCGCGTCCTGGAGGAAGCCGAGCAAGCCGTCCGGGAGACCCACCCCGCTCTCCGCGTCACCACCGCCCTGCTGGAGGGCGAGCCGGTCAAGGTACTGCGCCGGGCGGCCGCCGACGGAGCCGAAATCGTCATCGGCAGCAGAGGCCACGGCGGGTTCGCCGGCATGCTGCTCGGCTCGGTCAGCACCCACCTCGCCGGTCAGGTCCCCGTCCCCCTGGTGGTGGTGCGGCCCGAATCGTCGGCCCCTCACGGTCTGATCGTGGTCGGCCTCGACGACTCCGACGACGCGGAGGCGGCGCTGACCTACGCGTTCGAGGAGGCACGGCTGCGTGGCTGCCGCCTGCTCGGCCTGTACGCGTGGCAGCTTCCGGTGCACGCGTACGCACCGGAAATCACGTACGACATCAACGAGGTGCGGCAGGCCCAGGAGCAGCACGTGGCTGCTGTGCTGGCAACCTACCGGGAGCGCTACCCCGACGTGAACGCCGAGATGCGCGCTCTGTGCGGGCACCCTGTCCCCGTGCTCGTCGAGGCCGGCGAGAAGGCCGATCTCCTCGTGGTCGGGTCCCGCGGACACGGTGCCATCGGCTCGGTGGTGCTCGGATCGGTGAGCCAGGCCGCCCTGCACCACGCGCGGTGCCCCGTCGCCGTCGTACGCACTTCCTCCACGGAAGAGTAGGGACGCCTACGAGACCACTGATCCGACCCGACTTTCTCTTAAGGCGGGCGAATCCGCGGCAGCACGGGCAAGATCCCACTGGTTGCCGCCTACGACACCATGGAGAGGACCTGGAACCCGGAGTTGCCGCTGCTGTTCCAGTGGCGCAGCGGCGGCCAGAACCGGGCATCTCCGGGAACACGATCCGCAAGGCCTTCATCGAGATCCTCCAAGCGACTGGCCTGACCGACGCCTTCGGCGAACCGCTGAAGTTCCAACCCCATGACTTCCGAAGGATCTTCACCACCGAAGCCATCCTGAACGGGATACCGCCGCACATCGCCCAGCCCATCTTGGGACATAAGGACTCTAGGAGGCCATCAA
The DNA here is from genome assembly GCF_006874475.1 of Microbispora hainanensis. Lineage (GTDB taxonomy): Bacteria > Actinomycetota > Actinomycetes > Streptosporangiales > Streptosporangiaceae > Microbispora > Microbispora hainanensis. The sequence continues at coordinate 13,764 of NZ_VIRM01000074.1, forward strand.
CGGCCACAGGGCCTTCATCGCCCGCCGCCGAACGCTGCGGCCGGACGAGGAATACCGAAGGCTGGCTGGGCGAGGCTGAAGGGCTGCGCGTCAGCCTGGCGGCCGCCAAGGTCAAACTCGTGCAACTCGACGAACGCACACGCCGGGCCACCACCATCAATCTCGGCCTCCCGGCCTTCCGTCAGGTCGCTGGCCGCGCCGCCACCCTCCCGGAACGCCGCCCGTGATCCCCACTCAGCGTGATCGACTAAATTCGGTCATAGTTTCGGTTCAAGCCCAACACCTAGACTGGGAAGACCGCTGATGACGCCGATCTACAAACCCCTTAACGGGCTGGCGGAGAAAATGGAGCAGATCGCTCGCACCATCCCCGACCCGCCCCTGACCATCCTCACCGAAGCGATCCCCAGCGACGCCGACCCGACCCGGGGCTACCTCGTGGTCCACATCCCGGCCAGCCCCGCCGCGCCGCACGGTCGACGGGAAGTACTACGGCCGGGGCGACAAAACCAAGATCGTCCTGTCCGACGCTGAGGTCCTCCGTCTGCACGAACGCCGCCGCTCAGCCGAACGTGACGCGCTTGACCTGCTCCAACGGGAGATCGAGCGCGACCCCATCCCCCTCGAGCGTCGGCAGCAGGCGCACCTGTTCCTGGTCGCCCAGCCCCTGGCAGGCCGCCGCGACATGCTCTTCGAGCTGGCAAGCGGGCCCAACTGGAACTCCAAGCTTGCCGCCTTCATCGAGCACGCCTACGCGCCCGAGGTGAACGACGCGCTCCAAGACGCTCCCGACCTCAGCCCATCTCTGGATGATGCAGGCAACGGCTTCCGTCGCGGCCGCGGCGCCGCACGGGCCACCCGCAACCTCGGCGAGGGCCGCATCTTCACGCCCATCAGCGAGATTCATCCTGAGGATGCCTTCGAGCTGCAGGTTCACGAAGATGGCGGCCTGCGGTTGTTCACCAGCAGGTTTTCCAGCCTCGATTCCGACGCGGGTGAGCAAGTGATTCTGATCTCGGGAGCCGTCAGCCACACCCGCAGGTTCCTCTCCCTGATCCGCGCTGCTGCCGAGCAGGCAGGTTACTTCGGGAACTGGGCACTGGGCCTCGGCGCCACCGGCCTCAACGGCTTGCGCGCCTACACGTCACGGAACACGAACAATTGGTTGTTCACCCCGCAGACTCGCTACGACGAAGAGGATTACCGGGAGGCCACAACCGTCACCTGGGCCGAGCTCAACGAAGCTCCCCGGGCAGTGACTCGACGTCTGGCCGGCCCGCTGCTTCGAGCCCTCAGCACCGAAGATCGCTTCATGAACGCACTGGTCGATCCACCTAAGTGATTGATCCTTAATTCAGAGAAGTCAGTAGGGGGGCAGACGCCGCGCGGATCACGATTGGAGTGGTCCGCCGGTACCCTGGCCGACCGTCCGTCGGCGAACCTGCCCGTAAGCACGCTGATGGCGTGTTGCCCTTGCTGGCGGCGATGCCGCTAGTCCGCCGTCATGAGGCGCGCGGCGCCGTGAAACTGCTGCTGAAGCGCATCGTGGACTGGCGCGCCGTCCCCCGTCTCGGCTGGTATGTGCTTGCGATCACCCTGCCGCCGGGTGTGATGGCCGCCTCCTACGCGGTGATGGTCCTGCTGGGCCGGTCACTGCCCGAGCCGCGGTTCGCGGTGGTCGAGGTCGCGCTGCTGTTCGGCGTGTTCCTCATCGCTGCCGTCTGCGAGGAGGCGTGCTCGCCGCGGTCGTCCGCCATGCCGCCTCGAACGTCGGCTGGTCCCTCTTCCCCGACCACGGGTCGCACTACGATCTGGTCGTAGCGGGAGGCGTCGCCACCGCCGTGACCCTGCTGGTGATGACCGCATGGCCCGGGTCATCCTCCCAGTGACGCCGCGCTCACACCAGGCGTGCTCCCATCAGGCTTCGATTCAGGCAGAACTGGGAGCGACGCCGGACGTCGTCAACGTCCATGAGTGGAGCAGGACGCGGCCACATGGGCCACCACCGGCTCGCCGTGAACGGCCCGTCGGAACGCCTCACGGGCAGTTGCGCGTATGTGTTCCGGGCATGAGGAGGCGGTGGGGCGGATGGACACGTAGACGTGCACCATGCCGTCGACGTCCACTAGGCGTACGTCGTCCACCACGTCGGTGAACGCCTGCTGCAGGGCCTCCCGCACGGCGAGCCGTGCGATCGGACCCGTGGCCTCGTCTCGGTCCTTTCTGCCGTCCTGCCGCCGGGGGATCGGATGGGCTTCTGTGCTCGGAATCGTCATGACCCAACCGTCCCGCCGACCGCCCTGCGCGGGGAGGGCCGAAGGTCCCCGGTCCCCGCGACGGTCGTCGCTTCCGACACCCAGGCTTGGTCAGACGCTGTGGACGCCGTGAGCGGCGAACTGGGCGTGCACGCGTTCCAGCAGGGCCCGGTCCGGGGGCTTGACGTCGGCCAGAGGGAAGGTGAGCCCGAGCCGGGCGTATTTGCCAGCGGCCATGCGGTGGAAGGGCAGCACGTCGACCCGCTCGACGTTGCCGAGCGTGGCGACGAACCGGGCCAGCCCTTCGACGTTCTCGATGTCGTCGGTGTGGCCGGGGACCAGGACGAACCGCACCCAGACCAGGCGGCCCAGGTTCGCGAGCCTACGGGCAAAGCGCAGGGTCGGCTCCAGGCTTCCTCCCGTCAGTCGGCGGTAGCCCTCGGGGTCGGACGACTTGATGTCGAGCAGCACGAGGTCGGTGCCGGCCAGCAGCGCGTCGCTCGCCCGGTCGCCGAGGAAGCCGGAGGTGTCCAGTGCGGTGTGCAGGCCGCTGTCGTGGCACCGGCGCAGCAACTCGCCAGTGAAGCGGGGCTGCAGCAGCGGCTCGCCGCCGCTGACCGTCACCCCGCCGCCGGCGACCGAGATGAACCGCCGGTAGCGGTCCACCTCGGTCATGACCTCGTCCACCGTGACCCGGCGGCCGTCGCGCATGCGCCAGGTCTCCGGGTTGTGGCAGTACAGGCAGCGCAGCGGGCAGCCGCAGGTGAACACCACGAAGCGGGTACCGGGACCGTCCACCCCGACCGACAGGTCCCACGACTCGATGACGCCGGAGCCGGCCGCCGACTCGGCCTGGCAAAGCTCGGCGGCGGCGTCCCGCAGCAGGGGCTCGCGCATCACAGCCGCCCGTGGAAGGTGCGGTCGATGACGTCCTGCTGCTGTTCGCGGGTGAGCCGGACGAAGTTCACGGCGTAGCCGGAGACCCGGATGGTGAGCTGGGGGTACTTCTCGGGGTGGTCCATCGCGTCGATCAGCGTGGCCCGGTCGAGCACGTTGACGTTCATGTGGAAGCCGCCCGCGTCGAAGTAGCCGTCGAGCACGCCCACCAGGTCGGTCACCCGGTCCTCGGCCGTGCGGCCCAGCCCGTCCGGGGTGACCGTGCTGGTCAGCGAGATGCCGTCCCGTGCCTGTTCGTAGGGGAGCTTGGCCACCGACAGCGCCGAGGCGACCAGGCCGTGCCGGTCACGCCCGTTCATCGGGTTGGCGCCGGGGGCGAACGGCGTGCCGGCCCTGCGCCCGTCGGGCGTGTTGCCGGTGTGCTTGCCGTACACCACGTTGGAGGTGATGGTGAGCACCGACTGGGTGTGCTCGGCGCCCCGGTAGGACGGGTGGCGGCGGATCTTGTCCATGAACGACCTGACCAGGTCCACGGCGATCGCGTCGGCACGGTCGTCGTTGTTGCCGTACGCCGGGTAGTCGCCCTCGACCACGTAGTCCACGGCCAGCCCGCTCTCGTCACGCAGCACCCGGACGGTCGCGTGCTTGACGGCCGACAGGCTGTCGGCGGCCACCGACAGGCCCGCGATGCCGCAGGCGAGCGTGCGCTTGACGGGGTAGTCGTGCAGCGCCATCTCGATGCGCTCGTAGGCGTACTTGTCGTGCATGTAGTGGATGACGTTCAGCGCGTCCACGTACGTCTTCGCCAGCCAGTCCATCATCCGGTCGAACGCCGCCGCCACCTCCTCGTAGTCGAGCACGTCGCCGGTCAGCGCCGGGTAGGCGGGGCCGACCTGCTCGCCGCTGATCTCGTCCCGCCCGCCGTTGACGGCGTACAGCAGGGCCTTGGCGAGGTTGACCCGGGCGCCGAAGAACTGCATCTGCTTCCCGACGGGAGCGGCGGACACGCAGCAGGCGATGGCGGTGTCGTCGCCGTACGCCGGCCGCATCAGCTCGTCGCTCTCGTACTGGATCGAGCTGGTCTCGATGGACAGCCGGGCACAGAACCGCTTGAACGGCTCGGGCAGCCGGGGCGACCAGAACACCGTGAGGTTCGGCTCCGGGGCCGGGCCGAGGTTGCGCAGCGTCTGCAGGTAGCGGTAGCTGGTGCGGGTAACCAACGGCCTGCCGTCGGCGCCGACGCCGCCGATCGACTCGGTCACCCAGGTCGGGTCGCCCGAGAACAGCTGGTCGTACTCGGGGGTGCGCAGGAAGCGGACGATGCGCAGCTTGATGACGAAATCGTCGACGAGCTCCTGGGCCTGCTGCTCGGTGAGCCGGCCCTCGGCGAGGTCCCGCTCCAAGTAGACGTCCACGAAGGTGGAGGTGCGGCCCAGCGACATCGCCGCGCCGTTCTGTTCCTTGACGGCGGCGAGGTAGGCGAAGTACAGCCACTGGACGGCCTCGCGTGCCGTGCCGGCCGGGTGGGAGACGTCGTAACCGTAGGAGGCGGCCATCCGCTTGAGCTCGTCCAGCGCGCGGAGCTGCTCGGCGAGTTCCTCCCGGTCGCGGATGACCGCGTCCGTGGAGAAGTTCCCGTCGAGCGACCGCAGTTCGGCCCGCTTGGCCTCGATCAGCCGGTCCACGCCGTACAGCGCCACGCGCCGGTAGTCGCCGAGGATGCGGCCCCGGCCGTACGCGTCGGGCAGCCCGGTGATGATCCCCGCGCGGCGGGCCGCCCGGATCTCGGGAGTGTAGGCGTCGAAGACGCCGTCGTTGTGCGTCTTGCGATACTTCGTGAAGATCTCCTGCACTCGGGGGTCGAGCGTGTAGCCGTAGGCTGCCAGGCCGTTCTCGACCATCCGCAGCCCGCCCGCCGGCATGATCGCCCGCTTCAGCGGAGCGTCGGTCTGCAGGCCGACGATGAGCTCACGTCCGGAGTCGATGTAGCCGGGCCGGTGCGAGGTGATCGAGGAAGGCGTAGCGGTGTCCACGTCGTACACGCCGCGCCGCCGCTCCTCTCCGAACAGGTCCGACACCTCCGTCCACACCGCGCGAGTCCGCTCGGTGGGGCCTGCCAAGAACGACTCGTCGCCCTCGTGCGGCGTGTAGTTGGCCTGGATGAAGTCGCGCACGTCCACCTGCCTGCGCCAGGTCGTGCCGCGGAAACCGCGCCACGCCACGTCCTCGGCAGCCTGTTCCCGGACCGCTGTGACCGTCATCGGTACCCCCTTCGTCGGTGTCCGCTTCCACTCTCACGCGCCGCGCCGTTCGGCTCCGCGCGCGGAGGTCATCGATCATCGGGACCAAAGTCATCGGCGATGTGCGGGCCGGAGGGGCAACGGGAACGGGCGGGGAGCGCATGGCTCCCCGCCCGCCTCGTACGGCCTCGGTGGTGTGCGAGGGCTTGCCTCGCGGTCAGTGCTGAACGACGATCCTGCGGTCGGCCGTTTTGTGCTCCTCCTCCAGGCCGACCGTGACCTCCAGGACTCCGTCTCGGTAGACGGCCGTCACGTCCTCTTCCCTGGCCGTCGGGGGAAGCGTGACCGAGCGGGAGAACGCGCCGTAGGTGATTTCGGAGCGGCGCGGTTCCTTGGTGTCCTTGGCCTCCTTGGTCTTCTCGGCCCGGATGTGGAGCACGCCGTGCGTGACGGTGACCTCCAGATCCTTGTCGGGGTCGATGCCGGGCAGTTCCGCCCGCAGGACGTACCGGCCGTCCGCGACGAAGTCCTCCACTCGGATGATCTGGCCGAACGGCCGGAATCCGTAGACCGGGCTCTCCAGCAGCTCCAGCAGTTCCGGGAAGAGGAGCCGGCCCGGACTCCGCTCCATCAGGGTCATCGTGACCTCCTTGTCTCGATGCCGACGCACCAAGCACACACCTGCTACGGCCTACAGGGCAGAGCAGAACGTCCCAGCCGAAGGGCCTCACACCACCGATCGCCCTCGGGTCATAGGTCTTGGCCCGGCGGGACCTTCAGCGCTGCAAACCCCGGCTGGACAAGGTGTCCCATGTATGGAGCATGCGAAATGAAGGAGAACAACATGATCCTGGTAGGCGTCGACGGTTCGCATGCCGCGCTGGAAGCCGCCGCATGGGCGGCCCGGGAAGCCGATCTGCGTGGCGTCCCGCTCCGGGTGGCCAACGCCATCCCGGCCTGGGCCGCCTCCGGCACTGGCCGGGGCCGGTACGCGAAGGTCGCGGCCTGGATGCGCGACGGCGCCGCCGCCGCGCTGGCCGCCGCCCTGGAACGGGTCCGCGCGGAGGCGCCCCGGATTACGGTGGACACCGCGATCCTGGCCGGCGACCCGCGCCCGGCGCTCATCGAGGCATCCACAGGGGCGGATCTGCTGGTCATCGGCAACCACGGCTTGGGTGGGTTCCGCGGACTGCTGCTCGGCTCGGTCGCGTACGGCGTGGCTGGGCGGGCCCCATGCGACGTGGTCGTGGTGCGAGAGCCTTCCGAGGCCCCGCGAGGAGAGGTGGTCGCGGGCATCGACGGATCACCCGCCTCCGCGCGCGTGCTCGACTTCGCCTTCGCCGAGGCGGCGCTGCGCGGTGCCGGCCTGCGGGTCGTGCACGCCTACAGCCCACTGGACGCGGGCCGCGGCTTAGCGCCGGTGCCCGACGACTTCGACGACGAAAAGACGCAGGTGCGGATGGTCGCCGAGGCCCTCGCCGGACGGCGGGAGCTGTACCCGGACCTGCAGGTCACCGAGTGGGTCGTCCGATGTCACCCCGTGGAGGCGCTGCTGCAGGCGATGCAGGGCGCGGACTTGCTGGTCGTCGGCTCTCACGGCCACGGGGAGTTCAGCGGTCTGCTCCTCGGGTCGGTCAGCCAGGCCTTACTCCACTACGCGACGGTTCCCCTGGCCGTTGTCCGCGCCAACCGATGAGGCAGTGATTCCCTCCCCTGCCACATCACCTTGCGTACAACGCGCGATGCGCTCCTCGATCGCGACGTGTTATGTCCGAGATTCTCGGGTAACAAATGGTCTTCTGGGTAACGGCCGAAGGACCAAGGTCCCTGACGTCCGCGCCGTCCCAACAGGAGTGTGAGGGTGCGGAAGATCCTCTCCCCCCGGAGGAACGGTATGACAGTCGGCACAGCAGCCGCCGAGGAGACGCGAAAGGGTGGCCGGGCGGTCGCGTTGGTTCTGGCGACGGCGGGCTTCGCGGTCAATTTCTGGGCATGGGCGCTGCTCAGCCCGCTCAGCTCGACGTACAAGGAACTGCTCCGGCTGACGCCCTTCCAGGCGTCGGTCCTGGTCGCGATCCCGGTCATCGTCGGGTCGCTGGGCCGGATCGTGTTCGGCGCGCTGACCGACCGGTACGGCGGACGGCTGATGTTCGCGGTGGCGAGCATGCTAGGCGTGGTCCCGGTGGTCTTCCTCGCCTTCGCCGGGAGCTATCCGGCGCTGCTGGCCGGGGGGTTCGTCCTGGGCCTGACGGGGGCCACCTTCGCGATCGGCGTGCCGTTCGTCAACGCCTGGTTCCCGCCGGAGCGCCGCGGGCTGGCTTTGGGGATCTTCGGGATGGGCAACATCGGCACGGCGATCTCCGGCTTCGCCACTCCCTGGCTGGCGGACCGGTTCGGCCGGCCGGTGCCGTTCTTCGTGGTCGCGGTCGCGCTGGTGGTCGTCGGGCTGGCGTTCCTGGCGTTCGGCCGGGAGGCGCCCGGCACCCGTCGCGCGACCGAGCCGTTCCTCGCCAGGTTCCTGGCCGCGGGGCGGTTGCGCGTCACCCGGGAACTGGCCGCGATGTACGCGCTGACCTTCGGCGGGTTCGTGGCGTTCGGCGCCTACCTGCCGCTGTATCTGAAGGCGGTCTACGGGCTGTCCACGGCCGACGCGGCCGCACGGGCGGCCGGGTTCGTCGTGCTGGCCACGCTCGCCCGGCCGGTGGGCGGCTGGCTGGCGGACCGCTTCGGCGGCGAGATCGTGCTCTCCGGGGCGCTCGCCGTCGCGGTGGTGTGCGCGGTCGCCGTGTCGTTCGCTCCGCCGATGCCACTGGCGACGGCCGGCTTCCTGGCCATGGCGGCCTCGCTCGGCCTGGGCAACGGTGCGATCTTCGCGCTGCTCGGCCGGGCCGTGCCGGCGCACGCGATCGGCAGCGCGACCGGCGTGGTCGGCGCGGTCGGCGGTCTCGGCGGATTCCTGCCGCCGATCGTCATGGGTCTCATCTACCAGGCCACCGGTTCGTACGCCATCGGGCTCATGCTGCTGGCGGCCGTCGCCGCGGCGGCGCTGGTCTACTGCTGGTTCGTGCTGCGACCCGGCGCCCCCGAGCGGTCCGAACCGGCCCGTGACCTCGTGTGACGTGAGGGAGAGGAAAGCGATGTCGAGGATCGACGGGCCGGTCAGCGACGCCCTGCTCGGGCTGGGGCGGCACCTGCGCCGCGGCGAGGTGTCGCCGGACCTGCGCACGCTCCACCAGATCGGCGGACGCCAGGGCGACGTGTTCTACCGCGACCGGTGGAGCCACGACAAAGTGGTGCGCTCGACCCACGGGGTGAACTGCACCGGGTCGTGCTCGTGGAAGGTGTACGTCAAGGACGGCATCATCACCTGGGAGGCGCAGCAGACCGACTACCCCAGCGTGGGCGACGACCGCCCCGAGTACGAGCCGCGCGGCTGCCCGCGCGGCGCGGCCTTCTCCTGGTACACCTACTCGCCGACCCGGGTGCGCTACCCGTACGCGCGGGGCGTGCTGGTGGAAATGTACCGCGAGACCAAGGCGCGGCTGGGCGACCCGGTCGCGGCGTGGGCCGAGATCACCACCGATCCCGTCAAGCGCCGCCGTTACCAGGAGGTGCGGGGCAGGGGCGGGCTCGTCCGCGTCTCCTGGGCGGAGGCCGCCGAAATCGTCGCCGCCGCCCACGTGCACACGATCAAGACCTACGGTCCCGACCGGGTCGCGGGCTTCTCGCCGATCCCGGCGATGTCGATGGTCTCTCACGCGGTGGGCGCGCGGTTCGTCTCGCTGCTCGGCGGGACGATGCTGTCGTTCTACGACTGGTACGCCGACCTGCCGGTGGCCTCGCCGCAGGTGTTCGGCGACCAGACCGACGTGCCGGAGTCGGCGGACTGGTGGGACGCCTCCTACCTGATGCTCTGGGGTTCCAACGTGCCGGTCACCCGTACCCCCGACGCGCACTACATGGCCGAGGCCCGCTACCGGGGGCAGAAGGTCGTCGTCATGGCGCCGGACTACAACGACGCCGCCAAGTTCGCCGACGAATGGCTGTCTCCGCACCCCGGCACAGACGGCGCCCTGGCCATGGCCATGGGTCACGTGATCCTGAAGGAGTTCTTCGTCGAGCGGGAGACGCCCCGCTTCCTCGACTACGTCAAGCGCTACACCGACCTGCCCTTCCTGGTGCGGCTGCGCGAGCACGACGGCGGCGCGTACGTGCCGGACAAGTTCCTCACCTCCGCCGACCTCGGCGAGGAGGGCGAGGAGGCCGCGTTCAAGACCGTGCTGCTCGACTCCCGCGACGGCGAACCCGTGGTGCCTGGCGGCTCGCTCGGCTTCCGGTTCTCCGCCGAGGGCGAGGGCCGCTGGAACCTCGACCTCGGCGAGGTGGACCCGGCGCTCAGCCTGTCCGGGCAGGGGGAGGCCGTGCCGGTGGTGCTGCCGCGGTTCGACGCGCCCGGCAACGGGGCGATGCGCCGCGGCGTGCCCGCCCGCCGTGTGAACGGTCACCTGGTCACCACGGTGTTCGACCTCATGCTGGCGCAGTACGGCGTGGCCCGCGACGGGCTGCCGGGGGAGTGGCCGTCCGGCTACGACGACCCGGCGCAGCCGTACACCCCGGCCTGGCAGGAGGCGATCACCTCGGTGCCGGCGGACGCGGCCGCGCGGATCGCCCGGGAGTTCGCCCGCAACGCCGAGGAGTCCGGCGGCCGATCGATGATCATCCTGGGGGCGGGGACCAACCACTGGTTCCACTCCGACACGATGTATCGCGCGTTCCTCGCGCTGGTCACGCTGACCGGCTGCCAGGGCGTCAACGGCGGCGGCTGGGCGCACTACGTCGGCCAGGAGAAGTGCCGCCCGGTCACCGGCTGGGCGCAGATGGCCTCCGGCCTCGACTGGTCCCGCCCACCGCGGCAGATGATCGGCACGGCGTACTGGTACCTGCACAGCGACCAGTGGCGCTACGACGAGCACACCGCCGACGTGGCGGCCTCGCCGCTCGGCGGCGGGGCGTTCACCGGGCGTACCAGCGCCGACCTGCTCGCCCAGTCCGCGCGCCTGGGCTGGATGCCGTCCTATCCGACCTTCGGCCGCAACCCGCTCGACCTCGCCGACGAGGCCGAACAGGCGGGTCAGGAGGCCGCGCCGTACGTTGTCGAGCAGGTGCGGGCGGGCCGCCTCGGCTTCGCCTGTGAGGACCCCGACGCGCCGGAGAACTGGCCGCGGGTGCTCACCGTGTGGCGGGCGAACCTGCTCGGCTCCTCCGCGAAGGGCAACGAGTTCTTCCTGCGGCACCTGCTCGGGGCCTCCGACGCGGTCCGGGCGGAGGAGAACGGTCCCGACCGGCGGCCCGACGACGTGACCTGGCGGGACGAGGCGCCCCGGGGCAAGCTCGACCTGCTGCTGTCGCTCGACTTCCGGATGACGTCGACCACGCTGTTCTCCGACATCGTGCTCCCGGCGGCCACGTGGTACGAGAAGCACGACCTGTCGTCGACCGACATGCACCCGTTCGTGCACGCCTTCACCCCAGCCATCGACCCGCCCTGGCAGACCCGCACCGACTTCGCGGCCTTCCACACGATCGCCAGGGCGTTCAGCGACCTCGCCCGCACGCACTTGGGTGTGCGCAAGGACGTCGTGGCGGTGCCGCTGCTGCACGACACGCCCGACGAGCTGGCCACCCCGCACGGGCGGGTGCACGACTGGCGGGAGACCGGCGAGGAGCCGGTGCCGGGCCGCACGTTCCCCAAGATCGTGGTGGTCGAGCGGGACTACGGCGCGGTCGCCGACAAACTCGCCGCACTCGGCCCGCTGGCCGAGCGCCTGGGCGCCACGACGAAGGGCGTCACCTTCGACGTCGCGGCCGAGGTCGAACGCCTGGGCAGGGTCATCGGGACCGTGCGCGGGGGAGCGGCCGACGGCCGGCCCTCCCTGGCGACCGACGTCGCGATGTGCGAGACGATCCTCGCGCTGTCCGGCACGACCAACGGCCGTCTGGCGGCCCAGGGGTTCGCGACCCTGGCCCGCCGCACCGGCACCGACCTCGGCGGCCTGGCCGACGAGCACCGGCGGATCACCTTCGCCGACACGCAGTCACGCCCGACACCGGTGATCACCTCACCCGAGTGGTCGGGCAGCGAGACCGGAGGCCGGCGCTACTCCGCCTTCACGATCAACGTCGAGCACCGCAAGCCCTGGCACACCCTCACCGGACGCCAGCACTTCTACCTGGACCACGACTGGATGCAGGAGGCCGGCGAGGCGCTGCCCGTCTACCGGCCGCCGCTCAACACGGCCGCCCTGGCCGCGGGGCCGGGCGGCGAGGACGGCATCGTGGTGCGGTACCTCACCCCGCACTCCAAGTGGTCGATCCATTCGGAGTACCAGGACAACCTGCTGATGCTGACGCTGTCGCGGGGCGGCCCGACGATCTGGATGAGCCCGGCCGATGCCGCGCGGGCCGGGATCCACGACAACGACTGGGTCGAGGCGGTCAACCGCAACGGCGTGGTGGTCGCCCGGGCCGTGGTCTCCCACCGCATGCCCACCGGGACCGTGTACATGTACCACGCCCAGGAGCGCGTGGTGGACGTGCCCAAGAGCGAGACCTCCGGCCGCCGCGGCGGCATCCACAACAGCCTCACCCGCCTGCTGATCAAACCGACCCACCTGATCGGCGGGTACGCCCAGCTCAGCTTCGCCTTCAACTACCTGGGACCGACGGGCCACCAGCGCGACGAGGTCACCGTGATCCGCCGCCGCGCCCAGGAGGTGGATTACTGATGACGCGCGTGATGGCTCAGCTCGCGATGGTGATGAACCTGGACAAATGCATCGGCTGCCACACCTGCTCGGTCACCTGCAAGCAGGCGTGGACCAACCGGGCCGGCACCGAGTATGTCTGGTTCAACAACGTGGAGACGCGGCCCGGCCAGGGCTACCCCCGCACGTACGAGGACCAGGAGAAGTGGAAGGGCGGCTGGGAGCTCAACCGGCGGGGCCGGCTCCAGCTCAAGGCCGGCGGCCGACTGAGGAAGCTGCTGACCATCTTCGCCAACCCGCTCATGCCGTCCATTGGCGACTACTACGAGCCCTGGACCTACGACTACGACCGGCTGTTCTCCGCGCCGGTCACCGAGGACACTCCGGTCGCCCGGCCCCGGTCACTGATCACCGGTGAGCCGACCAAGATCAAGTGGAGCGCCAACTGGGACGACGACCTCGCCGGCGCGCCCGAACTGGCCCCCGCCGACCCGGTGCTGAAGAAGGTGTCCGACCAGGTCAAGCTGGAGTTCGAGCGCGCCTTCATGTTCTACCTGCCGCGCATCTGCGAGCACTGCCTCAACCCGTCGTGTGTCGCCTCCTGCCCCTCCGGTGCCATGTACAAGCGTTCGGAGGACGGCATCGTGCTGGTCGACCAGGACCGCTGCCGGGGCTGGCGGATGTGCGTCACCGGCTGCCCGTACAAGAAGGTGTACTTCAACCACCGCACCGGCAAGGCCGAGAAGTGCACGTTCTGCTATCCGAGGGTCGAGGTCGGCATCCCGACCGTGTGCTCGGAGACCTGCGTCGGGCGGCTGCGTTACATCGGGCTCATCCTGTACGACGCCGACCGCGTCGCCGAGGCCGCCTCGGTCAAGGACGAGAAAGCGCTGTACGAGGCGCAGAAGAGCGTCATGCTCGACCCTCGCGACCCCGAGGTGATCGCCGCCGCGCGGGCCTCCGGCATCCCGGAGGACTGGCTGGAGGCAGCCCGCCGCTCCCCGATCCACAAGCTCATCTTCGACTACGGCGTGGCGCTGCCGCTGCATCCGGAGTACCGGACGATGCCCATGGTCTGGTACATCCCGCCCCTGTCGCCCGTGGTCGACGTGCTACGCGAGACCGGCCACGACGGCGAGCAGGCGGGCAACCTGTTCGGCGCCATCGACGCGCTGCGCATCCCGATCGGCTACCTGGCCGAGCTGTTCTCCGCCGGCGACCCCGAGCCCGTACGCGCCGTGCTGCGCAAGCTGGCCGCGATGCGCTCGTTCATGCGGGGGATCAACCTCGGCGGTGAGCGCGACGAGTCGATCCCGGCGGCCGTCGGGCTCAAGCCCGAGCAGATCGAGGAGATGTACCGGCTGCTGGCCATCGCGCCGTACGCCGAGCGGTACGTCATTCCCAAGGCGCACGCCGAGGAGGGCGCCCGGCTGGAGGAGCTGGCGACCGGATGCAGCCTCGACTACGACGGCGGCCCCGGCATGGGCGGCCCGTTCGGCGAGGCGTCCGGCCTGCCCGCGCCGGTCGCGGTGGAGAACTTCCACGCGCTGAAGGAACGCCAGGAGACCGACGACCTGGACCGGGCGAGCGAGCTGCGCGGCCGGGTCAACCTGCTCAACTGGGACGGCAAGGGCACCCCCGACGGGCTGTTCCCCAAGCGGAAGGACAAGTCGTGAGCGACCGCACGGTGCACATGACGGCCTCGGTGCTGCTGTCGTACCCCGACGAGCGGCTGATCGAGGCGCTGCCGCTGCTGAACTCCACGGTGGCGGAGCTCGGGCCGGGCGAACCGGCCAGGCGGCTGGCCGCCTTCCTCGCGCACGTGGCCGCCACCCCGCTGCCGGAGCTGGCCGAGCACTACGTGGCGACGTTCGACCTCAAGCGCCGCTGCTGCCCGTACCTGACCTACTACACCTACGGCGACACGCGGCGACGCGGGATGGCCCTGCTGCGGTTCAAGCAGGCCTACCAGGCGGCCGGATTCGAGGTCGCAGACGAGTTGCCCGACCACCTGGGCGTGGTGTGTGAGCTGTCCGGCCGGGGCGCCACCGAGCAGGCGGTGCGGCTGCTGCGCGAGCACCGGGCCGGCTTGGAGACGCTGCTGCGCGCGCTGCGCGAGGAGGGCTCGCCATACGCCGAGGTCGTGGCGGCGGTGCTGGCGACGCTGCCCCCGCCGACCGAGCGGGAGCGCCGGGCCGCGCTGCGGCTGGCCGAGGAGGGACCGCCGGCCGAGGAGGTCGGCCTGGAGCCGTACGGGCATGAGGCTTTCGTCCCGGTGCAGGCTGGGATGCTGGGAGGATCGCGGTGAACGCGCTCGACGTGACGCTGTGGATGGTCGCCCCCTACGTGGCCTTGACGATCTTCGTGCTCGGCCACATCTGGCGCTACCGCTACGACAAGTTCGGCTGGACGACACGCTCCTCCCAGATGTACGAGTCACGGCTGCTGCGGATCGGCAGCCCGCTGTTCCACTTCGGCATCCTGGTCGTAGCGCTCGGCCACGTGGGCGGCCTGGTGATCCCCAAGACCTGGACCGAGGCGGTGGGAGTGAGCGAGCACGCCTACCACCTCACCGCGGTCGTGCTCGGCACGGTCGCCGGCGTCTGCACCATCGCGGGCCTGGCGATCCTCGTCTACCGCCGCCGCACGGTCGGCCCGGTCTTCACCGCCACCACCCGCAACGACAAGCTGATGTACGCGGTGCTCGCCCTGACGATCGCGCTCGGGCTGGCCGCCACCGTCATGGCCAACATCGTCGGCGGCGGCTACGACTACCGCACGACGATCTCGCCCTGGTTCCGGTCGGTCTTCTACCTCCAGCCGGAGGGGGAGCTGATGGCGAGCGCGCCGATCTTGTTCAAGCTGCACGCGCTGAGCGCGCTGGTCCTGTTCGCCGTCTGGCCGTTCACCCGGCTGGTGCACATGATGACAGCGCCCGTCGGCTACCTGACCAGGCCATACATCGTCTATCGCAGCCGCGACGACCAGCGAGGATCCCGTCCGCCGCGCCGCGGCTGGGAGCCCGCCGGCCGCCCCTGACCATCGGAACGACTGCTGGCAGGGCCCGGCTGCACGGCGGCGTGCCCGGCGGCTGACGGGTGTTCGACCAGCCATATGGTCGTGGGTTCGCTCACCATCGCTGGACCCGGCACTCAGCGAGCGACGGTCATCGATGGCGCCAGGTGTGGGTGTCGTCCTGCTCCCACTCCAGGTGGTCGATCACATCCACCACGCCGTTGACACCGCGCGCCAGCCGGGTGGCTGTCAGGGCGTCGCTGCGCCAGTGCAGGTGACCGGCCAGCGTCACAACGCCTGATCGACCGTCACGGTCACCATGGCCAGGTCGCGGAACAGGGAACGGCCGAACGTGTCGATCGTGATCTCGCGGGCGATGTCGGCATCCGGGCGGGTGAAGACCCGCAGCAGGTCGTGCCGGCCGACCATGCCCTCGAGTGTGCCGTCCTCCGCGACGACCGGCAGGTGCGTGACGCCGTGCTGGTCCATGAGCCGGATGGCGAACACCACCGCCGTTCCCGGGCCGATCGTGACGGCCGGGGACGTCATCAGCTCGGCGGCCGTGTCACCGCGCGACTTCTCACGCCAGCCGCACCCAGGCCGGCCGATCAGGCGCCGCAGTCGGGCACGCAGCGGCGGCCGGTAGCCCTCGTGAGGGTACTGATCCTTGAACTCCTCCTTGAGCAGCAGATCCGCGTCCGTGATGACGCCGATGACCCGGTTGTCGGCGTCGACCACGGGCACGGCAGCCAGGTCCGCGGCGATCAGCACCTGGGCGACGGTCTTGAACGGCGTGCCCCCCTCCACGACAGGGACGTCGCGGGCCATGACCTGGGCGACCTTCACACGCATCTCTTCCTCCTCGTGACACCGGCATCCCATCGCCGCCACCCGGCGCAGGCGGAGAGGCGGAAGGCCTTCGCGCGGGGGCTGTTGCGCCTCTATCTCCGGCACTTATGCCTCTACGACAGCTTCGTGCCGGGACAGACGATGGCGGCACAGCCGACGCTGAGGAGGATCACCATGAAGATCGGCATCAACGGGTTCGGCAGGATCGGCAGGGCCGTGCTGCGCCGCGCGCTGCCCATGGGCATCGAGGTTGTCGGGATCAACGACCTCGCGGACGCGGTGACCCTCGCCCACCTGCTCAGGTTCGACTCCACACACGGCCCCCTCGGCGTTCCGGTCACCGCGACCGCCTCCTCCATCGACGTGGACGGCCGCTCCATCCCGATCACCGCGCACAGCGACCCCGCACACATCGACTGGGCCGCCTATGGCGCCGACCTCGTGATCGAGGCCACCGGCAGGTTCCGCACACGCGACGACGCGGCCCGCCACCTCAAGGGCGGCGCCCGCCGCGTCCTCATCTCCGCACCGGGCAAGAGCGTGGACGTCACGATCGTCCCCGGAGTCAACGACGCCGCCTACGACCCCCGCCACCACGAAATCGTGTCCATGGCCTCATGCACCACCAACTGCGTGGCCCCGATGGTGAAGGTGCTGCACGAGAACTTCGGCCTCGTCCGCGGCTTCATGACGACCGTGCACGCGTACACCGCCGACCAGCGACTGCTGGACGCCCCGCACAAGGACCCCCGCAGGGCCCGCTCGGCCGCCGTCAACATCGTCCCGACCACGACCGGGGCCGCCCGGATGGTCGGCGAGGTACTGCCCGAGCTCGCGGGCCGGCTGGACGGCGTGGCGCTGCGCGTCCCGGTCGAGGACGGCTCGCTCACCGACCTCGCCGTGGTGCTGTCCCGCCCTGCAGGGGTGCAGGAGGTCAACCGGGCCTTCGCCGACGCCGCCGACCGGCAACTGAAGGGCGTGCTGCGCTACAGCACCGACCCGATCGTGTCCCGCGACATCGTGGGGGACCCTGCCTCCTGCGTATTCGACTCCGCGCTCACGCAGGCGGACGGCGAGCTGGTGAAGGTCTTCGGCTGGTACGACAACGAGTGGGGCTACGCCAACCGACTCGTCGAGATGGCCGCCCGCATAGCCGAGTGACAGTCCGAGGAGCCCCGGATACGAGGTTCACGGCGGTGCAAGCCGTGATGAGACATTTTTCTCTCCCGCCTCTCGCTTGGCTCGCCGTAACCCTGTCTTCCGTCCGTGGCCGCGACCACGGACGTCCCGTCGCGGCGCGGTGGCTCGTGGCGTCGGGGTGCAGGACCTTGGGCCACTGATCCGGACGGTACTTCGGCCCACGACGGTGGCCCGTCCGGCCCTGCCGGCACAGACGCTGCGGGAGGACGCTAGAGGCCCCCAGTGGAGAGGAAAAGCCAATGCGTGCAGCGGTGGTCACCCGATTCGACGGCCCGGTCGAGATCCGCGACCTTCCGGTTCCGGAGCTGCGACCTGACCAGGTGCTGGTCCGTGTCGAGGCCAGCGGGCTGTGCCACACCGACATCCACGCCGCCCGCGGAGATTGGCCCGTCAAGCCGGCTCTGCCGTTCACGCCCGGGCATGAGGGAATCGGCGTGATCGAGCAGGTCGGCGTCGGCGTGACCGGCCGGGCCGTCGGGGAGCGGGTCGCAGTCCCATGGCTCGGACATGCCTGCGGTACGTGCGACTACTGCGTGAGTGGGCGGGAGACGCTCTGCGAGTCCCAGCTGAACACGGGCTACAGCCTGAACGGCTGCCATGCTGAATACGTCGCGGCCTATGCCAGCCACGTGGTCCCCGTGCCCGAAGCCGTGAGCTCGTTCGACGCCGCTCCCCTGACCTGTGCGGGGGTGACAACGTACAAGGCCATCAAGGTGTCCGGGCTCCGCCCGGCCGAGCGTGCGGCGATCTTCGGCATCGGCGGGCTGGGGCATCTGGCGCAACAGTACGCGCAGATTTTCGGCGCCGAGACCGTCGCGGTCGACGTGACGGGCGAAAAGCTCCTCCTCGCCAGTGAACTCGGCGCCACTCACGTCGTGAACGCCGCGGCCGACGACCCGGTGCGAGCGATTCGCGACCTCGGCGGTGCCGACGTGGCCGTCGTCCTGGCGGCCGACCCGCGCGTCCTGCAGCAGGCGCACGCGTCGCTGCGTCGCGGGGGGCGCCTGGTGCTGGTCTCGCTGCCCCGAGACAACGCGATGCGCCTGCCCATCTTCGAGACGGTGCTGGGCGGCCTCAGCGTGATCGGGTCCATCGTCGGCACTCGCGCCGACCTCGCCGAGGTCTTCCGCCTGCACGCCGCGGGCCGCACGACGGTCAAGTACGAGACCCGCAAACTGGACGAGATCAACCAGTCCTTCGATGACATCCTCGCCGGCCGGATCCCCGCCCGGCTGGTCTTCGAGCTGTGAGACGATCATGATCTCTGTGGCTTCCCCGCCTGCCCCTGCCGCCTCAACGGCATGGGCCGGCCGGGCCGTCGGCGTCTGGCTACGGCTGTCGGTCACGGCGGCGCTCCTGGCCGCCGCGGGCAACATCTACGCGCTGCTCGATCTGGAAGGCATCTACGGCAGAGAGACGAGCGCCTTCGTCAACCAGGCGATAGCCCAGGACGCCGTCAATCTCGCCGTGGTCTCACCGGCTATCGCCGTATTCGCCTTCCTCGCCCGCCGGGGCTTGCTCCGCGCGTACCTGATGTGGCTCGGCGCCGTGGCCTTCATGACCTACAACTACGTCATCTACACGCTGTCGGTCCACGTCGGGCCGCTTTTCCTGGTCTGGGTCGCCGTCCTCGGGCTGTCCGCGTTCTCCCTCATTGGCGGCCTGGCGGCACTCGACGCACAAGCGGCCGCGGCGCGGTTCGACCGGGCACCCCGACGGCCGGCGGGATGGCTCCTCATCATCGTGGCCGCACTGTTCACGCTGCTGTGGCTGAAGGACATCGTGCCCGCGACCCTGGCCGGCCGCCTCCCCGAGAGCGTGAGCGAACTGGCCCTGCCGTCCAGCCCGGTGCACGTGCTCGACCTGTCGTTCTTCCTGCCCGCCGCCTTCATCACCGGAGTACTGCTCCTCCGGGATCGGCCATGGGCCTACGCGACCGCGCCTGGCCTGCTGGTCTTCTTCGCGCTGACCGGCCTGCCGATCATGGTCACGCCCTTCGTCGCCCAGGCTCGCGGCGACGAACCCGCGTGGGCCGTACTTCCGCCGATCTTGGCGATCACCATCGCCTGCCTCGCCGTCCTGGCCGGCCTGATGCGGCCACTCCCCCGAGCGACAGGCCACTCCGGTTAAGGTCCCGGTCTCGCGCACTGATCGGAGGCACCCGCCTCACCAGCATGCGGCGGCGTAGGCCGAAGGCCCCCCGGTGGGATGCCTTTGGCCTGCGGCCATCCCATACGTCTGAATGATCTGCTTGAGGGCATGGAGATCAGCGTGCGAGAGCCGGCG
>NZ_VIRM01000075.1 GCF_006874475.1 Microbispora hainanensis
AGGCCGCCCCCGCCAGCGCCACCGTCCCTGCCACCGCCGCTACCACGGACCCTGCCGCTGGCTCCGTCGAGGACGACGAGACCACGACCACGAGCTCTGCCGAGTGCAACGAGAAGGCGCCCGCCAGGGAAAGCGACGGCGACCGTGCCGCGACTCAGACTGGACCAACCCACGCCCGGCGGGGCGCGTCAGCATGGCCAGCCGACGGGGGCGGAGGTTCGCACACAGCACCTTCGGACACGACGGCTTGGGACACAACAGCTTCGGGCGGCACGGTTTCGGACGCACCGCCATCACAGGCAGCGCCTTCGGAGGCGGCGCGGCCCGATCCTCCTCCCGAGGACGCCGCCGCGCATCACACCCACGCCGGGCCCTGGCCTGCGAGGGACTGCCGGCATGGCCAGGGCGCGTGCCGGTGCGACGGCGAGGCGCGGTGCTCGCGTGCGACACAGGCACCGGGAACGTCGGGCACACCGGGAGCCGAGCGAGGGACGCCGGGAGCGCCGCAAGGCGCGGCGCCAGGAGCGGCGCAGGGTGCGTCGCTGGGGGCAGCTCCGGATGCGTCGGCAGGCACGCCGCCCGGGGCGTTCCAGGGGGCGGCGTTGGGGGCGTCACTGGGACCAGCGTTGGGGGCGTCACTGGGGATGGTGCCGGGGTTGCTGCTGGCGACCGGGCAGGTGCTGCCCCTCTCCAGCGTGCACCGCCTCGCCCGCACCAGCACCTTGGTGCGGATCGTCATGAACGCCGACGGACAGGTCCTCGACATGGGCCGCAAAGTCCGCCTGGCCACCCCCGCCCAACGACGGGCCATCTACGCCCGCTACGCCACCTGCTGGATCGACGGCTGCCCACTCCCGGCCACCATGTGCCAGATCGACCACGCCGACAACTGGAGCACCGGCGGCCTCACCGACCTGAAGCTGCTGGGTCCGGCCTGCCAGTTCCACAACCGCGACCGATACCAGCACCCCGAGCGCTACACCCGCCGCAAAGAAGGCACCGACCGCTGGGCCTTCACCTACCACCGGATCGGGAGCAGGCGGCTGCGCGTCTAGACGGAGCCGGAGGGGGCCGGGCCCGCACTGGGTCGTGCGGGTCAGAGGCCGCGCGGATCAAAGGCGGATCAGAGCCAGTCGCCGTTATGGCCGACGGCGAGCAGGCGGTTCATTGTCTCCGGGGACCAGGTCTGATCGGGCACCCGGTGGACGGAGCGGGCCCTGCGCTGGGACGCCAGGTCGGGGAACAGGGCGAGCGAGACCTGACGCGCGGCATCGGCCACGAGCGGAGCCACCTGCTCCAGCGGGGTGCGGGCGTCGCCGACCAGGGAGATGCCGGCCACGGGCTCCTCGGGGCCGCGTACGGCCGCGGCGACACAGGAGATGCCGGGGAAGCACTCTCCCCGTTCGAAGGCGAGCCCGCGGCGCTGCCGGATGCGGTTGAGCTCCTGGTGCAGGGTGCCGATGTCGCCGATCGTCCGGTTGGTCAGGCGGCTGATGTGTCCGTCGATGAGCGCTTCTACCTGCTCGGGTTCCAGCCAGGCGAGGATCGCCTTGCCGAGCGCGGTGCAGTGGGCGGGGGCGCGGCCTCCGACGCGGGACGGCACCGACAGGGCGAAGCGCCCGCCGACCTTGTCCAGGTAGAAGACCTCGGCGCCGTCGAGCACGGCGAGGTGCACGACCATCCCGGTCCTGATCTGCAGGCGGTGCAGCAGTGGCGCGGCCGCCTCGCGGATCTCGCCGTGGCCGCCGTCCCGGCCGCCGAGGCCGAGGGCCCGCTTGCCCAGCCTGTAGCCGGACGACGTGTGGTCCAGCCAGTCGAGCCGTACGAGCTGGTCGAGGATGCGATGAGCCGTCGAGCGCGGGAGGTGGGTGCGGCGGGCCACGTCCTCAAGGGTGAGGCGGGTGGAGCGACCGGTGAACGCGTCCATGATCAACGTCATCCGTTCGACCATCGACTGCGGCAGCCGCGCGGGCGTCGTCGCCTCCTCGGCATGAAGAGCGGTCATCACACCCCCCAAAACTGAAATGAATTCTCGCTTCGGAATCTAGCAACGCGTCACGCCCCCGGAAAGGGGGAGAGTGACACCCCGATATGTCGGCCTCCGTTGGGTTGTGGTCAGCGCGACGAGCAGCGGCGGGGGCGCGGCCTCCGCTAGCAAGATTTCTGCCACGCGTGTCCGGCGTACGCCTTCTACGAGAGCGCGGGAAGCGGCGTCGCCGACTCGTCGAGCAGCGGGCGCAACGCGACCCTCGTCTCCGGCCCGGCGCCGCCCGGTGCCGCCCCGGTGTCGCTCGGCGCCGCTCGGTGTCGCCCCGGTGCCGCCCCGGTGTCGCCCCGGTGTCGCTCGGTGTCGCTGGGTAGGGTGAGGGCTTGCATTGACACCCTTGCATTGACATAGAGGCCTGCCCGATGATCGGGCCCCGATGACCGTCCCCTACCGCATCGACGTTCCCGACACGTTCGCCGCCTCCTACGGTGGGCGCGGCGCCGAAGAGCGCGCCTGGATCGCGGAGCTGCCCCGTCTGGGGGGCGAGTTCCTGGAACGCTGGCGACTGCGGCCCGACGGCGCGGTGGCCCACGGCATGGCGTCCCTGGTGCTGCCCGTGGTCCGGGCGGACGGGACACCCGCGGCGCTCAAACTTCAGCACCTCCGGGTGGAGACCGCCGGCGTGGCCGCCGGCCTGCGGGCGTGGAACGGCGACGGCGTCGTGCGCCTGCTCGACCACGACGAGCGGAGCGGCACGCAGTTGCTGGAACGGCTCGACGCGGCCCGGCCTCTGTCGTCGGTGGCCGACGACCTCACGGCCCTGCGGATCCTGGCCGAACTGCTGGCCCGCCTGACCGCGGTGCCCGCGCCCGAGGGCGTGCGGGGGCTGGCGGGGGTCGCCGCCGCCATGCTCGACCAGGTCCCGCGTGCCGTACGCGTGCTGGGCGACCCGGCCGAGCGGCGGCTGGTGCGCGTCTGCGCGTCGGCGGTGGCCGAGCTGGCCGGCGAGCCCGGCGACCGTCTGCTGCACTGGGATCTGCACTACGACAACGTCCTCGCCGGGGAACGGGAGCCGTGGCTCGCCATCGACCCGGTGCCGCTGGCCGGCGACCCCGGGTTCGAGCTGCTGCCCGCCTTGCGCAACCGGTGGGACGAGGTGGCGGCCACCGGCGATGTCGCCCGCTCGGTGCTGCGCCGCTTCGATCTGATGACCGAGGTCGTCGGGCTCGACCGCACGCGGGCGGCCGGCTGGACCCTCGGGCGCGTGCTGCAGAACGCGTTGTGGGACGTCGAGGACGGCAAGACGGCGCTCGACCCCGTGCAGGTCGCCATCGCCACGACCCTGCTCCCCCGCTGGGGTTACCGGGACCCCACCCGCAACGTGACCTGTTCGTGACCTTGATAACCTGCCTGCTCCGATGGGCCATGCGGTAGGCCATTGGACAGGTGCGGGGATCGGGGAGCTGATGGGGGAAAGACAGCGGCTGCGTCTCAACGCGCCGCTGGGCACGGCCGGGATCGTCCTCGCCGCCGCCTTCTTCTCCCTGTCTCTCACGCCGTCGCTGCTGCCCCGGCCCTGGACGCTGCAGGGGATCATCGCGGGGGTGCTCACCGCCACCGGCTATCTGGTGGGAGTGCTCGCCGCCGCACTCGTACGCCCAGTCGCGGCCCGGCTGCCGGCGAGGTGGCGCGCGGCATGGCAGCGCAAGGGAAGGCGGCGGGTCCGGCGGCTGGTCGCGACGTTCGGCTGCGGGCTCGGTGCGGCCTCGCTGGTCCTGGGCGTGCGCGCGCAGCGGGACATCTACGTGCTGATGGGGCTGAAGCCGCCGGAGCGGCTCAACTACCTCGGCGTCCCGCTGATCGCGGTGGCCCTGTTCTTAGCCCTGCTGGCCGCCGCCCGGGCGCTGCGGATCGCGGCGCGGGCGCTGGGCCGTCTCCTCGGGCGGTGGTTCCCCGCGACGGCCGCGCAGTTCGCCGCCGGGCTCGGGGTGGGCGTGCTGGCCGTCTTCCTGACCGACGGGATCCTCACCGAGGCCCTGCTCAAGGGGGCCGACCGCAGCTTCGCCGTGATCAACACCGAGACCGCTCCCGGCGTCACCCCGCCGACGGCACCCACGCTGTCGGGCAGCCCCTCTTCACTGGCCTCCTGGGCGTCCCTGGGCCTGGAGGGCCGCGCCTTCGTCGCGCAGGCGCCGACGGTGGGCGAGCTGAGCGAGTTCTCGGGGCGGCCCGCCGTCTCCCCGATCCGGGTCTACGCGGGGCTCGACTCCGCCGCGACCGTACGCCAAAGGGCCGCGCTGGCCGTACGGGAACTGGAGCGGACCGGCGCGTTCGGCCGCAAGGTGCTCTGCGTGATCACGACGACCGGCACCGGCTGGGTGGACCCGCAGGCGGCCGCCGCCCTGGAGTTCATGTACGGCGGAGACACCGCGCTGGTCTCCATGCAGTACTCCTATCTGCCGAGCTGGCTGTCCTTCCTGGTGGACCGCGAACGGGCCCGGGCGGCCGGGCGCGAGCTGTTCGACCAGGTGTACGCCCGCTGGTCGGCGCTGCCCGCCGGGCACCGGCCCAAGCTGCTGGTCTTCGGGGAGAGCCTGGGGGCGTTCGGCGCGGAGTCGGCGTTCGGCGGCGACCGTGACCTGCGTGAGCGCACCGACGGCGCGCTGTTCGTCGGGCCGCCGGACAGCAGCGCGCTGTGGCGGCGGCTCGTCGACGATCGCGACCCGGGCAGCGGGGAGGCGCTGCCCGTCTACCGGAACGGCGAGACCGTGCGCTTCGCCAACCGTCCCTCCGACCTGGACGCGCCCGCGTCACCCTGGAACGCGCCGCGGGTGGTCTACCTGCAGCATCCCTCCGACCCGATCGTGTGGTGGACGCCCCGGCTCGTCCTCACCCGGCCCGACTGGCTGGAGGAGCGGCGCGGCGACGACGTGCTGCCCTGGATGCGGTGGTATCCGTTCGTGACGTTCTGGCAGATCACCGCCGACCTGGTCTTCTCCCTCGACGCGCCTCCGGGGCACGGTCACGACTACGACGGCGAGGTGATCGCGGCGTGGGCGCGGATCGCCCCGCCGGACGGGTGGGACGACGCGCGGACCACGGCGCTGTCCACGCTGCTCGCGAAGCGTACGGCCGGCTCGGACGCCGGATGAGCCTCCCCGATGAACCTCACGAATATCACAGCGAATATCACAGCGAGTCGAGCCAGCCGATCAGCCGGGCGCCCTCGCGCGTCATGATCTGGGGATCGCGCAGGGCGTTGGCCAGCAGCGACATGCCCTGGTAGGCGCCCACCAGGGTCAGGGCGAGGCCGTCCGGCTCGGGCAGGCCGAGCTCGCGGAACTGCCGCTCGACCCAGTCGAGCAGCAGCCGGATGACCCTGCCCGCCTCCGCGTCCAGGCCGCCCTCGTCGCGTTTGTCCAGCTCGGCGGCGAGTGTGCCGGTCGGGCAGCCATACCGGGCCGCGACGTCGCGCTGGCCGACCCAGCTCTCCACGAGGCTCTTGAGCCGCTCGCGCGGGTCCGGCAGCCGCTCCAGCCGTTCGGTGAGATCGCGCAGGTGGCGGGCGTGCTCGTCCAGCGCCGCGGCGACGAGCTCGTCCTTGGTCTTGAAGTAGTAGTACACGTTGCCGACCGGGACGTCGGCGGCGCGGGCGATGTCGGCGATGGTCGTGCGCTCGGCGCCCTGCCGGTGCACGACCTCGGCGGCGGCGGCCGTCAGCCGCCGCCGCTTGGCGCTCGCGGCCCGCACCCGGGCGCTCGTCGAGTCAGTCACCCGACTCACTATAGGACGGGCCGCCGCGTCACCAGTTGGCCGGCAGGCCCGGAGTGGTGGGCGGCAGGGGGCGGTTCTTCGGGTGGATGACGTACACGATCCCGCCGCTCCCGCTGCTGCGCAGCCAGACGTTCTCGAAGTTGGCCCGCGGGTAGACGTGGCGCACCGCGTCGTTGTCCGGCGAGGCGGGGTCGTTGGCGATCACGTCGCCTTCGGCGGTGAAGCCGACGATGACCATGAGGTGGCCGTTGGTGCTGTATCCGGCGCCGGGCAGCTCCTCGGCCTTGAACGACTGCGAGGTGACGACCGGGATGCCGGCCCGGATCAGCCGCTCCATCTCGGTCAGCGAGCGGAGCCGGGTGACGAACCCCTCAAGCCCATACCGTCCGGCGTAGGCGGCGTTGAACGGCCAGTTGCCCGCCCCTTCGTAGGCGTAGTCGTAGGTGTACCTGGCGGCGTAGTCGACCTCGGGGTCGGGGTCGGCGGGGTCCACCCAGGAGGTGTCCTGCTTGCTGGGCCACTTGCCCCAGTAGCCGAGGACCATGGTGGTCGAGGTCGGGCTGCACCACGCCTCTCCCCCGCCGTCCCACTCGGGGTAGTGGCCCTCGTGGACGTTCTGGGAGCGGCGGGGCACCGGCAGCTCGACGCCCCAGGCCGTGCCGCCGGGACTGACCGGCACGGTCGCCCGGTCGGGCACCGCGGAGGCCATCGCGCCGAGCGTGCGCACGACCGGCTTCACGGCCGAGCCCGGCGCGCGGTAGAGGGTGACGCGCAGCTGGTAGGAGGTGATCGCCTTGCCCGCCGCGGCCACGAACGTGTCGACCGAGACGGTGCCGTCGGCGTCCCGCTGCCCCGACAGCGACGTGCGGCGGATGTCCTCGTCGCCGTACGCCCAGCGGCCGAGCACATACCACTTCGTCTGCCCCGCGGGGTGGCGGCCGCGCATCTCGACCTGCAGCCAGCTTCCGGCGGGCACGTCGGCGTTCCAGGAGGCCACCAGCTCGGTGGCGGCGAACCCGACGGGCCGCTCGGGGCCGTTCCACCGGGCGTACTCCCAGGTCTTGGTGCCGAGCGCGTCGGTGTAGGAGATCGTGCCCACGGGGGCGGCGAACGACAGGGTGTTGCCCGCCTTCACTCCCTCGCGGAGGCCGGGGCCGAATTGGGCCCGCTGGTAGACGACGTCGACGGCGGACTTCGGCGGGGGCTTGGCCGCGGCCTCGGCGGCCGTGGAGGTGACGGTGAGAACGGAGGTCGTCAGGAGGGCGGACAGGAACACGGGCAGGAACACGGGCAGGAACGCAGGCAGAAACGCGGTCGGCACGCGCATGCTTCACCTCGGGGTCTCGTCGGCGCCCTCGACGCTAGAGACCCCGGCCCGCCCCGCGCATCGGCAGGAATACGTATCCGCTACCGGCATTCGCGCGGCGCGCGGTTGGGAGGCGGAGCGCGGCCCCGTTCAGCCCGAATGGGGTCAGAGAATTCCCCTGAACCCCTTAAGTCACAGGCGTTTCGCCACTTTACTGATATTTTGCGAACTTTCGCCTGAAATGCCCGAATAGTCATGGCACGCTGATTCGCATGTTCGCCCCAAAGTTTTCCCTTGGTGTCGCTTTGGTCGCCTTTTCCCTGATCACGGGGGTGGCATCACCGGCTCTCGCCGCTCCCGTCCTCACACAGCACGTTTCCACGCGTGCGGACGCGCCGCCGCGCGTGCACGGGCGGGCCGTCTATCTGTGGGACGCCACGACCGGGCAGGACCTGCTGGACAAGAACGCCGGCAAGCGCATGCCGGTCGCCAGCCTGACCAAGATCATGACGGCGTACATCGTGCTGCGGGACGCGAAGCTCGACGACAAGGTCACGATCAAGCGCGAGGACCTCGAGTACGCCTGGGACAACGACGGCTCGACGGCCGACCTGGAGGCCGGCGACACCCTGCCGGTCAGCGAGCTGCTGTACGCCCTGTTGCTCCCCTCGGGCGCGGACGCGGCGCACGCCCTGGCCCGCGTGTACGGCCCCGGCGTGCCCGGTTTCGTGAACAAGATGAACGCCGCCGCACGCCAGCTCGGCTTGAAGGACACCCTGTACGTGAACGCCGACGGGCTCCCGACGTCCCGCGGCGACGGCTACTCCACGGCGCGCGACCAGGCCAGGCTCGCGGCGATCGCACTGCAGAATCCGGTGTTCAAGAAGGTCACCTCGACCAGCGAGCACTCGACCGAGGACGGCCGGTATGACTGGTACAACACCAACCACATGCTCGACCTGCCGGGCGCGATCGGCGTGAAGACCGGCTCCACCGACGCCGCCGGGTTCTGCCTGGCGTTCGCCGCCGACCGGGACGGCCACCGGCTGATCGGGATCATCCTCGGCGAGGACGTGGCCAACCGCCGCTGGAACACCGCCGAGACGCTGCTCGACTGGGCGACCGGCAACCTGACCGCCGCGTAGAGCGCGCCGCGGGCGCGCAATACCCCGGCGGGCCAGAAAACAGGGTCTTTCCGTATTGGTCAAACCCAGTTAAGTTCCCGATCAGTGCCCATCGGGGGGTGGGCCACTGAGACAGTTCGGACCGTCATTGGACCCAAAGGAGAGCCCAATGCGCGCCTCGCCCGGCATGCGGGCCGTCGTCGCCATCGCGGCGTCCGCCCTCGTGCTTCCCCTCCTGCCGGCCGCGCCGGCGAACGCCGACCCCGACCCCGGGAAGATCGCGCAGACCGTGGTCGCGTCGGCGGTGAAGAAGCACCTGCGCAAGCTGCAGGACATCGCGAACGCCAACGGCGGCACCCGCGCCGCCGGCACCCCCGGTTTCGCCGCCTCCCGCGACTACGTCGCCGGGGTGCTGAAGAAGGCCGGATACACGGTGAAACTGCAGGAGTTCGAGTTCCCGTTCTTCAAGGAGAACTCCACCGCGCTCCTGCAGCGGACCGCGCCCTCCCCCAAGACGTACGCGCCCACGCCGCCGGACGGCAGCAGCGTCGGCGACTTCGCCACGATGACCTACTCCGGGTCGGGAGACGTCACGGGCTCCGTGCACAACGTCGACCTCGTGCTGCCTCCCGGGCCCGAGGCCAACGCGTCGAGCTCCGGGTGTGAGGCGGCCGACTTCGCCGGCTTCCCGGCGGGCGCGGTCGCGCTGGTCCAGCGCGGCACCTGCACCTTCCAGGTGAAGGCGGAGAACGCGCAGGCCGCGGGCGCCTCCGCGGTGATCATCATGAACGAGGGCCAGCCCGGGCGCACCGACACCCTGCAGGGCACGCTGGGCGAGCCCACCGTGCACATCCCCGCCGTGGGCGTGAGCTTCGCGGTCGGCCAGGAGCTGTCGGCCGCCGGGACCACGGTGCACGTGAAGACCGACACCACCAGCGAGATCCGTACGACCCACAACGTCATCGCCGACTCCCGGTGGGGCGACCCGAACAGGGTGGTGCAGCTCGGGGCGCACCTCGACAGCGTGCCGGCCGGGCCCGGCATCAACGACAACGGCTCGGGCAGCGCCGCGATCCTGGAGGTCGCCACGGTGCTGGGCAAGATCCCGACCCGGAACAAGCTGCGCTTCTCCTTCTGGAGCGCCGAGGAGCTGGGCCTGCTCGGCGCCGAGCACTACGTCGCGAGCCTGTCCCCTGCCGACCTGGGGAAGATCAAGCTGTACCTGAACTTCGACATGGTCGGCTCCCCGAACTACGCCCTGAAGATCTACGACGGTGACGACTCCGACGCCACCGGCGCGGGTCCCGGGCCCGAGGGCTCCGCCGAGATCGAGAAGCTCTTCGAGAAGTACTTCGACACCCTCCGTCAGCGTCACAACGGCACGGACTTCGACGGGCGGTCGGACTACGGGCCCTTCATCGCGGCCGGGATCCCGGCCGGCGGGACGTTCACCGGCGCCGAGGGCGTCAAGACGGCCGAGGAGCAGGCGATGTTCGGCGGCACCGCCGGGCAGGCGTACGACCCCTGCTATCACCAGGCCTGCGACACCATCGCCAACATCAGCGACAAGGCGCTCGCGCTGAACACCGGCGCGATCGCCACCGCCGCGGCCGTCTACGCCTTCAGCCGCGACCTGCCCGGGCCGGACAACCGCACCACCGCTGCGGCAGCCCGCGTGGCCGCCGCGCGCACCGCTACGACCATGCGATAGAGCCGATAGACGGTGCAGGCGGGCCCCGCCGGACGACGTCCGGCGGGGCCCGCTTCACGCTGGTGTCAGCCCGTGAAGTTCACGTCGCTGCACAGGAAGTAGGTCTGGTCCATGTGCGAGGCCTGCCAGATCGTGAAGACGACGGCCCGGCCGGTGCGCCCGGACGTGCTGACGTTGATCGAGTAGTTCTGGCTGGGGCCGTACCGCCCGGTCCTGGTCAGCAACTGCAGGTCGTTCCAGGTCAGTGCCTGCCGGGTCGGGTCGAAGCCCGGCCGGGTGACGTAGACCAGGAAGTAGTCGGCACCGTGGCTCGCCTGGTCGTAGAGCTGGACGGTGAAGTTGTTGCGGATGTTCGTCGTCTTCCACGCGCCGACCGCGTCGAGTGAGTTGTATCGGCCGCCCTCCGCGTGGCCGCCGCTGCACAGCTGGCCGTTCGGGATCCCGGCCTGGAAGTTGCCGCCGAGGCCGTTGCGGTAGAGGCCGTTCCAGTTCCACATGGCGTTCGGGTTGGCCTGCCACGCCTGCCAGCACATGGGGTCCTGCTGGGCCATGGCGGGGTTCTGGAAGTCGCTGCCCCAGCGCTGCCAGCAGCCGTAGTTGCGGGAGGCCGGGTCGACGACCGAGCCGTGCGCGGAGGCCACGCCCGTCCAGGTGGTCAGGCAGGCGGCCGACGCGGACAGCAGGGCGGTGAGCCGTACGGCCCAGCGGCGGACGCGGGGACGTGAATGGGTGTGCACTGTCGAATCTCCATCTTCCGGTGGGGGGTTTCCGGGCCAGATGGGGAGCGCTCCCGAGGGGTTGCTGCGATCGTAGCTGACGGGCATGAGTCGGCAACCCTGACATGTCCAGTCGGAAGTCCGGTGCGAGCCGGCCCGGCCCGGCGCGGCTCCGCGAGCATCGGCCGCGACCTGCTCATTCGCCCCGTGCGCGGGCCGGTGGCCGGTCCCTCGGATGCCGTGTACTTTTCATCACGGCTCAACTGGGGTCGCGAGGGGCCTGCTGACCCTGCTCCGACTTCGCCAGGAACGGCGAGCGGCCGAGGATGACGATGCCCACCACGAGCGCCACCAGGCCGCCGACCGCCCCCGCGAGGGCCGGGGGATCGACGCGCAGGCGCTCGTCGAACATCGCGACTCCCAGGACGATGCCGACGATCGGCTCGGTCGCCGTGGTCGCGGGCAGCGAGACCCGCAGCGGCGCGGCGTCGAAGGCGCTCTGGTTGAGCAGGATGCCGGTCACGGCGATCACGGGCAGCAGATAGGGCTCCCACGAGGTGAACAGCGCCGCCGGTCCCTGCGCGAGCGTCAGCAGGGATCCGCGGGTCAGCGCGTCCTGGAGGCCGTACAACGCCCCCGCGGCGGCGGCGAGCAGCATCGCCTTGGTCTGCAGGGGCGCCCGCAGCGCCACGGCGACCATGCCCGCGGCCACGCCCGCCACGACCAGCACGGCGATCCACACCATGGAGCCCGACGCCGGTATTCCGCCGCCTTCGGGGCGGCCGGCCAGGAGGAAGGCGGCCACGCCGCCGCTGACCAGCACCGCGCCCAGCCACTCCGCCGCCCCCAGACGCTCCTGGTAGAACAGGGCCGCCGCGGCGAGGGCGAAGATGAGGTTGGTCGCCAGAAGCGGCTCCACGGAGGCCACGTCGGCACGTTGCAGGGCCAGGGCCCCGAGGATCTGCCCACCGACCATGGCGCCGATCCCGGCCAGCCACACCGGCTTGCGCGCCAGGTCGACCAGCAGGCGCACGTGCAGCATCTCGCCCAGCGGCTCGGTGTAGGCGACGTGCTGCTGCGCGACCCAGCCCAGGCCGAGCAGGGCCGCGGCCGCCAGGCCGAGAACCACCGTGACGATCACGTGGGTCACTCCCCTCGGCGGCCGGGTCTCCCATGTATCCGCCCATCCCCCGCGACGACGGCCTCATGTCCGTGATACGGTTTTGGTCAATCGTCCAAGACGTTCGACCAAAGCGAGCGTCCAAGTCAATCGACCAAGTGATCGACCAAGTTGATCAACAGGTCGGTCGTACGAGAGCCGAACGGAGCGCAGGGAAGATGGCGGAGGCGTCCGCGGACCGGGGCAGGACCACACGGCAACGGCTGCTCGGCGCGGCGGCGGCCCTGATCGCCGAGGCCGGCTGGGGCGGCGTCAGCACCCGGATGGTGGCCGAGCGGGCCGGGGTCGCGCCCGGAGTGGTGCACTACCACTTCGCGTCGCTGCCCGACCTGCTGATCGCGGCCTCGACCGGGGTCGCGCGCGCGATGCTGGAGGAGCTCACCGCGCGGCTGGCGGAGCAGCCCGATCCCGAGACCGGCGTCGAGTGGCTGCTGGGCGAGCTGTCCCGCTACACGGGCACCGACCCCGCCTCGCTGCTGATCGTCGAGATGTACCTGGCCGCCGCCCGGCTGCCCGAGCTGCGCGAGCGGCTGCACGAGCTCGTCGCCGACTCCCGCGCGCAGATCGCCTCCTGGCTGCGGGATCGCGGCCACGCCGGCGACGCCGAGGCCACCGCGGCGGTCCTGGTCGCGGCGGTGGACGGCCTGGTGCTGCACCGCGGGCTCGACCCCGCTCTCGACCTCACCGCTCTGGCCGGGCCGCTGCGGGCGATGGTGCGTACGGACCGAACGGACCGACACGAGGAGGGCAGCGGGACATGAAAGCGATCGTCTGCGGCGCCGGGATAGCAGGGACGGCACTGGCCTGGCACCTGGAGCGCGCCGGCTGGGACGTCGAACTGGTCGAGCGCGCCCCGGCGTTCCGCGAGGGCGGATACATGATCGACTTCTACGGCCCGGGGCTGGAGGCGGCCGGGCGAATGGGGCTGCGCCCCCGGCTGGAGGAGGTCCGTCACCCCGTCAACGAGATCGGCTACGTCGACGGCTCCGGACGGCAGACCAGCCGTCTCGCCGTCAAGGCGGCGTTCGCCGAGGCGGTCAGCCTGCTGCGGGGCGACCTCGCCCGCGTGCTCGCCGAGCAGGTGCGCGCGCCGGTGCGGTACGGCACGACGGTCGCGGCCGTCCGGCAGGACGACGGGGGCGTCGAGGTCGAGCTCACCGACGGCACCCGGCACGAGGCGGACCTGCTGGTCGGCGCCGACGGCGTGCACTCGCGGGTCAGGGAGCTGGTCTTCGGTCCCGAGGAGCGCTTCGTCCGCTATCTCGGCCACCACGTCGCCGCGTACGCGGTCGAGGACGAGGACCTCAGCCGGCGGGTCGGCCCGCGCTATCGGATGCTGACCGTGCCCCATCTCATGGCCGGCGCCTACGCGGTGGGCGGGAACCGGCTCGCCCTGCTGTTCCTGCGCCACGAGCCCGACCCCGCCGTTCCCGCCGATCCGGCCGCCTCGCTGCGCGAGCACTTCGGGCATCTCGGCTGGATCCTGCCCAAGGTGCTCGGCGCCTGCCCGCAGCCGCCGGAGCTGTATTACGACCAGGTCACCCAGGTCGAGGCCCCGCAGTGGAGCAGCGGCCGCGTGGTCCTGCTCGGCGACGCCTGCCAGGCGGTCTCCCTGTTCGCCGGGCACGGGGCGTCCCTGGCGGTGGCCGCGGCGTGGGTGCTCGCCGGCGAACTAGGCGCGGCCTCCTCCGGCGACCTGTCCCCCGCCCTCGACCGGTACGCCGCGCGCATGCGGCCGGTCGTCGCCGACGTCCAGGCGCTCGGCCGCCGCTTCCTCCCCTGGATGGCGCCGCCCAGCCGCCTGCGCATCACCGCCCGCGACTGGCTGCTGCGGCTGGCCTCCCTTCCCGGAGCCGACCGGCTCTTCATGAACTCCCTCACTCCCGGCGGGCACCGCCTGATCAAATGACGCACCGGGCGGCATCACGCCGAGTGACACACCAGTAACGGATTTTTATTCCGGATGCCGTGGTCCGGTAATCCGGGCGGGCTGAAGTAGCCGTCATGGAATCGGCGGCAGAGCCCAGCACACCGGCCAGCACACCGCGGATCGCCGGCGCCCACTACCCGGTCGCGGTCGTCGGCGGCGGCCAGGCCGGGCTGTCGGTCAGCCACTGCCTGGGCCGGCGCGGCATCGAGCACGTCGTGATCGAGGCGCGGCGGGTCGGCCACGAATGGCGCGAGCGCCGCTGGGACTCCTTCTGCCTGGTCACCCCCAACTGGCAGTGCGACCTGCCGGGCTTCCCCTATCGCGGGCCCGACCCCGACGGTTTCATGGTCCGCGAGGAGATCGTCCGCTATCTGGAGGACTACGCCGCCTCGTTCGGGCCCCCGCTCGCCGAGGGCGTGCGCGTCACCCGCTTACGCAGGGCCGCGAGCGGGACGTTCGAGCTCGCGACCACCGCCGGGGATCTGACCGCCGACCAGGTCGTGGTGGCCACCGGCCCCTACCACGCGCCAGCCGTCCCCCGCCTGGCCGAGCGGCTGCCCGCGGAGGTCACTCAGATCCACTCCTCGCGGTATCGCCGTCCCGAGCGGCTTCCCGACGGCGCGGTCCTCGTGATCGGCACCGGGCAGTCGGGCTGCCAGATCGCCGAAGACCTGCATCTGGCCGGGCGGCGGGTCCACCTCGCCGTCGGGAGCGCGCCCCGGGTCGCCCGCTTCTACCGGGGCAGGGACTGCGTGGCGTGGCTGCACGACATGGGCCACTACGCCAGGAGCATCGACGAGTTCGACGACGCGGACGCCGTACGCCTGCGGGCCAACCACTACGTCACCGGGCGCGACGGCGGGCGCGACATCGACCTACGGGCCTTCGCCCGCGACGGGATGCGCCTGTACGGCCGGCTGACCGGGGTGACCGGCACGACGCTGGAGTTCGCCGACGACCTGAAGGACAACCTCGACCGGGCCGACGCGGTGGCCGACGGGATCAAGGACGCCATCGACGCGTACATCGCCGCGCGCGGCATCGACGCCCCCACCGAGCCCCGCTATGTGCCGGTCTGGGAACCGGGCGAGCCGGTACGCGCCCTCGACCTGGCGGCGGCCGGGATCACCTCGGTCGTCTGGGCGACCGGGTTCACCCGCGACCACCGCTGGATCGAGATCCCCGCCTTCGACGGCCGGGGTTATCCGATGCACTGGCACGGCGTGACGAGCTGTCCCGGGCTGTACTTCCTCGGGCTGCCCTGGCAGCACACCTGGGGCTCCGGCCGGTTCGAGGCGGTGGGCAGGGACGCCGAGTTCCTGGCCGGGCACATCGAGGCGTCGCGGCGGCTCGCCGACGTCTGCGGCGCGCTGACCGGCGCACCCGCCGAGCTGTCCCCCGCGCTTCCGGTCGGGTGAGTCCCATGATCCCCGGCACGATCTTCGACGCGCACCGGCACATCGGCGTGCTGCCCGCCCACCCCTTCTACGGCGGCCCCGCCGTGAAGCCCGACGTGACCGCGCGGGCCACGGTCAAGCAGCTCATCGCCGACCTCGACGCCGAGGGCACGGAACGCGCGCTGGTGCTGCCCAACTACGGCGTGCCCGACCCCGCGGTCGCCTTCGCGCTCAACGACCTCGTCCTGGAGGCGGCGCAGGCCGACGACCGGATCCGCGCCGGGCTGTGGGTCTCGCCGCTGCCGCGCGACGAGGAACGCACCGCCCGCGCCCTCGCCCTGGCGGGCGAGCGGGGCGTCCGGGCGCTGAAGCTGAGCTTCCTGCTCGGCGGGCGGCCGACCGACGCCGTGTGCCGTCCGGGGCTCGACCGGATCTTCGCCGCCGCCGAACGCCACGGGCTGGTGGTGCACATCCACACCTCGCCCGGCGCCGCCTCGGACGTCGACGAGGTCGGGCACCTGGTCGAGTGGTACGCCAGCCGCGTGCCGGTGCACCTCGTGCACTTCGGCGGCGGGATGAGCGGCCACATCAAGCTGGCCGGCTCCCGGTTCTTCGACTGGATCGCGGCCGGCAAGCGCGTCTACACCGACCTGTCCTGGGCCATCGGCTTCGCGCCGTACTGGCTAGCCAGGGAGATCGAGCGGCGCGGCCTCGGGCACGACCGCGTGCTGTTCGCCAGCGACCAGCCGTGGGGCGACTTCGCGGGCGAGCACGCCCGGATGCGCGCCGCGGCCGGGGACGGCGAGCTGGGCGCGCTCGTCTTCCGCGACACCTTCGCCTCCCTCTACGACTGACCCCCACTCACCCCCCCCTGCGGCCAAAGGAGAGACACCATGTCCGTCGACATGACCGACCTCGAGAAGAAGAGCATCGAGGAGATCCCCCACCCGTCCCTGCCCGAGGGCTCGACCATCTACGGCACGACCAAGGTCTTCCCCGACTACAAGGCCGAGAACGGCGAGTCGTACTTCACGCTCGTCCACGGCATCGCGCACGAGTCGTCGGTCAGCTTCGTGGCCGTGCTGCAGGCCACCCGGGCGCTGCGCAAGGGCTTCGAGACCGCCATCTACTTCTACGGCCCGGGGTCGCTGAACTGCCTGGCCACCCGCGGCTTCCCGACGACCGGCAACTCGGCGTTCCCGGGAGAGCACAACATCAACAACCAGCTCAAGACGTTCATCGCCGAGGGCGGGAAGGTCTACTGCTGCCGGTTCGGCCTGTCCCTGCACGGCGCCCGCGAGGAAGACCTCATCGAGGCCGTGATCCCGACCCATCCGCTCGACGTGCAGGACGCGCTGATCCACTACGCCCGCAAGGGCGCCATCATCAACTCCACCTACCAGCTGTAGTGCCGTGACCGTCGATCTGCGGATCATGACCCGCGCCGAGCTGGCCCTGCGCGGCGTGGCCTTCGACGCGCCCGTACGGCGGCCGGACGGCGCGGGGCCCAGCGGCGACGGCCACGTCCTCGTCGACGGCGCGGGCGCGGCGCTGCCCATCGATCCCGGCAGCCCCTACACGGTGCGCGACGGCACGGTCTGGCTCGGCGACCAGGACACCGGGGTCTCCCTGGTGCCCGTGGGGCGGCCGAGGTTCTACGACCTGACCACCGCGGACGGCGTGCCGTACGAGAAGATCGCCCGGCTGCACGGCGCGGACGTGCTCGCCACGACCGTCGTGCAGACGTGCATCAGGTATGGCGAGGCCGACCGGTGCCGCTTCTGCACGATCGAGGAGTCGCTGCGGTCGGGCGCGACGGTCGCCGCGAAGACGCCCGCCCAGCTCGCCGAGGTGGCGGAGGCGGCGGTGCGGCTCGACGGCGTACGCCAGATGGTGATGACCACCGGCACGACCACCGGGCCCGATCGCGGCGCGCGCACCCTGGCGCGGTGCGTGCGGGCCGTGCTGGACGCCGTGCCGCGCCTGCCGATCCAGGTGCAGTGCGAGCCGCCGGGCGACCTGGCCTGGATCGGCGCGCTGCGCGAGGCCGGGGCCACCGCGATCGGCATCCACGTGGAGTCGCTGGACGAGGAGGTCCGGCGGCGCTGGATGCCGGGCAAGTCGTCGGTGCCGCTCGCCGACTACGAGGCCGCCTGGGACGAGGCGGTCCGGGTGTTCGGGCGCAACCGCGTCTCGACGTACCTGCTGGTGGGGCTGGGCGAGGACCCCGACGAGCTGATCGCGGGCGCGGGCCGCCTCATCCGGCGCGGGGTCTACCCCTTCGTGGTCCCGTTCCGCCCGATGCGGGGCACGCTCGCGGCCCGCGACGGGATCGGCGCCCCCGGCGCCGGCCTGCTGACGTACGTCACCGAGGGCGTGGCGGCGCTGCTGCGGGCGGCCGGCATGCGCGGCGCGGACCAGGGGGCGGGCTGCGCCGCCTGCGGAGCGTGCGGCGTGCTGAGCGCGGCGGGCGGGTGAGGCGACGATGCACCTCGACGGCGACACCCAGGCGCCTGCGCGGGAGGAGGCGCAGGACATCCTCGCGCTGCTCGGCGACCGCAGCACGCTGGCCCGGCGGCCGTCCATCCGGATCGAGCAGGCCGACACCGCTGCTGTCCGGGCCTACCGGCGGCTGCGGCATGAGGCGTTCGTCCGGGAGCAGGGGCTGTTCGAGAGGCACGACCTCGACGACCGGGACGACGATCCCCGCACGATCACGCTGGTGGCCAGGGACGCGGCGGGCACGGTCGTCGGCGGCGTGCGGCTCGGACCGGCCTGCGACGGCCCCGACATCGGCTGGTGGACGGGCGGGCGGCTGGTCGCCACCCGCGCATCCGGCGGCGCTGGCATGGGTGCGGGCACGGATGTGGGCACGGGTGTGGGCACGGGTGTGGGCACGGGTGTGGGCATGGGTGTGGGCGCCGCTCTGGTGCGGGCCGCGTGCGCCCGCGCCGAGGCGGAGGGCGTGCTGCGGTTCGAGGCGACCGTGCAGGTCAGGGCCGAGGCGTTCTTCCGCCGTCTAGGCTGGACCCGGGTGCGGCCGGTGACGGTCGCGGGCGCGCCGCACGTGCTGATGCGCCACCCCATCGGCCGGATCGAGAGCCAGGCGGCAGCGGCCAAGTCGGCGCTCGGGCCGCTGCTCGCCGCCCTCGCCGGGCAGGGCCCGCACGCCCTGGGCGGCCCGGGTTTCGTCGGCGACGACGCGGCGCCGGTGCCCGGCGGCGACCTCGTCGCCGCCTGCGACGCGATCGTGCCGTCCATGGTCGAACGCGACCCGGAGTGGGCCGGCTGGTGCTCGGTCCTGGTCAACCTCAACGACCTGGCCGCGATGGGCGCCGCCCCGGCGGGGCTGCTCGACGCGCTCGCCGCCCCCGACGCCGCGCACGCCGCCCGGGTGCTGGACGGCCTGGCGCGGGCCGCCCGCGCGTACGGGGTGCCGGTGCTCGGCGGGCACACGCAGCTCGGGGTGCCGGCCGCGCTGTCGGTGACGGCCCTCGGCCGCGCCGCGCGTCCCGTGCCGGGCGGCGGCGGACGCCCCGGCCACGCCGTGCGCCTCACGGCGGACCTCGACGGCGGCTGGCGGGCCGGATATCGGGGCCGCCAATGGGACTCCACCACCTCCCGGCGTACGGACGAGCTGCGGGCGATGCTCGGCGCGGTCGCGGCCGGCCGCCCCGCCGCCGCCAAGGACGTGTCGATGGCCGGGGTCGCCGGCACGCTCGGCATGCTGGCCGAGGCGGGCGGTTGCGCGGCCGTGCTGGACGTGGCCGCGGTGCCGCGCCCGGCGGCCGCCTCCGTGGGCGACTGGCTCACCTGCTTTCCCGGCTTCGCGATGCTCACGGCGGACCGGCCGGGCGCGTCCGCGCCTCCGGCGGGGCCGGCCGTCTCGGCGGTGTGCGGAGAGTTGACCACGGGCCGCGGCGTCTCGCTGCGCTGGCCCGACGGAGAGGTCACGGAGGCCGTCGGCGGCCCGGTGACCGGATTGGGGACCGCGTGAGCGCCCTGCGCATGGCGGCGGTGTCCGCCGCGTTCGGCCGCGACCTCGACGAGGACTTCGCGATCGTCGAACGCCTCGTCAAGGAGGCCCGCAACGAGGACGTACGGCTCCTCGCGCTGCCCGAGGCGTGCCTCGGCGGCTACCTGCTCAGCCTGGACGGCGACGCCGCGGACGCCGGGCCGCCCCCGCTCGCCGTGGACGGCCCCGAGATCCGGCGGCTGGCCGCGCTGGCCGGCGCCGCCGGTGACATGGTCGTGATCGCGGGCTACTGCGAGGACGGCGGCGACGCCCGCTACAACAGCGTGGTGTGCGTCAGCGGCGACGGTGTGCTGGGCAACCACCGCAAGGTCCACCAGCCGCTCGGCGAGAACGCCAGCTACGCCTCGGGCGACGGCTTCCACGCCTTCGACACGCCGGCCGGCAGGATCGGCATGATGATCTGCTACGACAAGGCGTTCCCCGAGGCCGCCCGCGCGCTGGCCCTCGACGGCGCGCAGATCGGGGTGTGCGTGTCGGCCTGGCCGGGCGCGCGGACGAACGCGGCGCCGGACCTGGAGCGCGACCGCTGGAAGCGGCGCTTCGACCTGTTCGACCGGGCGCGGGCGCTGGAGAACCAGATCGTGTGGCTGTCGGCCAACCAGTCCGGGACGTTCGGGTCGCTGCGTTTCGTCGGCAGCGCCAAGGTCGTGGACCCCGGCGGTGAGATCGTCTCGGCGACGGGCGTCGGGCCGGGCATGGCCGTCGCGGAGATCGACGTGCCGCGGGCGCTGGAGACCGCGCGCCGGTCGATGGGCCACCTGCGCGACCGCAGGCCCCAGACATACGGCACGGCATACGGCACGGCATACGACACCGCATACGGCACGGCATACGGGACGGCGTACGGCGCGGCGGGGCAGGCGGGGTAGACGGCGTGAGCGTTCTGCGGATCGCCGCGGCGGCCGCCCACTTCGGCCGCGACCTCGCCTTCGACCTGGCCCGCATCGCCAAACTGATCGACGACGCCCGCGCGGCGGGCGCCCGCATGCTCGTGCTGCCCGACGCCGCGCTCGGCGGCTACCTCGCCGACCTGCGCAGGCCGGATCCCGACGCGCTGCCGCCCGCGCTGAAGCCGGACGACCCGGTGATCGCGCGGGTGGCGGCGCTGGCCGCCGAGATGGTGGTGTGCGTCGGCTTCTGCGAGGACGGCGGCGACGTCCGCTACAACGCGGCGGTGTGCGTCAGCGGCGACGGCGTGCTCGGCCTGCACCGCAAGGTGCACCTGCCCGCGGGCGAGACCGCGGCCTACGCCCCGGGCGACCGGTTCGACGCCTTCGACACT
This sequence comes from Microbispora hainanensis, assembly GCF_006874475.1. Lineage (GTDB taxonomy): Bacteria > Actinomycetota > Actinomycetes > Streptosporangiales > Streptosporangiaceae > Microbispora > Microbispora hainanensis. The sequence continues at coordinate 20,444 of NZ_VIRM01000075.1, forward strand.
CCGGCCGGGCGGATCGGCATGCTGATCGACTACGACAAGACCTTCCCGGAGTCGGCCCGCAGCCTCGCGCTCGACGGCGCGCAGGTCCTGGCCTGCCTGTCGGCCTGGCCCGCCAGCGTCACCAACCGCGCGCCCCGGATGGCCCAGGACCGTCAGTCGCGGCTGTTCGACCTGTACGACCAGGCGCGGGCGGCCGAGAACCAGGTCGTGCTCGCCTCCTCCAACCAGACGGGGGTGATGGGCGGCATGCGGTTCCTGGGCCAGGCCAAGGTCGTCGGGCCGGGCGGCGACGTGCTCGCCCGCACCTGGTCGAAGGCCGGGCTGGCGGTGGCCGAGCTCGACGTCGCCGCCGAGATCGACCGCGCCCGGCGGATCCTCCATCACCTCGGCGAGCGCAGGCCGGGCGTCTACCGGGAGGTGCGTGAGTGAGAATCGCCCTGCTCAGCTACTCGACCAGGCCACGCGGCGGGGTGGTGCACACCCTCGCCCTCGCCGAGGCGCTCGCGGCGGCGGGACAGCACGTGACGGTGTGGACGCTCGGCCGGGGCGGCGACTCGGGCTTCTTCCGCCCGGTGGACCCCGCCGTCCGGCTGCGCGTCGTGCCGTTCCCCGACATTCCCGGGGAGGGCGTCGGCCCGCGGGTGCTGCGGTCGATCGCGGTGCTGCGCGGGGCGTTCGCCGCGGAGGCGGCGTCCTACGACGTCGTGCATGCCCAGGACTGCATCAGCGCCAACGCGGCGGGCCACTGCGTGCGGACGGTCCACCACGTGGACCACTTCACCACGGCCGAGCTGGCCGCCTGCCATGAGCGCGCCATCGTCACGCCGTACGCGCACGTCTGCGTGTCGGAGGCGGTGGCGGCCGAGCTCAAGGCCGGGTGGGGCATCGCGGCGACGGTGATCCCCAACGGCGTCGCGTACGAGCGCTTCGCCTCCGCCGACCCCGGGGCCGTCGGGCGGTGGCGCGGGTGGCTGGGAGCCTACGTGCTGACGGTCGGCGGCATCGAGCCGCGCAAGGGCTCGCTCGACCTGCTGGAGGCGTACGCGCTGCTGCGGGAGGCGCACCCGGACGCCCGGCTGGTGATCGCCGGAGGCGAGACGCTCTTCGACTATCGCGACTACCGGGCGCGGTGGGAGGCGCGGGCGGCGGAGCTGGGCGTCGAGCCGCTGGTGCTCGGCCCGGTCCCCGACGCCGACCTGCCGCCGCTCGTGGCGGGCGCCGCCGCCTTCGCCTTCCCGTCGGTGAAGGAGGGCTTCGGCCTCGCCGCGATGGAGGCCCTGGCGGCGGGCGTCCCTCTGGTGATGCGCGATCTGCCGGTCCTGCGTGAGGTCTTCGGCTGCGCCGCACGCTTCGCCGTCACCCCCGCCGGGCTCGCCGCCGAGCTCGCCGACGCCCTCGCCTCGCCCGACCCCGGCAGGCGTACGGCGGGGCGGGAGCTCGCCGCCCGGCACACCTGGCGGGCCGCCGCCGAACGGCACATCGCGCTGTACGAGTCGCTCGCGTCTTAGGCTCAGATTTGTGACCAGGGAATTCGACGCGGTGCTGTGCGACTTCGACGGCGTGCTGAAATTCGTCGATCTCGGCCGGCAGGCGGAGATCGAGCGGGCGTACGGGGTGGAGCCGGGGACGGTGGCCCGGGTGACCGGCGCATCGGCGCTGGCGGTCCCGGCACTGACCGGGCTGGTGACCCGGGAGGAGTGGCTGGAGTCGGCCGTTCCCGTCCTCGCCGGGCTGGTGGGCTCGGCCGCGCGGGCGAGCGCGCTGACCGCCGAATGGGTGGCCGCCCGCACCTGGGCGGACGAGGAGGTGGTCGCGCTGCTCGCGCGGGCGCGCGCCCGCGTCCCCGTCGTGCTCGTCAGCAACGCCACCTCGGAGCTGGCCGCCCACCTGCGCGAGCTGGAGCTGCACGACGCCTTCGATCACGTCGTGAGCAGCTACGACGTGGGGGTGGCCAAGCCCGACCCGCGGATCTTCGAGATCGCCGCCGGTCACGCCGGAGCGCCGATGGAACGCTGCCTGTTCGTCGACGACCGGCCGGAGAACGTCGAGGCGGCTTCGGCCCTCGGTATGACCGCGCTGCTCTACCACACCCCGGCCGACCTGGAGAAGGCGCTGCTCCCGCTGTTCGAGGAGGCGTCGTGACGACGGTGCGGCGGGTGCCGGCCTGCGCCGCCCCGGAGACGTGATCAGGCGGCGGGGCGCAGGTGCCGCAGCGCGGGGGCGAGCCGGGCGAGTTCATCCAGCATCGTGTCCGCCGCCGTGTTCATCACGTCGTTGGGCCGCAGCCGGCCATCCTCGTCGAGGAACTGGGTGACGAAGGGGATGGAGACCGCATCGAAGACGGGCACCATCTTGAGCGTGGTGACGACCTGCTTGAGCATCTGCACCGCCCGCGTGCCCGCCGCGACGCCGCCGTAGCTGACGAACCCGACCGGCTTGTAATGCCACTCGTGGTGCAGGAAGTCGAGGGCGTTCTTCAGCACGGCGTTGAAGCCGTAGTTGTACTCCGGCGTCACGAACGCGAACGCGTCGCCGCGCTCGATCGTGGCGCTCCACTCCTTCGTGTGCTGGTGGACGTACTGCCGGAGCCGCGGGTGGTTGGGCTCGTCCATGAACGGCAGGTTCACCTCGGCCAGGTCGACGAGCTCGACCTCGAAGGCGTCCTGGGCCACGGCGCGCTCGTGGAACCACTCCGCCACCGGTAGCCCGACGCGCCCGGGACGCGTGCTGGCGATGACGATCTGCAGAACCGGCTTAGCCACAATTCCCCCAAAACATCATGAAACGGGGCATAACGCCCCTCACTGTATGCCGTGATCGTTAAGAACAACGGCCGGGGCGCGAGGCTTCCCGCTCCGCAGGTAGATCTCAGCGGGCGAGGTGGCGGCTGATGACGAGGCGCTGGATCTGGTTGGTGCCCTCGAAGATCTGCATGATCTTCGCCTCGCGCATGTAGCGCTCGACGCGGAACTCGCGCGTGTAGCCGTACCCGCCGAAGACCTGGACCGCGTCGGTGGTGACCCGCATCGCGGTGTCGGTCGCGACGAGCTTGGCGACACTGGCCTGCCTGCTGTACGGCAGGCCGGCGTCGCGGCGGCGGGCCGCGTCGAGGTAGGTCGCCCGGGCGCAGTCCACCCCGGCGGCCATGTCGGCGAGCAGGAACCCGAGCCCCTGATGGTCGATGATCTTCTTGCCGAACGTCTCGCGCTCCTTGGCGTACGCCACGGCCTCGTCGAGCGCGGCCTGGGCGAGGCCGACGGCGCAGGCGGCGATGCCCAGCCTGCCCGAGTCGAGCGCGCCGAAGGCGATGGGCAGGCCCTGGCCCTCCTCGCCGATGAGACGGTCGGCGTCGATCAGCACGCCGTCCCAGTGGGCGGTGGTGGTGGGGATCGCGTGCAGGCCCATCTTCTCCTCGGGGCGGCCGAAGGTCAGGCCGTCGGCGTGGCCGGGGGCGAGGAAGCAGGAGACGCCGCGCTGGCCGGAGCCGGTGCGGGCGAACAACGCGTAGAAGTCCGCCAGGCCGCCGTGGGTGATCCAGGCCTTGGTGCCGGTGATCCGGTAGCCGTCCTCCGTCTTCTCGGCCTTGCAGGCCAGGGCCGCGGCGTCCGACCCGGCCTGGGGCTCCGACAGGCTGTAGCCGCCGATCCGCCGCCCGGCGAGCATGTCGGGCAGCCAGCGCTCCCGCTGCTCCGGCGTGCCGTACACGGCCAGGGGCAGGCACGACAGCGTGTGCACGCTGACCGCGACCGCGACGGCGGCCCACCGGGCGGCCAGCTCCTCGAGCACCTGCAGATACACCTCGTACGGCTGACCGCCGCCGCCGTACTCCTCCGCGTAGGGCAGGCCGAGGAGCCCGGCGGCGCCGAGCATGGCGAAAAGGCCCTCGGGATAGGTCTCCGCGCGCTCGTGCTCGTCGACGCGGCGGGCGAGCTCCTTGTCGGCGATCTCACGGGTCAGGTCGATGAGGTCCCGGGCGTCCTCGCCGGGCAGCAGGCGGTCGACGGTCACGATGACTCCTGGAGGGCGGACTCGTGGGCGGACTCGTGGGCGGACTCGTGGGCGGGCTCGTTCAGCTCGGCGAGAAGGGTGGCGGCGCGGTCGCGGAACTCCGCGACACGGGCGAGCTTGATGTCCTCATACCCCCGGACCAGATCCGGCAGGGCGGCGATCTCCGCGACGGCCGCGGCGGTCGCCGGGGTCAGCCGGTCGAGCGCGCGCCGCACCAGCTCGCGATACTCCACGACCAGCGTACGCTCCACCCGGCGGACGGCGGCGTGCCCGAACACGTCGAACGCGGTGCCGCGCAGCACGCGGGCGGCCCGCAGCCCGCGGAACACGACCCCGGCGGAGCGGCGCAGCCTGATCTTGCGCTTGAGGCCCATCGCCCGCAGCAGCGGCGGGTGCAGCAGCACCGACACGGCCGCGCCGGGGCCGAACTCCCGCTCGCGCCGGGCCCGTTCCACCGGGTCGAGGTGCAGCCGGGCGACCTCGTACTCGTCCTTGTAGGCCATGAGCTTGTGCAGCCCCCGGGCGTACGCGAGCCCGATGCGCGCGGCTGCCTCCTCCCCGGCCCGCTCGGCGGCCAGCGCGGCCACCTCGCGCACGTCCTTTTCGTACGAGCGGGCGTAGGCCGCGTTCTGGTAGCCGGTCAGGTCGGCGACCCGAACGGCGAGGCTCTCTTCCAGCCCGTCGGCGACGGGCGGCGCGCCCGTCTCCTGCCGGGGGAACCCGGCCCGGGACACAGCCGGGGACACGGCCCGGAACACGGCCTCGCGGTCGATCACGGCGGCCCGTCCCCAGCGGAAGGCCGTCAGGTTCTGCTCCACGGAAGCACTGCTGGAACCACCGTTGAGGCGGATGGCGCTCTCGATCGCGTCCGCCGAGATCGGGATGCAGCCGTGCTGGTAGGCCGCGCCGACGAGCACGAGGTTGGCGGGCATGTGGTCGCCGAACAACGCCTCGGACAGCGCTCCGGCGTCCAGGTGCAGGCCCGCCTCGGGCACGGTCGCCGATGCGATGCGGGCGACCGCGTCCTCGGGCCCGGGGAGCGCGGCGCGGCCGGTGACCATGGCGGCCGTGGGCACGATCGCGGTGTTCACGACGGCGACCGTGCGCCCCGGCGCGGCGACGGCGAGGGTGTCGTCGGCGGCGGCGCCGAGCACGTCGAAGCAGACGAGGACGTCGGCGGTGCCGCGGGCGGCGCGGACCGAGCCGGTGATCGGCCGCGGGGAGATCCGCACGTCGCTGACGACCGGGCCGCCCTTCTGGGCCAGCCCGGTCTGGTCGAGCCCGGCGGCGTGCAGGCCGTCGAGGTGGGCGGACATCTGGAGGATCTGCGAGACGGTCACCACGCCCGTGCCGCCGATGCCGGGCATCCGCAGCAGCGCCGAGCGGTCCGGGAAGCGCGACACGGGCTCGGTCAGCGCCACCGGCGGCGGTCCGGGCACCGGACGCGAAGCCCCGGGGCGAGGCACAGTGGCGGGTTCGACGAGCAGGAACGACGGGCAGTCGCCCTTGAGACAGCTCAGGTCGGAGTTGCACGACGCCTGGTGGATGCGGGTCTTGCGGCCGAACTCGGTCTCCACCGGCTGCACCGACAGGCAGGTGGAGGCGTTCCCGCAGTCGCCGCAGCCCTCGCACACGCGCTCGTTGACCACGACCCTGGCCGTCGGCGTGGGCAGTTTGCCGCGTTTGCGCAGCCGTCGTTCCTCGGCCGCGCAGCGGTCGTCGTGGATCAGCACGGTCACCCCGTCGATCGCGGCGAGTTCCTTCTCCACCTCCGGGAGATCGTCGCGGTGCCGTACGGACGCGATCGGGGCGAGCCGGACGGCGCGGTAGGTCTCAGGCTCCGGCGTGGTGACCACGATCCGGCGCACGCCCTCGGCGACCAGCGACCGGGTCAGCGCCGGGACGTCGAGCCGGCCCTCGGCGCGCTGCCCGCCGGTCATCGCGACGGCGTCGTTGTAGAGCAGCTTGTAGGTCATCGAGACGCCGGCCGCGACGGCGGCGCGGATGGCCAGGCAACCGGAGTGATGGAAGGTGCCGTCACCGAGGTTCTGGGTGAAGTGGCGGTCTGAGGTGAAGGGGGCCAGGCCGAACCACTGGGCGCCCTCGCCTCCCATCTGCGTCATGCCGACCTGCCTGCCGCGTCCGTTCCCGTCCAGGGCGATCATGGCATGGCAGCCGATGCCCGCGCCCACCAGCGTGTCGTCGGAGGCGCGCGTGGAGGCGTTGTGCGGGCATCCCGAGCAGAAGTACGGCGTGCGGGCGGCGACCAGCGGGAGCAGACGGCGCTTGTCCCCGCCGGCGGCCGGGCCGTGCGTGAGGACGGCCGCCTGCCGGGGAAGGCGGTCCGGGCCGAGGCAGGTGGCGAGCGCCCCGGCGACGTCCTCGGCGCCGAGTGTGCCGCGCGCGGTCAGCAGTTCCCGGCCGAGGATGTCGGGACGCTGTCCGGTGTCGTACAGCGCCTGCTTGAGGTGCCCCTCCAGGAACGGCACCTTGTCCTCCACCACGAGCACCCGGTCGAGCCCGTCGGTCATGGCGGCGAGATCGTCGTACGCGAGCGGGAACGGCATGGCGAGCCGGATGAGCCGCAGGCCGAGGTGGTCCATCGCGGCCTCGTCCAGGCCGAGGTCGGCGAGGGCGCGCAGGACGACGGCGTAGGAGGTGCCGGACGCGAGCAGGCCCGTCGTGGCCCGCGGCGCGTCGTGGGTCACCCGGTTGAGGCCGTGCGCGCGGGCGTACGCGCGGGCCAGCCCGAGCCTGCGGGTGAGCATGTCGTGCTCGGCGTCCAGCGAGGCCGGGCCGACCAGGGTGGGCGGCGCCCCGCGGTCGGCACGCTCCGGCACCGGGACGCCGGTCCGGATGGTCTCGCGCAGCGATCCGAGGTCGACGGTGGCGGAGGAGTCGGCGACGTCGGCGACGATCTTCAGTCCGGCCCAGAGGCCGGTGGCGCGCGACAGCGCCACCGCGTGCAGCCCGAGCTCGACGACCTCCGCCACGGAGCCGGGGGCGAGCAGCGGCATCGACAGGCTCTGGCACATCGGCTCGCACGAGCTGGGCACGGTCGACGACTTGCTGCCGGGGTCGTCGCCGATCCAGGCGACCGCCCCGCCGAGCGGCGCGGTGCCGGCGAGGTTTCCGTGCCGGATCGCGTCGGCGGCCCGGTCGAGGCCCGGGTTCTTCCCATACCAGAACCCGGTCACCCCCTCGTGCCTGCGGCCCGGCACCTGGGCGAGAAGCTGGGTGCCCGCGACCGCCGTGGCCGCGAGCTCCTCGTTGAGGCCGGGCCGCGCCACCACGCCCGCCTCCTCGAGGAACCGCGCGGCCCTGGCCATCTCCAGGTCGACCCCGCCCAGGGGCGAGCCGGGATATCCGGAGACGAAGACCCGGGTGTCCAGCCCGCGCTCCGCGTCGAGGCGGCGCTGCTCCAGCGTCAGCCGTACGAGGGCCTGGACGCCCGAGATCAGCACGGTGCCGCGCTCGGCCGCGTACTTGTCGTCGAGCGAGACGGGAGGCCTGGACACGGGCGAACCTCCTGAGGTCGGGGAGTGACCCACAGCACACCAACCCTCCGGGCGTACGCGCAAGCATCGCGCGAGAACCGGCCGATAAGACGCAAAAAGATGGAGAACTCCGCCTCGGACGGCTACGGTTCTTTGCGTCGGAGTCGGAGTCGGCATGAGTCGGAGTCGGCATCGGAGTCGGAGTCGGGTCGGAGAGGGAGATGTCATGGCGGAGATCGACGACATCGACCACCGGCTGCTGCGCCTGCTGCGCGAGGACGGGCGCCGGACCTTCTCCGAGATGGCCGCCGAGATCGGCCTGTCGGTGGCCGCCGTCAAGCGGCGGGTCGACCGCCTGCGCGAGATCGGCGTCATCACGGGCTTCACCGTGCGGATCGACTACGCCAAGCTCGGCTGGGGCATCGAGGCGTTCACCGAGCTGCGCTACCCGGGCACGACGCCGGTCGGCAAGATCGTCCGTACCGCCACGGACGTGCCGGAGGTGCAGGAGGTGTTCACCATCGCCGGTGACCCGGACGCGCTCATCCACGTCCGCGTCCGCGACCTCGGCCACCTCCAGCAGGTCATCGACCGCCTGCGCCGCGCCGGCGACGTGACCGGCACCAAGACCCTGCTCGTGCTCGGCTCGTGGACCCGCGACCTGGGGCCGGTCGAGGACCTCAGTCATCGTCCTCCCGGTCCTACCGCCCGCTGATGCCGGTGGCGTTCAGGAAGTCGACCAGCGGGCCGTCGGCGATCCTGCCGGCCTGGTGCGCCTGCCGGAGCTTGATCAGGATGTCGCGGATGCGCCGGGCGGCCTTGTCGCTCCTGTCTCCTCCCCGGCCTCTGCCCTGGCCTCTGGACATGTCCCTGGCCGTCTTCCTGATCGCCTCGTGGGCGTCGCGGGCCAGCCTCGGCTCGATGCCGCCCCGTCTCTCCTGCTCCTGCAGGGCGTGGTCGAAGGCGGCCAGCCACTCCTGATAGTTGCGGTAGACGGGGCGTCCGGACCGCGGAGGAGACGGCGTGGGCGACGGCTTCGGGGACGGCCGGGGGGTCGCCCGCGTCGGGCTGGGTGAGACCTTCCTCGCCGGGGTGGGCGACGTCCCGGTGGGGGTGGCCTCCGGCGACGGGGCCGCGACGGCGGGTTCCGCCTGCCCGCCGCCGTCGGACAGGGCCGCCACCCCGATCGTGACCACGGCGAGCCCCGCCACCGCGGCGCCGAGCCGCAGGAGCGTGCGCCGCTCGGGCGACATCCCCGCCGTACGGCCCGCCGGGGCGGTGGGCGACGTGACCCCGGGCGGCTGGGTGCCGGGCAGCGGGGTGTCCGGCAGCGGCGTGTCGGGCAGCGGCGTGTCGAGCAGCGCCGTGTCGAGCAGCGCCGTGTCGCCCGCCCGCGCGCCGCCCGCGTAGGGCGCCTGGGGCGGAGCGGGCGTTCCCGCCTCCCACGCCGGCCGTGCGGCCGAAAGGGCGACGGCCGCCAGGATCCGGCGGGCGACCTCCGCGTCGGCGGGCCGGGAGGCGGGCTCCTTGGCCAGCAACGCCATGATCAGGCGCTCCAGCTCGGCGGGGATGTCGGGGCGGTGCCGTCCGGGCGGCGCCGGGGCCTGGTGGATGTGCTGATAGACCAGCTCGGGGGCCGACCCGGTGAACGGCGGGTGCCCGCACAGCAGCTCGTAGCAGACGCACCCCAGCGCGTAGAGATCGCAGGCGGACCCGCCGCCCCTGCCGTCGATCTGCTCGGGAGCCAGGTAGGCGGCGGTGCCGACGACGGTGCCCACCATGGTGAGCCGCGCCGCCTCGGTCGCCACCTGGGCGACGCCGAAGTCGACCACCTTGAGCACGCCGCTGGCGGTGAGGTGCAGGTTGGCGGGTTTGACGTCCCGGTGCACGACCCCGGCGCGGTGCGCGGCGTCCAGGCCGGCGGCGGCCTGGCTCATGAGGTGACACGCCTCCGCCACGCCATAGCGGCCCCGGTCTTGCAGCTCGGCGGCGAGGCTGCGGCCGGTGAGCAGCTCCATCACCAGGTAGGGCCGCGCGTCCTGCTCGCCCACGTCGAGCACCGTCACCACGTTCGGGTGCACGATACGGGCGGCGGCCCGGGCCTCGCGGGCGAAGCGCTCCCGCGAGGCGACCCCGGCGACCTGCGGCGTGAGGATCTTCACCGCCACCGGGCGGTGCGCGCGCAGGTCCCGGCCCCGCCAGACCTCGCCCATCCCGCCCTGGCCGATCAGCTCCTCCAGCTCGTAACGCCCGCCGAGCGTGGACGGCACCACGTCCCGCACCTCCTCATGGCCACTCCCCCTGATGATCGGGAGCCAACCTATCCTCTCGGACAGGCCAGGCGAGAACGGCCGGAACCCCGTGAACAGGACGTGGCGGGGCGGCGGCTACGCGGGGGTGTCCGCCGGCTGTGCCCGCCGTCCGCTTTGCTGCTCGTGTCGCCGTTCGTGCCGCCTCTCATGGGCGGCGGCGAGGATGAGGTAGGCACTGGCCGTCCAGGTGTAGGCCCGGTCGCGCAGCCCCTCGCCGGTGCGCGCGTCGAAGTTCTCCGCGAAGCCGGACCGCTCGCAGAGCCCGCGGAAACGGGCGCTGATCTCGTCGGCCAGCCCGGCATGCCCGGCGCGACGCAGCCCGTCCTCGATGAGCACGGTCGAGGGGGCCCAGATCGGTCCCCGCCAGTAGCCGTCGTCCTGGTAGTGCTCGGACTCGGGGTGCTCGGTGGCGGGCCCGAACGCGGTCAGATGCGCGGCGATGCCTGCGGCGAGCGCCGTGTGCACCGGCTCGGGGAGCTCGTCGCCGAGCACGATGGGCATGAGGTCGAGCAGGCTGGAGCTCGGCCAGGTGCGCCCCGAATGCGCTCCGCGGGCGACGAACCGCTCTCCCGTCCACAGCTCGGCGAGCAGCGCGTCGCGCATCCGGTCGGCGGCGCCGGACCAGCGGGCCGCCGCGGACGGGTCCGGGGCCCGCCGGGCCAGCTCGCGCATCTGCAGGACGAGGAACGCGGCGAGGTCGGCGGTCTCCACGACGCGTTCGGGGTCGAAGGTGGTGGCGTTGTCCCAGCCGCTGTCGTTGCCGTGCTGGTAGTGCGGCAGTTCGCGGCCCGGGACGCGCCGCGCCGTGAGCCAGAAGCCGGTCCAGCGTTCCAGCAGCCGGTAGACCTCCTCTGAATCGGCGGCCGGCGGGAGGTGACGCAGGGCCCAGCCGTGGATGGGCGGCTTGACGAAGTTGTAGAGGATCTCCGAATGGGTGACGGAGTCGGGCAGCGCACCCGCCTCGTCCTGGTGGTCGAAGGGCACCCGGAATTGGTCCCATGCCAGTCCGGGCAGGCCGTCCGCGAGGGCGATGGCGTTGAAGCAGTGGTCCCAGCTCCAGACCTTGTCCATCCAGTGCTTGGACATCAGCACGGCCGGCCGGGTGACGAACCCGGCGGGGCGCACGGTCGCCGACCACAGGACGTAGGCGGCCAGCCCGGCCGCGGGCGTCCGGTCGCTGCGCCAGGGCGCGACCGCCGCCGTGAACGCGTCGAACTCGGCCCGCGCCGCCTCGGCCACCCGCTCGAAGGCGTCCGTGCGGGTGTAGGGGGCGCGGGCGGTCTCGTACTCCTCTACGGCGATCTCCCACTCGCCGCTCAGCACGACGCCCCGCTCCGCGGCGCCGAGCGCCTGGGCGCCCCGCGCCTCGGCCTGCCCGGCGAGCACCGTCACCCGATAACGGCGGCCGGTCTGGTAGACGGTGAAGACGAACGATCCGTCCGCCGGGTCCTGGTAGAAGTACGGACCGCTGAACGGTGTCAGGACGGGGTCGGCGGCCAGGAGGCTCAGTCCGAGGCCCCGGCCGCGCAGCCGCACCGTGTCGGCGTTCTCGTACGCGAGGTCGATCCGGCCGTCGGCGCGGCTCCAGGTGAGCCGGTGGGGCGTGGCGGTGACGTCGCTGTCCGCGGACGGCGCCAGCCGCAGGATCGGATGCATGCCGGTCTGATGGGAGACCAGATGCACGTCCCGCGCGTAGGTGTTCTGGGCGACCACCGGCGAGAAGCCGAACCAGGAGCCGCGGTAGCTGAACGGGATTTCCCGCAGGGAGAACACCGGGCCTGAAGCGGCGACGGTCATGAAGAGGGGGTCCCTTCTAGAAAAGGGCTCAGTCCTTGACGGCGCCGGCGGTGACCCCGGCGGCGACGTAACGCTGAGCGACGATGAGCAGAACGGCGGCCGGGACGGAGGCGACCACGGCGGTGGCCATGATGGCGTTCCACTCCTGGTTGTTGTTGCCGATGTAGTGGTAGATGCCGAGC
>NZ_VIRM01000076.1 GCF_006874475.1 Microbispora hainanensis
CGTGCGCCATGCAGCTCTGTGGACCAGCCGGCGACCGCGTCGGCTCCGATCCGCACGATCGGGAAATCGGTGTAGTAATAGGCGCACGCCTCCTCCCCCACCGCATTCAAGGCGTAGCAGTCGGAGATCGCGCCGAACTTGCTGTCGTACGGGTAACGCCACGCGATGTCCAGGTCAGACCGAAAGCGGATCAACCCAGGGGAGCCGATAGGCGCAGGGCTGTCCGCCTCTCCCCAGCCGAAGTTGCCGTACACGCCTTCATCGAAGTAGCTCACCCAGATATCGCCGGATGGTGTCGTCTGCACGTCGGCGATGCCGTCTCCCAGCACGCCCTCTCGCAGAAGCTCGCCGGCGGCATCGTAGATGGCGGCGTTGCACTCGGCCGCCCCGTTACGCCAACGGCACCGCGCGCCCGCCACGAGCACGCCCCCGTCCGGCAGCGGCTGGGCAAGGCTGTGCGCGAGTGACTGCCCGACGATGGAGACCATCATCATCGGATGGGGACGGTACGTGGCAACATGCACCGAGACGGGCGCGGCGGCACGCGAATAGGGAAAAGACGCCCCACCTGGTTGGACAGACCGTGCGGTCAGCGCATCGGCGTCCTCCTGCGACGCCCACAGGACGACCAGTTCTCCCTCGGGACCTGTCGCCGCCCTCACCAGCTCCGCATCCTGGACTGGTGCGACCAGATCCGCATGGCGGCGAAGCCTCGCAACGCGTGCCTTCCGACTTTTCCCGCTTCGGCCTCGCATAGGGCACACATTATTGATCGCGCGGCTGGATCGTGACCGAACTGCCAGTGTCGGGCGAGGAGTGAAGGTGAAGGTGTCCCAGCCTTCGCATCATCCGTCCGGCCGCCGACGGCGACGCCTGCGTCTCTTGGCTTGGCGGAGCATTATCCGCGCGGCGGCATCGCCCAGGCGGTACCGCTTGGGCCTCGATTGGACTGCCTCCTGCCCCTTCAAGAGCGCGCGCACGCGAGACGCCCCCAGATGCAAGCCACTCAGGAGGCCCGCCAACTCGGCCGCCGTGACCAAGGTCTCCGCCGGCGCAGGCTCCGCAGGTTCAGACTGCGGGGATGGCTCCTGCGTGAGCGGCTGCGCATCGTCCGATACAGGCTCTGTGGCCTCAACCGTCCGTGTGCGAGTCGCGGCGAGCCACTGTTCGATCCGCCGGTCGATCCGGTCGTCGATTCGGTTGGCAATACGCGCTTGAACCAGGATGTCGAGTCGCGCGCCGAGCCGTCTGTCGAAGTGGGTGTCCAGCAGTGGCGTGAGTTTCTCTTGTGCCCATAGGTCGGCCCACGTGAAGAAGCGAGTGTCGAACTTCGTCTCCATGAATTCGTCGGCCCTGGCGGCAAAGTAAGCGTCTAACAGCTCCTTCAGGTCAACCTTGGGTAGAGCGTCGAACTGCTCCTCGAACCTGGCGTTGAAGTGAGCGTCGATTCGCTCCTTCAACTCTGCGTCTGCCCAGGAACGGAGCCGTTCATCCATGTGGGCGTCAAACTGTCGTCCCGCCCGCTCCTGAAACCACTCCTCGAACCACCGATTGACCAGCCCCTTGAGTCCCATTCATACCCCTCGCCAAGAGATCGGGAAGGTTCGGCTCAACGACGATACGAAGCGACGATAAGTGTGAGTAGGCGTCAGTCAGGCAGGTTTCCCTTTCCCCAGGGATATGGAACTAGGGATTGGCTTATCAATTCACCATGCCAAAAGGATGATCTGCGGCACTGAGGACTTTCGACAGACCCGCATTTGCTGCAAGAAACGCATTTTCAGCCGCCCCCGGAAGGTTCGGAGACAGTCCAAAACCCGGCCATGGCGGACCCGATCTCCGTCGCGCCCTTCTGGAGTGGGCCTTCAACTCACCTCGCAGGAGAGCGGCGCTCCGCCGGCAGGACCTCCGGAAGGCGCTGGAATGGCTCAAGCAGAACACGCCGGTGGGGGACCTCGACGGCCCTGCCGTGTCCAGATGCGCATCTCTAGGATCCTGGGTCCGGCCCTGATGGACGGCTGTTCCGCGCACTGCGGGACGGCGGGGACCTCCAGGAGAGCACCTGTCACCGGGTCTGGCGCAAGGCCCGGCAGGCCGCCTTGTCTCCGGAGGAGTTCGCCTCACCGCTCGCCAAGCGGCCTACGGTCTCCGGCACGCCGCCGTCCGCAGGTGGCTCAACGCCCGTGTGCCCGCTTCCCAGGTCGCGGAGCGGGCCGGCACAGCGTGGCCGGCCTACCGCATGCCTCGGCATCCGCCGCAGTGGCTTATGCCCGGGAAAAGAGCCTGAGCGGCCGGCCGGTATGGGCAACGGTCTCGACTATCCCTGGCCCTTCAACCACGCCACCCACTGGTTCCTCTTGGGCGTCGGCAGTTCCGGGTGATCGAGCAGCCACGAGAGATAGCGCGCCCGCAAACGGATCTTCTCGTCGGCGTCCCCGGCGATCTCGGCCAACATCGGCCTCAACCGGCCATCGCCGATGGCTCTGGCGAGGATGGCGTATCTCACGTCCTCCACACGGTGCTCACGGCGCACCGCCAGACATACCAGGCGCGCGAGCTGATCGACGATCTCGTCCGGCAGGTACGGCACAGCCCTGGTCAGATCGCGCAGGCCTCCGCCCTTGGTCCCCCAGCTCTTGGCGTTGGCCATCCACTCGTCCGGGTAACGGGACTCCCACTCCAGGTAGAGCAGGAGATACTTCAGCCCGCCCCACTGCGCGTATGCCTCGACGGGGACGTACTCCCAGAGCGCATCGGGAAGCCTTCGATACCGCTCGGCACACCACCGGGCCACCGCCTCGGAACCGGCCGGCCGATCATGCAGCCAGACCTCATTGAACTCCGCCAAGGCCCTGGCACGCCGCTCGTCGGAACCCCGCAGGCATCCAAGGGCCCGGCTTCGCCGGGCTGGGTCTTCCGAGATCAACTCCACGGTCCACCCGAGAGACCGATCCCACTCCTCCGCCGACCACACGGCTCCAATGGTGACGGATGCTGCTGCTTCCGCTCATCTCGGGAACCCGGCGCGGACGGGTCCTACGGCGGTGCATCGCCGACGGGCTGGGCGAGGAGTGATGTTGCGGGAGCCCCAGGGGCACGCCAGGGGCATGGCGTCCCTGCGGACGCTCGCTTTCAGCCGTAGTCAACCGGAGCAGCTACGATCGGCCCGTGGCCACGCTCCCCCAGGTCACGGGCTGATTGGTCGAGGCGGCGCTCTGTGCCCCCGGTGGGACTCGAACCCACACCACAGCCCTTTTAAGGGGCTTGCCTCTGCCATTGGGCTACGGGGGCGCCGCGATCATATGTCACGGATCACTCCTCTGTAAGCAAGTTACGTCTTACGCGGCTTGTCCCCCTTTCCACAGCGCGTGAACGGCACGCCTGGGAGCCACCGGGTCAAGGTCCTGGAGACCGTCCGCACCTTCTCCCCCGTCCACCACACCAGCATGTCAGAGCACAGGAAGACGCGACGGCCCGGCGGGTGCGCCGCCGGGCCGTGTGCTGCTCTGAGGTCGCCTGTCGAAGCGTCCGCGGGTCAGCGCTTGAGGCCGCTCTTCGCGGCCGCCCTGAACTCGTCGCGCGGGTGCTCGATCTCGCCGAGAGAGATCGTCTCCCGCTTGAAGAACAGCGAGAGCGTCCAGTCCATCACCACGCGGACCTTGCGGTTGACCGTGGGGACCCGCGACAGGTGGTAGGTGCGGTGCATGAACCAGGCGGGGAAGCCGCGCAGCTTCATGCCGTAGACGTTCGCGACGCCCCGATAGAGGCCGAGCCCGGCGACCGAACCGGCGTACTTGTGCCGGTAGTCCTCCAGCTTCTGCCCGCGCAGGTAGGCCGTGATGTTGTCGCCGAGGACCTTCGCCTGCCGTACGGCGTGCTGGGCGTTGGGCGCGCAGTACTGTCCGGGGTTGGTCACGTCGGGCACGCCCGCGATGTCACCGGCGGCGAAGGCGCCCTTGACGCCCGCGACGGTCAGGCGCGTGGTGGTCTTGATCCGGCCGCGCTCGTCGAGCGGCAGGTCGGTGGAGTTGACGATCGGGCTCGGCTTCACGCCGGCGGTCCACACGATCGTGGCCGACTCGAACTCGTCGCCGTCGGAGGTCTTGACCAGCCCTCCCTCGCACGACTGGAGGAATGTCTTCATCTTGAGCTCGATGCCGCGCTCGCGCAGCTGCTCGGCGGTCCACTCGCCCATCTCGGGACCGACCTCCGGCAGGATGCGGTCGGACGCCTCGATCAGGACCCAGCGCAGGTCCTTCTTGTCGATGCTCGGGTAGTAGTCGACCGCGTCCTCGGTCATGTCCTCGAGCTCGGCGAGGGCCTCGATGCCCGCGAAGCCGCCGCCGACCACGACGAAGGTCAGCGCGCGGCGGCGCACGTCCTCGTCGTCGCTCGACTCGGCGCGGTCGAGGAGGGCCAGCACCCGGTTGCGCAGCGCGATGGCCTCGCCGACGGTCTTGAAGCCGATGGCCGCGTCCTCCAGGCCGGGGATCGGCAGCGTACGCGAGATCGAGCCGGCCGCCATGACGACGACGTCGTACTCGATCTCACGGGACTGGCCCGCGGCGGGCTCGAAGGTCAGCGTGCGGGCCTCGTGGTGCACCTTGGAGACCTTGCCGTTGAGGATGCGCACCTTGGGCAGCACCCGGCGCAGCGGGGCCACGACGTGGCGCGGCGAGATGTTGCCGGCCGCCGCCTCGGGGAGGAACGGCTGGTAGGTCATGTACGACTGCGGGTCGATCAGCGTGATCCGCACGCTGCCGTTGCGCAGCTCACGGCGGAGCGTGCGCTGGAGACGCAGAGCCGTGTAAAGGCCCACGTATCCACCGCCGACGATGACGACGTGCTTCCAGTTGCGGTCTGCCACGATGCCCTCCTTGTGAAAGCATTCACAAGCCTACGTCACGAGTTGGCAACCGCACCATTCCGCCAGGGCCGAAGGTCCAGTGATTTTCCCCACTCCGTCATCTCTTGACGTCATTTCTCGGGAAAATTCCTGCAATCTTCCCCAAGTGATCGACTTCACACTCGTGAAATGGTTCACAAGGTCGCCCTGCCCAGCGCGGCGGCGCGGGCGAAGACCGCGTCGAGCATGTCCGCGGTCACCCGGCCGGTGAAGGTGTTCTGCTGGCTCGGGTGGTAGCAACCGATGAGCGTGACCGGCGCCCCACGGTAGGAGAGCGGCACCTCCACCGCGTGGCCGAACGGCGGCCTGCGGGGCGGCAGCGTGAACCCGGCCTCGCGCAGCGCGGGCCACACGGCCTGCCAGGCGAAGCCGCCGAGCGCCACGATCACCCGGGTCGTGTTCGCCACGAGCGCGACCTCCCTGGCCAGCCAGGGGAGACAGGTGTCGCGCTCCTCCGGGGTGGGCTTGTTGGCGGGCGGGGCGCACCGGACCGCCGCCATCATCCGGGCGCCGATCAGCCGCTGCCCGTCGCCCGCGTGGACGCTGGTCTCCTGCGCGGCGAAGCCGGTGCGATAGAGCGACGCGAACAGCCAGTCGCCGCTGCGGTCGCCGGTGAAGATCCGGCCGGTCCGGTTGCCGCCGTGCGCGGCGGGCGCCAGCCCGACGATGAGCGTGTGCGGCGCCTCGTCGCCCCAGCCCGGGACCGGGCGTCCCCAGTAGGTCTGGTCGGCGAACGCCCGCCGTTTGACGTCGGCGACCTGTTCCCGCCACTCGACGAGACGCGGGCAAGCGCGGCACACCGACTGCCTGGCGGTCAGTTCGGCGAGCGTACGGCTCTCCGCGGCCAGTTTGGCGACCTCGTGGGCGTCGTGGGCGACAGGGGTGTCCGGGGACGCGGGGTCACCCGGCCAGCCGGAACCGGGAGGAACGAAGCTCATGACACCGATCGTGCCAGGTCGGAAAATGTGCGTCCGCCGGAAACCGGCTCCGGCGGCACCGGCGCGTGTCACGGAGCGGTCATGCCGGGAAAGATTCCGATCTTTTCCGTCGCGCCCGAGATGGGTACGTAGGGCCCGTGTCCATCGACTCATGCCCCCCGCTGTTCGGCCCGGCGTTCGACGCCGATCCCTACCCCGCCTACGACTGGCTGCGCCGGAACGCGCCGGTGACCCGCGTGCCGCTGCCCGGCTGCGAGGCGTGGCTGGTCACGCGGTACGAGGACGCCGTGACCGCGCTGACCCATCCCGCCCTCGCGAAGGACCCGGCGGCCGGCTCGCCCGAATGGCGGGCCGCCTCTCTCGGCCTGCCCCTGGACCACCGGCCCGGGCTCGCCCGCCACATGATCAACGCCGACGGCGCCGACCACGCGCGCCTGCGGCGGCTGGTGAGCGGGGCCTTCACGCCCCGCCGGATGGCGGGGCTGCGGACGCGGGCGCTGGAGGTGACCGACGCGCTGCTCGACCGCCTCGACGGCCCGGAGACGGACCTGATCTCCGGCCTCGCCTATCCCCTGCCGATCACGATCATCTGCGACCTGCTCGGCGTGCCCGAGGAGGACCGGGCCACCTTCCACCGGCACGCCTCCGTCATCGACTCGGCGGCGGCGTCCGAGGTGGAGGAGATCGCCCGCGCCACCGACGCCCTGGAGATCTTCCTGGCCGACCTGGTCGAGCTCAAGCGCTCCCGGCCGGGCGACGACCTGCTCACCGACCTCGTGCGCCGGTCCAACCAGGGCGAGATCGACAAGGACGAGCTGACCTCGACCGCGTTCCTGCTGCTGATCGCGGGCCACGAGACGACCGTGGCGCTGATCGGCAACGGCCTGCTCGCGCTGCTGCGGCACCCCGCCCAGGCGGCGGCCCTGCGCGCCGACCTCTCCCTGCTGCCGGACTTCATCGACGAGATGCTGCGTTACGACGGTCCCGTGCGGAACGCGACCTGGCGCTTTCCCACCGAGCCGGTGGTGATCGGCGGCCAGGAGATGCTGCCCGGGGAGCCCGTCCTCGTCTCGCTGCTCGCGGCCAACCGGGACCCGGCGGCGTTCGCCGACCCGGACGCGTTCTCCCCCGGCCGGATCGGCGAACCACACCTCGCGTTCGGCCGGGGGCCCCACTATTGCGTCGGCGCGGCCCTGGCCAAGGTGGAGGGGGAGGCCGCGATCGGCCGGGTGCTCGAACGGTTCCCTGACCTGGCCCTCGCCGCCGACCCCGCCGAGCTGCGCTGGTGGCCCAGCGCCATCATGCGCGGCCTGTTCTCCCTGCCCGTCCGCCTGCACGGCTGAGGTCCCGCCCGGCTTCGACCGCAGCTCCGACGTACGACGCGGAGCCGGGACTGTCGCGGCCGGCGGGACGGCCTGGCCGGCTACTCGGAAGAGGGAGACGGTGACGCGGTGGGTGACGCGGTGGGCGTCGCGGTGCCCGTGGGCCCGGGGGTGGTGGGCCCGGGGGTGGGCGACGCGGGGGTGGCGGGCGTGCACGCGGGCTCCGGCCCGCGGGCGGCCGGTCCGCGGGCGGCCCGTCCGGGACGGCCGTCCGCGGGCCGCAGCGGCAGCGGGTAGGCGTTGCGGATGGGCGGCTCCCCGTCGCAGGGAATGACGATCTCCTGGTCGAAGCCCGGCTCCAGCATGATCGGGTTGCCGTCCTGGTCGTAGAGCCGGACGTCGTGCAGCGGCGTCCCGTCCGCCGCGTACGGGAAGATGTTGGTGACCTCCCCGCCGAAGGCGGACACGTTCTCCACCTGGACACCCAGCGTGTGGATCTCCGGACGGGGGCCGTAGTCGAAGGCCACGCCGCGCGACGACGTGCTCGGGACGTCGGCCATCGCCGTGATCACGAGGACCACGGCCACCAGATTGGCTCCGAGCAGCAGCACGCGGCCCCAGCGCGACGCCTGCGCGCGGCCCCGCCGGCCCAGCCACACCGACCCCCAGACGACCGCGAGCGTGAACACCCAGGCGGGAATGTCACCGGGGATCAGTCCGGGGGCGCTGATCGGCGCGAGCACGGCGAGCGCGATCGCGTAGCCCCGCAGCACCCACCAGGCGGGGCGCAGCTCCGGGGCGAAGACGGCGGCCTGCCGGTAGGGCGGGAGCACGAGCAGCCGGGTGTGGACACGCCGGACCGCTCCGCTCGTACGCTCGCGCAGCCGCCGGCCCCGCGAGGAGCCGCCGCCCGGCGGTCGCCCGCCGTAGGCGGCCCGCAACTCGGCCGCGTACGCCTCGGGGCTGCCGAGGCGCTCCTCCAGCGACATGCCCGGCTCGGCGGCGACCTCGGCGAGATGCTCGTCCAGGTCCTCCAGCAGCGCGTCCCTGTCCCCGGCGGGGAGATCGGCGAGCGCCGCGCGTACGGCGGCGGCGTAGTCGTGGGGCGTCATGGGGGGAGTCATCCCGGATCGACCTCCTTGAGCAGGTCGTTCATGGTGGCGGCGAACGACGTCCAGGTCTTCGCCGAGGTCTGGAGGAGCGAGCGGCCCACGTCGTTCAGGCCGTAGTACTTGCGGTGCGGCCCCTCGTCGGAGGCGACCACGTAGGAGGTGAGCGCTCCGGCCTTGAAGAGCCGCCGCAGCGTCCCGTACACCGAGGCGTCGCCGACGTCCTCGAGCCCCGCCTCGCGCAGGCGGCGTACGACGTCGTATCCGTAACTGTCGCGCTCGGCGAGCACCGCGAGGACCGCCAGGTCGAGAACCCCTTTGAGGAGCTGGCTACTGTCCACACAAAGCACGGTACTACGCATTGCACAGTAGCTGCAAGATCTTCTCTGCCACGCTCACGCGATCCGGACGACGTACTTGCCGCCGCCGCGGCCGTCGGCGAGCAGCTGGTGGACGCCGGGCACCCCGGCGAGAGAGTCGATCACGGTCACCGGCACGTCCAGCAGGCCCTCCGCAATCAGGTCCAGCACACGGCGCAGGCCCCGGGCGATCCGGTGAGGCGCGTTCGCGGTGAGGGCGCTGGCGCTGAAGCCGACGATCCCCACGTTGCCGCGCATCAGGCGAGGGTGGGGCGGCAGCGGGGACACCTCACCGCCTCCCGCGTTGCCGAACAGCACGATCCGGCCGCCGGGGCCGGTGACCTCCAGGTCGAGTTCGAGCAGCTCGACGCCGAGCGGGTCGAGGACGACGTCCACGCCCTCGGGCGCGGCGGCCCGGATGGCGCCGCCCGCCCCCTCGTCGCGGACGACCACCGTGTCATAGCCGGCCGACCGGGCCGTCTCGACCTTGTCCGCCCGCCCCACGGTGCCGATGAGCCGTCCTCCGCCGAGCGCGGGCACCAGGCGGGCCACGGCCGACCCGACGCCGCCGCTCGCGGAGTGCACGAGCACGCTCTCGCCCGCGCCGAACCTGGCCGCGTCGGTGAGCAGCAGCAACGCGCTCGTCAGCATCAGCGGGGCGGCCGCGGCGAGAGGGGACGGCACGCCGTCCGGCAGCGGCACGGTCAGGGCGGCGGACGCCACGGCCACCTCGGCCAGACCGCCGGACGGAGTGAAGGCGGCCACCGGCTGTCCCGGCACGACGCCGGAGACTCCGGGCCCCACCCGGCGCACGGTGCCCGCCACCTCCTTGCCCGGCACGTACGGCCAGGCCGCGACATAGCCCGGGTCTCCCCTGCGCGCCATCACGTCGATGAAGTTGACGCCCGCGAAGGAGACGTCGATGGACACCTCGCCCTCGCCGGGCTCCGGCACCGGCATGTCCGCGATCTCGGTCAGGTCCGGCCCGCGCGACGGTCCCGTCATCACCAACGCCTGCATGACCCACTCCCTTTTCGATGTTCGTCGTACGACGAAAGTCGTACCACAGTTGTACGATGGTTGTCGAAAGAGAGGTGGGGAGATGCCCCGATCCCAACGTCGCCGGCCGGCACTGACGCATCCGGACGCCGCCGAGATCGACCTGCTCGACGTCCTGCACGCGCTGGCGGATCCCACGCGCATGACGATCGTGCGGACGCTGCGCGCCGAGCCGGAACGGCCCTGCGGCACGTTTCCGGTGGACGTGGCGCCGTCGACGCTCACGCACCACTTCCGGGTGCTCAGGGAGGCAGGCGTCATCCACCAGCGGGAGGACGGCAACCGCCGGTGGACCGCGCTGCGCCTGGCCGATCTCGACGGCCGGTTCCCGGGCCTGCTCGACTCGATCCTCGGCGCCTACGAGACCGGGCCTGCCGCTCCTTGAGCCTCGGTCAGGCCAGCGACCAGGCGATGCCGTCGAGGATGTCGTGCTCGCTGACCACGACCTCGGGGAAGCCGTAGCGGCGCACGATGCGGTCGAGGATGAGCGCGCCCGCGCCGATGACGTCCACCCGGCCCGGGTGCATGACCGGGATGGCCGCCCGCTCGTCGTGGGTCATGCGCAGCAGCCGCGCGGACACCTCGTGGACCCGCTCGGCCGGGATGCGCGAGTGGTGGATGCGCGCGGGATCGTAGGCGGGCAGGCCGAGCGCGATCCCGGCGACCGTGGTGACCGAACCCGCCAGGCCGACCAGCGTCCGCGCCGTACGCACGGGGACGCTCTCCTCGACCCGGTCCATGGCCGCCTCGATGTCGGCGACGGCCGCCTCCACCGCCTCGGCGCCCGGCGGGTCGTCGTGCAGGTGGCGCTCGGTGAGCCGCACACAGCCGATGTCCACCGACAGCGCGCCCTCGACGGACCGGGAGCCGACGACGAACTCGGTCGAACCACCCCCGATGTCCACCACGAGATAGGGCGTCTCGGCGGCGGATCCGGCGAGGCCGCGGGTCGCGCCGGTGAACGACAGCCGCGCCTCCTCGTCGCCGGACACCACCTCGGGTTCCACGCCGAAGATGTCCCGCACGCCTGAGACGAAGTCGGCCCGGTTGGCGGCGTCACGGGTCGCCGAGGTGGCGACCACGCGGACCGGCACGGCACCGTCCGGGGAGTGCTCCCTGATCAGCTTGGCGTAGCCGCGCATGGCGGTGAACGTCCGCTCCAGGGCTTCCGGCGCGAGCCGTCCCGTACGGTCGACGTCCTGGCCGAGCCTGACGATCTCCATCCGCCGTTCGACGTCGGTGAGGTCGTCGCCGGAGATATCCGCGATGAGAAGGCGGACCGAGTTGGTCCCGCAATCGATGGCCGCGACCCGCTTCGTCTTCACGCTCATCCCCTCAGGCCTCGTTCCGTCTTCGGTCCCGCCCGGCCTATGGCCGCTCTGCGGGGCTCTCCACGACCACGCAGGGGCCGCCGGCCCACCAGCCGGGCAGCGCGTCGAGCGCCTCCCGGCCGAACGGGTTGACCCCCGGCGCGGCCAGCTCGTGGGCCACCAGCGCGTGCAGGCACTTGACCCGGCCCGGCATGCCGCCGGCGCTCTGCATGTCGCGCGGCAGCGGCTCCAGGCCCTCCTCCTTGGCCGCGCGGTCGCGGCGGGCGACGTAGTCCTCGTGGGCCGCTCGGTAGGCCTCGGCCAGCTCGGGGTCCTCCGCGAGCCGGGCCTGCATGCTCTTCATCAGGCCGGACGACTCCAGAGTGCCGATCGCCGAGGCGGCCTTCGGGCAGGTCAGGTAGAACAGCGTGGGGAACGGCGCCCCGTCGGGCAGCCGGGGCGCGGTCTCCAGCACGTCGGGCAGTCCGCAGGGACACCGGTGGGCGACGGCCCGCACCCCGCGCGGCTGCCGCCCGAGCTGCGCCCGCGCCGCCGCCAGGTCAGCGGGGTCCACACGGCCCTTGCCGGCCGCCTCGTGACCCTCGTGGTCCGCCTGGTCGTCCGCCACGTCGATCTCCTCGCCCTTCACACCGTGCACCCCGCGCCGTCAACACTGTGCGCCCCGCCGTCCCCGACTCGGGTCCTCATCCCGCCGCCGGCGGCGCGGACGCCGACGCGGACGCCGTGGGTGCGGGGCTCCGCCCCGCCGCGGGTGCGGCGGGCCGCCCCTTGTCGGCCGCCTCGAACGACCGCCAGAGAGTGACGTACCAGGCGGGACGCTCCGGCGGCTTCGTCCCCGCCTTGGCGGCGGCGGTGCCGGCCGTGTCCTCGTCGATCACCTGGTAGCAGTCGGCGCCCGGCTCGCAGTAGAACAGCCGTTCCTTGGCCAGGCGCTTGATGTAGTCCGGATCCTCCAGCCGCCGGCGCCGCTGCTCCAGGTTCTGGAGCTTGCGCAGCGCGTTCGCCTGCTGCGCCTCCAGCTGGGCGATCTGCCGGCGCTGGGCGACGTACTCCCGCGCGGGGTAGGCGAGGCTCATGGCGATGGCGCACACGACGACCGCGAGGATCGCCGCGCGCCCGGTGAGCTGCGGCCGCTTCGCCGCCACGAAACCACCCCTCCCGGTCGGTCAGCGCGTGGGCCCGACGACAACGGCCACACTAACCGCCCGTCCCGGCCGTACACGCCCGGTTGGGCACGGCGTCGCCGCGCCCATCGCCCCGTCGGGCGTCCGGAACGTGTCCAGCCGAGCCCCCGCGAGCCGCTGCCTAGCCCTGGAAGCGCGGGAAGGCGCCGCGACCGGCGTAGCGCGCCGCCTCGTCCAGCAGCTCCTCGATGCGCAGGAGCTGGTTGTACTTGGCCACCCGGTCCGAGCGGGCCGGGGCGCCGGTCTTGATCTGGCCGCAGTTGGTGGCCACGGCGAGGTCGGCGATCGTGGTGTCCTCGGTCTCGCCGGAGCGGTGGCTCATCATCGAGCGGTAGCCGCTGCGGTGGGCCAGGTCGACCGCGTCGAGGGTCTCCGACAGCGTGCCGATCTGGTTGACCTTCACCAGCAGCGCGTTGGCCGCGCCCTCGGCGATGCCGCGCCCGAGCCGCTCGGGGTTGGTGACGAACAGGTCGTCGCCCACGAGCTGGACCTTGGCCCCGAGGGAGGCGGTGATGGCCTTCCAGCCCTCCCAGTCCTCCTCGTTCAGCGGGTCCTCGATGGAGACCAGCGGGTAGGAGCGGACCAGGTCCTCATAGAAGGAGATCAGCTCGGCGGACGACACGCCCTTGCCGTCGATCGTGTAGACGCCGTCGTTGTGGAACTCGCTGGCCGCGACGTCGAGCGCGAGCGCGATGTCCTGGCCCGGCGTGTAGCCGGCCTTCTCGATGGCGACCAGGATCAGGTCGAGCGCGTCGCGGTTGGACGGCAGGTTGGGCGCGAAACCGCCCTCGTCGCCCAGGCCGGTGGCGTAGCCCTTCTCCTTCAGCACGCTCTTGAGCGTGTGGTAGGTCTCCGCACCCATGCGCACGGCCTCGGAGAACGTCTCGGCGCCGATCGGCGCGATCATGAACTCCTGGATGTCCACGTTGGTGTCGGCGTGCGCGCCGCCGTTCAGGATGTTCATCATCGGCACGGGCAGGATGTGCGCGTTCGGCCCGCCGACGTAGCGGAACAGGGGCAGGTCGGCGCTGTCGGCGGCGGCCTTGGCGACGGCCAGCGAGATGCCGAGGATCGCGTTGGCCCCGAGACGGGCCTTGTTGGGCGTGCCGTCCAGGTCGATCATCGTCTGGTCGATGAGACGCTGCTCCTCGGCGTCGAAGCCGATGAGCTCGTCGGCGATCTCGTCGGTCACGCCGAGGACGGCCTTCTCGACACCCTTGCCGAGATAGCGCTTCTTGTCGCCGTCGCGCAGCTCGACGGCCTCGAACTGACCGGTGGAGGCGCCACTCGGAACGGCGGCACGGCCGGTGCTGTAGTCGTCCAGCAGTACCTCGACCTCGACCGTGGGGTTCCCACGGGAGTCGAGGATCTCGCGGGCGGTGATGGCCTCGATGGCAGCCACGAACGCTCCTAGCAAAATGGCGGGCGGTTTGCCACCCGAGCCTATCGGTCCTTACTACTCGGTACTGCGCAGGGTCTCCCGTTCACGGCGTGTCAGAGCGGGTGCTCTCCCACTCCTCCACGCGCCGCCGGTATTCCCTGGCCGCCGCTCTGAGCTCGGCCTCGGGGTCGAGCCCCGCGTCCTGGATCTCCCGTACGAGCGCGAACAGGCGGGCGCCCGCGGACGGGGCGAGATCGCCGGCGAGCGAGCCGGGCGCCCCGACCCCGCCGGCCCGGCGCAGGAGCTGGGCGGCCAGGGAGATCGCCGGCTGGCCCATCGGCACACCGCTGAGCACCGAGCCGGTCTCCCCCTTGGCGGCCCGCTCGGCCGCCTTGATGGTCTCCCAGTTGTCGCTGACCTCGCCGGCGCCGGAGACCTCGACGTCCGCGAAGACGTGCGGGTGACGGCGCACCAGCTTCTCCACGATCCCGTCCGCCACGTCGTCGATGTCGAAGCCGTCTCCGTCCGGCCCCATCCGCTCCTGGGCGAGCCGGGCGTGGAACATCACCTGGAGCAGCAGGTCGCCGAGCTCCTCGCGCAGCGGCGGGCCGTAGTCGCCCTCGTGGATGGTCTCCAGCACCTCGTAGGCCTCTTCGACCAGGTAGGGCACGAGCGACTCGTGGGTCTGCTTGCGGTCCCACGGGCACTCGCGGCGCAGCCGGTCCATGACCTGCACGAGGTCGAGCAGCCGGGCGCCGGGCAGGTCGTAGGAGCCGGGGACGACCTCGATCTCCGGCGGCTCGTCGAGGGAGATCGCGGCGTGGCCGACCGCGCGCATGAAGTCCTCGTCGCCGTCCTGCGCGGCCAGCCACACCACCGTCCCCGTACGGCTCTCGCGGGCGATCGCGCCGGGGTCGGGGGTCACCACCTCGACCCGGACGCCGGCCTCGTCGAGATAGGGCAGGTAGGGATGGTCCGGGGTGCTGGTGAGCACCCGCCCTCGGGTGAGGGCCCGCCACGCCGCGGGCGCGAGCAGGCCGGGAGCGACCCGGGGCGAGGTGGTCACCACGATCAACGCCATGGCCTCAGCCTAATGAAGCCCGATGAGCCCGCCCGCCCCGGCGTCGCCGGGCCGCACCGCTCGGGCGTGCGGTCAGCCGGCCTGGCCGGCGTCGGCCGCGCCCGCGGCGGCACCACCGGGGGCCGGGGCCGCGCCCGGCGAACCGAAGCGGTCGTCGGCGACGAAGCCCTGCTGGGGGTCGAACTTGCCGTAGCGCGGGCTGTACTTCACCGGCACGGTCGAGTCGGCCTCCTGGATGATCTTCTGGAGGGCCGCCTGCTGCGCCGCCTGGTCCTGCCCGGCGCCGGACTGCTGCGCCAGCTTGTTGCGGACGATGACGGCCCGGATGAAGTCGCGGCCCTCGTCCAGCGGGATGCCGTTGGCCAGCAGCACCTTGTTGAACTGGTCCCAGCCGCCCTGGGCGATGGCGACGTCGTCGACCTCGCGGTCGGTGACCGTGACGCCCTTGCGCCGGCCGAGCTCCTGGAACTGCCTGCTCGTGGTCATGTTGAGCAGCACCGTCTGCGGCAGCGAGAAGGTCAGCTGGAGCTGGTTCTCGGGGATCTTGTTGGCGGCCAGGTCGGCGCGTAGCGCGCGGACCTCGTCGTTCAGGTCACTGGAGGTGATGCGCTCCGAGCCCACGATGGCCGCGGAACCCGCCTGCACGGGGCCGCCGCACGCGGTCACGGCGATCCCGGTCGCCGCCAGCGCCACGGCGACGCGCACTCGATACGACTTCACGGACGATCCTCCCGAACGACACCGGCCACGCGTATGTTGACATTTTCGCGGTCACTGTACCCGCATAGGCTCCAGGAACAGGGCCTCGACCAGGTCCCCACACCATTTCAGCAGGTCGAGGTCGCGGAGTGGCTGACCGCCGATCGGTTTGGTCTTGGGCACCGGCACGAGCAGGATGCCCGTCGCCTGCTTCCAGATCGAGCGGGGATAGAGCCGCTGCAGCCGCACCTGCTGGGAGTCCCTCAGCTCGACCGGCGCGAACCTGATCTGCTGGCCCTGCAGCGTCACGTCGGTCAGTCCCGCCTTGCGGGCCTTGATCCGGAAGCGCGCCACCTCCAGCAGGTTGTCCACCTCCTGGGGCGGCCTGCCGTACCGGTCGGTGAGCTCGTCGCGGACGGCCGCGATGTCGTCCTCGGAGCCGATGGCCGCGATCCGCTTGTACGCCTCCAGGCGCAGCCGCTCGGAGGTGACGTAGTCGTGCGGCACGTGGGCGTTGATCGGCAGCTCGGCCTTGACCTCGGGCCGCTCCTCCACCCTGGTCTCGCCCGCGAGCTTGGACTTCTGCTCCTGGACGGCCTCGGCCATCATGCGGACGTACAGGTCGAAGCCGACGCCGGCGATGTGGCCCGACTGCTCGGCCCCGAGGATGTTGCCGGCGCCGCGGATCTCCAGGTCCTTCATGGCGACGTACATGCCGGCGCCCATCTCGGTGTGCTGGGCGATCGTGGCGAGCCGCTCGTGCGCGGTCTCGGTCAGCGGCGACTCTGGCGGATAGAGGAAGTAGGCGTAGCCGCGCTCACGGCCCCGGCCGACCCGGCCGCGCAGCTGGTGGAGCTGCGACAGGCCGTAGTTGTCCGCGCGGTCCACGATGAGCGTGTTGGCGTTGGGCACGTCGAGGCCCGACTCGACGATCGTGGTGGAGACGAGCACGTCGAAGTTGCGCTCCCAGAAGTCCACCATGATCTTTTCGAGCTGGCTCTCGTTCATCTGCCCGTGGGCGACCGCGATCCGCGCCTCCGGCACCAGCTCGTGCAGCCGCGCGGCCACCTTGTCGATCGTGCGGACCCGGTTGTGGACGAAGAACACCTGGCCGTCGCGCATCAGCTCGCGCCGGATCGCCGCCGCGATCTGCTTCTCGTCATACGGCCCGACGAACGTGAGGATCGGGTGCCGCTCCTCCGGCGGGGTGAGGATCGTCGACATCTCGCGGATGCCGGTGAGGCCCATCTCCAGCGTCCTCGGGATCGGCGTGGCCGACATGGCGAGCACGTCGACCTGCGTGCGCATGTGCTTCATGGCCTCCTTGTGCTCGACGCCGAACCGCTGCTCCTCGTCCACGATGATCAGCCCGAGGTCCTTGAACTTCACCTCCGGCGACAGCAGCCGGTGCGTGCCGATCACCACGTCGACCCCGCCCGTACGCAGGCCGTCGAGGGTCGCCTTGACCTCGCCGTCGGTCTGGAACCTCGAGACGGGCTTCACCGTGACCGGGAAGCTGGCGAACCGCTCGCCGAACGTCGACAGGTGCTGCTGCACGAGCAGCGTCGTCGGCACCAGGACCGCCACCTGCTTGCCGTCCTGCACCGCCTTGAACGCCGCCCGGACCGCGATCTCGGTCTTGCCGTAGCCGACGTCGCCGCAGATCAGGCGGTCCATCGGGACGGGCCGCTCCATGTCGCGCTTGACCTCGTCGATCGCTTCGAGCTGGTCGCCCGTCTCGGCGTACGGGAAGGCGTCCTCCATCTCGCGCTGCCACGGGCTGTCGGACGCGAACGCGTGACCGGGCGAGGCCATCCGGGCCGAGTAGAGCCGGATCAGCTCGCCCGCGATCTCCCTGACCGCCTTCTTCGCCCGGGTCTTGGCCTTGGCCCAGTCGGCCCCGCCCATGCGGTTGAGCGTGGGCGCCTCCCCGCCGACGTAGCGGGTGACCTCGTCGAGCTGGTCGGTCGGCACGTAGAGCCGGTCGCCCCTGGCGTACTCGATCACGAGGTATTCGCGGGTCGCGCCCTGGATCGTGCGCTGCACCATCTCGATGTAGCGCCCCACGCCGTGCTGCTCGTGCACCACGTGGTCGCCGACCTTGAGCTGCAGCGGGTCGACCATGTTGCGGCGGCGCGACGGCAGCCGCCGCATGTCCTTGGTGGACGCCTTCTGGCCGACGAGGTCGAGGTGGGTCACGACGGCGACGTCCGGCGTGACGAAGCCGTGGTCGATCCGGCCCGTCGTGACCTGCACGACGTCCTTCGGCGGCGGACCGTCGAGGGACGGCACCAGCCGCGCCGCCACGTCCACGCCCCTGAGCAGCTCGACCATGCGCTCGGCCGGGCCGTGGCCCTCGCTCAGCAGCACGACGGCCTTGCCCGCGCCCATCCAGCCCTTGATGTCGGCCAGCGCCCGCTGGGTGTCGCCCCGGTAGGCCTCGACGTCCTGCGCGTCCAGCTCCACGCCCTCGCCGAAGGGCGCGATGCTCCACCACGGCTGGCCCAGCTCGCCGGCGTGGTCGCGGACCTCCTCAAGCGTGCGGAAGGCGGCGGCCTCCAGGTCGATCGGCGCCTCGCCGCCCGCCGCCGCGGCGATCCACGACGCCTCCATGAACTCCTGGCTGGTGTGGACCAGCTCGGCCGCCCGGCCGCGGATGCGCTCGGGGTCGCAGACGAACACGGCCGACCGGATCGGCAGGTGGTCGAGCAGCAGGTCCATGTCCCCGGCGAGCACGGGCGCGAACGCCTCCATGCCCTCCACCGGCACACCCTCGGCGAGCTGGTCGAGCACGTCCTTCAGCGCCGGGTGCTCCTCCCCCAGCTCGCGGGCGCGCCGCCGTACGTCGTCGGTGAGCAGCAGCTCACGGCAGGGCGCGGCGAACAGCCCGTCCTGGGCGACTTCGAGGGAGCGCTGGTCGGCGACCTTGAACCAGCGGATCTCCTCGATCGTGTCGCCCCAGAACTCCAGCCGCAGCGGGTGCTCCTCGGTGGGCGGGAACACGTCGAGCAGGCCGCCGCGCACGGCCACCTCGCCGCGCTTCTCGACCATGTCCACGCGGTGGTAGCCGTTCTCGACCAGCCGGGCCACCACGTCGTCCAGGTCGGCGTCGTCGCCCGCGCGCAGCCGTACGGGCGCCAGGTCGCCGAGCCCGGCCACGATGGGCTGGAGCAGCGAGCGGACCGGGGCCACCACGATCCGCAGCGGGCCGGCCGCGGGGTCGCCCTCGATCGGGTGCGCCAGCCGCCGCAGCACGGCCAGGCGCTGGCCGACCGTGTCGCTGCGCGGCGACAGGCGCTCGTGCGGCAGCGTCTCCCAGGCGGGGAAGACGGCCACGGAGTTCTCGTCGACCAGGCTCGTGAGCGCGGCGGCGAGATCCTCCGCCTCACGTGCGGTCGCCGTGACGGCGAGCACCGGCCGTACGCGGGACAGCGCGGCCACGGCGAACGGCCGCAGCGCTGGGGGCGCCACCAACTCGGCGCCCGGCTGGGCGGTCTGGCCGGCGGCGTCGAGCGCGGCGGCCAGCTTGGGTTCGGCGGATACGAGGTCGAGCAGTCCGGAAAGAGACATCGATGCCTTCAAAAGCCCCGTGACAAAGACAGCCGGCGTGCGGACGCGACCCCGTTCATCCGGCCGATCCCCCTGACAGAGGAGATCCGCGAGACGCTCCCAACCGGGCCGCGGCTACCAAGGCTACGCCCTGCGCCTCGGCCTCGCTCCGTTCGATCCTCGGCGAGGACATGATGGGCGACGGCAAATGCGCAACTGAGCGTCTTCCAATGATTACGCTCGGTCATATGACAGAGGTTCGGTTGTCGTCCGCTGACCAGGACGACGTGTTCAGTCAACGGATCCGCGAGCAGTGGACCGACCAGCTCGGACGGCGTCTCGACATCCTCATCGCCGGATGCGGCCGGGGCGGCGTCCTCGACGTGGGGCGCTACGAGCCGAGGATGACGGGGGTGGACGAGGATCTGCCGCCGCTGCGGATCCACACCGCCAACCGCGACGACCTGGAGGCGTCCTACCTGGGCGACCTGCGGCTCGTGCCGATCCCGCCGCGCTCCTTCGACGTCGTCTACGTGTCGTTCCTCCTCGAACGCATCCGCCACTCCGAGCTCGTGCTCGACCGGCTCGTCGCCGGGCTGCGCCCCGGCGGGCTGCTGCTGCTGAAGATGCGCGACCGCAAGTCGGCGTACGGCTTCTGCGACCGGGTGACCCCCCGCTG
Source organism: Microbispora hainanensis (assembly GCF_006874475.1). Classification (GTDB taxonomy): domain Bacteria; phylum Actinomycetota; class Actinomycetes; order Streptosporangiales; family Streptosporangiaceae; genus Microbispora; species Microbispora hainanensis. The sequence continues at coordinate 19,598 of NZ_VIRM01000076.1, forward strand.
GGTGCGCCGGGCGCTGTGGCGCACGCTCGCCCCGGCCGGGTCGGTGGGGCCGCTTCCCGCGGTCTACGAGCCGCTGGCCTCCCGCGAGGGCATCCAGGCCTACTGCCTGATGCGCGGGCTCATGATCGCCGAGGACTACTCGGCGGTGAGCGGCCCGGCCCGGCGAGGTCCGCACGGCGGTCTGGTCGCCGTGGTCTGCCGGACCGTGGCCGCGCTCTCACGAGGCGGGCTCAACGGCACCGAGGACGAGATCACGATGGTGATCCGCCGTCCGCAGAACCACTTCGCCCGCCTCATCTGAGTTGCCGGCCGGGGCCGCTACCTGGGCGTCAGGACCGCCTGCCACGTTCCGGGCTCCTGGGCGTTCTTCCGGTAGACCGAGAGCTGGACCATGTCCTCGCCGTCGACGCCCACCAGGACCAGGCCGTTGTGGAACTCGCTTCCACACGTGTCCGCGCAGCCCAGGGCGACCAGGCGGCGGTCGTCGGCCCAGGCGAGAAGCTGGAGCACCCGCTGGCGGCCCACGACCTTGCCCGTGGAGAGCTCGGTGACCTTGGTGGGCAGGCCGTCGGGGCCGGCGAGCAGCGTGCCGTCGGGCGACACGCCCGCCTTCGACTCCGTGACGACGTAGCCGGCGGGCGCGTCGTGCGGCCTGCCGTCGAGGTCGTAGAACGCGTCGGGCCGCTTCCAGATGTTGCTGGCCTCGCGGACCAGCGTGCCGTCGTCGCTCCAGCGGAAGTCGCGCCGCACGTTGCTGTTGTCGGTCAGACAGGGATCGACGGCGTGGAAGTCCCCCGCCGTCGCGGTGGCCACGTCGACGACGTAGAAGCCGGTGCGGCTGGTGGAGATCGTCTGGGGCGGCTGCCGGGGATCGCCGGGCGTCGCCGCGACCCGGGCGGGACACTGCCGCTCGCCGGCCGAGCTCATGTCCAGATCGGGGGACTCGTCATAGGCGGTGGCCACCAGGCGCGTGCCGTCGGGCGACCAGGCGACGCCGCCCACCGGGTGATCCACCGGCACCCACGCCCGCACCCGCCGGGTCTCCATGTCGAAGATGCCGATCCTCCGCACGGGCAGTTCCCTCTCCAGGACCGCCGCCCAGCGCAGGCCGGGGGCGACCTCGACCCAGCCCCACTCCGTCTTCTCGTAGCTTTCGGTCACCTGGTCGAGGAGATACCACGTGCGGTCCATCGCCTCACGCCCGTCGACCGTACGCCGCCGCCACGTGTAGTAGGCGGAGACGGCCACCCTGCCCGCCGCGATCATCGTCTTCGGCGGGGAGTTCTCCGTGTCGGCGAGCACGTCCTGTGCCGGGGTCGTCGGCCGGTACGGCTCGACGCGCACGACCACCGGCGGGCCGCCGACCTGCGAGACCGGCGCCTTGCCGAGGAGAGGGACCACGACCAGCGGCACCAGCAGGGCCACGGCCGCCACGACGGCCGCGCACGCGACCACCCCCGCGAACCTCGTCAGGCGCAGCCGCGACCGGCGGCGCAGCGCGCGGTCGGCGAGGTCGGCGGGGATATGGACCTCCCGCGACCACTCCGACAGGGTCTCCTTCAGGATCCGGGGGGTCATGACGTCACCTCACTCAGGCGCAGATCGGCGAGTTCCGGCGCGGTCGTCCGCAGCCGGGCGAGCGACCGGTGCGCGGTGCTGCGCACGGTCCCCACGGAGCAGCCGAGGATCCGGGCCACCTCGTCCTCGGGCAGGTCGTCGAGATACCGCAGCACGAGCACGGCCCGCTGGCGGGGCGTCAGCCGGGCGAGCGCCCGGCGCAGGATCATGCGCAGCTCGGCCTCATGGGTGCCCGCGCGGCCGGACGGGTGCTCCGGCACGTCGGCCACGCTCGTCTCCCGCCGCCGCCGGGCCAGCCGCCACCAGCTGATCTGCTGCCGATACATGACCTGCCGCACGTACGCCTCGGGCTCGTCGAGCCGCCCCCACCGGGTGACGACCTTGGCCAGGGCGGTCTGCACCAGGTCTTCGGCGGAGTGCTGGTCTCCTCCCGTCAGCAGATAGGCCAGCCGCATCAACGCCGGCGCGCGGGCCGACACGAATTCGCGGAACCGTCGCTCTTCTGCGGCGTCCACGAGCACCTCCTCGGATTAGTGTCTGCCTGTAGACGCCCCGGGCACGGGCACGCTATGCGTGGGGTTGCCAGTAGGGTGCGTTCCGACCCACCGAAGCCGCGACCTCAAGCGAGCGCCGACCGATTCGAGCGGAAACGGAAGCCATGACCGAGTGGACGCCCGACGCACGTGAGCTGGCCGACCTGGAGCTGCTGCTGTCCGGGGCGTACGCGCCGTTGACCGGGTTCCTCACCTCGGCCGAGGTGGAGAGCGTGGTCGAGCGCGGGCGGCTGCCCGGAGGGACCTCCTGGCCCGACCCGATCACGATCGCGCTGCCGGACGAGTTCGGGCCCGGCGACCGGGTGACGCTCCGCGACCCCGAGGGCGCGGCGGTCGCGGTGCTGACCGTCGTGGAGCGGGACGGCCACCACGCCGCCGGACCCGTCGAGGCGCTCGACGTCCCCGCGTACGGCCCGTTCGCCCGGCTGCGCCGCAGGCCGGAGGAGGTCCGCAAGGACCTGCCGGACGGCGAGGTCCTCGCGGTGACGATGCGCGGGCCGCTCGACGGCGCCACGCTCGACGACGTGGCGGCGACCGCCGAGGAACTGGACGCGGCCGTGCTCCTCATGCCCCTCGTCTTCGGCGAGGGCGGCCCCGCCGTGGTGCGCGCCGCGCTCAAGGCGGCCGAGCGGCTTCCCGGTGCGACGGTGGTCGCGGTGCCGCTCGCGCCGCGCGAGGACACCGAGATCGACCTCGAACTCCGCGAGCACGTGGCCCGCAACTACGGCGCCACCGAGCACTACGCCGGTCCGGCGCCGATCAGCATTCCGGGGCCGCCGCACAAGCGGGGGCTCGTGGTGTTCTTCACCGGCCTGTCCGGGTCGGGCAAGTCGACGATCGCCCGGGGCCTGCGCGACGCGCTGCTCGAACGCGGGGGACGCACGGTCACCTACCTGGACGGCGACGTCGTGCGGCGGATGCTGTCGGCGGGGCTCACGTTCTCGCGCGAGGACCGCGACCGCAACATCCGCAGGATCGGCTTCGTGGCCGCCGAGGTCGCGCGCCACGGCGGCCTGGCCATCTGCGCGCCCATCGCGCCGTACGCCGCGACCCGGGACGAGGTGCGGGCGATGGTCGAGGAGGTCGGCGGCGACTTCCTGCTCGTCCACGTGGCGACGCCGCTGGAGGAGTGCGAGCGCCGCGACCGCAAGGGCCTGTACGCCAAGGCGCGGGCCGGGCTGATCCCGGAGTTCACCGGGATCTCCGACCCGTACGAGGAACCGGAGGACGCCGACCTCGTCCTCGACACCACGGACATGACGATCGATCGCGCGGTCGGCGCCGTGCTGAACCTGGTCACCTCGGGCGGCTGGGTCCGCTGAGGCTGTGAAGGCTCAGGAGGGCGGCACCGGCGTCGACGTGAAGCGGGGCAGCCGCCCGAGCTCCGCGAACGCCCGGGTGGCGCCCGGCGTGGTGTCGAACCTGGTGTCGCCCCGGGGCGCCAGCGGCGAATCGAAGTAGACCAGCGCCTTGATCTGCGGATAGTCCCCGATCTGGCGCCGGACCGAATCGAAGAAGTCGCGCTTGAACGCGGGCGCCCCGTGCCGCTCGAAGGCGCCCCACTCGGCCACCATGATCGGCTTGGCCGGGAACCTGGCCTGCATCCACCGGTAGAACCCCGGCCAGCCGGGCGCGTCGGGCCGCGTCTTGTCCACGAGTGTGGCGAAGTCGCGCACCCGGTCGTCCGCGTACGGGTCGAAGGCCACCCAGTCGACCACGTCGTCACCGGGATAGAGCCTGCCGAACCACGGCTTGACCGCCCAGTTGGGCGCGCCCATGTAGGTCATCACGGTCACCGCGTTGCGCACCCCCTGCTGCCGCAGGCGGATCACGACGTGGCGGTACATCGCGACGTAGTCGGCGGCCGAGTAGCCCCCGCCCTCACGCACGTCGTTCTCCGGCTCGTGATGGATCGTGAGGAAGAACCGGCCGGGAAAGTTGCGCCGGATGTGCGCGGCGAGGCGGTCGATGCGCCCGTCGACAGCGCCGCGAGCGACCTCGGCCCAGGTGCGGTCGAGCGCCGGCTTCCAGTTCACCAGCAGCAGCCGGGGCCCCTGGGCGATCACCCGCTCCTCCATGGTTGGGAAGAGCTCCCCGCCCCGGTGGTAGACGTGCACGATGTCGGCCCGCCGGCCCATGCGCCGTTCGGCCATGTCCACGGCGCGGATCGGGCCGCGTCCGGAGAAGACGTCGGGCGCGATCCCCCACCACGCCCCGCACGTCGGGATGAGCTTGTCCGTGACCGCACAGGCGACGGGTCTCGTCGCGGCGCCGCCCCCCGGCACCCGCCCGCTCGTGGCGGTGCCCGTGCACGCCGTCGCGCACGCCCCCGCCACCAGTACGGCCAAGCCGGCGATGAGTCTCATCGCGCCCCCTTTCTCGGCAGACCACGCAATGAACGGATGGGCAAACACCATCCCATCAATCCCCGTGGCTTCGGGGCCGGTTTCCCCATCTCACGTGTACGGACATTTCCGTTTTCATCGGCTAATTGAGCGGCCATCGCCTGACCCGAATTCGGCAATAGCCGGGGACGAAACTCCACAGCGGCTTATAGTTCGAGACCGGATCCCGCCGGACCGCCGCCGGGACCACGAACGCGCCCGGCTCTCCCTCCCGCATCCGGAGGGGCACCGGTGGCCCCACCGCCGGCCGCGGCCGCGTGACCAACGAGGGCACGGGGAGTTCGATGAGCCTGCCGCCGCACAGCCGCGACCTTGCCGAATACGGTTCTGTGCTCCGGCGCAGGCGCCTGGTCGCCGTCATCTGCCTGCTCGCCGGAGTGGGCGGCGGGACCGCCGCCCTCGTGCTCACTCCCCCGCGTTACACCGCGACCGCCCAGGTGCAGGTGATGCCGACCGGCGCGCAGGAACAGTTCAACGTGCCGAACTCCCGGCAGCGGGAAATCCTCAATCTCGACACCGAATCGCAGATCGCCCGATCGGCGGTCGTCTCGACCCTGGCCGCCGCGATTCTGAAATATCCGGATCCGGAGGAATTGCGGGAGCACCTGACCGTGGACGTCCCTCCCAATTCCGCCGTTCTCTCCATTTCTTACTCGGCGTCCGATCCGCGGGCCGCGGCCGCCGGGGCCCAGGCGTACGCGGAGGCCTATCTGCGCAACCGCGCCCGCGCCGCGGAGGACGCGATCGGCGGCCAGCTCAGGCTGATCGTCGCGCGGCTGCGCCAGATCGAGGACGACCTGGAGGAGGCGGGCACGGCCCAGACGGCGACCACCGCCACCACGGCGGGGCAGGCGACGTCCAGGCGGCAGGCCCTGCTCGCCCGCCAGGCGGCGGACCTCACGCTGCGCTACGACGCGCTCAAGACCGTCGCGGTGACGCCGGGCACGGTGATCAGCCCCGCCAGGCCGCCCGCCCGGCCGTCCTACCCGAGCCCGCCGCTCTTCCTCGGCAGCGGCCTGTTCCTGGGCGTGCTCGCCGGGGCGGGGGCCGCGTTCGGCCGCGACCGGCTGGACACCCGCATCCGCACCAGCGCCGACATCGAACGGCTGTGCGGCCTGCCGCTGCTGGCCGAGCTTCCGGCCAGGCCGGGCTCGGCGTCCCTCGACGAGATGGCCGCCGCCGTCGCCACGTCTCTGGGCGGCGGGCCCCACCGGCTGCTCGTCGAAGGCGTGGGGACGGGCATTTTCGACGGCGGGCGGGCACGGCGCCAGAAGGGCTCGCGGGCGGCGCGCCAGGACTCCGTGGGAGCAGGACGCCTGGACGGCGCGGGGGCGGGACGCCTGGAAGGCGCGGGAGCGCAGGGCATGGCCAGGCTGCTCACCAAGAGCCTCGGCCCCGCGCTGGCGCATCTGGTGCCGGTGACGGTCGTGACCGGCCGCTCCGCCCATCCCGACGCCGCCGTGCTGCTGGTCGGCCTGCGGCGGACGACCTCCCCCGAGGTCACCCGGGCCGTACGGCAGCTCGCCCGGCAGGGCGCCCGCGTGCTCGGCGCCGTCGCCGTGCCGCCGGGGTTCGTCGCGCCCGTGCCCGAGACGGCGGAGTGGGGCGCGTGACGATCCCCGCCCCCCGCACCCCGGGCGCGCCCGTGGCCGCCGTCCCCCAGCCGCTCAGGGCGTACGGGACGGGGTGGCAGGCCCTTCCCGCCCGGCTCCCCCGGCGCCGTTTCTTGGGGCCGGCGTGGCCGATCGCGGCATACCTGCTCGGTTATCCGGTCTGGTGGGCGCTCGGCCTGGGCGGGCTGTCGGTGGTGGTCCTGGCCGTGCCGATGACCGTGATGCTGTGGCGCAGGCGGCCGATCCGCGCGCCGAAGGGCTTCGGCCTGTGGGCGCTGCTGCTGACGGGCTACCTGATCAGCGCGCTCACGCTCGCCGAGACGCCGGACGGCACGTACGGCGAGCTCGCCGCCGGCCGGGTCATCGGCTACCTGATGCGGCTGGCCGTCTACGTCTCGCTTCTGATCATGGTGCTCTACCTGGGCAATCTCACCCACGACGAGCTGCCGCAGCGCACGCTGGTCAGGTGGCTCGGCGTGCTGTTCCTGACGGCCGTCGGGGGCGGGCTGCTCGGCGTGTTCGCGCCCGGCTTCGCGTTCACCTCGCCGCTGGAGATGGTGCTGCCGTCGTCGATCGGCGGCCATCCCTTCGTCGCCAACCTCATCCACCCGACGTCGGCCCAGATGCAGCATGTGCTCGGGCACGCCGCGCCGCGCCCGGAGGCGCCGTTCGAGTGGGCCAACGCCTGGGGCGCCGACGTCTCGGTGCTGGTGATCTGGTTCGTGGTCGGCTGGTGGACCTACGGGGGACCGTACCGGCGGGTGGCGGCCGTGCTCGTGCTCGCCGCGGCCGCGGTGCCGGTCGTCTACTCGCTCAACCGGGGCCTGTGGATCGGGCTCGGGATCTCGGTGGCCTATGTGATGATCCGGGGCGCACGCCCCCTGCTGGCCGGAGCGGTCGCGGCCGTCGCCGCGGCGGCGTTCCTGCTGTCGCCGCTGAGCACGATCGTCGTGCAACGGCTGGACAACCCGCAGAGCAACGGCATCCGCGCGTTCACGGTCGCGACCACCATCCGGGTCGCGGCCACCTCGCCGGTCATCGGCTATGGCAACACGCGCACCGCGTACGGCAGCCACCGCACGGTCACGACGGGCCGCAGCGCGTGGTGCACGGACTGCGGCCATCCCCCGCTCGGCAGCGACGGGCAGCTGTGGCTCCTGCTGATCAGCCAGGGCTTCACGGGGGCCCTGCTGTACGTCGCCTTCTTCGCCGGAGCGGTGCGGCGCTACTGGGCCGACCGGACCCCCATCGGCAGGGCGGGGACGCTCGTGATGATCCTCGTGCTGCTCTACATGGTCGTCTACGACGGGCTGATCAGCGCCCTGACCCTGTATCTGATCTCCTTCGCCCTGCTCTGGCGCAACGCCGCCGGGGCATCCGACCTCCGGGAGGCCCGATGAGGGACGCGGCCGATCGGCTCCACTACCTGGACGAGGTGATGGACCTGCTGTTCCCCCCTTCCCCGCCCGATGTCCGGCCCGATGTCCGGCCCGATGTCCGGCCGGGTATCCGGCCGGAGGCCCGCACCGTGGTGCCGCACCGCCTCGTGCCCCGGCGGGTCGTCCCGCGCGCGTGGTGGCACCGCGCGCTGGGACGCGGCCTGCCCGTCGCCGGCGGGATCGACACGATCGAGACGCACCTCAGCGACGTCCTCGGCCGCCGGATGCGGGTCGTCGTCCACGTCAGGCCCGCCCGCCGCGCCAACCGCAAGCCGATTCTGGAGGCGTACGACGAGTCGGGGCTCGCGGGGTTCGTGAAGATCGGCGACACGGCGCGAGCCAGGCGGCTGGTGCGCTACGAGAACGAGGTGCTGCGCATGCTCGCCGGGCGGCCGTTGAAGGTCGTCGTGCCGCCCGACGTGCTCTATCACGGCCAGTGGCGGGGCCTTGAGGTGCTGATGCTGTCACCATTGCCCATCGGCTCGCGCCGCGTGGGTTCCCGCCGCGTGCCCGCTCCCCTGCTCGCGTCGGCCGTGCGGGAGATCGCCGCCATCCGCCCGTACGGCGACGAGGCGGGCTGCGGGAACGCCGCGGCCTGGCACGGCGACTTCACGCCCTGGAACCTCGCCGCGGGGACGGACGGGCGGCTGCTCGTGTGGGACTGGGAGCGGTTCGCGGTGGGCGTGCCGCTCGGCTTCGACGTCCTGCACCACTACTTCCATCGGGCGCTGCGCCGGATGCCGCCTCCGGTCGCCGCCCGGTCCTGTCTCGCCCAGGCGGTCGGGCTCCTGGAGCCGTTCGGCGTCGACGTGGCCCAGGCCCGCCGTACGGCGGTCCACTATCTGGTGACCCTGGCCGAGCGGCACCGCCGCGACGGCCACGAGCCGCTCGGGCCGCCCGCCGTCTGGCTGAACCCTCTCGTCGATCACGAGGAGTGCCTGCTGTGAAGGCGCCGTTGAAGCACTCGGCGCACGCCGTGTCGTACGCCGCCGGAAGGCTGACCAGCGGCGGCAGAGTGCTGCCGTCGTTTCTGATCGTCGGGGCGCAGCGGTGCGGCACGACCTCGCTCTATCGCGCCCTGTCCCGGCATCCGCTGGTCATGAAGCCGGTGCTGCGCAAGGGCGTCCACTACTTCGACATGGCCTACGAGCGGGGCCTGCCCTGGTATCGCGCCCACTTCCCGCTGACGTCCCGCGCGCGGGCGGTCCGATACCGATGGGGTCATGCCCCCCAGGCGTTCGAGTCGTCCCCCTACTACCTGTTCCATCCCCTGGCGGGAGCCCGCATCGCGGCCGACCTGCCCGGGGTCAAGCTGATCGTCCTGGTTCGTGACCCGGTCGAGCGGGCCTGCTCCGCGCACGCCCACGAGCTGGCGCGGGGGTTCGAGACCGAGCCGTGCTTCGAGCGCGCCATCGCGCTGGAGCCCGAGCGCCTCGCCGGTGAGGCCGAACGGCTGCGGACCATCCCCGGCCACGCCAGCCACGAGCACCGGCACCACGCCTATCTGGCGCGGGGACGGTACGCCGAGCAACTGGCCCGGCTGGAGCCGCTCGTGGGGCGTGACCGGATCCTGGTCCTCGACAGCGGGCTGCTGTTCCGCGATCCCGGCGCCGTGTATGACCGGGTGCTGGATTTCCTGGGGCTGCCCCGGCTGGGCAGCGTGGAGTTCAAGCGGCACAACGCCCGGCCGCGGGAGGCCATGCCCGCGTCCGTCTATCGGCGGCTTCGGGAGCACTTCGAGCCGTGGGACGCGTTGCTCGTCCCGTGGCTGGGAGCGGTGCCCTCGTGGCGGCGCTGACCGGTCCTCCCACGGGTCCCGGGCGGAACCGTCCCGAGCACGGGACCCCGTCCGGGCCCCCGCATGAGCACGAAGGTCCTCCTGAGCACGCAGGTCCTCTTGAGCGCGAAGGTCCTCCTGAGCGCGAAGGTCCTCTTGAGCGCGGCGGTTTTCGCGGGCGCACGGGCCTTTTCCGGCATGGATTGGCCGGGCTGGCCACGGCGGCCGCCGCCGCGGGCGGGCAGTTCGCGCTCGTGCTCGTGGTGACGCGGTCGCTCACCCCCGCGTCCGCCGGGGCGTTCTTCACGGCCACCGCGCTGTGCCTGATGCTCGCGGGCGTCGTCCGCCTCGACACCGGCAACGGCCTCGTCCACGCCCTGGCCCGCAACCGTTCCGTCCGCTCCCCGGATGGGGGACGGCGGCTGGTCCGCGGGGTCCTCGCGCCGGTGGCCGCGCTCGCGTCGGTGACCGGCGCCGGGGTCGCCGTGGCGGCCGGGCCGCTCGCCGGGCTCACCGGTGTGCCCGGCGGCGTCTGGGTCGTGCTGGCCGCCGCCCTGCCGTTCGTCGTCCTGTCCGACGTGCTGATCTGCGCCACCCGTGGCCTCGGCACCATGCGGCCGACGCTGCTGCTCGCCGGGGCCGTGCAGCCGCTCGGGCAGCTCGCCCTCGTCACCGCCGCCGTGCTCGCGGGGGCCCCGCCGCCGGTGCTCGCCGCCGCCTGGGCGCTTCCCTCCGTGGCCGGCGCGGTGCTGGCCGCCGTACGGCTGCGCGGGCTCGGGCCGTACGACGTGGGGGAGGTGGGAGCCTTCTGGCGGCACACCGCGCCGAGGTCGGCCGCGGCGGCCCTGCAGTCGGTGTTCCAGCGGCTCGACGTGGTGATCGTCGCGCTGCTCGCGGGGCCCGCGGCGGCGGCCGTCTACACGGCGGCGACCCGGTTCAAGGTGCTGGGGCAGCTCGCCGGGCAGGGGCTCGCCCAGGCCGCGCAGGCCCGGCTGGTCAGGGCCCTGGCCGAGGGCGACCTGGACGCCGCCCGAGCCCTCTATCGCACCACCACCAGATGGCTGATCGTGCTCACCTGGCCGCTGTGGCTGGGCTACGCGGCGCTCGCGCCGTGGCTGCTGCCGCTGTTCGGGCCCGCCTACGCCGGCGGCGGCGCGATCGCGATCGTCCTGTCGGCCACGATGATGGTCGCGACCGCGTGCGGCATGGTCGACGTCGTGCTCGTCGCGGGCGGGCGCACGGCCGCCAGCCTGGCCAACGTGACGACGGCCGTCGCCGTGACGATCGCCCTCGATGTGCTGCTCGTCCCCGCGCACGGCGCCCTGGGGGCGGTGCTGGGCTGGTCGGGCGGTGTGCTCGTGAAGAACCTGCTGCCCGCCGTCCAGGTCCACCGCCGCTATGGCCTGCTCCCCTTCGGCGTGGGCCGGTCGGCCGGTCCCGCGAAGGCGGCCTCGTGAGCGGGGAACCGCCTGTGCTGGTCACCGGCCTGCCGCGCAGCGGCACGAGCTGGGTGGGCCGGATGCTCACGGCGAGCGGGCGGCTGGTCTACGTCAACGAGCCGCTGAACCCGCAGCGCCCACCGGGCCGCTCCCCCGGCGTGCTGAACGCGTCCGTCACGCACCGTTTCCAGTACATCTGCCCGGACGACGAGACGCCCTGGCTGGCGGCGTTCTCCCGTACGGCCGGGCTGCGCTACGGCTGGGCGGCCGAACTCCGCCGCAACCACGGCCCCGGCGACCTCGCGCGGATGGCCAAATATGGCACCGCCTTCACCCTCGGCCGCCTGCTGGCCAGGAGGGCGCTGCTGGACGATCCGTTCGCGCTCCTGTCCGCCGAGTGGTTCGCCGCCCGCCTCGGCTGCCGGGTGGTCGTCGTGGTCCGCGACCCCGTGTCGTTCGCCGGGAGCTGGCGGCGGCTCGGCTGGAGGGTGGACATGCGCGAACTCCTCGATCAGCCCCTCCTGCTGCGCGACCACCCGTACGTGGCCGATCTGGAGCCCTTCGCCGGCGAGCACGACGTGATCACCGCGGCAGCGGTGTTGTGGAGGACCGCGTGGCGGGTCACCGACACGGTGGCCGGCCGCACTGCCGGGATCAAGGTCGTGCGTTACGAGGACCTGTGCGCCGCACCCCTCGACGGCTTCCGCGACCTCTACGCCTGGTGTGGCCTGCCCTGGACCGACCGCGCCGTCCGCCGGGTCACCGCCGCCTGCCTGTCCTCCCGCTCTGGATCCCGCCCCGCCTTCGCCTGGACCGGCCTGTCCCGTACGGCCTACCGCCCGATGGACTCCCGCCGGGCACTCACGGCGACCTCCCTCCCCCACGACGACGCCACCCGCGTACGCGCTCTGACCACCGATCCAGCCGTATCCAGCTAGGCATTCGCCGGTCCGGCGTGCGGGGAGCGCAGCTCAGCTGGCGCGGCCCGCGATGAGCCGACGCCACCGATCAC
>NZ_VIRM01000077.1 GCF_006874475.1 Microbispora hainanensis
CTCCTTCTGCCTGGCCGGCGCGTCCGTGAGCGCCAGGAACACCTCGTCCAGCGTCGGCCGGCGCAGCCCCAGGTCCTCCACGCCGACACCGGCGGCGTCGAGGGCCGCGGCGACCCTGACCAGGGAGGCGGCACCGTCCGAGACGGGCACGGAGAGCCGCCGCCCGAGGGCGTCGATCTCGGGCTCGCCGGGCAGCACGCCGCGTACGGCCTCGACGCCGGGAGCCAGGTCCGCGGCCTCGCGGAAGGCCACGCTCACCCGGTCGCCGCCCACCTTCGCCTTGAGCTCGGACGGCGACCCGGCGGCGACCACCCGCCCCGCGTCCATGACGGCGATCCGGTCGGCCAGGTGGTCGGCCTCGTCGAGGTACTGCGTGGTGAGCAGCAGGGTCGTCCCCTCGGCGACGAGCCGGCGCAGCATGTCCCACAGCGCGAGGCGGCTGCGCGGGTCGAGGCCGGTGGTCGGCTCGTCCATGAACAGCACCGGCGGGCTGACGATCAGGCCGGCGGCCAGGTCGAGCCTGCGGCGCATGCCGCCCGAATAGGTCCGCACCGGACGGTTCGCCGCCTCGGCCAGGCCGAACCGCTCCAGCAGTTCCTCGGCCCTGCGGCGGGCCGTACGGCGGGGCAGGTGGTAGAGCCGGCCGAACAGCTCCAGGTTGCGGCGGCCGGTCAGCAGCTCGTCGAGCGCGGCGTGCTGGCCCACCAGGCCGATGCGGTAGCGGAGCCGTTCGGAGTCCCCGGCCACGTCGCAGCCGGCCACCCGGGCCGAGCCGCCGTCGGGGCGCATGAGCGTGGTGAGGATGCGCACCATCGTCGTCTTGCCGGCGCCGTTGGGCCCGAGCAGGCCGCACACGGAGCCGCGCGGCACGTCGAGGTCGACGCCCCGCAGCGCCTCGCTGGTGCCGAACCGCTTGCGTACTCCTTCCGCATGGATCACGGCATCTCCTTAACGCAGTTAAATTTAACAACGTTAAGGATGCATTGAACGCCGTTAAGCTGTCAACCGTGGCACTCGAACGCGACACGATCGTCAGGACCGCCATCCGGCTCCTGGACGAGGTGGGGCTGGAGAAGCTGACCCTGCGCAGGCTCGCGACCGAGCTGGGCGTGCAGGCCCCCGCCCTCTATTGGCACTTCAGGAACAAGCAGGAACTCCTGGACGCGATGGCCGAGGCGATCTCCGTACAGGAGCCGTTGCGGCCGCTCGCCGAGGGGGAGTCGTGGGAGGAGTGGCTGGCGGAGTGGTGCAGGGGTCAGCGCCGGGTGTTCAAGTCGCATCGCGACACCGCGCGCCTCACCGCCGGCACCCATCCGGGCACGGCCACGCTGAAGACCGTCGAGACGATCCTGGAGTCGCTGCAACGCGTGGGATTCACCCGTAAGGACGCGATGTGGGGTCTCGGCACGCTCACGAGCTTCCTCGGCGGATTCGTCCTGGAAGAGCAGGCCGACCAGGAGCGGGGCGTGCTGAACCCGGCCTTGTTCGAGGAGGCGCTCGAGAGCCTCGCGCAGTATCCGAACGTGTGCGCCGTCATGGCCGAGACCAAAGGCCCGCAGACGGACGCGTCCTTCGAGCACGGCATGGCGCTGATCCTGTCCGGAATGCGGGCCCGTCTGGAGGCCCGGCCGGACGGCCGGTAACCAGAACACCCGAGTTCGGTAACCAAAGCAGTCGCATCTTCGGGTAGTCAGGAGGGGATGGAGAACTCGTGGTTGAGGGCGTACGCCCGTAGGACGGCCGGCAGCCGGCCCGCCCGGGTGTCCGCCCGTGTGCTCGCGGTCCTGCTGGCGGCGGTGGTCGGCGGATGGCTCGGGATGACGTTCGGCGCCAAGGTGGACACCCCGGTCGGGCCCGCCGACATCGGGATGTCCCTGGCGCCGTCCTGGAGCGGGGAGACCGTCATCGACGTACGGCCCCTCGGAACGCTCAGCTTCAACAGCCACGACGGCCCGCTGCGGCTCGACCTGACGATCGAGGCGGTCCATCCGGAGGTCGCGGAGGAGATTCTCAAGAATCCCCGGTGGGCCGACCGGCTGCCGACGACCATCGAGGCCGACGTCATCGCCGGGCTGCGCAGCCTCGTCGTGCGCGCGGCGCTGTTCGCCGTCGTTTTCGGGTTCATCACCGGCCTGGTCGTCTTCCGGCGGCTGTCGCGGGCGGCCTGGACCGCGGCGGGCTCGCTGGCGATGGTCGCCGTCCTCGGCGGCGTCTCCGCGCTGACCTTCAACCCCCGCTCGATCGCCGAGCCCCGATATACCGGGCTGCTCACGGGCGTGCCGTCCCTGGTCGGCAGCGCCGAGGCGATCGTGACCAAGTTCTCCGAATATCGCGGCCAGCTCGCCAAGCTGGTGACCAACGTCTCCCAGCTGTACGAGGCGGGGTCGACCCTGCCCATCTTCGACCCCGATCCGGGCACCATCCGCGTGCTGCACGTCTCCGACCTGCACATCAACCCGCTGGCCTGGAACGTGATCAAGTCGCTGAAGGACCAGTTCAAGGTCGACTTCATCGTCGACACCGGCGACATCAGCGACCACGGGACCAAGGCCGAGAACGAGTTCGTGAAGGAGATCGGCTCGCTCGGCGTGCCGTACGTCTACGTGCGCGGCAACCACGACTCCCTGACGACCCAGCGGGCGGTCGCCAAGCAGAAGCACGCCATCGTGCTGGACGGCACCGCGGCCACGGTCAAGGGGCTGACCATCTACGGCATCGGCGACCCGAGGTTCACCCCCGACAAGTCCGTGCAGGCGGCGGGCGACGAGAGCACGACCCTTCTCGACCTCGGCCGGGTCAACGCGGCCAAGCTGGCGCCGCGCGAGTGGCCCCGGTCCCCCTCCACCTCGGCCCCCGACAAGATCGCCGCCGACATCGCGGCCGTCCATGACCCGACCGTGGGCCGCGGCCTGTCCGGGTATGTGCCGCTCGTGCTGAGCGGACACGTCCACGCCCGGTCCACCGAGCTGCTGCCCTCGGGCACCCGGCTGATGATCCAGGGGTCCACCGGAGGCGCCGGCCTGCGCGGCCTGGAACACGACGAGCCGACCCCGTTGACCGCCTCGGTGCTCTACTTCGACAAGAGCAGCCACCGCCTGGAGGCCTGGGACGACATCACCGTCGGCGGCCTCGGCGAGCAGTGGATCCAGTGTGAGCGTCATATCGAGCCGGACCCTGGCCGTACAATTTTTCCCGAGTCACCGCAGGCACCGCCGTCGCCGACGGCAACCGGCAGCGGCTCGCCGTCGCCGGCCGCTTTGGCATCAGGGGCAAACGTCCCCTATGCTTCAGAGGTCTCCGACGGAAGGCGTCACGGAACAGGGCGGAAGCCTTGAGCCCCCATCGTCTAGCGGCCTAGGACACCGCCCTTTCAAGGCGGCGGCACGGGTTCGAATCCCGTTGGGGGCACGTGGAGCGCGTCGGGCGCACCGGATGACGGAAGGTCGAAGACCTCCCGGAAGCTGGTAAGCTAGGCGAGCCGAACAACACGGGGAAGCGAAAGCCCCCCGGACATAAAGGTCCTGTAGAGCAGTTTGGAGTGCTCGCCACCCTGTCAAGGTGGAGGTCGCGGGTTCAAGTCCCGTCAGGACCGCGTACGGCGGCAGCCGCCGGAGGTCAGGTAGCTCAGTTGGTACGAGCGTCCGCCTGAAAAGCGGAAGGTCGGCAGTTCGACCCTGCCCCTGACCACCATCTTTGAACAGCCCGAACGCTCCGTAGCGAAGATCGCTCCGGGGCGTTTTTGTTGTTCTGACGACAACGCTGACGACAGTAGTCATGGCGGTCAGGTTGCAAGGGCTGGAGAATCCATGCTGTGAGCCGGACTGACAACACGATGCCGCTGCGCATACAAGAGCAGGACGGCCGTCGTTACAGGCATGACGTGGGCGGGTCCTACAAGGGCATCGGCGGAGACACGAGCATCGCTGAACGGAAGGCTCGGCAACGCGTTCGGTTGACCCTGCTACGGGTCGAGGAACCGGAGCCTACGAGGCATCGCCACAGCGAGAAGTGGCTTTATTAGGGAACGTGGAAAAGCACTTCAAGACCTCCTGGAGCGCGGGCGGCGGCCGGCCGCCGAGGTGCGCGCGCGGATCCTCGCGGCGACGGGGGCGCTGCTGCTCGACGAGGGCGCCGTCGAGGTGCTGAGGCAGGCCCAGGAACGCGGTCAGCTGCGCCCCGACCTCGATCTCGACGTGACCGTCGACCAGCTCTGGGGCCCCTTCTACCACCGGCTGCTGCTGTTCCCGAACACGTGATGGAGATCCGGTGCCGGTCGGACGGCAGCGCGGGCACCGTCAGCACGTCGCGCTCGCCGCCCCCGTCGACGGGCTTACGCTTGGTGAACCTCCTGGAAGACCTCCCGGGCGACGCGGTAACCGTCGAAGGCCCGGGCCGCGCCGGCGTACGCCTCGATGTGCACGAACGCCTCCACGATCTCCTCCGGGGTGACGCCGTTGTTGAGCGCGATCCGCAGCTGCCCGCGCAGCGGTTCGAGCGTGCCCAGGGTCGCGGCGATCGTCACGGAGACGAGGGCGCGGGTGCGGGTGTCGAGGACGTCGGTGCGCGGCCACGCGTCGCCGAAGGTGTGCCGGGTGGCCAGGCGCATGAAGTCGGCGGCGTTGGCCGGCTCGCCCGGGCCGGGTTCCAGGAACGGCTCCAGCCTCCTGCCGAGCAGGTGCGCGGCGGTGTCGAGCGCGGCCTCGTAGCCGGGTTCCCGCTGGGTGTCGATCATGTGGTTCCTTCCGGATCAGTGCTGGGGGAGCGCGTTGAGCGCGCCGTACTGGCCGCCGCGCACCCGCGCGGGGTCGAACAGGCCCGACAGGTGGGCGACGTCGTCCGCGCTCAGCGGAACGGCCGTCGCGGCGGCGTTCTGGCGCGCGTACTCCGGCCGCTTGGTGCCGGGGATGGGCGCGATGTCGTACGGCTGGGCGAGCAGCCAGGCCAGGGCCACCTGGCCCGGGGCGTGCCCGCGCTCGGCGGCGAACGCCTTCAGCCCCTCGACGAGGCGGAGGTTGCCGGCGAAGTTCTCCTCCTGGAACTTGGGCAGGGTCGAGCGGAAGTCGTCACCGTCGAACGAGGTCTGGCTGGTGAAACGGCCGGCGAGCGCGGCTCGCCCCAGGGGGCTGTACGGGACGAAGGTGATGCCCAGGTCGCGGCAGGCGGGCAGCACCTCCTGCTCCACCTCGCGGGCCCAGAGCGAGTACTCGCTCTGGAGGGCCGAGATCGGCGCCACGGCGGATGCCCGGTGCAGGATGTCCGGACCGACCGCGCTGAGACCGATCGCGCGCACCTTGCCCGCGGTCACCAGCTCGGCCATCGCGCCGACGGTGTCCTCGATCGGCACGGTGGTGTCGTGGCGGTGGACGTAGTAGAGGTCGATGTGGTCGACGCCGAGGCGGCGCAGGCTGGCCTCGCAGGCGGCGGCCACGTACTCCGGGCGGCCGTCGTAGACCACCCCGCCCTCCTCCGAGGGCCGCGCCCCGAACTTGGTCGCGAGGACCACCCGGTCGCGCAGGCCGCGCACGGCGCGGCCGAGCAGTTCCTCGTTGTGGCCGAAGCCCTTCTGGGACTGGCCGGTGGCCGCGCCGGCGGCGCCGTAGATGTCGGAGGTGTCGAAGAAGTCGATGCCGGCCTCGACGGCGGCGTGGATCGTGGCGACGGACTCCGCCTCGTCGGCGTCGCCGTAGAACTGGGACATCCCCATGCAGCCCAGGCCGATCGGCCGGACGGAGATGTCGGTGTGCCCGAGGGTGACACGGGCTTCGCGCATGATGGTCCTCCTGGTCTTCAGGCGGCGATGGTCTTGTACTCGACGTACTGGGCGAGGCCGGCGACGCCGAACTCCCGGCCGATGCCGCTGCTCTTGTAGCCGCCGAAGGCGCCGTCGTAGGTCGGGGCGGCGCCGTTGACGGTCATCCACCCGGTACGGATCCTGCGGGCGACCTCGATGCCGTGCTCCCGGTCGGCGGCCCACACGCCACCGCCGAGGCCGTACTCGGAGTCGTTGGCGATGCGGACGGCGTCGTCCTCGTCGTCGAACGGGATGACGACCAGGACGGGGCCGAAGATCTCCTCGCGGGCGATCCGCATGTCGCTGTCGACATCGGCGAACAGCGTCGGACGGACGTAGTACCCGCCCTCCAGCCCGGCAGGGGTCTCGAGTCCGCCGGTCACCATCCGGGCGCCTTCGGCGACGCCGAGTTCGATGTAGGAGCGCACCCGCTGCTGCTGGTCGGCGCGGACCATCGGCCCGATGAAGGTCTCGGGGTCGGAGGGGTCGCCGACCCGGACGTCCTCCATCATGGCGGCCAGCGCCGCGACGACCTCCTCGTAGCGGCTGCGCGGGGCGAGGATGCGGGTGTGGGCCACGCAGTTCTCGGCGTTGTTGCCCAGCGACAGGGCCCTAAGGCCTGCCACGACCGCCGTCAGGTCGGCGTCCTCAAGGATGATCGACGCGGACTTGCCGCCCAGCTCCAGGCTGACCCGCTTGAGCTGCTCCCCGGCGACGGAGGCGATGCGCCGGCCGGCCGCGGTGGAGCCGGTGAAGGCGATCTTGTCGACGCCGGGGTGGGCGACCAGGTACTCGCTGGTCTCGCGGCCCGCTGGCAGGATGCTCACCACTCCCTCGGGCAGCCCGGCCGCGTCGAAGACCTCGGCGAGCGCCAGGGCGTCCAGCGCCGTCTCCGGGGAGGCCTTCAGGACGACCGTGCAGCCGGCGAGCAGCGCGGGAACCAGCTTGACCAGGGCCGACTGGTGTGGAGCGTTCCACGGGATCACCGCCGCCACCACGCCGACGGGTTCCCGGCGCAGCCGCGTCGTGGCGTCGCCGACGGCGCCCACCTCCTCCTCCCAGCCGAGAGCGGCGGCGGCGCGCACGTACGCCTCCGTCATCTCCGGGAGGGACTGCAGGTGCGTCCAGCGGGTGAACCACAGCGGTGAGCCGTTCTCGGCGGTGACCAGGGACGCGAACTCCTCGGCGCGGACCGCGTAGAGCGTGGAGAACCGCTCCACGACGGCGCTCCGTTCCTGTGGGCTCATCCGGGGCCAGGGGCCCTCGTCGAACGCCCGGCGGGCGGCGGCGACCGCCCGGTCGACGTCGGCGGGGGCGGCGTGCGGTGCGGTCCCGACCAGCGAGCGGTCGTGCGGGGAACGCACCTCCAGGACGTCCGCGGTGGCCGGGGCGACCCACTGGCCGCCGACGTACAGGTTCGGGTAAGTGATCACGGAAATACTCCTCACGTAGGTGTCCATCGGACCTTTATGACTATAGCGGTCCATTGGACACGTATCAACTGTCCGATGGACCGCTAATGTGGGAGCTGCCATGATCCGCGGTGCGCGAGGAGGTTCGATGGACGAGGTGGAGGCGCCGTCCTTCCAGCGGGCCAGGCGACCCGAGCACCGGGAGCTCCGCAAACAGGAGATCCTGGACGCCGCGGAGGCGCTGCTGGCCGAGATGCCCGCCGACGAGATCAGCCTCCGGGAGCTGGGGCGCCGGCTCGGGGTGTCCAAGACGCACGTGGTGCGCTATTTCGAGAGCCGGGAGGGCGTCTTCCTCGGGCTGCTCGCCAGGCTCCGGCTGGCCTGGCTCGACGCGCTGGCGGACGAGTGGCCGGCCGCGCCGTGCGAGCCCGACCAGGTGATGCGGGCCTGGGCCGATTCGCTCGCCGCCCGGCCGGTCCTGTGCCAGCTGTGGAGCATGCTGCCGACCGTCCTGGAGCGGAACGTCTCCGCCGGCACCGTGCGCGCCTACAAGCTCATCGACCTGGAGCACCGCACCCGGCTGGCGGGGCTGGTCAGGGAGCGGGTGCCGGCCCTCGGCGCGGGTGACGCTCTCACGCTGACGGAGTACGCCGTCGTCGCGCTGGTGGGCCTGTGGTCGTTCAGCAACCCGACCCCGACCATCGTCGAGGCCACGTCCGACCCCCGGCTCGCGGGCTCCCGGGTGGACTTCGCCACCATGTACGGCGAGATCCTGCAGACCACCCTCGCCGGTCTGCTCGCCCGAGCGTGAGCCGCCCCCGGTTCAGCGGACCGGCCGGACGTACTCGGTGAGGGTTCGGCGGTACGCGGAGTACTACTCGGATTGACGCGGCACCGTGCGGCCTACGGATCGGAACGTTGCGTAGTGGCTCAGGCCGTGACGACCGCGTACTCGGCGTGCGCCGGCCCGCTGGGCGGGCGTGCGGCCTCTCCGGGCCGGTCCCGCCCGGCCGCCCCGCCGCACAATCGGCGCAGGAGCTATGACGTAAGCAGGTCGGCTACCCACGGCGCTCCGGCTTGCAGAAGGCCGACCAAACTGGAACGACTGGCGGCACCAGCGTCTCCGGGGTGACGAGCCTAGGATTGCGCGATGAGCCCCAACAGCATGCCGGCGGCCGAGGTGCCGGTGTCCCCGAGCTTGGTGCGCCAGCTGCTGACTGACCAGCACTCCGACCTCGCCGGACTCGGTATCAAAGTGCTGGCCAACGGCTGGGACAACCTGGTCTGCCGGCTCGGCGACGCCTACCTGGTGCGCCTTCCCCGGCGCGCCCTGGCCGCCCAACTTGTGGTGAACGAACAGCGCTGGCTGCCGAGCCTGGCTGGTCGTCTGCCACTGCCCGTTCCGGCGCCGGTGCGCATCGGGCGGCCGAGCCGCGGGTATCCCTGGGACTGGAGCGTGGTGCCGTACCTGCCCGGGGATGTCGCGGCCCGCACGCCGCCCGCTGATCCGGGCGAGGCGGCTTTGGCCCTCGGTGGTTTCCTCGCCGCCCTGCACTCGCCGGCGCCGACGGACGCCCCCGTCAATCCTTCGCGTGGGATCCCGCTCTCCGGCCGGACGGCCGGAGTGATGGCCCAACTGCCGCACCTGGACGACCCGGCCAAACGGGCCGCTGCGCTGCGGGTATGGGAGTGCGCTGTCGCCGCGCGCGAGTGGGACGGCCCGCCGGTGTGGCTGCACGGTGACCTGCATCCCGCGAACATACTGGTCGACCGCGGGCGGGTCGGCGCTGTGATCGACTTCGGCGACATCACCGCCGGGGACCCCGCCACCGATCTGGCCGTGGCCTGGATGGTCCTGCCCGCATCTCGGCGAGAGGACTTCCGGAGGGCGTACGGTCGCGCGGACGCCGGCACATGGGCTCGGGCGCGGGGGTGGGCGCTGGCCCTGGCTCTTGTCTTCCTGACCCACTCCGCCGACAACCCGCTGATGGCCGGGATCGGCCGCCGCACCTTGAACGCAGTGCTGGAGCAGTAGGGCGTGGGCGAAACCCAGGAGGATCAGCCGATCGAGATGGGCTGAAGCCGCGACGATCGCCCACTTCGCTACTCACCGTACATGGCCCTGGCAGCGTGCCGGAGGAGAGCGACTACCCAGAGATCGACAGCGAGGGACCCGAACTCCCGGGCCTACCCGAGCAGGCCCCAGTGCACCGCCCACGGCACGAACAGCACGCCGCCGGCGAGAAGCACCGCGAACCGCGTCCTCGGCAGGTCACGCCGGCGCCACAGCACCCATCCAAGCGTTCCGGTCGTCCCCACCGTGGCGATCGTGAGCAGTTGCAGGACGAGCCAGGCCGCCGGGCGTCCCCACAGCACAGGACCGGGCACTTTCGCCGCGGTGATCAGCAGGAACAACAGGTAGACCAGGGTTCCGGCGAGCGTCAGCGGCCCCAGCCCCGCCAGCCACCGCGCCACCGGCAGCCCTTGACGGCCTCTGCGCCTGGAGAGCGGATAGGCCAGGAAGGCGCCGAACAGGACCAGCAGCGTCGCGAGCTGCGCCCAGGCCGCGTCGTACCAGGCCGGCGTGGCGATCACCGGCACATCCGGCTCGGCATCGAGGTCCACGCCGGACGAGGCGGGCGGGTGCGTGGGATCGGCGATCCACGCGGCCTCGGCATCGCCGTAGCCGGCGGGCAGTGTGGGCAGCCGGTCGTAGCCGTCGGCCTGGGTGACATGCAGGTTGTGATTGACCGAAGGAACGATCCGGATCACGTGGTGCGCATTGCCCCCACGCTCCAGCGCGGTCCGGATCATCCGGCTGCTCTGCCCGGGGATGCTGTCCCGGTCGAGCTGCCCCCACTGGGCGAGCACCGGCTGCCGCACGGCCCGCCAGTGCGGAATCGGGTCGAAGCCGGCCTCGGGGAAGAGGCGCGCACCGATCGTGGCCGCGGTCGCCGTGTGCTGCATCGTGCCGATCAGCCCGCCGGTCACCCCGGCGTGGCGCAGGTACGTGCCGTACGCCCACGCGGTCTGCACCGCCGGCGTGGTCGCGACGGCTCCCACGGTGATGAGGAACGCGACGTCGCTCGACCGGGCCGCGATCGGCGAGACGAAGGCGCCCTCGGACAACGCCCAGAGCCCGACTCGCGCCGGGTCCACGTCCGCCCGTTCGCGCAGCAGCCGTACGGCGGCCAGTGCGTCGTCGGCGAGCACCGAATAGTCCCGCTGCGTCAGGCTGTAGCCCACCGTGCGCTTGTCGTAGACCAGGGCCACGATCCCGTGGCGTGCATACGCTCGCGCCTCCGGCATCAGGTAGCCGCGTCCGCGGTTGCCCGCGCCTTCGAGCAGCACGACCCCCGGCCGCCGGGTCGTCACCGCGCCCTCCGGTGCCAGCACGGTGTCGTCCGGAGCCAGCACGGTGCCGTGCAGGACCACGCCCCCGGCACCGGTGAAACTCACCTCGGCAGTTCGTACGGCCGCAGAGGCTGCTTGTGCGGGTACGGGCAGCGCAGCCGCTACCAGCACCAGCATCAGTACCGTCAACACTCGTCGCATGCTGCGAGCGTGCCGGGCCCGGACAGGGGCCGGACAGGGCGGCCGCACCCGGATCGCCTGGGGTGCAGGCACACTGTCGGACGGGTGGTTCACCCTTTACCGTCGATCCCGTGGAGATCCGCGACCGTCTATACGAACTCCGCGGGCTGGCGGTGGGTGCGCTGCTCGGCCTGCCCGCGCCGATCCTGCTGGCCGCGCTGGTCGTCTCGGTACCGACGAGCCTGTTGGCCGGACTCGGCCTCGGCGTCTTCGCGTGCGTCGTCTGGACGACCCGTCGGCTGGCCGACGCCCAACGCAGCCGTACGGCGGTGCCGTCCGCGTATCGCCCGCTGCCCACCGGCGTCGCGGCCAGGCTGCGTGCCGTGGTCCGCGATCCGGCGACCTGGCGCGACGTCGCCTGGTTGCCGTGCCAGTTCGTCGCCGGCCTGACCGGTCTGGTGGCCGGCGCCGGGCTGTGGCTCGGCGCGCTGGAATGCGTCGCCGCGCCCGCGCTGCGCGTCCTCCTTCCGGAGCCCACCGGTTTCGATCCGGCTGTGCTGGAGTGGACCGGCCGCTCCGGCCCGGCCACGTGGCTGCTGGTGCCGGCCGGTCTCGCCCTCTCCGCCGCCGCGTACCGCCTCCCGCGTCACCTGGTACGCGCGCAGACCGCGCTGGCGAGGGCCCTCCTCGGGCCCACCTCGGCGGCCCGCCTGACCGCCCGAGTGGACCGGCTGACCGCGGCCCGGGCGGCGACCGTCGACGCGTCCGCCACCGAACTGCGCCGCATCGAGCGGGACCTGCACGACGGCGCCCAGGCCCGGCTGGTCGCGTTGGCCATGAACATCGGGGTGGCCGAGGACCTTTTCGACACCGACCCGGCGAACGCCAAGGCGTTGCTCGCCGAGGCCCGGCAGGGCGCCGGCGCGGCCCTGACCGAGCTGCGTGACCTCGTGCGAGGCATCCACCCGCCGGTGCTGGCCGACCGCGGTCTCGCCGCGGCGGTCGAGGCGGTGGTGCTGGACACCGCGATCCCGGTCGAGCTGGATCTCCGTCTCGACCGCAGGCTGCCCGCACCCGTCGAGGCCGCCGCGTACTTCGCCACCGTGGAGGCACTGACCAACGCGATCCGGCACAGCGGCGCCGGCCGGGTGCGCGTGTCCCTCGTCGACGCCGGCCCGATGCTGCGCATCGAGGTCGGTGACGACGGCCGGGGAGGCGCCGATCCGTCGAAGGGGACCGGCCTGCGGGGCATCCGGCGGCGGCTGTCCGCCTTCGACGGCGAGCTGCGAATCACCAGCCCGGCGGGCGGACCGACCATGCTGCACATGGACCTGCCGTGCGCGTCCTGATCGCCGAGGACCAGGCACTCCTGCGCGACGGGCTCACCCGCATGCTCACCGCGTACGGCTTCGAGGTCACGGCCACGGTGTCCGACGGCGCCGGCCTGGCGGCGGAACTGATCGCGGTCCGCCCCGACATCGCGGTCGTCGACGTACGTCTGCCTCCCACCTTCACCGACGAGGGGCTGCGGGCAGCCATCGCCGCCCGCCGGGCGGTACCCCGCCTGCCCGTCCTGGTCCTCTCGCAGTATGTCGAGCGGCTCTACGCCCGCGAACTGCTCGCCGACCGTGGCGGCGCGGTGGGCTATCTGCTCAAGGATCGGATCGGCGAGGTTCGCCAATTCGTCGACGCGCTGCGCCAGGTGGCGGCGGGGGCAACGTTGATCGACCCGGAGGTGGTGACGCGCCTCGTGCACCGGCAGGACGCGCTGACCACCCTGACGCCACGGGAGCAGGACGTGCTGCGCCTGATGGCCGAGGGCCACTCCAATGCCGCGGTCGCCGAGCGGTTGGTCATCACCGAGAAATCGGTGAGCAATCTCATCAACAGCCTGTTCGCCAAGCTCGGCCTGCCCGCCTCCGCCAGCCACCACCGCCGGGTCATGGCCGTGCTGACGTATCTCGACGCGCCGTCGGCTCGACGACAACCCTGACGACATCGCGTGCCAAGGGCCGCACGCTGCCGAGGTTGACGCCCCTCCCAGCGGAGCCCGTGCAGTTTCCCGCGGCGTAGGCCGGGGCAGAGCGCCAGGACATAGAGCGCATAGAGCCGGTGTTCCCTGACACCCGCGCTCACCGGCTCAAGACGTTTTGGGAAGAGGCGTTGTCGAACGGACTGGTGGACTTCGCCTCGATCCGGTTGCCGTTCGCGCTGACCGTCACGGCCGTCGCGGCGGCCCACTTGAAGACGCAGTCCTGGCCGTTCTGACCGTGGACCCAGAGAACCTCCGTGCCCGCGTAGTTGGGCTCGGTTCCGCGGATGTGGAGGGTGAGTTGTCCGGCGGGGAACGGGCAGCCCGAATTCGGCTCTCGTACCTCGGTGACCCAGTAGCCCTCCCATCCACCGCTGATGGGGCGTAGCTCGATGCTCCCGCCCCCGCTCATGCTCCATCTCCCGCTCAGGTCCCTGCCGGTCACCTGGAGGCGGGCGGTCGCGCGACGGTCCAGGCTACGGCCCGTTGCGACGATCTCGACATCCCCGGGTGTGCCGGGCGCGGTCGCCTCAAGGGAGGCGCCGTCCGCCTGCGCGGCGACGGTGTCGAGTGAGGCACCGCCGAGGGTGAACCTGACCGGCTCACCATCGTCGAACCCGTGCGCAGAAACCGTGACCTTCTGACCGGCGGCGACGTTGGGCGGCGACAGCGTAAGCGTGATGACCGATACGGTCCCACGCGCCGACCGTCCGGAGGCGCTACCCGTCGCGGTGATGGTGTACGGCCCGGGGACGATTCCTGGCGTGACGTCGAGCGTGGCCGCGCCATGGGCGTCGGCGGTGGCCGTCGGTGGCTGCCTGGATACAGAGGGACCCGACCAGACGAACGCCACGGGCTCGCCCGGCGAGAAGCCGGTGGCCCGCACGGTCACCGCCTGCCCCGGGGGAACGGAGCTCGCGGAGAGCGTCAGCCCGGCGCCGGGGAGCGGCCTTAGCGGGCTGGGCGTGACCGTTTCCGGTGAGCGCCAAGGCGAAGGCGGGGGTGAAGGCGAAGGCGGGGGTGAATGCGAAGGCGGGGGCGAAGGTGAGGACGGGCGCATCGTGACCGACCGACCGGTGTCGGAAAGGGCCGGCGTGGCATCGGCCGTAGGGGTGGGACTCGGATGCGTTGCCGCGACGCTCACCCCGATCACCCCGAGGGCCGCCACCGTCGCGGCGGTGACCACTGCGACGGCGATCGATTGGACGCTGACGACACCGGCTCCCGTCTTGCCGCCGAGCGTACTGATGGCGACACCCGCCCCTGCGCCGCCGACGGTGAGCCCGGCCGCCAGACCGAGGGCACGTTTCCTGGTGTTCTCCTCACTCTGGAAATAGGCCAGGTCATCAGCCGCACCGACCCGCGCGGCGGCCTGCGCGCCGAGGTCCAGCACCCGGCCCCACGAGCCCCACCGCAGCGACCGGCCGAGCGCCGCCGCCACTGTGCGGGCCAAAATCCGCGCCGGGTCGTACGCTTCCCGTGCCATCGCCAGCTCGAGAACACCTATCACCACCGGGGCGCTCTCGACGATCTGCCCGCGCACGGCGGTCGCGGCCCAGGCGGCCAGGTTGGAGGCGTACAGGGCGGCATCGATGCGCTCATGCGCGCTGTCATCGGCCCGAACGAAGGCGCCGCCTGAGGGGTCCACCAGCCGGAGCTGCGTGAGTCTGGCGATGGCGCCACTCGCGGACCCGATCCCGGCCAGGGCCGCGAGTGGCCCCGGCGGCACCGGCCGGCCGGGCAGCGCGCCGAGCGCCTGGTAGACGGCCAGCGCGTCCAGGTCAAGCGAAGCCGCCAGGACCGAACGGGGATCGGCACCGATCCCACCGGTCAGCGCGAGCACGGCAGCCGCCTGGAGCAGCAGCCGAGGGTGCCCGCCCGAGCGGCGGCACAGATCGCGGGCGGCCACCGCCTGCGCGGGCGTCAGCGAGATCCCGGCCTGGTGAATGACCAGGGCCATCGCGGCAGCTTCCGGCAGACCGCGCAGTTCGAGGGAGTAGGCGTTCTCGGCCATGCCTCGTGCGGACGACCCGATCAGCAGGCTGCTCGCCGGTGTCGCGTCGAGCAGGGTGGCCAGGTCGCCGGGAGGGCCCTCGAAGTCGTCGACCACGATCAGCGCCCGGACCCTGCCCATCAGCCGCCGCAGCCGCGCGGGCGAGGGCCGATGGTCGGGACTGTCGTAGCAGATTTCGAACAGCTCCTGCACGAGATCCTCGGCCGGGCGGCCTGCACCGGACAGGAACAGCACCTCGTCACCGGCCTCGCGCCTGTCGGCGGCGATCCGGCGCAACAGTGCCGACTTGCCGATCCCGGGCACCCCGTGCACCTGCACCAACGCGCCCGGCGTTCGCAACCACCTGTCGATCTGCGCCAGCTCGCCGTCGCGCCCCCACAGCACACCCGCGATCAGCGGATCGGAAGGGGCAGGACGCCGCGTTACGTCCGGCACAGACCCACCGGGCTCGATCCGGGAGGCGCGGTCGGCGTAATAGGTGACGACGTTTCCGTCACCGACAATCACCACACCGTAGACGTCGCCCCCGATGTCCACCTGGTGTCCCATTGCGAGCCCTCTCCATCAAGGCTGATGCGTCACCCGAAATACCGCGTTGTTGTTCGACCCCGCGATGATCTGGCCCGAAACGCTGCCGCCGACGTTGATGTTCGTCGAGCCCTTTTCCTTGAGCCCGGCCACGAGCGCCTCGATTTCGGCCATGCTTTCCGGGTGATTCTCCAGTAGCGCCTGAATCCGACCCTGAAGGTGTCCGGCCACGACCGACACCGGAATCGCCTCTGCGCGGACCGCCCCCGCCGCCTCGTCGAGTTCGGCTGACTCACGCTGCTCCTGGTCCTGGTCGCCACGGCCGAGTAGCCGGGCCACCTTCCCCCGTACGCCCGCCCACCCATCGGTGACCATCGCCTGAACGAGCGCCTGACCCGCGGTGGCGGCCAATGCCATCGCCGCAATGTCCATGGCAGACCCTCCTCGTGTGACTACTACATGGAACGTACGGATCCACGGATGGCCCCCGATAGAGGGCTATCCCTGAACTACTCATGTGGTGCGGTCCCGCTGGAAGAACAAAGCCAAGAAATGAATCAGAACGAGACCGTCACCACAGGGAATGCAGGGGAATCACGGGCTGAGCCGGCCGCAGGACCGTGGTCCTCACCCTTCAATGTCCGTGTAGTCCGGCGCGAAGCCCGAACCAGCCGATCGTGGCGACGAGGGCGACCTGGAGCAGATACCCGACGGCGACGGCCACAGCGCCGAGTGACTCGGTCGGCAGCCCGACGAACACGACGACGTATGCGATGCCCGCGATCGACAGCCGGCGCGGCATCGTCTTCGAGATCAGCGTCCCGATGAGCGCGAACAGCGCCCCGAGCGCGATGGCGATCTGGGTGCCGATGATCGCCGGCAGGAGTTGGCCGAGATGTGCGTTCAGGACGTCGAAGAGCTGCCGGCCCTCGGCCTCGGGCAACACCTCGGGGTCGGCCGCGTACGCGAACGGCAGCACCTGGGCGGTGATCGTGAGGGCGAAAAGGATCCCGCCGATCCCGGTCAGCAGGGCGCCGACCAGGTTGAGCACGCCGGCTCTGCCCCGCGCGAGCAGCACGAAGAAGACCGCGGCGGCGACCCAGGAGACCGCATACCCGGGGCCTCCGAGGTACAGGTTCATCGGCCAGTACGCGCCGCCTGACGCACGTACGTCGTCGTACCGGATCGTGCCGTCGAACGGCGGCTCCCAGAACGTGAACCCGGTCCGTCCGGCCAGCGAAACCAGCAGCAGGACGAAGAGCCCGAGGAGAGCGACGCGCCGCGGGGCCGAGCGGGCCAGGACCGGCTCGGCGACTGCGGCGGCCGGGGGGATCACGGTGCCGGGAAGTTCGGGTGAAGTCACGGCCGTATGCCTCCTTCGATCGGTGTCAGCGCGACGCGCGCTGTCGTCCACCGTCATCGTGGAGGCGTCGTGCGGGCATCGGCCTCAGCACCTATCTTCGGAAAGCACCAGCTCAGTCGGCCTTGCTCAGCCCCTGTGGCCCCCGGTTCGCGGTGGCGTGATCCAGCCAGATCCTCGCGGCCCGCACGCGACGATTCGTCTCCGCCCCCGGCGACGACCGTCACGGCCGCGACGAGGAACGCGACCGAGGCCGGGCCGAGCCGGAGACCGGGAGCCGCGATGATGGTTCCGGTCCCGAGCACGACCAGGGCCGCGCCGGCGAGCCCGGCGCCGCGCACGACGATCGTCACCTGGCGGCCCTCGATGCCGCCGCGCGCGGCGATCAGCGCGCAGGCGGCGCTGAACGCCGAGGCTCCAGCGAGCGCGACGAGGAACGCGACCGAGCCCAGCGACGGCTCGACGGCGCCAGGGTCACGGGCAATGGCGAGCAGGAGGCAGAAGCAGACGGTGAGCGGAGCGGCGGTGGCTCCGGCCGCGGCGACCCCGATCCGCGCGCGGGCGGGTCCCTCCGAGCCGAGCGCTGCACGCCACAGCGTCACCGGGACGAGCAGGAGGGCAAGGACCCCGAGCAGCGTGGCGAAGGTGCCCACCGGTTCGATCACCGTCCGCCAGGACTCCGGCGCGATGGTCGGCAGGCCGGTGAACGGCTCGCGCGCTTTCGTCGCCAGCGCGTTGACGAGCGTGAGCGTGCCGATCACCGCGGCCAGGACCGGGTGCGTCCAGGGCGTCCTCGAACCGGTCCGGATGGCCGCGGATGCGGTGAGCTGCATCAGGGCGAGCGGCGGGATCCACGCCGAATTCCAGGCGGCGACCGCGAGCGCGGCGGTCGGATGCCCGGCCCTGACCACCCATACCGCCCAGGCCGCCAGAACGAGATAGGCGAGCAGGGCGGCGCAGAGCCAGGTCGCGAACCTGCCGGCCCGCTGGTTGCCCACCCCGGCGAGCCGAGTGGCGGCAACGGCCGCGCCGGTCGCTCCCGTCGCCAGCGCGAGCACACCGACCGGGTCGGTGGGGAACCCGTCATCGCCGGCCAGCCGGAACGCGAACAGAACGGCCACCGCGGCACCTCCGGCGACCCCGGCCAGAACCCGGCCCGCGGACGGCAACTGAGCGATGGCGACCATGCTGCTCCTACCCGCGGTCGGTCACGAGCCGAGCCGGCGTCCTGCGCCACACCTTAACGACCAACAGACCGGGCGTCGCCTGACATTCGGGCGGGGTGCGCCATCGGGCCGGCCGCTGCCAGGTTCGCGGTGACGAGGATCCGGCGCGAGGCCAGGAGGCCGGGTTCGGCCATGTGGCTCAAGGGCGGCCCGCGCCTCGACCAGCCGGCGCCCGCGGCGCGAGGGATCTGACGCTCGGGGCGACCTGCCGGGACGCAGTGCACGGGGACGACGGACACTCGACGCGGTTCACCCCGCCGGAGTGGCGGTGGGACGTCCTGTGCCTCGACCCGCGGATACTGCCGACAGTCCCCGGACTGGTTGATTACCTGCGGGAACTCGAGGAGATCTGAGGTCCTGGTTTCGGCCTTCCCTTGGCAATCCACCGATCGGGGGCCGGCTCCACCCTGACACGGCTCATCAGCTGATCCATGACGAAGCCCCGGGCTCCGTGAGGAGCCCGGGGCCGGATGCCGTCAGAGCACGGGCCACGCCTCGGCGTGTCCGGCGGTGGCGGTGTGAAGCGTCGCTTAGAGCGGCCGGACCTGCTCGGCCTGCGGGCCCTTGGCGCCCTGGCCCGCGGTGTACTCGACACGCTGGTTCTCGTCGAGCGAACGGTAGCCGCCGGCGTCGATGGCCGAGTAGTGGACGAAGACGTCAGCGGAGCCGTCGTCGGGGGCGATGAAGCCGAAGCCCTTCTCGGCGTTGAACCACTTCACAGTTCCCTGAGCCATGATGCTTTCTCCTTGATTAGACGATCTCGAGAGCCACGGGTGTGGTCCTCGGGCTGCTGCGACCGACCGCCTTGGGAAAGCCTCGGCTCCGTACGGTAACGCCCGCTGTCAGTAACTCAGCAAGCGCTTCAACGCATACTGGGACTTCGACACAACCTGTACTCCGACACTACACGCCGAGAGGTGGTTCCCGCGCCAATCTCTCGAGAAACCCCGTTCGCGCCCTCCGAAGACCAACCGTCCCGGGGCCCGCTCCTCGCGAAGTCTCGCGGCGTTCGCGCATGTCGGGGGCGATCCGAACGGGGGACGCGCGAGGATGAACCACGGTGAGGGCGCTTACGTGGTGTGAGGCATGAGACTGAGAATGATTCTGCTGCTGGCGGTGACGGCGCTGACCGCGGCCTGTGGAGGAGTGGAACCGGACACGTCTGCGGCCGTGGCCGACGACGGGCCGGCGCAGCCGGTCGCCGTGCTGGGCGCGGAAGGCGGGTTCGTCACCGCGACCATGAACGTGCTGCGTCCGCCGAGGGTGGTGTTGTACGGCGACGGCCTGGTGATCGCCGATGCGAGCAGGCAGATGACGCTCACCGATGCCGAGACGGGCGAGGTGGTCGCGCGGCTGGAGAAGGACCTGGCCGGGCAACCGCCGACCGCGACGCCGAAGCCGGGCGCACCGTCGGTGACGGACCTGCCGGACACCGTCCTCGGCGTACGGGGAAAGGACGGGAAGATGCTGGAGGTCCGGGTGCCGGCCCTGCAGCAGCTCGCGGACTTCTACCCGAAAGAGCTGGTGGACGCGAAGAAGGCGATGGAGGACCTGGCGACCCGGGCCGCCGAGGAGGGCGCCGGCTATGTCGCCACTCGCGTCCGGTTGGTCGCGGAAGGGGCCGAGTCGGCGGAGGGCAAGCCGTCGCCGTGGCCCGAGGGCGTTCCGGAGCCTTCGGGCACGGTCGACCCGGTCTGGCAGAAGGACCTCGAGGGAGCGGCGGCGAGCGCGGTCACCAAGGCGGTCCCCGCCGGGCAGGAGTACGGCCGGTCGCTCTTCACGACCGGCTCGGGGCAGGTCTTCGTGCTGTCGTGGCGCTACCTGCTGCCCCACGAGCAGTCCCCGGCCCTCCCGGCAAAGGGCTGAAAGGCCGCTCACGTGGCGCCTGCCGCAGGGTCCACCCGGATTCCCGCGACGATCCCCGCGACGATCCCCGCGACGATCGTCGCGGGGATCCCGGGCCGCCGTTCTAGCGGGAACGCGCGTGCGGCAGTTGGAGCGTCGCGACGACGCCCGCGTGGTCGGACGGCCACAGCCCCGACGGCGTACGGTCCCTCTGCTCCTCACCGACACGGTGGATGTCCTTCACGCGGAAGTCCCCGCGGAACAGGACCAGGTCGATGCGGAAGGTCAGGGAGGAGACCGGGTTGCGCAGGTCGGGCGCCTGACAGCAGGTGGGGCCGGAATCGGTGGGGTGCTTCACGCGCCAGGCGTCGGTGAACCCGGAATCGAGCAGGAACTGGTACGTCGGGAACGTCGGGTTCTGCGGAACGTTGGCCGTGGTGTTGAAGTCACCGGCGAGCACCACCGGAAGCGTGGTGTTCGTCGCGGCGGCAATGAGCTCCTGCGCCTGCGTGCGCTGCGTGATGAACGGCGGTGTCGGTTCGAGGTGCGTCGTGACGAACCGGAAGGTGCGGCCGCCGATGGTGGCGTCGACCGACGCCCAGCCGCTACGGCTGGCGAACGGGCCGAGGGGCGTCTGGAACACCCGGTCGACCACGTACGGCTGCACCTGGATGTTCGACACCTTGACCGGCCTGGACCGGTCGACCCGGGCGATGATCAGGTCGCGCACGCTGATGCGTACGTCGAAACCAAGGGTGGTCGGGGCCTCGGCGTCCTGCTCGGGCATGATCGCCATGGCCTCGTAGTGCAGCCCGAGCCGGTCGAGCGCGGCGAGGAGCGACTTGAGCTGGTCCGAGCTGACGTTCGTCGCGGGCGGGCTCCCGGTGCGCACGATGTCGGCCTCTTGCAGGGCGACGAGGTCGGGCTTGTCCCGGGCGATCTCCCGGGCCACCGCGGCGGCGCGCTCAGCCGGTTGGGACGCCAGAATCTGCCGATACGCCAGTGTCACCGCCGCTTTGAACTGGTCCAGTGTCTGTGCGTTGGCAAGAGGCAGCAGGTCGGCGCCCACATACATGTTCTGCGTCATGACGCGGATGTCCGATTTGCTGTCACCGTCCGCGAGCGCGTTCGCGCCGGACGGAAACGCCGCGACACCGACGAGGATGATCATCAGAAGCGCGCCGGCGGCGCGAGCGAGCACATGGGGCGGGCGCGATCTGGTGAGCCGGATGTGCTTCATGTGGCCTCTCTCATCAGCACTGGGCCTGTTGCGCCGGTGACGACCACCGGATCTTCCTGGCCTGGGAATGCGCGCGTGCGCGATCACGGAATCCCCCCGGGCCGCTCATGCGATCTCCCGGCGGGCCCGCGGTGCGAATGTAGTCAGTGATCTTTTCGGCTCTGTACGGCGACGCGCCCGGGTCGCCTGCCCGGCCGTTAGTTTGGGCCGTTCATGGACTCCGCTTGTGTTCCCCGGCGGCCGGACGCATGGTCACCAACGGCCCGAACGGCGGCGGCGCCGTCACCCGCGACGAGTTCCGCGCCCACTGGACGGAGTATCCGGAAGCGGCTCCATCAGGCCACCCCCCGTCGCCGGTCAGCGGCTCCCGGCGTGTCACAGATGACGTTTCTGTCCTGTCTTGTCGGCGGACCGGAACTCTTTGCTGACCAGGAGGTGTGCAGTGGATGCCGTGAGAGTGCCCGATTTGACGGGCAAGGT
Source organism: Microbispora hainanensis (assembly GCF_006874475.1). Classification (GTDB taxonomy): domain Bacteria; phylum Actinomycetota; class Actinomycetes; order Streptosporangiales; family Streptosporangiaceae; genus Microbispora; species Microbispora hainanensis. The sequence continues at coordinate 21,463 of NZ_VIRM01000077.1, forward strand.
GGCCGTGGTGACGGGCGGCAGCGACGGGCTTGGTCTCGGCTTGGCCATGCAACTGGCCCGAGCCGGGGCCGAGCTCGTGCTGCCGGTCCGAAATCCCGACAAGGGCGCCGCCGCCGTAAAGAAGATCAACGAGGCGGTGCCGGAGGCCGCCGTCTCCACGCGTGAGCTCGACCTGGCCTCGCTGGAATCGGTCGCGGCACTCGCCGCCACCCTTCGGCGCGAGGCCCGCCCGATCGACATTCTCATCAACAACGCCGGGGTGATGGCCCCCGCCGCCCGGCAGACCACCGTGGACGGCCTGGAGCTGCAGTTCGGCACCAACCACATCGGCCACATGGCGCTGGTGGCACGGCTCCTGCCGCTGCTGCGCCTGCGCGGGGCACGGGTCACCACGATGTCCAGCAGCGCCGCCCGCTCCGCCGCCGTCGACTGGGCCGACCTGCAGAGCGAACGGAAATACTCCCCGGTCCGCTCGTACGGGCAGTCGAAGCTGGCCAACCTCCTCTTCGGGCTCGAACTCGACCGGCGGAGCAAGGCCGGCGGGTGGGGCGTCGTCAGCAACGTCGCGCACCCCGGCACGACCCTGACCAACCTCTACGCGTCCGGCCCGAACCTGGGCCGCACCCGCCCCGCGCCCTACGAGAGGGTCATGAAGCTGCTCCTCCGGCTGGGCCTGTTCGTGCAGACGGTCGACGCCGGGCTGCAACCGGCCCTGTACGCGGCCACCAGTCCCCAGGCGCGGGGCGGCCGTTTCTACGGCCCCGACGGCTTCGGCCAGTTCACCGGCGGGCCGACGGAGCTGCCCCTTTACAAATCGGTCCAGGTCGAGCGCGACGCGGCCCGGCTGTGGGCCGTCTCCGAGCAACTGGCCCAGGTCGAGTTCCCCGCCTGAGGGCGGGCCGGCGCATGCACCCGCACCGCGACGAGGCGGACAGGCCGGCCCGCGTCTGGCCCGCGTCCGGCACGCGACGAGGCGGACGGGTCAGCTCGCGACGGACAACGGGGTGATCTTGGCGGGGTTCATCAGCCACAGCACCTGGTCGATGCCCTCCTCGGAGGCGTTGACCGTGAGGACCGTGAACAGCTCGCCGTCGTGGCGCAGCAGCGCGGCCGGCTGCCCGTTGACGTCGGCCCACTCCACCTCGACCCCGGCCCAGAACCGGCTCGCGAACGCCCTGACGAACTTCGCGACCCGGAACGCGCCGACCACGGGGAAACGCGAGGCACGGACGGCGCCGCCGCCGTCGGAGTAGCTGATCACGTCCGCGGCGAGGAGCTCCTCCAGCTTGGCGAGGTCGCCGACGCGGGCGGCGGCGACGAAGGCGGTGAGGAGTCTGCGCTGTTCGTCCCGGGTCACCGGTGTCCGGCGCTCGGAGACGATGTGCTTGCGCGCCCTGCTGACGAGTTGCCGCACCGCGGCCTCGCTCGCCTCGATGATCTCGGCGATCCGCCGGTAGGGATAGTCGAAAGCCTCTCGCAACACGTACGCCGCGCGTTCGGTGGGCGAGAGCTTCTCCAGCAGGAGCAGGACCGCGAAGCTCAGGGCTTCGCCCCGCTCGGCGCCGAGGTGGGGGTCGTTGCTGGTGTCGACGGGTTCGGGGAGCCATGGGCCGACGTACGTCTCGCGGCGCACCCGGGCGGACTGCAGGGCGTTGATGGCCAGGCGCGTGGTCACGGTCGCCAGGAACGCGCCGGGGTCGGCCACGGTGTCGCGGTCGTACGCCTGCCAGCGCAGCCAGACGTCCTGTAACAGGTCTTCGGCCTCGGTGGCGCTGCTCAGGATGCGGTAGGCGATGCCGAACAGGCGGGGCCGCAGGCTCTCGAAGGTGGCCGCCGCCTCGTCGAGGTCTTCGGTCCCGCCGTGACGGCTCTCCGTACGGATATCCCTCATGGTGCTGGCCCCGTTCCGCCGGCGGATGGACGTTTCCAGCCTTTCACTTGCCGTACGGGCGCTCCGACCGGGGACCGCGGTTGGCGACGCGGGCGGCGCCAGGCAAGCCACCCCTTGCTGTCCCACCCTGCTGTCCCACCCTGCTGTCCCACCCTGCTGTCCCGCCCTGGCGCCGCCGTGCCCGGGATCTATCTCGTCCGCGTATGAAGTGCCGTCGATCTCCACGGGCATTCCCGTGCGCCTTTCGTTTCTTTCGGGGGATTTAACGGCGGGATGATTGACGGTTCTTCGATTCCCGGTGATGGGAGCCCGGGAGGCGGCGCTCGCGTTTATCGATCCCGGGCACGGGGACGGTTGTCCTCGTAATCGCCCATATCGGGCGAGTCGACGGATCCAGGAGGTCGACATGACTGGATACCTGCCGTATCGCGATGGCGCTCCCGCTGCCCGGGTGGGCGGCGTACGCGGCTGGCAGGCGGAAATTCTCCGCGGCGAGTCGTAACCGAGTGAATCGAGGTGCTGCGGCGTAAACGGGCCGCAGTGCCTCGACCTGTCACGGCACCCATTGAAGGCGGGGGAATTCATGGCGCGATTTTTCTACCCTGCCGCTCGGCGCAGTGATCTCGTGGAGAATCTGTTCGGAATTCCGGTGTCCGACCCTTATCGGTGGCTGGAAAACGGCGACGACGCGTGCGTACGCGACTGGGCGGCGGCCCAGGATCGCCTGTTCCTGGCCTGTCGCGAGCAATGGCGTGACAGGCGATCATGGGCGTCTCTGATGGACGAGGTGTCCTCCTTCGGGGTGTCGGAGCCCCCGATGGTGCGGGGCTCGCTCATGTTCCTCGCCGAGCAACTCCGCGGGGACGAGCAGCGGCGCCTGCTCGTCGTCGACGGCGCGGGCGGGAGGCGGGTGCTGGTCGATCCGGTGGACGTCGATCCGTCCGGGCACACCGGGCTGTACGCCTGGTGGCCGTCCCGCGAGGGCGAACGCGTGGCCGTCCAGATGGAGGTCGCCGAGCAGCCCGGCAGCGACATCGTGGTGCTGGACGTGCGGACCGGCGAGGTGGTGGACGGGCCGTTGCCGCGCGCCCGCAACACCTCGCTCGCCTGGCTGCCGGGAGGGGACGCCTTCTACTACGTCAGCCGGGTGCCCGACGAGGAGCTGGCCCCCGGCGACCTGCGGCTGCATCGGCGGGTGCGGTTGCACCGGATCGGTTCGCCCTGGCAGGACGACACGGTGGTGTTCGGCGGCGAGGACGCCCCCGACCACTATTACGGGCTCACGGTCAGCGCGGACGGCCGTCATCTGGCCGTCACCGCGACGGCCGGGCCCGCCGCGCACAACGACGTGTACGTGGCGGAGCTCACCGATCCGGCGGCCCCGCGTCTCGTCAAGGTCGTGGACGGACAGGCCATCGGCGCCCGCGTCCTGCCTCGCTTCCTCACGGACGGCGCCCTGCTGCTCGTCACCGACCATGAGGCTCCGTGCGGCCGCGTCTGCGTGGCGGATCGGCACGACCGCGGCCCGGACGCCTGGCGCACGCTGATAGCCGAGGATCCCGAGGCTCCCCTCGACGAGTGCGTGGTGCTGGACGGCCCGGCGCTCGCGCGGCCCCTCCTGCTGGTGGCGCGCGCCCGTCACGGCCTCTCCACCCTGACGCTGCACGACCTGGCCGACGGCAGGCGGCTCGCCCGGTTGCCCGTGCCGGGCGCGGGCGTCGTGTCCTCCCTGCGCACGAGCGTCCCCCACGGACATCGGGCCTGGTTCAGCTACTGCGACGCGACCACGCCGCCCACCGTCTATCGCTACGACGCCGTACGCGGTGTGACGGAGCCGGAGGCGGGCGCCGCCACGGTGGGGCGTACGCCCGGGATCCGCAGCCGCGATGTGCGCTGCCGCGCCGCGGACGGCACCGAGATCACGCTGTTCCTGTTCACGCCGGAGGAGGAGCAGCAGGGGCCGCGGCCCACCCTCCTGTACGGCTACGGCAGCTTCGGCATGCCGATGCGCCCGTGGTTCTTCCCCCTTGCGGCCGCATGGGTCGGCGCAGGCGGCACCTACGCGGTCGCGTGCGTACGCGGAGGCGGCGAAGAGGGCCGGCGCTGGCACGACGCCGGCCGCGGGCCCCACAAGCACCACGCGATCGGCGACTTCAACGACGCGGCGGCCTGGCTCGTCGAGACCGGGATGACCACCCCCGACCGGTTGGCGATATACGGACAGTCGGCCGGGGGTCTCCTGGTCACCGCCGCCGCCGTACGGCGACCGGACCTGTACGCCGCGGTCGTCGCCGAAGGGCCGCTCTGCGACATGGTGCGCTACGAACGCTGGGGCCTGGGATGCACGTGGACCGACGAGTTCGGCAGCGCCTCCCTGCCCGAGCAGCTCGAATGGCTCCTGGCGTACTCGCCGTACCACCACGTCAGGCCCGGAGCCGGCTATCCCGCCTTCCTCTTCACCGGCGCGGTGACCGATCTGCAGACGGGGGAGGCCCATGTCACCAAGATGTGCGCGGCTCTCCAGTACGCCACCAGTGGGGACCGGCCGATCCTCATGCGCCGGGAACCCGACACCGCCCACGCCGCCGCGCCCGCGAGCAAGGAACGCGCGCTGAGCGCGGACATCCTGGCCTTCGCCGCCGAGCACACCGGCCTGTCACCGAAGAAGACGGCCGTGCCCCTGCGCGAGGCCGCCGCGGAATCCCTCTGAAGAGCTCTGTTCGGGTCACTCCTGCGTGAGCGGTGTGGTGGAGCGCGCCGGCCCGTGGGGGAGTGCGGCCCTCCGGCGGCGCCGGGCGGCCAGGGCCGCGACGACGAGCCCGCAGACGACCAGGAGGACGAGCAGCGGCGCCCACGGCAGCGTCCATACGCCCGCGGTGCTCTCCACGGCGGCGAGCGGGGCGATCGAGCCTGCCGCGTCGGTGAGCAGCGGGACGAGCGTGACCGTTCCGGTCAGTCGCAGCGCGGGAGTCACCCCCTTCACCGGCACGGAGACCTTCCAGGTGTCACCCGGGAGCAACTGGGGCGAATCGTCGATGTGTCCCGCACGGGCCTCCCAGTGCCCGAAAGGCCCGGCCACGGACACCGTCTGACGAGCGGCGAGAATGCTGTTGCCGGTGTTGCGGATCGTGTAGGTGACGGTGGCGTCGCCCGCGCCGAGCGGATTCGACGTGCCGGAATAGCGCACCTGCAGGTTCTCCACCGACAGGCTCGGGTTCAGTTCTCCGCCCACGCGGAGGCGGATCCGGATGCCGAGACGCTGGTCGCCCGCCGCTCCGGCGTCGGCCGGTGAGGTGACGATGCCTCCCATGTATTCGCCGGGCGCGGCGTCGTCGGGGAGCGCGACCGTGAACGGCACCTCGGCCGTCTTACCGGGAGGGATGGTGACGTCGGGGCGGTCCGTGCGGACCCACGCACCCACGCCGTTCTGCTTCGCGTCCACGCCGGCCTGCTTCGCGTCCTTGCCGCGCAGGTCGAGCAGGCCCTGCCCCGTGGTGAACGCGTCCGCGGCGTACACATCGAGGTGAAGCGGGGTCGTGCCGTTGTTGGCGACGACGAGCCCGTCGTCGAGCCGCCCGCCCGGGTCGAGCGTGTACCTGTAGTCGGGCCGGTCGGACCCGAAGTCGTTGGACGCCGTCGAGACCGTCCAGGAGACCTCGCCGTCCGCCGCCGCGGCGGGGCCCGTCCCCGCTGCGAGCAGGCCGGACGCGGCGAGCAGCGCCACGACGACGCCCCGGGCGAGGGAGCGTGCTGCGGTTGTCGTACGGGGTCGTGACGGCTGCATCAGACCGATCCTCGGATGGGTTGGGGAAGCGGGCGGACAGGGTGCGGCGGACAGGGTGCGGCGGACAGGGTGCGGCGGACAGGGTGAGGTGTCGTGGGGTGGGCACCTGCTCGGTGCCCACCCCACCCGGGAGCGGGGCCGTCCACTCATCGCGTCGGGCCCCCGCGCCGCCCCCGGTCGTCTACTACTGGAGCGGGTCGGCCCCGGGGCCGGGCTTGCCGGGCTTGCCGGGCTCGGGCTTGCCGGGTCCAGGCTTTCCGGGCTCGGGCTTGCCGGGTCCGGGCTTGCCGTTCGTGTGGATCACGACCTTGTCGACGAGGGAGCCGACGCCGGGAGCGGCACTGGCACCGTTGTCCGGGCCGCACCAGTCCACGTTGCCGAGCTCGACCGCGGCGTTGGGGGCGGCGCAGGTGCCGCTGCGGAGGTTCTCGACGACGAGCTTGTCGCCGCGCGCCTGGACACGCACGTACGTGCGGACGTGCTCCTGGTTCTCGACGGAGTTGGCCCAGTGGTTCTTGGGGTTCAGCGGGTCGGGACCGTAGTTCGGGTCCTTGGTCGTGTCCGGAGCGGTGAGGTCGTAGTACTTCGACCCCGACGCCGAGTTCGCCGTCACGTAGATGACGCCGCCCGGGCCCTTGAACACCTCGGTGTCGCCGGGCCGCTCTTCCGGGTTCGCCTTCTGCCCGTTCTTGATCACATAGCTGCGTGAGTAGCTGTGGTCGTGACCCTGCAGGACCAGGTCGACGCCGAGGTTCGAGAAGGCCGTCGGGAAGTCCTTACGGCGCTGCTGGTTGTCGCCGTCGTTGGCGTGGTCGGCCGGCGAGTAGATCGAGTGGTGGTAGATCAGCACGATGTGCTTGGCGCCGCGGCCGTGCTTGTTGACCACGTCGGTGACGTAGTTGATGTGCGCGGCGTCGGACCCGTTGGCGTACGCGTTGCTGTTCAGGTCGACGAACAGGATGTTCTTGTACGTGAACCAGTAGTCGCCGCCCGAGCGGGTGGCCGCGTCGCCGTTGTAGTACGGCGCGGAACGGTCGGTGTTCGGCGTCCAGAAGTGCTGCTCGTACGCCTTGCCGCCGACGTCGTGGTTGCCGATGGTGGCGACCCACGGATACTGGCGCAGCTTGTCGGAGGCGAGGAACGCGTTCCACTGCGTCTCGTTGTTGGCGCTCTCGATCTGGTCGCCACCCGAGACCAGCAGCTCGGCCTTCGGGTTGGCGGAGAGGGCCACGTTCAGGGTGTCCGCCCAGCCGGCGCCGTCCTTCGCCGTGTTGCCCGACGAGCCGATCTGCGGGTCGCCGAAGAACAGGAAGTCGAAGTCGTTGCCGTTGAAGTTCTGGGTCGTGAAGGAGTACGCCGGGGACCAGGCGCCCGCGGTGCCGACGCGGTAGGAGTACTCCGTGTTCTGCTTCAGGCCGTCGATCGTGGCGTGCCCGTTGTAGCCGCCGTTGACGGTGTTCGCCGTCACGGTGGCCGGGAAGGTGACGGAGTTCTTGGGGAACTCGCCGCGCACGAGGTTCTTGGTCGGCGCGACCTGGACCACCTGGGCGGTGCCCTCCGAGGCGTACCACGACACGACCCGCTGCGCCTGGTCGGCGCCCACGCCGAGGACGATGCCGCTGACCGTCGTGGTGGGGTCGGCGTGGGCCGCGGTCACGAGGCCGCCGCCGAGCACGGCGGTGGCGCTCAGGGCCGCCGCGGCGGCGCTGACGGCCGCGCGGCGGAGGACGAGCCCGGGGTTGTTGGTCCCCTTGTCGAGCTTCATTCTTTTCCATCCGTGTGGGGGAATTCGAGCTATTTGCACGATTTCGAGGTGAGGTGTCGCGTTGGTGAACGCGGGGCGGTCGAACCGTTGCGCCTGATCGAAGATGTGATGTGATCTCAGGTTCCGAGAACGCGTTGCACGAACCAGACCAGGCCCATCGCGGACACACCCGCCGCGATCGCCCCGGTCGTCCACAGCCCGGCGATGGGCCGGCGGCGACGCAGCACGGCGAGCAGCGGGAAGACGGCCACGATGATCGTCAGCTGGACGGCCTCGATGCCCACGTTGAAGACGAGCAACGACCACAGGAGCGTCCACGACCAGGCCTGTTCGATGCCGAGTGCCGAGGCGAACCCGAGGCCGTGCACGAGACCGAAGCAGAAGACCACCGCGAGCCGCGTCCAGCCCGCGCGGTCGAGGTTGAAGTGGCCGTGACCGGCCGTCTCCAGGTCGGTGGCGTGCGACCGGCGTCGCCAGAGGCGCCACAGGTGCCAGCCCGCGACGACCGCGATCGACAGGGCGATGACGGGCTCGACGAACGACGCGGGCACCTCCACGAGGCCGAGGGCGGCGAAGACGAAGGTCACCGAGTGGGCCAGCGTGAAGGTGGTCGCCGCAAGCACGATCTCGCGCAGGCGGCGTGACCCCGCGATGAGCGCCAGCAGGAACAGGATGTGGTCGAGCCCGCCGAGCAGGTGCTCGGCGCCGAGCCGGAAGAACTGCCAGAACCGCTCGAACAAGGACTGCTGGGTGGAGAACGCCCGGTGCTGGGCGTCGAGGGCCGTGCTTCCGGACGTCAGGTCGAGGTCGTAGGTGACGATCGTCTTGCTGTCGCGCACGTACCCCTCGGAGCCGGCGAACAGTGCGCTGCGCACCTCGTGCGCGTCGGCGGACTCCGGGCACCGATAGTCGAGGACCAACCGGGCGTACGGGACGCCCTCGCGCCGTCCGAGCGTGAAGCCGCCGTCCTTGACGGGAGTGCATGCCGTGCCCCCGGCGGTGACGCCGAAGCGCTGGGTGACGTACGCGACGACCGAGCGGGAGTGGGCGTCGAGCGCGGCGGCCTGCTGTGCCGCGTCGTCGGCCTCGAACGCCGCGGTGCCCTCCTTGAAGAGCGGGTCGTCCTTCTCGTAGTCGGCGGCGGAGACGACGAGCAGGTCATACTCCAGATCGAGTTCGGTGCGCACGTGCCCGGCCTGGGGTGAGACGAGGTTGACGTACACCGTCGAGGTGAACCCGTGAGCGAGGGCGGGCGCGGCGCCCAGCAGCGTGGAGAAGGCGCTGAACAGGACGGCCACGGCTGCGGCGCCGATGACAGCACGGACACGACGCCGAGCGGCGGGGGACATATAGCTCCTTTTCGGCTTTGATGTACGAAATCTGCTCGATGGAAATGAACGAGCGGTATCTCGTCAAAGAACCGTCGAGGAACCACGTCTGGCGGAGACGTCCTGGGCATCGGAAGGCGGCGAATCATGCGGTAGGAAGTAGGCGCACTTCCCGGCGCTCCGAAGGACGATCCCCATGCGCTCTCGGCTTCTGCCTGCCTGCACACTGGCCGCGGCAGTCGCGACCGCCCTGCTGGCCGGCGGATGCGGCTCCGGCGACGACTGGTCCTGGCCGCACGCGAAGCCCACCTCCGTCGGCACCCCCGGCCCGGGCTTCTTCCCGGTCGTGTCCCCCGCCCCGGAGGCGACGATCACGCCCCGGCCCGGCTCCTGGAACGGAGTGCGTCCGCCGGAGGGCTACCGGGTGGTGCTGCTCACCGCGGGGGAGGACCGCCAGACCACGACGCTGGTGAACGCGGTGAAGGCGTGGGCCGAGGAGGAAGGCGTCAGCCTCAGGACCCTCACGGCCACCCGGCCGGACCGGTACGTCGCGACCATCACCGAGGCGATCGACATGAAGCCCGACCTCATCGTGAGCGCCGGCGACGCCCTCATCGACCCCCTGGCCCTGGTCACCGCCAACCACCTCGGCCAGCAGTTCCTCGTGGTCGGCGCGGAGCTGGCCGAGCCCACCGAGAACGTCACCGCCGCCGACTGGGCCGGTGCGTCGTTCCGGGGCGAGGGGCTCGGCATGTCCTCGACGTACGACGCCGCCAGCTTCACCCCCGAGCGCGCGGCGCGCGCGATCCGGGCGGGCGCCGCAGCCGTGCTCAACGGCTTGACCGGCATCGTCATCTGGCTCGACTAATCCTTCGGCTCACTGACGAATGTGCCGATGGACGGCACCTTGTAGAGCACTTGCCGCTTCACAAGGGCCATGATCGCCTCACGTACGGTCGTTAGTGCCAGGCCCGCATCACGGCCCGCATCAAGGCTGGCACCATGCGGGTCAGTGCCGCGCAGTTCACCACAGCGCAGTTCACCACAGCGCAGTTCACCACAGCGCAGTTCACCACAGCGCAGTTCACCATCCCGCAGCTCACCATCACCCGCGCAGTCCACCGCGGGCC
>NZ_VIRM01000078.1 GCF_006874475.1 Microbispora hainanensis
ATCAATCGGCCGGCCGTCCAGCACGTGGCCGGGGTGTCCGTGCAGGAACCGGCGCCGGACTTCGACGTACCGGGTCGGCGTGAGCCCGGCGAACGGTCCGGACTCGTGGCCGGAGCGAGCCTGGTCGAAGTAGCCTGCGCCACCGGCGAGGTGGCGCGGAGTCCCGCCCCGGACATGGCGGCGTCCCAGCTCGCGGTCGACTCTCGGCAAGACATAGCCGTGAAGATGTCACATATGTTGATGTCGGTCGGTCCGGCTCGACGCCCTGCGGGACTAGTTCGGCCTGTCACCTGGACATACGGCGAAGCCGATGTGAGGGCGGAGCCCGACCCAGCCACTAGCCAGACATAGCCAATCTGGTTAAGCTTCTTTCATGCTGTGAGCCATCGGTCGTCCGGCCGATCGGCGGGGCCGAGGTGAGGAACGAGCCATGCGCGCGATTGAATACGACCGGTTCGGCAGCTATGACGTCCTGGAGTTGCGGGAGAGGCGCCGGCCGGTGCCCACCGAGGGGCAGGTGCTCGTCAGGATGTCGGTGGCCGGGGTCAATCCACTGGACGAGACGGTGCGTTCGGGAAAACTCGCACCCGCCCTGCACAAGCCGCTGCCGATCCGGCCGGGTGGCTTCGGTGTGGGGCGGGTCGAGGAGCCCGGCGCCTCGGGACTGGCCGCAGGTGACCGTGTCGTGCTGAGCGGAGGACGGTACGGGGTGAGCACCGACGGTTCGTGGGCCGACTACATCGCCGTCGACGCGGCCCATCTGGTGCCGATCCCGGACGGCGTCGACGACGAGACCGCCGCCGCGCTGACCACCGGCGCCGGTTACCTGACCGCTTACCTGGCGCTGAAGGAGCTGGCGGGCTTCCGCGGCGGCCGGAGCGTGCTGGCGCCGGGCGTCGGCGGTGCGGTCGGTCAGGGCGGCGTGGAAGTCGCCCGTGTCCTGGGCGCGTCGCAGGGCATCACCACGGCCACCACCGCCGAGAAGGCGGAGCTGGGCCGGTCCGCAGGGTATGAGGTCATCGACCTCACGCACGAGTCGCTGCGTGAAGGGGTGGCGCGGCTGACCGACGGTGAGGGCGTGGACGTCGTGCTGGACGGCGTCGGGGGTTCGGTCACCGGGGAGGCACTCGGCTCGCTGGCCGTGGGCGGCACCCTCGTCAGCATCGGTTACGCGGCCGGAGTCCGTGCCGAGATCAACGTGACCGACCTGATATGGAAGAACGCCCACATCCACGGATTCAGGTTCGCCTTGTTCACCCCCGAGCAGGTCAACGCCGCCAACGCGGCCCTGCTCGACCTGGTCTCGCAGGGTGAGCTCCACCCGAAGGTGGCGCAGGTCCTCCCGCTGGAGAAGGCTTCCGAGGCGCAGCGCCTCCTGGCCGAGGGCGGCCCCTTCGGCCGCATCCTGCTCGCCCTGTGACCCAGCGCGCCGCAACAGGGTGACGCCGCAACAGGGTGACACGGGGCGTATGCCGCAGCGCCGAGGGAGGACCTGACGGGCCCGCCGGCAGTGCGGACGTGTCCGTTAGGATCCGCGGACACACCATGTCGGTGCTACGTGACGCCGGGGGAGGTCGTGCCCCCGGAGAAAGGACAACGCGATGACGTGGCCGGCCACGGAGCGCTATGACTTGGAACCTGCTCCCGGTGGTCTCGCGTTCGTCCAGGACCTGCTCAACACCTCGCCCGCCGGCAGGCCGCGCCATGCCGACTGGCTCGACGACCCCAGCGCCGCGCAGACGTGGTTGAGCGAGGCGCTCGCCCAGTGGAGCGCGGCTTCCGGTCGGCCCGCTCCTGCTGTGGACCTCACCGATCGTGACTGCGAGGCGCTGCGGGATCTGAGATGGGCTCTTAGCAGGCTTCTCTCCGATCAAAGTGACGGCGCCGAGGCCGTGTCCGCGCAGGTGCTGGCCGCCCTTCCCACACTGTCCGTCTCGATGCAGGTCGACGAGCGTGGCACCGTCGTCGCAGAACCTTCGGGCGCCGGATGGCGGAGGATCGCATCGCTCGTGCTGATCGAATGCCTCCAGGCCCAGCAGACCGACCAGCGGCGGCGACTGAAGATATGCCGCAACGAGCGCTGCCCGTGTGCCTTCTACGACCGTTCACGCAACAACAGCGGCGTCTGGCACGACGTACGGGTCTGCGGCAACGCCGCAAACCTGCGCGCCTACCGCGCACGCAAGCGGGAACAGGCCGCCTCAGGCGAGTGACCCTCGCGCCACCCCCTGCCACCGACGGACGACGAATACACCAGCCCGTGGCTGGACGAGTCGTTCACCGACCCGCGTCGCCCCCGGCGGCCAGGCGACGCACACCCAAAGGGAATGCCGCCGCCGGCTCCGGCCGCCTATCCTGAGCGAATGAAGATCGGCGCGTTGTCCGGCGGAGTCCTCATGTCGGTCGTCCTCGCGGGATGCTCGGCCGGGAGCACCCCGCCCTCGGGCGCGCTGAAGGTGAGCAGCCCGGCCTTCACCGACGGCGCCGCGATCCCCGGGAAGTACGCGTGCGCCCGGCAGGGAGGCGAGGACGTCTCGCCCCCGCTGACCTGGAGCGGCGTTCCCGAGGCCGCTCGCGAGCTGGCGATCGTGGTGGACGACCCGGACGCGCCCGGCGGGACGTACGTCCACTGGATGGTGACCGGCATCCCCGTCACCGAGACGAGCGTGCCCGAGGGCCGGGCCCCGGGGAGGGTCCTGCCGGGCAGCGGCGGCACCGCCGGCTATGCCGGGCCCTGCCCGCCGAGCGGGGTGCATCACTATCACTTCGTCGTGTACGCGCTGCCCGGCCCGATCACGCCCAATGGCGACGCCGCAGCGGTCCACCAGCAGATCAAGGAGGCCGCGATCGGCTCGGGCGAGACCGTCGGCACCTGGAGCAGCTGAACGGTGCCCCGGCCTCGCCAGAGTGGCGGGCATTCCGGCACCGGTCGCGAGAAGCGGCGGTGACCTCCGGTCAGAGTTCGAGGACGAGGCGCTCGGACCTGGCCCGCGACACGCAGATGAACATGATGTCCCCGGCCTCGCGCTCCTCCTCGGTGAGCAGGTCGTCGCGGTGGTCCGGGACGCCCGCGAGCACCGCCGTCTCACAGGTGCCGCAGGTGCCCTCACGGCAGGACGACAGCACCGCGACCCCCGCCTCCTCGACCACCTCCAGGATCGAGCGGCCCGGCGGCACGGTCAGCGTCGTGCCGGTCAGCGCCAGCTCCACCTCGAAGGCGCCCTCCCCCGTGCCCTCCGCCGTGCCCTCCCCCTGAGCGGCGTCGTTCCGGGCCGAGGGCACGAAGCGTTCGAACCGCAGCGCTCCCTTGGGCCAGGAGGCGCACCGCTCCTGTGCCGCCGCCAGCAGCGGCTCGGGTCCGCAGCAGTAGACGAGGGTGTCCGTACGCGGATCGCCGAGCAGCGCGTCGAGGTCGAGCAGGCCCGTCTCGTCCTGCGGGCACAGCTCCACCCGGCCCGGATGGTCCCGCGTCAGCCGGTCGGCGAACGCCATCGATGCCCGGGTGCGCCCGCCGTACACCAGCCGCCAGTCGCACCCGCGCCGCGCCGCCTCCTCGATCATCGGCAGGATCGGGGTGATGCCGATGCCGCCGGCGACGAACAGGTAGCGCGGCGACTCGTCGAGGCCGAAGCGGTTGCGGGGACCGCGGACCCGGATCGTGTCGCCCTCCGCCAACCTCTCGTGCACGTACGCGGAGCCGCCCCGCCCGTCCCGCTCCCGGAGCACCGCCACCTGGAAGACCGAGGAGTCGCCGGGGTCGCCGCACAGCGAATACTGCCTGACCAGCCCCGGGGCGAGCAGCAGGTCGAGGTGGGCGCCCGGCGTCCAGGCGGGCAGCGGGGCGCCGTCGGGACGGACGAGGCTCAGGAGGACGACGCCCTCGGCGACGGGCGCCTTGCCCGCCACCTTCACGTCGAGCTCCGCTTCGGTGACGGGCATGGTCGCCGAGGCTTCCTTTCTCGGGATGGCGCGTCTCAGACGAGCGCGGCCGCCGGTGCCGGGGAGTCGTGCGCTTCCGGGGGACGGGGCAGGTGGCCCTCCGGGTGGCCGAGCAGCCAGTCCCACAGGACCACCGGGTCCTCGAACTCGCGCTCCGCCCCGCAGAAGCAGGAGGCGTGCAGCCGGTCCGTCCCCGGCAGCCAGCGGATGCGGTAGACGGTGCGGCCGGCCGGCGCGCCGGAGTCCCGCGCGCTCATCGAGCGGCGGCCTGCGAGGGCACGGAGTCGCCCTGGGCGGCCATCCGGGCGAGGAGGCGGCGGGCGGCCAGGCCACCGGTGTCGATGTTCACCGACAGCTCCTGGTAGCGGTCCGGCTGCGCGGCGATGACCTGCTCCAGCGTGTTGAGCGCGGTCACGTCCTGCAGCACGACGGTGCGGTTGCTGTCCCGCAGGAAGTCGGAGACCTTCTCGTCGTCGAGCGCGAAGTCGCGCGCCACGGCCCAGAAGTCGTAGGTGCTGTTCTCCGTCGACGGGGTGATCGCGTACACGACCTCGACGTGGAACGCGTGCTCGTCCGTGCCGTCGGGGGCGGGCGGGGGCGACCCGACCGGGGCGACGCGGCTGTGCAGCAGATAGAGGCACGGCGGGCGATACTCGATGTCCTGCCAGCGGGTGATCCGGCCCTTGATGCCGGTCGACTCGGCGTAGAACGGCGGGCAGGCCGCGTCGTCCATGTGGCGGCTGACGTAGACGATCCCCGCGTCCTCGTCGACCTCGGTCGTGATCGGGGTCTCGGCCACCTCGGGGGTGCCGATGTATCCGCCGTGCAGGTACGTCTCGTGGGACAGGTCGAGGAGGTTGTCCACGAGCAGGCCGTACCGCGCGTTCAGCGGCTCCATGCCGCACACGGTGGTGTAGTCGGGCGAGGTCAGCCAGGGCGCGCGCGGGGGCAGCGTGTCGCCCGGCTCGCGGTCGCCGATCCACACCCAGACGAACGAGTCCTGCTCCACCACGGGGTAGCTGCGCAGCCGCGCGGTGCGGGGGATGCGCTGCTGGGCGGGCACGGCGACGCAGACGCCGTCCGGCCCGTAGGTGAAGCCGTGGTAGCCGCAGACGACGCGGTCGCCGACCAGGTGGCTGGGCGATTCCGACAGGGGGAATCGGCGGTGCACGCAGCGGTCGGCCATGGCCACCGCGCGCCCGTCCTCGGTGCGGTAGAGCAGGATCGGCTCGTTCAGGATGGTGCGGCCGAGCTGCTGCCGGCCCACCTCGTGGCCGTAGGCGGCCACATACCACTGGTTGCGCGCGAATTCGGTGACGATCACGAGTCACTCCTCGGAGTCGGCGGGGAGAGGCCGCCGGCGCAGGTCAGGTTTGCGAATCTTGCCGGAACCGGTCTTGGGCAACGCGTCGACGATATCGACGTAGATCGGGATCTTATACTTGGCGAGCCGGGGGCGGAGAAAGTCGCGAAGTTCGCCGGGAGTGACATTCGCGCCGGGGCGCGGCACGACGAAGGCGCGGCCCACCTCGCCCCACTTGTCGTCGGGCACCCCGACCACGGCGGCCTCCACCACGGCCGGATGTTCGAAGAGCACGCCCTCCACCTCCGCCGGGTAGACGTTCTCCCCGCCGGAGATGTACATGTCCTTCACCCGGTCGACGACGTAGAGGTGGCCCTCGTCGTCCAGGGTGGCGACGTCGCCCGAGTGGAACCAGCCGCCCTCGGTCAGCGCGGCGGCGGTCGCCTCCGGATCCCGCCAGTAGCCGGGCGTAACGTTCGGCCCCTGTACGAGCACCTCGCCCGGCTCCCCGGGCGCGACCGGGGTGAGGTCGGGACGGACCACGCGCACGTTGGCGAAGAACACCGGCACTCCGGCGGAGCCCACCTTGCGCACGCTCTCGCCCGCCTCCAGGAAGGTCGCTCCCGGCGAGGTCTCGGTCATCCCGTAGCCCTGGCAGAAGACCAGGCCGCGTTCCTGGTAGGCGCGGATCAGCGCGACCGGGATGGACGCGCCCCCGGACATCAGGGTGCGCAGCGAGGACAGGTCGGCGCCGGCCCACCGCGGCGACCGCACCAGCGCGGCGAACATCGCCGTGACCCCGAACATCCAGGTGACCCGGTGCCGCTCGATGAGCTCGTAAGCCCGGTCGACGTCCCATGACGGCATGATGACCGACATGCCGCCTTTGAGGAAGGTCGGCAGCAGCGTCTGGTTCAGCGCCGCCACATGGAACAGCGGCGCGCTGATCAGCGTGACCTCGGTGCTCGTCACGTCCACGCCGATCATGATGTGGTAGGTGTTCCACACCAGGTTGGCGTGGCTGAGCATGGCGCCCTTGGGCCGTCCGGTGGTGCCGGAGGTGTAGAGGATGAGCGCGATGTCGTCGAGCGCCACCGGGGTGTCGATCGGCGTGGGGTCGCCCTGCGACAGCCACGTCTCGTAGTGCAGCTCCCCCTCCGCCGGTGATTCGAGCGCCACCACCGTGCGCAGGCTCGGCAAGCCGGGAAGATCGCGGACCACCGCCGCCCACTGTGCCGCGCACTCGGGCCCGTAAACGAGGACCGACGCGCCCGAGTGCTCCAGCATGTACGCGATCTCGGGCGCGGCAAGCCGGAAGTTCAGCGGGACGAAGATCCCGCCGAGCACATGGGTGGCGAACATCGTCTCGGCGAAGGCGACGTGGTTCGGACCGAGGTAGGCCACCCGGTCCCCTGCCCGCACCCCGGCGTCGTACAGCCGCGACGCGAGCCTCGTCGTCCGCACATGGACGTCCGCGTAGCTGAACGACCGGTCCGCGTACACGAACGCGGTGCGGTCCGGGCTCATCTGAGCCCGGCGGGCCGGCCAGCTTCCCAGTCCGGCATTGCGCATGTGTGGCACCCCTTGGTCAGGCGGAGGACGGTTTCGCCGTGTCGGCGAGGGAGTCGGACGCGGGCCCGGCGGCGACCGCGGCCAGGTCGTGGCGGCTGGTCTCGCGCAGCGCCAGGACGCAGACCACGGTCAGCAGGCAGCAGGCGGCGATGATCACCGAGATCGTCGTCGTGCCGCCACCGGTCGAGGCGTCGAGCTGGGCGAACAGCAGCGGTGCGAGACCCGCCCCGAGCCCGGCGATCTGGTAGCCGAGCGAGGCCCCCGTATAACGGCTCCCGGTGGCGAACAGCTCGGTGTACAACGCCGCGAGCGGGCCGTACATCAACGGGTGGACGAGCGACTGGCCGAGCACGAGCGCGACGGCGAGCACGGCCGTGCTGCCGGAGTCCACCATCGGGAAGAGCGCGAAGCCGTACGCCGCCATGAGGACCGCCCCGGCGAGCACCACCGGCCGGCGCCCGACCCGGTCGGACAGCGCCGACCAGCCGACGATGCCCAGGACGGCCAGCGCGGACGAGAGCGTGAGCGCGTTCAGCACCGCCTGCCGGGCGAAGCCGGCGCGCACGCCGTACGCGATGAGATAGGTGGTGAGGGTGCCCTGGGCCACGAAGGCGGACAGCCCGACGCCGATCCCGAGCAGGAGGGCCTTCGGGTGGTCGCGGAACACGTCGAGCAGCGGCAGCCGGGACGCCCGCTCCTTGACGGCCTCGAACACCGGGGTCTCCTGGACCCGCAGCCGGACGAACAGGCCGACCGCCAGCAGCGCGATGCTGATCAGGAACGGCACCCGCCAGCCCCAGCTCAGGAACGCCTCCTCGCCCATGACGGCGGCCGTGCCGCTGAGCACCGCCGTGGACAGCACCATGCCGAAGGGGGCTCCGGCGTTGGTGAAGCTCGCCCACAGACCGCGCCTGCCGGTCGCGTGCTCGGCGGACATCAGCACGGCGCCGCCCCACTCGCCGCCGACGGCGACGCCCTGGAGGACCCGGAGCACGACGAGTGCGATCGGCGCGAGGCTGCCGATCTGCGCGTAGGTGGGCAGCAGGCCGATGAGGAAGCTGGCGACGCCCATCAGGGTCATGGTCAGCACGAGCATCCGCTTGCGTCCCAGCCGATCGCCATAGTGACCGAAGATCACACCGCCGAGCGGCCTGGCCAGGTAGCCGGTCGCGAACGTGCCGAAACTGGCGACCGTCGCGGTGAGGGAGTCGAGGGAGGAGAAGAAGACCTTGTTGAAGACCACGGCCGACGCCGTGGCGTAGAGCAGGAAGTCGTAGTACTCGATGACGCTGCCCAGGAAGCTGGAAGCCACCGCGCGGCGAAGCTGTACCGGGCTGGGGGATGAAACTGCAAGGTTCGGCATGACCGAGCTCCTCGTCCGGGAGCGAGCTGGACTCTCGCCTTCTCGTCCGGAGGTTAGGCAGATTTCTAACGAACGTCAACAGTTTGCCCAATATGTAACGGCGGCCCGTTACGAGCGCGCGCGCCTGCCCGCAGCCGCCCCTTCTCCGGCCTACCCCGTCCGGCGGCCGCACCCACGGACCGGGCGACCGCCGGATCGCACACCTTCAGACATTGGGCAGTGATCTGACGGTCGTCACCGATGTGCATGACGTTCGGGTTCGGTCTACCCTGTGCTCGTGACCCTCGGCGGCGAAGACGACCAGGCGGCGCCATCCCTGCGCCCGCAGTCCCTGATGTTCAGCTTCCTCGGCATCTACGTGCTGCATCGCGACATCGCCGTCTATTCCGGGAGCATCATCGACATCTTCGCCCGCCTCGGCGTCTCCGAGGAGGCCGTACGGTCGACGCTCGCGCGGATGGTGAAGCGCACCCTCCTGACCCGGCACCGGCAAGGACGGAAGGTGTATTTCGGGCTGACCCCGCATGCCGTGGAGGTCCTGGAGGACGGGCGCAGGCGGGTGTGGGAGACCGGCGCGGTGAACCGCGACTGGGACGGCACGTGGACGGTCGTCGGCTTCTCGATCCCGGACAGCCGCCGCAGCACCCGGCACGACCTGCGGTCGCGGCTCATCTGGAACGGCTTCGGCCTGCTGCAGAGCGGGCTGTGGATCACACCGGGCGTGAAGGACGTCACCGACGTGCTCGCGTCCCTCGATCTGGGCGACCACGTCACCGTGCTGACCGCCAAGGCGTTCAAGCCGACCGAAGCGGCCGACCTCGTCGGGAAGGCGTTCGACATCGAGCAGATCGCCGCGCGCTACCGGGCGTTCCTCGCCCAGTGGGACGTCCCCCGGCCGTTCCCCGGCGCGCCCGACGACCTCGCGCGGCAGCTGCTGCTGCACACCGACTGGCTGCAGCTCGTCCGCCAGGATCCGCACCTGCCCGCCGAGCACCTGCCCCGGGACTGGCCGGCGATCCAGGCCGAGCGGACCTTCCAGACGCTCGCCCAGCGGTACGAGCCGCCGGCCGCCGGGCTGGCCGCCACGCTCCTGGACACGCTGCCCGTCTGACATCCGGGCCGTCTGACGTATCTGCCCTACGGCCGTCTGACGCCCGGCCGCGCCGCCCCCTGATGGCTCGTCGCGGCGCGGCCGGGGCCGGTCAGGCGATCGTGCAGGCCGCGCCGTTGAGGGCGAAGGCGGCCGGTGCGGTGTTGGTGCCGCTGTAGGTGCCCTGGAAGCCGAAGTTCGTGCTGCCTCCGGCCGGGATGGCGGGGTTGTAGGAGACGTTGCGCGCGGTGACCTGGGCGCCGGACTGGGTCACGGTGGCGTTCCACGCGTTGGTGATCCGCTGGTTGCCCGGCCAGGTCCAGGTGACGGTCCAGCCGTTGACGGGGGCGGTGCCGGTGTTCGTGATCGTGACGTCCGCCGTGAAGCCCTCGTTCCAGGAGTTGGGCCGGTACGTGATCCGGCAGGACGCGCCCTGCTGCGGATTCGACGGGCTCGGGGACGGACTGGCGCTCGGGCTGGCAGACGGACTGGCGCTCGGGCTCGCGGACGGGCTGACGCTCGGACTCGGGCTGGGGCTCGGGCTCGGGCTGGGGCTGGGGCTCGGGCTCGGGCTCGGGCTACCGGTGAGACCGAAGAACTGGATGGCGACGGCCGCCATGCCGCCCATGGGGAGGCTGTGGCCCGCGCCCTGGATGGTGTACGCCTCGACCTGCACGGTCCCCGAGGAGTCGGCGTAGCGGCGGCGGTTCCACCCGGACTGCGGTGTGTCCGTGGTGGTCGGCGTCTGGCTCAGGCCGTGGACGTTCGTCCACTGCTTGATCTCCTCGTCCAGCTCGGCGTAGGCCACGACGTTGTCGCTGGTGCCGTGCCACAGCTGCATGCGCGGCCACGGGCCCCGATAGCCCGGGTTCGCGTTGCGGACCACGTCGCCCCACTGCTGCGCGGTCTTGCCCACGCACGGAGCGGAGTTGCCCCCCGGGCTGTAGGCCGCCTCGTTGGGGAAGCACGTGAACGGAACGCCCATGAAGGCCGCGCCCGCCTTGAACACCTCGGGATACAGGGCGAGCATGGCGTTGGTCATCATCGCGCCCGATGAGGCGCCGGTCGCGAACACCCGGTTCGGGTCGCCGTGATACTGCTGCTCGACGTAGGTGATCATCGACATGAGCGACACCGGGTCGGTCTGGCCGCCGCGCACCTTGGACGCCTCGGACCAGTTGTCGAAGCAGTTCATCTTCTTCGAGGCCGACGGGTAGATGACGATGAAGCCGTACCGGTCGGCCAGCGAGGCGAACTCGGTGGACGAGTAGAAGCCAGGCCCCGAACCCCCGCACGTGTGCATGGCCAGCACGATCGGCGGGTTCTGCTGGACGTTGTTCGGGACGTACAGGTGCATGCGCAGGTTGCCGGGGTTGGCGCCGAAGCCGGTCACCTCGGTCAGCGTGGCCGCGGCGGCGGGGTGCGCGGACACCACCACCGACACCAGGGCCGCGGCGGCGCACAGCACCGCGGCGACGGCGCCGGCGAACACCGCGATTAATCGCTTCATCCGCTCCTCCTTTTCGATCAGCGGCGGTTCCCTCTTTTCCATGCGCATTTCCGCGCACGTTCCGGAATCGCCGTTCACTCGGAAGTCGTGACGTCAGCCGGTATAGAAGCGATGTCGGCCCGCGGTCAAGAGACGGCCACGAGGGCCTCGGGATCGAATAGGCGTTTCCACTGCATATCAAGGTACTTGCTATCAAGTCACTTGATACTACAGCGCGAAACTTACATTCTGAAGATCGCGCGGTATGGTCGTCCGGTGACCGCCCGCCGCACCCGCCCCACCGCCCGGCCCGCCGCACCCGCGGCCCGCCTGAGCTACCTGGTGTTCCGCCTGGAGCGCCGCATCCGCGCCCGCCTGGACGACGCGCTCGCCAGGCACGGCGTCACCACGACCGAATACATGGCGCTCAGCGAGCTGCGCACGCGCGAGGGGGTGTCGTCGGCGGAGCTGGCCCGCATCGCCTTCGTCACACCGCAGGCGATGAACCTCGTCATCCGCGACCTGGAACGCCGCGGCCTGATCCGCCGCGATCCCCACCCGAACGGCGGCCGCACGCTGTGCGCCCGCCTCACTCCCGAGGGGGCGGCCGTGCTGCGGCGCTGCGACAGCTCGCTCGACGACATCGAAGCGGTCATGCTGGACAAGGTCGACGACACCACGCGGGAAATCCTCAGAGACGGCCTCACCGTGTGCGCCCGGGCCCTGCGCCCCGACGCGTACTGACGACGTCGTCAGAGCCGCCTGGTCATGAACACGCTGTGCGGGTCGGGCCGATAGCCGGCGAAGGGCTCGCAGTAGCCGAACCCGAACTTCTCGTACAGCCGTCGTGCGGGCAGGAAGAAGCCGGCCGAGCCGGTCTCCAGGCTCAGCCGGGTGAAGCCCATCCGCCGGGCCTCGGCGATGATGTGCTCCAGCAGCAGGGACGCGATCCCGCTGCGCTTGCGCGCCGCCGACGTGCGCATCGACTTCAGCTCGGCGTGCGCCGGGTCGAGCCGCTTGATGGCGCCGCAGCCCACGATGGTGTCGCCGTCCATCACCGACCAGAACGTGACGTCGGGCGTGCGCAGGCCGTCGAGATCGAGGGCGTGCTTGCTCTCCAGCGGCGTGATGGACCGCATCTCCCGCACGTGTTCCCGCAGGAACTCGGCGATCTGCGGGCCGGACAGGTCGTCCTCGACGATTCTCATGGCGCTCGTTCATCCATCGGTGGTCGGTGACATCGGTCTTCGGGGAACCACGGCCGGACGCCACTCTAGCGAGGGCACCAGCACGGCCGGCGTGCGGCGCCGGTGCTGTGCGTGCGGGCTATCGGCCGTCCGTGGCCAGGCGCACCGCCAGCGCGGCGAAGACGGTGCCGGAGATCCGGTGGAGCCACCTCTGTACGGCGGGGCGCGCGCGGACGAGGTCGCCCAGACGGCCGGCCAGCAATCCGGCGGAGGCGTCCACCGACAGGCCCACGACGATGAACAACGCGCCGAGGAAGAAGAACTGCGCGGTCACGCTGCCCCGGGCCGGGTCGACGAACTGCGGGAAGAACGCCAGGTAGAAGGCGATCACCTTGGGGTTGGCCAGGTTCGTCAGCACGGCCTTGCCGTACACGCGTCCCAGCGGCGCCCGGGGCTCCTCCCCGGGGACGTCCTGGTCACGGCGGGCGGCGAGGAACGACGTGACGGCCAGGTAGACCAGGTATGCGGCTCCGGCGACGCGGATGACGTCGAAGACCGTGGGAAAGGCGCTCAGCAGCGCCCCCAGACCCAGCGCCGCCAGCGTCGTGTGCACGGCCAGTCCCGTGGACATGCCGAGCGCCGCGAGCACGCCCGCCCTGGGCCCCGACGCCAGGCCGGTGGCGGCGATGAACAGCATGTCGGGGCCGGGCACGATGGAGATGACAAGGGCTGCCAGGCAGAACGTGACGACGATGTGGGGATCAACGATCATAGGACCACCATAGTTTTCGGCTGCATGGGCTCCCGGACCAGCCGTCACCGGCGGCAGGCCGTTCACGAGCGTGATCAGGATCAACGGGCTGGAACACTCGCCGCCGCCCGTCAGGCGAATCCGAAGCCCGGAGGCAGCGGCTCCCGCCGGAACAGGTGGGCGGGCACGGCGTCGGCGAGGGCCTGATATCCCGCCGGGTTCAGGTGCAGGTGGTCGCCCACGTCGTACGCCGCGAGCAGGCGGCGGGTGTCGGCCGGGTCGCGGGCGGCGCGGTCGAAGTCGATCACCGCGTCGAACCGGCCGCCGGTGCGGATCCACTCGTTGACCGCCTGCCGGGTCCTCTCCCGCCGGCCCTGCTCGTCGTCGTAGGCGTCGTTGCCGCCGAACGGCGTCAGCGTCGCGCCATAGACGCGGATGCCCCGAGCGTGCGCCCGCGTGACGATCTGGTCGTAGGCGAAGACGAGGTCGTCGGCCACCTGCTTCTGCGCGGCCGGGCTCGCCTCGGCGGTGCCGATGTCGTTGACCCCCTCGAACAGGACCAGCCACGCCACGCCGCTCTGGGCGAGCACGTCGCGGTCCAGCCGGGCCAGCGCGTTGGGGCCCAGGCCGTCGTTGAGCACCCGGTTGCCGCCGGCCGCCTGGTTGAGCACCGCGACGCCGTCCATGCCGTGCCGGGTCTGCAGGCGGTCGAGCAGCCGGTCGGGCCAGCGGTCGTTGCCGTTGGTGGTCGAGCCCCGGCCGTCGGAAAGGGAGTCGCCCACCACCGCCACCGCGGCGACCGAGGGCTCGGCCCACACCTCCACGCCGCCGAGGAAGTACCAGTGGTCCACCGCGGTCGCGCCGGGCAGGCCGGCGGCGTCGGCGTGGTCGCCGGCCAGCAGGTGGGAGGTGGTCCGCGAACCCGGATGCGAGGTGATGTGCGCCGAGCGCTGGCCCTCGGCCAGATAGACCGTCACGGCGAGGTTCGACCGGGGCGGCACCTCGGCCTCCATCGGGTCGGAGACCGCCTGCGCCCCGGCGGGGATCGTCACCGACGCGCGCCCGTGGAAGGTCACCGGCCGCACCGTCCCCGCCTCGACCGCGCTCACCCCGGCCCGTCCCCCGGCCGGCACCGCCACGGTGACCTTCGTGAGGGGCAGCGCCGAGCCGCCGAAGGCGTTCGACACCCGCAACCGGATCCGCCGCCCGCCCACCGAGGCCCGCACGGTCTGCCGCAGCGTGGCGTCCGCAAGCACGCGGTCGTCGCACGTGAACGGTGGAGGGGGCATGTTGCCGGGCTCGGTCAGCTGCGGCATCGCCGTCCAGGTGGGCACCCAGTGTCCGTCCGAAACAGCCCGGTGTCCGTGCGAAACAGGCGCCGTCATGGGATGCGCCGCCCGTGCGCGTCGGGGACGCCCGACTTGCGGAAGAAGTAGGCGTTGATCTGGTCGCGCCACTCCTCCGCGCACCGGACCTGCTCGTCGAGAAGGTCCTTCACCCGGGCGTGCAGGGCCGGGTCGAACAGCCCCGCGGCCTCCTCCCATCGCCGTCCGGCCTCTGCCGCCTGCTCGGCGCCCGCGAAATGGGTGTCGTAGATGTGCTGGATGACGGTCGACCCGCTGTGCAGCATGTGCCCGTACGGGACGTGGTGGAAGAACAGCAGCAGCTCGTCGGGACAGTCGGCGAGCGACTCGTAGACCTCCGACCACGGCGGCGGATACTGGCCGGTGAAGCCCGTGCCGGTGGCGCGGGTGCGGTCGACGCCGACGCCGTCGCGGTCGGCGAAGTGGTAGGTGCCCCACGGCGTGTACTCGTATCCGTCCACGTCGGGTCCGTAGTGATGACCGGGGCGGACCATGAACCCGACGCCCAGCGGGGCGGTGTACCGCTCGTAGGTGCGCCAGGAGTCGTCCATGATCTCGTGCAGCGTGCGCCTCAGCCGCTCGGTGTCCCCCGTCGCCGCCGGCACGAAGGTGAGGTCGATCCACTCGTCGAGGATCGCCGCCGGGTCCAGGCGCGGCTCCCAGGCCAGGCGTCCGAAGGCGTACAGGTTGGCCTGGGCGAGCGGGTGGCCGGTCCAGTAGGGGTCGTCGCCGACGTTGGAGACCCCCACCAGGTCGCCGCCGCCGACGAGGCCGGCCACGTCGGCCCCGCCGGGACCCCAGGGGCGGAAGCCGAGCACCTCGCGCCACATCGGGGCGAGATAGCAGACGTGCCGCTGCTGGCCGGTGTACTCCTGTGTCACCTGGAGTTCCACGGCCACGCGGGTGGCGGGCATGGCCGCGATGACCGGAGACACCGGTTCGCGCGTCTGGAAGTCGATCGGGCCATGCTTCACCTGCAAAATCACGTTGTCGCGGAACCGCCCGTCGAGCGGCGCGAAGTGGTCGTAGGCGGCGCGGGCCCGGTCGGTGGAGCGGTCGCGCCAGTCCTGCCGGTGGTTGTAGACGAAGGCCCGCCAGTGCACGACTCCGCCGTACGGCGCCAGCGCCTCGGCCAGCAGGTTCGCGCCGTCGGCGTGGTCGCGTCCGTACGCGAACGGGCCGGGCTGCCCCTCCGAGTCGGCCTTCACCACATATCCGCCGAAGTCGGGGATCGTCTCGTAGACCCGATCGGTGACGTCCGCCCACCACTTGCGCACGTCCTCGTCCAGCGGGTCGGAGGACGGCAGCCCCCCGACGACGACGGGCGAGGCGAAGCTCACCGACAGGTGCACCCTGATCCCGTATGGCCGGAGCACGTCCGCGAGCGCGGCGACGTCGCCGAGCCGGTCGGTCAGCAGGTGGGCCTCGGTGGCGTGGACGTTCACGTTGTTCACGGAGATCGCGTTGATGCCGCACGCGGCCAGCAGCCGGGCGTAGGTCCGCACCCGGGCCAGGTCGCCGCGCGGAGCGCCGTCGCGCCAGAAGACGGACCCGCCCGCGTAGCCGCGTTCGACCTGGCCCATCACCGGGTGCACGTCGACGTTGTCCCAGTGGTCGAGCATGCGCCGCCGGATCGCCGGCCGGTGGTGCTCGGCCGGCCGCTCCCCCGCGAACGCCCGCTCACCGAGCCGCACGACGTGGAACAGGCCGTAGAGCAGCCCGGCGGGCTCGTCGGCGAGCACCACGGTGACGCCGTCCCTGCGAGCGAGCACATACCCCTCGTCGCCGATCGCGGAATCGGGGCGGACCTCGCCCGCACCGCCCGGCAGGGCCTCGGCGGTCGTGAGCGCGAGCAGGAGGTCGTACGGCCCGTCGCCGGCCCGGCGGACGCTTCCGCCATACCGGGCGCAGGCCTGCGCCACCTCGTCGTGCACGGTCCCGGCGAGGAGCCCGTCGCCGAGCACGAGCGTGCGGCGCGAGCCGATCGCCCGGAACGCCTCCGGCGGCAGCCACGCGGGATGGACGGAATCAGGAGTCGTCACGACGCCCCTCCGGGGAATCGCCCTGCGCGGTCGCGCCTTGAACGGTGAACTTCTCCGTGACCTCGGCGATCAGCGGCCGGCCGTTCAGCAGCAGCGCCGCCGCGAACACCGAGCCGAGCAGCGTCAGCGCGGCCTCGGTGGCGACCAGCGTGACGCCGCCCGCGACGACGACGAGGCAGGCGTTGCCGAGCGCGACGCGGGGCGCGGAGAACAGGAAGTAGACGGCCAGGCGGGCGACGTCCCTGGCGCGGAACGCGAACAGCGATGTGATCACGAGCGCGTTCGCGCCCCACAGGGCCGTCGCGAGCGCGACGACGACGAGCAGGACCGCCCACCAGCCCGGCACGCCCGCCGCGCCGAAGTTGGCGAACGTCGTCGCGAGGACGGTCAGCCCCGCCAGCCACGGAACGTAGAGCTTCAGCACGCCGCCGGCGTTCATCCGGTAGCCGCGCCAGAACGCGGACGCCGGGTGGAGATCGGTCAGGTCCGGCCTCCGCCGGTGCAGCGCGTACAGCGCGTACAGCGCGGCCGACAGCGCCGGGCCGGCCGGGAGCGCGCAGACGGCGGCCAGCGGGACGTTGGCGGCGTCGCGGTCGAGCAGGACGAGCCCTGCCAGGCCGGGCAGGGTGGTGGCCACGACCAGGAGCTCGACCACGAGCAGCGTGTAGACCAGCGCGGAGACGCGCGAGAGCGGTCCCTGGCCGAACCGCCGGATCGTCGTCTCGGTCATCGGAGGTCTCCCGGGTCGTCCAGGCCGAGCAGGCGGCGGTCGTCCTGCCCCGCCGCCCATGGCGGGGTCTCGTCGGCCACGGGCGTGATCTCCAGCAGGGTGACCTCGTGGCGGTCGAGGGTGACGTCCAGGTGGACGCGCCCGTCCTCGATCGGCACGCCGCGATGGGAGCGGACCGGCTCGGCCGCCTCCCTCAGCGCGTCGAGCTGCCGGGGCCGCGGCGAGGCCGGGCGGCCCATCTCGCACCACGCCCTCCAGGCGTTGCCCTTCTCCTCGCTCACCGACGACCGCAGCAGGAAGGCCCGGCCGGACCTGGAGCCGGACATGGAGCCGGACCTGGAGCCGATCGGGACCGACAGCCGCACCCTGTGGCCGTCCACGGGCGGGCCCCCGGTGACGTCCACCGGCGCCCAGGCCAGCACGGCGACCCGGCCGCTGTCGTCGCGGGTGACCAGGTGGTCCGGCCCGCGCGCCAGCATCTCCTCGCCCATGCGGGCCATGAAGGCGTACAGGTGATAGGTCGGCTTCTTGATCTGGCGGTGGGTCAGCAGGCCGAAGCCGCCGTGGAACAGCGACGTCGGCACGCCCACCTCCTCGAAGACGTCGCTGAAGGTCCAGTAGGAGAAGGAGTTCACCAGGTCTCCCCCGGCGGCCAGCACCGGCGCGAGGTACGCGGCGTTGAAGGCCGTGTCGTGGATCGGGTTGTCGGGCCGGTAGGAGGAGTTGAACTCGGTGATGTGCACGGGCAGGTCCGCCAGCGGGCCGCCCTGGAGCTGCCGCCGGGGCGTGGCGAACTGCTCCAGCAGCCGCGACGGCGGGGCCAGCGTCTGGTGCACGCCGAACGGCACGTGCCGGGCCGGGCCGGAGGTGTAGGCGTGCCTGCTGACGAAGTCGATCGGCAGCGACCGTTCGACGACGAAGTCGGCGAAGCGCACCAGCCAGTCGTCGGAGCCGGGCGAGATGGCCGGCCCGCCCACCTGGAGCGAGGCGTCCACGTCCTTGACGGTGTTGACGGTCACCTCGTAGAGCCGCTGGTAGGCCGCCTCGTCGGCGTCGAGCCAGAACTCCTTGAGGTTGGGCTCGTTCCACACCTCGATCGGCCAGGTGCGCACCTGGTCGAGCCCGTAGCGGTCGATCAGGTGCGTCACCGTGGCCCGCACCAGCGCGGCCCACTCGTGCCGGTCGCGGGGCGGGGTGATGTTGCCCCGCCACCAGAACACGGTCTGCTCACCGGACGCGAGCCCGGAGGGCATGAAGCCCAGTTCGAGGAACGGCGCGATGCCGAGGTCGAGGTAGGCGTCGATCACCTGGTCGACGTAGGTGAACACGTGCCGCACGTGCCGCCGGCCGCCGTACTCGTACGGCCGGTGGACGCCCATCCCGTCGCTCAGCAACCCGTGCCCCCGGATGTGCCGGAAGCCGATCTCCCGCTGCACCAGCGCCAGCGACTCCTGGTAGTCCCGGCGCAGCGCCAGGTCGAAGCGGCCGGTGCCGACGCAGAACCGCCAGGCGTCCGGCAGCCGGCTCGGGACCTCGTGGACATCGAGGGCATCGGGGGCAGGGTCGCGCATCATCGTCCTTCGCTCGCCGTTCCGGGAACCACGTGCCGGCCGTGGGTCGGGCACGGCCGGCACGGGCCGGTCAGCCGTGCTCCTTCTTGTAGCGCTCGTAGGCGCTGTTGACGAGGTTGACGTAGGACGTCATGTTCTTCGCCTCGAGTTCCTTGACGTAGGCGTCCCACTCGTCGAAGCTCCGCTTGCCGAGGATGAACTCGAGCGTGTTCTGGTTGGCGTGGTCCTTCAGCGGGGTCTGCCACAGCGCGGCCTGCTCGCGCTCCTCGTCGTTGAGCGGGCTCGGCGGGTGCGGCGGCAGCGCCTGCCTGGCGTTCATCGTCTTCTGCCATTCGATCTCCTCCTCGGAGAAGGTCGACTGGAGCAGTTCGGTGCTGCCGCCGTAGGCGAACACCCCGTTGGAGAAGCCGAAGTCCTTCTGCAGGTGCTTGGGCGCGCCAGGGTTGAGGCCGACGAAGTCGACGTCCTTCGCCAGCTGGTACTTGCCGGACGCGTCCTTGGTGTAGGTGGTCCCCTCGATGCCCCACTTGGCGAACAGCTGGCCCTCGTCGGAGTACCAGAGCCAGTCGATGAACTGCATCATCGCGACGAAGTTCTTGCTGTCCCGCGCCTTCTTGGAGATCATGATGCCGTTCTCCAACCGGCTGTCGTTGGCGTCGGCCTTGACCGGCCCCTGTGGTCCGATGGGCACCGGGATCTTGATGAGCTTCGCCTTCGGGTTGGCCTTCTTCAGGGGCGGGCGATACTCGTTCACCAGCGTCTGGGCGTTGCCGCTGATCACGAACGACTTGCCGGACGCCAGCTTCTGGATCGCCTGGTCGTCCTGCTGCGTGAAGCTCTCCGGGTCGAGCAGCTTCTCCTCCACCAGCGTGTGGAGGAACTGCAGCATCTGCTTGTACTGGTCCATGGCGCCGGTGAAGGCGAACTTCTGCGCATTGGTGTCCCACGTGATGCCGGTCGTGAAGCCCCAGCCGCCGCGTACGCCGCTGCCCAGGCCGAAGACCTGGTTCAGCATGGCGCCGCCCGGCGTGGGGATGCCCCATCGGTCCGAGTAGGGATAGGAGTCGGGATACTCCGCCTTCATCGCCTTCAGCATGTTGTGCACGTCGTCCCAGGTCTGCGGGATCTCCAGCCCGAGCTTGTCGAGGATGTCGCTGCGCACCACGAGCGTGTAGTCCGTCCAGTAGTCCTCGTGGAGACCGGGGAGCAGATAGAAGCGGCCGTCCGCCTGCCGGAGCGTGTCAAGGTCGGCCTGCAGGTTCCACTTGGCGATCTTCTCCTTGAAGTTCGGCATCAGGTCGAGATAGTCGCTGACCGGCAGGACGCTGCCCGAGGCGACGAAGGGGGTCTCCTGGCCGGGGTAGGTCTTCGGGATGATCAAGGGAGCGTCGCCCGCGCCGATCATCAGGCTGCGCTTGTTCTCGTAGTCGCTCAGCGGCACCACGTTCGGCTCCAGCGTCACGTTGGTGCGCTTGGTCAGCTCCGACCAGAACAGCCAGTCGTTCTTGATCGGATAGAACGGGTGGTTGTTGTAGAGGATGCTGAACGTGAGCGGAGCAGCGGCCTTGAACGTCTTGCCGACGCCGTAGTCGGCCATCGCGCCGTCCCGGTTCGCCGCGAAGCCGTCACCGCTCTGCTTGGCGCCGCCTGAGTCGCCGCCGGAGTCGCCGTCGGTGCTGCAGGCGGCGAGAGCGAGGAAGGCTCCCACGGCGACCATCGCCTGACGCCGGTTGATCTCGTGCATGAAAGGGGGGTCCTCTCCCTGGTGAAATGAGCTGGGGAAACGGGCTGAGTTGATGCGGAATGAGAGGTCCGGCGTGTTATCCCTTCACCGCGCCGAGCATGACGCCCTTGACGAAGTACCGCTGGACGAACGGGTAGACCACCAGGATCGGGATGACCGTGAGCACCATCGTCACGGACTTGATGTTGGTGGCCACGGTCATGTCGGTGGCGTCGGCGCCGACGGACGTGCCCGTGGTGGCGCCGGCGATGAGGTTGCGCAGGTAGACGGTCACCGGGAACAGGTCGTTCTGGCTCATGTAGAGGAAGGCCGCGAACCACGAGTTCCAGAACGACACCGCGTAGAACAGCACCATCGTCGCGAGGACCGCCTTCGACAGCGGCAGCACGATCCGGAACAGGATGCCGTAGGTGCTCATGCCGTCGATCGCGGCGGCCTCCTCCAGCTCGACCGGCAGGCCTTCGAAGAAGGCCTTCATCACCAGGAGGTTGAAGACGCTGATCGCGTTCGGCAGCACGATGGCCCAGATGCTGTCCTTCAGCCCGAGGCTGGAGATGAGGATGTAGTTGGGGATGAGCCCGCCGGTGAAGAACATCGTGAAGACCGCGATCCCGATGAGGACCGTGCGGCCCTTCAGGTGCTTCTTCGACAGCACGTACGCGTAGCACGTGGTCATCACCATCGCGATGGCCGTGGCGACGACCGTGTAGACCACCGTGTTGCGGTAGTTGGTCCAGAACGTCGGGTCGGAGGCCACGTACTCGTACGTACGGAAGGTGAACCCGACGGGAACGAGGTTGACCTTGCCGGCGCGGATGGCGAACTCGTCGCTGAGCGACCGGGCGACGATGTTGACGAACGGATACAGGGTCACGAGCACGACGACGGTCAGGACGATCGTGTTGACGACCCGGAACACCCGGTGGCCGCGGGTCCTGTCGACGGTCACCACAGGCTCGTCCCCACCGTGCGCCGGGAGATCAGGTTCGCCGACATGACCAGGGCCAGCCCGATCACGGCCTCGAACAGGCCGATCGCCGCGGCGTAGCTGAAGCTGTTGGAGACGATGCCCATCCGGTAGAGGTACGTGGAGATCACGTCTGCGGTGGGATACGTCAGCGGGTTGTAGAGCAGCAGGATCTTCTCGAAACCGACGGCCATGAACGTGCCGACGTTGAGGATCAGCAGAGTGACCGCGGTCGGCCGGATGCCGGGGAGGGTCACGTGCCAGACCTGCCGCCAGCGGCTCGCGCCGTCGATCCTGGCGGCCTCGTACAGCTGCTCGTCGATGGTCGTGAGCGCGGCGAGGTAGATGATCGTCCCCCAGCCGACCGTCTGCCACATCTCCGAGGAGACGTAGATCGTCCGGAACCACCCCGCCTCCTGGAGGAAAGCGATGGGCTCGTTGCCGGCCGCACGCAGGAGCTGGTTGACCGGGCCGTCCACCGACAGCATCTCCATGACCAGCCCGGCCACGATCACCATCGACAGGAAGTGCGGCAGGTAGGACACCGACTGGACGAAGCGCTTCACCTTCCGGCCGCGCAGCTCGTTGATCAGCAGGGCGAGCACGATCGGCGTGGGGAAGCAGAACAGCAGGGTCAGCGCGCCGATGACCACGGTGTTGGTGAACACCTGCCAGAACGACGGGTCGTTCAGGAACATCTTCACGTAACGCAGGCCGACCCATTCCTCGCCGAGCACGCTGCCGCCGGGCTGGAACTTCCTGAAGGCGATGACGTTCCCGATCATCGGCAGATAACGGAAGATCACGAAGAACAGCAGCGGAAGGATCGCCAGCGAGTAGAGCTGCCAATCACGGCGTAGCGCCTGGCGCCAGGTGCGGCGCGGGGGGCGCTGCGCACGGGCGGGATCGGGCCTCGCCCGCCGGGGATCCCCGGTGTCCGGCGACGCGTCGATCGCCCTGGTGGTACTCATCCCGTGCCTCCGATGCCATCGGAACGGATCCACGGCGGCGCGTGCGGCCGCCGATAGGGGCGGCTTCGCGCACCCCGCCCCGAAAAGCGGCATGGCAGCGCGAACCGAAAGTTTCGAAAGTTGCCATTAATATTGCGGAAATATAGGACCCGGGCATGGGTGCGTCAAGAGGGCAGTCAATCAGCGAGATTCACCCCATACCGACCCCTATATCGCCTGGATCTCGGTGTATCCCGACGCCTTCCGGTGGTAGAGTTTCGCGAAACTTTCGGAGAAACGACGAGCGGACAGATGACCAGCGCCTCCCCCGCCCGCGATCCGCGCCCCGCAACGATCGCGTCCATCGCCGAAGAGCTCGGCGTCTCGGTGACCACGGTCTCCAAGGTCCTCAACGGCCGGCCCGACGTCGCGCCCGACACCCGCGAACGCGTCGAGGCCGGCCTCGCGCGGCACCGGTACCGCCGCCGTTCGAAGCGGCGCACGCTCAAGGGGCAGATCGACCTCGTCTTCCACGAGTTGAACTCCATGTGGTCGATGGAGATCATCCGAGGCGTCGACGCCGTCGCCGCCGCCGCGCGGATCGAGGTCGTCCTGTCCCAGCTCGACGGGGCGCATCTGCCACCGGAGGAGTGGCTGGACGGTGTGCTCGACCATCGGCCTCTCGGCGTGCTGTTCGTGATGTCCAGGCCGTCCCAGTCGCAGCAGCGGAAGCTGCGGCGGGCGCAGGTGCCGTTCGTCGTCGTCGACACCGACGGCGAGATCGCCGAGTCCGTGCCCGTGGTCGGCTCGAACAACTGGGACGGCGGCCTGCTCGCCACCCGTCATCTCCTGGAGCTGGGCCACCGCCGCGTCGCGGTCGTCTCCGGCCCGAAGGACGTGATGTGCAGCAGGGCGCGGGTCGCCGGTTTCCGGGTCGCCCACGACGAGGCGGGGCTCATCATCGACCCCGACCTCGTCAGGTATGGCAACTTCTACGTCGACGCCGGATATGAGCACGCGATGGACCTGCTGTCGCGCCCGGACCGGCCGACCGCGATCTTCGCCGGGTCGGACCTGCAGGCGCTCGGCGTCCTGCGCGCGGCCCGGCGGCTCGGCCTCGACGTCCCCGGGGACCTGTCGGTGGTCGGCTACGACAACGTGCCCGTCGCCGGCTGGGTCGAGCCCGCCCTGACCACGGTGGGCCAGCCGCTGTGCGACATGGCGACGGTCGCGACCCAGATGCTGCTCGACCTGGCCCGCGGCGTGGAGCCGGCCACGAGCCGGATCGACCTCGCGAACGAGCTCGTGGTCCGCGAGAGCACCGCGCCGCCGGGGGGCCGGGCCGGGGTCAGACCCGCCGCGCCCGGCGCATGACCACCGCCCCGAGGGGAGGCACGGTGACCTCCCCCGACGCCGGGAGGCCGGTGAGCAGGTCGGTGCCGTGGCCGTCCACCGGGACGGCGACGGACGCCTGCGCGTCGTGGTTGAGCAGGAAGAGGTATTCGTGCCGGTCGTCCTCGCGGACCGCGCACTCCAGGTGGGCGGGGAGGCCGTCGAAGCGGTTCTCCACGCCCGCCGCCCTCAGCTCGCCGAGCAGCACCCGGTCGAAGGCGTCCTGTTCCAGGAGGGTGGCGAAGTAGACGACCCGGCCGGCGCCGAAGTCGTTGGCGACGACCGCGGCGCGTCCCTTGAGCAGCCCGTCCGCGTACGTCGCCAGTGCCGTGCCGCCCTCCAGGTGGATGTCCTCGCGCCACCAGTCCGCCGTCGCCGTACGTCCGTCGGCGAAGTCGACGGTGAACCGCTCGCCGGGACGCGCCGGCCAGTATTCGTCGATCTTCGCGCCGATGAGGCGGCGGAACGCGCCCGGGTAGCCGTCCGGGCGCACGCGGTTGCACGCGTCCACCACGCCCGAGAAGAACGACATGACGACCGTGCCGCCGCCGCGGGCGAACTCGGTGACGGCGGCGACGCCCTCGTCGTCCATCAGGTAGGCGTTGGGCACGACAAGCACCTTGTAGGACGACAGGTCGCTCCGGGTCGACACGACGTCGACCGCGTAGTGGTGCTCCCACAGCGGCCGGTAGTGCCGCATGACGGTGTCCACGTAGCTGAAGTCGTTGCGGGGCAGGCCCCACACCTCCTCCAGCCCCCACCAGCCGTTCCAGTCGAACAGCACGGCGACCTCGGCCCGCGTGGTCGTCCCCGCCACGGGCGCGAGCCGCCCGACCTCCCGGCCGAGGGCGGTGACCTCGCGGAAGGTGCGCGAGTCCGGGCCGGAGTGCGGCAGCATCGCGGAGTGGAAGCGCTCGTGCCCGCCCCGACCGGCCCGCCACTGGAAGAACATCACCGAGTCGGCCCCGCGCGAGACCGCCTGGAGCGAGCCGAGCCGCATCCGGCCGGGCTCCTTGACCACGTTGAGCCTCCACTGGCTGACCGCGCTCGCCGCCTGCTCCATCAGCAGCCACGGCCGCCCGCCCTTGAGCGACCGGAACAGGTCGAACTGGAAGGCCGCCGACACGTGCGCGTCCGGGTCGGCGGGGTCGGGGTAGATGTCCAGGGCCGCCGCGTCCTCCTCGGGGGCCCAGCGCCAGTAGTCGGCGTGCCGGTAGAAGCGCATGAAGTTGGTGACGACCGGGATGTCGTCGCGGAAGGAGCGGACGATGTCGCGCTCGGCGACGAAACACTCCAGCAGGGCGTCGGAGGTGAAGCGCTTGAAGTCCAGGATGCGGCTGGGGTTCATCCAGGTGCGCGGGACTCCCGGCACCTCGACCTGGTCCCAGTCGGTGTAGACCTGCCCCCAGAAGCGCGTGGTCCACGCCTCGTTGAGCGTCGCCAGGTCGCCGTACCTGCGCTGGAGCCAGCGGCGGAACCCGGCCGAGGCCGCCGCGTTGTACGCCGTGGGGCCGTATTCGTTGCTGATGTGCCACATCGCCAGGGCCGGATGGAAGGAGTAGCGCTCGGCCAGCCGGGTGGTGATGTTCGCCGCGTACTCCCGGTAGACCGGCGACGAGGGGTCGTAGTGCAGGCGGTTGCCGAAGCCGAACCGCTCGCCGTCGGCCATGACCGGGAGGACCTCGGGATGCCGCTGGGACAGCCAGGCGGGCGGCGCGGCGGTGGGGGTGGCCAGGTTGACCGCGATGCCGTTCTCGTGGAGCAGGTCCATGACCTCGTCAAGCCAGCCGAACTCGTATCTGCCCGGCTCGGGTTCGAGCGAGGCCCAGGCGAAGACGCCGAGCGACACGAGGTCGACCCCCGCCTCGCGCATGAGGCGGACGTCCTCCCGCCACACGCCGGGGTCCCACTGCTCGGGGTTGTAGTCCCCGCCGTACGCCAGTCCGCCGACACGGTCGCGGAAGGCGCGCATTCGAGGGTCTGTCATCGAGGAGCTCCCGGGGTGTGGCGGAGTGCGTGGGTTTCGGCGGCGGAATGTCAACGGATATCCCATGCTGCGGCCGCGGGGTCAGTGCGCCACCGGGGCGCTCTCGTCGCGCGGGCGGACGCCCGAGCGCAGCGGATAGAGGAGGAAGCAGCCGAAGGCCAGCGCCAGCACCACCAGGGGCACCGCGCCCATCATCAGCCGGACGCCGGTCTCGACGGAGGGCGGCTGCACCACGGCCCCGTTGTGGTAGTTCGATCGGGCCAGCACGACGGTGATGACCACCGCCTGGAGGGACACCGCCCAGCGGACGATGAACCCGTTCATGCCGAAGTACATCCCCTCGCGGCGGGTGCCCGTCCTGCGCTCGTCGTCGTCGATCACCTCGGCGAGCAGGATCTCCAGGAGCACCAGCATGCCCGCGATCCCGACGCCGATCGCGGCCCCGGTCACCGCCGTCAGGGCGAGGCTCCCGACGAGCAGGAACGGCACCTGCGCCGCGCCGTACACGACGATCGCGACGAGAACGGCACGGCGCGGGCCGATCCGCGTCGTGACCCGGCTCCACACGTAGACCATCGGGATCGCGACGACGAACACCGCGCCCAGGATGACGCTGTTGGCGGAGTCGGCCTCGCCCAGGGCGTACTTCGTGAAGAACGGGATCCCCGCCTGCAGCAGGGCGAAGGTGAGCTGCAACAGGAAGCTGCCCGTGACGTACGTGACGAAGGCGCGGTTGGCGAGCGTGTAGCGGAGCGCGGCGAGGAACCCGAAGCGCTCGCGCTCCGCGTGCACCCGCTCGGCCGAGCCGCGCAGCGACAGCGCGAAGAAGGCCAGCGCCACCACGCCGAAGGACACGCCCATGGCGGCCCACCCGATCGCGCCGTACAGCAGGGGCGCCGCGGCGACGCCGACGATCATGCCGACTATGGCGAACATCTGCCGCCACGACGCGGCGGCGGCCCGCTCGGCGATGGTGGCGAACATCTCGGGGAACAGCGCCACGTAGTTCAGCACCACGACGACGAACAGCACGTCGTAGACGAGCACCACGATCAGGAAGTACCAGAACCGCGCGGTCGCGCCGTCCACGAGCGGGATCCAGATCATGGTGAAGGCCGCGGCCAGCGGCACCATGCCGATCGCAATGTACGGCACCCGCCTGCCCCAGCGCGTGCGGGTCCGGTCCGACAGGTGCCCCACGAGCGGGTTGAGCACCGCGTTGACGATGCCGTGGATCACCATGGCGACACCGATGAGCGACGGGTCGACGCCCAGGTGGTCGACGTAGTAGAAGGTGGCGAAGGTCGCGAACGCCTGGCTGAGCAGGTTGACCGACAGGTTGCCCGAACCGTAGGCCAGCATCTGCCCGCGACGCACCGGGCCTGCAGAGCCGGGCTTCCCTGGACCATGCGTCACCGCGCTCTCCGGGCCGGGCTCCACCGGGCCCGCAGAGCCGGGTCCCTCCTGATGGCGCTTCATCGGGCCCTCTGGGCGGGGCTTCATCGGGCCCTCTGGGCCGTGCGCAGATCCGACCAGCCGATGAGGCGGACGCCCTCTTCCTCGATGGCGCGGCGGACCTCCGGATCGGTGAACAGCCGCAGCTCCATGCCGCGTTTGGCGTGATGCGGCATGATCTGCCGGAGCTCGCCGTCGTCCTCGAACGGGTGGATGTAGATCTCGGTCACGCCGGGCCGCAGCGCCCGGATCAGCCCGA
The DNA here is from genome assembly GCF_006874475.1 of Microbispora hainanensis. Taxonomy (GTDB): domain Bacteria; phylum Actinomycetota; class Actinomycetes; order Streptosporangiales; family Streptosporangiaceae; genus Microbispora; species Microbispora hainanensis. The sequence goes on from NZ_VIRM01000078.1 coordinate 27,156, forward strand.
TCATGTCGCTTCTGACGCTCTCGTACGTCTCCCCCTCGGCCAGCTCGAAGGGCAGCGTCCACAGCCGGTCGAGGATCACCACTCCCGCCGCGTCCGCGGCCTCGGCCCTCGCCTGCGCGAACGGCTCCAGCTCCGCCGGAAGGCCCATCCCGTCGAGGGTCCTGGGCAGCCGGAACGGCAGGCCGTGCTCCGCGCACGCCTTGAAGACGACGTCGAGGAAGTCACGGCCGGTCTCCAGGCCGTACAGGCTGCCCATGTGGTTGTCGGCGTGCGACGGGTCGAGGCCGAGGGCGACGGCCCTGCGGATCTGCGCGTCGATCTCCGCGCCGACCTCCTCGGGGTCGGCCCGCTCCTCCACGGTGCGGGAGTCGGCGGGGAAGTAGCCGGCCTCGTCCACGAGCGAGGACACCGCGCGGTCGCGGGTCACCGGCCCCCAGCGGTATCCCTCCCACTCGCTGGTGAACGTCAGGTGGACGCCCACGTCGTAGCCGCCCGCGACGGCCGTACGGACCGCGTCGGGGGCCCACGGGCACGGCGTCATGACGGTCGCCGAGCTGATCGCGCGGGCGGCGAGCAGTGAGGTGATTCCGGTGTTGGCCGCCCGGCACATGCCGTAGTCGTCGGCGTTCACGATCAGCAACCGGTCGTCCGGCCCGGCGCCGAGCCGTCTCGCGAGGTTCACGTGATGTTCCCTTTCCCTGACCCGGTGGGGTCCGTGCCGTACGGCCCTCCGGTCGTCATGTCATGCGGTCCCCCTGTTGTCATGTCGCACGGCCGCCCACGATGGCGGCGAACGCGCGTTCGCGCGCGCGATGGCGGGCGAGCCAGGACGCGCCGCGCAGCACCGCGTCCCCGTGGACGCCGCTCGCGATGATCCTGATCGGGAGCGGCGCGGCGTCCCTCGCCAGGTGGCGGCGGATGCGGCCGAGCAGCAGGTCGGCGCTGGCGCCGAACGCGCCGCCGAGCACGAAGAGCTCCGGCTCGATCACGAGGGCGATGGAGGCCGCGACGTGGGCGATCCTGCGGGCGGTCGCGTCGACCACGGCGAGCGCCCTCTCGTCGCCGCGCCTGGCGCTGTCGAAGATCTCGCGCGGGGACGGGCTGCCCTCGATGCCGGCCTGCCTGGCCTGCTCCGCGATGCGGCGGGCGCCGAGCACCTCGGTGCCGAGCTCGGTCGCGGGGTGGGGCAGGAACGCGACCTCGCCCGCTCCCCCGGCGAAGCCCCGGTGCAGCCGGCCGCCCAGCACGATCCCGGCGCCGATGCCGGCCCCGACGCCGAGCAGGACGAAGTCGGCGACGTCGGCGCACGCGCCGAACCGCTGCTCGGCGACGGCGGCGAGGTTGACGTCGTTCTCCAGCAGCAGGGGCACGGGCAGGTGACTCCCGATCGCCTCGGCCAGGCCGCGGCCCCCTTGCGGCAGCCCGTAGGCCCGCCTGACGGTGTGACCGTCGCCCGCCACGACCGCGGGGACGCCGACGACGGCCTGGCCGATGGCGCCCGGCTCGGTGCCGGCGCGTCCGGCGCACTCGGCGGCGAGCGCAGCGACCGCCGCCGCCGTGTCGGCCACCCTGCGGCGCGGCGCCCGGGTCTCCGCCTGGGCGAGCGTCTCCCCCACCGCGTCCACGAGGACGGCGCGGATGCGCAGGTGACCGATGTCGACGCCGAGCGCGAGCGCGCAGCGGGGGGCGATCCGATAGAGGGTCGCGGCGGGCCCGCGGCGCGTGGTGTCGGCGCCCGCCTCCTCGACGGCCCCGCGGGCGATGAGCTCGCGCAGCGCCTGGGCGACGGTGGTCTTGGACAGGCCGGTGGCTCTGGTGATCTCCGGCCGGCCCAGCGGCCCCTCACGGTCGATGACGTCGAGCACCGCGCGGGCGTTGATCGACCAGAGCAGGCCCTGCGGCCCGGCCAGGTAGTTCCCGCTCACGCTGCACCTCGCGTCCCGGCCCGAGTAGGTCGGAAACTTTCCTACTCAAGGTGAGCCGTTTCTATCCGATCGGCGGGCCCCGCCACAAGACCGCTACGGTTCAGTGGAGGCAGAAAGGGGATCATCGTGAGCAATGCCGAAACGGGTGATATTCCGTTCGGGGCACGGGTGCGCGGCTGCCTGCTCGGCGGGGCCGTCGGCGACGCCCTCGGCGCGCCCGTGGAGTTCGACTCGATCGCCGCCATCCGCCGCGACCACGGCGAGGCGGGGCTGACCGGCCTCGCACCCGACTGGAGCGGCAAGACCGGCCTGATCACCGACGACACGCAGATGACGCTGTTCACCGTCGAAGGGCTGATCCGCGCCGACGTACGCGTCAGGGAGAAGGGCATCGGCGGCGGTGAGGTGCACGTCGTGCGCCACGCCTACCTGCGCTGGCTCGACACGCAGGAGCACCGCCAGCCGCCGCCCGCCGACGGCCTCGTCCGCACCGGCCGGCTCCGCGAGCAGACCTGGCTCTACTCCCGCCGCGCCCCCGGCAACGCCTGCGTGTCCGGGCTGCGCGCCGGCCTCGGCTCGCTCGCCGCCCCCGGCATGCCCGGGGCGGTCAACCCCGGCTCGAAGGGCTGCGGCACCGTCATGCGCTCCGCCCCCTTCGGGCTGGCCGTCCGCGACCCGCGGGCCGCCTTCACGCTCGCGGCCGGCTGCGCCCAGATCACGCACGGGCACCCCACCGGCTATCTCGCGGCCGGCGCCTTCGGCGCACTGATCTGCCTCCTGGCCCAGGGCGCGCCGCTGCCTCCGGCCGTACAGGACACGCTCGGCCTGCTCGCCGAGCAGCCCGCGCACGAGGAGACCACCGCCGCGATCGAGGCGGCGGTCGCCCTGGCCGGTACGGCGGAGCAGCCGACGCCCGAGGCGGTGGAGACGCTCGGCGGCGGCTGGGTGGCCGAAGAGGCGCTCGCCATCGCGGTCTACTGCGCGCTGGTGAGCGGCGACGACATCGAGCGGGCCCTGCTGCTGGCGGTCAACCACTCCGGCGACAGCGACTCCACCGGCTCCCTCTGCGGCAACCTCCTCGGCACGGTGCACGGCGACGCGGCCCTTCCCGGGCACTGGGTGTCGCGGCTGGAGGGCAAAGACACCATCGTCGAACTCGCCGACGACTTCACCACCCAGTTCACCGGCGGCCGCCTCGACCACGGCAAATACCCCGGCTGCTGACCCCGTGACCGCTCACCGTCGGTCTCCCGAGTCGTTCCGTTCCGTTACGGGCCGCGTGTCATGAAGACATAAGTCCCTTGCGGGAGTGTTGACAGATGAACAGGGGCGTTCATGGTGAATAGAGAGCCCTGACCCCCCGGGAGCACATGACGATGCGCAATCCGTTGCGGACGGGAGAATCCCCCGAGAGCACGGCCAGGTCTTCTCAGCGCGACACCTTGCCACATATCGTGGCGGATTTCCGCCGTCAGGTCGCACGAAAACTCGGCCGAGGTGGCAATCCTGAGGACCAGCTCCGAGCACCGCTCGAGGTAATCCTTCAGCGGCTCGGTACACGGATGGGCCTGCGGGTCACTCCTTACGGCGAGGTGCCACTGCACGATATCGGATCACGCCCTGATTATGCCGTTGATGTGGAGCGCTCCAGAGTGGGCTACGTAGAGCTGAAAGCTCCCGGACGTAGTGTTCCCGAATCTCCCACTTGGCGCGCGAGCGAGCGGGAGCGCCGGCAATGCGAGCGCCTGCGCGAGCTCCCCAATCTGATTTACAGCGACGGCACTGACTGGATTCGGTATCAGAACGGTGTCCCCGGAAAGATCGTCCGGCTGAACGGATCCGATGCGAGCTTGACCGCGTTCGACGCGTTGATCAGAGAATTTCTACTCTGGGCTCCCGACCCTCCGCGATCGGTTCGCGACCTCATTCGCGTCACTTCAGGACTCTGCCGCCTTCTGCGGGACACCGTCGCAGAGCTGCTCGAAGCGGAGAAGACCGGCCCGGAGATCGGGCCGTTCACCCATCAC
>NZ_VIRM01000079.1 GCF_006874475.1 Microbispora hainanensis
GTCATAAGTGGCCTTTTCGCCGCGGTCATGCGACGGAGTGGGTGATGACGCCGGTGTAGACACCGGCGGTCACACCGGAGAAAGGGATCGACAGCACCAGGGTGGGGATCCAGCTGGCGTTGTTGATCCCCGCCACGGCGGTGTGGGAGAACGCCGTTCGCTGGACGGCGAGGGTGACCCTGCTCGCGGCGGTCGGCTGGCCGGGGATGAAGGTCCCGCCGCCTTGCGTGGCCGTGGCCGGTCCGGACCAGTAGCTCATGTTGGCGCGGCCGATGGTGGCCACCGGCGCGGTGGTGCGGGTGTAGCTGGTCGAGGAGACCGTGGCCGTCCACGCGCCGGAGCCGGGATCTCGGTGGTCGGTCACCGTCACCGTGCCCATCTGCACGGTGCGCTGGCTCCCGGGCGGCCCGCTGCCGAGCGACACCGCGACGGGAGCGGTGATGGTCAGCTCTCCCGCCCTGGCCAGGACGTAGGTGGCCGGTGCGACGGCCGCGGACGCCGAGGGAGCGGGCACAGCGGCGGGCACAGCGGCGGGCACAGCGGCGGGCAGGGCGGCGGCCAGGACGATCGCGGAGGCGAGGGGGTTGGTACGTCTGTGCATTTATGCCCTTCGGGGTTCTCCGCGGCGGCGCCAGGCCACGGCACCGGCGCCCACGAGACCCAGTGCGACGACGATCGCGGGGAGGATCAGCCACGACGTGCCGGACGGGGTGACGGGCCGGCCGATCCCGGCCTTGGGGAAGACGACGGTCGCGGAGACCTCGCGTTTGACGAGGCCGCTCTGCACGACCATGTCCACCTTCCAGGGGCCCTCGGGCAGCCGGACGTCCATGACGACGGCCAGCCGTCCGGTCTCGCCCGGACGCAGCGTGACGCCCAGCTGCGCGGGGTAGGGGCCGGCGCGCAGCCCGCCCGGCCCCTCCGACAGCGACAGCGAGCCGGACAGGTCCAGGGCCCGGCCGCCGGTGTTGTGCACCTGCGCGGACAGGACCGGGCGGCCGGTGGCGTCCCGTTCCGGGGTGAGACGGTCGACGCTCATCGCGGACGGCGGCTCGCCGCCCGGGCCGATGTCGAGGTACATCCGGATGCCGACCCGGCTGGCCAGGCCGACGTTGTGCACCCGGTCCGGCTCCGCGGTGGTCTGCGCCCAGATCACGCCGTACCGTTCGCCCTTCCACGCGTCGGACGGCACGCGCGTGGTGAACCAGGCCCGGCGGGCCTGCCCGGGAGAGAGGTCGATCTCCGCGGGCGTGACGGTGGTCCAGCTCGACAGCTCGTTCGGGGTGCGTTCGGGCGCGAAGACGAACGCGTGGTCGCGGATATCGGCCGCCGCCGGATAGAGCGAGACGCGCATCCGGTGCCCGCTGGTGTTGGACACCTCGATCCGCCGCTTGATGGTGGTGCCGGGATCGAGGTGGTCGACCACGCCCTTGAGCGCGCGCGGGTCGTCGCGGCGGGCGAGAGGTGCGTCGACCAGCCGGATGCCCAGCCCCTGCCCGGAGTCCCCCCGATCCGCCGTGACCGCCGCGGCTGCCACGGCGGCGGGGCCCGCGGCGGCCGCGAGGGTGGGGCCCGGGACGGCCGCGAGCGCCGCGCCTGCCGTGCCCGGCACGGCGAGCAGGACGCCCGCGGCCCAGCCGATGAGCCGGTCAGGCAACAGAGTGCGTCACCGTGCCCGAGTAGGTGCCGAGACCCGCCGACAGCGGGATGTTCACCGAGATGGTGGGATTCCAGGTCGCCTGGCTGTTGCCCGTGCCGCCGGTGTAGGTCATAGCGACCCGCTGCACGTCCAGGGTCCCGCCCGGCCCGGGCGACAGCATCCCGTCGCCGACGATCAACGTGCCGGGGCCCGGCGTGTAGGTCGCCGCGGAGGCCGGGACCGTGTCACTCGGACCCGCGAAGGCCGTGGACGACACCCGCGCCGTCCAGGCCGAGGTGGGCACACCGCCTCGGGCGTCGGTCACCGTGACCGCGCCGATCGGCCCGCTGACCGTGCCGCCCGCCGCGGCGCTGCCCAGGCTCACCGGACCGGCGGGGGCCGTGATCGTCAACGCGCCCGACGTGACCGTGAAGGTCACCGTCGTGTCCGCGGCGTCGGCGGCCGGACCGGTCAGCACCGCCGCCCCGAGCGCGATACCCGACACCAACGCGAGCGGCCTGAGTCGCATGCTCGTCCCCCGAATATGTCAACGCCCAGAGCATGGGCGGGAGCACAAAAGATCAGTTCAGGGAACGATAGAAAGCGGAGGGCGTTTCCTCCGGACAGGGCGCACACGTGGATACGGGTCGCCGACCCCGTCCCGACGAAAGCTTGAACGTGGCCGGATCAGGGGGTCGGAGAGGTCACGGGGTGACGACGCACTTGACGAAGCCGTCCGGGCGGTCGCGGAAGTATCCGAACCCCGTGTCGACGTCCTCCAGCGCGACGGTGTGGGTGATCAGCGGCTCGAAGGTCAGGCGGCGGTCCGCCATCATCCGCAGCCCCTCGGCCATGGCGGCCATGAGGCGCCACCGCTGCCCGGTGAAGCCGTTGACGATGGTCACCCCGCGATACCACAGCTCGATGTCCAGCTCGCGCGGGCCGTCGTGGTGGTAGCCGGCGACGCACAGCGTGCCGTGCGTGGTCACGAGGTCACCCGCGAGCTTGAGCCCGGCGGCCTTGCCGGAGAACTCGACGACCACGTCGAACGTCCCGCGCAGGCTCTCGGCGGCCTCCTCGGGGGTGTGGACGTCGCTCGCGCCCAGCTCGGCCGCGAGCTCGCGGGCCAGGGGCGCCGGGTCGACGCCGGCGAGACGGGCGGGCGCGCGGTCGGCGGCGACCTGCAGGGCGGCCAGGCCCATGAATCCGAGCCCCACGACCGCCACGCGCTGCGCCGGCCGCAGGCCGCACCTCGACAGCGCCTCGACCACGCAGGCCAGCGGCTCGCCGAGCACGGCCCGGCTCGGCACGTTGGACGGAGCCGGGAGCAGCTCCCTGGCGTTGACGTTCACCGTGTCGGCGAACGCGGGAGACGCGAAGCCGGTGACGCGGTCTCCCCGGGACCATCCGTGCACGCCCGGGCCCAGCTCCACGATCTCGCCGCTCAGCTCGTGCCCGAGCCGGCGCGGCGCGGCGCCGTCGTGCTCCGCCCAGGCCGGCAGCTCGGAGACGCAGATCCCCGACGCGAGCGTGCGTACGCGGACCGCTCCCGGGCGGAGAGGCGCGTCGGGGGCCTCGACGACCTCCGACCGGCCCGGGGCGACGACCTGTGAAAACCGCATGTTCTCCTCTTCCGATCCGGATCAGCCCAGGCCGCGGCGGGCCAGCTCGACGGCTCCGAGGACGGGCGGGGCCTGGAGCAGCGTGGCCGTGACCGCCGGGAGCAGGGAGCTCAGCTCCTCCTCGAACGCCCTCATCAGGCGGGGCTGGTTGGCGATGACGCCGCCCGCCACGACCACGGCCCCGAGGTCGGCGCCCCGCCCGGCCAGGCAGGACACGAGACGGGCCAGTGACCGGCCGCCCGCCGTGATGACGGCGTCGGCGGTCGCCGACCCGGCCTCCGCGGCCGCGAAGACGACCGGGGCGTGGACGCCCCAGGTCTCGACTCCTCCGTTCCAGCTCATCGCCGCCGCCAGCTCGGGCAGGCCGGTGACGCCGAAGGCGCGCAGCAGGGCGACATCGAGCCCGTCGCCGGGCGCGCCCTCGTCGGCGCGGGCGAGCACCGCGCGGGCCGCGTCGCGGACGAGAGCGGACCCCGATCCCTCGTCGCCGAGCACCCATCCCCAGCCACCGGCGGACAGGTATTCGCCCGTGTCGCGGTGCCTGCCCACGGCGATGGCGCCCGTGCCGGAGATGACGCCGATCCCCCCGGCCAGGCCCGCGGCCGGGACGAGCAGTTCGGCGTCGTTGACCACGGTCACCGGCGTCGCCAGCACCCGGACGAGCTCTTGGGCGAGCCGCTCGAACTGGCCGGGGGTCTCGCAGCCGTGCGCCCCCACGACGACGTGCCGCACGTCGAGGTTCCGCGCCTTGATGTTCCGCGCCTTGATGTTCCGCGCCTGGATCTTCCGCGCCTGGGGGCCCTGCTGGAGCAGCGGGTGGAGCCGCTCCGACAACCAGGCCGCCGCCCGGGGAAGGGAGGCCGTCTGCCAGCCGGTGCTGGGCACCGTCAGGTCGGCGAGGATCTCGCCGTTCGACGCGTCCGCCAGCTGGATCCGGGTCTTGGTGCCCCCGACGTCCACGCCGACCACCGCCGGGCTCATCCGATGGGCTCCTCGATCTTGGTGTCGGTGTTGTCGAAGACGAAGTCCTCGATCGCCACACCGCGCACCATGGCGAGGGATCCCGCGAGCCGTTGCAGTACGGCGGTCTCGAGGACCGTGCGGACCGGCATCGAGACGCCCTCCGGGATGCGCACCACGTGCAGGTGGTCGCCGGGGTCGACCGCGGCCGAGGTGACGCAGAGCGTGAGGTGGCGGGCTCCGGCGAGGCTCCGCGCGATCTCCAGCTCCCGGCCGTCGCCGATGACGACGTGCAGGGTCTGCCCCGCCGACTCCATCTCCCCGTGCAGGTAGTTGCGGGTGACCAGGGCGGAGGCCGGCACCCGGCACACCTCGCGGAGCAGCAGGGCCCCCGATTCGGAGGCGGAGCGGGAGGCTCCCGACGCGACGATGTCCGCGGCGACCACCCGCCCGGCGCGGCCCGCCACCTCGTCCACCACCGGCGCCAGCGCGCGCTCGTGGCGGGTGAGGACGTCGGCGATGCCGGTCCACTCCGCGGCGACCTCCGCCGGGGACGTGCCGAGGATGGTGCGGGCGATCATCGCCAGGGCGATCAACGTGCCGGTGTAGCCGATGGTCGAGGCATAGCTGTCGGGCTCGTTGCCGAGGTCGACAGTGTGTGCCGCTGTGTAGCCGAGACGGGAGGGCACGACGTTGACCACGGCCGCCCGCCGCTCTCGCGGCACCATGGCCAGCGTGTCCACCGTCTCCGGGCTGCGGCCCGACTGCGAGACCCCGATCACCAGGTCGGCGTCCGCGAGCGCGACGCCGGAGCCGATCTCGCTGGCCAGTTCCTGGCGGGCCGGCACCGCCCCGTCGGCGAGCATCCGCAGCGGCAGGGCGAGCGCGGCGTAGCTGGCTCCCATGCCGACGAAGACCGGGCGGGAGCGGCCCGTGAACACGTCACGGCCGGCCCGGAGCTGGGCCGCGACCCGCGCCGCGACCCGCTCCAGCGCCGCCGGCTGGGCCGTACGGCCGTCGACATAGGGGATCCGTTCTCCCGGCATTCCGTCAGTTCCCTTCAACACACATAGGCGAGCGCGGCACAAGCCTAGACCAGACGTTTCGAATCAAATACCACGGCATACCACATGATGCCGTGCGGAAAACTGGTATGGATCAGGAGTTCGGACAGCACGAAGCCGTGGGACCGCACGACGCGCGCCCCACGAGAGACAGGCCCGTCAGGCGGGGCTCGTTCCCCCTCGTACGAAGGAGGTGCGCAGGCGGTAGCGGTCGCCCCTATAGGTGATGGTCGAGACCAGGACGACCCGTCCGACGGCGTCGACCATCGACTGGTGCATCACCAGGACGGGATCCCCGGGGGTGAGGTCGAGGTGCTCGGCGATCCCCTCGGGGCAGCCCTTGGCCTCGATGACCGACTGGGCGACGACGGGCTCGGCTCCCCCGGCGGTGAGCTCCTCGATCAGCGACGCCTTGCCGAAGTCGGTCTCCGGGAGCCGCGGCGCGACGTTCAGCACCACACGGGAGGAGTCGACGCCGACGGGGACGCCGTCCAGCATGCGCACGCGTTCGAGCACGAAGAGCCGCGTGCCCGCCGCCACGCCGAACTGGTCGGCCTCGTCGAGGGAGGCCTCCTTGACCTCGGCGCGGATCACCCGGGAGGTCGCGGTCAGCGCCTTCCGCCTGGCCGTCTCGGTGAACGACTCCAGCGAGTTGGGCCAGTCGCGGTCGGGCCGGCCTGCGACGTACCAGCCTCGCCCGTGGGACGACCGGAGCACGCCCTGCTCGACCAGGTGCTGGAGCGCACGCCGGAGCGTCACCCGGCTGATTCCCATCTGGTTGCACAGCTCACGCTCGGCGGGCAGGCGCCGTCCGCTGGCAAGGGCCCCCTCGCGCACCCGGCGCTCGATCAGTTCGGCCGCTTGCACCCACAGCGGTTCAGGGCTGTCCGAAGCGATGAGACTCGCCTGAGACACCCTATTCACCCGGTCCACGTCCTTTCGTCCCCCGCCCACCTACCGGCGAACATAATGTCATTCTCACACCGGATCCGCCCGGTGGGACTTCACCCATGGCGATCGCCCACCAGGCGATCGAATGCCGCGTCCAGCTCCGGGTTCGCCCGGCGTCGCGACGGCTCTTGGTCGAACCACGCGACGATCTCCCGCGCCCCCTGCGCAAATGGAACTTTTGGCGAAAAATCGGGCACCAGCCGCTTAATTCTAGAGTTGTCGTAAATGACAGAGTGCCGGAAATCCTCCTGCAGAACCGGCCCCATCCAGGCGATTTCCCGGCCGATGTCCTCGCTCGACCGGTGCACGATCCGCGGTGTGGCTCCCGCGGCCGCGGCGAGGCACAGATGGATCTCGTCCCAGGTGAGAATCTCGTCCGACGTGATGTGCACGCTGTCGCCCACCGCGTGACGGTTGCCGACGAGGCCGATCAGGCCCCGGGCGAAGTCGCGCGCGTGCAGCAGGTTCCACAGCGAGGTCCCGTCGCCGTGGACGACCACCGCCTTGCCCGCGCGCCACCGCTCGATGGCGGTCCACCCCGCGAGCAGGGGCAGCGTCGTCCGGTCGTAGACGTGTGCCGCGCGCACGATCGTGACCGGGAAGTCCTCGTAGCGGTACGCCTGTTCGAGCGCCTCCTCGCAGCGGAGTTTCTGCGCCGGATATTCGAAACCGTTGTTGCGCCGCGCGGAGGACTCCACGATCGGCAGCGCCGGGGCCGGGCGGGCGTACACCGATCCGGTCGAGATGAAGATGTACTGCCCGGTGCGGCCGGCATATCTGGCCACGTCGGCCCGGACGTCGTCGGGCGTGTAGCCGATGAAGTTCACGACCACGTCGAACGTCTCGTCCCCGAGCGCCGCGCGCATCGACGCGTCGTCCCGCACGTCGGCCTCGACGGCGCGTACGCCCTCGGGCAGGGGCCGCGACGTCGTGCGGCCCCTGGTCACGGCGGTCAGGTCGAGACCCGCCGCGACGGCCTCACGGGCGCAGGCGGCGCTGAGCACGCCCGTTCCGCCGAGGAAGAGCACCCGCTGCGCGCTCATCGCGGCCCCACCTCCCCGCCGGTGATGCGTTCCACGGGCTCCCTACTCACGGGTTCCCTGCCCACCGCCAGGCCACGGCCGACGAGGAACTCGTAGCAGCGGCGCAGCAGTGCGTACATGTCCTGGCGGGACCGGTCCGCCTCGACGATGTGCCATCGGATCGCCGGGTTGGCGTGGACCACGCTCTCCACGTCGACCACGCCCTCGCCGAAGGGGACCATGTAGTCGTCCATCCCCCGGGCCGGCCCGTCCTTGAGGTGCACGAACTCCACGCGGTCGCCGAGCGAGGCCGCGACGGGGGCCGGGTCGAGCCCCGCCGTACGGACCCAGTAGACGTCCAGCTCGACGGCGACCGCCGGATCCAGCTCGCGCAGCAGGAGGTCGTAGGCGCGTTCTCCGCCGAAGACGTTCTCGAACTCGGCGAAGTGGTTGTGGTAGGCGATGCGCATGCCCCGCCGGGCCGCGTTCGCCGCCGCCTCGTTGACGCGCTCGACTCCCCGCAGCACGCCGTCGCGCGTGGTGAACTCCTCCGGCTCCATGCTCCAGACGAGCGTCTCGACGCCGAGCTCCTGGTGCTCGTCGAGGATCGCCTCGGCCGCGTCGCCGGCTGGGAACGGCGCGTGGGCGCTGCAGAACTCCAGCCCGAGGCCGTCGGCCACGTCCCGCACGACGGACGGCTTGTGGCCGTACAGACTGATCGGCTCGACCGCGAGATAGCCGAGCGCCGCGACCCGTTCGAGCACGCCGAGCAGGTCGCGGGAGGCCTCCTCGTGCAGGGACCACAGCTGCGCGGCGATCGGCGCGGCGCCGCCGTTCGCACCCGAGCCGCTCACGCCGCACCTCCGATGATCTTGCCGTTGCCGAGGGGCCAGCGGGTCGACCACGTCATGATCTCGTCCTCTCCGACGCCCGCCGCCCAGAGCGTCGCCTGGCGGACGAGCTGCCGGAAGCCGGGATTGCCCCAGGCCCGCGCGTCGTGTCCGAGCGCGGAGTAGCAGACCCGGCCTTCGCCGTGGTCGCGCACGTAGAGGACCGGTTCGGTGCCGTCGTCGCTCACCCGCTCGGCGAGCACCCGGACGTCGGGGCCGTATTCCAGGACGTAGAACTCGTCGTCGATGCCGAAGTCCTCCATGTGGCGGGTGACCGGGTGGTCGCCGCACAGCCGGACGTCGAACCGTCCCTCTGAGCCGGAGGTCCCGTGGGAGAGGTAGCGGGAGCCGACCAGCTCGAACGCGACGCGGTCGGCCTCCAGGCCGCCCTCGCCGAACCCGAACAGGTTGCTCGCGTGCAGGACGACCAGCCCCTTGCCGGCGGCGACCAGGTCGGACAGCGCCTGCTGCTCCCGGGGGTGGAAGACGATCGACGAACGGTAGACGACGTAGACGTCGGCCTCCGCCGTGGCGGGGGTGAGGTCGGCGAAGCGCTCCATCCCCACGGCCCTGGCGGTGGGGAGCCCCGCCTCGGTGACGATCTCCTGGAGCGCCAGCGCGGCGCCGATCAGGTCGTGGTGGATGTCCGTACCGTCGACGATCACCATCGCGGACGGCGAGCGTCTCAACTTCATCGTGGATTCCTTCGGTTGTCCTGGCGGCCGGGATCGCCTAGCCGGCCAGCGCGGCCGCCTCGGCGTACTCCTTGGCCATGCGGTCGCCGCCGGCGACCTTCCACTTCTGCACCGCCGACGTCAGGCTGGAGGCGGGCTCCCGGCCGAGGAACACCGCGGTGATCGCGTCCTGCATCTGCTGCTCCAGCGACGCGCCCTTGGTGTTGAACGTCTCGGAGTAGAGGTGCTGCGCGGGGTTGTCGAGGAGCATCGGCACGGCCTTCTGCTGCCACTCGTAGTTCAGCTTGTCCACGCCCGGGGCGCCCTGCGGGTCGCACAGCACCTGCGGGCCGCCCACGATGTAGGCCAGGCCGAGGTCCTGCTCGCGCTGCCCGCGGGTGGTGAGCACGGCGACCCCGTCCTTGACCGTGTAGTCCGCGCCCTCGACCCCGTAGCTCATGATGAACGACTCACGGGAGCCGAACGGCGCGGCGATGTAGTCGAGGACCCGGAGGAACATGTCGATCCGGTTCTTGTCGGTGGTCTTCTTGATCATCGTCATCGCGTACGCGCCGCCGCCGGTCCAGTGGACGCCCTTCCCACCGTCCTTGCCGAAGGGCACCATGATGTCGAAGACCACGTCCTTGTCGTCGGCCACGATGCCGACCGCGCGGTTGCCGTCCCAGAGCATCGCCAGCTTGCCGCCCCGGAACATCGAGTCGCGCTGGGTCTTGTTGCTCATCAGCGTCGGAGTGTCGGGGTGGAAGCAGCCGCTCTTGTAGAGGTCGGCGAGCTCCGCGATGGCCGGAACGAACGCCTCGTGCTCGTAGGCCGAGACGAAGGTGCCGTCGCTGCGCTTCGTCCACTTGTTCGGGACTCCGAACATCATCATCATGAAGTCGGCGATGTTGCTGCCGAACGCGTAGACGCCCGCCTTGGGGTTGGTGACGGCCTTGGCGAGGTCCTTGAACTCCTGAAGGTTCGCCGGGTGGGGGTTGCCGCCCGCGGCCTCGATGACGTCGGTCTTCGTGTAGATCTGCGACGTGAAGATGGGGTCGGACTTGGGCACGCCGTAGATGCGGCCGTTGAGGTAGCCGTTGAGCCAGGCGTAGTTCTGGATGCCGGCGAGGTTGGGGTATTTCTTCACCGCGTCTCCCGAGAGGAACTCGCTCAGGTCGGTGAACTGCGCCTCGGCGAGCTGCGGCAGACGGGAGACGTTCATGTACATCGGGACGGAGACGAACTCGGGCAGGTCGTCGCCGGCGACCAGGGCGGGGAACTTCGTCTGGAAGCTGTCGAACGGCACCTGGACGGGCTTGACGTTGAGGTTCAGCTCCTTGTTGAGCAGCTGCCAGTAGGGGCTCTCACTCACCGGCGGCGACGGCTGGCCGTAGGTCATGATCAGCACGTTGAAGTCGCTGCCGTCGCCGACCTGCCCGTTGACCGTACGCGGCCCGTCCATGGGGAAGGACGCGTAGACGTCCATGACGCCCTGCGCGTTGCCCTCCAGCAGGGGCTTCGGCTTGACCGGCGGCACGTACGTCGGCAGCGGCACCGCCTTGGCCGCGCCGGACGAGGCGGCGCCGCCGCCACCGCTCTCCGAGCCGGAACCGCAGGCCGCGAGCACCCCGCTCATCGGGACGAGCGCGGCGGCCAGACCGGCGCCCTTCAGCAGGCTCCTGCGGCTGACGCCCTCGTTCGAGGCCGAGAATCCGGATCGATTTCTGATCCCCATGATCTGTTCCTTTGTTTTTTCTGATGGGAGGTGCCGGAACACGACCTAGCCCTTGATGGCCCCGGTGAGCATTCCCTTCGACATGTGCTTCGTCAGGAAGGGATAGACCAGCAGGATCGGCAGCGTGGCGATCGCCACGAGGGCCATCTGGACGGACTGGGCGGGTGGCGCCACATATCCGGGAATGGCGGCCGCGTTCGAGGTGACGTTGTTCTGCAGCACGAATGTCCGCATCACGAGCTGGAGCGGCCACATCTGGGTGTCGTTCAGATAGAGCAGCGGGCTGAAATAGTTGTTCCAGTAGCCGACGGCGAGAAAGAGGCCGACGACGGCGATGACGGCTTTCGACAGGGGCAGCACGACGGACCACAGAATCCGCCACTCACCCGCGCCGTCCATTCGCGCGGCGTCGAAGAGCTCCTTGGGGATGCCCTGGATGAAGCCCCGGACGATGACGATGTTGAACGCGCTCACCGCGCCGGGGATGATCAGCGACCAGTAGGTGTTGAGCATGCCGAGCTGCTTCACCATGAGATAGACCGGAATCATTCCCGGGCCGAAGAGCAGGGTGAGCAGCACGAACGACAGCAGGCCCCGCTGGAAGAGCGATCCCCTGCGGCTCAGGCCGTACGCCGCGAGCACCGTGCAGAACAGGCTGAACGCGGTGCCTACGGCGGTCACGCCGACGCTGATGACGATCGACCTGGCGACCTGGGTGCCGTTGAAGATCTGGTGGTACGCGTCGAACGAGATCTGCGTGGGCCACACCACGTAGCCGCCGTTCGCGTCGATCTCCTGCTTGGTCGCCAGGCTCGTCGAGACGACGACGAGGAACGGGAAGATCACGACCGCGCTGATCAGCACGAGGGCCAGCGCCTTGAGCGCGAGGGCGACGGGCTTCGGTTTGCCGAGCCAGACGGGCCGGCCGGGGTGGCTCATCGCTTGTACACACCTTCCTCACCGAACCGATGGGCGATCTTGTTCGCCGCGAGGACGAGAAAGAGACTGACGACGCCCTTGAGGAGGCCGGCCGCGGTCGCGGTGCCCCAGCTCCCGTCGACGACGCCGTTGTAGTAGACGAAGGTGTCGAGCACCTCGGCCGCTCCCGGGCCGACCGCGTCGCGTTGCAGCAGGATCTGCTCGAACCCGACCGTCAGGGCGTCGCCCAGCCGCAGGATGAGCATCAGCACGATGATCGGCCGCATCCCCGGCAGCGTGACGTGCCAGAACCTGCGCCAGGCGCCGGCGCCGTCCATCGCGGAGGACTCGTAGAGGGCGGGGTCGATGGCCGCGATGGCGGCGAGGAAGATGATCGTCCCCCAGCCGGCGTCCTTCCAGATGGACTGGGTGGTCAGCAGCAGCTTGAACGTGTCGGGGTTCGACATCACGTCGAACGGCGAGAGGCCGTGTGTGATGAGGAACCGGTTGATCACCCCCGCGCCCCCGAGGACCTGCTGGAACAGCGCCACGATGATCACCCAGGAGAGGAAGTGGGGCAGGTAGATCACCGACTGAACGAACCTCTTCGCCACCGGCAGTGCCACGGTGTTCAGGAGCACCGCCAGCAGGATGGGGACCGGGAAGAACAGCACCAGCTGCAGGAACGTGATCTGCACGGTGTTCCACACGGCGGTCCAGAACGACGGGTCGGAGAACAGCGCCGTGAAGTTGTCCCAGCCCACCCAGTCGGATCCGGTGAACCCGAGAAACGGGACATAGTCCATGAATGCGATCACGCTTCCCAGGAGCGGGACGTACGTGAACAGCAGGAGCACGATCGCGGCCGGCGCGACCATCAAAAGCAGTGGGGCGTCCCGCCACAATCGTGCGAGAAACGGCGTCTTGCGTTGAGCCGGCCGCGTTTCCCCGCCTTCTGCGAGCGCACGAGGCAATGCCTGCTTGACCGTCATGGGCACCTCTAATCGAGCTGCGTGGATCGCCGTCGCCTCGGTGCGACATGGGCAGATACCAGCGAAGTACCGGGAAGATACCACTTGCACCAAATCAAGACAAGAAGTACCTTCGCGGTCACATGCTGGTGCGCCGGCATCTTCGGACTTCGGACCGACCGACCCGACGGGACACGCTTTGGACCCCTATTCCGCCCTTCTTCCCCAACCCCGACAAGCCCTTTCGAGCCCGGGAAAATGCCTGCTCAACGCGGGTACGGCCGTCAAGGTCGCGGGGTCTCCGGCAACCGAGGCGCTGCTGAGAAGGTTCGTCTCGGGGCTGCCGCTGCCCGTCGCCGGACCCGAGGGCGATCCAGCTAATACCACTCAGACCACTTGGGTTTCCGTGACCGAGACCGACGACGCCCCGGGCGCGTACCGGCTGGAGGTCACCGAGTCGGGCGTCGACATCCGCGCCGGCGGCTTCGAGGGCGCCGCCGCCGCGCTGACGACGCTCCGGCAGCTGATGCCCGCCCAGGCGTGGCGGCGCGAGTGGGCGGGGGGCGCGGGCGGCTGGGCCGTGCCGTGCGGCACGGTGGTGGACCACCCGGCGTACGAGTGGCGCGGGGCCATGCTCGACGTGGCCCGCCACTTCTTCCCCAAGCAGACGGTGCTGCGCTACGTCGACCTGCTCGCGGCGCACCGCTTCAACCGCCTGCACCTGCACCTGTCGGACGACCAGGGATGGCGTGTGGAGAGCCGGCGCCATCCGCGGCTGCACGAAGTGGGGAGCTGGAGGCCGCTGACGCGGCTCGGCCCCGACGGGGTCGCGGACGGCACCCCGCACGGCGGCTACTACACGCTCGACGACCTCGCCGAGATCTCGGCGTACGCACGCGCCCGGGGGATCACGATCGTCCCGGAGATCGACGTGCCGGGGCACACCTCCGCGCTGCGCGCGGCCTACCCGGAGCTGGGCCGTCCGGGCCAGGAGCAGGCCGTGCTCGACACCGTCTGGGCGGGCGGGTCGTCCATCAGCCCCACCCGCCCGGTCGTGGCGTTCCTCCAGGACGTCCTGGAGGAGATCCTCGACGTGGTCGACACGCCGTACGTGCACCTCGGCGGGGACGAGTGCGACATGGGGTGGTGGGCGGACGACCCCGCGATCGCCGCGGAGATGGCCGAGCACGGATACGCCGACGTGAAGCAGATGCACGGCCACTTCCTCCGCGCCCTCGGCGGGTTCCTCGCCACCCGCGGCGTGCGCATGGTCGTGTGGGACGAGGGCTTCGTGACGGGCGGCCTGCTGCCGGACACCATCGTCATGGCGTGGCGCGGGCACGAGGTGGCGGGCCGGGCCGCGGCGTCGCACGACGTCGTCCGCACGCCGTTGTTCCCCACGTATTTCAACTTCGACCAGTCGGACCTGCCCGAGGAGCCCCGCTCGGAGGGCGGCCCGATCACGCTCGGCGACGTGGCGGCCTTCTCCCCGGCTCCCCCGGAGTGGCCGGAGGACCGGCGCGGGCGGGTCCTCGGCGGCCAGTTCCAGATCTGGACCGAATGGGTGCCCGGCGAGCGACGCCTCGACTACCTGGCCTTCCCCCGCGCGTGCGCCCTCGCCGAGGTGCTCTGGAGCGGGCAGGTCGACGACTTCGCGGACTTCGAGCGGCGGCTCGCCGTCCACCTCGAACGGCTCGACGCGATGGGCGTCGGCTACCGCCCGCTCGCGGGGCCGCACCCCTGGCAGACCGGCGGCACGGGGGTCTGGCGGCGCTCCGGGCCCGGCCGGATCGAGGAGACCAAGAAGTGGGTGGAGTCCGTCTCCCGCGAACCCTGATCCGGTCTGACAGACTCCCTGGTCAAGACCCGGAAACTCCTATTGCGAACGGAAATGTGACCTGATGACGCAGCATGCGAACTTCCTGTGGGGCACGGCCACCTCGTCGTACCAGATCGAGGGCGCCGTGAGCGAGGACGGGCGCACCCCGTCCATCTGGGACACCTTCTGCGCGACCCCCGGCACGGTGGCGGACGGCGACACCGGCGCCGTCGCGTGCGACCACTACCACCGCATGCCCGAGGACGTGGCGCTCATGGCCGAGCTCGGGATGGACGTGTATCGCTTCTCCCTCGCCTGGCCCCGCGTGCAGCCGGACGGCACCGGCCCGGGCAACCCCGCGGGCATCGCCTTCTACGACCGTCTCGTCGACGAGTTGCTGTCCAAGGGCATCCGCCCCTGGGTCACGCTCTACCACTGGGACCTTCCCCAGGCGCTGGAGGACGCGGGGGGCTGGCCGAGCCGCGACATCGCGTATCGCTTCGCCGACTACGCGGCCATCGCCTACGACGCGCTGGGCGACCGGGTGGACCAGTGGACGACGCTGAACGAGCCGTGGTGCTCGGCCTACCTCGGCTACATGGCCGGCAAGCACGCCCCGGGCCGCCAGGACGCCCGCGCGGGCATGGCGGCCCTCCACCACCTGCTGCTGGGGCACGGACTGGCGGCGCAGGTGATCCGCGAGAAGGCGGCGGCGAGCGGCCGCTCCGACCGGCTTGAGGTCGGCATCACGCTCAACCTCGGGCCCAAGGTGCCCGCGAGCGACTCCCCCGCCGACGTCGCCGCCGCGCGCTGGGCGGACGGGTTCGACAACCGGCTCTACCTCGACCCGCTGATCCGGGGTGAATACCCGGCCGACATCGCCGGCAAGCTCGCCGAGCTGGGCTGCCCGCTCCCGGTGCAGGACGGCGACCTCGCGGTGATCGCGCAGCCGCTCGACGTGCTCGGCGTCAACTACTACTCCTCGCACATGATCCAGGCCGGGCCGGTGGGCCAGAACGGCTGGCCGTCGCCGGTCGTCGTGCGCCGCGACGTCCCGCGCACCGCGATGGACTGGGAGGTCACCCCCGCCGCGCTGACGGACCTGCTGCTGCGCCTCGAACGGGAGTATCACGGCCCGGCCTGGTACATCACGGAGAACGGCGCCGCGTACGCCGACGTGGCCGACGAGAGCGGCTACGTGGACGACGTCGAGCGGGCGGAGTATCTGCGCACGCACATCGACGCGGCGCTGGAGGCCCGCGCGCAGGGCGCCGACGTCCGCGGCTACTTCGCCTGGTCGCTGCTCGACAACTTCGAGTGGTCGTACGGCTACGACCGCAGGTTCGGCATCGTCCGCGTCGACTACGACACGCAGCGGCGGACGCCGAAGCGCTCCGCGCGCTACTACGCCGAGCGCGTCGCCGCCGAGAAGGAGAAGGCCGAGAAGGAGAAGGCGGAGAAGGGCCGGGCGTGATCACCGTTCTCACCAGCCACCTCGGCTACAACACCGGGAGCACGAAGAAGGCCGTCGTGCTCCTGCGTGGCCCGGTGGCCGTCGAGGGTGCCGCTCTCGTCAACGAGGAGGACGGCACCCGGATCGACCTCGCCGTGGGCCCGGAGGAACGGGTCGACGGCTGGTCCCTCGGCACGTTCCGGCGCGTCGACTTCAGCCGGGTGCGGACCGAGGGCCGCTATCGGGTGGAGGTGGTCACGGCCGACGGGGTCCGCGCAGGCGAGCCGTTCGTCATCGGCACGCGGCGGGTGCAGCACATGACGCTGTCGGACACCCTCTACTACTTCAAGGCGGTGCGGTCGAGCGGCGAGATCGACCGCAAGGACCGGCACGCGCGGTTCTACCAGGACGACTCGGAGGACGACTCGGAAGACGACTCGGAGGACGACTCGGGCCGTACGGTCGACGCGCGCGGCGGGTGGCTGGACGCCTCCGGCGACCACAGCAAGTTCCTCAGCCATCTCAACTACACCCGCATGATGAACCCCCAGCAGACGCCGCTCTGCGCGTGGGCGTTCATGGCCGCCCGCGACCGGCTCGCCGCGAACCATCCGGAGCTGTCACGCAGCCTGGGCGCGCGCATGCGCGACGAGGGCCTCCACGGCGCGGACTTCCTGGTGCGCTTCCAGTCCGAGGAGGGCTACTTCTACACGGCCATCTTCGACGCGCTGACGAAGGACCTGGACGAGCGCGTGATCAACGCGCCACTGCAGGACAGCGTCAGGACGACCCGCTGGCAGGCCGCCTACCGCCAGGGCGGAGGCATGGCCATCGCGGCGCTCGCCCGCGCGGCGACGCTCGACGACCACGGCGACTTCACTCCCGAGGAGTATCTGGCGGCCGCCCACCGCGGGTTCGCCCACCTGGAGGAGCACAACCTCGACTACCTCTACGACCGCACGGAGTCGGTCATCGACGACTACTGCGCGCTCATGGCCGCCACCGAGCTGGGCCGGGCCGCGAGCGTCGTGCCCGGCGCGCCCGATCCGGCCGCGTACAAGAAGGCCGCGCGGCGGCGCGCGGAGTCGCTCATCGGCCGCTACACCGACACCGGCTTGGGCTTCGGCTGCCTGAAGGGCGATGTGGAGGGCCGGCCGTTCTTCCACGCGGCGGAGGCCGGTCTGCCCGCGGTGGCCCTCATGCGGTTCGCCGAGACGTACGACGGCAGCACGCTCGCCGGCCAGGCTCGTGTCACGGCCCTCGCGCTCATGCGCGACGCGGCGCACCTGGCCGACGAGGTGCCGAACCCCTTCGGCTACGCCCGGCAGTACGTGCAGCCGGCCGGCCGGCCGCCGCGGACGGCCTTCTTCTATCCGCACGACAACGAGACCGGCTATTGGTGGCAGGGCGAGAACGCCACGATCTGCTCCCTCGCGTACGCCGCGCTGCTCGCGGCCGAGCTCCCCGAGTGCGACCCCGCCCTGCGCGACCGGCTGCTCCGGCTGGCGGACGACCAGGTGCACTGGGTGATGGGGCTGAACCCCTTCGACGCCTCGATGATCCAGGGCAGGGGCCGCAACAACGTCGAATATTCCACGGTGTTCCAGAACGTGCCCGGAGGCATCCTGAACGGGGTGACCAGCGGCTTCGACGACGAGCACGACATCGCGTTCATGCCGGACGAACACCGTGAAAGCGGTCATTCATGGCGCTGGGCCGAGCAGTGGATCCCGCACAGCGCGTGGTTCCTGCTCGCCGTCTCGGCGCTCGGTTAGGAGGCGGCCATCACGATCATCCGGCCGTTCCGGCCGTTCGACCTGCCGGGCATGTATCGGGTGTGCCTGCGGACCGGCGACTCCGGCAGGGACGCCACCGGGCTCTACCACGACCCGGATCTGCTCGCGCACGTCTACGCCGGGCCGTACCCGATCGCGGATCCCGCCCTCACGTTCGTCGCGGCCGACGCCGAGGGCGTCCTCGGCTACATCGTCGCGACCGCCGACACGTTCGCGTTCGAGACCTGGCTGGAGGAGAACTGGTGGCCCGCGCTGCGGGAGCGCTATCCGATCGAACCGGCCGCCGATCCGGCGGACGGCAGCCAGGACTGGCAGCGCGTCGCCCACATCCACCGGTCGCGGCCCCGGCACGACGAGCTGTACGACCGCTATCCGGCGCATCTGCACATCGACATCCTGCCCAGGGGCCAGGGCGCCGGGCTCGGCAGACGGCTGATGACCACCCTGCTCGACGCGCTGCGGGCACGGCACGTACGCGGCCTGCACCTGGGCGTGGGCAGCGGCAACCCGGGCGCGTTCGCGTTCTATCGAGCCGTGGGCTTCACGGAGGAACGCCGGGGCGACTGGGGATCGATCATGGTGATGGACCTCCGCGAGTGACCGGCCCGGCCGGGAGACCGGCGCGCCCGCGACCCGGTGACGCACCACACGCTCGTCAGCCGAGCGCCAGCTCGGCGACCCGGCGGGCGAGCAGGCGGGCCGGATCGAGCACGGGGACGGGGACGCGGGAAGGGTCCAAGGCCAGGACGATCTCGGTGCACGCCGCGACGACCCGCTCGGCGCCCCGGTCCACGAGGGAACGCGAGACCTCCGCGAGCCCCAGGCGGTGGGCCGGGCCGGCGACGCCGCCCTTGACCGCGCCGATGGCCGCCATGACCCGCCGCTGCCCGGCCTCGCCCGGCTCTATCACCGCGACGTTCCGCCGCTGCAGCGCCTCCCTGTACAGGCCCGCGCGCAGCGTGCCCGTCGTCGCCAGCACGCCGGCCGCGCGTACGCCGTCGGCGACCAGAGCGTCGGCCGTGACCTCGATGATGCTGACCATCTCGAGCCCGGCCTCGTCCGCGAGGCGTGGGACGAACGCGTGGGCGGTGTTGCACGGCACGGCGAGCACCTGGCATCCGGCCCGTTTGAGCCCCTCGACGCCGCGCCTCAGGTAGGGGGTGGGGTCCTCGCCGTCGCCGATCAGGCTCGTCGACCGGTCGGGGACGCGGGGGTCACCCCAGATGACGACGGGCACGTGACCCTGATCGCAGGTCGCCGGCGTCTCCTCCACGAGCTTGCCGTAGAAGTCGACCGTGGCCGCCGGTCCCATGCCGCCCAGGACGCCGACCAGACGAGGCCCGCTCATCGGCCGCCTCCCCCCTGGCCTCCACCCCGGCCGCGGACCCGCCGGCCGTCCCGGAACCGAGTCATCGAGATTCGTCCCCATCTCTCCCGCCGTCGCACTCGGCCTGTCCCTGCCGCAGGCCCCGGCGTCGTACGGCCGGCCGGGGCAGGGACGGCTGCGCGCACAAGGATCGGCCTATAAGGTGATCCAGCCCCGAAAATGCAGCAAACGGTCATCGAAGGGTCATCCGTGCAGGATTACGGCACAGAGCAGCCTCGGTTCCTGTCGGAGGCCGACCTCGAACTGATCGACGCGCTCCAGATCAACCCGCGCGCGAGCTGGGTGGACATCGGGGCGGCGATCGGCGCCGATCCGGTGACCGCCGCGCGGCGCTGGCAGCGGCTGAGCGCCGCGGGCGAGGCGTGGACCACCGTGGCACTCGGGCAGCGCCAGATGCACGCGATGAGCATGGCGTTCCTGGAGATCGACTGCGAGGCCGGAGCCGCGGTCGAGGTTGCGGACCGACTCGCCACGGCCGGGCACCTCATCACCGTGCAGCACGTCGCCGCCGGCCACGACCTGTTCGTGATCGCCGTGGCGGCGTCGATGCCGGCACTGGCGGACTATCTGCTCACGGACCTGCCACGGGTGCCCGGCGTGGCGAAGGTGCGCACCCACGTCGCGACGCGCGTCTTCGAGGCCTCGTGCCGCTGGCGGCTGCGCATGCTGCCCCCTCGGGCGGCGGCCGCGCTGGCGCCGCGGCCCGGCCCGCCGGAGTCGACGAGGCGGATGGACGCGCTCGACCGCCTGCTGTTCAGGGCCCTGCTCCCGGACGGCCGGGCCGGCTACGCCGAACTGGCCCGGAGCGTCGGGACATCCGAGCGCACCGTGCAGCGCAGGCTGTCCCGGCTGGTCGCGACCGGCGACATCGACTTCCGCTGCGATCTCGCGCGCTCCCAGGCCGGCTGGCACTCCTCGGCGATCCTGTGGCTGCGGGTGCCGGACGGCCTGCTGGAAGAGACGGGCCGGGCCCTGCTCGGCTGGCCCGAGACCCGCACCTGCGCGGCGCTCGCGGGCACCCGCAACATGCTCCTCACCGTGGGTCTGCACGGGGTTTCGGACCTGCACCCGCTCGTGGTCCGCCTGCAGGAGCGGTTTCCCCACGTCAACGTCGCCGATCGGCAGATCGTGCTCCGGCAGGCCAAGTTGTACGGCCGGGTGCTCGACCGGCTCGGCCGCTGCACGGCCGTCGTCCCGGTGGACCCGTGGACCCTGGCGCGGCCCGCCTGAAGGGTCAGCGCGGCTCCGGGACGTCGCCGCCTTGCGCCTCCCGGCAGAGCCCGGCCCGCAGGACGTCCGCCTCACGGCGTCCCACCACCTGCAGGTCGCCGACGGCCAGGGCGGGCAGGCCGAGCGCGGACACGACGGCGGTGAGGCGCCCGGCCTCGCCGCGTACGGCGGCCTCGTCGCACCCGAACCGGGGCGCGGGGCCGCCGAGCGTCGGCATGACCAGGAGATCGACTCCGGACATCTCGGCCGAGAACCGGGCCCTGACGGCGTCGAGTTCCCCGACGGCCCGGCGGTACTCCCGGTGGCCGATCCCGGCGGCGCCGTCCAGCTTCCGCCGCACCCCCTCGCTGTAGCTCCCGGCCGCCCTGGGATAGGTCGCCTCGTGCGTACGGCGGGCCTGTGCGCCCACGATCGTCCAGTAGGGCGAGAGGATGTCGTACGGCAGGGCGATCTCGTGGACCCGGGCGCCGAGCCCGGCGAACTCCCCGGCCTGTGGGCACCCCTCGGCGACGCCGACGACCAGGCCCGACAGCGAGTCCGGCGGCTCGACCGTCTCCCCGGAGAGCACCTCCCACACCCGGGCGCAGTCGGCGACCGAGGTGGTCATGGGCCCGACGACGTCGAACATGGGGGCGAGCGGAGCGACGCCGCCGGACGGGACGGCACCCGCTCGGGGACGCAGGCCGACCACGCCGCAGCAGGCCGCGGGGATCCGTACGGAGCCGCCGGTGTCGGTGCCGAGGCCGAACCTGGCGATGCCCGCGGCGAGCGCGGCCGCCGTGCCTCCGCTCGACCCGCCGGGAGACAGGTGCGGGTGGCGTGGGTTGCGCACGTCCCCCCAGTGGGGATTCTCGCTGGTGACGCCCCAGGCGAACTCGTGCTGGTTCGCCTTGCCGACCAGCAGCGCCCCCGCGCGTTCCAGCGCCTCCACGCAGAGGGCGGTGGTCAGCGCCTCCTCGCTTCCGTACAGGGCGGAACCGCGGGTCGTGGGGAGACCGGCGACGTCGATCATGTCCTTGACGACGAACGTCCAGGCCCACAGCTCCGGCGGGACGTCGGGGACGGGGCGCTCGCGACGGCCGAGCCGCTCGATGACCGGCTCGGCGGCGGCCTCGATGAGGATGGCGTGATCCCGATGCCTGCGGATCGCCCCGGCGGACCGGGCGATCGCGGTGTCGCGCGCCGCGACCGCCTCGGCGGACCCGATGATGTCCGGCTCGCGTTCCATGGGCTCCTCACACCTGCGCCGGTGGCGGGGAGCCGTCCGGGGGGACGCGCCAGGTCGTCGCCGGCGGCGCCCACGATCCGGCAAATGGTGACATATCCCCCTGTTGCCCGTCGAGCGTCAGACCGCCAGCGCGTCCAGCAGGGACAGCAGGCGGGCGCTCTCCCGCTCCGGGCGGGCGAGGGCGAAGATGCTCCGGCTCGTGTTCAGCCACGGCACGTCGGCCACCACGACGCCCGGACCGTGCCCGCGCAGCGCGAGGTCGGCGACGAACGCGGCGCCCATCCCCGCCTCGACCATCGCCAGCGTGATCTTGAAGTCGTCCGCATAGCCGGCGACCCTGGGGTGCAGGCCCCAGCGCGCGAACACGCCGTCGAAGAAGGAGGCGTCACTGCTGCCCGGGTGGTGCATGATCCACGGCAGGTCGACGAGCTGGTCGGCCCGGTACGGCGCCAGGTCGCACCACTGGGCGGGCAGGACGACCTTGTAGCGATCCTCGGCGATCCAGCGACGGCCCAGCGCCGACGGCCATGAGAGGCCGGAGTTCCCCACCTGGTAGACGATCGCCGCGTCCAGTTCGCCACCGGCGACCAGGCGCGGGATGAGCTGCGAGGACTCGGCGACGGTGACCTTGACGCCGGCCCGGTCCCGGTCCTCCATCCGCCCGAGCACGCCGGTCAGCACGTCGACGAAGCTGGGAAAGAGGCCCAGATGGATCAGCCGCTCGCTGTTGCGGTGCACGGCCTGGACGGTGGCGATCATCCGTTCCATGTCGCCGAGCACGTCCGCCGCGTGCCTGGCCAGCACCTCCGCGGCGTTGGTGGGCAGCACGCTGTGCGCGGACCGTTCGAACAGCCGCACCCCGATCTGCCGTTCCAGCGCGGCCATCTGCTGGGAGACGGCCGACGAGGTGTACCCCAGCCGGTTCGCCGCGGCGGCGAAGGAGCCGAGCTGCACCACTTCACGCAGAGTGCGCAGGTGTTCCGGCTTGAGCATCAGCGTTCCTTGCTCTCAGCGCTGCCAAATGTCGTGTTTATAGCGCTTCCTACTTCTTTTTGCCACTTCTACAGTGATGGCCCACCGTCCCCGAAAACTTGTGAAGGCCAGATGAGCATCCGCGTGTACCGCAACGCCGCCATCCGCACGGGAGCCGACGGCGCCCCACCCGCCCAGGCCATGGCCGTGGACGGCGAGACGCTGCTCGCCGTCGGTACGGAGGCGGAGGTGCGCGAGGCCGCGGGCCCGGGCGCGGAGCTGATCGACCTCGACGGCGCCGCCGTTCTTCCCGGCCTCTACGACGCGCACATCCACACCGCGCAGTACGCCCAGAGCCTCGGCGCGGTGGACCTGCGCGACATGCGGTCCCTGGACGAGGCCCTCGCCGCGGTGGCCGCGCACGCGGCGCGGCTGCGGCCGGGCGCCTGGCTGTTCGGCGGGCGGTGGAACAGCAACACCTGGAATCCGCCCGCCCAGCCGGACCGGTATGCGCTCGACTCGGTCTGCCCGGACCTGCCGGTCGCGCTGCCCAGCGTGGACGGCCACACCGTGTGGGCCAACTCCGCCGCGCTGCGGCTGGCGGGCATCGACGCGAGCACGCCGGACCCCGTGGGCGGCGAGATCGTCAGGGACGCGGACGGCGAGCCCACCGGCATCCTGCGCGAGGCCGCCTCCTACCCGCTGCGCGCGCTCATGGTCTCCCCCGACCTGCGCGACCTGCTCCGCACGGCGCAGGACGAGCTGCTCGCGCTCGGCCTCACCAGCGTCCACGACATCGACGGCGAGGACTGCCGGGCCGCCTACCTGGAGCTGCGCGACGCGGGCGAGCTGAAGCTGCGCGTCCACAAGGCGATCCCGATGGTCCACCTGGAGGCGGCGATCGCCGAGGGCCGCCGCACCGGGCAGGGCGACGACTGGTTCCGCACCGGCCCCGTGAAGATCTTCAGCGACGGCGCCCTGGGCTCGCACACCTGCCACATGACCGAGTCCTTCGCCGGCGAGGACGGCAACAACGGCATCGCGGTCACGCCTTACGAGGAGCTGGTCGCACTGTTCTCCCGGGCGGCGCACGCCGGCATCGCCGTGGCGACGCACGCGATCGGCGACCGGGCCAACCACCTGGTCATCGACGCGTACGAGGCGATCGGCCGGACACCGGGGCTGCGGCACCGCATCGAGCACGCCCAGCACCTGCGGCCCGGCGACCTGGCGCGGATGGCGCGGCTGGGCGTCGTCGCCTCGATGCAGCCGGTGCACTGCACCAGCGACATCGACCTGGTGGACCACCTGCTGGCCGGCCACGAGCTGGCCTCCTACGCCTGGCGGGGGATGCTGAACGTCGGCGTGGCGCTGGCCTTCGGCTCCGACGCCCCCGTCGAGCATCCCAACCCCTTCGCCGCGCTGTACGCCGCGGTGACCCGCACCCGGACCGACGGCACCCCCGCCGGCGGGTGGCAGCCGGAGCAGCGGCTGAGCATGGCAGAGGCCGTCACCGCCCACACCCTGGGCGCGGCCTACGCCGCGGGCGAGGAGGAACGCAAGGGCGTCCTCGTGCCCGGCAGACTCGCCGACTTCATCGCGGTGGACACCGATCCCTACCTGGAGTCACCCGAGGCGGTGCTGCACACCAAGGTTCTGACCACTGTCGTCGGCGGCGAGGTCCGCTGGCGGCGAAGCTGAAGGAGCACCCCCCTGTGAACACCCGGATCCTCACCACGCTCGCCGTCGGCGGGCTGCTCGCGGCGACCGCCGCCTGCGGCGCCCAGTCCCTGGACGCCGACGACTCCGGCGCGGCGGCCTCGACGCCGGCGGCCGTCGTCCTCGACCAGGCCCCCGCCGAGGAGAAGGCGGCCGACGTCATCAACGCCATCACCCCCGACCAGGAGCTCGCGGCCAAGGTGCCGGCGAGCCTCAAGGCGAACGGCCTCAAGGTCGTCTCCTCGATCGGCTACCCGCCCATGGAGCTGTACGCGAGCGACGGCAAGACCGCGATCGGCTTCGACCCCGCCCTCGCGCGCGCCATCGCGAGGAAGCTCGGCGTCAAGGTGACCATCACCGACGAGGAGTTCAACTCGCAGATCCCGGGCGTGCTCACCGGCCGCTACGACTTCGTCATCTCCTCGATGAGCGACACACCGGAACGGCAGGAGCAGGTCACGTTCGTCGACTACGTACAGGCCGGCGCCGCGCTGCTGGTCAAGAAGGGCAGTTCCGCGGGTGTCACCGGGCCCGGGGACCTGTGCGGCAAGACCGTCTCCGTCGTCGACAACGGCTCCTCGATGGAGCTGGCCGAAAGCTACGACGAAACCTGCAAGAAGGACGGCAAGCCCGCCGTGGACATCCTGAAGTTCCCCGGCGACACGGAGGCCATGCTCCAGGTGAGCAACGGCCGGGCGCAGGCCAGCGTCACCGACTACGTCGTCGCCGCGTACAAGGCGGCCGACCCCAAGCTCGAGATGGAGGCGATCAGCCTCGACGGGACCGCGAGCCCCTGGGGGATCGGGATGAGGCCGGACAACAAGGAGCTCATCGACTCCGTCAAGGGCGCCGTCGACTCCCTCATCAAGAGCGGGGAGTACGGCAACCTGCTCAAGGCCTGGAACCTGGACGCGCTCGCCGTCGAGTCGGCCGTGGTCAACGGCGGTAAGTGACGTGCGCAACGAACCGATCGCCGACGGGACCGGCACGCCGGTCCCCGTCGCCCGCACCTGGCACTGGGGCCGCTGGCTCGCCGCGGCCGTCGCGCTCGCGGTCGCCGGCTGGCCGGCCTACCTGGTGGTGGTCAACCCGCGCCTCGACTGGGGCAAGGTCGCCGAGTATCTGTTCAACGAGCGGATCCTGTCCGGGGTCTGGGTCACCATCGAGATCTCCGTGCTGGCGACGGCCCTCGGGCTGGTGCTCGGCGTCCTGGTCGCGGTCATGCGCCTGGCGCACAATCCGGTGCTCAGCGGGCTCGCCACGTTCTACATCTGGTTCTTCCGTGGCACGCCGGTGCTGGTCCAGCTCATCTTCTGGTACAACCTGGCGTTCCTGTTCCCCGAGCTGGTACTCAAGATCCCCTTCACGGCGATCGGCCTCAAGTGGGACACCAACCAAGTGATGACCGGCTTCACCTCGGCCATGCTGGGGCTCGGGCTGAACCTGGCGGCGTACTTCGCCGAGACCGTGCGCGCCGGCATCCAGGCGGTCGACCGCGGCCAGACCGAGGCGGCGTACTCGCTGGGCATGACGCCGGCCAAGCGGATGCGGGTCATCGTGCTGCCGCAGGCGCTGCGCATCATCATCCCGCCGACCGGCAACGAGTTCATCTCCATGCTGAAGACCACCTCGCTGGTGTACGTCGTCGCCGGGCACGACCTGATGACCAACGCCAGCCAGATCTACAAGGCGAACAACCGGATCATGGAGCTGCTGATCGTGGCGAGCGTCTGGTACATGCTCATGACCGCCGTGGCGACGTTCCTGCAGGGCCGCCTGGAGCGCCGGTTCGGCTCCGACGCCGTACGGCTGGTGCGCGGCGGCGGCGTCGCGGCCCGGGTCCTGCCGAAGGTGACCGCGTGAGCGCCGGGGAGGGCCGCGGCGCGGCCCCGGTGGTCGTCGCGTCGGACGTCCGGATGGGCTACAACGGCGTACAGGTGCTGAACGGGGTCGACTTCACCGTCACCTCCGGCGAGGTGAGCTGCGTCATCGGCCCGTCGGGCTCGGGCAAGTCCACATTCCTGCGGTGTGTCAACGGCCTTGAGCCCGTGCTGGGCGGCAGCCTCCGCGTGCTCGGCGAGGAGGTCGGCCACAGGCTGCGCGACGGCAGGTACCACCCCTGGACTCCGAAGGAGTTCGCCGCCTTCCGCAGGAACATCGGCATGGTGTTCCAGCGGTTCAACCTGTTCGCCCACCAGAGCGCTCTGGAGAACGTCGCGTGCGGGCCCGTCCACGTGCTGGGCATGTCCCAGGACCGGGCGCGGACGCTGGCGATGGAGCATCTCGACCGTGTGGGCCTGGCCGACCACGCGCACAAGCGGCCACACCAGCTCTCGGGCGGCCAGCAGCAGCGGGTGGCCATCGCGCGGGCGCTGGCGATGAACCCGGCGCTGATGCTGTTCGACGAGCCGACCTCCGCCCTCGATCCCGAACTGGTGGACGAGGTGCTGGAGGTCATGAAAAGCCTGGCCGCCGACGGCATGACGATGATCGTCGTGACCCATGAGATCGCCTTCGCCCGCGAGGTGGGCGACCGGCTTGCGTTCTTCGCCGACGGCCTGGTCGTCGAAGAGGGCCGTCCCCATGAGCTTCTCGCCGCACCCGCGCACGAGCGCACCCGCGCGTTCCTGTCCAGCGTCCTCGGCGGTCAGGAGGGCCGCCCCACGCAGTAAACGCAGGTCAGGGAAGGGATCCGCGGATCCCCGACCCGGACGCGGTCTGGGCCTCCGTGCAGCGGGTGAACCTCGGCTGGCTGGCCGGCTCTCGGTCGCCTTCACCATCCGCGAGCTCGGCCGGCTCGGCGCGTCCAGATCGCTGTCGGCCGCGACGCTCGCGCTCAGCGCCGTGTATTCGACCACCACCTTCGCCGTGCTGGGGCTGGTCGCGCTGCTGCGCGGCGAGCTCGCGGCCGGCGACACGATCAGGCCGACCGGCGGGGACCGGCTGGTCCTCGTCGTCCTGGCGCTGGCCAACTGGCTTCTCGACGTGGCCTGCCTGGCCAGCGTGTGCGCGGCGGCGGGGCTCGGGCTCGGGCCCCACACCGTGCTGCTCGGCTACGTCGCGGGCAAGATCGCGGCGACGGTCGCGGTCATCCCCGGCGGGCTCGGCGTCACCGAGCTCGGCATGGCCGCCACGTTCGTCGCAGCGGGCGCCACCGGCACCATGGCGGCGGCCGTCGTGGCGCTCTATCGGCTGATCTCCTACTGGGCCGTGCTCGCCGTCGGCTGGATCGCCTGGCTGCTGCTCCGCGACGCGGTCCAGGCCCGCTTGGCCGCGGCCGGACGGTGGCTGCTCGGCGTCGCCGGGTGCGGTGACGGCAAGACGGGCATGCGCTCGGCGGGGGTGAGGCTACGGGCCCTCGGAAACGGGCGCCAGCCACAGCCCGACGAGCGCGTCGATCAGCCCGGTCGCCGTGTCGTGCCAGCTCGGCCGGGGCGTGGGCGCCTTCGGCGAGGGCGCGCTCGCGTTCTGCGCACACGTGCGTGATCAGGTGCCACGCCATGTCGCCGCGCTCCGCCCGGACGTCGGCGGGCAGCTCGGGCAGGCAGCGGTGGAACCCGGCCATCGCCGTTCGCAGTGAGGCGTGCGTCTCCTCGGCGATGATCGCGCGCAGCGAGGGATCGGTCACCACTTGGGCGATGAAGCGGGCACAGGTCGGATTGCCCTGGGCGGCCAGATGCTCGGTGACCGGGCGGACCAGGCAGGCCACCCAGTCGCGTACGTCGGCGGAGTCGCCGATGCCGGCCGGCATCCG
>NZ_VIRM01000008.1 GCF_006874475.1 Microbispora hainanensis
CGCATGGCCTCGCTGCCGGTGTGGCCCGCGTCGTCCACCACGACCAGGCGCGCGTCCGGCCAGGCCTGAGCGAGCTGCCAGGCGGTCTCCAGCGGTCCCCCAAGGTCGAGGCGGCCGTGGACGAGCACACCGGGGATGCCGGCCAGCCTGTGCGCGTCGCGCAGCAGGACACCCTCCTCCAGCCAGGCGGCGTTCGAGAAGTAGTGCGTGCAGATCCTGACGAAGGCATGCAGGGCGGCGGAAGGCCGGTCGCTGTAGGCGTCCGGCTTGCCGTTGACCTCGTGCGCGATCACCGCGTCCTCCCACGCCACCCAGTCGCGAACCGCCTTGGCCCGCACGCCGGGATCGGGGTTGGACATCAGCCACGCGTAGGCGGTGACGAGGTCGCCGTCACGCCGGTCTTCGGGAACGCCGGAGCGGAAGCGCTGCCATTGCTCAGGAAGGAACCGGCGCACTCCCCGGTAGAGCCAGTCGATCTCGGAGCGGCGGGTCATGGTGACGCCGGTGATGACGATCTCCGACACTCGCTCGGGGTGGGCCTCGGCGTAGGCGAGGATGAGCGTCGATCCCCAGGACCCGCCGTGGAGCAGCCACCGCTCGACTCCGAGGTGCTCACGCAGCCGCTCCATGTCCGTGATCAGATGATGAGTGGTGTTGGTCGTCAGATCGGCGGCCGGGTCGCTCGCGTGGGGCAGGCTGCGGCCGCAGTTGCGCTGGTCGAACAGGATGATGCGGTAGCGCGCGGGGTCGAAGGCCCGGCGCCGGCCAGGGGTGCAGCCCGAGCCGGGGCCCCCGTGGACGACGAGCGCGGGCTTGCCCTCGGGGTTCCCGCAGACCTCCCAATAGACGAGGTGGCCGTCGCCGGTGTCCAGGTGCCCGTGGTCGTACGGCTCTATGGCGGGATACACGCCGAAGAAACTACAGTGGCGCGCATCGGCGGGACGACCGGTTTCTTCCGTCGGCGGTCAGGCGTCCCGGACAGGAAACGGTGACCGGGAGGACAGGCCAACCTAGCGCCTTTCCCGAGCGCACGTTCGGAAAAATGTCAGTCCTCGTCGCTATTGTCGAGATATGGCCAACGTCATTCGGCACTCGCTGACCGCCGAGGAACTCGCCGCCCTCGCCCTGTCGCTCGCTCACCTCGGTGCCGGCCCGCAGTCGGTCACCGCCCGGCGCGGTCTGCGCCACGCTTTCGAGCACCTCGATCTGGACGACGACGTCATCGCCACGACCCTGACCACCCTGACCACTCCGCTGCCCACCGACGTCGCCCGCCGGGCGCGGGCGGTGGCCAACGCGATCACCGCGCGCCTGGTGATCCGCATCCAGTATCACGACGCGGCGGGCCGGATGACGGTCCGCGACGTCGAGCCGGTGACCTGCCTGGTCCACGGCGAGTTCTGGTATCTGGTGGGCTGGTGCCGCATGCGCCGCTCGATCAGGGCGTTCCGCTTCGACCGCATCCTGGCGGTGGAGCCGACCGACCTGCCGGCGCGTGCTCACCTGCCGCAGCGCTACCTGCCGTTCCAACGCCGCTCGCGGGCCGGTCGCCCGTCCGCGGCCTGAAGACGCTCCTGACCCGGCCGCCCGGCTCCGCTCCCTGACCCTGCGGCCCGGTCACGCCGCCCGCGGGCGTGGCGCCACGCCCGCGGGCCGCACGGCCACCCGCGCCTGCGGCCGGCATCAGACCGGAGACAGCCTGGGGCAGGCAGGGGCAGCCCGGAGAAGGCACAGGACAGACGCGGCTCAGCCGCCGCAGCAGCCACCGCCGCAGCAACCGCCACCCCCGCCACCCGAGGGACGGGCGGCGGAAGCCCCGGACGCCCTGCCCGTGACGGCCACCGTGGACAGCAGCTTCACGGTGTCGTCGTGGCCGGAGGGGCAGACCGCCTGGTCACCGGCCTCAGCCATGGGACGGTTGAGTTCGAACGTCGATCCGCACGCGCGGCAACGGTAGTCATAGCGAGGCATGCGTCCAGATTAAAGCCAGGCCCGGCGTACGCGGGCGTCCCGGAGAGGCGGCTCAGCCGAAGTGGATGGTCGCGTAGTCGGCGATGGGTCGGAAGCCGAGCCGCTGATAGATGGAGTTGGACGTGGGATTGTCCAGATCGGTGAACAGCAGCACCTCGGTGGCGCCGTCGTCGAGCGCCTTCCTGCAGGCCGCGTGGGTGACGGCGCTGCCGTACCCGCGCCCGCGCAGATCGTGCGGGGTGTAGACGGGCCCGATCCGCGACATGCCGGCGATCGGCGCGGAGACACCGGCGATGGAGACGGGCCGGTCGTCGTCCTCCCACACGATCAGTTCCTCCCGGTTGACACGGGCGGCGACGACCGGAGTGGGGTCGGCCGTGCGCTCGACGTGCGCCTCGCGCTGGAACTCCCGGATGAAGCACACGGCCGTCGGCAGGTCGCCGGGGCCCGCGACCCGGGGCTTCCCCGGCGCGGCGGGAGCCCGCAGCGCGCCGAGGCGGTAGAGCCGCTCGGCCCGGCGGCGTGTCTCCGGCCGCCACCACGCGGCCGCGAACGCCTCGGAGACGGCCACCGGGCCACCGACCGCGAGCACGTTGTGATCCAGCTCGATCAGGTCGCGTGCCAGCAGGGGAAGCGCCGCGAGCGGGACGTCGCCCAGCGCGAGCGGATAGGGCGGGGTCTGGCAGGCCGCCCCCGCCACGGTGTCGCCGTCCTCCAGCCAGGCCAGCAGGGGATCGGCCGTGAACTGACCACTGCGGATCCCGCGCAGCACGGTCAGCATGACCGTGTTGCGGACGGGATCGCGCAGCAGCCAGGGCTCCGCCGCCGCGGCGTACTCCTCCACGTCGGCGGTGATCGTCCACCTCATGACGTCCACCTCATGGCGTCGCCCGTCAGGCCGCCGTCTCCGACAGGTAGGGCGCCCACTGCGGATCGCCGTCGAGTTGCGCGCCGATGAGCCGCCAGTGCGCACCGTGCGGCACCACCGGGGCCACCCGCAGCGCCCAGCCGATCTCCTCCAGCAGCCTGTCGGCCTTGCGGTGGTTGCACGGCGTGCACGAGGCGACGCAGTTCTCCCACGTGTGAGGGCCACCCCGGGATCGCGGGATGACATGGTCGATGGTCTCGGCCCGCTGGCCGCAGTAGGCGCAGCGGAAGTTGTCCCGGCGCATCAGCGCGGCCCGGGTGAGCGGGATGCGCGTCCGGTAGGGGATGCGGACATAACGCCGGAGCCGGATCACCGATGGGACGTCGAGCGTGCGCGTGGCCGAGCGCAGGACCGCGCCCCGGCCGTCGCGGTGCACGACGTCCGCCTTCTCTCTCAGCACCAGGATGACCGCCCGGTGCAGGGAGAGCGTGGTCAGCGGTTCGTATGTGGCGTTCAGGAGCAGGACTTGGCGCATCAGCCGGCCTCCACAGCGGTCTCGGCTGTGCGCCTGGGTTGTGGCCCCGTCGGTTGGGACCCGGGTGCTTCCGTCACAGGGACCTCCGCCGGACGGCCCAGCGGATCGTCACCACGGCACCGCCCTTCACCAAAGTGTGGCCTTTTCGGCGGCCCCTGCGCCACCCCATAAAGGGTCTAGGAGGTGAACGACTGGGACGCCTGCTGCTTCTATGCCCAGGTGTTCACCCCTTTATTCCCGTCTTGGCCGGGTACGGCCGATGTACCGTCGCAGTCGTCCGGCTGTTTTAAAGTGCCAGCATGAGCCGAGTGCCGTACCCGCCAGCCCGCCGTGACGACATCGTCGACGATCTCCACGGAACGCCCGTCCCCGACCCGTACCGGTGGCTGGAGGATCCGGACGATCCGGCGACGAAGGAGTGGCTGGACGCGCAGGAGACCCTCTTCCGCTCCGCCGAGCTCGAAGGGCGCGACCACTTCCGCGAGCGGATCGCCGAACTGCTGCGTTCCGGGTCGGTGGGCACGCCGTCCTGGCGCGGCGAGCGCCGCTTCTTCACCCGCCGGGCCCCCGATCAGGAGCACCCGGTCCTGTACGTCGCGGACGGCGACGGCGAGCGGGTGCTGCTCGACCCCACCACCCTCGACCCCTCGGGCCTGACCACGCTCGACTCCTACCAGCCGGACAAGGAGGGCAACCGGCTGGCGTACCAGATCTCGGTCGGCGGTGACGAGGAGTCGCGCCTGTACGTCGTCGACGTGGCGACCGGAGAGATCATCGAGGGGCCGATCGACCGCTGCCGCTACTCCCCCGTGGCCTGGCTACCCGGCGGGGAGGCGTTCTACTACGTGCGCAGGCTGGCGCCCTCGCTGGTCCCGGCCGGCGAGGAGCAGTATCACCGCCGCGTCTACCTGCACCGCGTCGGCACCTCGCCCGACGACGACGTGCTGATCTTCGGCGAGGGCCTGGAGAAGACCAACTACTACGGGGTATCGGTCTCCCTCGACGGCAGGTGGCTGTCGGTCTCCGCCTCGCGGGGAACCGCCCCGCGCAACGACCTGTGGGTGGCGGATCTGGCCGCCTCGTCGCCGGAGGCGCCGGAGCTGGTCACCGTGCAGCAGGACGTCGACGCCCAGACCGGGCTCCACTTCGGCCGCGACGGGCGGCTCTACGTCTTCACCGATCTCGACGCCTCGCGTGGACGGGTCTGCGTCACCTCGCCGGAGACACCCGGCCGTGAGCACTGGCGCGACCTGATCCCCGAGGACGCCGAGGCGGTGCTGTCCGACTTCGCGATCCTC
The DNA here is from genome assembly GCF_006874475.1 of Microbispora hainanensis. Lineage (GTDB taxonomy): Bacteria > Actinomycetota > Actinomycetes > Streptosporangiales > Streptosporangiaceae > Microbispora > Microbispora hainanensis. The sequence goes on from NZ_VIRM01000008.1 coordinate 4,673, forward strand.
GACGGCATGGCCGAGCCGGTCCTGCTCGTCGGCTGGACCCGCCACGCGATCGGCGAGATCTCCGTCCACGCCCTGGAGACCGGCGAGCGGATCGGCGAGGTCCCGTTGCCGGGGCTCGGCTCCATCGGAGGGATCTTCGAGCGCCCGGAGGGCGGGCACGAGGCCTGGTTCAGCTACACCGACGGCATCACCCCGACCGCCGTGTACCACTACGACGCGCTCACCGGCGAGACCTCGCTCTGGGAGGCGCCTCCCGGCGCGGTGGAGGTGCCCGAGGCGACGACCGAGCAGGTGGTCTACCGGTCGAAGGACGGCACCGAGGTACGCATGCTGGTCACCTCGCGCCCCGGCTCCGGGCCCCGTCCCACGATCCTGTACGGCTACGGCGGCTTCGGGGTCCCGATGACCCCCGGCTTCTCCGCCACGACGCTGGCGTGGGTCGAGGCGGGCGGCGTCTACGCGGTCGCCCAGCTCCGCGGCGGCGGCGAGGAGGGCGAGCAGTGGCACCGCGACGGCATGCTCGGCAAGAAGCAGAACGTCTTCGACGACCTGCACGCCGCGGCCGAGCACCTCATCGCCACCGGCGTCACCAGCCGGGATCAGCTCGCCATCTCGGGCGGCTCCAACGGCGGCCTGCTCGTCGGCGCGGCGCTCACCCAGCGCCCCGACCTGTACGCGGCCGTCGTCTGCCTGGCCCCGCTGCTCGACATGATCAGGTATGAGAAGTTCGGTCTCGGGGCGACCTGGAACGTCGAGTACGGCTCGGCCGACGTGCCGGAGGAGTTCGCCTGGCTGTGGGGCTACTCGCCGTACCACCACGTGCGTGAGGGGGTGTCCTACCCGGCCACGCTGTTCGCCGTGTTCGCGTCCGACACCCGCGTCCATCCCCTGCACGCGTGGAAGATGGCGGCGGCCCTGCAGCACGCGCAGGCGGGCGACCGCCCGATCCTGCTGCGCAACGAGACCGAGGTGGGGCACGGCGCCCGGGCCGTGAGCCGGTCGGTCGAGCTCTCGGCCGACCAGCTCGCGTTCCTGGCCCGGCACACCGGCCTGAAGGTCGGCTGAGGCGCGGAGGTCAGCGCGGGAAGATGACGGTCTTGTGGCCGTCCAGCAGCACGCGGTGCTCCGCGTGCCAGCGGACGGCCCGGGCCAGCGCCTGGCATTCGAGGTCGCGACCGATCGCGGCGAGGTCCTCGGGCGAGTGGGTGTGGTTCACCCGCGCGACCTCCTGCTCGATGATCGGCCCCTCGTCGAGGTCGGGCGTCACGTAGTGCGCCGTGGCGCCGATCAGCTTCACGCCGCGGGAGTACGCCTGGTGGTAGGGCTTGGCGCCCTTGAACGACGGCAGGAACGAGTGATGGATGTTGATCATGCGCCCGGCGAGCTTGGCGCACATCTCCTGTGAGAGCACCTGCATGTAGCGGGCGAGCACGACCAGGTCGGCCTGATAGTGGTCGACCAGCGTGAGGATCTCCGCCTCCTGCCGGGGCTTGGTGTCCGGGGTGACCGGCAGGTGGTGGTAGTCCACCCCGTACGACTGGGTGAGGGGACGCAGGTCGGGGTGGTTGGACGCGACGCCCACGATCTCGATGGGCAGCAGGCCCGAGCGCACCCGATAGAGCAGGTCGTTGAGGCAGTGATCGAACCGGCTGACGAGCACGAGCGCCCGCGTCCGCACCGCGAGGTCGAAGAGCTGGAACTCCATGGCGAACTCCGACGCGAGCGCGGCGAACTCGGCCTGCAGCTCGTCGACGGCGCGCCCGCTGGAGAACTGCACGCGCATGAAGAACCGCTCCTCGACGGGGTCGCCGAACTGCTGGCTCTCGATGATGTTGCAGCCCTTCCCGGCCAGCAGCCCGGAGACGGCCGCGACCACTCCCGGCCGGTCCGGGCAGGACAGGGTCAGCACATATTCAGCGCTCATGCTCAGATCCTCGACGGGTGACGGTATCGGCTACAAGGGTAGGGCCACCCGGTCGGCACACGCGGGCCCACAGCGGCGGGGACGGCGGACGCGGGGCCGGTAGGCCGCTGGCGACCGGGACGGCAGGTCGGTGGAGGCCAAGACGGCCGGTGGAGGCGGGGACGGCGGACGGCGGGGTGGCCGTCCGCCGTGAGCGCTCCCCCCGCGTCAGCCCTCCTTCTCGTGCCGCTCCAGCGCCGCCCGCACGTCGGGGTCGTCCGGGGCCAGGGCCAGCGCCCGGCGCAGGTCGAGCAGCGCCTCCCGGCCCCGGCCGAGCGCGTCGAGCGCGGTGGCCCGGTTGAAGTACAGCGCCGCGTCCTCGCCCAGCTCGATCGCCCGGGTGAGGTCGTCGACGGCGCCCCGCGCATCGCCGGTCTCGAACCGCAGGGTCGCGCGGTTCGCCCAGGCCGAGGCCAGGCGGGCGTCGGCGGCCAGCGCCGCGTCGAAGGCCAGGGCGGCCTCCGCGTAGCGGCCCGCCTCCGTCTCCAGCTGCCCCAGCACGCCGTGCAGGTGCGCGTTGCCGGGGTCGAGGGCCAGCCCCGCCTCGACGTCGCGCCTGGCGGCCTCGTGCTCGCCGAGCATCTCCAGCACGCCGGCCCGGTTGACGTACGCGTCGAGGTAGCCGGGGTCGAGCTCGATCACGTGGTCGAGGTCGGCCCGGGCGCCGTCCAGGTCCCCGGCGGCCAGGCGCAGCTCCGCCCGGTTGTAGTACGCCTCGGGCAGCGGCGGGCTGACCCGCATCGCCGCCTCGTAGTCGGCCAGCGCCTCGTCCGTACGTCCCATCTCGAACAGCAGGTTGCCCCGGTCGAGATAGTGGTCGGGGAAGCCCGGGTCGATCGCGACGGCGCGGTCGAAGTCGGCCAGCGCCTCCTCCGGCCGGCCGAGGCGTGCGAGGAGCTGCGCGCGGTTGCCGAACAGCACCATCCGGTGCACGGGGTGGGTGTCCGGCCGAAGATCGCGCTCGGCCAGGTCGATGGCCGACTGCACCAGGCCGAGCGCCTCGTCGGTCCGCCCCTCCCGCAGCTCGATCAGCGCGCGGCCGTTCTGGTCGAACCCGAGCTTGAAGGCTCGCGTCCGCCGGTCGGGCAGCAGCGTCGAGATGGCTATCGCCTCGTTGATCCAGGCCCTGGCCCTGGCCAGGTCGCGCCGCGCAGGATCGCGGTCGCGCGCGTCGAGCATCGCCGTGCCGTAAGCGGCGGCGGCGTGCACGGCCGGATCGACGCTGACCCTGCGCGCCTGGTCGTACAGCTCCTGCGCGTACGCCCGGCGGCCCAGCCCCGCCAGGGCCGTCGCGGTGCGGTGGGTGAAGCGCCACCACAGGTCGGACCCCGGCTCCACCAGCCGCAGGCCGCGCGAGCCCAGCTCCACAACTGCGTGCAGGAGCCCCTCGGTGACGCAGTGGTCCACCGCGGCCCACAGGGCCCGCGCCGCCGCGTCCACGTCGCCGCCGTGCTCCAGGTGGTACGGCACCGCGCCCAGGGCGTGCTCCGCCGCCGCGGGGTCGGCCATCAGCTCGGCGGCGCGCCGGTCGTGCCGGTGGGCCCGTTCCTCGGGCGGCAGCGACAGGTAGGCCCGGTAGGCCCGGGGGTCGTCGGAGGTGCAGTCAGAGGCGACGTAGTCGTCGGGCGGCCCGCCCTGGGCCCGCGCCTCCACCAGCCGCGTGCCCTCCCCCGTGTCCTTCCATGGGGGCTCCGGGGAGCCGAGGGCCAGCGTCAGATCCGGCACCCGGCGCGCCAGGACGCGCAGCAGCTCGCGGTCGGCCGGGTCCGCCTCGTGCAGGTTGTCCACCAGCAGCGTCCGCGGCCCTTCGAGGCAGTCGCGGACGAACTCGGCGATCCCGTTGGCGATCCGGAGCGTACGGCGCGGCGCGGGCACGAGGATCCGCTCGTCCTCGGTCAGACGGGCCTCGATGGTCTGCCGTCGCGCCGGCACCAGAGGGCGCAGGCTCGGAGCGACGGCGCGGATCTCGATGTCGTGTTCCGCCACCAGGCCCGGGGAACGCTCCAATGCGACCGGGACGAGGGCGCGCAGAATCGCGCCACCGATCGTGTACGGACCGCGTAGCCGTCGGTGCCCGTTGACGACGGGCGCCACGGAAGGCGGCACCTCCGTGGGAAGCGCGAGGAGGGCCGCCACGCGGTCCCGGGAGAGGTCTCCCCGGACCCAGATGTGGCTCGGGTGGACCCTCACCCCTTGTGGATCACGCTCGAGGTGCCGCTGAGCTTGGTCGTCCCCGGCTTACGGATAATGATCTTCTTCATCATGCCTCTTTCCCCACTCTTGCGGACAAGGCACAAGTATTCGCACAGATCAGCTATCCGCCAAGGGATGGAAGCATTATCTATCGGGAGAAAAGTGGCGAGACGACGGCATTTAGCTGCTTCTCGATATAAATCACCACGTTGTCGCCGCGTACCTCGCGTCGCAGCTCCCGCCACCCGGATTTGCGATAGAGCTCCAGCGCGGCTACCTGACGCATAGTGGTGTCGCCGCGCAGGGTGCTGTAGCCGAGCCGGCGCGCCCGATCCTCAAGCTCCTGAGTGATCCGTGCGCCGTAGCCACGCCGCTGGTGGTCGGGATGGACCCGGAGCCGGCACATCTCGGCCGTGCCGGCGTCGATGCGCCGCAGGCCGCCCATCGCGACGAGCCCTGCTCCAGGCACCTCCCCCACCAGGAAGTCGCCCCCGGCCCTCAGGTAGACCTCGGTAATCCGGGGGAAGTCGTCGTCGTAGTAGACGCCGTCACCCGGCACGACGCCCACCTGGGCCAGGCCGATCTGATGGAGGGACCACACCGCGTCAAGGTCGGACCAGCGGTATCGCCGGATCCTCAACGGCGCGGGCCCGCTCTCCCCGCCCCTCACGGGATCTCCCGGCTCGAGATCTCCCGCCAGCGCGTCTCCTCCTGCCACACGTCCTCCTCGGTACCCACGTCACCCGGCGTCCCGCAGCAGCTCCGGTGGGACCTCGACCCGGCTCTCCTTGAGCATCTCGCAGAAGGCCTGGAGCCGAGCCGAGTCGCCGTGCTTGGCCCTGATCTCCTTCACCAGGTCATATGCCGGTCTGAGCAGCAGGTCGGTCCGGTAGTCCTTGTCGACCAGCTCGATGGCCTCCTCGCCCAGCTTGAGCGCGGCGTCGACGTCGCCGTCGATGAGGCGGCACATCGCCCGGTCGAACCGGATCAGGGTCTGGTCGAGCAGGTCCTCGTCGGTGTATTTGTCGAGCGCCTGCTGCAGGATCACGTCGGCCTCGACGGTCTGCCCCAGCTTCACCAGGACGTCACCCTGGTAGAAGTAGAGCTGCCGCTCGGTGTAGCCGAACGCCGGGTCCTCCCGGTCGCTGTCGTTCATCTGCTGGAAGGCCGCCCTGGCGCGGTGCAGGGCCCGCTTGGCCTGCTCGACCACCTCGTGGCGCGAGCCGTTGACACCGGCGATCTTCGCCAGCGCCCTCGCCTCGACGACAGGCGCCATGGTCCGCGCGGCACAGGGGGTGTGGCCGGCGAGGTCGCGGCTCTTCTTCGCCAGCGTGAGCGCCTCACGCGGGTCGCCGTAGTAGAGCGGCACCAGCGCCTCGCGGGCGGTGACCCAGGCCCGCAGGGCCCGGTCGCCGGTCTCGTCCGCCGCCATCCGGCCGGTGCGGAAGAACGAGCGGGCCATCCGCTGGTCCCCGAGGTCGATCATGATCATTCCCGAGAGCCCGGCGAGCTGGGCGGCCATCCGGCACAGCCGTTCCTGCACGTCGATGGGCTGCCGGCGGTCCAGCGCCTTGCGCACGGCGGTGAACTCCAGCATGACGTCGCAGAGCAGCCGTACGGGCGGGGTGTTCATGTACTGCCGCCCGAAGCCGAACGTGGCCTGCTCCCACTGGTCGAGCATCGCCGGCGAGACGGTGGCTGTGACCATCGTCTCGTCCATCCGCCGGCGGAGGTTCTCCACCGCGCCGAGCACCTCTTCGTTGAGCTCCTTGAGCCCGACCGACCCGACGGCGCCGCCGGCGAGGAGCCTCAACAGCGTCCTCCGTAGCACGTTCTCGTCCTCCTCGCCCCCGTCCACCGGATGGGTGCCGCCGCCCGACGGGGCGGGCGCAGCCCACGGAGCGGGTGAAGTGATATTTCTGTCCTGTTCCGAGCCCCCGCCACCTGATTCGCCCGGATGTCCGTGGCCGCAGATGCACGGGCTTTCGAACCCGAGGGCCAGGGGCTCCACCCGGTAGACCGAGCACAGGTAGTGGAGATACTCCGGGCCGGGCCGCTTCATGCCCGACTCGTACGCGGACAGTAGCGTCTCGCCGATGCCGGGGACGGCTTTTCCGTCCTTCTCGAAGAGAGCGCGCACCTGCTCGATCACGTCGGCGAGCGCCACACCGTGTGAGAGGCGATGTGCCTTGATGCGAGTCGTGCCGAACTGCGCTCCGCAGTCTTTGTGGATCTCCTCTGCGATCTGGGCCAGGCTGCGCCCGGCGGCCAGGCCCCGCGCCCGGATCCGGCGCGCGATCTCCGTCTCCCTGTGTTGCCTGCCGGACATTCCGGCCCCTCTCTCGTGGCCGGCCGCACTCGCAGCCCGTGGTCTCGAGCGGTCCTCGCTTCGTGACGGAGAGTGACTTACTCGTCGCACTCCGCCGACACCATAATGATGGACCATAGTTGGCGCGGCCAAGCCCCCAACATGAACGTGCCGACTAAGGATCGTCTCCCGATAGGGGTTTTCTTTCAACCAACATGGGTTTTCCTCCACCTCAGGGACTTCTCGCCATCGTTGACCCGAGCACTTCCGTGAGCCATCTTGGGCGCACCAGAGTGAACAGACGGGAACGGAAAGTACACATTCCGCCCGCGAACGGAAATGAAGGAGGACCTACGGTGGGGGAGGACGATTTCCGGCACCTGGAACATCTGGTGGCCGAACTCGATGCGCGGGGTCTGCTCGCGCGAGTCGTGCGCACCCCGTCGGGCCGCGCCTACGTACGCGTGATCAACCCCGACGCGACGAGCCTCACGGAGAACGTCGTCTGCCAGGCGGCCGACTACTGGTGGTCCTGGGGTGAACGGATGCACCGGGCGGACGACCCCGCCGGAGCGGCCACGAAGGTGGCCCGCGTGCTTGCCGCGGTGAGCGAGTAGGGGAAGGCGGCGGCCCCGAGGTGAGAACCGGCGAGAGCGCAGGCGCCGTGGGCCGCCGCATCCACCGCGGCTTTGAAGGGGTGGGCAGGACGCCCGGTGCGGAGCGTGGTCGTCGCGCCGCCCCGGTGCGACGGCGACGCTGCGGCGTCCCGCCCGCCCCGACCCCGCCCGCGCCCCGCGGGCGGGCCGACCGGTCCGCCGGTCGCCACGAACCGCCGTCCGGCCCTGTCGAGCAGGTGGGGCCGGACGGTGATCGGGGGGGATCCCCACTTGGAGAACGGCGTCGGGCGCGCTTCCGGGTGCGCGCCCGCGTCCTGCCATACCGTCACTGGAGCGTGTCCGGTCCGCCCTCCGCGGCCCCGGACGGGACGCGCTTCCGTCTTCCCCGGCGATGTGACGGAGGCCGGATCAGTCGGCAGTATTGGCTACGTTCATGACCTGCCGTTGAACCGATCCAGGGGGGATCCACCTCGTGTTGCCGCTGTCGCCCGTGACGCCGACTCCTGAGCCGACCGTCGTACCGGACCTGGACGTGCTCGGGGAGAAGGTGTCGCAGGCGTGCCAGAACAACGACGGCATCTTCTGCACCGTCATGAACAGCGCCTTCCCCGACCGGGATTTCCCCGCCTGGGTGCAGCTCGTGGCGGGCATCGTCGACGTGCTGCTCCTCGTCGCCCTGATCCTGGCCGGGGCGCTGATCATCCGTAACGTCGTGCACCGGCTGATCACCCGGCTCACCATGCGGGCCAGTGTGGGCGTGCTGCCGGAACGGCTGCGCGGCAAGAGCGTGCTGACGAGCGCGGAGGCCGCGGCGGCGATCATGACGGAGCGCCGCAGGGCGCGCGCCGAGACGATGGGCTCGGTCCTGCGGAGCCTCTCGTCCGTCGTGATCCTGGGCACCGCGGCCTTGATGGTCTTCGCGAAGCTCGGGGTCGATCTGGCGCCGCTGCTCACGAGCGTCGGCATCATCGGTGTGGCGGTCGGCTTCGGTGCCCAGGAGCTGGTCAAGGACTTCATCGCCGGCATGTTCATGCTCCTGGAGGACCAGTACGGCGTGGGCGACGTGATCGACACCGGGGTGGCCGTCGGCACGGTGGAGGCCGTCACGCTCCGCATCACCCGCCTGCGCGACTCCGACGGCAAGGTCTGGTATGTGCGCAACGGCACGATCACCCGGATCGGCAACGAGTCGCAGGGCTGGTCGAGGGCCGTGGTGGACGTGCCGGTGCCGTACGACAGCGATGTGGCGACGGTCCGCGAGCTGCTGAACGACCTCGCCCGCGACATGTGGGAGGACCCGGACTACCGGGACACGGTCATCGTCGAGGAGCCGCAGGTCTTCGGCCTGGAGTCGATCTCGGGCTCGTCCGTCATCTTCCGCGTCAGCGTGAAGACCGTGCCGGCGCGGCACCTGGAGGTCGCCCGCGAGCTGCGCCTGCGGGTGAAGCGGGCCTTCGACGAGAAGAGCCTCACCTTCGCCGCCTGACCTTACCCATCGGTAACTGTCTTAGGCTGAAACCGTGACCAGCGAGCAGACCCTGTCCTTCTACGAGGCGGTCGGCGGCGAGGAGGCCTTCGAGCGCCTCGTCCGCCGGTTCTACGAGGGCGTCGCGGAAGACCCCCTGTTGCGCCCGATGTACCCCGAGGAGGACCTCAGCGGCGCGGAGGAGCGGCTGCGCCTGTTCCTCATCCAATACTGGGGCGGCCCGCGGACCTACAGCGAGCAGCGCGGCCATCCCCGGCTGCGGATGCGGCACGTGCCGTTCGTCATCGACGAGGCGGCACGGGACGCCTGGCTCAGGCACATGGGCGACGCCGTGCGCTCCCTCGGCCTGCCGGCCGAGCGCGAGAAGGAGCTGTGGGACTACATCGTCTACGCCGCCCACAGCATGGTCAACGCATAAGCGACCGAAGCAGCGGGCAGCCCAAGACTCATGGAAACAACCCCCTGGTGGCGTGACGCCGTCGTCTATGAGATCTACGTCCGCAGTTTCGCCGACGCCTCCGGCGACGGTGTGGGCGACCTGGCGGGAATCCGCGACCGCCTGCCCTACCTCGCCGGGCTCGGCGTCGACGCGATCTGGCTGACCCCTTTCTATCCCTCCCCCATGGCCGACGGCGGTTACGACGTGGCGGACTACCGTGACGTCGATCCGTTGTTCGGGTCGCTGGCCGACTTCGACGACCTGGTCGCCGACGCGCACGCGCACGGCCTGCGCCTGATGGTGGACATCGTGCCGAACCACAGCTCGTCGGCCCACCCGTGGTTCCAGAAGGCCCTGGCGTCCCCCAGGGGCTCCCAGGAGCGCGAGCGGTACATGTTCAGGGACGGGGGCCCGGAAAGCGGCGGAAGCGGCCACGGAGAGCCGAACAACTGGCTGTCTACGTTCGGAGGCCCGGCCTGGACCCAGGTGCCCGACGGGCAGTGGTATCTCCACCTGTTCGCGCCCGAGCAGCCCGACTTCAACTGGCGCAACCCCGAGGTGCGGGAGGAGTTCCTCGACGTCCTGCGGTTCTGGCTCGACCGGGGGGTGGACGGCTTCCGGATCGACGTCGCGATGGGGCTGATCAAGGCGGAAGGGCTGCCCGACACCGATCCGGGCTTCAGCTCGCGGTCGCCGATCTGGAGCCGGCCCGAGGTGCACGACGTCTATCGCGACTGGCGGCGGGTGCTCGACTCCTATCCCGGCACCCGCGTCGCCATCGGCGAGGTCTGGACCGACTCGGCCGAGGACCTCGCGCTGTATGTGCGGCCCGACGAGCTGCACCAGAGCTTCAACTTCGCCTGGCTTGAGGCCCCCTGGTCGGCCACGGCCTTCAGGAAGGTCATCGACGACACCCTCAAGGCCGTCGCCTCGCCGACCTGGGTGCTGTCCAACCACGACGTCGTACGGCACGTGACCCGCTATGGCCAGGGGTCGCTCGACCCGGGGGCCGGCCTGGCACGGGCCCGTGCGGCGCTGCTCGCCCTGCTCGCCCTGCCGGGCTCGGCCTACCTCTACCAGGGTGAGGAGCTCGGGCTGCCCGAGGTCACCGACCTGCCTCCGGAGGCGCGCCAGGACCCGATCTTCGCGCGGTCGAACGGCGAGGTGCCGGGCCGCGACGGCTGCCGGGTGCCGCTGCCGTGGTCGGGCACCGAGCCGCCGTACGGCTTCGGGCCGGGTGGGTCATGGCTGCCGCAGCCGGCCGGCTGGGCGGACCTCACGGCCGAACGGCAGGCGGCCGACCCGTCCTCGACGCTCTGGTTCTACCGACGGGTGCTGCAGACGCGGCGCGAGCTGCGCGGCACACTGCCCGACGCGATCACGTGGCTGGAGTCGCCGGAGGAGACGCTGCTCTTCCAGCGGGGCCGCCTGATCTGTGTGATCAACTGCGGCGAGGGGGCGGTCGCGCTCCCGCCCCACGACCAGGTGCTGATCACCAGCGGCCCGCTCGACGGGACGGCCCTTCCCGCCGACACGGCGGCCTGGCTGCTCACCGGCTGATCCCCCCCCCCCGTCTCCCCCCCGTCTCCGCACCGGCCGCCGGCTTCGGCGCCTGCTCTGGCCGCGGGCTCCGCCCGCCCGCTCCGGCCGTCGCGGCCGGTCACGGAGCGTCGGCGAGAAACTGCCTGAGATATGCCAGCTCGTCTTCGTCGAGCCTCCGGGGGCGGGCCTCCGCGGCGTCGTAGGCGACCAGGACCGTGCGCGCCTCGACGTAGAGCGTCTCGTCGTCGCGGATCTCGTACGCGAGGGTGAAACGCACCCGGGAGATCTCGGTGACCCACATCTCGACGCGTACGGGATCGATGCGGAAGGTCAGCGGCCGCCGATAGTCGATCTCGTGCCGGGCGACCACCAGGTCGTGCCGGCGGCCGCCGAGCTCACGGGGCCGCTCCCACAACATCGACACCCGCGCGTCCTCGAGGTAGTCGAGGAAGCGGACGTTGTTGACGTGGCCGAAGCTGTCGATGTCGGCGAAGCGCACCTTGCGCTCGAAGACGAAACGGGTCGACTGCTCTGGAGGATGGCGTAGCTCGGTCACCGGTCAAACCTAACGGGCCCCCGTTCCCGGCACGGAGGCGGGGACGGGGGCCGTGTGAGGCGCAAGGAACGCCGCTCAGTCGCGGGTGAGCTTGCGGTAGGTGACGCGGTGCGGGCGGGCGGCGTCCGCGCCCAGCCGCTCGATCTTGTTCTTCTCGTAGTCGGCGTAGTTGCCCTCGAACCAGAACCAGTTCGAGCCCTCTTCCCACGCCAGGATGTGGGTGGCGATGCGGTCGAGGAACCACCGGTCGTGCGAGGTGATCACGGCACAGCCCGGGAAGTCGAGCAGCGCGTTCTCCAGGCTGGACAGCGTCTCGGTGTCGAGGTCGTTGGTCGGCTCGTCCAGGAGCAGCACGTTGCCGCCCTGCTTGAGGGTGAGCGCGAGGTTGAGCCGGTTGCGCTCGCCGCCGGACAGGATGCCCGCGAGCTTCTGCTGGTCGGGGCCCTTGAAGCCGAACGCCGCGACGTACGCCCGCGAGGGCATCTCGACGTTGCCGACCTTGATGTGGTCAAGCCCGTCGGAGACGACCTGCCAGACGTTCTTGGCGGGGTCGATGCCGGCCCTGCCCTGGTCGACGTACGAGATCTTGACGGTCTCGCCGACGGTGATGGCCCCGGTGTCCGGAGTCTCGGACCCGGTGATCATCCGGAAGAGCGTGGTCTTGCCGACGCCGTTCGGGCCGATGATGCCGACGATGCCGTTGCGCGGCAGGTCGAAGGACAGCTCGTCCATGAGCAGCCGGTCGCCGAAGCCCTTGCTCAGCTTCTCGGCCCGGATGACCGTCGTGCCCAGGCGCGGGCCCGGCGGGATCTGGATCTCCTCGAAGTCGAGCTTGCGATACTTGTCGGCCTCGGCGGCCATCTCCTCGTAGCGCTGGAGACGGGCGCGGCTCTTCGTCTGGCGGGCGCGGGCGTTGGAGCGCACCCACTCCAGCTCCTCCTCCAGGCGCTTCTTGCGCTTGATGTCCTTCTGGCCCTCGACCTTCAGACGCGCGGCCTTGGCCTCAAGGTAGGTGGAGTAGTTGCCCTCGTAGGGGTAGCACCGGCCCCGGTCGAGCTCCAGGATCCAGTTGGCGACGTTGTCCAGGAAGTAGCGGTCGTGGGTGACGGCCAGGACGGTGCCCGGGTACTTCTCCAGGTGCTGCTCCAGCCACTGGACGCTCTCCGCGTCGAGGTGGTTGGTGGGCTCGTCGAGCAGCAGCAGATCGGGCTGCTCCAGCAGCAGCTTGCACAGCGCGACCCGGCGCCGCTCACCACCGCTGAGCTGGGTCACCTCGGCGTCCGGCGGCGGGCACCGCAACGCGTCCATGGCCTGTTCGAGCTGGCTGTCGAGGTCCCACGCGTTGCGGTGGTCGAGCGCGTCCTGCAGACGGCCCATCTCCTCCAGCAGCTCGTCGCTGTAGTCGGTGGCCATCTGCTCGGCGATCTCGTTGAACCGGTCGAGCATCGCCTTGGTCTCGGCGACGCCCTCCTCGACGTTTCCGAGCACGGTCTTCGACTCGTTGAGCGCCGGCTCCTGCATCAGGATGCCGACCGTGAAGCCGGGCATCAGCCGGGCCTCGCCGTTGGACGGCTGCTCCAGCCCCGCCATCATCTTGAGCAGCGTCGACTTGCCCGTGCCGTTCGGGCCCAGGACACCGATCTTGGCCCCCGGCAGGAACGACAGGGTGACGTCGTCGAGAACCACCTTGTCACCGTGCGCCTTGCGCACGCGCTGCAACGTATAGATGTACTCCGGCATACCTTCAAGCCTAGGGGATCGCACCGGCAGCGCCGTCCGCGCTGCGCGGAGGTGGGGCCACTGGGGCTGCGGGGAGACAGACTCTGTCCCTGCCGAGCTCCTTCGCTCGATAGAGGGCGAGGTCGGCGGCGGCCAGCAGCTCGATCAGGTCCTCACCGTGGACGTTCATGATGGCCACCCCGGCGGAAACCGTGACCGTGACCGTCGCCTGCTCGGCAGGGACGACCATCCGGCCCACCCGGGTGCGCAGGCGCTCGGCCACCCGCCTCGCCTCGTGCACGTCGGCGCCGGGCAGCAGCACGACGAACTCCTCGCCGCCGAACCGCCCCACCACGTCGTACTCGCGCAGCTGGGTGCGGAGCGTGGCCGCCACCTGGGCGAGGACCTGGTCGCCCACCAAGTGGCCGTAGGTGTCGTTGACCTTCTTGAAGTGGTCGATGTCGACCAGGACCAGCGCGAGGGCGTCTCCGGTCCGCTGGGCCCTGACGATCTCCGTGTCCGCCTCCCGCTGCCAGGCGGCCGCGTTGAGCAGGCCCGTCTTCGGGTCCGTACGCGCCGCGGCCTGGAGCTGGGCGTGCAGCAGGCTTCGCTGCAGCAGCACGACGGGCGGCAGCACGAGCAGCAGCAGCGCCAGGTTGAGGCCGCAGACGACGGCGACGAGCACGCCGAGGCAGAGCTCGACCGCGTCGAGCAGGACGCGCTCGCGGTCCCACAGAACCTCGCCCCAACGGCCCTCCGGGTCGGACGCGTGCGCCGCGACCGCGATCAGCGCGGTGTTGAGCACCGTGAACAGCACCGCACAGGCCGCCGCGACCGCGATCGCCTCGCCCTTCCCCGACGACAGGTCCGCGGCGGAGGGGACCCAGCGGTGGAAGACGGCCGAGGCGGAGCCCGCCGCGATTCCGATCGCCGCCGCGCTGAACACGCGGCGATACAGCACGGTCGCCCGGACCCTGAGCTGGAGCAGGATCTGCATCGGTATGGGCGCGAGCAGGGCGTATACCGGCGGAAGCAGGAACGCCACCGGCAACCACCAGGCGGACAGCAGGTCACGGGACACACCGGCGGGCATGCCGAGGCGGCGGGTGGCCTCGATGCACACCGCGCCGCAGACGGTGAGCGCGCCGAACATGACGAGGTGAGGGGCGTGGAACGCGGTCGACTTCGCCAGCACGGCGATCAGGACCGCGTCGAACGCCACGATCGCGCACACGTAGGACACGAGCGCGGGCGGCTGGGCCAGCAGCGGCCAGCGATTTCGCGAGCAGATCGCGCTTCGCGGTCTGGCCGAGGTCTGACCGGTTGCCGTCATCCCGCCCCCCAGTAGCCGAAGCCATCTCACGATGAGTAACACAATAGTTGCGGAGTGTGCGATGCGCGACGGGAACCGCTACCTTGGCACGTTGGCCATCTGCATCTGAGGGGCTGAAAAGGCATCTGCGGCGGTTTGCGCGACGCGCGTTTCGCGTCCTCCGGGGCGGCGCGCAGACCCGGCTCCGCCCACCGCATGCTACGTGGTGCGGGGAAGCGGCGGCAGCGGCAGCGGCAGCCCCGGCAGGCCGTCGATACTGGTCGCGACGTGCTCCTTCTTGTGGAAGTACGCGTCGAGCGACTCGTCGGTCTCGCGTCCGAACCGCGATCCGTGCAGCGGGCGGTCCCCTTCGTAGGTCATGAACGGCACGGAGTAGCCGCACGTGTCACGGATCTTCTCGGCGGTCACGACGATGATCGCCCGCAGGCCGTGCCGGGTCGGGTCGATGTCCGGGAAGTGGCGCATCAGCCCGGCCCAGCGTGGATCGTCGCGGAAGACCGGCTCTCCCCGGCCGTGCACGCGCACGATGGTGGGAGGACCGTCGAAGGCGCACCACATCAGGGTGATGCGGCCGTTCTCGCGCAGGTGGGCGATGGTCTCGGCGTTGCTGCCCGCGAAGTCGAGGTAGGCCACGGTGAGCTCGTCGATCACGGCCGACGAGCCGGTCAGGCCCTTGGGTGAAAGGTTGACGGTGCCCTCGCCGTCCAGCGGCGCGGTCGCGGTGAAGAAGATGTGCTGCGCCTCGATGAAGGCCCGCAATCTCCCGTCTATCCGCTCATAGCTCTTCCCCATGCTCCGAGTATCCCCCCGGTGATCCCGCACGGCGGGAGCAGAAACGCCCCAGCGGGCGAGCGGACAGTCCAGCAGGTGCGGGGGCGGCCCAGCGGGGGTGTGGGAGCGGGGACGGCTCCCCAGTCCCGCGCGCCGCCGAAGCCTTCTGCGGAGTCTCAAGCTGAAGAACGCCGTCAGGCGCCTGGCGGGGCGAGCACGATGTCGAAGCGCACCTTGCTCCAGGTGCCGTCGATCACCCGCCCGTCAGGGGTCGGAGTGCCGGCGGGCTGCCGCTCGAACTTCTTGATCAGCGATTCCTTGACCCCGAAGACGGAGTCGTTCCAGCCGATCGGGTCGCCCTCGGGGAAGATGTGCGTCACCAGCGTGCGCCCGTTCTCATGGCTGACCATGAAGTGCAGGTGCGATGCCCGCAGCGGGGACCGGCCGACCGCGGCGAGCATCTGCCCGACCGGGCCGTCGTCCGGGATCGGGTAGGGCGTCGGGGTCAGCGCCCAGAACCGGTAGCCGCCGCCTTCGGCCGAGAACAGGTGACCGCGCGCGGAGCGCTTGGCCCCGTCGTACTGCACGTCGTAGAGGCCGGTCTCGTCGGCCTCCCAGACATCGATGCGCGCCCCCTCAAGCGGGTTGCCGTCCGTGTCGGTCACCGTGCCCTCGACCCAGCACGGCTCTCCCGGGGCGCCGAAGGCGACGTCCCCGCCGAGCTCGACGCGTGGCGAGTCCTCGACGAAGAACGGGCCGAAGACCGTCGCCTCGGTGGCGTCCTTGTAGGCCGCGTTGTTGACGTTGATGGTCTGCATCGAGGCGCCGAGGGTGTCCGACAGCAGGATGAACTCCTGACGCACGTCGTCGGTGATGTGACCGGCCCTCGTGAGGAAGCCGATCGCGGCGCGCCACTCCTGCTCGGTCAGTCGCACGTCCCGGATGAAGGCGTGCAGGTGCTTTACCAGGGCGATCATCAGCTCCCTCAGCCGAGGGTCCGAGCAGTCGGCGAAGGAGGCGACGACGTTCTCGACCAGCTTGGCCTCGACGGCCTCCTGCGCGGGATCGATCTCTCGGCGGACGGGTCCCTGAGTGCCCGCCTGGGCCGATCCCGGGTTTCCCTGGCTGCTCATCGACGCTCTCCTTCCCACGCGGCACGCAACAGCGCGGTGAGGTTCTCTTCGGTCACCGGGGTCGGATTGCCGGCCGGCAGGGCCGCCATGATCGGCGCGACCGCCTTGGTGATGCCTTCCTCGGGCATCCCGTAGTCCTTCAGGGCACGTGGCACGCCGACCTCCGCCCGCAGCGCCGCGAGCCCCTCGACGGCGGTGGCGGCGCCGAAGGCCGCCGCGATGCGCCGCTCGGCCTCGGGCGCGCTCGGAGCGTTGAAGGCCAGCACGTGCGGCAGCACGACGGCGTGGGTCTGCGCGTGGGGCAGGTCGAACATGCCGCCGAGCACGTGGCAGATCTTGTGGTGCAGCCCCGAGCCTGCCGACGCGAACGCGACCGCGGCGAGGTGGGCGCCGTACAGCGTCTGCTCGATGCCCTTGATCGCACCGCCGTCCGCCGCGACGACGGGCAGCCCTGCGGCCAGGGCGCGGATGCCCTCGCCCGCCAGTGCCCGGTCGATCGGGTCCGCCCGCGGTCCCCACATCGAGTCGACGCAGTGGGCCAGCGCGTTGAGCCCCGATGCCACGCTCATGTCGGCGGGCAGTGAGGTGAGCAGCTCGGCGTCGTAGACGATCGAGCGCGGCAGCACCTTGTCGTCGACGCCGGTGGTCTTGGTCCCGCCCTTGGTCAGGCCCCAGACGTTGGTCGCCTCGGAGCCCGCGTAGGTGGTCGGGACGGCGACGACCGGCAGGCCGGTCGTCATGGCGACGGCCTTGCCCAGCCCGGTGGCGGACCCGCCGCCCACGGTGACCACGACGTCGGCCTCGGCCGCCGCGGCGGCCGTCCGCGCCCGCCCGGCCACTTCGACCGGGACGTGCATGACGACCTCCTCATGCCGCTGCACGACCGGCAGCCGTGCCGCGATCGGGTCGGCGACAGCGGCCGCGCGGCCGGAGGCGATCAGCATGACCCGCTGGGCGCCGAGGAGGGAGACTTCCTCGGCGACCGCCTCCGGCGAGCCGCCGGAGGCGAAGACGACACGCTGCGGCAGCGTCGCGTGGACGAACCTCATGCCCGCCCCCGCGGCTTCAGCGCCGAAGCGCCCAGAACGCCGGAAGGGACGCCGGAAGGGACGCCGGGCAAGCTCGTCGGGCGCCGGGCGATGTGCGTGTGGGGGCGGACCAGCAGCACGCCGGACTCCTCTGCCTCGCGAAGTTTGGCCCGGTCATAGTACAGATCGTGACAAGTGACCACGCCCCACCGCCACCGTCTGGCGTCCCGGTCCTGGCCGCCACCGCCGCGATCGTTGATCGCAAGGCTCTGACCAGTGCGCCCAACGCTCACCGCATGCCGGATGCTTCCCGCTACCTGGGCCGGCCGCTTGCCGGGCTGCTCGGCACCACCCATCTGAGCACCTGACAAGGCTCTGCTAGGCCGCCAGTGCGGGCGGCAGCCAGGCGGCCTCGCCGCTGTCTCGCAGGCCGCGCTCCGGCTCCGTCACCTCGCCCGCCACATCGCCAGTCACATCGCCAGTCACATCGCCGGCCACCCTGCCGGCCATCTCGTCCGCCGCCCCGTCCGTCGCGCTTCCCGTCGCGCCGTCCTCTCCGCTGATCTCCCCCGTGCTGATCTCCCCTGTGCCGATCTCTCCGGTGCCGCCGGTCTGGAACGCCGCGTCGTGTGCGCCTCGCGCGCCGACGAGGGCGTCGAACGCCTCGTCGTCGTCTCCGTCGGCGACGGACGCCGCACTGGACCCGCTGAACCCGCTGGGCCCGCTCGGGGCGCTGGGGCCGCTGCGACTGGCCAGCTCCCATTCCCGCGTCGCGTCTTCCATCGAGTGGCGCTCGTCGTCGCTGGGCGCGCCCGCCGCGTAGGACCGGATCGGCTTCTCGAACGTGGCGATGCCCCACTTCAGGTCATGGCCCACCGAGCTCGCCTCGATCTCCGCCCAGAACCGCTGCTCGCCGTCGCGCTCGAACTGCTTGATCCGCAGCTTGCCGTACACCACGACCGGGTGTCCCCTGCGGATCGACTGCTGCACGTTGTCCGCCAGCCCTCGGTAGCAGCGCACGGTGTAGTAGGTGGTGTCCCTGGTCTGCCAGGTGTTGGTCTGCTGGTCGAGGACGCGCCTGTTGACGGCCATCCGCATCGAGGTGACCCGCGAGCCGTCGCGGAACTGATACTGCCGGGGGTCGTCGGTGACGTTCCCGCTCAGCGTGACGTAGATGTCGTTCATCGAAGTGCCTCCCCGGCCCGGTCACTCGCCGGGCTCGGGGGACACACTGGCCCCGCATCGCACCACCTCGCGGGTCAGAACCGCGTTCTGTGGACGAAGCCACCCCTGTGGACAACTCTCCGGGCCGCCGGCCAGAGGACGGGCGGCGGGACATCCGGTGCCCGGCGGCAGGGTTAAGCGGCAGGGTTCAGCGACGGGGTTAAGAGACGGGGTTCAGCGGCAGGATTCAGCGGCGGGGGTTCAGCGGCGGGTGGCGGCCATCGCGCCGAAGAACTCGTTGTAGCGCTGCAGTTCGCGTTCGAGCGGCTGGACGACCATTTCCTGCGCCAGGACGCCCACGCGGCGTCTCATGTCGTGCTCCAGCCGGTCGCGTTCCTTTCCGGCGGCGAGCACCACGAAGTTTCTGCTCGCCATGGCCGAGAACAGGCCGAGCCCGAGGACGCTGAGCATCATCAGCCCCACCCAGGGCAGCACGGCCACGTCGCCGAGCACCTCGGACGGCGGACGGCCCACCTTGAAGACGCCGTACGCGATGATCGCGCCCGCCCAGGCGAGGCTCGCGACGAACATGAGCACCAGGAGGTACTGCCAGATCTTCAGCAGCCACCACCAGACGGGCACACGGTCGAGCGGCGGAGCCACCTCCGACAGCTCGCCCGACAGCGCCTCGGGAAGCTCGTCCACCCGCGAGCGGGCCGCCTCGCGCACGCCGTCGCGCCACACCTCCGGCATGCCGCCCGTCAGCCCGTCGGCGAGCGCCTGCACCGCGTTGTCCACCTCGGCGGGCTGAGCGGTGACCGAGCTCGCGACAAGGCCGCGGATGTCGTCCTTCACGGCCCCCAGGCGCAGGCTCTTGAGCGGGTCGGGCCGCATCCGGGCCACCCATCGCGCGTACGGCCAGCCGACCCATTGGTCCGACCGGACGGCGTACACGTTCTCGAGGGCCTCGCCGAGAGCGGAGACGCCGATCGCGTCGCACAGCGCCTCGACCAGCCCGGCGCGCCGCGCGCCGTCCACCGTGGGCTCCACCCGCAGCAGCTCCGGCACGTCCTTGACCAGGCGCTGCACCAGCCGGTCGAGGTCGGCCTCCAGGCGCTGGTAGGCCGCGCGCCGCGCGGCCACGGACTCGGCGAGGACGGCCTTCAGGCTGTCGACGCCCTTGCCGGTGGTGGCGGACGTCGCGACCACCCGGGGATGGGTGACGCCCTCACGGCGGAGAAGGTCCTCCAGGTCGGCCACGCACTCCGCCTGCTCCTCCGGGGTGAGCCGGTCGGACTGGTTGAGCACGAAGACCGTCACCGCGTCGTGCCTGTTCAGCTCGGTCACGTAGCGCCGGTGTACCGAGGCGTCGGCGTACTTCTGCGGGTCGAGCACCCACACGATGAGATCGGCCACCTGGATCAGCCGGTGGGCCTCGTGGTCGGTGAGCGCGCGGATCGAGTCGTGGTCGGGCAGGTCGAGCAGGATGAGGCCGTGCAACTGGCTCTCGCCCTTGTCGAGGGCGCTGGCGCGGGCGAACCGGTGCCGCCACTGGATCTGCAGCCAGTCGAGCAGCGGGCCCGCGCCGTCGATGCCCCACACGCAGGCGTGGGTGCGCGCGGTGGTCGGCCTGCGTACGCCGATGGGCGAGAGCTCCAGCCCCGAGACGGCGTTGAACAGGGAAGACTTGCCGCTGCCGGTGCCACCGGCGAGCGCCACGACCGTGTGGTCGGACGACAGCTTGAGCCGGTCGCCGGCGCGCAGCAGGAGCTGGGCGGCCTCGGTGACCAGCGCCGGGTCGAGCCGGCCCTGTCCCAGCTCGACGATCTTGGCCAGGGCGGCGAGCCTGGGGCCGAGCCCGTGCTGGGTTTCGGCGGTGCTGAGAGCCGTCATGGATTCCTCACCGTGGTGCCGGAGACGTACCCGCGCCTGATCTGCCGGATCGGCTCCGTCATCGTGCGACCTCGAGGTTGTACGTTGCCTGGTAGAGCCGCGTCGCCGCGGCCTCGTCCGGGATTCCGGCGCTGTCGAGCGCGTCGACGTATCGGAGGGTCTCCTCGTCGAAGAGCAGGCCGACGCGGGCGCGCAGATCGCTGCGGGCCTTGGCGCTGATGTTGCGCAGCGACTCGGCACCGAGCAGGCCGCGCAGCAGCCGCTGGGGCAGCGCGCCGGCGCCCGCGCCCGCCGGGGCGTCCGTGGCGCCGTAGCCGAGCAGGCCGATCATGAAGATCAGCGAGAGCGACTCCACGTCGAAGGAGATCAGCTTGGCCACCGACCGCTTGGTCACGCCCTCGGTGCGGATCAGTTCGGTGACGTGGTCCTGCCAGGCGGTGACGGTCCTGGTGGTCCTGCGGGCGATCTCCTCCGACGGGCGGCCGAGCCCCGGCGTCGCGGCCAGGCGGTCGCCCGCGCCCGCCCGCTGCCGCCAGCGCGCCACGACCTCCTCCGCGGCCTGCTGGACGGCCGAGTTGACCAGCGCTTCGAGGCCCGACCTCAGGGCGGTCTTCAGCCCGCGCACCCGCTCCGGGCCCTGCTGGTGGCTCTTGGCGCCGCCGCGGCGCAGGTGAAGGGTGCGCATGAGGTCGCCGGTGCCGGCGAAGTCCTGCCACCGCGCGAGCACCTCCCCGCGCAGCAGCGAGCCGTCCCTGGTCGCCTCGTCGATCCGGGTCAGCGCGCCCATGTAGGCCGCGTCGACGTCGGAGCGCAGATCGGCGCGCAGGGCGACCTGGGTTTCGAGGTGCCGGGCGAGCGCGGGCAGCCGGGTGCGGAAGCTGTTCAGCACGCCGTTCAGCGTCGTCTTGACCGCCGCGTCGCGCCGCTCGTCGTCGGCCGACAGCCCGGACAACCAGATGCGCAGATCCGCGATCTCGATCTCGGGCAGCCGCCCGTCGTGTACGGACGTCTCGTTGATGACGAAGCACTCGACCTCGCCGAGGCCGTACTCGCTCAGCATCCGGCCGAAGTGCTTGACGACGACATCGCGGGACCTCGGCGGCACCCGGGACAGCACGATGACCAGCCGCGCCCCGCGTTCCTTGGCCCGGCGCAGCAGGCCCCAGGACGGCGCGTCGGCGTACCGGGACGCCGTGGTGACGAACACCCACAGGTCGGCGGCGTCCAGCATGCGGTGCGCGATCTCGTGGTGCTCCTCCAC
Organism: Microbispora hainanensis; assembly: GCF_006874475.1. Lineage (GTDB taxonomy): Bacteria > Actinomycetota > Actinomycetes > Streptosporangiales > Streptosporangiaceae > Microbispora > Microbispora hainanensis. Next base: position 26,079 of record NZ_VIRM01000008.1, read on the forward strand.
GACCGAGTCGATGTCGGGCGTGTCGAGCAGGGCGATTCCCCGGGGCAGGGACGGGCTCGACGTCAGCACCACGCTGCCGGCCGGGGCGTCCCGCGTGGGTTCGCCGAGCCTTCGCAGGCCGCTCAGAAGGTCGCCCTGCGCGTACCACTCGTGGTCGCCGGGGTGGCAGACGATCACGGGCGTCGCCGTCGTGGGGCGGCGCACTCCGGTGGCCGAGACCTTCCCTCCGGCGAGCGAGTTGACGATGGTGGACTTGCCCGCCCCCGTCGAACCGGCCACGGCGATCAGCGCGGGCGCGGTGCTCATGTGGACCCGTGGGATGACGTAGTCGTCGAGCTGGGCCAGGACCGCCGCCTGCGCCTTGCGCGCCTCCTCGGAGCCCGGCACGTCGAGACCGAAGTGCAGTCCCTTCACGGCCGTACGGAGCTGGTTGAGCGCCTCGGTCAGCGCCGCCGAGACCGGCTCCGGCATCGGGAACGAAAGGATCGGATCGCCGTCGGAGTCGTCGGACTCGTCGCGTTCCCCGGGCTCGCCGGGCTCGTCGGCGGGGTGCTCGGTCTCCTCCGCGTCCTCGGCGTCCTCCGCGTCGTCCGCGTCGTCCGCACGGCGCTGCGGCGCGTCCTCTGCCTCCCCGGCCCCCGCCGGCCCGCCCTCGGAATGCCCGCCGGGCCGCCCGCCCAGCCCAGAGGAGGGCGAGGCGGTCTCCGGCGCGGCGGGACGATCCACCGCCTCGTCGTCGCGGATGGCGCGGAACGCGATGGTCTGCTCCCCCGGCGACTCCCGGTGCGCCCCGCTGTCCCGCTCTCCGCTGTCCCGCTCCTCGGCGTCCCGCTCCTCGGCGTCCCGCTCCTCGGTCACGGCGTCACCGGAACCCGCACCGGTCCCGTGGTCGGGCGTGTTCCTGGCTGCCGATCTCACGGGATCCGCTCCGCTCGCACCATTTCGATCTCCTGGCCGACCTTGACGACCTCGCCGACGATCACGATCGCCGGAGGCCGCACTCCGGCCGCGGTCACCCGTTCCGCCACCGTCGACAGCGTCGCGGCAACGGCTCGCTGCGTCGGAAGAGTACCGTCCTGTACCACCATCACGGGAGTTTCCGGTGAACGTCCGTCTCGGACCAGTGTTTCGGCGATCTCCTTGATCCGTTCGACGGCCATGAGAAGTATCAGGGTTCCCGTCGATGTCGCCAATCCGGGCCAGTCGACGGTGGACCTGGGGTCGCCGGGCGGGACGTGCACGGAGATGACGTGGAACTCCTGGCTCACCCCGCGATGGGTGACCGGGACCCCGGCGGCCCCGGGGACCGCGACCGCGCTGGTGATCCCGGGCACCACGGTCACCGGGATGCCCGCACGGGCGCAGGCGATCATCTCCTCGCCGCCGCGGCCGAAGACGAAGGGGTCGCCGCCCTTCAGCCGTACGACGAACCTGCCCGCGCGGGCGTGCTCGACGAGCAGCTCGTTGATCTTCTCCTGGGACAGCGACCGGCCGTACGGCACCTTCGCCGCGTCGATCAGCTCGACGTCGGGCGACAGCTCGTCCAGGAGCGCGCGCGGTGCGAGGCGGTCGGCCACGACCACGTCGGCCTGGGCCAGGAGCTGGCGTCCGCGCACGGTGATCAGGCCGGGGTCGCCGGGACCGCCGCCCACCAGCGCGACGCCGACGGGCTTGGTGCGGTGCCGCCTGGCGTCCACGGTGCCGTCGCGCAGCGCGCCCACGATCGCGTCGCGGATACCGGCCGCGCGGCGGGGGTCGCCGCCCGCGGTGACCGCCACGCCGACCTCGTCCACCCGCCCGCTGGCGGGGGTCCAGGCCGCGGAGGCGTCCTTGTCGTCGGCGCGCACACACCAGATGCGCTTCGCCTCGGCCTCTGCGGCAACGGCGGTGTTGACGTCGCGGTGGTCGGTGCAGGCGTGCACCAGCCAGGCGCCGTCGCAGTCGCCGACCTGGTAGGGCCGCCGCTCCCAGGTCACCCGGCCCGTGGCGATGAGGTCGTCCAGCGCCGGGGTGACACTGGGCGAGACGAGGGTGACGGAGGCTCCGGCGTCGAGCAGTGCGGGAACCCGTCGCTGAGCGACACGTCCCCCGCCGACCACGAGCACCCGCCGCCCGTCAAGGCGGAGGCCGAGCAGGTAGGGCGCCATGACCCCTGTCTCCCTAGAGCGTCAAGTGTGCATTGTTAGGAGGCAAACCTACCCGCTGGGCTCGGGCGACATTCACAGGATGAGACTTGTGAGTCCACAGGGCGGTCGCCCGCGGGCCGCGCCGTCTCACTCTCCCTTGTCGGCCACGCCCGCGGAGTCGAAGGTGGCGACCTCGTGCATGACCCGCGCCGCCGCGCTGACCAGAGGGTGGGCGAGCAGCCCGCCGGTGCCCTCCCCCAGCCGCAGCCGCAGGTCGACGAGCGGGTCGAGGCCCAGATGGGCCAGCGCCACCGCGTGGCCGGGCTCGGCCGAGCGGTGCCCGGCCAGGCAGTAGCCGAGGGCGTCGGGCGCGAGCGCGCCCGCGGCCAGGGCCGCGGCCCCGGCGATCACTCCGTCGAGGATGACGGGCACCCGGGCCGCGGCGGCGCCGAGCACGAAACCGGCGATGGCCGCGTGCTCCAGGCCGCCGACGGCCGCGAGCACGCGCAGCGCCTCGCCGGGCCCCTCGGGCGCGGCTTCCGCCTCGGCGATCCCGTTGGCCCGCAGGCCGCGCCGTACGATCTCGATCTTGTGCTCGTAGGTGGCGTCGTCGACGCCGGTCCCACGGCCGGTGACCTCGGCGGCGGGCCTTCCGGTGAAGGCGCAGATCAGGGCGGCCGACGCGGTGGTGTTCGCGATGCCCATGTCTCCGGTGACCAGGCAACGCGCGCCCGCCTCCACCAGGTCGCGGGCGACCTCGATCCCGGCCGTCAGGGCAGCCGTGGCCTGCTCCTCCGTCATGGCGGGCCCCTGCGACAGGTCGGCCGTGCCGTACGCGACCTTGCGGGCGAGCAGCCGGGGCGCGGGCGGCAGGTCGGCCGCGACGCCCACGTCGACCACGGTCACCGACGCGCCCACCTGGGCGGCGAAGGCGTTGGCGACCGCGCCTCCCGCCGTGAAGTTGGCCACCATCTGCGCGGTGACCTCCTGCGGCCAGGGGCTCACCCCCTGCGCGTGCACGCCGTGGTCGGCGGCGAAGATCGCCAGGGCGGCCGGGGCCGGGAGCGGCGGCGGGCACGTCCCGGCGATGCCGGCCAGCCGCACCGCGACGTCTTCGAGCACCCCGAGCGAGCCGCTCGGCTTGGTCAGCCTGTCCTGGTGGGCCCTGGCCTCCGTCATGGGGCCGGGCTCGACCGGGCGGATCGCGCCGATCGTCTCGCCGAGGGGGGACGTCATGCTCTCTCCTTCTGCGCGGCGGCCACACGGCGCCGGCCGTACCGCGTCGGCTACAGCAGCCCGGTCACACCACGCTGGCGATTCCGGGCCGGGGGAGCGGCCCGTCCGGGGCGTCGCCACGGGGCTCCTCCCCCGCCTCGCCGCGGCCGGCCACGCCGATCATGCTATCGGGCCCGATCGCGCCTTCCGTTTCCGGCTCCGGCCTCTCGGCGTCGAACCCCTCCATCTCGAAGGCGTCCACGTCGAGCGGCTCGTGGTTCGGCGGCGCGCCGCCGGTCTCCCCGGCCGTGCTCAGCCGCGGGGCGATGGCGGTCACGAGGCCGGCGTCCTTCGCGGCGCCCGGGCCCGCCTCCGGCGTACGCCGCGAGGGGAACGGCCGGGTCACCGGCAGCCCGGGGGACGGGCGGCGCGCGGCCGGCGCCGAGGACTGGCCGCCTCCGGCGAGCGCCTCCTCATACCTGTCGATCACCACGTCTGCGAGGCCCTCGCAGTCGCCGATCACCTCGGCGCAGCGGATGTCGAGGCCCTCGTGGTTGGCGCCGTACGCCAGCGCCTGCGCCCAGATGCGTTCGAGGACTCCGCCGGCGAACAGGACGTACGGCAGGACGATCACGCGCTTGGCGCCGAGCCTGCGGCAGCGCTCCAGGCCGCCCGGCACGCCGGGGCGGGTGTGCGAGACGTACGCGGTCTCCACGGTCAGCAGGTCGGCGGCGTGGGTCTCCCAGAACAGCCGCGAGACGCGGTGGACCTCGGCGTTGACGGCGGGGTCGGTGGAGCCGTGCCCCACCAGGACGACCGCGGTCTCGCCCGGCGCGATCTCGGCGGGCGGCTCGTCGGTCACGAACCGCGGCATCTCCGCGCGGGCGTCGGCGAGCCGCTCCGCAAGGAGCTTGAGCACGCGCGGGTCGGGCCCGAGGGGGCGGCCGAGGTCGTATTCGAGCGTGGGGTGCCGCTCCTGTTCCAGTGCCATGGTGCCCGGGATGTCCCCGAGCGCACGCCGGTCGCCGGTCAGGCTGAGCGGCACCGCGATCAGATGGTGGTGTCCCCGGGCCACGAGAGAGGCGATGGAGTCGCCGAGCGGGGGGCGGGCGTTCGTGATGAAGCCGCCGCTCACCTCGGCGGGAAGCCCGTCAAGGCGGCAGCGGAGACGGTGAACGAACCTGCCGAACTCGGCGACGCCGGTCTCATCGTGGGTGCCGTGGCCGATGAGCAGCAGCGGCGGTTTCATCTAGCTGATCTCCCCTGCAGTTGACCTGCGTGTCGTTCACAATCCCCCGCCCGCCCGGGCCGGCGCCACCCGTGTGCATGCCGGGCCGGTGTCTCCCGCATCTGGACGCGCGCTCACCGGCCGGCGGGAGGCTCACGGCTGGCGAGGATAGCCTTCCGGCCCCCAATCATGGTGGCCACTTGACCGATGGGCACAGGGACTAGGGGGATTCTTTACCTATTGCCATGAAATTTCCCCGTTGAGCATGCCGAACAGCACGGCGTCGGCCCAGCCCCCCGGGACCGGCAGCGCCCGGCGCATGATGCCCTCCTCGATGAACCCGGCCTTCCTCGCGACCCCCTGGCTGGCACGGTTGCCCGTCGCGACCAGCAGGTGGACCCGGTGGAATCCGAGGTCGAACAGGTAGGCCGTCGCCAGTCGCGTTGCCTCCACCGCGTACCCCTTGCGGCGGGCCCACGGCGCGATCCAGTAGCCGAGCTCGGCGTCCCCGCGTTCGTGGTCCTCACGTTGCACGCCGATGGCTCCGGCGAGCCGTTCCCCGTCCTTCGGCTGTATCGCGAAGTTGCCACCATAGCCGGGGCCGTTCGCGTGCGCGAGCCGGGTGCACCACTCGAGCGCCCGCTCCAGCGTGTAGCCCTCGGCCCACGGCATCCACCGGGCGATCTCTGGGTCGCCCTTGACCGCGTCGACCACGTCGAAGGCGTCCTGCTGGGCGAACGGCCGCAGGACCAGCCGCTCGCTCTCGATCCTGCGGCGCGGGACCGACCGCCCGTCGCCGCGCAGCCGGCCGAAGACCACCAGGTCATGCGGGCCGTCGTCTTCGAATCCCGCGCCGCGGAGCAGTCCCTCACGGATGAAGCCGGCCTTCTCCGCGACCCTGATCGACGCGAGGTTGTCGGCGTTCGCCCGCAGTTCGATCCGCCGCAGCGGGCCCTCCCCGAGCAGACGGCCGACGAGACCGCGGAGCGCCTCGGTCGCGTATCCCCGGCGGCGGTAGCCCGGATGCACGCCGTATCCCACCTCGGCGGTGCCCGTGCCCCACTGGGTCTTGAAGACCGTGATCGACCCGACCACGCCGTGCCGCGCGTGCATCGCGAGGTGGATGCCCTGGCCCGAGCGCCACAGCTCGTGCACGCCGTACGACAGCCACTGCGCGATGCCGGACGCGTGCCCGGGCGCCCCCGGGGGCAGCGCGGTGGTGTGCGCGCCGTCCTCAATGACGGCCCGTACCTGGCCCGCGTCCCCGGGACCGAACGGCCGCAGGATCAGCCGTTCCGTGTTGATCGTCAGCCGCTCGTCGAACAATACGTCGCTCCATCCCAGAAGAGGATTTTCCACCTGTCAGGGGTTATGTGGGACACGGCCCGCACCACTCCCGATGTTTGGGGCAGGCGGTCCGGGTACGAGGCACGTCAGTGACCCTAATCGGGAGGTGAGGTCATGAGTATCCAGCGCGGCAGCGACAAGCACGGCCCCAGGCTCGACGAGGAGCAGAAGCACGAGACGCAAGGCCTCGTGCAGGGCGCCGGACCCACCCGGGTCGAGGAGTGGCGCGAACCCGAGCCGACGCAGGAGCCCGAGGAAGACCTGTCGCCGCCCCGCCGGCACCCGCCCGGCCACGAGCCCGGGACGCCGCTCGGCATCACCCCCGCCGACGTGGAACGCCGCAGTCACCTCGCCATCTGGCTCAGCGACGCCGGCTTCCCCGCCGACCCGGCCAAGCTGCTCGCCCACGCCCAGCGGAAGAACGCTCCCGACGCCGTGATCGACGCCGTACGACGGCTGCCCGAAATGACGTTCCACAACATCGCGGAGGTCGCGGAGGCCCTCGGACTCGGAGTGGAACGACAGCGCTGGTAGGGAGGGCGCGTGAGACTGGACTTCATCCGCGGGCTGTACGAGCGGAGCGGCCCGTACGCCTCGGTATACATCGACACCGACCGGTCGTCGGAGGGCACGGCCAACGTCGTTCAGCGCCGGTGGGCACAGCTCAGGGAGCGGCTCGCCGAGGAAGGGGCGCCCGCCTCCGCGCTCGACCCCATGGACGAGCTGATGTCCGATCCCGCGTGGGCCGCGCCCGGGCGCGCGATCTTCGCCGTGGAGGGCGAGGTCGTGCTCACCGAGGCGCTCCGGCACCGTCCGCGCCGGCAGACCGCACGGTGGTCGCCGCTGCCCCACGTGGTGCCGCTGCTCGCGCAGCGCGGCGAGCAGGTGCCGCACATCGAGGTGCTGGCCGACCGGGCCGGGGGCGACGTGGTGGTCGTGGCGGACGGGCGGCGGCGCGAGCTGACGGTGCAGGTGACCGACCCGACCCGGCCGCTCCAGAAGACCGGCCAGGGCGGCTGGTCGCAGGCCAACTTCGACCGGGAGGTGGAGGAGGGCTGGCGCCGCAACACCGCGGCCCTCGCCGAGGTGGTGGAGAAGGAGGCGCACCGGATCGGCGCGGAGGTCGTGGTGCTGGCCGGCGATCCCAAGGCCCGCGCGCTCGTGACCGACTACCTCCCCAAGGACGTCGTACGGCGGCTTGTGGTGGCCGAGCACGGCAGCCGGGCCCCGGGCGCCGACCTGGACAACTTCCGGCGGGAGGTCGAAGAGGCCTGCCGGGCCTGGATCGAGCGGCGCTGCGAGGAGCTGCTGGACGCGTACGCGGCGGGCAACTCCGTGGCGGGCCTGGCGGAGACGGCACGCGCGCTGCGCGACCGGCGGGTGGCCACGGTGCTGATGCACGACGACCCGTCCTCCACGGCCATGATGTGGATCGGCCCCGAGCCCACGCAGTTGTCCACCGACCCGGCGGAGCTGGCCGCCTGGGGGGTCGAGGAGCCCGTGCCGGAACGCGCGGACGCCGCCCTCGCGCGGGCGGTGGCCGCGACCGACGCCGAGCTGTGGTTCGTCCCGAGGCTGGAGTCGCCCGACGGGATCGGCGCGCTGCTGCGCTTCTGACCCCGGGGGGTGATGACCATCTGGGCCGGGTTCAGGTCACGATCAGCACTTCGAGCGTGCGGGGGCCGTGCACGCCCTCGACCCGGTTCAGCTCGATGTCGCTGGTCGCAGAGGGGCCGCTGATCCAGGTCAGCGGCCGCGCGGGGACGAGCCGGGCGACGGCGTCCGGCACGTTCGCGACGACCTCGGCGGCCCGCACCACGCACAGGTGATAGTCGGGCACCAGCGTGAGCGCCCGCCGGCCCTGGCCCGGCCCGGCGTCGAGGACGATCGTGCCGGTCTCCGCGATGGCGACCGCGCAGGTGGTGATCACGCCGTCCACGGCGTCGAGCTCGGCGGCGCTCAGCGGCGGGTCGTCGGCGACCGCCTCCACGTCCGCGGCGGCGAGCCACGGCGCGGGGAACCCGGCGGGCACGACGACCCGCCGCGCCCCGCGCTCGGCGAGAGACCGCGCGACGCGCTCCGCCACGCCCGGCTCGTCCACGAGGTGGACCACGGCGCGGTAGTCGCGGACCCGCTCCTCGAACAGGCGGATGTCGCCGGGCTTGTCCGACGGCCCGCGGTAGGCGCGGGTGATCTCGACGTCGGGCACGCCCGCCAGGGCGCGGCGGACCCGGCCGAGGATCAGGTCGCGGGAGCTCATCGGCGTCCTCCGTCCGTGCGGTCCCACCAGTCGCGGAACGACTCCTTCGGCACCTCGGGGAGATCCCTGGTGTCGGTCCAGCCGCCGAGCGGCCCGGGGAGCCTGCGGGGCATCAGCCGGCGCAGCCGTCCCCCGGCCCGCTGCAGGCGCGCGAGCCGTCCCGACCGCTCGAACACCCATCCGGCCGCGGCCATCCCGGCGCGCTCCGGCCAGGGGTGCGGGGCCCGCGCCCGGAGGTCCACCAGCACGGACGGGATGTCGATCGCCACCGGGCAGACCTCGTAGCAGGCGCCGCACAGCGAGGAGGCGTACGGCAGCGAGCGGTCGAGCTCGGAGCCCATGCCGCGAAGCTGCGGCGTCAGGATCGCCCCGATCGGCCCGGGATAGACCGACCCGTACGCGTGGCCGCCCGTCCGTTCGTACACCGGGCAGACGTTGAGGCAGGCCGAGCAGCGGATGCAGCGCAGCGCCTGCCGCCCGACCTCGTCGGCGAGGACGCCGGTGCGGCCGTTGTCGAGCAGCACGAGGTGGAATTCCTGGCCCTCGGCCGCGCCGGTCCACATGGAGGTGTAGGGGTTCATCCGCTCCCCGGTCGAGCTGCGGGGCAGCAGTTGCAGGAAGACCTCCAGGTCGCGCCAGGCCGGCAGCACCTTCTCTATGCCGACCACGCTGATCAGGGTGCGCGGCAGCGTGAGGCACATGCGGCCGTTGCCCTCGGACTCCAGCACGACCAGGGTGCCGGTCTCGGCGATCGCGAAGTTGGCCCCGGAGATCGCCACCTTGGTCTTCAGGAAGCGTTCGCGCAGGTGGAGCCGGGCCGCCTCGGCCAGCGCGGCGGGCTCGTCGGTCAGGTCGCCGGGCGCGGGCCTGCCCCACCCGGCCATGTGCTCGGCGAAGATCTCCCGGATCTCCGCGCGGTTGCGGTGGATCGCCGGGACGAGGATGTGCGAGGGCCGGTCGTCGCCCAGTTGCACGATGAGCTCGGCCAGGTCGGTCTCGTACGCCGTGATGCCCTGCTCATGCAGCGCCTCGTTGAGGCCGATCTCCTGGGTGGCCATCGACTTGACCTTGACGACCTCGGTCTCGCCCGTGGCCTTCACCAGGCCGGCGACGATCCGGTTGGCCTCGTCCCCGTCGGCGGCCCAGTGCACGTGGCCCCCCGCCGCCGTGACGGCCTCCTCCAGCCGCACCAGGTATCTGTCCAGGTTGCGGAGCGTGTGCTCCTTGATCGCCCGGCCGGCCTCGCGCAGCTCGGCCCAGTCGGGGGCCTCCGCGACGACACTCGCCCGTCGTGCCCTGATCGTCCGGGTCGCCTTGCGCAGGTTGAACCGCAACTGCGAGTCCCGTACGGCTCTCGCGGCGTTGCGGGGGAAGGGCCGCTCCGCCGGCATGCCGAGAAAGGTGACGCTCATCGCACCCCCGCCGTCTCGGTCGAGCAGAGGATCTCGGCCAGGTGCGTCACCCGCACACCGGACCTCTGGCGGCCGAGCATGCCGCCGATGTGCATGAGGCAGGAGTTGTCGGCCGCGCACAGCACCTCGGCGCCGGTGTCGAGGACGGCGCGCACCTTGTCGGCGCACATCGCCGCCGACACGTCGGCGTTCTTCAGCGCGAAGGTGCCGCCGAAGCCGCAGCACTCCTCCGCGCCCGGCAGCGGCACCAGTTCGAGCCCCTTGACCTGGCGCAGCAGCGTCAGCGGGCGGTCGCCCAGGTGGATGCCGCGCAGGGAGTGGCACGTCGGGTGGTAGGTGACCCGGTGGGGGAAGTAGGCCCCCACGTCGGTCACCCCCAGCACGTCGACCAGGAACTCGGTCAGCTCGTAGGTCTTCGGCACGACCTGCGCCACCGCGTCGGCGAAGGGTCCGGACGACCCGGCCAGCCCGGGGTACTGCTCGCGGATCATGGCGGCGCACGAGCCCGAGGGGACGACGACCGCGTCGTAGCCGCGCAGCGCCGCCACGCTGCGCCGGGCCAGCCGTACGGCCTCGTCCCGATAGCCCGTGTTGGCGTGCATCTGCCCGCAGCAGGTCTGGGCGCGGGGGAAGTCGGCCTCGACGCCGAGGCGGCGCAGCAGGCGCACGACCGCACGCCCGGTGTCCGGGAAGAGCGTGTCGTTGACGCAGGTGACGAACAGCGCTACCCGCACATGTCCTCCCGGCGTGTATGGTCAGACCAAATATGGTCAGACCATACATCCTGGTGCGCATGCGGCGACACCAGGCATCGGAGGAGCCGTGGTGACCCCCGGAGAACGCCGGCGTACGGACGCCCGCCCGCGCGCCTTCGAGGAGGTGCTCGCCCGCATCGAGGAGCGGATCGCGGCCGACGGCCTGACCGTGGGCGACCGCCTGCCGGGCGAACGGCAGCTCGCCGAGCAGCTCGGCGTGGGCCGGTCGTCGGTCAGGGAGGCGCTGCGCGTGCTGGAGACCCTCGGGGTGGTCGCGTCGCAGGCCGGCCGGGGCCCGGACGCCGGTGCGGTGCTCACCTCCCGCCCGGGAGACGCGCTCACCGACCTGCTCCGGCTGCATCTCGGCCTCGCCACGCTCTCGATGCGCGAGGTGATCGACACCCGGCTGATGATCGAGCAGTGGGCCGCGGCCCACGCGGCTTCTGTGCGGGCGGCTTCCGTGCGGGCGGCGACCGGGCGGATGGCGGAGGCGATCGCGGCCATGGACGCCGCCCGCGACCCCGCCGGGTTCGTCGAGCACGACATCGCGTTCCACCTCGCCCTGGCGGAGGCGGCGGGCAACCGGCTGATCGTGGCGGTCATGCGGGCGCTGCGCGACGCCGTGCGCCGCTATGCCGTGGACGCGGTCGTACGGCTCGGCGACACCGGCGGTCTGCAGGACGACCACCGGCGCATCCACCAGGCGATCGAGGACGGCGACGCCGGGGCCGCCACGGCGGCGGTCGCCGAGCACCTTGCCCGCGCCTATCCGGAGTCTGGCCGGGATTCATAGAACGTGTTCTAATCACGCGTGTGGCCGATGATCTGAGACTCGGGCTGAACCTCGGGTATTGGCAGCGGAACGCCGACGACGCGACCGAGGTGGTGCTGACCGCCGAGTGGCTGGGCTACGAGTCGGTGTGGACCGCCGAGGCGTACGGCAGCGACGCGTTCACCCCGCTGGCCTGGTATGGCGCGCGCACCAGCCGCATCAAGCTCGGCACCAGCGTCGCCCAGTTGTCCGCCCGGCCCCCGGTGACGACCGCGATGACCGCCATGACGCTCGACCACCTGACGGGTGGCCGGCTGGTGCTCGGCGTCGGCGCCTCGGGCCCGCAGGTCGTGGAGGGCTGGTATGGGCAGCCGTTCGCCGCGCCGCTCGCCCGCACCCGCGAGTACGTCGAGATCATGCGGAAGGTGTGGCGGCGGGAGGAGCCGGTGACGAGCCCCGGCCCGCACTATCCGCTGCCGCTGCCCGGCGGCCTCGGCAAGCCGCTCAAGCCGATCACCCACCCGCTGCGGCCGGACATCCCCGTCTATCTGGGCGCCGAGGGCCCGAAGAACGTCGCGCTCGCCGCCGAGATCGGGCAGGGCTGGCTGCCGCTGTTCGCCTTCCCCGAGAAGATCGAGGCGATGTACGGCGACGCCCTGTCCGGCGCGAAACCGGGGTTCGACGTCGCCGCCATGGTCATGGTGGTCGTCACCGGCGACCTGCGGGCCGCGCTCGACGCCGTGAAGATGATGCTGACGCTCTATATCGGCGGCATGGGGGCCGAGACCCGCAACTTCCACGCCGACATCATCGGGCGTATGGGCTACGCCGAGGAGGCCCGCCGCATCCAGGAGCTCTATCTGGCCGGCCGCCGCGACGAGGCGTTCGCCGCCGTCCCCGACGAGCTGGCCGACGGCATCGCCCTCCTCGGACCGCTCGGCCGCATCAGGGAGCGGCTGGAGCTGTGGCGCCGCAGCCCGGTCACCACGCTGCTCGTCATGGGCCCCCGCGACGAGCCCACGCTCAGAGCCGTACGGGATCTGGTCCTCGGGTGAGCGCGGCCCGGGCGGCGGCAGCGGCGGCGAAGGCCCGCACCAGGGGGTGCGGCTGCCGTTCGGCCAGCTCGGGCTGGAACAGCGTGACCAGATAGAAGGGGTGGCCGGGCAGCTCGGCGACCCGCATCTCACCCTCGTCGTCGTGCCCGGTGAAGCGCAGGCCGTGGGCCTCCAGGGTCTCCAGATAGGCGGGATCGGGGCCATAGGAGCAGAAGTAGCGCTCCACGGTCCGTTCGGCGCCGATGATCCGCTCGGCGAGCGAGCCGGAGACGAGCCGCACGGCCGCCTCGTGCCCGGCGAGTGAGCAGGCGAGCTGCCTCATCAGCGGGTTCGGGGCGCCGGGGTCGTTCTCCCCGTGGCTCACGTCCAGCCCGCACACGTTGCGGGCATATTCCAGCAGCGCGTGCTGGAGGCCGGCGCAGGTGCCGAGCAGCGGGATCGCGTGCTCCCTGGCGGTCCGCGCGGCCGTGATCGCGCCCTGCTCGCTGCGGTAGGGGCTGCCGGGCAGGATCCAGACGCCGTCGAACCCGCTCGGATCGGCGACCTCGTCGGTCCTGATCCAGTAGGCGTCGAGGTCCAGCCCCTCACGCTCGCGCAGCGCGTCGAGGATGAGCGGGATGCGGGTGTGGGCACGGACGGCGGGTGACCGGTCGCCCACCAGCGCGATGCGGGGTCTCATGACGTCCATGCTGGCGAGGTGCGAACTTAATGACAAATGATGATTTCTGGGGTCGGCATAAGCGATGCTGATGTCGTGGATCCTCATCTGCTGCGCACGTTCGTGACCGTGGTCGCCGAGGGGTCGTTCTCTGCCGCGGCCGACCTGCTCGGCTACACCCAGCCCGCGGTGTCCCAGCAGATCGCCGCACTGGAGGCCGACCTCGGGGTGCCGCTGCTGACCCGCCGCCCCGTACGGCCGACCCGGGCGGGCGAGCGCCTGCTGGAGCACGCGGGTCCACTGCTGCTGCGGCTGCGGGCCGCGCGGGCGGACGTGGCGCGGCTGTCCGCGCGGCCGCGGACCCTCACCGTCGCCGCCGGTCCCCTCGCGCTCACGGCGGACACGGCGGCGGCGCTGGCCGGGGTGACGACGCTGCGCATCGCCGGGGCGGCGGCGTCCGTGGCGCTGGTGGCCTCGGGCGAGGCCGACCTCGCGCTGGCCGACGGCCCGGCCTCGCCCTCCGACCCGCTGCACCTCCCCGACGCGGGGCCGCTCACCACCGTCGGCGTACGGGAGGAGGAGCTGGTGGTCGTGCTGCCGGAGGGACATCCGCTGGCGGGCGGGGCCGGCCTGCGGCTGGACGACCTGGCCGACGCCCTGTGGGTGGACGCCCCCGAGGTGATGCCGCTCGACCGCCTGCGCGCGGTGGCCCGGCTCGACGGGCTGCGGCCCGGCATCCGTTATGAGGGCCACGACCCGGCCGTCGCGGCACGCCTGGCCGCGGCCGGGCACGGCCTGACCGTGCTGCCCGCGTCCGCCGCTCCGTGCGGGATCCGAGCTCCGCTGGTCGCGCCGAGGATCGTCCACCGGGTCGAGCTGGTGCACGCGGCCCTTCCGCCCGGCCCCGCCGCCGAGGTCGTCCGCGCACTCACTTCCTGAGCCCCCGGGCCTCGCCGGCCGGGACGGATGTCAGCCGGGGCCGGAACGTCCTGGCTTGACATGGCCGACCGCCTGGGTGATTGATGGATTTATGGGGTATTTGGCCGATGCCGAGCAGCAAACTGATGATTGGTCCGATTTCTGTCGAGCGTCGTGGCCGGGTTGGCGGGGTCGCGCCCGGGAATGGGGCCTCGTCGTCGGAGCGCTGGAGGCGGCCAAGGCAGGCCGGGGCGCGGTCTTGCTGGTCGAGGGCCGGTCGGGCGTCGGGAAGAGCCGCCTGCTCGGCATCACCACTGCCGCGGCGGCGGAGGCGGGGCTGGGAGTCGCTCAGGGCACGGCGGACGAACTCACCCAGCTGATCCCCCTCGCCCCGCTCACGTCGGCGCTCGGGGAGCCGAGCCGTGTGCTTCCCGCGGTTGCCGAGATGAACGTCTGCAGTCACGCCGATCAACGACTGCTGCTGGTGGAACAACTGGAGAGACGGCTGGAGAAGCGGGTTGCCGAGGAACCGACGCTTCTCGCGTTGGACGACCTGCACTGGGCCGATCCGATAACCCTGCTGGCCTTGCGGTCGATGACCAGAGAACTCGCCTCCTATCCGCTCGTCTGGATGCTGGTCCGCACGATCGGCAGCGGCGACTGCCCCCGTCTCAACTGCCTGTTCGACGTCCTGGAACGTGACGGCGCGACCCGGATCACGCTGGAGCCGCTGGATCAGGAAGCCGTGGAGGACGTCGTCACCGACGTCCTCGGGGCGAAGCCCGACCCGGACGTGCTGGCCCTGGCCGGCATCGTGGACGGCAACCCCTTCCTGCTCGTCGATCTCCTGGAGAAGTCCAGAAGCGAGGGCGTCTTCCAGATCGCCAATGGCCACGCGAGCATGGCGGCATCCCCGCCGCAGAGTCGGACGATCATGCAGGAACGCCTGGAAGGGTTGTCCGCACGGACCAGATATCTGCTGCAGTGCGCCGGAATCCTCGGCCGTGCGTTCTCGGTGAAGGATCTGGCCGAAATGCTGGATGAGACGACCAATGGCCTGTTGCCGATGCTGGAGGAAGCCATGCTGGCGGGCGTCATCGAACCCGCCGGAGACGAACTCTCCTTCCGGCACGACTTGCTGTGGCAGGCGGTTATAGGGACCATCCCCGACTCCGTACGCCGGGCCCTGCACCACGATGCGGGAAAGATGCTGCTCAAGCGCAGCGGATCGGCCGTTCCCGCCGCCGCGCACCTCATTCACAGTGCCACTCGTGGAGACACGTCCGCGCTACTGGGGCTCGACCGGGCGGCGCGGGAGGTGCTGCGGTCCTCGCCGCAGACCGCCGTCGACCTCGCCATGCGGGCGCTGGAACTCAGCGACGCCGCCGACCCCGACTGGTTCGGTCGCGCCGCCACGGCGGTCGACGCCCTGACGGTCATCGGACGGCTGTCCGAGGCGGCGGAACTCGCCCGTTCCGCGCTCGGCAGGGCCCCGCCTCTCCACGCCCCTCGCCTGCGGTGCGCGCTGGCGCACATCCTGCTGTGGAGCGGCCGGCCGGCGGATGCGGTGTCCGAGACCGAAAACCTGCTCGCCCAGAAAGACCTGCCCGACGACCTTCGCGGCATCGCCGAATGGACGATGTTCTGGGGGCTCACCTGTCTGAACGACTTCCGCAAAGGACGGCACCGGGCGGAAGCCGTTCTCGCCGACCGCGAGCGGCACACCGATGCCGCGGTCGTCGGAGCTCTCCTGCTGCTCGCTCGGTTCGCCATGGTCGACGGGCGGATCGCCGACTCGTACGCGCACCTTTGCGAAGCCCTGCGCATCACCGACCGTGGCGCCGCCGAAGCCATCCAGCGCCCGTATACGCGCCTGATACTGAGCCTCTACCACAGGGCCATGCGCGAGTTCGACGCGGCCGAGATCGCCATCCGGGCCGCCGAGGAGGAGATCAACGACCTCGGGCTGACCGTGCTCGCCGCACAACCCGCGCTGTTCCGCTCCGTTCTGCATCTCGGCGCCGGCCGGCTCGACGACGCCGCCGCCGAGGCCCAGGCCGGGAGCATGACCGCCGAAGAACTCGGCACCCACGGGTTCATCCGCGTCGGGCTGTCCATCCTCGCGGTCATCGCCCTGCGGCAGGGCGACATCGACGCCGCGGTCCGGCACATCGAACGCTTCCAGTCCATCCAGGCCGCGCCCGAGATGTTGTTCGGATCGGTGTGGGAGAAGTGGGTGATGGCGGCGGTGGCCGATGCCCAAGGTGATCCCGGGCGCGCGGTCGACATACTCGACGCCATCTACACCGACGAGGAGACACGGCGCTGGGCACTCCTCACGACGCCTCTTATGGCCGCCTGGATGATCCGGGCGGCGCTGGCCGCGGCGAACCGCCCGTACGCGCGGGCCGTCCTTGACACGGCCGAATACCTGGCCCGGAACAACCCGGACTTTCCGATCTTCACCACCACGTTCGCCCACGCCCGCGGGCTTTTCCACCAGGACCCCGATGCGCTGGCCGCCGCCGTCGATCAGCCCGAACCGTGGGCACGCGCCTTGACCGCCGAAGACCTCGGCGTCCTGCTGGCCGCCACTTCGGGCACCGACGCCACCGCGAAGGCCGTCGACGCCCTGGACCAGGCGCTCGACGGCTACGAGCGCATCGGCGCGCTCGGGGACGTGGCCCGTGTGCGGGCCCGGCTGCGGGCGCTTGGGGTGCGGCGCCGCCACTGGAACCAGCCCCAGCGGCCGGCCTTCGGCTGGGACAGCCTCAGCGACACGGAACGCGCCGTCGCCGGCCTGATCGCCAGGGGGATGACCAATCGCCAGATCGCCCAGCGGATGTTCCTGTCGCCGCACACGGTGTCCACCCACCTTCGCCGGATGTTCGGCAAGCTCCACATCGCGTCCCGCACCGAGCTGGCCCGCATCGTCGCCGAAAAGTGCCCTCAGCTCATCGAGAGTGGTCGAGCGGGTCCTCTCGACGCCGTGAACCATCCTTCCTCGCCGGGTGGTCCCGGACCGGATTAGCGCGATCGCGGACGGGATAAGAGTGAGGCAGGTCACACACCCGGCGCGGGGGGAGAACAGATGCGGTCCAGATCGTCAGCGCTGAACCGGGCGGCCGCCGGCGTGTACGCGGCCCTCGCCGCCCAGGTCGTGTCTGTGGCCGCGCTCGCCGTGTTCGAGGAGACCAGGGGCAGGCGGCTGGCCGCGCAGATCGCGGCCTTCGGCGGCGATCCCGCCTCTCCCGCCGCCCGGAGCGTCAGCGGCGCGGCCACGGCCTTCGCCGTGCTGGTCCTGCTGGTGATCGGCGCGACCGTGGCGTGCGCCGCCGCCTATCTGGGCTGGCTGCGGCTGGTGCGGCCGGGCACGCCTCCCGTCGCGCTCGCGGCGGCGTGCCTCGTGCCCGGCGTCAACCTCGTGGTCCCGCCGTTCCTCGCCGACCTGGCCTGGCGCGAGGGCCCGGCGGGGCGCCCCCGGCGAAACGGCGGCCTCATGCGGAGCGGCGGTCCCGCGCGGGGCGAGCCGTACGGCGGCGGGGACCGGACGCGGTGGCTGGTCGTCCTCGCCTGCTGGTGGATGAGCTGGCTGGCCGCGCTCGGCCTGGTGTTCGCCGGCCCGGCGCGGGACGGGCTGACCGGCCTCGGCACGGCCCAGGCCGCCGCGATCGCCGTCGCGGCCCTCCTGTGCGCCTCGGCCGTCCACGAGATCACGCTTCGGCACACGAGCGGCGGGCGCGGGGCCCGGCCCGCCGTCCGGCCGCAGGTCCGCCTCGGCAGCACCCTCGACCAGGCCGAACGTCCGTCCGGCAGGCCGGCGGGAGGCCGCGCGGAAACGAGCGGAACGGCTGCGCCCGGTGCCGGATCGGATGCCCAGCACTCCGAGCCCGGCCGCGCGGCCTCCGCCCGCGCGGGATTCGGGGACGGCGGCGAGGATCATCGGCCTGGCGGCGGTCCCGAGCTGCCGGAGCTGGCGTGCCAGAGCCGCCGCTGGGGCGCGGACGGATGGCCGGGGAACCGCCCCTCGCGTACGGCAGGCGGGGCGCCGTTGTCGGAGTAGGGCGACACCCGGAAGCCGTTGCCGTATTCGATGGGCCGTCCGCCCACCCCGGCACCGGGCACGGGCACCTCGCTGATCACGGCGCGTACGGCGTCGAGCCCCTCGGTGCGCCACACGCGGTCGAGGTCGGCGAGGTTCCAGCAGTGGACGGCGCGCAGCGAGACCGCCCGGCCCCCGGTGCGCCGCACCACTCCCCTGGCCGCGAGCAGCCACGACCCGAACACGGTCGCGGCCGTGTGCGCCTGCACCGACTCGAAGAACGTCAGGTCGATCGGGCCGGTGGAGTCGTCCAGGGTGGTGAAGATGACCCGCTGCCCCGACCGCACGGCGGGCGTCTGGGTGGCGACCTTCACCCCCGCGACCAGGATCTCCGCGCCGTTGCGCTGCCGGAGCAGATCCCTGGCCCGCGTCACGCCGATCGCGTCGAGCAGGTCGCGGTAGAAGTCCATGACGTGGTGGCTCACGTCCATGCCGAGGATCTCCAGCTCGGCCTCGACGGCCTCGGCCTCGGTCATCTCCGGAAGCTCGCCGGGCGTGACCCGATCGGTGAATCCCATCGGGAGCTGCCCCGCCGCGCCCACCGGTGAGCCGCGGTCGAGCGCGCCGACCTGGGCGATCAGGTCGCGCCTGGTCAGCCGTCCCGGCCGCCAGCGCGGCTCCCCCGGCCGCAGGCCGTGCAGCGCGTCGAACCCGCCGACCTCCACGATCCGCTCGGCCACCGGCCGCGAGGGCCGGGCCCGCTCCCAGAAGTCGGCCAGCGAGGTGTAGGGCCGGCCCGCGACCATGCGGTCCACCTCGGCCTCGCTCACCCCCCGTACGGCCGAGAACGGCACCCGCAGGCCATATCCGCGGCCGAACTCCACCGGCCCGTCCTCCACCGGCCCGTCCTCCACCGGCCCGCCCTCCGACGGGCCCGTACGCTCGACCAGCCAGGCCTTCCCCGACCGGTTGACGTCGAGGGGCAGCACGTCCACCCCGCACTGGCGGGCCTCGTCGAGGATGACCCGGCTCGGATACATGCCGGGGTCGTGGGTGAGCACGCCCGCGAGGAACGCCGCCGTGTGGTGCCGTTTCAGCCAGGCCGACTGATAGGTGGGCAGCGCGAACGCCGCCGCGTGCGCCTTGCAGAACCCGAACCCGCCGAACGCGTCGAGCACCTTCCACGCCCGCTCGACGACGTCGTCGGCGTAGCCGTTCTCCTTCGCGAGCGGCACGAACCAGGCGCGTACGGCCTCGCGGCCCTCCGGCGTGCCGAGGGCGCGGCGGGCCCGGTCGGCCTCCGACAGCCCCGACCCGGTCATGACGTCGATGACCTTCATGACCTGCTCGTGGAAGACGACCACGCCGTTGGTCTCCCTGAGGGCCTCGCGCAGCGACTCGTGCGGGTAGCGCGCCTCGCGGAAGCCGTGCCGGGTCTCCAGGTAGGGGGTGACCATGTCGGAGTTGACCGGTCCGGGGCGGAACAGCGAGATGTCCACGATCAGGTCGTGCATCGTGCGCGGCTCCAGCTTGGCGACCAGTTCGCGCTGCCCCGGCGACTCGATCTGGAAGCAGCCGATCGTGCGGCTGAGGCGGATCATGTCGTAGGTCTCCAGGTCGTCGCGCGGCACGGCGTCCAGGTCGATCTTCCGGTTCTCGACCCGGTCGACCTCCTGGAGGGCGTAGGCGAGCGCCGACTGCATGCGCACGCCGAGCACGTCGAGCTTGAGCAGGCCCGCCTCCTCGACGTCGTCCTTGTCGAACTGCGACATCGGGAAGTCGAGCAGGCTGCGCTCGACCGGCGTGCGGTCGCGCAGCGTGGAGTTGCCGATCAGCACGCCGCAGGGGTGCAGCGCGATGTGCCGGGGCAGCCCGTCGAGCCGCTCCGCCAGGCGGAACACCGTCTCCAGCGACCGGTCGTTCAGCCCGCTGTCGCGCAGCTCCGGCAGGTCGGACAGCGCGGCCCTGATCTGCCTGGCCCGCACCTGCGGGAACGCCTTGGCGATGACGTCGATCTCGTGCGGCGGCAGGCCCATGGCGGCGCCGACGTCCCTGATCGCGCTGCGGGCGCGATAGGTCTCCATCATCGACACACAGGCCACCCGCTCCTCGCCGTACCGGTCGAGGATCGCGCGGTAGCAGTCGAGGCGGCGGGCCGACTCCACGTCGATGTCGATGTCGGGCAGGCCCTTGCGGCCCTCCGACAGGAAGCGCTCCATCAGCAGGCCGTGTTCGAGCGGGTTCACCTCGCCGATGCCGATCAGGTAGTTGACCAGGCTGCTCGCCCCCGAGCCGCGGATCGCGCACCGCACACCCATCGCCCGGATCATGTCCGTGATGCCGGCGACGGACGTGAAATAGCCCGACAGCCGCTTCTTCTCGATCACGTGGAGCTCGGCGGCGAGCCGGTCGCGGGCCTCGGCCGAGCGCTCCAGGCCCCGCCGAGCCAGCCCCTCCTCGCAGCGGCGCCGCAGCAGGGGCACCGGGTCCTCGCCGACCTCCGGCAGGTGGAGCCGGGGCCGCTCGGGGTCGAGCAGGGGCACGATCTCGACGGGGTCGAGCACGCACCTTTCCGCGACACGCCGCGTCTCTGCCGGCAGGCGGGCGGCCCGGCCCGTGTCGCCGCCGCAGATCCGCGCGGCCACCCGCGCCATCTCTGCGCCGTCCTTCAGGTACGCGTGGGCCGTGGGGTCGTCGAGGTGCCGCCCGTCGAGAGGCACCAGCTTGCGCGCCGCGTCGAGCACGTTGCCGATCTGGTGGTCGGCGGCGTCCAGATAGCGGACCGCGTTGGTCAGCACGACCGGCACGCCCATCGAGTCGGCCAGCCCGATCATGCGGGCGGCGGTGGTCGCGTCGCGATAGCCGTACAGGTCGGACACCTCGACGACCAGGTCGGGGACCACCGCGCGCCAGGCGGCCAGCAGAGCGCGGGCCTGGTCGTCGCGCCGCTCGGCCACCGCGCGGCCGACGCCGGAGCGGGGCCCGAGCAGCACGGTCAGCCGGGGCTCCCCGTCCGGGCCGGTCGCGTGCTCGGCCACCATCCCCGGCGTGACGTACGGCGCGCCGCGCTCCCCCGCGTGGTGGGCGGCCGTGACCAGGCGGCACAGCGCGGCCCAGCCGTCGGTGCGCGCGAGCACGACGACCCGCGCCGGCTCGGCCGCCGTGCCCCGGCCGTGCCCGTGCCCATGCCCGTGCCCGTGCCCATGCCCGCGGCCGTGGCCGTGACCCGTGCGGCGGCCGGACGGCAGGCCGCCCTCGAACAGGTCGTCCGGCGTGGAGGAGGCGCCGTCGAGGGCGAGATCGACCCCGACGACCGGGCGGACGCCCTGCTCGTGGCAGGCGATGACGTGCTTGATCGCGCCGTAGAGGCCGTCGCGGTCGGTCAGCGCGAGCGTGTCCATGCCGTGCTCGGCGGCCCGCCGGACGAGGGCGGCCGGGAACGCGGTGCCGTACCGCAGCGAGAAGGCGGACGCCACGTGCAGGTGGGCGAAGGCGTGCGTCACGGGCGTGCCTCCGTCCGTCCCCCGGTCCGTCCTCCAGCGGCCCGTCCCCCGGTCGTCGTGGGTGGCTGGAGCGTTCCCATCAGTCCCAGGCCCTCAGCAGGAGCCAGCCGCCGCTGGCGGTGTCGAAGCGCAGTTCATAGGTCCCGACCTCCTTGCCGGCCGCGGCCCCCACTCGCCAGAAGCGCCGCTCGCCGGGATCGGCGTCCGAGGTCTTCCACCATTCTCTGGCGACCACCCAGTGGTCCTCGATCTCGCGGACGGTGTAGAGCCGGTCACGCCAGACGAACTGAGCAGGGCGCCCGTCCCGGACCCACACCTCGATCGGATCGCCGTAAAGTCTGCTCAAGACTCCTTCTCCCTGTGGCTTCGTGGCCACCCGGGGGAAGACGGGCGGATGATTCGGGCAGAATCGCCGCTACTTCGAACATACGTTCCCAGGGCGGTGAACGCAAGTCGGCACGGCCCGTTCCCGGGTGCGAAATCCCAGGAAGCGCGCCCGCAGGCGGATCCGTCAGGCACCGGCGACCGCATAGGGTCGCCGGGCGGACGCTTCGTCGCCGCAAGGTGCGCGGCGACCACGATGTCGACCCTGTGACGTTGAACCTCGTCCCGCACCCGAGGCGCGATCTTCAGAGGAGACCGTCTCCGTCTGTGATCACAGCAGTACTCTGGCGGGGACTCGCACTGGTCCGCACAGTGACCATTGGAACGCAGACCGGCATGGAAAGTGTGGCTTGATGGAGAAGCGGCTGATCGAGCTCGAGGTGGAGAACTTCCGCAGCCTGCGAAAAGTGGTGCTTCCCCTGGGGCCGCTCAATGTGCTCGTCGGCGCGAACGGCGCGGGAAAGACCAACATCCTCGAAGTGTTCCGATTTCTCGCGGACGTGATCCGGACCGACCTGCAGCCGGCACTCGACCTTCGCGGCGGGTTCGACGAGGTCGCCTTCTGGGGTGGGGACAAACCACCGACCTCCATCCAGATCAAACTGAAGGCCAACTGGACGACCCACAGCAGCCCGAACGCACCCGACGAGTACTCACTCCGGATCGAGCAGCGCAGCGGCAGATCGCTTTCCCGGCGTGAGACATTCCAATTCAAACGGACGCAGGGACGCGGCCGCCGCATCACGATTTCCGGCCAGAAGGTCAATGTCGTTCAAATCGGTAAAGACCGCGCCGAGTCCCCTGCACACTCCATCGGAATCCAGCGGCTGAGCAGCGGTCTCTCCACGCTTCCCCGGCTCACAGATGACGAGGGAGGGACCGAGGTGGCGACGGTGGCGCAGCGGCTCGCGTCCTTCCGGGTCTTCGATGTGAACGTCGGATCCGCCCGCATGCCGAGTCGCTTTCCACACGGGATGGATGCTTTGGAGGACGACGCCGCCAACATGGCCGCGTTTCTTCTGACGCTGCGAAGTCGTGACGAGGAGGCGTTCCAGAGGCTGGAGGCAGACGCGATCGAGGTGCTTCCACAGCTCACCGGAATTGATTTCGAATTTCCCTCTGGTCCCGCGCGCGAGGTCATCGTCATCCTCCACGAGCGAGGACTTCGCAGACGGACGCAGCTCGCCGACGCATCGTACGGAACGATCCGCCTCCTCGGTCTCCTTTCCCTGCTTTACGACCCCAGCCCGCCGGCCCTGACGTGCATCGAGGAGATCGATCACGGCTTGCATCCCCAAGCTCTGGAGCTCCTGGTGGAGCGGCTACGCGAGGCCAGCCTACGGACGCAGTTCCTCATCGCCACGCACTCCCCTGCCCTTGCCGACAGGCTGCACCCTCACGAACTGGTCGTCTGCGAACGCCGAGACGACGGATCTTCCGCGATACCCGCCATATCCCATAATCAGATCCGTGACATCGTCACGCGAAGCGAAGGGCTGCCTCTCGGCGAGCTGTGGTTCTCGGGCGCCCTGGGAGGCGATCTGTGACCCCGCGAGGCGGCACTCGGGTGCGTGCCACGAAAAAGCCCGTCGTGGTTCTCGCCGGCGAGGACAGCAACGACCGGCGCTGCCTCCGCATCGTGTTGGAAGCCATGTGCCCGCAGATGAAAGGGAGGCTCGTGGAGATCAACGAGCCTGTCCGACTAAGGCAGGCCACCGGGCAGAGACTCACCGATCGAGTGAACAAACTCGCCAGACTCGCCCGCGCCCGGGCCGCCAGGGAGAAGGCCGAACTCGCCTGCTTTTTCGTCCATGAGGATCTCGACGCCCTCGACGGCGAAGAGTACGTCCGGATTCGCGACCGGGTGCAGGACGCCCTGAACAGGGAGATGAATTCGGCTCATTACGGGCTGGCCGCATGGGAAACGGAAGCGTGGATGTTCCTGTTCCCGAAAGCGTTAAAGGCGTTCGTGTCCTCCTGGGAGGTGCCGAGCAAATACCTGGGGCGAGACACGGGGAAAATACATGACCCGAAGAAGGTCCTCATGAACGAGATCGGGAACTCGTCACGCCGCTACCGGGAGTCGGATGCACCCGGGGTGCTGGAGAAAGCGGTCTCCCTGGGATCCCTGAGAGAGTTGTCCGGTTCGAACCGATCATGGAGCGATCTCTGCGTCAACGTGGAGCGCTGCTGCGGGGAACACCTCGGGAACCGATAGTTCCGCCCTCACCTGCTTCCCTCTGCCGGACAGCCCCGAGTCACCCCTTCGCGGACTTCACACGCGTCGGCTCGGCCGGAAACCCGATTCGGCCTCCGTATGGAACAGGAGGGGCCTGTTTGGCACTCGGGACAGGAGAGTGCTAACAGTAGTGTCGTCGCCGGCGCGGGCGCTGGGACCAAGCACTACGACGCGTACGCGGCGGCGGTGATTCCCACGCCGAAGACCGTGGATGCGTATCGGAGGTGTACTCGTCATGCGTTCAGTGAGCGATCTTCACCCCGCCCGGTCCCGCTCCGGTGGCCTGCGGATCGCGATGGTCGCCCCACCCTGGTATGAACTCCCGCCCCGGGCGTACGGCGGCATCGAGGCCATGGTGTCCGACCTGACCACCGCCCTCGTGCGCCGTGGACACACGGTGACGCTCATCGGCGCGGGACGCGCCGACACCCCGGCGGACTACGTCGCCACCTATCCCGAGGCCCCCTCGTCGCGCATCGGCGAGCCGCTGCCCGAGGTGGTGCACGCGGCGGCCGCCGCGGCCACGCTGGCCTCCCTCGACGTCGACATCGTCCACGACCACTCCCTGGCCGGCCCGCTCACCGCGGCCTCCCGTACGGCCCCGACGCTGGTGACCGTGCACGGCGCGATCGACGACGACCTGGGCGAGTTCTACCGCAGGCTGGGCGGCACGGTCTCGCTGGCCGCCATCTCCGGCTCCCAGCGCGGGTCGGCCGCCGGCCTGAACTGGGCCGGTGTGGTGCACAACGCCGTGAACGTCGCGAGTTTCCCCTATCGGACGGACAAGGAGGACTGGCTGCTGTGGCTGGGCAGGTTCAGCCCGGACAAGGGCGCCCACCTTGCCATCGACGCGGCCCGCGCGGCCGGGCGCAGGATCCTCCTCGCGGGCAAGCTGACCGAGCCGTCCGAGCACGACTACTTCTCCAGGTTCGTCCGTCCGCGCCTGGGCGCGGACGCCGAATATGTGGGCGAGGCCGACGCCGCCCGCAAGCGCGACCTGCTGTCGCGGGCCCGCTGCCTGCTGTTCCCCATCCAGTGGGAGGAGCCGTTCGGGCTGGTCATGATCGAGGCGATGGCGTGCGGCACGCCGGTGGTCACCCTGCGCCGCGGCGCGGCCCCCGAGGTCGTGGTGGACGGCGTCACCGGTTTCGTGCGCACCTCGCCCGACGAGCTGCCGGACGCGGTCGAGCGGGCCGGCGCGCTGGATCCCCGCGCCTGCCGCGCCCACGTCGAGCGGCGCTTCGACGTCTCGGTGATGGCCGAGGGATACGAGCGCCTCTATCGGCAGGTGATCGCCGCGGCCGCCCGGCGAAACCGCACTCCCGCCTCCGTCCCCGCCCCCGCTCTCGCCGGCTGACCAACCGACCGGCCCGCCTGCCGCGCACGCCGCGGGCGGGCCGGACCGGCACGGTTGCTCAGGTGCCGTGGCTCAGGCGCCGTGACTCAGCCCGCGTGATCCGCGTACGCGGCCAGGAGCTGGGCCTCCGCGGTGTCGAAGTACGCGAGCAGCTCCCGCTCGGCCCGTTCGGGATCGCCCTCGATCAGCAGCGTGGCGATGCGCGCGTTGTCTTCCAGGTAGGGCTCGTGGAAGGTCCTGAGCTCGCCCATCACGTGGAAGGCCAGCCGCAGCTCGGCGAGCAGGCGCGCCATGGTCTCGTCCACCCGGGGACTGGCGAGCAGCGCGGTGATCGCGCGGTGGAACCGCATGTTGGCGGTGCCGACGGCCGCCCAGTCACCGTCCTCCGCCGCCGCCTTCCCCTTCTCGACGTGGCGCCGCACCTCGTCCAGAGCCTCCCGCGGGGCCGTGACGGACGCCCGTACGCCCGCCGTTTCGAGGATGCGGCGCATCGCGTAGATGTCGGCCACGTCGGCGGCGGCGAGCTTGCGGACGAAGACCCCGCGGTGCAGCTCGTGCACCAGCAGGTTCTCGTGCGACAGCAGCCGGAACGCCTCTCTGAGCGTGTTGCGGGAGACGCCGAGCAGGTTGCCGATCGTCTCCTCCGACAGGCGGGTGCCCGGCGGCAGGGAGCCGTCGATGACGTTCTCCCGCAGGACGTCGGCGACCAGCTCCGCGGCACTGGCCCGATCGAGCACCGGCCGGGCCGCGCTCAACCGTGCCGCCCAGTCCGCCATAGCCGTCATCACCGCAACCCCTTCTCGACCGCCGGATCAGTCCCAGCTTAGGCCGCGGCACGCCGGCCGGATTCCGTGATCACCAATGGATTTCGCGCGATCACATGGAGTTGTAGCGCGGAAGTAACCTACAAGAGTCTTGATGAATCGTTGAACAATCCTCTAATTTCCAGGGGAGGTGAAGCAAAGGAGTTTCGGATGAACCCACCCCCCGGCACCCAGACGACCCCGTCCGCGGGCACCACGAGCGGAGGACGGCGCTCGGCGCTGCTCGGCGCGATGTTCCTCATGGCCACGAGCGCCATCGGCCCCGGCTTCATCACCCAGACGACGACGTTCACGGCGCAGCTCGGGGCGGCGTTCGCCTTCGTGATCGTCGCGTCGATCCTCGTCGACATCGCCGTCCAGCTGAACGTCTGGCGGGTGATCGGCGTCTCCGGCATGCGCGCCCAGACGCTGGGCAACCGGGTGCTGCCGGGCTCGGGATATCTCCTGGCCGCCCTCGTGGCGTTCGGCGGCCTGGTGTTCAATATCGGCAACGTCGGCGGCGCGGCGCTCGGCCTGAACGCCCTCGCGGGGATCGACGTCAAGATCGGCGGCACGGTGTCCGCCCTGATCGCCGTCGGCATCTTCCTCAGCAGGAAGGCCGGCGTGGCCGTCGACCGGATTGTCGTCGTCCTCGGCGTCGTGATGGTGGCGCTGACGCTGTACGTGGCGGTCGTCTCCGACCCGCCGGTGGGCGAGGCCCTGCGGCAGACGGTCCTGCCGGACAAGGTCGACTTCCTCGCCGTCACGACGCTGATCGGCGGCACGGTCGGGGGCTACATCACCTACGCGGGGGCGCACCGGCTCATCGACGCGGGCGTGACCGGACCGCGCAACGCGGGGCAGATCTCCCGCGGCTCGGTCACCGGCATCCTCGTCACCGGTGTCATGCGCGTGATCCTCTTCCTCGCCTCGCTCGGCGTGGTGGCCGGAGGCTTCAAACTCGCCGCCGACTCCGCCAACCCCGCCGCCGACATCTTCGCGAGCGCGGCGGGCGAGCTGGGCCTGCGGCTGTTCGGCGTCGTCCTGTGGGCCGCGGCCATCACCTCGGTCATCGGCGCCTCGTACACGTCGGTGTCGTTCCTCGCCAGCTTCTCGCCCCGGACGGACCGCTACCGCTCGTGGATCACGGTGGCCTTCATCATCGTCTCGACCGCGGTCTTCCTGCTCCTCGGCAAGGCTCCGGCCAACCTCCTGATCCTCGCCGGAGCGCTCAACGGCCTCATCCTGCCCGTCGGCCTGGCGGTGATCCTCTGGGTCGCCGCACGCCGTCGTGATCTCCTGGGCGGATACCGCTACCCTGTCTGGCTGCTCGGGATCGGCGTGCTCGCCTGGGCGCTGACCATCTATCTCGGCTGGAACTCCCTCAGCGGGATCAGCGCGCTCTGGAGCTGACGTGTCCTACCCGACCATGTGCATCGACCTCAACTCCGACCTTGGCGAGGGCTTCGGCCGGTGGACCCTCGGCGACGACGACGCGCTGCTGTCGATCGTCACGAGCGCCAACGTCGCCTGCGGATTCCACGCGGGAGACCCGGTCATCATGCGGCGCACCTGCGAGACGGCGGCCGCGCGCGGCGTGGTGATCGGCGCCCAGGTCGGCTATCGCGACCTGGCGGGCTTCGGGCGGCGCTTCGTCGACGTGCCGCCCGTCGAGCTCGCCGACGACGTCATCTACCAGATCGGCGCCCTGGACGCCTTCGCGCGCGTGGCGGGCACCAGGGTCAGGTATGTCAAGCCGCACGGCGCGCTCTACAACGCGATCGTGCACCACGAGGCGCAGGCCGCCGCGGTGGTCGCGGCGGTGCGGGCCTACGACCCCGGCCTGCCCGTGCTCGGTCTCCCCGGCTCGGCGTGGCTGCGCCAGGCGTCCAGGGCCGGCCTCACCACGGTCGCCGAATGCTTCGCCGACCGCGCCTACACCCGCGAAGGCAGACTGGTGCCGCGCGGCGTGCCCGGCGCCGTCCTGCACGACCCCGCCCTGGTCGCCGAGCGCAGCGTGCGCATGGCCAGGGGCGAGCCGATCGAGGCGGTCGACGGCACACCGCTCACCGTCACCGCCGACTCGATCTGCGTGCACGGCGACAGCCCCGGCGCCGTCGCCATGGCGATCGAGGTCCGTGACGCGCTCAAGGCGAACGGCATCGGCCTGGCGCCGTTCGCGCAGCAGCCGTTCGCGCAGCAGCCGTTCAAAGAGCAGCCGGTCACGGACACGAAGGCGTCGTTCGCGGAGGAGAGTGTGTGAACGCACGGCTGCACCGCTGTGGCGAGCACGCGGTCCTGGTCGAGCTCGACCGCCTCGAGGAGGTGGTCGCCCTCTACGATGCCCTCGCGGCCTCCCCTCCGCGGGGGATCGTCGACCTCGTCCCCGCGGCGCGTACGCTGCTCGTCCGGTTCGAGCCGCCGGCACGTCACTCCGAGGTGGAGTCCGCCGTCCTGTCCGTACGGCCGGCCCGGGGCCGCCTGGCGACGACCGAGGAGGTGGTGATCCCGGTGGTGTACGACGGCGACGACCTCGCCGACGTGGCCCGGCTGACCGGGCTCACCGAACGCGAGGTCGTGGCGGCGCACACCGGGACGGCGTGGACGGTCGCCTTCTGCGGGTTCGCCCCCGGCTTCGGCTATCTGATCGGCGGCGATCCCCGGCTGGCCGTGCCCCGGCGGCCGGAGTCCCGCGTACGCGTGCCGACCGGCGCCGTGGCGCTCGCCGGGGAGTTCAGCGGGGTCTACCCGCGCGAGTCGCCGGGCGGCTGGCAGCTCATCGGGCGCACCGAGACCGTGGTGTGGGACATCGCGGCCGACCCGCCCGCCCTGCTGCGCCCGGGGGTCCGGGTGCGGTTCGCGGAGGCGCGGCCGTGAGCGGGGCGTCATGAACGAGCAGGCGGTGAGCGGGCCTCGGCGGGCGCTGGTGGTGCTGGCTCCCGGTCCGCTCACCACGGTGCAGGACCTCGGGCGGCGCCGGCACAGCCATCTCGGCGTCGGGCGTTCCGGCGCCGCCGACCGGGGCGCGCTGCGGCTGGCCAACCGCCTGCTGGCCAATCCCGAAAACGCCGCCTGCCTGGAGGTGACCCTGGGCGGGCTGAAGGTGCGCGCCGTCGGCGACCTGCTCCTGACGCTCACCGGCGCCCCGTGCCCCGCCACCGTCACCCTCCCTGATGGACGCACGCGCGGCCCCGGGCACGCGTCGGTCGAGCACCTGCCTGACGGGGCCACGCTGCGGCTCGGCGTGCCGCCCCGGGGGCTGCGGACCTACCTGGCGGTCCGCGGCGGGATCGACGTGCCCGAGGTGCTGGGGTCGCGGTCCACCGACCTGCTCTCCGGGCTCGGCCCGGAACGTCCGGCGCCCGGGTCGGTGCTCCCGGTCGGGCCGGCGCCCGCGGCGTTTCCGGTGGCCGATTTCGCCCCGGTGCCCGAGCCTGAGGCGGGCGTCCTCGTGCTCGATGTGATCCCGGGGCCACGCCACGACTGGTTCACCCCCGGGGCGCTGGCGGCCCTGTGCGCGGAGCCGTACGAGGTGACCCCGCACAGCGACCGGGTCGGCATGCGGCTGCGCGGGCCGCGCCTCGAACGCGCGCGCGACGGGGAGCTGCCGAGCGAGGGCATGGTGCCCGGCGCGCTGCAGGTGCCGCCGTCGGGGCAGCCGACGCTCTTCCTCGCGGATCACCCCGTGACCGGCGGATATCCGGTCATCGCGGTGGTGCGCGACCACCACGTCGACCGGGCGGCGCAGGCCCGCCCCGGGCAGCACGTCCGTTTCCGGGTGGCCGGCACCCGTTGACCTGGTGGGCTTCCTCATCGGAATCCGGCCGTGCCACGGCGCGCCGGCGCACGCCGGCGACCGGCGCCTGCTCTGAGGCCTGCCGGGATCAGTCGGCGGCGCGGCGGACGAGGGGGTTGGCGGCGGTGGAGTTGCGGATGCTGAAGGTCACGCTGCCGGCCCGGTAGCGGTCGTCGGAGCACTCCACGGGCCTGCCCTCCTGCGTGGTGGTGACGCGGCGCTGGCGCAGCAGGGGGCTGCCCCGCCGCACCTCGAGCAGCCGGGCGTCCTCGCTGCCGGCCGCCACGGCGTCGATCAGGTGCTCGCCGTACGCGAAGACGAGGCCGACCGACTCGTAGAGCTCCTGGGTCACCGACTCGCACTCGGGGTCGAGCCGCTCGACGGCGGGGGCGATCCACCCGGCGTAGACCGTGCGCTCGACCAGCACCGGCTCGCCGTCGAGCCGCCGCAGCCGCAGCACGTCGAGCACCTCCTCCCCCGGCTCCAGCGACAGCCGTACGGCCTCGGAGGGCGAGCACCGGCGGCGGCGGGAGGACAGCACGGTGCCGCTGGCGCGGTAGCCCATCGATCGGGCCCACTGGGCGAAGCTGTGCAGCTCGGCGAAGCTCTGGCTGCGCTCGCTGCCGAGCACGATGCGGCGCGCGCCCTGCCGCGACCCCACCAGCCCCTCGGCGGCCAGCAGGGCGACGGCCTGGCGAACGGTGCCGCGCGCCGCCGAATAGCGTAGGGCCAGCTCAGCCTCGGAGGGGAGCTGAGCGCCTATCGGATAGTCCCCCCTGACGATGGCGTCCCGCAGGTCACCCGCGATCTGTTCGTAGCGCGCCATCGTGATGAGCCCTTCCGTTCACGCGACTGACATCGATATGCGACTTACTAGCTCTGGCTTGTTTGTACAAGTTCGCCTAAGTTCGATCCACGCACCACAGTGGGAGGGACAGTTGTCCACACGTACCGTCGGCCTTGTGGCCGCGCTCACGATAACCACCTCAGTGATCGCGGCATGCGGCGCCGCCCCCACGACCGCCGGCGGCGGCTCGGGGTCGGGTGATTCCAAGGCCGCCTCCGCGACCTCCGTCCAGGACTTCGGCGGGATGGACAAGCTGGTGGAGGCCGCCAAGAAGGAAGGGCAGCTCAACACCATCGCTCTGCCGCCCGACTGGGCCAACTACGGCGAGGTCATCAAGGCGTTCGAGGCCAAGTATGGCATCAAGATCACCAACGACAACCCCGACGGCTCCAGCCAGGACGAGATCAACGCGGTCAAGACCCTCAAGGGCCAGGACCGCGCGCCCGACGTGCTCGACCTCGGCAGCGCCTTCGCGCTCAGCGGCGCCCAGGAGGGCCTCTTCGCGCCTTACAAGGTGCAGAGCTGGGACAAGATCCCCGATGGCCAGAAGGACGCGAGCGGCGCCTGGTACTACGACTACGGCGGCTACATCTCCATCGGCTGCGACGCCAAGCGGGTCAAGACCTGCCCCCAGACCTTCGCCGACCTGCTCAAGCCCGAATACAAGGGCATGGTCGCGCTGAACGGCGACCCGACCAAGGCCGGCGCCGCCTTCGCCGGCGTCTACGCCGCCTCGCTCGCCAACCAGGGCTCGTTCGACGACATCCAGCCGGGCATCGACTTCTTCAAAAAGCTCAAGGAGAACGGCAACTTCAACCCGGTCGAGGCCACCCCGGCCACGGTGGAGAAGGGCGAGACCCCGATCACCCTCGACTGGGACTACCTGCAGGCCAGCTACGCCAAGGAGTTCTCCTCCAAGGGCGTGGACTGGCAGATCGCCATCCCCGGCGACGGCCAGTACGCCAACTTCTACGCCCAGGCGATCAACAAGTGGGCGCCGCACCCCGCCGCCGCCCGCCTCTGGCAGGAGTTCCTCTACAGCGCCGAGGGCCAGAACCTGTGGCTGAAGGGCTACGCCCGCCCGGTGCTGCTGCCCTCCATGCAGGAGGACGGCAGCGCGGACGCCACGATGGTCGCCCAGCTCCCCAAGGTCGAGGGCACCCCCTCCTTCCCCACTCCGGACCAGGTCAACAAGGCCAAGGAAGTCCTGGCGAGCGGGTGGGGCGCGGCGGTCTCGGGCTGAGATCGTGCGCGACAGCCGTACGCGATCGAAGAGCCGGTGGGCGGCCGTGCCGCTGCTGGTCTTCGTCGTCATCGTCTTCGGCGTGCCGATGCTGGTCCTCCTTGGTGGCACGTTCACCAAGGAGGGCACGTTCAGCACCGCCAACCTCACCGAGTCGCTCCAGGGCGCGTACCTGACCGCCCTGTTCGGCAGCGTCAAGCTCTCGGCGCTGGTGGCGGTGCTGGGCGGGGTGCTCGGCACCTTCCTCGCCCAGGCCGTGGTGACCTCCCGGTTCCGTGCGCTGCGCGAGGCGGTGCTGACCGCCTCCGGCGTGCTGGCCAACTTCGGCGGCGTGCCGCTGGCCTTCGCCTGGATCGCCACGCTCGGCAACTCGGGCGTCGTCACCACCACGCTCGGCCTCGGCCAGCACGGGTGGAGCCTGTACAACTTCTGGGGTCTCACCCTGGTCTACCTGTACTTCTCCATCCCCCTCCAGGTGCTCACGGTCGTGCCCGCGCTCGACGGGCTGCGCCCGCAGTGGCGCGAGGCCGCGCAGAACAACGGCGCGAGCACCTGGCAGTTCTGGCGTTATGTCGGGATTCCGGTGCTGACCCCGGCGCTGCTCGGCGGGGTCGTGCTGCTGTTCGGCGGCGCGTTCTCGGCCTACGCCACGGCGCAGGCCATGGTCGGGTCCACGGTCCCGCTGGTCACGCTGAAGATCGCGGACGCGCTCACCGGCAACGTGCTGATCGGCCACGAGAACGTCGCGCTGGCCCTCAGCCTCGACATGATCGTGGTCGCGGGCCTGGTCATGGCCGTCTACCTCCCGCTGCAGCGAAGGAGCGCCCGATGGCTTCGCTGACCCCCCAGGTGACCCCTCAGGTGACCACGCAGGCCGCCACCGGAACGGCGCCCGCGCGCGGCGGCCGGCCGCGGCAACGCGGCGCGACGGCAGCACGGTCCCGGGTGTGGCGCGGGGTGGTCCTCGTGCTCGCCGCCGTCTATTTCCTCGTCCCGCTGATCGCGTCGTTCGTCTTCACGGTGAAGGTGCCCGACCAGGGCTTCTCGCTCGACGCGTACGGCCAGATCTTCTCGGCCGAGGGCTTCGGCGGCAGCCTCCTGCTGTCGCTCGGGCTCGGGGTCGCCACGATCGTGCTCGTGCTGCTGCTGACGCTGCCCGCCGCGGTGGCCGTACGGCTCGGCGCGCCGCGGCTGCGCCCGGTGCTCGAAGTGGTCTGCACGCTGCCGCTGGTGGTGCCGCCGATCACGTTCGTGGCCGGGATCAGCACCGTGCTGCGGTGGGGGCCCGACTATCTGGCGACCACGCCCCTCTATCAGACGATCATCGCGGTGCAGAACCCCGACTTCCCGGTGGTGCTCGTGCTCGCCTACGTCGTGCTGGCGCTGCCGTTCGCCTACCGCTCGCTCGACGCGGGCCTGGGCGCGATCGACGTGCGCACGCTGTCGGAGGCGGCCAGGAACCTCGGGGCGTCGTGGCCCCACGTGCTGCTGCGGGTGATCATCCCCAACATGCGGTCGGCGATGGCGAGCGCGTCGTTCCTCACGCTGGCGCTGGTGCTCGGGGAGTTCACGATCGCCAGGCTGCTCAGCTTCGAGACCTTCCCCAACTGGATCTACCGGATCTCCGGCTCACAGGCGCAGGTGTCGGTGGCCGTCTCGGTGTTCAGCCTGCTGATCACCTGGCTGCTGCTGCTCGCCCTGTCGTCCGCCGGTGCGAGGCAAAGGAGTGGATCATGAACAGCGCCCGGGTCGAGTTCCGCGGCCTGCGGCGGCGGTTCGGCAGCACGGTCGCGCTGGACGGGCTCGACCTCACGGTGGAGCCCGGCGAGCTGATCGCGCTGCTCGGCCCGTCGGGGTGCGGCAAGACCACCGCGCTGCGCTGCCTCGCCGGCTTCGAGCAGCCCGACGAGGGCGAGGTGCTGGTGGACGGCGCCGACATCACGCGCGTGCCGGCCAACCGGCGCGACGCGGGCATGGTCTTCCAGTCCTACAGCCTCTTCCCCAACCTCAA
This sequence comes from Microbispora hainanensis, assembly GCF_006874475.1. Taxonomy (GTDB): domain Bacteria; phylum Actinomycetota; class Actinomycetes; order Streptosporangiales; family Streptosporangiaceae; genus Microbispora; species Microbispora hainanensis. Next base: position 60,050 of record NZ_VIRM01000008.1, read on the forward strand.
CGCGCGCGACAACGTGAGCTTCGGCATGCGGGTGCGCAAGGCGCCCGCCGCCAAGCGGCACGCCCGCGCGCAGGAGCTGCTCGAACTGGTCGGCCTGCCTTCCGTCGGCGACCGCTACCCCCACCAGTTGTCCGGTGGCCAGCAGCAGCGCGTGGCGCTGGCCCGCGCGCTCGCCCTGGAGCCCAGGGTGCTGCTGCTGGACGAGCCGCTGTCGGCGCTCGACGCCAAGGTGCGGGTCACGCTGCGCGAGGAGATCCGCCGCCTGCAGCTCTCCCTCGGCATCACGACGATCTTCGTGACGCACGACCAGGAGGAGGCGCTGTCGATGGCCGACCGTGTCGCCGTGCTGCGCGACGGCCGCCTGGAGCAGGTCGCCGACCCCGCCACCCTGTACGACCGGCCGGCGACCGCGTTCGTCGCCGAGTTCGTCGGCGCGATGAACCACCTGCCCGGCCTGGTGTCGGGCGACGGGGTCACCGTCCTCGGGCAGACGCTGCCCGTGGAGGGGCCGTCTCCGGACGCGGCGCAGGCGGACGTGCTGGTGCGGCCCGAGGCCGTGCTGGTCACTCCGGACGCCGAGGGCGACGGGATCGTCATGGTGTCGTCGTTCCGCGGCTCCACCGCCCGCCTGCGGATCCGCCTGGGCGACGGCACCGAGGTGCTGGCCGACGTCCCCGGCCACGACTCGGCGCGCTTCGCGCCCGGCACGGCCGTACGGATCGGGCTGGTCGAGCGGCCAGTGCTCGTGTCGGCCCGTTCGGAGACCGGAGCCGCGGCGGCGGTCCCCGAACCCGATGTCGTCTAGGGCGTGCCCTGCGGCGGTCCTGTTCGACATGGACGGCACGCTGGTGGACACCGAGGACCTGTGGTGGGACGCCTGCGTGGAGGTCGCGGACGGCCTCGGCTCCCCTCTCGGGGAGGCCGACCGCGAGGCGCTGTTCGGCCTGTCGGTCGAGGACGCCGCCGTGCACATCACCGGAGGTCCGGGGGCGGCGGCCGTCGAGGCCATGCTGACGGGCGCGTTCACCGGCCGGCTGAAGAACGGGGTGACCACGCTTCCCGGCGCGGTCGCGCTGCTGGAGGCCCTGCGCGCGGCCGGGATCCCGGCGGGGCTGGTCAGCGCGTCCCCCCGGCCCGTCGTGGACCTGGTGCTCGAAACCGTCGGCGGGCACCGTTTCCGGCTGTCGGTGGCCGCCGGCGACAGCGCCAGGAACAAGCCCGCGCCCGATCCCTACCTGGCCGCCGCCGCGCGGCTCGGCGTCGACCCGGCCGCGTGCGTGGCGATCGAGGACAGCCCGACCGGCGTCGCCTCGGCCCGGTCCGCCGGGTGCGCCGTCATCGTGGTCGGCCCGTCCGGCACGACGAACGAGACGAGCGGCGTGAGCGGAACCGACGGGGTGACGGCGGTGCCGACGCTGGAGAGCATCGACCTGCCGCTGCTGCGCCGGCTGGTCATCTGCGCATCTCAGTGAACGCCGTGAGCCTCGGCTGGTAACTTCGCGGACTTAAGTTCCCCTTGGGTATCGTCGCAGCATGCACGTCATGAACACCTGCGACGATCCCAAGGACGTCTACTCGGCCGCCTGCCCGTGCCGCAACATGCTCGACCTGCTGGCCAACAAGTGGAGCGCGCTGGCCCTGGGCGCCCTGGAGGACGGGCCGCAGCGTTTCGGCGCGCTGCGCGCCCGGCTCCAGGGCGTCAGCCCCAAGGTGCTCACCCAGACCCTGCGCCGCCTGGAGGACCACGGCCTCGTCCACCGCGACGTGTATCCCGAGGTGCCGCTGCGCGTGGAATACAGCCTCACGCCGCTCGGCCGCGACGCCAACGTCCCGCTCGCCCACCTGCGGACGTGGGTGGAGCGCAACATCGGCCGCTTCCCCGGTTCGGAGTAGGCCCTTCACCTGGATGGTTCCCGATGGATACTCGTGTCCCTTGCGGGTAACCAGGCGCCGGTGGCTACCGTGCAGGTCATGCCGCCGAGCCGTACGACCGGCTTCGGCACGTGATTCGTGACGAACGCGCAAGGGACAGACATGACCGAGAACCCGAACGGGACCATGCCCGCCGTCGCCTACCGGCGCAGCCTGCCCATCGACGACCCGGAAAGCCTCCTCGACGTGGAGCTGCCGGTGCCCGTACCCGGACCGCGCGACCTGCTGGTCCGGGTGGAGGCCGTCGCCGTGAACCCGGTGGACTACAAGGTCAGGCGCAACAGCGATCCGGGCGGCGAGCTCAAGGTGCTCGGCTGGGACGCCGCGGGCACCGTGGTCGCCGTGGGCGACGAGGTGGAGCTGTTCGAGGTCGGCGACGAGGTCTACTACGCCGGCGCGCTCGACCGGCCCGGCGCGAACTCCCGCTTCCACGCCGTGGACGAGCGTATTGTCGGCCGCAAGCCCGCCACGTTGTCCTTCACCGAGGCCGCCGCGCTGCCGCTGACCTCGCTCACGGCGTGGGAGGGCCTGTTCGAGCGGCTGGGCCTGCGCGGCGACGCGCTCGACCAGACCGGGACGCTGCTGATCACCGCGGCCGCGGGCGGCGTCGGCTCCATCGCCGTGCAGCTCGCCCGCGCCCTGACCGGGCTCACCGTGATCGGCACGGCCTCCCGGCCCGAAACGGTGGAGTTCGCCCGCCGGATGGGCGCCCACCACATCGTGGACCACCGGGCGCCGCTGGCGAAGCAACTGGCCGAGGTCGCGCCCGGCGGCGTCGACCACGTCTTCAGCACGATCGGCACCGACCGCAACCTCACGGCCTACGCCGAGGCGCTCACCCCCTTCGGCGCGATCGTCGCCATCGACGACCACGACTCCCTCGACATCGGCGTGCTCAAGCCGAAGAGCATCGCGTTCCACTGGGAGCTCATGTTCACCCACTCGCTGTTCAAGACGCCGCACCAGGTGAACCAGCACCGCATCCTCGACCGGGTCGCCCGGCTCGTGGACTCCGGCGTCCTCACGACCACCGCCACCCGCGACCTCGGCCCGGTCAACGCCGCCAACCTGCGTGAGGCCCACCGGATCGTCGAATCGGGCACCGCGATCGGCAAGATCACCCTCACGGGCTTCTGAACAACCCTTCTCCGGCGGGAACAACGGATGCGGCGCGACCGGTTGGGGACGAGAGGAACCGAGCCCAAGAACACCAGGAGTCGCGCATGCATGCCATCGTCGTCCCCACTTACGGTGATTCCTCCGTGCTGGAGTACGCCGAACGGCCCGACCCCGAGCCCGGTCCCGGGGAGGTGCTGGTCGACGTCGCGGCGACGGGCGTCAACTTCATCGACGTCTACCACCGCGAGGGCCGCTATCCGCTGCCGCTTCCGCTGATCCCGGGCTCGGAGACGGCCGGGACCGTCACGGCCGTCGGGCCCGGCGTGACCGACATCGTGCCCGGCGACCGGGTCGGCTCCGCCGCCGCGGTCGGCGCGTACGCGAGCAAGGCCGTGATCCCGGCGGAGAAGGTGGTCCGGCTGCCCGACGGGCTGGCGCCCGATCTCGCGGCGGCGGTGCTGCTCCAGGGGCTGACCGCGCACTACCTGACCCACTCCACGTACGCGATCCGGTCGGGCGACGACGTGCTCGTGCACGCGGCGGCCGGGGGCATGGGCCTGCTGCTCGTCCAGATGGCCAAGCTCCGCGGCGCCCGCGTGATCGGCACGGTCTCCAGCCACGAGAAGGAGAAGCTGGCCCGGCAGGCGGGGGCCGACGAGGTCGTCGGCTACGAGGGCTTCTCCGAGGCCGTCAAGGAGATCACCGACGGCGCCGGGGTGCACGTCGTCTACGACGGGGTCGGCGCCGCCACGTTCGACGGGTCGCTCGCGTCGCTGCGGCCCCGCGGCATGATGGCGCTGTATGGCGCGGCCAGCGGTCCCGTCCCGCCGTTCGACCCGCAGCGGCTCAACGCGGGCGGCTCGCTGTTCCTCACCCGGCCCACGCTGGGGCACTACACGGCCACCCGCGAGGAGCTGCTGTCGCGGGCGAACGACCTGCTCGGCTGGGTCGCCTCCGGCGCCGTGAAGGTGCACATCTCGCAGCGCTACCCGCTCGCCGAGGCCCGGCGCGCCCACGACGACCTGGAAGGCAGGCGGACGACCGGCAAGCTGCTGCTCATCCCCTGACCTGCCGATGAGCCGTCCTCAGGCGGCCATGCGGTCGATCAGGCGCTGCGCCGCGATCGCGGCGCCGTCGGTGCGCATCCCGCCCGCGAGGGACGCGGCGCGGGCCGCCACACGCCGGGGTGGAGAGCCCGGCCGAGAGCCTCGGCCAGCGACCCGGCGGTCGGCGCGGCGGTCGGGTGCGCCGGCGCCTGTCCCCAGACGGGCACGGGAGCAGATCAGGCGAGCGGGTGGGCCGGCCACTCCAGGAGGCGGGCCCCGAGCACGGCCGTTTCCAGCGTGAACCGCTGGGTGGGATCGCTCGGCGAGAAGCCGGTCAGCCTCCTGATCCGCTCCAGCCGGTAGGTGATCGCCCGGGTGCTGACGCCGAGCCTGCGCGCCGCCGCCGTGTGGTTGCCCTGCGAGGCGAAGATCGCCTCCAGCGTCTCCAGCAGCGGCTCGGGGCCGCCGCGGGCGGAGGTAAGCGGCCCGAGCACCGTCGAGACGAGGTCGACGATCGCGTCCCTGTCCCGCAGCAGAACCGGGAAGACCAGCAGATCGGAGGCTTTGAGCACCTGGGCCCGCAGGCCGAGCCGCTCGCCGAGCTCGATCGCGTTGACCGCCTCGCGATAGGACGTGACGATGCCGCCGGGGCCCTGGTGGGGGCGGCCCACCCCGGCCCGCCAGTCCGTGAGCGCGGAGCGCACGTGGTGGGTGAACTCACCGCTCGCGGCGGTCAGCGCGCCCGGGGCCACGCACACCAGCAGGCCGTCGCGGACGGTGACCAGGATGTTGTGCGAGCCGAACCTCGCCACCAGCGCCTGCTCGATCCTCCCGGCCAGCGGGTCCCCCGCCGCCACCGGGGTTCCGGGCCTGGCCACGGTCACGACGTACGCCCCGGCGAGCCGCAGGCCGAAGTGCTCGGCCCGTTCGGCGTCCGCCCTGCCCTGCAGCAGGTCGTCGACGAACAGGCGGCGGGCCTCCTCCTCCTGCCGGAGCGCGGCGCGCTGGGCCTCCTCGTATCCCTCGATGTAGGCGGCCATCCCGCGGCGTACGGCGCCAAAGGCCCCGCCTGCGGTGATCTCGGCGGCGTGCAGGCAGGCGTCGGCGAGCACCCGCAGCGGGATGCCGCGTTCGGCGGCGAGGGCGCCGCACTCGCGCAGGGCGTCCATGTCGGCGCGGGCGGGCAGCCTGCCGGTGGCGGCCGACGCGGCCAGAACCGACAGGAACCCGCCGAGTAAGTCGGCGGGCACCCCGGTCGCCTCGCTCACGCGAGCGAGAACGCTGTCCATCAGACTCCTACGTCACGCCGTTCGAAGGCGAGCAGCGCCGTCATGAGGAGGACGGCCGTCGCACCCAGCAGCACAAGGTAGTCACCGTACGGCCAGCCCTGATAGAGCGGCCTGCCGTCGAGGTAGTAATGGACGGGCGAGACCCAGCGCAGCCAGGAGATCGCGTCGAGGTTCCTGCCCATCGTCTCCACGATGTATCCGGCGACGCCCCACACGCCGGTCACGGCGAGCGCGACCTGCTTGCGCCCGAACGCCGCGCCCACGCACAGCGTCAGCGTCCCGAAGAACAGCACGAGCAGGAAGAGCCCGGTGTGAGCGGCGAGGATGTCACCGAACGGCACCTCCATGTCGGCGGCGGACGACGCTCCGGCGACGAGTGCCAGCGTCACCAGCGCCACAGCGAGCAGGCCGAGCGCCAGCGCGGCCCACCGCTCCAGGAGCAGCCGCCTGCGGTCGATCGGCAGCGTCAGCGTGAGCTCCAGCGTCCTGGCCTCCTCCGGGCCGGCGATGGCCCGGTTGCCGAGGATCGCGGCGCACATGGTGAACAGCAGCGGGCCGAGGAGCTGGTAGGCGACCGCGTGCAGGTAGCCGCGCCCGGTCGCGATGTCGGACATGCCGCCCATCAGGTCCCGGAACGCGCCCGGATACTTGGCGATCGCCTGCGCGCTGAACGTCTCGGGGTCCTTCATCATGCTCGCGTAGATCGAGATGTACATGGTGAGGAACGCGCACAGCCCGACCGTCCACCCGATGAGGGCGCGGCGATACTCTCCCAGGGTCTTACGCACCAGCGTGGGCATGACGGCCCTCCTCCTCGCTGTAGTAGGTCAGGAAGATCTCCTCCAGGTCCGGCTCCGCGCTGACCATGTGGACCACGGTGTAGCGGGCCGCCGCCTTGATCAGCGCGTCGGGCCTGCCATCGATCGTGCAGCGCAGGCTCGCCCCCTGCACGACCAGGTCACGTACGCCGGGGAGTCCCTCGAACGACTCCTTCGGGACGGGCGCGTCGAAGTGGAGCTCCACGTGGCGTACGGCCCGCTCGCGCAGCGCGGCGATGTCCTCGACCGCGACGAGGCGGCCCGCCCGCACGATGCCCACCCGATCGGCCACGTGCTCCACCTCGGCGAGCACGTGCGACGACATGAGGATGGTGTGACCGGCCGTGCGCGCCTCCCTGACCATGGCCAGGAACTCCTGCTGCACCAGCGGGTCGAGCCCGCTCGTCGGCTCGTCCAGGATGAGCAGCTCGGGCTCGTGCATGAACGCCTGGATGAGCCCGACCTTCTGCTTGTTGCCCTTCGACAGCTCCCCCATCCTGACGGACAGGTCGGCGTCGAGCCGCTCGGCCAGGTCGTCGATCCTGCCGCGGCTCACCCCGCCGCGCACGTCGGCGAGGAACTGCAGGTAGTCGCGGGCCCGCTCCCTGCCCTCCAGGGCCAGCTCGCCCGGGAGGTAGCCGATCCGGGCGCGTACACGCGGATCGCGGGTGTCGGCGCCGAAGACGGTCGCCCGGCCGGACGTCGGCCGGATCACGCCGAGAAGCAGCCGGATCGTCGTCGTCTTGCCCGCGCCGTTGGGGCCCAGATAGCCGAAGACCTCGCCCGGCCGGATTTCGAGGGTGAGGTCTTCGAGACCCCGTCTCGCACCGTAGAACTTCGTCAGTCCTTCGGTCTCCACCACTGCTGTCATGCCGCAATGGTGGCGCTCCCGTCAGGCGCGGGGTATGCCCGCTTCCGGACACTTGCCGGTCGTGTTCGTTCGCACCTTCGGCAAAGCGGGGGTCAAGTGCCGCAGTCGGCGGAGCCGGGCAGCAGGTGGCGGTAGCGCGAGACCAGCCGGTAGCCCGCCTCCGCCAGCCAGCTCACCGGCGGCGTCAGCATCACCCGGCCGGCCGCGCGCCAGACCGCGCACGGCTGCAGGGCGAGGAGCAGCGCCACGGCGCGCGCACCGTGGGCGCGCAGCCCGTCGGGCCCGAGGAGCCGCACGGACGTCTCTGCCTCCTCGCGCGTCAGGCCGGCCGCGTGGAGGTCGACGCCCTGCCAGGTCCGCACCGAGGGCATGTACGGCAGGAACCGGTGCCCGGCGTCCACGCACGCCTGGCAGAAGGCGCAGTCGCCGTCGAAGACCAGCAGGACCCGGTTCTCTGCGTTTTCTTGGCCCATGCTGTCGAACCTACCGATCCTGGGACGGATCACTCCGGTCGCGTGGTGGTGGTGGTGGCGCGGGCCGTCGTGACGCGCGCACCGCCAGCACGACGAGCAGGATCACCGCGACCGCGAAACTGAAGACGACCGCGACCGCCAGCAGCAGGATGAGCGCGCTCATGGCCGATCCCTCCGGCGTGCCCGGCCGCTGACCAGGCGCGCCCGTCCTCTGATCAGGCGTGCGGCGACGGCCATGCCCACCGAGGCGTACGACACCGCGCGCGCGAGCCGTACGGACCTGGGGATGTCGGAGACGGCCGGGCGGGGGCCGTCGCCCAGCTCCGGACGGTGCTCCACCCTGCCGCCGTAGTCATTGGCCCCGCCGAGCCGTACGCCGAGAGCGCCGGCGAAGGCCGCCTCGCAGCGTCCGGAGTTGGGGCTGGGGTGGCGGTGCCCGTCCCTGATCCACACGGCGGCCGCGCGGCGGGGAGAGCCGCCCGCCAGACCGGCGAGACCCGTCGTGAGCAGCCCCGTCAGCCGGGCCGGCACGTAGTTGGCCACGTCGTCCAGCCGCGCCGAGGCCCAGCCGAACCTCGCGTAGCGCGGCGACCGGTGGCCCACCATCGCGTCCAGCGTGTTCACCGCGCGATAGCCGAGCAGGCCGGGCACGCCGAAGATCGCGCCCCACACGAGCGGGGCCACGACGGCGTCCGAGGTGTTCTCCGCGATGGACTCGACCGTGCCCCGCGCCAGCTCCGCGGCGTCCAGGCCGGACGGGTCGCGTCCGCACAGGTGGGGCAGGCGGGCGCGGGCAGCGGCCAGGTCGCCCTCCTCCAGCGAGCGGGCCATCAGCATGCCCTCCCTGCCCAGCGTCGTGCCGCCGAGCACCGCCCACGTGGCGGCGGCGGTGACCGCGGCCCGTGCGATCGGGCTCGACCGGGTCACCCGCTCGGCGAGCAGCCCCGCGGCCGTCGCCGCGCCGACGCAGACGGCGGTGTAGGCCAGGCCCGCTAACCGCGAGTCGCGATATATGCGCTTTTCGAGGGCGGCGGCCCGGCTGCCGAACACCGCGACGGGATGGCCGCGCCGGGGATCTCCCACCGCCGCGTCGATCACGGCCCCGGCGAGCAGCCCCGCCGCCGTGGCACCGTCCATGATCCGGGTCACGCAGGCATTCTGCCGTACGTGCCCATCTGTCATGGGATGGGCTCGTAGCCCTCGTAGCCCTCGTAGCCGAGGAGGCGGCTCTGGATCGCGTCCTCGTTGGCGTCGAGCCAGGCGGCGGCGCGCCTGATCCGTCCGCCCGCGCCGTCGTCCCACATGCGCGCCCAGCCGCCGCCGAGCGTCCTGGCCCGGTCGCGCATCAGTGTGTAGGAGCGGCCGAACCGCATCCTGGCCGTGTCCACCAGCCTGAGCCGGTCCCGCAGCGGCAGGCCGTACGCGTCGCAGAACGCCCGCACGCGGGCCGCCGCGTCCAGTGACCGCTGCGCAGGGTCGCGGTCAAGGGGATCGGCCAGCGGGGCCCAGTGCCGCAACGTGGTGACCACGTCGAACAGCCGCGTCGTCGGCCTGGCCATGTCGAAGTCGATCAGCGCGTACGGCAGGAGATCCCGCCCTGTCTTCCGGAAGACGACGTTGGCCGGGGTGACATCGCAGTGGCCCACGAGCTCGGCGGGGCCCTCCGGCGCCGAGCCGTTCTCCCAGACGGCGCCGGGAGGCGGGACGAACGAGGCCGCCGCATCGTGGAAGCGCCGCAGCAGCCGGGCGAGAGTTGTCAGCGCCTCGTCGCTCACCGCGTACGCCGGCAGGGGATGCCCCGGCACCACGCCCTCGACGTACGTGAGGATCGCTCTGCCCCGCTCGTCGGTGCCGAGAACCCGCGGCGCCCGGTCGAACCCTGCGCCCTCCAGGTGCCGCAGCAGCGCGTGGACCGACGGCGACGTGGGACGCATCGGCCGCCGCACCGTCGCCCCCACCCGTACGACCCCCTCGGAGACGTCTCCGATGAGCGGGATCTCGCGTACGGACATGGCGCAGGAGTTTAGCCCTGCAGGCGATCACATTTCCGCCGGAAAGCACGAAGAACAGGAAAACGTCTCGCCAGACGGACGATCGTCCACCTGACGAGAAGCCAGGCGATGTCGTGGCTTCCTGCACGTGAGGAGTGGTCGATCAAAGGAGGCACGGGCACGTGCCTGAGTGGCATCGACGCAGGCCGGGCGGCCCCGGTGACCAGGCCCGCAGGCCCGTACGAGGCATGCGCCAGCCCATGTCCGGGAAACCGGGTGTGTACCCGGTCCCCAGATCATGCAGAATTAGGCACGAGCGCCCTTAGCTCAGCTGGATAGAGCATCGGACTTCTAATCCGACGGTCGGGGGTTCGAATCCCTCAGGGCGCGCTCCCCTCATCAGCCCATCTCCCCTCTGAGCTGGGCTTTCACATGATCGGGCTCTCGCCGAGGATGCAGCCGGACGCCACCAGATGCAGCCCCAGGCGGCCACTCCCGGAATATATCCGGAATGATCTTGGCCGAGTTTCCGCAGGTCGCCAGGCGGATTCCGCCGCTCTCCGGAACGATCCCGAGGCCCAGGCACGCCGAAGGGCCCGGCGGGGAACCGGGCCCGGAGTAATGTGTGATCATGGGCGTCGACGCCGTGCTGATGCAGGTGGAACAACCAGGGTCCAGCCCCAAGAGCAGGAGGCTTACGCCTGCTGCCGTGGCGTTGGATCACAGTGATTCGTTCGTTCGCCTCGTCGATCAGATCCGTGGGCGCAGCGTGAATCCGATGCTGGAGAGGATCGACCCGTACGGGAGCGTGATCCTGACATCGGCCGAGATGCCGCAGTTCATTGAAGAGCTTGCTCGGCTTCGAGCCTTCGCCGTGACAGCGGAAGACGTCCGGGTGATCCGGGAGTTCGAGGACCTTGCCCGAGAGTGCGTAGCAAATCCCGCGCTGGAGCTTCATCTGGACGGCGACTGACAGGGTCACCCGACGAGCGCGCTCTCTATGCGCTGGTTGGCGACGTCGCGTTGGCCGTCGATGCACTTGGCGTAGACCCTGAGCATCACGTCTATGCCATGGCCGGCCCGCTCGGCGGCTTCCGGCGCATGGACTCCTGCGTTCAGCCACAACGAGACGGCCGCGTGTCGCAGGTCGTACGGCCGAGCGGCCAGGGGCGAGGCGACCTGCTCGGGCGTGAAGGCGTAGCTCCGTGCCTCTTTCCAGACCTTCGAGTAGGCCGAGCCGGAGATGAGACCACCCGTCCTCGTACGGAAGAGCCGTCCGTCGTCACCGACGCCGTGCCGCTCGATGTGCTCGCGGAGGAAGGCGACCAGTTCGGGCGGGATCGGTACCTGCCGCGTGTCCTTCTCGCTGCGGTGCTTGAGCCCGCGATCGTCGTGGGTCTTGCCCGAGTCGGTGAAGCGCTTGTTGCTCTGCGGCTTGGTCTTCTCCAGGGTGAGCAGGCCCCAGCCGGATTCGGGAAGGCGACAGTCCTTCTCACGCAGCCCAGCCGCCTCAGCCGGTCGCAGGCCGCCGAAGTACATGCAGGCGAACATCGCGGCCAGCATCAGCCCCCGCGTCCGGCCGCAGTAGGTCACGGCCGTCAGCAGCTCGCGCGCCTGGGCGGGATTCACCACCGCGCGCCGATCGATTTCATCCGTCGACTTGGGACGGCGTAGCTTCACCCTGTCGAGCGGATTTGCCGAAAGCTCTTCCAGCTCTACGGCATAGTCCAGGGCGTGATGGAACACGGCCCGCTTGCGCCGGTAGGTCGAGGCCGCCGCCGCGGAGCCGTCGAGGAGGAGCGCAAGAGCCTCCAGGGCCGCCCGCGCGTGCTTCGCGTCCTCCAAGGCAGTGAGAGGCAACGAGGCCGCTTCCAGCCAGCGCAGCGCGCCCGCGATCTCAGGCGTAGGAGCCGGACGACGGTCGGCCGGCACGAACACGAACTCTCGGAGAGCGCGCCGCAGAGTCTCGTCATCGGGTCGGCCCGGCCGGTCGCTGGTGAGCACGGGCGTGACGTTGGCCAGCGCGTCTGTCATGCCCTCCCGGCTCTTCGCCGCCGAGTGAGGCCAGCGGGTCTCAACGTAGGCGACGGCAAAGGCGAACCACGTGCGAGCGTTCTTCGCCTTGATCATGGATTCAGGGAGCCCGGTCTCCAGGTCGAAAGCTTCCCCGCGCTTCGCGGCCTGCCGCAGGTCCGACAGATAGCTCTCGGCCAGGCCCTTCGTTCGGAACGTCGAAGACTTCTCGCGGGTGTCCACTGTCCACCGCACGGTGTGCGAGACGACCCGCTTCGGCTTCCCTGGCCCCTGGGAGGTCTTGTTCGCGCGGATCTCCCAGAACTTCACGTTGTAGGTCGGGTTCACGCCGCCTCCCGGAGGCTTTCCAACCAGGCGGCGAACTCGCTGCGGTAGATGCGGATCTCGCCGTTGGGGAGCTTGAAGCCCTGGGGTGCCTTGCCGATCTCGCGCCACCGATAGAAGGTGCGGACGGACACGCCGAGTTCGTCGAGGATCTCGGGGACCGTCATCAGCTTGTCGTCCCTTCTCATGCCGCCCTCCCTTCAGTTGCCGAAAGAACTTGTCCGTCCGCCTCGGCCTGGAGCCGGTCGAGGTGGTTGCGCCAGCGTTGGCGTTCGTGGATCGAGCGCAGGAGCCGTACGCCGATCGGGGCGAGGTCGGGATCACCGGGCTTGACGGGCTTCCAGAGGTAGCGGTGGGGGTCGACCGGCTCGTCTTCGACGCCGAGGGCTTCCAGGACCCAGGTGCGGCGGTCCTGCTTGTGCTCGGTCAGGGTCTTGTTGGACCACTTCCTTGAGACGAGGACGCGGCGGCCCGCGTAGCCGAGGTGGTCGGGCTTGTGCGCCTTGCCCTTGCACCGGCCCGGAGCCAACCCCGGTTTGGCGCCCTTGGGCTGCACGCCGTAGCGGAGCCAGTTCGGGCAGGTCGGCGAGCAGGGCTCGAACCGCAGGGCGTCGAGGAGCCGTTCGGCGTGTGCCCTGCGGCGTGGGTCGTCGGTGCCGAGGGCGTCGCCGAGAGACTTGGTCAGATACTTCGACAGGTACCCGATGAGCTGGTCAGCGTCCGGAGTCCCAGCGAGCACGCCTTTGACGTCCATCTGGTCGCCGAAGCGCAGCACATGCAGGGGTTCGGCCTCGTCGTCCTGGTCGAGAGCGTCGAGGGCCTGTTCCCAGGTCGGCAGCAGTTCGCCGGTGTCGGGGTCGAGGTAGCCGGCCCCGTTCTCCCAGACCGGCAGGTGGTCACCTTCGAACCGGATTGCGTCGGTCGAGGGCCACCACACCTGGTGGTAGGTGGCGGCGATGATCTGCCGCAGCTCCGCACGGGGCAGGGTGCCGCGGATCGCCATATGCAGGTGCGGCGCGAGCCGCTTCTGAGCCTCGACGGTGGCGAAGTACTGCACGTCATACCCGGCGACCCGGCGGAGGTTCTGCACGAAGCGATCGACGAGCTTGGAGAAGTGCAGCGCGTCGCGAGCCGCCCGGCCGTAGTCGTACCGATCCGGGTCCAAGGGCGCACCCTCCAACACGCGCCCGTAGGACGGCAGGGTGAGCGTGACGAACATCGACGGCCGGTAGACCTTGCCGTCGGATCCGGTAAAGGTCCGCCCGAGCGTGGTCTTGGTCATCTGCCGCTTGGGCAGATCCGGGGCGTCCTGCCGCCGTTTGGTGGACCGCGTGCGCTTGCCGGAGGTTCGGCCGAGGACGTTGCCGCGCACGCCCGCCCGGTTGATCTCCTCCTCCAGGTCCTCGATCGCGGCGTCCAGGTCGGTGGTGTCGCCGCCGGCCACTTCGACCTCATCCCGCCAGGCTTGGGCGTCGGCCCGCAGTTCCACGAGGTGGCGCTGATAGTCGTCGGCGTTGTCGGGCAGGTTCACGGGCTCGTGGTCGAGGTGCCAGCCCTCACGGCACTGCGCCCGCCGAAGCTGCCGATTGCGCTTGGCACATGGCGGGCACTTGCTCTCCAAGGTGGCCCCGCACGGGACGTCGATGACCTCAACCTGACCGGTGAGGATGTCCTGCCGCCGGAGCGGAACCGGGCGGATGCACACCCCGTACTGCTTGGCGATCTCCTCGACGACGTCCCGGGCGAGTGGCATCGCCATGCGGACGGCGCGAGGGGTAGCCCTGTCGTTGGCGACTGTCACTGGTCACCGCCGGAGGGCTCGACGATCACGGTTGCCTTCTCGCCGCACTCGCGGCATTCGATGACGCCCCGGATTGGGTAGAGCCACAGCGCGTTGCGGGTGCCGCAGGCCGCGCAGGTGAGCTCGTCCAGGAGGTGGGAGATTTCAACCACGGGCGCCCGCCCCCGTCCTGCCGGTCGAGAAGGTGGCGACCATGGCGCGGATGTCCTCGTCGGAGACGTACGCGGCGCGCACGCGGATCGGGGCGGGTGAGGTTTCGAGCCGGACGTAGCCGATGCCCGCGCCGAGTTCGGGGACTGGTGAGATGTGATCAGCGAGCGCGCCCCGGTCGCGTGCGCCGTCGCCGAGGACCATGTCCACCTGCTCCGACTCGTCGAGCCGGAGCGCGATCTTGTCGGGGAACAGGTTGCGGATGTTCATGACCTCCTTGCGCGGGTCCTGGAGTGCGGCCATGACACCGACCCCGACCGCCCGGCCCTGCGTGGTGAGCGTGGCGAGGGCCGCTTTGGTTCGCTCGCGGAGGCCTTTGTCGGACTGGTAGGCGGTCAGGAAGGCGACCTCGTCGACGACGACCAGGACGAACGGGTCCGCCACAGTGGGTGTGTGGGAGCGCTGATTGCCGCCGAACCGGTCGGCCCTCTCCTGCATCACCGAGACGGCCGCCTCCAGCAGGTCGACGCACTCGGCCGGGGTCGCCGCATAGCGGAGGCCGAACAGCGCCCGACCGAAGGACAGCTCCATCCGCTTCGGATCGAGCGCCCACACCTGCACCAGGCCCGCCCACATCGCGGGGAGCAGGCCGCGAATCGCCGACCACAGGTAGGAGCCCTTGCCCGCCCCGGTGGCCCCCGCGATCAGCACATGCGTGCCGTGGACCTTGAGCCGGTACGGCGTGCCGTCCTCACACCTGCCGATCTCAACTGGCCCCGCCGAAGGCGTCTCGGGGATGGGAACGGCCGGCAACGGCTCGGCGAGGGGGTCATGCCGGGGCAGGGTCAGCACGAGGCGACCGGCCCGCGCGATCGACACCCGGCAACTTCGGGCGCCGAAGCCGTGGGCGAGGTGGTCGGCCCGGTCGGTCCAGTCCTTGACCGCCTGCCCGTTGAGCATCTTCACGGTGACCAGGTCGGCCCACGAGGTGCACCGCACCTTGACCAGGCGGGGCAGGTAGTCCCGGCCGCGCAGGTGCCGACCGAGACCGGAGACGATCATCACTGGTTGCCAGTGCCGCCGGTAGACCCATACCAGTCGCCACCAGGCCAGCAGCGGCCAGCCGACCACGCGCAGGAACGAATCCCGCTCCAGCAGCACCCACGACAGGCCCACCGTGGGCAGGAAACCGGCCAGGACCACGGCCATGCGCCAGCCGTAGACGAGGGTGACCACAGCCGGGGCCAGGGCGGCGGTGCAGGCGATCGGGTGCCGCCAGACCATCCGGACCAGCCCGCGCAGCAGGCGGGCCAGCCAGATCACGATGGTGACGATGGCGGGGGTTTGCATGACGGCCGGGCGGAAGACGACGGCCGTGTCCGGGGTGGTGGAGACGAGGTTACGTGCCTCGTCTCCGGGCAGTCTTCTCAGCATTAGGCTGGAGTCCTCTCAAGCATTCGGTGTGCGTGGGAGATCCGAGGGGCCGCCGGAAGTTCCCGCTTCCAGCGGCCCCGCTTGCGTGTCAGGCCGCCGAGCCGTCGACGCCGGGAAGGGCGAGCTGGTCGGAGTCGGCCGGCTGCTGGGTGACCAGGCGTTCGCAGTCGGCGAGGTAGCGCGAGGCGGCCTGGAAAATCTGCCGGGCGATCTCGACGTCCCTGGGGGTGACCGGCCCGGCTGCGGTGGTCGAGACGGTCACGTCCACGCTCGGGCTGGTGATGGCGAAGTAGGGCCGCCCGGAGTCGAGCACCGAGGCCCCGGCCCGGAGCTCGGGCGAGTAGAACGAGATGCCGACGTTGGCCGGGTTGCCGGGGCTGAGCGAGAGCGTGACGTAGGTGTAGGGGTCGCGGAGCATCAGGCCGCTACCTCCTTACCGGCCGCGCCGGTCTGCTTGGTCGAGGCGGCGACGGTGCGGGGAGCGCGCATGCTCCTCGCCCGGAGGGAGTAGGCCAGGCGTCCGGTGGTCTGGTGGACATACGGCGTGACCGTCATCTGCTCGAACTCGACCGGCGTGATGGGCAGGCCGGGCGTGGAGGGCGGCGGGACCGGCTGCACCGGAGCGATGATCTTCACCGCGACCGTCTTCTGGGCGAGCTTGGCGGCCGGGTCGGCGTCCATGACGGCGACCTGCCAGACCAGTTCGCCGGTGGTCTTGTCCTTGGCGAACACGGTGCGCCCGCCGGTCGAGGCGGTGAAGTCCTTGACCTGCTCCACCTCCCCCACCAGGTAGCAGCCGTGCGGGAAGACGTGCTCGAAGGCGATCGGGATGGGTCCTGCAATGGCCATGAGGCGTGATCCTTACTCTCAGGACGAGCATCTCATGCGCTCGTCCACTTGTCCGATTGAGTTCTACTGTAAGTCTTGCCCACTCGTCCGCACAAGTAACCGAGCGAAACGAGCGGGGTAAGACTTAGCTCACCTGATAGACATCCTCAAGCTCGTGCAGGTCACCGGGCAGGGCCACGCTCAGCACCAGGAGCACGCTCCCCGCCGGGTCATGGACGGTCGCCAGCACACCCAGCACCGGGGAGGAGGAGCCGAGGAGTTCGGCTTCCTCCTTGGTCGGCTTCCGTGCGGTCAGGCGCTCAGTGACGTGGTCGATCCGCAGATGCTTGACCGCTTGGAGGTGCTGACGCACGCCATGCCGAAGCGGATCGGGCTTGTCCAGGTCAGTGCCGAGGGCGATCTCCAAGGGGAACCACAGAGTCTCGGCCGCCGAGACCCGGTCGCCCTGTCTGGTCACGCGGTGACGAGCGATCACGGGGGTTCGCTCGTCGACGCCCATCAGCTTGGCGACATGCCGGGGGGCCGGCACCCGGGCAACGCTGACAATGTTCTCGGCGCTCTCGGGATGTTCAGCCGTCGACAGGCCGGGCCGCACGCGCTCGGCCGGGCTCTCCGGGCGGCCCTTCACGAACGACCCGCGGCCGTGTTCGCGCTCGATCCAGCCTTGCATGGCAAGGGTCTGAAGCGCGCGGACCACCGTTGTACGGCCGACGCCGAACTCCCGGACGAGCTGTGTCTCCGAGGGCAGCATGTCGCCGGGCGCGTACTCCCCGTCCCGGATACGCTGCTGAATCGCCGTCATCACCTGGGCGTACTTCGGCGGGGCGAAGTCCATGCTCATGTTAAGCGCCCAATCACTTTTCCACTTGTCTGCATAAGCACAGTAGCGGCTAAGCACAGGCCTGTCAGGACCTCAGCCACCAGCGGGAAGGCTATTGAGCTCGCCCAGACAGCAGCGCCAGCCACACCGCCCGCGCCTCGGCCACCCGCCAGGCATGGGTGTGCGCTACCTCCGGCTTCAACTCATCCCCCTTCAACCGGCGGATGTAGGCCAGGCCGCCGGCCGCGCACAACTCGTACCAGGTGTTGCGGTGCTCGTGGCAGGTCCAGGCCAGCACCCGCGACCAGGCGAACCGCCCCGGCTTGTGCCAGTCGAGCGGCTTGGCCCCGTTCTGCAACGGTGGGAGATGCGGGGATGGGCACGGTCCGCCCCATGCCGGGGTCCTGTTGCTCACCGGTCTGTCCGTTCGAAGCGAACCTGTCCGGCCGCGTCGAGGATGGCGCGGAAGATGATCCGGCGGGACCAGTCATCCGGCACGGTGCCGAAGTCGTAGACCCGGTGCGTGATCCTCCCCCACGGCTGCCGTGCCGGGTCCATCCGGCGCAGCGCCTTGCGCAGCTCGTCCATCGAGGTGGCCTGTCCGGCGCTGGTCCCGCACGGCCCGAGCTCGTCGGTCCCGTCAGCGGTGACGAAGACCTCCCACTCGAACATCTCCACGAGCACCTGTCCGCCGTCGCAATACAGGCAGTCCTCCCGTGAGGAGGTCTCCATGCCGAGCGCCACGGCGGCAACCTGCCCGCGTCGAGTGACGATCTTCCAGCCGCGACCGTCGCACGCGGTGCACTTAACTGGTGTGGTCATGCCGGAAAGAATGGATCGCAGACGAATCCAGTCCTATTCCCTCTGGATATATCACTGTGAGATATAGAGTTCTCAGCAGGAGCCATGCACCACCAGCCTGGGGAAACGACCGGAGGCCGGAATGCACGGGAACGCTTTCGAACCGATCCAGATGCCCGCATGGGTGTGGGACCGCGATGAAAGCCGCGAAATCCTAAAGAAGCGCGACATGGCGGGGTTGTTCAACCTCGCTGTCAAGTACGCCGGAGCTAGCCAGGTCCGCCTCAGCGCCGCCACCGGCATCGCCCAGGGCCGCATCAGCCAGCACATTCGCGGCCAACGCCAGGTCAGCGACCTTGAAGTCTACGAGCGCATCGCCGCCGGCCTGGCCCTGCCCGACCACGCCCGCATGCTGCTCGGCCTGGCCCCGCTCGACATCGCCTCGCCCACTGGCGACCACGGCGACGAGCACCAGGAGCAAACCGAGGAACTCACCGCCCGCATCGAGGCCGCCGCCGCCATCGACCCCACGATGGTGATGATCCTCAACACCGACACCAACAATCTGCGCCTACTGGACCGCCGACTCGGCAGCGCCGCCATCGCCGACAAAATGCGCGCCCAAATCACCCAAATAGAACGCGCACAGCGTCATGCCGTACGGCCCGGCATACGCGCGCAGCTCGCCCACGTCCTCGCGCAAACGGAGTCACTGGCCGGATGGCAGGCTATCAACACCGGCGCCCTCAACGACGCCTGGAACCACTACGAGAACGCCAAGGCCGCCGCCCGCGAAGCCGATGACCCGGCCGTCATTGCCCACGTCTCCGCCGAACAGGCATATGTCCTCATGGACCTGGGACAGCCCGCGCAGGCGACCGAACTCCTTCAGTACGTCCATGCCACCCACCGCGACCGCATCCCCGGCCGGCTGCGTTCGTGGCTGTCAGCGGCCGAAGCCGAAGCCGCCGCAGTCCTCGGCGACGAGGCGACCTGCCGGGCCGCACTCGACCAGGCCGCCGCGCTACTCCCGGACGGGAATAGCGACCCGGACATGCCGTATCTGTCGCTCGACATTCACCACTTGGCCCGGTGGCGCGGCAACTGCCTCGTCCGCTTCGGTGACCCCGGCACCATCGAGGACCTACGGTCAGCACTGGCCGGGATGGACGGCACGTACAACCGCGCCGAAGCCGCACTTCGCTGCGATCTGGGGCATGCCCTGCTGGCCCTGGGCGACCCGGAGGCCGCCCAACCACACATCCAGCGCGCGAAGCACCTGGCGACGATGACCGGCTCACGCCGCCAGCGCAAGCGCATCGACGAACTCAGCCGACGACTTACCCGCGCTCTGCGTTGAGGCGATCTCGGGCTGCGTACAGACCGACCAAGGTTCCCGAGGTCCAGATGTCACCTCGGGCGATCATGTCCGGGATCTCCTTCATCGGGACCCACTCGATCAGGTCTGCCTCGATCTCCCCGCTGGGCTCCTTCACCAGCTCGGCACCGCGGGCAAGAAACAAGTTGTGCTCGGAGTCGACCATGCCGGCCATCGGCTGATATGTCACCAGGTGCTCGATCTCCTTCACTCGATACCCGGTCTCCTCCTCCACCTCACGGGCCGCCGTCTCCATCGGGTCCTCCCCCGCGTCGACCAGGCCGCCAGGCAGCTCCCAACCCCACCGGTCGAACAGGAACCGGTGCCGCCACATCATCAGCACCCGCTGGTGCTCGTCGACCACCACAGCGATGGCCGCCCGGTCCAGATGCACCGCGTGATGCTCGAACCGCTCCCCGTCCGGGATCTCGACGTCCACCAAGCCCAGCCGAATCCACCGGTTGTCATAGATCAGCCGCTCACCATGCACGACCCACCGCGACCGCTCTTCGTTGGTAGCCACACAGCGAAGCTACCGCCCAACATCACCCACGTACACGGGAACCTCGCGGTCATCCGGGCTCTCCGGTGCATAACCGAGACCTGAGCGCGATGTCGTCAAGCCGCTTACCTGCGCTTGGCGTGATAGATGTCTGGGGTGGCGTCTGATTCAGTGATCGAGAACCAGCTTGAGGATCTCCTCGGCCGACTTGCCAACCGCGATCGAGTGCGAAGCGAGGCAACCCTCCAATCCGACATCCGGCAACTACTGCTCACTGGGGGCCTTGGACTCGCCGATCACGATCTTGATGTCGAACTGGAAACCCAGGTCGGTGACCGTCGCCGCATAGACATCGAGCTCGGCTTCACCGTCATCGAAGTCAAGAAGGACCTCCGCAGCGCCACAGTCCTCAAGACCGCCGAAAAGCAGCTCGCCGGCTATGTCAGGACCCGAAGCCAGCAGACTGGACAGCGCTACGTCGGTGTCCTCACAGACGGTGCCGTATGGCATGCCTACCACCTGCACAACGACGAACTGAACGAAGCCACACGTTTCGAGTTAAAGCCCTCCCGTCCTGACCTGATCTCATTGTTGGCCTGGCTCGAAGGTGTGCTCGCCACCCGCAAGGGCGTTCCTCCAACCCCCAGCGAGATCGCCGCTCGCCTCGGCGCTGATAGCGCTTCATATGCCCTCGATCGGGCGGTACTGGGGGCGCTGTATGCCGAGAACCGGGATGCGCCCACAGTTCAGCTCAAGCGTGAGCTTTGGTCCAAGTTGTTGCGCAGCGCCCTCGGAACGCAGTTCGCCGACGATGACGAACTGTTCCTTGAACACACCTTGCTCGTCAACAGTGCGGAGGTGATCGCGCATCTCGTCCTCGGCCTCGATGTCACCGACATGCAGCCCGCCAGCCTTCTTGGCGGCCAGCGCTTCGACCTTGCCCAGATCTATGGTGTGGTCGAAGCGGACTTCTTCGACTGGGTTCTAGAGGTTCCCGATGGGGACTCCTTTATCC
Source organism: Microbispora hainanensis (assembly GCF_006874475.1). Taxonomy (GTDB): domain Bacteria; phylum Actinomycetota; class Actinomycetes; order Streptosporangiales; family Streptosporangiaceae; genus Microbispora; species Microbispora hainanensis. The sequence continues at coordinate 80,697 of NZ_VIRM01000008.1, forward strand.
GGACCCTCGCTCGTCGTCTCGCCCGGTTCAACTGGGCCGACGTGGAACACGACGTTCTCAAGGTACTGTACGAGTCTGTCATCGGGACCGAGACTCGGAAGAAGCTCGGCGAGTACTACACCCCTGATTGGCTTGCTGATCAAGTCGTTGCTGAGGCCGTAACCGACCCGCTTAATCAGCGTGTCCTTGACCCATCATGCGGTTCCGGAACCTTCCTGTTCCACGCGGTCCGCCGCCATCTCTCAGCAGCCGATGAGGCCGGTGTCCCACTCGCCACCGCACTGTCCGGCCTAACCAACCACGTCCTAGGCATCGATTTGCACCCGGTGGCGGTCGCGCTTGCCAGGGTCACCTACTTACTTGCCATAGGCCGAGACCGACTCATTGATTCGCGGCGAGGCCCGATTACGGTCCCGGTCTACCTTGGCGATAGCGTCCAATGGACCCAACGAGTCGACCTCTTCACCGAAGGTCATCTACTCATCTCCACCGGAACCGGTAGTCAGCTCTTTGAAGACGAACTACGCTTCCCGGACCACCTTCTTTCCAACGCTGCACGCTTCGACCGGCTCATTTCCGAATTGGCTTCCCTGGCCAGCAGGGACCGCGCCCCTGGCACAGTCCCACCCCTCACAGCCTTGTTCAAGCGACTTGCCATCGCTGAGGCCGACCAGCCAGCGATCAAAGATAGTTTCGACGTGCTCTGCCGCTTGCAGGACGAAGAACGGAACCATATCTGGAGCTACTACATCCGCAACCTCGTGCGGCCCGTCTGGCTCGGGCGTGGGGAAAACCGTGTTGACGTCTTGGTGGGTAACCCACCGTGGCTCTCCTATCGACACATGCCCGCCGAAATGCAAGACGTCTTCCGCGAAATGTCCGAGGCGCGTGGGCTGTGGCATGGAAAGACCGTTGCTACCCATCAGGACCTGTCCGGTCTATTCGTTGCCAGGGCAGTTCAGCAATACCTCAAGCTCGGCGGAACGTTTGCATTCGTCCTACCCAACGCTGCGCTTGATCGTGGTTACTTCGCCGGATTCCGATCAGGCAAATTCTCCGATGGCTCAGAGGAGGTTACGGCGACGTTTACCGGATCGTGGGATCTGCGCCGCATCCGGCCGCACTTCTTCCCACGAGGTGGAGCCGTAGTATTCGGCCAACGAACCGAAAATGCCCCCCATGCACTCTCCTCTGAGACGATTCGCTGGACGGGGACTCTTCCGCGTACTGCTCACTCCTGGGAATCCGCTGCACCTCATCTCAATCGCGAACCGGCCGTCTTGGCAATCAGCAACATCGAAGCTGAGGGACCGTCGCCCTATGGACCTCGCTTCTCCGCTGGCGCAACAATCTTCCCGAAGGTCCTGTTCTTTGTTGAGTCGCAGCCCTCTAGCCCGTTGGGGTTCGGCGCGGGACGGCGCGCTCTTCAATCGAAGCGCAGCAGCACTGAGAAAAAACCCTGGAAGAATCTTCCCGACATGACTGGAGTTGTAGAAAGCGAATTCGTGCGACCCGTGCTGCTCGGTGAAAGCATCCTTCCTTACCGAGTCCTCCCCGCATGTGAAGCCGTCCTGCCGATTGAGGGAAATCAGCTGCTGGACTCGGCGAATCCGCGACTTGACCTATATCCCGGAGTCGCAGAGTGGTGGAGAGGTGTGGAACAGCAGTGGGAACAACATCGATCCAGTGAACGGATGACTCTGCGAGAGCGGATTGACTTCCGCAGAGGATTGACTGGGCAACTTCCGCCTTCTCCGCTCCGTCTCGTCTATGGAGCTTCAGGTATGCATGTGGTAGCGGCTCTTGTAGAGGACCAATTCGCCGTATGCGAACACAAGCTCTACTGGGCCGCAGTTGCCAGTAAAGCAGAGGGCTTTTATCTGTGCGCAATACTTAACAGCCCAGTACTTACGCAGCTAGTAAGGCCCTTGATGTCTTATGGCAAAGACGAACGGGACATCGACAAGCATCTATGGAAGCTACCCATCCCGCTCTACAACGCTGATAACCCTATTCATCAACGCCTTACAGAACTGGGGAGAGCGGAAGCGAACTTGGTTGCTGGCCTGGATCTTGACGAGAAGAGCAACTTTGTCACTCTTCGAAGGAAGGCCCGCGAAGCTCTTGCCTCTGGAAGCTACGCCGAGGAAATCGCTAGCATCGTAACGGAGATGCTTGGCGAATAGCTTCTGTTGCTGAATTGGTCTCATAGGGATCAAGCGGCGGCGCGGCGCGCCGCCGTACCCGGCCCTCTGCCGCACGCCGGCCGGGCGTGCGGCGTGGGCGCCGGTCCCGGCCGACGGCGACCCGGGCCGTTCACCGACCGGCATGGCCGCCGTACTCATCGCACTCGCCGTCGTCAGCGACGCGCCACCGCTCCTGCAGCCTCTTCGGAGATAGACATCCTCCGGAGGGGGCTCGGACTCCGGGATGATCCCCAACAGCTTCGGTCCGCGTCGGCTGGGGTGGGGACCTGATCGTCCCGCCGCCATCGCCCAGGACAAAGCCCTAGCAGACCGTGAGGAGGGCGCCAAGGTCGTTCGTCCAGTAGGGCGCTCCACCTTGGCGCCCTCCTCACGGCCCGCTTTCCCTTCGGGTGGGCGACGACGACGGGACGATCAGGCGAGGTGGCATGCCCTGACGGGCCGAGTTGGTCAGGGAGCAAAATCCGGAACGATCATGATTGACCAAACCGTCGGTGGGGTCCGATACGGTCACGCCATGAAGACATGGGTGATCCCGGAGCACTCCAATAAGGCGGTCCAGCGGGCGAGTCGGACGATCGGCAAGGGAACGGGCTCGCCCGAAGAGATCCAGGCGGCGCGGGACATCCTGAGTAACTACCGCCTCGCGCATGCCTTCCCCCTGAATGCCGTGACCGTGACCGTGCGGCAGCGCGCGCTCAATGTGAACCCGAACGCCGTCGTCGCTGAGCGGCGCAAGCGACTTCCTACCATCCTCGACAAACTCAGGCGCCACCCCACGATGAGCGTTACGACCATGCAGGACCTTGGAGGGTGCCGCGTGGTCCTCGAGAGTGTTGCTGAAGTCGAGGAGTTGGTTAGCATCCTGCGTGACCTCCCGAGGAGCAAGAACCGTGTCAAGCGGGTCTACGACTACCTGCGCGACGAGCCGGGACCGCGCAACTCCGGCTATCGGGGTATCCATCTGGTGTACGAGTACGGGGCCTCGAAGATGGAGTACCAGGGCCTCCGGATCGAACTGCAGGTGCGCACGCTGCTGCAGCACGCCTGGGCGACCGCAGTCGAGACGATGGACCTGTTCTCGGGGAGCGAGTTGAAGTACGGCAAGGGCGACCCAGATGTTCTCCGGTTCTTCGTCCTGGTCGGCTCTCTCATGGCCTACGAGGAGGAGACCGCCCCGGTGCCTGGCGCCCACGGGTCAGCCGAGGAGCTAGCCGATGAGCTGCGACGGCTGGAGGCCAGCGTTGGCGTCCTAGATCGGCTGCGCGGCTACGCCTCGATCGTTAGCGAGCACTCCAAGACGGACCGCCGCAACACCCTGACGCTAGAACTCCGGCGGAGTGAAGGCCTTCTGACGGTGACGGTCCACGAGACGCTGGCCGAGGCCGAAGCACGGCTGACCGAGTTGGAAGCCCAGGACGACGACAACCTAGACGCGGTGCTCATCAACATCGCGCGGATCAGCCAGCTGCGCGACGCGTACCCGAACTACTTCGCGGACACGGGCCGGTTCACCGACTTTGTGGCTTCGCGGATCTCCGAACCGGAGGCCAGTGGTGTGTCGCCGAACCTTGCTCTCGGTGGATGAGCGCGTCAGCCTGGTCCTGGAGCAGCCTCCTGCTTCGACGAGCGTGCCGTAGATCATCACGACGGTGATCACCCTGCCGCCGAGCGACGGTTGCAGTCCACGTTGCAGTACCAGGCCGTGCCGCCCTGTTCAGGACGGGTCACAGACAATGGAACCCAGGGCGGACCTTGGATCGTGAGCGCGGCTGGGGTAGACGTGATCCTTCCCTGATGTCGTTCAGGAGAAGATCCGGAACATACTCGGAATGATCTTCCCTCTGACGGCGAGAACCGAGAGATCAGCAGCAGGTCAGCGTGCCATCGAGTCAAGAAACGGCGATCCACTTCTAATCCGACGGTCGGGGGTTCGAATCCCTCAGGGCGCGCTCCTCTCCTCAGCCTCTTCGGCCTCTGACCTGGGCTTCTCCTTGATCGCGCTGTAATCGCATGCGCAGCCGTACGCCGCCGCGAGCCGCCGCTTGTCGCCAGTCACGGGATGTACGCGCCATGACGTTGGTCGCGTTTGCCAAGGTCGCGCTGCGGTTCCGGCGCCAGTGCATGACGTGGAAGATCACCGTCTGGCAGCCGTGCGTGATCACCCCGAGTGTCCACCGGTGATCGTCAGGCCGAGGCTGATCATGACCGCAGCCCGCCGTCACGGGCCACCTATCTGCCTTTCCCCGGCACGGTTTCGTGAGGCGCGGACCAGGAGAGTCCCCATGCTGTTCGACGGACCCGGACCTCGCACATGCGTGATCACTCCAGGCGCATGCGGCGCGGGACCGTCGTCTCCCTCGCCGGAGGGAGGCCATGCGTGGCCTCGTCGGCTACCGTCGATCCTCGTGCAAGGCCGTTTCGCTCGCGCCGTCAAGGCCGGGGTCTACCTACTGCTGGGCGCCGCGCTGCTGACCCCGGCGGCTGTGGCCCTTGGCCTGCTGATCCTGGCCGAGCCGACCCCGGCGCGCGTGCTCGTGCTGTGGGCCACCTGCCTGCCCGCCTCCGTCCTGCTGGCCGCGATGCCGCTGATGCGGCGTCTGGAGAAGGCCGCACTGTCCGAACTGCTCGGCATCGAGGTGCCCGCGCGGGCCGATCGGCTCTACCTGATCGTGCTGACAAGCCTCCATCTGCACGGCGGCGCCACCCTCGGCGCCGGCGTGCTTCTGCTGTCTCCTGGGCTGGTCCGGCTGGGTGACGCGGCCCGCTGGCGGGCGGCTCCCGGCGAGCTGGTCGAGGTGGCTGTCCTCACGGTGGCCGTGCTCACCGCAATGGTCGCGGGCGGGTTGGGCCAGCGCTGGGCGGCGCGCCGGCTGCTGCGGGCCGAGCCGTCCCGGGTGATCGAGAAGTTCGGCCACCGCCAAAGCCTGGTGCTGGAGTTGCACGACTCGGTCGGCCACGCTCTCAGCGTGGTCCTGGTGCAGGCGATGGCCGCGCAGGCGGCGTTGCGGGCATCGCGCGCGCCCGAGGCCGACGCGTCGCTCGGCCATCTGGTGAGCACGGCCCGGGACGCGCAGCAGGACCTTGACGTGTTGCTCCGGGTGCTCGACGACGACGGCGCGGCCCAGGCCCCCACCCTCGACTCGCTCGGCGCGCTGATCGGCGGCCTCGACGTGCGCGCGAGCGTCGGCCGCCTGCACCGGGTCCCGGCCGCCTCCTCGCGGGCGGCCTTCGCGATCACCAGGGAGGCGCTGACCAACGCACTGCGCCATGGGGAAGGGCCGATCACCATCGACATCGCCACCGGCGACGACCTGGTGGTCACCGTGGAGAACAGAACGGTGACCGGCGTCGCCTCGCGCCCCGGCGCGGAGGGGCGTGGCCTGGCCGGAATGCGTATGCGGGCCCGCCTGGCCGGCGGGAAGTGCGTACAGAAGGAGGTGGACGGCCGGTGGTGCGTCCAGGCCACGCTGCCGCTGTGATCCGCGTCGTCCTGGCCGACGACGAGCAGCTCATCCGCTCGGGGTGGACGACGGTGCTCTCCTTGCACGACGACATCGAGGTCGTGGGCGAGGCGGCCGACGGCCGCGAAGCCGTGGCGGCCGGCGTGGGCGCGGACGTCGTACTCATGGACATCCGCATGCCCCGGCTGGACGGCCTGGCCGCCACCCAGGAGCTGGCCCGCCGGTCCCCCGCGACGCGGGTCGTCGTGGTGACGACGTTCGAGAACGACCAGCTGGTCTGGGGCGCGCTGCGCGCGGGCGCCGCGGGGTACGTGCTCAAACGCGCGCCCGCCGATGAATTGGTGGACGCCGTACGGCTCGTGCACTCCCGCGACGCGGTGCTCTTCCCCGATGCGCTGCGTCGTATCGCCGGCCCCCATCACGGCGTCTCGAAGCCGCGCATACCGATCGAGCTGACCGCGCGCGAGCTGGACGTGCTGCGGCACATCGCGTACGGGCAGAGCAACGCCGAGATCGCGGCGAGCCTCTACGTGTCGATCGAGACGGTCAAGACGCACGTTCGTCACGTGCTCGACAAGCTGGGTGCCCGTGACCGCACCCAGGCCGCGGTCCGCGCCTACGAGCTCGGCCTGCTGTTCCCCGGCGCCGGAGGGCCTGTCATGCCGGCGGGCCCTTGTCCTTGGTGACCTGACCGTCGCGCATCATGGGCGCGGCGATGGCCATGCCGCGCTGTCGGCGCGCCCGTGGTCAGGGACAGCGGTGTGCGTCCGAGCAGGCCGCGTGCCGTCCTGGTCAGACGGGCCTGATCGGCGAAGCCCGCGTCGGCCGCGGCCACGGCCACCGACCGGCCGGGCTGGACGGTGATCGCCGCCCACAACCGCCCCCATCGACGCAGCCGGGCCGGCGGCACCCCCACCGACGTGCGGACCAAGGTGCGTAGCCGCGCCGCCGACAGGCCCACCTCGGCGGCGATGGCCGGGACGGGGAGATCGGGTCCGGCAAGCGTGCCCCGGCGCACGGCATGCGCCACTCGGCTACATCGGCTGGGCCGTCGCGGTGGGCGCTCAGCGCCGGGACTCATGGGGCCGGCTCCCTCTTCGGAGTGATGTTCGGGTCCGACGACCGCGCGATCCTCGTCCTGGTCAAGCTCCCCCACCCCGACTCGGAGAATCACCATGATGAGCTTCGCGGACACCTCTCCCGCCACCAGCCGGCTGCGGGCCGCATGGACGGCCGCGCACGCGCCCGTTCCCGGTGTGCCGCGGTGGGCGCGGTGGGCGGCCTACGCCGTCCCGCTCACCGCGCTGCCGGCGAGCCTCTGGCGGATCGCGGGAGTGACCTTCCACCTGCCGATCACCCGGGGCGGGCACGGCAGCGGGGAGGTGCCGCCGTGGCTTCCGATGGAGCTCTACGTGGTGCTGCTGTCGATCCTCTCGGAGGTGGCGGCGTTCACCGCCATCGGCCTGATAGCCAGGTGGGGCGAGGTGTTCCCGCGCTGGATACCGGGCCTGCGTGGCCGTAGGGTGCCGACGCCGTCCGCCGTCATCCCCGCGGCGCTCGGGGCGATCGTGCTGACGCTCATGTGCACATGGGCCGGACTCTCCGTAGCCCGCGGTCGCACGATCCACGGGCACGCCTTGCCCGCCGACTTCCCTCTGGGATTCGGCGACTGGACTGGCGTGCTGGCCATCGCCGCCTACGCGCCACTGCTGCTGTGGGGGCCCTTGCTCGGAGCTCTCACCCTCTCCTACTGGCGGCGGAGACGCGTCTCCGCATGAGCAGGCCTGCCGCAGGCCCCGGGCCGGCGGCAGCGGAGGCGCTTGCGGCCGTCACTCGTCCAGCCGCTACAGCGTACGAGCAGCGATACGTCGTACGACGAGGAGCAGTCATGTATCCCCTGCAACGGCAGCGTCCGCCTGACCCGCCCGACGAGGCGACCGAGCTGGGCCGCGCCGCCGGGGAGAGAGATCATCTCCGCTCGTGGACGACGTGAACCGACTCCCGAGGAAGTCCAGCGGGGTATTGAGACGTTCGAGGAGTACGTCGAAGTCGGCGCCAACCGCTCGGTACACGCTCCGGAAGGAAGCGGTCCTCACGCCTGTCCCTGCTGCGGATATCTCACGCTCGACTCGCGCGGCTGGTATCAGATCTGCCCCGTCTGCTTCTGGGAGGACGACGGGCAGGACGACCACGATGCCGACGAGATCCGGCGCGGCGGCCCCAACCATGGACTGAGCCTCACCCAGGCCCGCCTCAACTTCCAGCAGATCGGCGCTTAGCGCGAGCGAGCCGCCCCATGTGCGCCCCGCACGGCGAGGAACTCCCCACCGACACAGACCCAGGGCCGCCTACCTGCGATACTTGATCAAGCGCACTCCCTGAGAAAATCGCCGGGTGACGAGCCCCCTGATCCGTCCGAGAACCATCGAGGATCTGCCTGCCTGCGTCGATGCTCTCGCCACCGTGCATGCTTCCGATCGCTACCCGGTGAACTGGCCCGCCGATCCCGGGCGATGGCTCACACCTTCCAACCTTGTTGCAGCCTGGGTGGTGGTCAACGGCGCTGACGTCCTCGGACACGTGGGACTCTCACAGCCGGACGCGGCAACGCTGGAACCACTCCTCGCCCAGGCCATCGGCATGCCGGCCGGTCCGGTCGGATCGCTCACCCGGCTCTTCGTCACTCCTCCGGGGCGAGGCCACGGCCACGCCACCCGCCTCCTCGACGTGGTCGCGAAGAAGGCCGCCGATCTGGGAATACCTCTCGTGCTCGACGTGTCCGACGACGACCACGGGGCCATCACCCTCTACGAACGCGCCGGATGGCAACGTGTGGCAACCACCCGCGCCGAGTGGCTGAACGCAGCAGGCGAAAACGCTTTGCTGCACCACTACGTGAGTCCCGAGACAATGCGGAAGCCGGCTCAGAGCGAATAGACGCCTGGTTTAAGGGCGAACGTCGAGTCGAGGTCGTCCCCGCCATCATGGAGCGAGTAGAGCAAGCAGCCGAGAGCAGGCCTACCATCGCAGAGCACGACGCACAGGCACGGAGACTGGTTCGGGAACTGCTCAGCAGCCTCGACCGAGGGTGGACCGTGCGAGGAGTAGCAGAGGGCCGCCGTAGATTCACCGCAATGCCCCAGCCCGGCCGTGAAGCGTTTTATGCCATAGGTGTGCTCCCGCTCAGGAACGCCAAAGCCACGCGAAGCCTACATATCGCGTGTATGAATGAATCGTGACCGCCCGATATGACGGCCAGGCCGAATGGTACGACGACTACATCGGGCCCAGCGCCAGCACCAACATCTCCTGGATCGTCGATCTTCTCGGGCCTGGGGACGGTCTGTGCCTGGACATCGGTTGCGGTACCGGCCTGTATCTTCAGGCCATCCGCTCCACCGGCCGCACCGTCATCGGCCTGGACCGCTCGGCCGACCAGCTACGCCGAGCCCGCAACAGGGACCACGCTCCACTTCTACAGGCCGACGCCACGGTGCTCCCGTTCGCCCCAGGCACCTTCGCCACGGTAACCGCGCTGTGGGTCTCCACCGACATCGATGACTTCGCAGGCCTGGTGAAGGAAGCCGCGCGGGTGCTGCTGCCAGGTGGGATGCTGCTGTTCTACGGCGTGCACCCGTGCTTCAACGGCCCTCACATCGAGCCGCGCCCGGACGGAGCGGTGATCATTCACCCCACATACCGTCTGGGCGGCTGGCACAAGCGCTCCCCATGGTGGCGCGAGGGCGGAGTCCGCGACCGGGTCGGCATGAGCCACGTGCCACTGCCCGACCTGATCAACGCGTTCATCGGCGCAGGACTGGACATCGACCGGGTGACCGAGCCGCTCAGGAACCCGATTCCCTCAGTCCTGGCGGTCAGAGCCTTCCGGGCCGAACGTTCAGCCAGTCGCAGGTGCGGGTGAACTCGTCGCACCGCTTCCGTGACTCTGCGGGATGAGAGCCGCCCCGAGAGCGCCGGCCGCCCCCGGTCATGCGGCGATCAGTGGCAACGGATGTCCCATCCAGGGGCAGTGCTGTCGAGGATCTCGATGATGAAATCGATAGGCCAGCCGCCATCATTGAACCGGCTCAGGTGCTTGGGGAAGTAGATCCTCACGTAGGCGTGGTGCCCGTCAACACAGGCAGGGCAAGGCAAATGTGGCAGTGACTTTGTGCGGCAACTCCTCGATCGAGGTATGTGCGGGCCGCATGACCGGTGGAATAACCGCCAATCAGAAGCGGACCATCTTGGATCGTCTGCGCGGCATTCCGGAAGTAGTCGCCGTCTACCTTGAAGATCGCGCACACGCGCTGGAAGCTGCGATGCATCACTGGCCAGAAAGCGCGGGAAGCGCAGTCTTCATGGCCGACCAAATAGGCGAGAGCTTCCGGCCCCCAGTCGAGATGTGTGGGCAGCACGACGACGCCCTCCACCAGCCCGGTGAGCTCTTCCAGAGTCGCGGAAACGGCGTAAGGGCGGAGCGCCCCATATCCCTCGCATACATGCCTCCAGCGTGACCGGTTCGATGCTGATCGTCAGGGCGATCACGCCAACGCGGTCGACAGCACTGTCGCGTTCGTGGCCGCCGTCGGCGGCTCGCACAACCTGATCGCGATCGCCGTCCGCCGGAAGGAGGACGCCCTTGACCCCGAACCCGGCGACCGGGCCCGCGCCTGATCGTGACGCGCGTCACAGGACCTTGCCCCATTCGTGTACGTCTCCTACTATTCCTACAGAGTTACTAGGAATACGCACCGTTTCGCTGGAGACGGTGCGGAAAGGGGCGGAGCATGCCCGCGACGGCCGAGTCCGTGGACACCATCTGGTTCACCCGTTGTCCCGTCCCGACGGCCAGTGGGCTCGCCTACGCGCTCGGCCGGCTGGCCACGCGGTACGCGGACCTGGGCGTCGAGATCGGAATCCTCCAGGACGCACCGCTGGAGATCGCCCGGCACCACTACGACCACGACCTCGTCGGCCTGATCCGCGAAGGGGGCAATGTGCCCGCCATCGCGGCACGGGCCGAGGGCGCCAGGACCCGCCTGGTAGGGCTCACCTGGATCGACGAGGGACAGTCGATCGTGGTCCGCCCCGACTCGCCGATCACGTCGCCGGCCGCCCTGCGGGGTGCGCGGATCGCCGTACCCGGCTGGGCCGCCACGAGGGACACCAGCCACGCGCGCGCCATGGCCCTGCACGGGTTCAAGGGCGCGCTCGGGCTCGCCGGGCTGACTCTCGACGACGTGGAGTTCGTCGAGGTGCCGCTCGACGAACTCCGCGTCGTGCCCCCGGGCCGCGTACGCGCCGAGCGCGCCGCGCCACGGTTCCGCGAGCTGGACGCGCTGGCGGCCGGACGGGTCGACGCGGTCTACGCCAAGGGCGCCGCGGCGCTGGAGGCCGCCCGCGCCCGCGATCTGGTGGTCGGCATCGACCTGGACGCGGTGCCCTGGCGGCGGTCCAGGGTCAACAACGGAACCCCGCGGCCGATCACCGTGCACGAGGAGCTGCTGCGGTCGCACCCCGAACTGGTGGTCGAGTTCCTGGTCGAGACGCTGCGCGCGGCCGACTGGGCGGCGGGCGACCTCGACGGCGTACGCAAGGTGCTGGCGGCCGAGACCGGCTCTGGCGCGGAGGGCGTGCTCCTCGCCTACCGGGAGGGATTCCACCGCACGCTCCACCCCACGCTGGACGAGGAGCGGGTGGACCTGCTGCGCGTCCAGAAGGCGTTCCTGCTGCGCTACGGCTTCCTGAGCGCCGACTTCGACCTCGATTCGTGGATCGACCCCGAGCCGCTGCGGCTCGCGTACGAGCGGCTGGCCGCGCGGCGCTGACCCCCGGCCGCCCGTCGTTTCTCATCACCACGCCCGCGTGAGCCGTCCGTGCCCGCAGGCCCCCCTTGCCATGTCGAAAGGCCCTGAGTTGATCAGCACATCCCCCTCCGGCGGCCGCGGCCCCTCGGCCCGGCCCGCCGGTCGTGCTCGCGTCCGCCGTCCGTTGTTCCTGACCGCGGTCGCCGCCGTCGGCGCGCTGCTGCTGGCCGCCTGCGGCACATCGGCGGCGTCGTCGGAGGACGAGTCCGGCGCGCAGGGCGTGGACACCGTCCGCGTCGGCGTCATCGCAGGTTCGCCCCCGGGTGTCTACTCCGCGATCGAGAACGGGTTCTTCGACAAGCAGCGGATCAAGGTCGAGCTCGTGACGCTCAGCGGTGGCCCCGCGCTCGTCGCGGCCACCGAGGGCGGCTCCATCGACATCGCGTGGGCCGACATCTTCGCCTGGGCGGCCGCGATCGAGCAGGGCTTCAAGCTGACGATCATCAACCCGGCCAACGCGTTGAAGCCCGGGCAGCCGGTCAACGTCATCGTGACGAAGCCGGGCAGCGGCATCACCTCGGCGAAGGACCTCGCCGGCAAGAAGCTCGGGGTGCCGGCGCAGGCGCTGACCACCGTACAGATCAAGAAGTGGCTCGCCGACCAGGGCCTCGACCCGAACGGCCCGAACTACACCACCGTGCAGGACCGCACCACCTCCGGCGGCCTGGTGGCGCAGGGCACGCTCGACGCCGCGGCCACCAGCGGCGCGTACGTCACCGCGTGGGAGGCGCAGTATGGCCTCACCGTGGCCGGCACCTTCGACTCCGGCGTGCCCGAGGGCGCGGCGACGTCCGGCTACGGCGCGCTGCGCAGCTGGGCCGAGGCGCACCCGGACCTGGTCCAGCGCTTCGTCCGGGCCGTACGGCAGGGCGTGACCGTGTTCCAGTCGGCCACTCCGCTGGAGCAGAACACGCTGCTGGTGAAGTACGGCGGCGCTGACGTCACGAAGCTGGAGGCCAAATACCCCGGCGCGCTCGACAAGGCGTCGGCGGCGACCAGCGGCGAGCTGAGCGGCCCGTTCGACGTGGCCGCCGAGAACGCGTGGATCGAGACGGGCGCACGGTTCGGCGCGCTGAAGAAGCCCTTCGACCTCACGCCCTACCTGTGGCCCACCGCCACGACCGCCAACCCCTGACCTCACGAACGCCGGGAGCCTCGATGGCGACATCAGCCGCGCCCACCGCGGCCGGGACCGAGCACAGCGCGACCGGAAGCGCCGCGACCCTGCTGACGGCGGACGACGTCGCGATGACCTACCGCACCCGCCGGCGGGAGGTGACCGCCCTGCGCGGGCTGTCCCTGGACATCGGCGCCGGGGAGTTCGTCGCCCTCGTCGGGCGGTCCGGATGCGGCAAGTCCACGCTGCTGCGGCTGCTCAGCGGTCTCCTCCCCGCCACGGCGGGGCAGATCCGGGTGGCCGGGCAGCCGATCGACGGGCCGCCGCGCCAGGCGCGCTGCGTCTTCCAGGACTACGCCCAGTCGTTGCTGCCGTGGAAGACGGTGGCGGGCAACGTCCGGTTCGGGCTGCGGCACGCGTACGAACCGGCCGAGGGCGGTCACGACGAGCGGGTGGCGCACTACCTCGACCTGGTGGGCCTCGGCCACGCGGCCGACCGATACCCGTGGGAGCTGTCCGGCGGCATGCAGCAGCGCGCTGCCATCGCCCGCGCGCTGGCCGCGCGGCCGCAACTGCTGTTCATGGACGAGGCGTTCAGCGGCGTCGACGCCCTGAGCCGAGCCAAACTGCAGGACGTCCTCCTGCACGCCTGGGCCGAGGAGGGGCTGACCGTGGTGTTCGTGACCCACGACATCGACGAGGCGGTCTACCTGGCCGACCGGGTCGTGGTGCTGCATCCCGAAGGACGCGGCGTGCTCGCCGACGTACGGACCGGCCTGCCCCGCCCGCGCGGCCAGGTGACGACGCGGGAGCTGCCGGAGTTCCTGCACCACCGGCGTGAACTGCTGCAGCTGGTCCTGGACTGAGAGGACTCCGGCGAATGACCACCAACCCCACAGTGACGAGGACCACCGGCGCGGTGCCGCTCCCCGCGACACCCGATGCGATCTCCAACGAGAGTTCCAGGACGGCGGGGGCGCCGAAGCGCCGCCCGTGGATCCTGCGCGCGCTGCGCAGCAGGGCCTTCGGCTGGCTGGTGTTCGCCGCCGCCCTGGTCGCCTGGCAGCGGTACGCCACGGCGAACCCCTCGCCCAGGTATGCCACCGTGACCGACGTCGCCGTCCAGTGGTGGGACCAGATCCTCGGCGGGCCGCTGCTGACGGCGACCCTGCAGACCCTGCGCACGATGCTGATCGGCTACGGCGTCGCCGCCGTGCTGGCCGTGGTGATCGGCGTGCTCATGGCCCGTGTGCGGCTCGTCTACGTGCTGCTCGAACCACCGCTCGAACTGCTGCGGCCGATGCCGATCTCGGCGGTGATCCCCCTGCTGATCCTCTACCTCGGCATCGACGACGCGATGAAGATCAGCGTGGTGGCGCTGGCGGCGTTCTTCCACATCCTGCTCAACGCCTACTCGGGCGCGGGCTCCACGCACCGCACGATGATGGACACCGCGCGCACCTTCGGGCTGACCTGGCGGCAGACGATGGCCGAGATCGTCATCCCGGCCGCCGCGCCCTCGATCTTCGTGGGGCTCCGCTCGGCGCTCGCCGCCTCGCTGGTGATCTCGGTCGTCGTCGGCATGATCGCCGGCAACGACGGCCTCGGACACCTCCTGATGATCCAGCAGCAGAGCTTCCAGGTGACCGACCTGATCGTCGGCGCGGTCACCATCGCGATGCTCGGCTACGCCCTCAACGCCGCGTTCCTGTTCGTCGAACGGCGGGTCCTGCACTGGCACTTCGGCGCGACCCGCACCCACGACTGATCCCCTCCTCCTCCCGACTGACCCCGACTCACGACTTGCCCGACCTGCGAGACGAAGGAAGACCATGACCTCGACCCTGACCGCCCCCGTACGCGAGGGCGAGTGGCTGAAGGCCGGTGAGCCCGTTCTGACCCCTGCCGACGCGGCCGTACGTGCCGAGCTCGTCCAGGCGGTGCGCGTGCTGCACCAGCTGGGCGCGCTGCAGAATCCCTACTCGGCGAACGCGAGCGTCCGGCTGCCGGACTCCCCCGGCCACCTGCTGATCAACGCCAAGGGGCTGCCCGCAGACATCGGCGAGCAGGACTTCGGGGTGATCACCCTGGACGGCGACCTGGTCGCGGGCAGGCTCGGCCCCGGGGTGCGGCAGGTGCTCCAGATGCACATCCTCGCCTACACCCGTCCGGAGGTGAACGCCGTCATCCACACGCATTCGACGCACGCGACCGCGTTCGCCCTGGCCCACCGGCCGATCCCGGCCAACTACGAGCCCCTGGTCAACCGCGGGCAGACCCGCGACATCCCCTGCGCGCCCTACCGCGCGCGCAACAACGGCGAGCTCGGCGCGTCCATCGCCGGCCTGCTGGCCGAGCACCCCGACACCAAGGCCGTCCTGCTGGCCAACCACGGGCTGCTCGCCTTCGACGACGGCCCGATGAGCACCGCCCGCCTCGTCGCCACGATCGAGGAGGCGGCCACCCTCGAGATCCACGCCGCCGCCCTGGGCGGATCGAAGCCGATCGTCCCGTGAGAACGACGACGACCATGAGCATGAGTACGACCGACGGAGCGCGCCGATGACCGAGACCGACCTTCTCCCGCCGCTCCCGGAACGCAGGCTGGAAATCCTCTGGTATCTGGTCGCCAACGACGGCAGATATCCGTGGGACCCGAAATGGAAGCGGCCGGTCGACTTCGAGTACGTCCAGGCATGGGCGAAGTCGATCGACGTCAACGGCTTCTACGGCGCGCTGCTCGCCACCCAGCCGACCGGCGGCATGGACCCCTGGATCACGGCGGCCTCACTGGTGCCCACCACCCGCCGGATGAAGTTCGTGATCGCGGTGCACCCCGCGGTGTACACGCCGACGTCGCTGGTGAAGCTCGCGACGACGCTCGACCAGAACTCCGGCGGCCGGGTCATCCTGAACATCGTGAGCGGCCACATCGGGCTCGAGGCCGCCGGCGTGCACCTCAAGCACGAGGAGCGGTATGAGCACACCGACGAGTTCCTCACCGCCTACCGGGCGCTGATGCGCGGGGAACGCGTCGACTTCGACGGCAAGCACCTCAAGGTGCGGGGGGCGGAGGCCGCGTTCCTGTCGCGGCAGGATCCGTACCCGCCGCTGTGGTTCGGCGGCGCCTCGCCGATCGCCCGCGACGTGGCGGCCAAGCACATCGACAACTACCTCACGTGGGGCGAGCCGCCCGCCGAGACCGCGGAGCTGATCGCGGACGTACGCGCCCGGGCCGCGAGGCACGGCCGCTCGATCCGTTTCGGGATCCGGCTGAACCTGATCGTCCGCGACACCGACGAGCAGGCCTGGGCGGCGGCGCAGGACATGCTCGACCACGTGGACGACAGCGTCGTCGCGCGGGTGCAGGCCGAGTCGGCGAAGCAGGAGTCCGTGGGGCAGGCGCGGCAGCTCGCCTTCCACAAGGGCGTCAAGCCGCGCTTCGCCCAGGAGCTCGAGGTCTACCCGAACGTCTGGTCGGGCTTCGGCCTTATCCGCGGAGGCCCCGGCATCGCGCTGGTCGGCAGCCCCGAGTCGGTCGCCGCGCGCATCCGCGAGTATCACGCCCTGGGGATCGACTCGTTCATCGTCTCGGGCAATCCCCTGCTGGAGGAGACGTACCGGTTCGGCGAGCAGGTGATGCCGCTGCTGCCGGTGACGCACGACGACCCCGGCCCGCTGCGGCCCGCCGGCTACACCCGGCCGCGGGCCGCCGCGCCGTCGCCGGCCGCGGCCTCTCCGCTCGTCGCCGCCGGCTGAGCGGCGCGACGCGGTGACCACCTCGCCGGAGCATGGCCGCACTCCGGCGAGGTCACCGGCCCCTCCCCATGGGGGCCTGACGGAAGCGGGGCGACGGCCGAGCCCTCCGTGCCGAACGCCGAGGAGTCGGGCGTTCCTCACAACCGGACCGCGGGGGCCACACTTGCGGGCATGACAATCGCCCCCCAGGCGGCGACGTGGACCACCGCCGCACGGCGCCACCGTTTCGCCGCTTTCCTTGTCGACAACCTGATCCTTCTCGCGGCCAACGCGCTGATCGGGCTGGTGCTGAAGCCGCCTGCTCAGCCCCGGGCCGACGATCCGGGTTACCTCACCACTCTGCTCAATCCGTACGCGGACACCGACTGGCCGCTGCAGATCGCGATCGCCGTCGTGGGCGCCGCCTACTTCTGGGTGCAACACGCGCTGTGGGGCCAGACGCTCGGTAAGCGGCTGTATCGCCTGAAGGTGGTGTCGGCCGCGACGGGAGCGATGCCCACCCGCCGTCAGGTCGGGGTCCGGACGCTCGTGCACCCCTTCCTGAGCTCGGCGGTCCCGTATCTCGGATCGGTTCTCTACCTCGTCGACGCCCTGTGGATCTTTGCTGATCCCCGGCGACGGTGCCTGCACGACGTCGTCGCCGGGACCGTCGTGGTGGACGTGTCCGCCCCCGGCATGAAGGCGCCGGGAATGTCCCGGTTCCTGACCGGGCTCGTGGTCGTCGTCGCCGCCTTCGCCGCCTTCGTGCTGATCACCACGCTGCTGGCGGCGTAGTACTCGCTGAACACGGTCACCCCAAGCCGTGACATCGGGATCGGAGGGGCCAAGGCGCTTTTCCGGTCCCGGGAGGCGAGGGGGACCTGCCGCGTACGGAGGTGAGCCGGCGCATATCGTCGTGTCCGAGGAGCAGGAAGGCCAGGACATGAAGATCGCCGTCATCGGGGGAACCGGCCTCATCGGATCCCGGCTGGTCAGGATTCTGAACGCGCGCGGGCACGAGGCGGTGCCCCATTCGAGGTCCACCGGCGTGGACCTGCTCACCGGCCAGGGCCTGCCCGAGGCGCTGGCAGGCGCCGACGTGGTCGTCAACCTGACCAAGCCGCAGCGCTTCGACGACGCCTCGCCCGCCTTCTTCCGCAGGACGATGGACACCCTGCTGACCGGCGCCGAGGCGGCCGGCGTCGGGCACGTGGTCATCCTGTCGATCGTGGGCGCCGATCTGGTGCCCGGCCTGGTCTACTACCAGGCGAAGGTGCTGCAGGAGGACCTGCTCAAGGCGGGCCCGGTGCCCTACTCGATCGTGCGTTCCACGCAGTTCTTCGAGTTCGTCGACACGGTGCTGTCCTGGACCTCCGGCGAGCACACCGTCCGCCTGCCCTCCACTCTCATGCAGCCCATGGCGGCCGACGACGTCGCCCGGGCCGTGGCCGACGTCAGCGTGGGCGTCCCGCTGGGCGGCACCCTCGACATCGCGGGCCCCGAGGTCTTCGCGCTCGACGAGCTGGGCAGGATCACCCTCGCCGCCCGCGGCGACCACCGTACGGTCGTCACCGACGACGGCGCGGGCATGTACGCGGCGGCGCCGGGCCGCGCCCTCCTTGCCAAGGACGGCGCCGTCATCGCCACGACCACCTATCGGGAGTGGCTCGCGCGCTGACCCGCCGGCGCGCGCTTCTGCCCCGCGTTGTCACAGATCGAATACTCTGCCCTGTCTTCGAGGCGACCGTACGTTGCCAGCGACAGGAGCAGGACCTTGCCACCATCAGGCACCACGATCCGGATCCGGGTCCGGATGAGCGCCCGTGCCATCGACGAGCCGCACCGCGTTTCGAGTCAGCTGGAGCTGCTGTTCGACCTCACCTTCGTGGTCGCGGTCGCGGCCGTCACCGCGCAGTTCGCCCACGACATCGCCGAGGGTCACGGCCTTGCCGGGCTTGTGCCGTTCCTCCAGGTGTTCTTCGCGATCTGGTGGGCGTGGATGAACTTCACGTGGTTCGCCTCGTCCTACGACACCGACGACGTCGCCTACCGGCTGTTGACAATGGTGCAGATGGCCGGCGTGCTGGTGCTCGCCGCCGGGGTGCCGGCCGCGGCGAGCCGCTCCGAATATGGCGTCATCACCCTGGGTTACCTCGTGATGAGGATCGGCCTCGTCGCCCAATGGCTGCGGGCCGGTCTCGAAGACCCGGCGCGGCGGCGCACCGCGTTCCGCTACGCCGGTGGCATCGCCGCCCTGCAGCTGGGCTGGCTGTCGCGGCTCGTCCTCGTGGAGACGGGAGTGCTGCCCTCGTCCTCCGGCCTGCCGTACTTCGTCTGCCTGGCCGCCCTGGAACTCGCCGTGCCGTGGTGGGCGGAGCGGGCCAGGGCCACCAACTGGCACCCGCACCACATCGCCGAGCGGTACGGCCTGTTCACGATCATCCTGCTCGGGGAGAGCGTGCTGGCCGCGAGCAGAGGGGTCGGACGAGCACTGGAGGCGGACGCCGTCGGCGGCTCCTTCGTCGTGATCGCCATCGCCGGTCTCATCCTGCTGTTCGCTCTGTGGTGGCTCTATTTCCTCGGGCCTGCCGGGGACGGTCTCACCGACCGCCGCCATCGGTCCTACCTGTGGGGATATGGCCACTACGGAATTTTCGCGGCCCTGGCGGCCCTCGGCGCCGGGCTCGAGGTGGCCGTGGAGCAGAACGGGCACGGCCTCGCGGCGTCGTCGCCGGCACTCGGCTACGCGGTCGCCGTCCCGGTAGGGGTCTGTCTCGCCCTGCTGTGGGCGGTGCACGTGCTCGTCGTCCGAGAGCGCGTCATGTCCCCCGCCGCGGTTGTGGCGTCCATCGTCATCGTCCTGTCGGTGCCGCTCGCGACGCCCTGGATCGGCGTGGCCGGCACGGTCGCGGCCATCGCGGCCGTCTGCGTCGTGCTGGTCGCGGTCACGATCTGGACGGCGGCCCTCAGGTCCCGCTCGCGTGACATGAGTCACGTGGCCGGTGACGAATCGAATTGAACTTCGCCGCCGCCGTCACAACCCCGGAGGCTGTCCGGTCTTAGCTGGCGACCGGGCGGCGACCAGGTGGCCCGGCGGACAGAAAGAGAGCGCGATGAAGATCGTGGTTATCGGCGGCACCGGCCTGATCGGGTCGAAGCTGGTGAAGAAGCTGGGCGAGCACGGCCACGAGGCGGTGGCGGCCTCGCCGAACACCGGCGTCAACACCCTGACCGGCGAGGGGCTGGCCGAGGTGCTGGAGGGTGCGCACGTGGTGGTCGACGTGTCGAACTCGCCGTCGTTCGAGCGGGCCGCGGTGCTGAATTTCTTCGAGACCTCCACGGGCAACCTGCTCGCGGCCGAGGCCGACGCGGGCGTGGGTCACCACGTCGCGGTATCGATCGTGGGAACCGAGCGGATGCCGGAGAACGGCTACTTCGCGGCGAAGATCGCCCAGGAGCAGCTTATCGAGAAGTCGGGCATCCCGTTCTCGCTCGTGCACTCGACCCAGTTCTTCGAGTTCGCCCGCGGCATCGCGGACGACGCCACGGTGGACGGCAAGGTGCACATGGCGCCCGTGCTCTTCCAGCCCATTGCGGGTGACGACGTCGCCGCGGCGGTCGGCCGGGCCGCGACGGGATCGCCGCTGAACGGCAGGGTCGAGATCGCCGGGCCCGAGCAGGTCCGGATGGACGAGTTCTTCCGGAAGGCGCTGACCGCCTGGGGCGACCCGCGCGAGGTGGTCGTCGACCCGCACGCGCGTTACTTCGGCAGCGAGCTGAGCGAGCACTCCCTGGTTCCGATCGGCGACGCCTCCCTCGGCACCATTCGCTACCTCGACTGGCTCGGCGACGCCGCCACCGGCAAGTAGGCCGGCGAGGCCGTTCATCCCCCGGGCGCGTACGCGATGACCACCGTCACCGGCATGGCCGCGCCGGTGTCCGCCCTCGCCGCGGGCCCGCGGCGCGCGGGTCGGCGCGGCCATCGCGTCCCGCCCCGGCCGGGCCGTCCCCCCCACGACACGGAGAGAAGAACGATGATCGCTCCTGGCGACGACAACGAATTCCTGCACGAGCTCGAAATCGAGGTCGAGGCGGAGGTGGTCCAGGTCGAGCTCAGCCGTCCCGAGGACGCCGCCGACCTGCCGGTCACCGAGTGGCTGTTCGACCCGGCGGACGCCGAGCGCGAGGAAATCGGCCTGCGGGGTCTGCTCGCCGCGGTCGAGGTGCTGGAGGACGACCTCCGGCCCGGCGACCCCGCCGCGTAGCAGGGCCGCGGACTGACGGGCGACACCGGCGGCCGGCAGTTCTTCCAGTTCGGCGAGGTCGCCGGTCTGCGGAGAGGAACGTCCGTACGAGGCGCCGGTGCCCGGTCGTGCTCACCCGGGTGCGGCGGCCGGCGGCGAGGTGGTCACGGGCGCCGAGGTGACGTGCAGGGCGACCGGCCGGAGGACCAGGCCGTCGGTCCAGGCCACCGACTCGGGCGAACCGGTCAGGCGGAGCGCGGGACGGCGGGTGACCAGAGCTCTGACGGCCTCGGTGAGCTCGACCCTGGCGAGACTGGCGGCCAGGCAGCGGTGCGCGCCATAACCGAACGCCACATGCGGGTTGGGCGGGTGGTCGGTGAAACGGTGGATGTCGAACCGGCCGGGGTCGGGGAACGCCTCCGGGTCGTGGTTGGCCGCGTTGAGGTTCGGCATGACGACCGTCCCCGCGCGCAGCGAGCCGCCGGGCAGGTCAGTGTCCTCGGTGATGCGGCGCATGAAGGCGCTGGCGGGCGGCCCGTCGAAGCGCAGGACCTCCTCGACGGCGACGGCCGTCAGGCTCGGGTCCGCGACCAGCTCGTCCCACTGGCGTGGGTGGAGGAGCAGCCGGAACACGCCACGCGCGATCATCGAAGCGGTCGTCTCATAACCGGCCGTGATCAGTGAGAAGACCGTGTTGACCAGCTCGCCCTCCGTCAGCCGGTCGTCGGCGTCCCTGGCCTGGATGAGCAGGTCGATGAGGTCGTCGCCGGGCGAACGGCGATGCTGGGCGACCAGCTCGGCGGCGTAGGCCAAGAAGTCGCCGTAGCCCTCGTAGCGCGCCTGCTCGGTGGCCGTCGAGGTGGTCAGGAACATGTCCGTCCACTGGACGAACCGCTCGTAGTCGTCCACCGGCACGCCGAGCATCTCGCAGATGACGTGGGCCGGCAGCCGCAGCGCGTAATCCTCGACCAGCTCGAAGCGGTCGCCCAGGCCGTCGAGGAGATCGCCGGCGATCGCCGCGATGCGCGGACGCCACGGCTCTGTCTGGCGCGGGGTGAAGGTGCCCTGCATGATCCGCCGGTAGCGCGTGTGCTCCGGCGGATCCTGGTTGATCAGCGCGTCCGGGTCGTCGTCGATGCCGACGCCGCTCACGAAGCGCGGCAGTCCGGGAAGGCGCAGGTTGCGGCTGGACGTGGGCGAGGCCAGCAGGGCCCGGACGTCCTCATATCGGACGGCCATCGGGACGCGGTCGCCGCTGGGCATGGTCGCCGGATCCAGCGGCCCGCACTCGCGTCTGCGGGCGAACTCCGGTGGTGGCGTGCCCAGCGGACCCGGCACGATATCCGGCCCTATGACGGGCTCGGCGGTCGGCTCGGTCCCGTTCGGATCCAGCTCGGCGGTCACTGCAACCCCTTCCGGTCCGGGTCGCCCGGGGTGCGGCCTACGCGGAACGTACGAAATGTGGCACGGTCCGTCAACGGGTCGATCGGATGCGGAGTTGTGTGGATCGCGCGGAGACTCCCGGCGGCTGTCACAAGCCCGGTGGCTGTCCGGTCTTACCGTGCGACCGGCCGGCACGAGGGGTTCGACCATCGCTCCTGCCCTGAGCCGCCGGGCGGTCGTCGACGCGAACAGCATGGTCGCCGGAGGCGACGCGAACAGCACGGTCGCCGGAGAGGTAGGACTTTGACGAAGGAATCGGAACCGCAGGGAACCGTCGCCGCGCCCGGGCCGGCGCCGATCGACACCCTCGACAGCCTGCGTGAGCACCTTCAGTGGGCGGTCGAACTGGAACACGCGACGTTGCCTCCATACCTGTGCGCGCTGTACTCCCTGGATCCTGAGCGCAACCCTGAGGCCGTGGAGGTGGTGGGCAGCGTCTTCGCCGAGGAGATGCTGCACCTGGCGCTGGCCGCGAACCTGCTCAACGCCGTCGGCGGCCGGCCGCGCCTCGACGCGCCGGAGATGTTGCCGCCGTACCCCCGGCGGCTGCCCCACAGCGATCTGGAGCTGTCGTTGCTCCCGTTCGGCCCGCAGGCCCTGGAGATGTTCCTGCGCCTGGAACGGCCGGCCCCGCCCGGCGCCCCGGCGGAGGGCGACGGCTACGAGACGATCGGGCAGTTCTACGCCGCGATCGAGCAGGGCCTGCGCCACCTGTGCGAGCGGCTCGGCGAGCGGGAGGTCTTCTGCGGCGACCCCGCACGGCAGGTGAGCGGCGGTCATTTCCGGCACACCGCGGGGTGGTTGTTCGCGGTGGAGGATCTGGAGTCGGCGCTGGGGGCGCTGAAGGAGATCGTCGAGCAGGGCGAGGGCACGGCCCGGGGCGAGGTCTGGGACGGCGACCAGGATGTCTTCCATCCCGATCGGGACGAGGTCGCCCACTACTACCGCTTCCGGGAGCTCCAGCTCGGCCGGCGTTACCGGCGCGGCGACACCCCGCAGTCCGGGCCGACCGGCGAGCCGGTCTCGGTGGACCCGGCCGCCGTACGCCCGATGCGCCCCAATCCGCGGCTGTCCGATCACGCGCCGGGCAGCGCCATCCGCACGGCGCAGGACGAGTTCAACCGCACCTACTGCATGCTGTTGAACCAGCTGGAGCAGGCCTTCGACGGCGAGCCGAAACTGCTCGGGGCCGCCGTCGGCACGATGTACGCGGTCAAGGCCCAGGCGGACGCCCTGCTGCTGATGCCCGACGGGGACGGCACCACGGCCGGCCCCACCTTCGCATACGTGCCGCCCGAGTCACGCTGACGAGCGCCTCTGCACGGCCGCGCCCACGACTGGGGAGGCAGCGCGCACATCGCTTGGCCCGGCTCATGGGTGTACGGCGGCTCGCGGCGGCCCGAGACCGCCGAGTCGGCGAAGCGGGAGCCCGGCGAGGCGAGCGGGCACGGCAAGGCAAGGCGGGCGAGGCGGGCGCCAAGGCCGAAGGCGGGAACCGAAGCCGGTTCCCGCCTTCCTCGCTCTCACCGAGCGGTGGTGAACAGGAACGCGCAGTCCTGTACGGCCTCCATGCGGTGGCGGCGTTCCGGCATGACCAGCAGGTCGCCGGGCTGCCCTTCCCACATGTCGCGCCCGGCGACGAGCCGCAGCCGCCCGTGCAGCACGTGCACGGTGACCTCACCGGGATGCTCGTGGATGTGCTCGCCCTGCCGCAGAGCCATGAGGGTCTGCCGCAGCGAACGGTCACACCCGCCGTGCACGGTGGTGGCGATGCGACCGGTGTCCGCGGCGCGGGCGAGCGCGAGCAGGTCACGGGCGAGCGCGGCCAGTGAGACCCTGGTCATGACCGCGGCGCCCGCCGGTCTCTCCGGGCTTCCAGTTCCTCCGGGCTGACCACGGTCAACATCGGCTGCCCGGGTGCGCAGAACATCGTCACGACGAACGCCGACTCCTCGTCGGCGAGGTGGTTGCCGTCCTGGTAGTGGATCACGTCCCCGCCGGGCTCCCAGAACGTCTCACCGGCCCGGACGACCCGTGCGGGCTCGCCCTCGAGTTCGAAGTCGATGGCTCCCTTGATCACGTACCCGTACGCGGGCCCGGAGTGCCGGTGCGGGGGCGCGCCAGGGCTGTTCGGCGGCAACGTGACCAGGATCGTCATCGCCTCGGCCCCCTCCGGCGCGAGCGGGGCCCCCGGCACGGAGCCCACCAGGTCGATCTTCGGCGGCGGGCCGCTCTTGTCGGCGTTGTCCAGGTGGTGGACGTGCGCGTGATCGGTGCTCATCGGCTTTCCTTCGTGAGACGGTGGCCGGCTCGATCCGGCCGTACACCAGCTCAGACAAGACAGCCTCCCGATGCGTGACAGCACGGTCGCACCCGATGCGGCCGCCGGAACCCTCAAGCGCGGCCGTGACACCCGGGGGCTATTGCCAGGTGGCGGAGTCCGGGTCGACGCCGTGCGCCTCGGTGTTCGCCCGGATCGTGTCGCGCAGCCAGTCGGCCAGGCCCGGCTCGATCGCGTCGTAGTGGGCGGCGAACCGGGGGTCGGCGGCGAACATCCTCGCGATGCAGGCGTGCATCGCGTGGGTGCAGTCGAAATATCTCGATATCGACGCGCGATGCCGCTCCGCCAGGGCGTTCGCGCCGGCGGACCCGGGCATGACGCCGTCCCGCTTCGCGGCGGCGAGGTCGGCGTTCAGGGCCTCGGTCTCGGCCGCGATCCTCTTCCAATCGTCCGGCGTCATCTCGGCGGCCCGCTCGGCGTACTGCGCCCACTGCGCGCTGTCGCCCCAGCGCTCCTCGGCCTCGTCGACCCAGTCGGGGTGCCAGTCGTCGCCGAAGATCTCGACCTGTTCCTCCGGGGTCAACCGTATGCCGGTGCTCGACACGCCCAGCATGCGGTCGACCGCGTCGACCATCGTGCGCAGGCGGGAGATGCGCTCCACGAGCAGCTTTCGCTGCCTGCGCAGATGATCGTGCGCGTCGACGCGGGGGTCGTCGAGGATCCGGCCGATCTCGGCGAGCGGAAACCCGAGCTCCCGGTAGACGAGGACGCGGTGGATCCGCGCGACGTCGTCGCTCGAATAGACCCGATATCCGGCCCAGGTGCGCTCGCTCGGGCATACGAGGCCGATGGCGTCCCAGTGATGCAGCGTCTTCACGCTGACGCCGACGAGCGCTGCGGCCCGGCCGACCGTGAGGCCGTCGGAGCCGTCCGGTCCCATGGCGGCCGGTTCGCGTTCGGGGGCGCTCGTCACCGGCCCAGTATCGCCGATCGGGCCGGGAGGCCCACGGTCTGAGACCGGCGTACGGGGTCGTCACCCGGCGGGGATCTCGATGCCGATCGCCCGCAGGTCGTCCGCCCGCGCACTGTGCGGATCGAGCGGCTGGGCGGCCGTCATCACGACCCGGGCGTTCTCGGGCGTGACCACCGTCAGCTCGATGGAGTTCCACGGCATCTCTCGCGGGCCGGTGGTGCATCCCGGCACGAGTTCCTCGCACCGGGCGGCGACCTGGTCGATCTGGCTGAGGACGCAGGCGAAGCTGACGCTCATCGCCGGGACCTCGCCCACGTGTTCCGCGGGCACGAGCAGGACGTCCTGGAAGGCCCAGCGGCGAAGATGGACCAGGCGATCCGGCACGGAGAACAGGTCGACGAAGCCGAGCCCGCGGGTCCAGAAGTCCGTCGACGCCGCGAGATCCCGGGTGGGGATGGTGACGAACATCGGCATGCCGTAGTAGTCCCGGTAGATCTCCGGGGCGGTCGCGTCGAGCGCGGGCATGGGAACGGGACTGATGTACTCGCTCATGCCCCCGATCGTCGAGCCTCCCGCAGCGTCAGGGTCAAGGCCGGGCCTCGTCCGCGGCTCCGTAGCCGGAGGCGCGGAAGAGGAAGGAGGCCCAGGAACGGTAGGGCCGCCACGCCTCGGCCACCTTCCGGTAGACGGCGGGCGAGGCGTCCTCCGGCAGGCCGTATGCCTTGCGCAGGATCGCGAACAGGCGCGGCTCGTCGCCCGGGAACGCGTCCGGCGCGCCCGCGCCGCGGATCAGGATCAGGCCGGCGGAGAACGGCCCCACGCCGGGCAGCGCCCGGAGCTCCGCCAACGCCTCCTGGGGGTCGAGCGCGCGCAGGTGCTCGGCGGTGAGCACGCCGTCGAGCGCCGCCTGGGCCAGCCCGCGGAGCCACTCCTCCTTCTGCGCGGGCAGACCGAGACCGCCGGCCTGCAGCAGCGTCATGGGCGGAGGGAAGGCGGCGTAGGTCTCCCCGTCAACGACGACCTTCGCGCCGTATCGCTCCGCGATGCGCTGTTTGATCCGCGCGGCGATGAGCATCGACGACCGCTGCACGATCACCGCCCAGCACGCCGCCTCCCAGGGGCTCCAGAAGCAGAGCGGGCGCAGGCCGGGACTCTTCCGCTGCAGGTCGCCGAGCACCGGGTCGGCCTCCCCGGCCGCGGCGAAGCCGGAGCCGTCCACGTCGAGGGACAGGATGCGCGCCACCTCGGCCCGGATCCGCGGCCCCGCGGCCCGCGTCGTGGCGACGGCGACCCCGTCAGGCGCGGCGGTCACGGTCACGCCGATCGGCAGCCAGTCGGACTCCGCGCAGTAGGCGAAGCGCAGCGCCCTCCCATCGGAGGGCAGCCCGCCGGTGACGGGCCAGTCCTCGACGAAGCGCAACGTGGCGCCGAAGTCGAACGGGCCTTCCGCCGTGATTGTGAAGCCGTGCCTGGTCATGGGCCTCATCGTACGAGGCAGAACCGACAGACGATCTTCTGCGGGCCGCACCGGAGCCCGGGAACGAGGGCACCCGAAGCACGGCCGGGAGTCATGCGGATGCCGGGCGCCGCCTCTCCGCGGACAAGGCTGCTTCTCCGCGGGCACGAGGGAGGCCGGCGCTTCGCCCGAAACGCGTCGAAAGCTTTCGGCAGGAGACTTTAGACTTTCACTGTCGCCCGTCGACTCTCGTTGCCTATTCTTCCGTTGCACGGCGACTTTCCGGCGTGACCAAAACCGGACCAACTGGCATTTCTGTGCCGATCATGGAGCGAGCATCGTGTCGAAACCTTTCGGTGACAGTGGGGAGATCCGCCTCGGTGACGAGCCGGCCTTCCGAGGGACGACGCGCTCATGGTGACGGTGACGTTCAGCGGCAGGCGGGAGGGCCGGGCGCCGCTGACCTGGGGACAGCGGCTCATGTGGCGCGCGGTCCACCTGATGGGCGACAGCCAGACGTTCCTGAGCTGCCCGTGGGTGCTCCCGGTGTACGGCAGACGCGACCTCGGCAGCGTCCTTCACGCGCTGCGCGTGCTGCTCGAACGCCACGAGAGCCTGCGTACGACCTTCGCCCCCACTCCGGAGGGGCCGGTGCAGCGGGTCGGCCGCGGCGGCGAGCTGACCGTGGACCTGGTGGAGGCGGGAGAAGAACGGGCGCTGCGGGTCGCCGAACGGGTCGCGGGCGAGCTGGGCCGGACGGCCTTCGTCCACGACCGCGACCTGCCGCTGCGATGCGCCGTCGTCCTCAAGAACGGCCGCCCGACGGCGCTGGCGCTCGCCTTCTCCCATCTGGCGGTGGACTTCCAGGCATTGAACACGCTGTCGGAGGAGTGGAAGGCCCTGCTGCGCGGCGAGAAGCTGCCGCCCGCCGAGTGGCAGCCGATGGACCAGGCCGCCGCGGAGCGCGAGGAGCCCTACCCCGCCCGCTCGGCCAAGTCCGTCCGCTACTGGCACTCCGTGCTGGCGGACGGACCACTGGACGTGTTCGACCATCCGCCGCATGAGGCGGAGGACCCCCGGTTCATCGAGGTCGGCATGGAGTCGGTGGCGCTCGCCGTCGCGGCGGAGCGGCTTGCGGAGCGCTGGACGATGCGGACGACCAACGTGCTGCTCGCCGCCTGCGCCACCGTGCTGGCCGTCGCGAGCGGCCGCCCGCGCGCGGTCATGCAGCTCGTGCACAGCAACCGCCGTGATGCGCGCACCCGCGCGATGGTCGGCACCGTGGAACAGGACGGCCTGTTCGTGCTGGACCTGCCCGACACGGACTTCGCCGCCGCCTGCCGGGCCTCGCAGCGCGGGGCACTCAGGGCGTACCGCAACGCGCACTACGACCCGTTCGAGATGCAGGCCATGCGCGAGGAGATCGGCCGCCGCCGCGGCCAGGAGCCGGACCTCGACGCGTTCTTCAACGACAGGCGGACCTCCGGCACCTGGCCGGGCCTGCCTCCCGTCGGCCGCGACGAGGATGTGGCCCCCCTCACCGAAAAGACCAGGACGTACGTGACGAACGCCTGGCCGGGTGTCCGGTTCAAGGCGTTCTTCACGGTCGTCTCGGCGCCCGACACCGGAAAGCTCAGCCTCATCGTCGACACCGCCTACCTGCCGTCCGGGATCGCGGAGGCGATGTTGCGCGGCGTCGAGGCCCTGCTGGTCCGCGCCCTCACCGAGGACGTCCCGATGAGCGCCGTCCCCGAGGTGTGCGGGATCGGCCACTACACCGGGCGCCCGGATTAGAGAGCATCTGCGTCGGCGACCGATTCGAGGGGGCGGTCAGGACTGCTGGACCGCCAGGCGCAGACCGAAGCCGATGACGATGACGCCGGTGAGCCGGTCGAGGGCGCGCCTGACCGACGGCCTGCGCAGCCAGCCGCGCAAGATCCCGGTGAACCCGATGAGCACGGCGCTCCACACCAGCCCCTCGCAGACGTGGACGCCCGCGAGCAGCACGCCCATCAGCGCGTGCGACACCCCCTGTGGCATGAACTGGGGCAGCACCGCGACATAGAAGGCGCCCACCTTGGGGTTGAGCAGGTTGGTCAGCAGGCCCCGCCGGAACGCCCGCCCCCACCCGCTGTCCGCCGGGTCGGGCGGCACCGCGTCGTCCGCCCCGCTCGTACGGCTGTGCCAGAGCATCCTGCCGCCCATCCAGATCAGGTAGGCCACACCGGCCCACCGCACCACCTCGTACGCCACCTGGGAGGCGGTGAGGAGAGCCGACAGTCCGGCGGCCGTGAGCAGGCCCCACAGCAGGGTGCCGAGCTGGATGCCGAGCACCACGGCCCAGGCCGGCCTCCGGCCGGCGAGCAGCGACGTACGCAGGATCAGCGCCGTGTCCAGACCGGGCGTGAGCGTGAGCAGCAGCACGATGGCGGCGAATGAGGCGATGGCGCCATAGACATCCACAACGGCCACCGTAACGGCCGTTCGACCCGGTCGATCACCGGAACGACCACACCCGATCAAACCCGCCTAGCATCGAAGTCATGGACGAGCCACAGCCGGTCGCGCTCCCCAACGGCCGCAACCTGAAATGCGACACGTGCGAGAACGAGCTGTTCGAGATGCGCCGGTGGAAACTCCAGACCACGGGCATGACGTTCATGAATCTCGACTGGGCCAACCGCGACGCCACCTGCTTCGTGTGCAGCGGTTGCCGGCGCATTCACTGGTTCCACTGGTGATCGGAAATCACAGGTAGCCCCAGGCGGCCGCGATCTCGCGCAGCGCCTCGGGCACCTCGTCGGGGGCGGGCAGCGGACGGCCCGGCTGCACCCGCCCGCTCCGGATCTTGTCACGCCAGTCGCCGATGCCCTTCACGAAGTCGCCGTGGTCCTTGTCGCCATAGCGGACCATCGCGGGCTCATACTCCACGCCGAGCCAGGCGCACACCCGCCGCAGCTCGCCTTCGGTGTCGTCGACGAGCCGCTCATAGCGGACGTCGATGCCCTCGTGGCGGCGCCTGGCCTCCTCCAGGTGGCGCATGTACTGCAGCGTGTGCCGTACGGCCTCGTCCATCGGCCGCGCCTGCGGATCCGCCTCGTGCCACGACCGCGCGATCGACGCGGGGTGACGCAGGAGGAAGACGAACCGGGCGTCCGGCCAGCAGGTCGTGATGCGGCGGTGGGCGAAGACGTTGCTGGGCGTCTTGTCCACGATGACCTCCTTGCCGCTCCGGACCAGCTCCCGGTGCAGCAGGCGGTCCCACAGGATGTGCTCGATGTCGCTCGTACGGTGTCCTGCCGCCTCCATGGCCTGCCGTACGGGATCGGTGGTGAAGATCACGGCGATCCGCCGGACGTGCAGCTCGTGCGGCGCGTGGATCCTGCTGTGGCTGTTCAGCAGCACGCGCAGGAGCGTGGAGCCCGACCTGACGGGTGAGAGCACGAAGACGGGTGCGCGCAGCAGGCGGTCGGCGGCGGGATCGGTGGGCGGGCGCGGCTCGTCTCTCGGCCCCGCGGCCGATGCGGCCGATGGCCTGGCTCGTGTGATGACGTAACCGGTCATCCCTTCCACGGCGGCGTTGACCCTGCTCTTCCATGCCATGGCCGCGACCGTAGGCAGGCGTGGTGGCCTCGCGGTTAACGGAGGCTGGGGATTTCCGAAGTCGAAACGGACACGCCGGGCGCATCGGCCGAGGTCACGCCGGGCGCACCGGGCGGGGTCACGACTGCGCGCGGGCTTGGGTCACGCCGGCGACAGGACCAGGACCGCGTGGTCGGGCGCCACGCTCGCGAGCCGCAGGCGGATGCCGCCGATCCTGCCGGGCCGTCCCATGGCCAGCGTCAGCCCGCCCTCCGTGTGGCAGCGGCCGTTGAAGCAGCTCTGGCTGACGCCGGTGTTCATGCCCTCGACGTGGAAGGCGCCCGCGCCCGCTTCGAAGCGCACCCGCACCTCGCCCTGGTCGAGCCCTGCGATCGTGATCTCGTCGAGGCCGGTCTTCGGGTCGAGCCGCAGCCGGTCTCCCTGGCGGACCGCCACCTCGCAGTCGGCGTTCCGGCACGCGTCCGGATGGTCGAAGGCCGAGACGACAGACGGGCTGGGCGAGGGCGATGCGAAGACGGTGGCCGCCGGATCGGCGACGGGGTTCAGCGTGGACGCCGGGCCGCCCGTGGCCACCGACCCCGCCGGCGTCTGCGGCTGCGTCTCCGGCTGGGGCGACCCGCACGCCGCGAGCAGCACGGCCACCGGTACGGCGACGAGGCCCGCCCGGCCGATCAAGCGGGACGCGTACGGTCCTCGACGCATGACTCTCCCCGAGACCACGACGGCTGCGCCGGTCCGACGCACCGGCGGCCCGAGCGGCTCAGGCCCAAGCACAAGCCAAGGCACGGGCCCAAGTTCAAGCCCAGGCACACAGCACAGGCCAAGCCCGAACACAGGCACACGCACAGGCCCCGCCGCTCGGCTCCGTCAGGCCTTCCCCGAGCCCGGCGACTCCAATCCCCTGATCGGGGGTCACAGGAGGAGAGCGCCGGTGATCTGGCGGGCGGTCCTGCGCACGGCCGCGCCCAGGCGGGGCAGCGCCGCCGCCCCCACCGGCGCGGCGACCCCGACGGCCATGCACACTCCGCCGTCCGGGCCGAAGACGGGCGCGGCGACGCAGCACACCCCCTCGGCGAACTCCTCCCGCGCGTACCCCGCGCCCTCGCCGCGGATGGCCGCGAGCTCGCGTTCCAGCGCGACCGGCGCAGTGACCGTACGGCCGGTCACCCGCCGCAGGGCCGGGGCGGCGAGGAACGCGGCGCGCAGACCGGCGTCGTGGGCGAGCAGCACCTTGCCCGTGGCCGTGCAGTGCAGCGGCGCCCGGTCGACGCCGTCCGACGGCGACGTGACCCGGTTGTGTCCGTACAACCGCTCGACGTACGCGACCTCGGACCCGTCCGGCACGGCCAGGTTGACCGTCTGCCGGGTCAGTTCGTAGAGCTGGAGCAGGTGCGGCAGGACCACCCTGCGCGAGCCGGGGAGCCGGCGGCCCTGCACCGCCCAGCCGCGCGGCGCCACGAGCTCGGCGAGGCGCCCGCCGACGGTGTAGTCGCCGCCCGTACGCGTGACCAGGCCCCGCCGCTGCAGGGTCCCGAGCAGGCGATGCGTGGTGGTCTTGGAGAACCCGGTCGACCTGTGCACCTGGGTCAGGTTCATCGGCCGCATGCCGGCGGCGAGGCACAGGAGGATCTCTATCCCGCGTTCCAGGCTGCCCAGGGCGGAGGCCGCCTCCGCTCGGCGGGCGCGATCCAACGGTACGAACAACCCCACCCCGCGACGCTCGAAGCACATCTTGATCGGCCAGCGGTCACCTTAGCCGCGCCGCGCCGCGTATGCAGGGAGAACGCCGTTGCTACGCCGAGGCCGCCAGCTCGACCTGGCGGCCGACTCCGTCGCAGTCGGCCGCGGCCAGCACGGGGGCGAGCAGGCCGGGAAAGCGGGTCTCCAGGTCGTCGCGGCGGAGCACGACGAAGCAGCGGGTGCCCTCCTGGCGGGTGCGGGTGATCCCGGCGTCGCGCAGGACGCGCAGGTGATGGCTGAGCGTCGACTTGGCGACGGGGGCCCGTAGCTCCCCCCACCCACGCTCCCGCCCGTCGGCCAGCAGCCGGACCAGGCCGACCCGGATCGGATCGCTGAGTGCCCCCATGACCGCGGTGAGCGAGATCTCGTCCAGTTCGGGGTGGTGCGCCTGCTTCATGGGCACATGATAGCTTGTTCGGTGTTCATCGAACATCGAACATTGGGAGTCGCGTTGACCGGACAGGATGGTGGCCGCTTCACCGACCGGGTCGTCGTCGTCACCGGTGCGGGCTCGGGCATCGGACGCGCCACCGCCCTCGCCTTCGCCCGGGCGGGAGCGCGGGTCCTCGGGGTGGGCCGCCGCGCACACGCCCTTGAGGAGACCGCCCGGCAGCACCCGGGCATCGCCGCGCTCGCCGCCGACCTGCGCGCCGCCGATTCGCCCGAGACGATCGTCCGTACGGCGGTCGACCGCTGGGGCCGGGTGGACGTGCTGGTCAACAACGCCGGCGCGACCATGATGATGCCGCTGGCCGAGACGACGGCGGCACGTGTCACCGATCTGTTCGCCCTCAACGTCACCGCGCCCAGCCTTCTCGCCCGGGCGGTGCTGCCCCACCTTCGCCGGACGCACGGGTCGATCGTCAACGTCTCGAGCACGTACGGGCACCGGCCGCTGCCCGGCGCGGCGCACTACGCCGCGTCGAAGGCCGCGATCGAGCAGCTCACCCGCAGCTGGGCGCTGGAGCTCGCCGGGGACGGGATCCGGGTCAACGCGCTGGCGCCCGGGCCGACCGAGAGTGAGGCGCTCGCCTCTGCCGGCCTGCCCGACGCCGTCGTCGAGCAAGTGAAGCAGGACGAGGCACGCAGCATCCCCCTCGGCAGGCGTGGCGAACCCGGAGAGGTGGCCGAGTGGATCCTCCGCCTCGCCGATCCCGGCGCCACGTGGCTCACCGGTCAGGTCCTCACCCTCGACGGGGGCCTGGAGCTCACCTGACCCGGGGAAACCGCCTGCGGCCGGGGGCCCTCGGGGAGCCTCCGGCCGCAGGCGCGCCTCAGTGACTCAGTGACTCAGTTCACCTCGACGCTCTCCAGCACGCCGAGGGCGTCGGGGACCAGGACGGCCGCCGAATAGTAGGTGGTCAGCAGGTAGGAGATGATCGCCTTGTCGTCGACGCCCATGAAGCGCACCGACAGGCCGGGTTCGTACTCGTCTGCCAGCCCGGTGCGGCGCAGGCCGACGACGCCCTGTTTCTCCGCCCCGGTGCGCATCACCACCATCGAGCTGAGCCCGCCCTCGCTGATCGGGATCTTGTCGCAGGGCAGGATCGGCACCCCGCGCCACGCCATGACGGTCGCCCCGTTCACCTCGGTGACGTCCGGATAGAGCCCGCGCCGGGTGCACTGCCGTCCGAAGGCGGCGATGGCCCGGGGATGGGCGAGGAAGTAGTGCGAGCTGCGCCGGCGGGCGAGCAGCTCGTCGAGGTCGTCGGGGGTGGGCGGGCCGGAACGCGTGTGGACGCGCTGTTTGAGGTCGGCGTTGTGCAACAGGCCGAAGTCGCGGTTGTTGACCAGCTCGTGCTCCTGACGCTCCCGCAACGCCTCGATCGTCAGCCGCAACTGCTGCTCGGTCTGGTTCATCGGCTCGTTGTACAGATCCGCCACCCGCGAGTGCACCCGCAGAATCGTCTGCGCCACACTCAGCTCGTACTCACGCGGCCCCAGCTCGTAATCCACGAACGTCCCCGGCAGCGTCGCCTCACCCTCATGCCCCGCCGCCAGCGCGATCTCCGCCTCCCCATACCGGTTCACCGGCCGTGCCACGGGAGGACGCGCGAGGTGGTCGCGCAGCCCGCCCGCGAGCGCGGTGAGGTTGTCCAGCGCCGACCGGTCGAGGACGAGAACGATGCAGGAGGTGAGGGCCTTGGCGGGCGAGGCCCCCGCACCGATGAGGTCTCCCAGGTGGTCTCCGTCGGCCAGCACCTGGAGCAGCGCCTCGCCGCCGTACGGGCCGGGGCCGACGCGTGCGACCTTGCCGTGGGCGACGAGCACGACCTGTCCCCGCGGCACCGGCTCGCCCGGTCCCAGCTCGTGCTGGACGAACCGGTCCGCCAGCGCGCCGAGGGTGTCCAGGTCGCCGTAGCCGTGCAGGGACGGCAGCTCGCACAGCTCGGCCGGGATGACCCGCACCCGCGCCCCGGTGGAGACGAAGCTCACCCGCCCGTCCCCCACCGTGCAGGTGAGCCGCCGGTTGACCCGGTAGACGCCGCCCTGGACCTCCGTCCACGGGAGCACCCGCAGCAGGTGCCGAGGGGTGATCTCCCGCATCTGCGGCGGCGTCTTGGTGGTGGTCGCCAGGTTGCGTGCGGCGGCCGTGCTCAGGGTCAGGTGCGACGCGGTCATGGCGCCCCCACCGGGAGCGCGGGCGAGCCGTGTGCCGGCGGCGCCAGGGAGAGGATGCGCGCGGTGGCCGTGCCGAGGCCCGTCGGGCCCTGGGACCACCGGACGGCCGGGCCCCTGCGCAGCTCCTCCTCGACGTAGCGCCGGGACCGCTGGTGCCAGCGCAGGATCGCCGCCATCCAGTTGCGCAGGTCGGAGACGTATCCCTCGACCGACTCCCGCACCGCCTCACCCGCCTCGATGCGGTCGAGCAGGATGGGCAGGTCGACGGTGGTGATGTGCTCGAACTGCCTCATCCGGCTGGTCATCAGCGCGTCCACCACACTCACCGCCTCGTCGGGGGCGCAGTCGAGGAAGGTGCCCAGCACCACGACGGCGTTGTGCAGCTCCCCCTCGAACTGGATCTCCTTCTGATAGGAGAACAGGTCGTTCAGCAGGCACGCGTAGTCCTGCGCGGCGTCGGTCATGCCGAGGAACTCGCGGGTACGATGGATCTCGGCGGGGATGACCCGGCCGGGCGTCAGCCTGGCCAGGCTCATCGTCATCTGCGAGCCGAACGTCCTGCGCCGCATCTCGATGTAGTCGACCGGATCGGGCACGCGGTGCTGGGCCTCGTTGGCCAGCTCCCACACCCAGCTGTCGATCATCTCCTCCACGGAGACGCGGAACGCCCTGCGGGAGTCCTCGGGCAACGGCGCGGCGGTGCGCGCCCACAGGTCGGCCAGCCCGCGTTCCAGCCCCGTCATCGGGGCCAGGCGCGGAACGAGGTCCAGCGGCATGAACTCCTTGAGCCGCCGGTTGCCGAGCTTCGCGCCGACCAGGTCGCGCGCCGCGCCGTAGACCCGGGGATAGTAGTCGTCGCCGTACGTCCCCCAGGCCAGCCAGTTGACGGCCAGGACCAGTTCGTCGGCCGTGGCGTCCGGGTTGATGCCGGACGCGCACAACGCGAGGTCGAAGCCGACGAGTTGCGGCTCGTTCCACACGGCGGTCGCCGGGAGGCCGGGGACGCCGTCGAAGAAGCCCATCGCGGCACACCATTCGACGTCCGCCGCCCGCGCCGCGTCCAGGTGCGGGTTGTCGCGCACCTCGAACGGCATGTACGGCTGCGGCAGCCGCACCGCCGCCTCGGAGAAGGGCCGGTGGGTGTGGTTGCGCAGCCCGCCGGCGCCGGTGAGGTGGGCACGCGACACGTTCAGGCCCAGGGACCCGGAATGACTTCGAAGCTTGGTGTAGCGGCTGGAGGCGGTGTGCCAGGCGTGGCCTCCCGCCTGCCAGTCCTGCAGTCCCTTGACGTAGCTCAGGACCAGCGCCTGCTCGGGCGGCAGCACCCCTTCGTCGGCGAACAGCGCCGGAAGCTCGGTCAGCGCGGCGTGCTCGAACTGGTGCAGCCGGGAGGTGAGCAGGTCGTTGGTGATCTCCACCGCCCGCGCGGTGTCGCAGCCGAAGAAACGCTCGCAGACCAGGACGCAGTTGGACAGCTCACCCTCCTGCCGCACCTCCCGCTCATAGGAGAACAGGTCGTTGCGCAGGTGGACGGCGTCGGCGAACGACTCCGTCAGCACCCGGATCGGCCGGGAGCCCGCCAGCCGGGCCGGCAGCTCCGCGCCGGCCGCGTGCTCCACCAGCGCGGCCGACCACGGGGCGCCGCCGACCTTCCTGCGTTCCTCGATGTACTCGATCGGGTTGGAGACGGCCTCGCGCTCGATGTGGAACAGCTCCCACATCGACTCCTGCAGCAGGTCGCGGGTGACCCGGACGAACCGGTGGCGCCACGCGTCCGACATGGCGGGCACGGTCCGGGGCCACAGGTCGGCCAGGCCGCGCTCCACGGGGTTGGACGGCTCGGGCAGGTCGTCCATCATGAACGCGTCGAGCCGGTCCAGGTAGTCCTGGGCGCCGTCCAGGTCCCTGCTGCGCTTGAACGTCTCCAGGAAGTGGTCGTCGAAGAAGAAGACCCACACGTACCAGTCCGTGACCAGGTCGAGTTCGGGGGCGGAGCAGTCGGGATGGGTGTAGGCGCACATCAGGCCGTAGTCCATCGCGTCGAGCGACTCCCCGGTCCAGATGTCCGGGTCGTCGAGCATGCCCATGTCCGCCGCCCACCCCCGCGTGTGCGCCCGGGCGGTCTCCACATGCGGGTTCAGCCGGGGCGGATAGGGGAGGTAGAAGTCCGGCAGCCGGTAGGACGACATCAGAGGACCTCGACGCTCTCCAGGATGGCGAGGGCGTCGGGGACCAGGACGGCCGCCGAATAGTAGGTGGTCACCAGGTAGGAGATGATCGCCTTGTCGTCGATGCCCATGAAGCGCACCGACAGGCCGGGCTCGTACTCGTCCGCCAGCCCGGTGCGGCGCAGGCCGACGACGCCCTGCTCCTTCTCCCCCAGCCGCATGACCATGATCGAGCTGATGCCCTTGTCGTCGACCGGGATCTTGTTGCAGGGCAGCATCGGCACCCCGCGCCAGGCCGGCGCCTTCTGGCCGTTGAACTCCACCGTCTGCGGATAGATGCCCCGGGCGTTGCACTGGCGCGCGAAGGCCGCGATGGCCTTCGGGTGGGCGAACATGACGTTGGGGTTCTTCCAGACCGTGGCGAGCAGCTCGTCGAGGTCGTCGGGGGTGGGCGGGCCGGAACGCGTGTGGACGCGGTGCTTGAGGTCGGCGTTGTGCAACAGGCCGAAGTCGCGGTTGTTGACCAGCTCGTGCTCCTGACGCTCCCGCAACGCCTCGATCGTCAGCCGCAACTGCTGCTCGGTCTGGTTCATCGGCTCGTTGTACAGATCCGCCACCCGCGAGTGCACCCGCAGAATCGTCTGCGCCACACTCAGCTCGTACTCACGCGGCCCCAGCTCGTAATCCACGAACGTCCCCGGCAGCGTCGCCTCACCCTCATGCCCCGCCGCCAGCGCGATCTCCGCCTCCCCATACCGGTTCACCGGCCGGTCCGGGTTCTCCCGGTATGCCTGCACGTGCTCACGCAGGCTGTCGGACAGGGTGAGCAGCCGTTCGAACTCCTCCCTGCCGAGCGCGAGCACGGTGCACGGCGTCACGGTCTTGACCGTCCACCCCCACCGCGCGTCCGCGTTCACCAGCATCTGCTCGCCGACGTACTCGCCGTCGGCCAGCACCCCGAGGCGCGTCTCGTTGCCGTACGCGCCGTCGCCGATCTTGTCGATCTTGCCGTGGGCGAGGAGCACGACCTCGTCCATGGGGGTGCCGGCCCGGGCGATGACCTGGCCGGCCTCGTACTCCCGCTGGGTGAACAGGTCGGCCATGGCGGCGAGCACCTCGGCGTCGCCGAAGCCGTGCAGGGCGGGCAGCTCGCACAGCTCGGCCGAGATGACCCGCACGTCCGCCCCGGTCGAGACGAACGTCACCCGCCCGTCGGCCATCTGGTAGGTCAGCCGCCGGTTGACCCGGTAGGCGCCGCCCACCGCCTCGACCCAGGGCAGCACGCGCAGCAGATGACGGGAGGTGATCTCCTGCATCTGCGGCGGCGTCTTGGTCGTGGTGGCCAGGTTGCGCGCGGCCCTGGTGCTGAGGCTCAACCGGTTGTCGGTCGGCATGGTGTTTTCGGTCACAGCACATCACCCCATCTGTGGTCGGCACGGCGGCCGGTTGTTCGGTGACTGGTCACGCTCGTCGCCGAGCGGCGGAGGGGGAGGGAGAGGTCAGGGTCCTACCGGCCCACACGGGGCCACACCGCATCGCCGGCCGCCCGTACGGCAGCGTGCGGAGGCGGCCGGAGCGGGTTCCCCGGCCACGGGAGTCGCAGGAAAGGCGGGAACCGGCAGAGAAGCGGGAGTCGTGAGAGAGGCGGGCGTAACGGTCGCGCGCCTCACCGGACGCGGCGGGTGAGCCGCTCGGTGAGCATCGTGAGCGCCTGTGCCGCCTCCGGGGCGATCGCGCAGTCGCGCAGCGCGTCGAGCGCCTGCCCGGCCCGCAGGGCGATGAGGCCCTCGACCTCGCCGAGGGCGCCGGTGCCCACGATGATCCGGCGGAGCTCGGCCGCCCGGCGTTCGTCCAGGTCGGGTGCGCCGTGCCAGGTCCGCAGCAGGTCGCGTTCGGGCCCGCGCGCCCGCGCGTACGCGTACGCCATGAGCACGGTGCGTTTTCCCTCGCGCAGGTCGTCGAGCACCGGCTTGCCGGTGACGGCGGGGTCGCCGAAGACGCCGAGGACGTCGTCGCGCAGCTGGAACGCCTCTCCGAGCGGCAGGCCGAACCGGGAGTACGCCTCCAGCAGGGCGGGCGGGGCCCCGGCGAGCGCCGCGCCGATCTGCAGCGGGCGCTCCACGGTGTATCGGGCCGTCTTGTAGCGGATGACCGTCAGGGCCCGCTCGACGTCCGCGTCGGCGCGGGCGTGCGCCAGGATGTCGAGGTACTGCCCGGTGACGACCTCCGTGCGCATCCGGTTGAACAGCTCGCGGGCCGCCCGCCCCCGCGCGTCGCCGGCTGCGGCGTCCGCGAGCAGTTCGTCCGCCCACGCCTGCGCGAGCACGCCGAGCAGGATGGCGGCGGACCGGCCGAACGCCTCCGCGCCCGTCCACCGCGAAGTCCCGGCCAGCCCCCGGTGGATGGTCGGGCGCCCGCGGCGCAGCTCGCTGCCGTCCATGACGTCGTCGTGGATCAGCAGACCGGCGTGGTAGAGCTCCAGCGCCGCGCCGGTGACGACGGCCCGGTCGTCGGCGGCACGGTCGTCGGCGGCGCGGTCGTCGTGCGGCTCCTCGCCGCCCGCGCCCCGCCAGCCCCAGTAGCACAGCAGCGGCCGGATGCGCTTGCCGCCGTCGACGACGAACTCGCGCAGCAGCCGGTAGCCCTCGGCGACGTCCGGATCGCCGACCGGGGGACGCCGGGCGTCGAGGAAACCGGCGAGCAGCTCGTCGACCCGTCCCCGGACGGCGCTGGTGACGGCGGCGACGCCGCCGGTCTCACCGACGCCGGTGATCCCCTTGATGGACGTGTCCACGGTGTCCGCGGTCATGCACGGCCTCCTCGCTCGGCGCGCCGATCTCCCTTGCGGAAAGTTACTTAATGAACACGCAAAGTAGAACCGGTCGTTCCGATAGTCGGAACTTCTCGCCGAGCCGCAGGATGCGGCGCTCCTCAGTCGGCCTTGCCGACGGCGCTCCCTAGTCGGCCTTGCCGAACTGCGCTCCCTAGTCGGCTTTGCCGAATTGGGCGATCGCGGTGGCGAGCAGGGCGAGCCCGAGGACCGCGAGGACCCCCACCTCGACGGCGACGGGCACGTGCCACCCGCCCCACGTCAGCCCCGGCGCGAGCCGGGCCTGTACGGCGGGCGCCAGGTCGAGGTGCGAGAAGACGAGCCGCCTGATGGGGTCCACGGCGTACGAGAGCGGGTCGATCCGGTTGAGCACGGTCAGCCACGCGGGCAGGTTCGACGCGGGGAACATCGCGCCCGACATGAAGTACAACGGCATGATCAGCAGCTGGTTGAGCGCCATGAACGACTGCATCTGCCTGACCCGCACCGACATCGCCACCCCGAAGGCCGTGATGGTGAAGGCCAGCAGCACCTGGATGCCGAACACGCCGAGCATCAGCCCCGGCGCGTACGGCACGCCCACGGGACCCGCGATGCAGATGACGACGAGGCCCTGGAAGGCCGCGACGGTGGCCCCGCCCAGGCACTTGCCGAGCACGATGGACCCCCGGGACACCGGCGCGACCAGCATCTCGCGCAGGAAGCCGAACTCCCGGTCCCAGACGATCGAGGCGGCCGACGACATGGCGGTGAAGAGGACGGCCATGGCGAGGATGCCCGGATAGAGGAAGGTCCGCAGGCCGAGCCCGCCGGTGCCGCCCGAGGTGAGCTGGGACAGGCCGGTGCCGAGGACGAACAGGAACAGGAACGGCTGCACGAGCGAGGTGAGGATGCGCAGCGGGCCGTTGAAGAACCGGATGATCTCGCGCTGCCAGACCACCTTGACGGCGCGCAGCTCGCTCATCGCGCTGCGCCCCGGCACCCGGACCGCCGTGACGGGCAGCGTCATCGCCGGCCTCCTCGCGCCGCGGCGAGCGCGGCCGCACCGCGCGCGCCGCCGGCCGATTCCGAGTCACGGATCGACCGGCCGGTATAGGACATGAAGACGTCGTCCAGGCTGGGCCTGGCCACGCTGACGGACCGGATCGGCAGCCCCGACCGGCTGAACAGCTCCGGCACGAACCGCTCCCCCTCCTCCACCTGGAAGACGACGACGTCGCGGGACGCGACGGCCTTGATGCCGAACCGCTCGTCCAGGGCGGCGACGGCCGCCGCGCCGTCGTCGGTCTGGATCTGGATGCGGTCCTTGCCGACGCCGGCCTTCAGCGCGGCGGGGGTGTCGAGCGCGATGATCCGGCCGCCGTCCATGATGGCGATGCGGTCGCAGTGCTCGGCCTCGTCCATGTAGTGGGTGGTCAGGAAGACCGTGATGTCCTCGGCCTCCTTCAGCTCCCGGATGTAGGACCAGATGGAGCTCCTGGTCTGCGGGTCCAGGCCCACGGTGGGCTCGTCGAGGAACAGCACCCGCGGCGAGTGCAGCAGGCCACGGGCGATCTCCAGCCGTCGTCTCATGCCGCCCGAGAACGTCGCGACCCTGGCCGCGCGCCTGTCCCACAGCCCCACCATTTCGAGCACCCCCCGCAGCCGCGGACCGATGTCCGCGCGGGGCACGCCGTACAGCTCGGCGTGGAAGCGCAGGTTGCGCTCCGCCGTCAGATAGCCGTCGAGCGTCGGGTCCTGGAACACCAGCCCGATCGAGCGCCGCACGCTGTCGCGTTCGCGCACCACGTCGTGGCCGGCCACGCGCGCCGTGCCGGCCGTGGGCGTGGTCAGGGTGCAGAGCATGCTGATCGTCGTGGACTTCCCGGCGCCGTTGGGGCCGAGGAAGCCGAAGATCTCCCCTCTGTGCACGGTCAGGTCGATGCCGCGTACGGCCTCGACGTCGCCGTAGTTCTTGGTCAGGCCGGTGGTTTCCACCGCCGGATGCGTCATCCCGCCTCCCCCATAACTTACACTTGGTGTAACAGTACACCAGGTGTAACAAAGGAAAGGCCGATACGCTGTGCCCATGAGAGCGGGCGGACTGCGGGAGCTGAAGAAGAACCAGACCCGGCAGCTCATCGCCGACACCGCGAACGCGCTCTTCCGGGCCCGGGGGTTCGACGAGGTCACCGTCGACGAGATCGCGGCGGCCGCCCAGGTGTCGAAGAAAACGGTGTTCAACCACTTCCCGACCAAGGAGGACCTGGTCTTCTACCGGGCCGAGGACCGGGAGGCCATGTCGCTGGCGGCGGTCACCGACCGCCCGGCCGGGTTCTCGATCCTCGACTCCTTCCGCGCGATGTGCCTGGCGCAGACCAGGTTCATCCCGGGCATGCGGCGCGACCTCGACCATCCGCGCAGCTTCTTCGACCTCGTCAGCGGCAACCCCTCGCTGGAGCGGAAGATGCACGAGGTCAACGAGCGGATCGTCCGGGTGCTCGCCGACGCGCTGGCGGCCGAGGCGGGCGCGGAGCCCGGTGACCCACTGCCGCACGTCGTCGCCTCGACGCTGGTCTCCGCGCAGCGGGCGCTCTACCGGCGGCTGCGGCAGCGGGTGCGGGAGGGCGGGCCCGACGAGGAGATCGGGCGCGCCCACCGCGCGGACGTCGAACGGGTCTTCGACCTGCTCGGCACGGGCCTCGGCGGCTACCCGCCGGTCTGACCGCTATTCGGCCACCGCGACCCTGGCCTCCTGGCCGTCCATCGCGGCGCGCTCGCGCCGCCAGGGGCCGTGGAACAGGAAGACGGCGGGCGCGAACAGCGCCAGGCACACCAGCGAGACCACCAGCCAGGTCTGCCAGCTCGTGGCCTCGACCACGCGCGGGATGACCAGCAGGCCGACCACGGCGATCGCCTTCGTGAGGAAGCCGAACAGGCCCCACGCCGTGCCCTGCAGCCGAGGGTCGACGTCCTCGGCGTCCTCCGAGTAGTTGGCCATCCAGGGGGCGTACGCCACGCCGAGCGAGCCGCCGAGCAGCGCACCGACGATCATGAGCGCGCCGCTGGAGACGCCTTCGCCGCCGAGGATGTACGCCAGATAGGCGGTGACCAGCACGGCCGCGACGGTGCCGGCGAGCGTGATCGGCTTGCGGAGCTGGGTGCGGTCGGAGACGCGGCCGGCGACGATCAGCGTGATCAGGTTGAGGCTCCAGAAGCAGGCCATGATCGTGGACGCCTCGGCCGCCGTGATGCCCAGAGCGCCGACCAGCATGGTCTGACCGAAGAGCGTGAGCGTGATGTAGAGCACCAGCCACAGCGAGATGCCGATCACGTGGGCCCAGATGTTGGGCCGTACGAACAGCGAGGAGACCTTGGCCGGCCTGGTCAGGTCGACGACGTCCCTGGCCTGGCGCTCGGTGTGCTGGATCTGCGCGCGCAGCTCGGGTGACAGGTCGGCGATGTTGAAGGCGATGACGATCGAGATGACCAGCGAGAAGCAGCCCATGATGACGAACTGCGACCGCCAGGAGTCATTGAAGATCGGCAACGTCCAGCCCGCGACGGCGGCGGCGAGGAAGTTGGCCCCCACCGGACCCCAGGTCCAGAAGCCGAACGCCTGGGCCCTGCCGAGGCGCGGCGAGAAGTCGCGGACCAGCGGAGCCGTGCTCGCCATCGCCACTCCGTCGACGAAGGCCAGCACGATCCTGGCGATCAGCAGGTCGCGTGGGCTGTGGACGAGCGTCATGGCGAAGCAGCACACGGCGGTCAGCAGCATCAGCGGGACCAGCAGGCGCACCCGGCCGAGCCGGTCGGTGAGCCTGCCGCCGAGCGCCGACGCGATGGCCCCCGCGAGCGCCGCCGCCCCGGACACCGCGCCGTACGTCGCGAGGGACATGTCGAGGTCCTTGAGGAGCAGCGGGACCACGGGGGCGATCTGCGCCTCATAGGAGCCGATGAGGACGGCCAGCACGGCCATCGTGAGGATCTTCATACGACGCGCACCTGTGGGGTACTCGTCGAGCTCGCGTACGTAGGACAGGCCCATTGACACGCCTTTCTCGTCAGCCCCCGTCCCAGCGATGAGTTCTAGAAGTAAGCTCTAGAATTCATTTCCACGAATGCTCCGCCACCTCACGCCCGGAGTCAAGGGGCTGTGAGGATGTGTCTCTTTGGCATCGGATGACTAGAATGAGATTCTAGGATTTCGATCGAAGGAGGACGGGTGGACATCGCCGAGGAGCTGGCCGGACTGGACGCGGCCTTCGACCACACGGCCGTCGCCGCGCCGCGCATCAGGGACCTGCTGCCGATCTACCGCGACCTGCTGGGAGGCGCCTACCTCGGCGGGGGCGACAACGTGGTGAACGGCTACCGGACGCTCCAGCTCGGGTACGCCAACGGGAGCAAGATCGAGCTGATGGAGCCGCTGGCCGGGTCCACGTTCTTCGACAGCTTCTTCGCTCTCACGCGCGGCAGAGGCGGGGTGCACCACCTCAACTTCCACGTCACCGACATCGAGGCCGCCGTGGCGGCGCTGCGCGAGCGCGGCTATCGGCTGTTCGGCCTCAACCTCGCCGAACCCCGCTGGCGCGAGGTCTTCCTCCACCCGAAGGAGGCGCACGGCGTCCTGGTCCAGCTCGCCCAGCGCGGGCCGCGCAAGCCCGAGCCGGTGCCGTCGCTCGACGACGTGCTGGCCGGTCGCGGCCGGCGCGGCAACGGCGTCCCCAGCCCGTGACAACGGACCCTCGCCATCTCTAGATTGGAGTTCTAGAATCCGACTCTAAGACTTCCTCCGCCTCGTAGGAGAACGATGACCGCATCGCACAAACCCGTCCCGAAGCCGACACCGGACACCCAGCCGTTCTGGGACGGCACGGCGGAGGGAGAGCTGCGGATCCAGCGCTGCCGCGCCTGCTCGCGGCACTACTTCTATCCACGGCCCGCCTGCCCGCACTGCGGCTCCGACGACGTCACCTGGGTGACGGCCGGCGGCAGGGCCACCCTCTACTCGTACGTGATCAGCCACCGCCCCGCTCCCGGCTTCGAGCAGGACGGGCCGTACGCCATCGCGGTCGTGGAGCTGGAGGAGGGCGTGCGGATGATGACCAACATCGTGGGCGTCGAGATCACCCCGGAGAACCTGCCCCTCGACATGGAGCTGCGCGTGGTGTTCGAACAGCGCGG
Source organism: Microbispora hainanensis (assembly GCF_006874475.1). Taxonomy (GTDB): domain Bacteria; phylum Actinomycetota; class Actinomycetes; order Streptosporangiales; family Streptosporangiaceae; genus Microbispora; species Microbispora hainanensis. Next base: position 125,616 of record NZ_VIRM01000008.1, read on the forward strand.
CGACGTGTACGTACCCCTCTTCGAGCCCGCCGGAGAGCCCGCCGGAGGTTCCGCCCGATGAACATCGTCATCGCGGGCGCGGCCGAGACCGACGAGCTCGGCAAGCTGCCCCACATGTCCACCACGCAGCTCCACCTCCAGGCCGCGCGCAATGCGCTCGCCGACGCCGGGATGACCAAGGACGACATCGACGGCGTCGCCACCGTCGGCGTGCCCGGCCCGATCCAGATCGCCCACGCGCTCGGGATCGCCCCGGCCTGGCTCGACGGCACCGGGGTGGGCGGCTCGTCCTTCCTCTTCCACGTACGGCACGCCGCGGCGGCCATCCGGGCCGGGCTGTGCACCACCGTGCTCATCACGCACGGCGAGTCGGGGCGGTCGCGGGTCGGCGCGCCCCGGCCGGCCCTCGGCCCCGACTCGCTGATCGGCCAGTTCGAGCTGCCGTACGGCGTGCTCGGCCCGCCCACCATGTTCACGCTGACGGCGCTGCGCTACATGAAGGAGACCGGGCTCACGCACGAGCAGCTCGCGGAGGTCGCGGTCGCGCAGCGCCGGTGGGCGCACCGCAACCCCCGGGCCATGTATCAGGACCTGATCACCGTCGAGGACGTGCTCGCCTCCCGGATGGTCGCCTACCCCTTCCACCTGCTGGAATGCTGCCTCGTCACGGACGGCGGCGGCGCGCTGATCGTGACGACCGAGGAGCGCGCCCGCAGGTCTCCGGTCCACCTGCTCGGCTCCGGCGAGTCGGCCGAGTCGCCGATCATCTCCCAGATGGAGGACTTCACCACCTCGGCCGCCTTCCGGCGCTCCGGCGAGGCCGCCTTCGCCGAGGCGGGCATATCGCACGACGACGTGGACCACCTGATGATCTACGACGCCTTCGCGCACGTGCCCATCTACGGCCTGGAGGACCTCGGCTTCGTCAAGCGCGGCGAGGCGGGGCCGTTCATCGCCGAGGGCCACACCTCCCCCGGCGGGCGCCTGCCGCTCAACACCAACGGCGGCGGTCTCTCCTACACCCACACCGGCATGTACGGGATGTTCGCCATCCAGGAGTCCGTACGGCAACTGCGCGGCGAGGCCGCCGCCCAGGTGCCGGACGTCGAGGTCAGCGTCGTCCTCGGCAACGGCGGCATGTTCGCCTCCGCCGCCACCCTCGTCCTGTCCAGCCACCGCCCCTGACTTATGGCCCTCCGGCGATCCGCCGGAGGGCCGACGGCGGCGTACGCCGCTGTAATGGCCGACGCCCACCCGGCGACTACCTGTCGGGGGAGTTGACGTCCGGCCGGCCGAACCTTCCGGGGAGCCCGGAAGGCACAGGAGCAGCAGATGAGCATTCAGCGGCGGCTCGAAGATTTCGTCGAGGCGATCGCTGACATTCTCGGAGAAGAAGAGATTCCTCCGGACAGAGCGCTCCGGCCGAGACTCCGGCGGCTCCTGGAGAAGGAGCTGATCCGGGAGGAGATCCGGAACTCGATGGCAGACGTCGGCGTCGAGGAAGATCAGCTGTTCGAGATCGCCTCCGGCATGCTCGAGCAGATTCCATGTGAAGCCCCGGACGAGTACGACCGGTTTTGCAGAGCACTCGGTGACTATCAAGCGGCTCTCAGCACCGCCAGGCGGGACGCCGCGGACGACATGTGGAACCGCGTTCTGCCCCGGCTGGCCGCCTATGGAGGCAGCGCGGGCGGCGTGATCCTTTCGATCGGCCTGCTGGCAGGCGGCCTGTTCGACGTCCTCGGCGCGCTCCGGTTCGTCGGCGGCCTGATGCTGCTGGCCGCCGCACTCGTCGCGATTCATCTGCGCGTACGCAAGACGATGACCGGGCAGCGATTCCTGTTCGTCGTCACCGGCAAACGGCATCGCAAGGACTACACCTCGAAACGGGAAGCACTTCTGTCCACCATCGTCGAGCGCGACCTGGTCGTTCCCACTCTCCGTCTGGCGTTGAACCAGGCGCGCGTCGACAGGCTGAGCCGGCGTTTCGCCGTCAAGGCCAGTCCCGGCCTCGGGGATCTGCACAGCACGCTGTATTACGTCCCGACGCCCGTCGAACGGGAGGTGGGCGAGCTCATCCGCCAGCTCACCGGCGGGAGCATCGGCATAGCCGGGCCGCGCGGGTCGGGGAAGTCGTCGTTGCTGGGGCTCTATTGCGCCCCTCGACGGCACGCCTCCTCTGCGGATATCTGCTGCCTGGTGTCGGCGCCCGTCGACTACCTGGCACGCGATTTCGTGCTTCACATGTTCGCGGCACTATGCCGGTCCGTCGTCGTCAAGGTCAAGCGGAGACGGCGAGGCTCGCTTTCACCGGGACAGCTGTTCATATTGATCGTGTTCGGCATCCCTGTGAACGCGATATTCGGCGGCATGGTCTGGTTCGGGCTGCACAATTTTTCCGGATCGCCGGCGCTCCAGACGCTGTCGGCCGGCGCGATCGTGGTCGGGGGCTCCGTCCTGCTGCTTTACTACGGCAGCTTCGGGCTCGATCTCGTGAAACGGTGGTGGAGGCACCGCGCGGACCGGCGGCTGCGGAGGGCCGCGCTACGAAATCTCGCCCGGATCCGATATCTCCAGACGCACACCGAATCGTGGTCCGGGACCCTGAAGGCGAGCCTCGGGACGAAGCTGGGCCTGGGTCTCGACGGGCAGAGATCGCGCGGCGTCTCCCGGGCGGAGCAGCCCCTGGGATATCCCGAGATCGTTCGCCTGTTCCGCGTGTTCGCGAGCATGACGTCCGCACATGCACGGAGACAGGGAGGCCGTGTCCTGATCGGCATTGACGAACTCGACAAGATCTCCTCCGCCGATCAGGGGGAGAAGTTCCTCAACGAGATCAAAAGCATCTTCGGGGTCCCCGGGGTCTACTTCCTCATAACCGTGTCCGATGACGCGTTGACGGCGTTCGAACGCAGGGGCATACGTCTTCGCGACGCTTTCGACAGCTCTTTCGACGAGATTCTGCGAGTGGAGCTGCTCAGCTATCGGGAGTCACGGCGCATGCTCTACAGGCGGGTGATCGGTCTGTCGGAGCCGTACGTGGCGCTGTGCCATGCGCTCTCCGGCGGGTTGGCCCGTGATCTTATTCGTTCGGCTCGGCACGTCATCCGATCGGCCACGGAGCACGGGAAGCCCGACGAGTTCGATTCGATCGTGAGACGTCTGGTCAGAGACGACGTCCGGCGGAAGACGGGAGCACTGAGCCAGATCGAGGCGATCAGGAATGACACCGCGCTGCTTCACGTGCTCCACAGGGTCAAAGTCGGATATTACGCCGAGAAGGAGCTGTCCGACCTGCTCCATGACGTCCGGGCCGCATGGCCAAAAAATCAGCGGAAGCCAGATTCGGAAGCCGATCTCCTGCGCCGGGAACTGATCGCCTTCCTCTACCTGTCGATGACGTTGGAAGACGTGTTCAACGAACGCCTCGACGAGGACCGGGTGAGATCCGCCGCCGACGACTCACACGGGCAGTGCCTGTTCGACATGCTGGCGTCCGCTCGCTCGGCCCTCGGCACGAACACGGAGCTGGCGTGGAGACTGACGAGCGAAGCGCGCTCGGCCTGGGGCCTGGACAGCTGGGACAACGAGGCCGAGTGGCACGGCCCCTTCGGATTGCAGCCGTCTCCGACCCTCTGACCGCTCCGTCGGCGGCGCTTCGGCACGTCAGACCGTAGGCTTGGCTCCGTCGAGTGGACAGTGACGAGGAGAAGCTGGATGACAGCTCTGCCGGATGACAGTTGGCTTCTCAGCATTCGCCCTCAACCCGCCCGCGTCACGGCGGAGGAGTACGACGCGCTCCCCGAGGAGATCGCCAAGGCCATCGAGATCGTCGACGGCTACGTGGTCTACTGCGCGGCTCCCACACCTGATCACCAGACCGCCGGCAGGCGACTGGCGAACCTGCTGGAGCGACATGCCCGTGCCGCCATGAGCAAGGGGCATGAGTGCCTCACTGTCAACAACGACGTGGATCTGCGCCTGAGGGACGTGCCGTTGCTCAACCGCAGGCCCGATGTCGCGCTCTACCGGTGCCTCGACCGAGAGCGGGGCGAGCGTCTGCGCGCCGAGCACGCGCTGCTTGTCGTGGAGATCGTGTCTCCGGGATCGGAGACCCAGGACACGACGGACAAGCTCGGTGAGTATGCCAAGGCCGGCATCCCGCACTACTGGATCGTCCGTATCGACGGCACCGGCATATCGGCGATCGAACGCTATCGGCTGGACCGGGCGGCGATGCTCTACAAGCACATCGGCACCCTCATGAAGGACGAGCCCGGGGAGGCTCCTGTCGTGAGCAACCCGATCCCCATCACCGTCGACTGGGCCGAACTACAGTTCTGAACCCGCTCGGCGGCATCCTCATCCGGGGAGGGTGTCTCCGGGGAAGCCGTGGCAGGGGTGGACCTCGCAGCGCATCATTCCAGCTCGGACGCAGGGGTCCCCGGCCATGATCTCCGCGGCTTCCTCGGCCGGCACGGTCATGATCGCGACGCCGGCCACGGTGTCGGAGGCGACCGGGCACAGGATCGCGATCACCCCCTCGGCGCGCAGCGACACCATGCGCCGCTGGTGTTCGAGTTCGATGGCGTCCGCGCCGTCCATGGTCCGTTCCGGCCCCCACCGAAGGAGCGCCAGGCTGTACGGCTTCGCGGTGGCGGCCAGAGCCCGGATCTGTTCGTCGGTCACGGTCGTGCTCATGCTGTCTCCTACTTCTCGATGCGCTCGGCCAGCGACGGCGACGTTGCGCAGGCCAAGCTCGTTGGCCGGCGCGGCGGGCGAACCCGGGAGGTGGTCCGGCCGTGTGAAGCTCGACAGCTCCAGCGTCGTGCCTCCCCCGGGCGCTCGCAGCATGACGATCTCGGTGCGGGCGCCGCTCATGCCGATCACCGTGTCGAGGAACTCACCTTCGACCGCCATCTTCGGATCGGCCTCCAGGCCGAGGCCGACGAAGAACGCCGTCACGGCATCGAGATCGGCGACGGTGATGCCGACGTGGTCGAAGCGCCTGACGAAGGTCATGGGATTCCTTTCGAAGTCTCTTGAAGAGACCCCAAAGGTAACACCTCAAGTTCCTTGAGGGAACCCCGGTTGATAGACTGCCGCCATGCAGCGAACGCAGTTCGGGGACATGGCGTGTTCCATCGCGCGCACCTTGGACGTGATCGGCGAGCCCTGGTCGCCGCTGATCCTGCGCGACGTGTGGGCCGGGGTGCGCCGCTTCGACCACATCCAGGCCGACCTGGGGATCTCCCGCAAGGTGCTCACCGAGCGGCTCAACCACCTGGTCGAACAGGGCGTGCTCGAGCGGCGGCCCTACGACGCCCGCCCTCGCTACGAGTACCACCTCACCGACAAGGGCGCCGATCTCGTCGAGATGCTCATGGTGATGGCCCGGTGGGGTGACCGCTGGCTGGCCGGTGAGGCCGGGCCTCCCGTCCTTTACCGTCACCACGCCTGCGGGCAGATCGCCCACGTCGACCCCCGCTGCAGTCACTGCGGAGAGCCGATGCACGCCGGCGACGTCGACCTCCTCCCCGGCCCGGGTTCGGCCTGACGGCGGAAGGCCGCCCCGGACGGCGCCGCCTCAGTAAGGCTCGAAGGTCACCGTGCAGGGAACGCCGTTGAGCGTGAAGCCGCTGGGGTGTTCGTCGGCCCCGTAGGCGTTGAAACCGATATAGAAGCTCGTGCCGGGATCGATGCTCGGCTGCCAGCTCGAAGCGGCCTGAACGCTCGGTGGAGTCTGCGAGAAGGTCGCATTCCACCCCTGAATGAGCGTCTGGCCGCCGGGGAAGACGAACTGCAGGATCCAGGGGCTGAACGCCCGGGTCCCGGTGTTGGTGATCGTCACTCTGGTCGTGAACCCGGTGACCCATCCCAGGCTGGCGTAGGTCACCGCACAGTCGTACCCGGCCGGCACGTCCGTGGGCGCCCCCTGGGCGGGCCCCGTCAACACCGTGGCCAGGAGAAGCCCGGCGATACCGATCCCCGACGAAGCCCGCAGAAAACGCATCGATCCCCCTCAGGGCGGCGTTCCGTGACAACCGATTTCGATGTGATCGTGAGCCGCTCGAAATTCGCTGTCAAACAATTCCCGGGGCATATTCGCGGCGCCTCGGCTCTGCCATACGTACGTTCGCCACTTCGACCGGCCGCGCTGAAAGTTTCACCGCCGCCCGCGTGACGAAGGACATTACTCGACGTCGTTAATCGTGCTTTTCACGCGCGCCGGAACGGTGACCTGGTGACCACTTCGGTAACGGCCCGGGGTCGTTCCGATGATGTCGGTGAACGCCGCGATGAAGCCGCTGGGGTTGGCCCATCCGCAGGCGTACGCGATCCGGGTGACGTCGTGGCCGTCGGCGAGGAGCACGAGCGCGTGATGGACGCGTAGCTGCGTGCGCCACTCGTAGAAGGTCATGCCGAGTTCGTTGCGGAACAGCCGGCTGAGGGTGCGCGTGCTCGCTCCGATCGTCTTCCCGAGCTGGGCCAGTGAGGCGTTGTCCGCCGGATTCTCCCGCAGCATCCAGGCGATGGCCTGCAGCCGGTCGTCCCGCGGCTCCGGCAGGTGCAGTGGCTGTTCGTGTGCCTCGCGGAGTTCGTCGACCAGGACGCGAAGGAGGCGAAGGCGCGCGGAGCGGCTGTAGGCAGGCGCGGCGTCGCCGTAGTTGCGGGGGCCGGTCAGGGCGAGCAGGACCTCGCGGGCGAGGCCGGAGGCCAGGAACACGGCGGGATGCTCCGGTATGAGCCGGGCGAGGGACGGCGCGAGAAAGACGATCCGCATGTCGGTGTCGCCGTGGGCGCGGTGGTAGTGCGTGAACCCGGCCGGGGTCCAGGCGACCCGGTTGGCGGGAACGATCGACGTGCCGCGCTCGGTGTGGACCGCCAGGACGCCGCTCGCCGCGTACACCAGGTGCCCGCGTGCGTGCGACTGCACCCCGCTTGTCTCACCGGACGCCCACAGGTGACGCCCTCCCGAGGGCCAGATATGCGAGGTCACACCGGCGACGGGGCGAGGTTGGCGGGGAACGGGCATCGGGTGGCATCGTATCGGTGGCCGGCCATGCCGTGATCTCGTGACACTTCCTCAAGGCGATGCCGCGCGCCTCTGCGCCGCGGAGCGAGAGAGAAGGAGAGACACATGGCGACGTTCGTTCTTGTGCCCGGCGGTTGGAAGGGCTCCTGGGCGTATGAGGCGGTGGTTCCGCTGCTGGAGGGCGCCGGTCATACCGTTCACGCCCTGACCCTGACCGGTCTGCGGCCGGACGACGACACCGCGACGGTCGCGACCGCCAACCTCGACACGCACGCCGGCGACGTGTTGCGGCTCCTCGATCGTGCCCGCATCACCAGCGCGACGCTGGTCGGCCACAGCTATGCCGGGATGGTGATCGCCGCCGCCGCCGATCGCGCCGACGGGCGGATCTCCCGGCTGGTGCATCTCGACGCCTTCGTCCCGCGCGACGGCGAGTCGTGGTGGTCGTCGGCGAACGAGTACTTCCGGGAAGTGATCGCGGCCGGCGCCGCGAGCACCGGCTACGCCGTGCGTCCGCCGGACGGCGGCGATCCCCGCCGCCGTCCTCATCCCCTCGCCTCGTTCCTGCAGGCGATCCGGCTCACGGGCGCGCTCGCCCGGGTCCCCCGCAGGGAGTTCGTCTACTGCTCCGGGTGGGAGGACCGGACGCCCTTCGCCGGGCTCCGCGCCCGGCTCCACGCCGATCCCGAGTGGCAGGTCCACGACCTCCCGACCGGCCACGACGCGATGCACGAGGCCCCGGAGGCGGTCGCCGCGCTGCTGCTCGGCGACGCGGGCCACGACCTCCGCGATGGCGTCGAGATCGGTGGACCCGGCGCCACGAGCGCCCTGCAGTAGCGCGGAGCCACGAGCGCCCCACTCGATCCGGGCGCGTCAGCTCGGCGCGGACCGGCGACCTTGCGGACTCGCGGCCAACGCCTCTTCCACGCCCGGCGTCACCACCGCTCGGAACGCCGCGTCCATCTCGGCGGGCGTGGCGGTGAGTTCGCCGTCGGCCCACTTGCGCAACAGTGCCATGAACGCTCCGACGACGCAGGTGACCATCAGATCGAGCGATGCCGGCGGTGTGCTGCCTGCGGGCAGCCCCGCCAGCAGTTCGTCACGGACGACCGCGGCCATGATCTGCTCTCCGCGCGCCATCACGACGCTGCCCCCACGCCGTCCGAGCAGTGCTCGTACGAGGCGGCGCTGCTCCTGAAGGTGCTCGAACATCGGCAGGCTGAAGGCGAACAACGTGCCCGGCCGGGACGCGGGAGCGAGATGGAGGAGGCCGGAGAGTTCGTCCAGGTTGCTGAACAGCACATCCTGCTTGTCGGTGAAGTGCGCGTAGAAGGTCGAGCGGCCGACGTTGGCGCGGTTGATCAGGTCCGTGACCGTCACCGTCTCATAGCCCTTCTCCAGGATCAGCTCGGTCAGCGCCTGTTGAACGGCCCGCCGGGTGCGCCGCACCCGGCGGTCGGAGCTCTCCCGCCGCGGGTTCCCGGACACCTTCCCACCCCTGTCCCGTACGGCACAGCCTGCCGAATCTGCTTGTTGACCGCCTCACGGCCACGAATCGATCATTTATAACCGAACACATTGTTTCGAAACAAGGAGGAGAATCCCATTGAGCGCAGGAAAGCTCCTGCACGGTCACTCGAAACACGGTGACGGGGGCGGCACGATCGATTACCCGCGGGGATACGACGTCTTGGCCGAAATCGGCTTCCTCGGACGCCGCCGCAGCGTTTTCACGCGTCTGGCCGCGCTGTCGGGCGCCGGGACGGGCCATCAGATCCTGGACGTCGGATGCGGCACCGGCTATCTGACCCGGATGCTGGCTCCGCTCGTGGGGCGCGAAGGGCGGGTGACCGGCCTCGACCCGTCGCCGGCGATGATCGCCCACGCCCGTCGGCGTTCACCCGGCAACTGCTCTTATGAGGTGGGCGAGGGGCAGGCGATGCCTTTCCCCGACGCCTCGTTCGACATCGTGGTTTCCAGTTTCGCCGTTCACCACATGCCCGTCTCCGCCCGCGGCACCGCCGTGAAGGAGATGTTCCGCGTCCTGCGGCCGGGCGGACAGGTGCTGATCGCCGAGTTCCGTCCGCCGGCCAACCCCCTCGCCGCCCGCCTCGCGGCCGTGCTGGCCGGTCCCGCCATGCGGCCCACCATGCCGGAACTGCTCGCCGGTCTGGTTCCCGCCGCCGGCCTTCGCGTCGAGAGCACGGGCACCGTGGGACCGGTGCTGTACTACGTCAACGCCGTTCGCCCACTCGATTCCCGTTCCTGAAACACCTCACGGGCCCGCGCGGCCGGGCGAGCCGCCTGTGCGCGGCGGGCCGGCCGCGCACAGGCGTACTACGGGGTCAGTCTCGAGGTCAGCGGCCCGGCCGGTCGCGCCAGGCGACGAGCGCGTCGAGGGCCTCCACGTGGGAGCCGCGCACGAGCAGGGGGTTGATCTCCAGCGACTCCAGGCCCTCGCCGAGGCTCTCGGCGAGGGCGGCGACGCGGGCCACGACCTCGGCGACGGCGTCGAGGTCGGCGGGCTCCGCGCCTCGGGCGCCCCGCAGCAGCGCGGCGCCGCGCAGCTCGCCGAGCGCCCACCGCACCTCGGCCGCGTCCACCGGCAGCACGCGCAGCGCCGTGTCACGCAGCGCCTCGACCCAGATCCCACCCAGGCCGACGGCCAGGGTGAGCCCCCACGCCGGGTCGCGTACGACGCCGACCAGCAGTTCCACGCCGCCGCCGCGCTGCGGCTGGACGAGCGCGCCCACCCGGCCGGCGCCGGGGACCGCCGCGGCGGCGGCCACGACCTCGCGGTAGGCCCGCTCGACGTCCCGCGCGCCGGACAGGCCCAGCCGGACCCCGCCGATGTCGCTCTTGTGCCCCAGGCCTTCTGCGGCGGCCTTGAGAACGACCGGGTAGCCGAACCCGACCGCCGCCGCCACCGCCGACTCCTCGTCGTGCACCAGCTCGCCGGGCACGACCGGGATCCCGGCGGACGCCAGCAGGGCGGCGGCCCGGTGCTCGGTCCACACCCCCGTCCCCGCCTCGATCGCCGCCTCGATCGCCGGCGCGTTCACCGCGGCTCTCCCTGGAGCGGCGCCGCCGGCCGATACGGCGGCGCGGTAGGCCCTCCCCCATCGGACGGCCGCGCCGATGGCGTGCATGCCGTGCTCGATGCCGCCCGCGACGTACGGGAACCCCGCCTGCCGCTGGACGTCGCGGCCGAACTCGGTGACGTCGGTCAGCACGTTGCTCACGACGACGACCGGCATCGGCGCCTCGGCCATCCGCTTGGCGCTGGCCGAGTAGGTGGCGTACACAGGCGCGGGGTCGGGCGGCGCGACGCGCGGGAGGTCCGACAGCAGCATGACCGCGTCCACGCCGGGGTCGGCGGTGACGGCCTCCAGCGCGCGGCCGAGCAGCGTGCGGTCGATGAGCACGTAGCCGGTGACGTCGAGGGGGTTCTGCACGGTGCCGAAGGCGGGCACGATCTCCCGCAGCCGCGCGACGGTCTCCGGGGCGAACGCCGGCAGCTCCAGCCCCTCGTCCTCGGCCCGGTCGGCGATGATCTCCGACGCGCCGCCTGACGGCGTGACGACGCCGATCCGCGGGCCCGGCAGCGGGCCCACCTCGGCCAGCAGGCCCGCGGTGATGATGAGGTCCTCAAGCGACCGCACCCGCACCACCCCGAGCTGCCGGAACGCCGCGTCGATCACGTTGTCGTCGCCCACGAGCGCGCCGGTGTGGGCCTGGGCGGTGCGGGAGGCGAGCCGGCTGCGGCCGATCTTCAGCGCGACGATCGGCTTGCCCGCGAGCAGCGCCCGGCGCGCCGCCCGGGAGAACGCCGCCGGGTCGCGGACCGATTCGAGGAACAGCGCGATGGCCTTGGTCGCCGGGTCGTCCACCAGGTAGTCGATCACGTCGGTGACGGTGACGAGCGACTCGTTGCCCATCGAGGTGAGCAGGCTGATCCCGACGTTGCGGGCCTGGGCGAAGCCGAGCACCGAGCTGGCCAGCGCGCCGCTCTGCAGCACCACCCCCACCGGCCCGCGCAGCAGCGGCGACGGGATCGGCAGGCCGTACGGCGTGACGTCGGCGGCGGCGTTGATGAAGCCGTTGCCGTTGGGGCCGAGCACGGTGAGGTCGTTCTCCCTGGCGAAGTCGACGACCTCCACCTCCAGGGCGGCGCCCTCCGGGCCGGTCTCGCCGAAGCCCGCCGTGAGGATCACGTAGTGGCGGATGCCGAGCTTGGCTCCCTCGCGGAGCACGGACAGCACGGCCGTCGTCGGCACCATCACGTACGCGAGGTCGACCTGGCCGGGGATGCCGGACAGGCTGCGATGGGCCTGCTCGCCGTGCACGACGCCGCCGCGCGGGTTGACCAGGTGGACGGGCCCGCGGAAGCCGTGCGTACGGAGGTTGGTCAGCGTGCTGATCGACCAGCCGGACTTGTCCGTCGCCCCGACCAGGGCGATCGACCGGGGGTTGAACAGCTCTCCTACCGGCATCCTCATTCCCCGATCGTGCCGAGGCGGGCGTGGCCCCTGAGCAGGTTGCGGGCGATCGTCCGGCGCTGGATCTCGTCGGTGCCCTCGAAGATCCGCAACAGGCGCAGCTCGCGATACCACCGCTCGATGGGCAGCTCCTTGGTGTAGCCCATGCCGCCGTGGATCTGCAGCACGCGGTCGACGACCTCGTTGGCCATGACGGCGCCGTTCAGCTTGGCGATCGAGGAGGCGTGCCGGGCGTCCATGCCCTGCTGCACGCGCCAGGCGGCGTGCAGGGTGAGCCACTTGGCCGCCTCGATCTCCACCTGCGAGTCGGCGATCATCCACTGGATCGCCTGATATTCGGCGATCGGCTTGCCCATCGACACGCGGATCTTGGCGTAGTCGATCGCCATCTGGAGCATGCGCTCGGCCGAGCCGACCGCCCGCGCGGGGATCATGTAGCGGCCCTGGCCGATCCACTGCATCGCCAGCTCGAAGCCCCTGCCGAGCTCGCCGAGGATGTTCTCCTCCGGCACCCTGACGTCCTCGAAGACCAGCGAGGCCGGGCCCCACTGCCCCATCGTCGGGATCGGCTCGGACTTCCAGCCCATGTCGCGGTCGGCCAGGAAGCAGGTGACGCCGCCGTTGGCGCCCTTGTCGGGGTCGGTCACCGCGAACACCATCACGAAGTCGGCCTCGTTGCCGCCGGTGATGAAGGTCTTCTCGCCGTTGATGACCCAGTCGCCGCCGTCCTTGACGGCACGCGTACGGATGTTGCGGGCGTCCGAGCCCGCACCCGGCTCGGTGATGGCGAAGCAGGAACGCCGTTCGCCTTCGATGGTCGGGATGAGGTAGCGCCGCTTCTGCTCCTCGGTGCCGGCGTAGAGGATGTTGTCGGCCGACCCGCCGAAGCTGAACGGCACGAACGTCCGCCCCATCTCCATGGCGATGATCGCGGACATGACCGGGCCCAGGGCGGCTCCGCCGTACTCCTCGGGGGTGTTGATGCCCCAGAAGCCCATCTTCTTCGCCTTGAGCCGCAGGTCGCGCAGGACCCCGGGATCGAGCCCGGGGCCGCCGGCGCGCTCGCTGCGCAGCACCTCGGGTTCGAGCGGCATGATCTCCCGCTCCACGAACGCGCGGATGGTGTCACGGATCTGCAGTTCCTCTGGGCTCAGGGAGAAGTCCATCGACGCGACTCTTTTCTAGAATTTCTCTCTAGGAATCGGTTCCAGCCTGGTTCCCCGCCGGAGGGGTGTCAAGAGGTCTGGAATCAGTTTCTAGAATTAGACCGGCTACGATGGCCTCGTCCCTGGAAAACGCGCCGACCGCGGACACGCCGTCCCCGGAAACAAGGAGCCCCAGATGGCACGCAAGCCCGGCGGCAAGAGCGGCTCGTGGGAGTGGAGCCGCACCGCCCAGACGCGAAAGAGCATGCTTCAGGCCGCCCGTGATGTCTTCTCCGAGCACGGCTTCGCCGACGCCAACGTCGCGGACGTCGTCGAGCGCGCGGGCTCCAGCGTCGGCAGCCTCTATCACCACTTCGGGGGCAAGACCGAGCTGTTCCTCGCGCTGTATGAGGAGCACCAGGCCGCCCACGAGGAGGCCGCCGCCGCCAGCGTCGCCGCGGCCAAGCAGGCGGGCGTGAAGGATCCCGTCGAGCTGTTCATCGCCGGGGCCAGGGCGTTCCTCGAAGGGTCGTGGCAGCGGCGCGACCTGGCCCGGCTGTTCATGGACGGCGACGGCCCGCCGGGGTTCGAGCTGATGCGGCGCACCCGCGGCCGGGAGTGGGTCAGGCAGAACGCCGTCCTGCTCGGCGCGGCGAACACGCCGACCGACCGCCTCACCGTCTCGGTGCTCACCAGCGTGATCGGCGAGGCGGGCCGCGAGGTCGCGACGAGCGAGACCGAGGAGGAGGCCCAGGAGGTCGTCGAGGCGGCGATCGCGCTGATCCGCCGCTTCGGCGACCCCCTGGCCACCCACGACGCCGCCACCGACGCCGTGGGCGACGCCGAGGCCGCGCTCGGCTGACCCGGCAGGCCCCTCCGACGCCTCGCGCGACGCGCCTCGTCAGGCGGGGCGGAAGGCCGCCCTGCCCCGGTCGATGACCACCGTGCCGTCCTCCTTCGCCGTACGGAACGACGCGGTCAGGCCGTCCACCCAGATCGACACCGTCAGCGTCTCGCCCGGGAAGACCGGCTTGCTGAACCGCCCCGACATGGCCGCGAAGCGCGCCGGATCCGACCCCGCCACCGCGTGCAGCAGCGCCCGCCCGGTGATCCCGTACGTGCATAGCCCGTGCAGGATCGGCCGGGGGAAGCCGGCGCGGGCGGCGAAGACGGGGTCGGAGTGCAGCGGGTTGCGGTCTCCGGACAGGCGGTAGAGCAATGCCTGGTCCTGGCGGGTCTCGTAGGTCACCGTGTGGTCCGGCGGCCTGCCGGGCTCTGCCCACTCGTCGCGGGGACCCCGGTCGCCGCCGAACCCGCCCTCGCCGCGGATGAACACCGAGCTGCGGCTCGTGATCAGCGGCTCGCCGCTCTCGGCGTCCGCCGCCCTGGCCTCGATCGTCACCAGCGCCCCCGAGCCCTTGTCGTAGATGCCGGTCACCGTCGAGGTGGTCCGTACGCGACCGGCGGGCGGCAGCTCGCGGTGCAGCTCGAACGCCTGCTCGGCGTGCACGAGCATGGCCGGGTCGAAGTCGCCGAGCCGCCGCCCCGTGGGGGCCTGGGCGGCCAGGACCGCGAACGTCGGCAGCACCCGCTGCCGGACGCCCGCCGAGTTCTCCGTGGTGAAGGCGAGCTCGCCGGTGCCCGCCCCGACGCCCAGCGCGTACAGGAGGGTGTCGGCGGACGTCCACGACCGCTCGTGCGGCGCGCTCTCCACCCCGATCAGGCTGTAGTCGAGCGGCATGTCAGTCCTCCCCGCTGGGGATGCGCCCGCTGGTGAGGGCGTTCGGCGCGGCCTTGTCGACCAGGGCGGGGATCACCTCGCCCAGCTCGGCCGGATCCCACCGGGCGTCCTTGTCCACCCCCGGCCCGGCGTGCCAGCCCTCGGCCACGCTGATGTGCCCGCCGCGCACGTTGAAGACCCGGCCCGTGATCCCCCGCGACTGCGCGCTCGCCAGCCACACCACGAGCGGCGCGATGTTGTCCGGCGCCGCGGGGTCGAAACCGCCCTCGGCGGGCCGCCGCCCGCCCGGGATGAGGTTCTCGGTCATCCGGGTGAGCGCGGCGGGCGCGACCGCGTTGACCGTCACGCCATAACGCGCCAGCTCCTTGGCCGCGATGATCGTCAGCGAGGCGATCCCCGCCTTGGCCGCGCCGTAGTTGCCCTGGCCCGCGTTGCCGTAGATGCCGGACGACGACGTGGTGTTGATCACCCGGGCGTCCACCGGCTCGCCGGCCTTGGCCCTGGACCTCCAGTAGGCGGCGGCGTGCCGCAGCGGGGCGAAGGTGCCGCGCAGGTGCACCCGGATGACCGCGTCCCACTCGTCGGCGGTCATGTTGACGAGCATCCGGTCGCGCAGGATGCCCGCGTTGTTGACCAGGACGTGCAGGTCGCCGAAGGTCTCCACGGCCCTCCTGATCATGCGCTGCGCGCCGTCGAAGTCGGAGACGTCCTCGCCGTCGACCACGGCCTCGCCGCCCATGGCCCTGATCTCCTCGACCACCTCGCCCGCGGCGCCGGTGGACGACCCGGTGCCGTCGACCTCCGCGCCCAGGTCGTTGACGACGACCTTGGCGCCCTGGCGCGCGAACTCCAGCGCGTGTCCCCGCCCGATGCCCCGCGCGGCGCCGGTGACGATCACGACCCGGCCTTCCACGATTCCGCCCATGCGCAGCTCCCTTGACTCGACCTTGACCCGACCGCGTGTGAACGTGATTCTAGTAATGGAATCTAGAATTCGGTAGGGAGGAGCCGGTCATGATCCAGCTCGCCGTACGATGACGGCCGTGCCGCGGACCATCGCGGCGGACCCCGGCGAGCGGGAGCGGCTGCGCCGCGCCTGGCGGACGCTGTCGGTCGTGAGCATGGCCAGCGTCCTGACCGCGCTCGGCGGCAGCGCGCTCAACGTGGCGCTCCCCGAGGTCGTACGGCAGACGCACGCGAGCGCGGATGCCGCGAGCTGGATCCTGCTCGCCTTCCAGCTCACGACGACCGTGCTCATGGTCGTGTTCGGCCGGCTCGCCGACCTGTTCGGGCGGCGGGCGATGTATCTCGGCGGCCTGGCCACCTACACCGTCGCCAGCCTGCTGGCCGGGCTCGCACCGGGCGCGTGGGTCATCGTGGCGCTGCGGGTGCTGCAGGCGGCGGGCGGGGCCATGCTGCTGACCAACAGCGCCGCCCTGGTGACCGACGCCTTCCCCAAGTCGCGGCTCGGCGAGGGGATGGGCGTCTACACCGCGTCGTTCTCCATCGCCCAGCTCGCGGGCCCGTCGCTCGGCGGCCTGTTCACCGAGCATCTCGGCTGGCGCTGGGTGTTCTGGTACAACGTGCCCCTCGGCGTCGCGTGCCTGGTCTGGGGTGCGGTGGCGCTGCGTCCCGGACCGCCGCAGGGCCGCGACCGGGGGCTCGACCTGTCCGGCAACGCGCTCGTGCTCGCCTGTCTCGGCGGCCTGCTGCTCGCGCTGTCGGAGGTGACCCGGCTCGGCTGGGGACATCCGATGGTGGTGTCCGGGCTCGTCGTGTTCGCCGTGACGCTGCCGCTGTTCGTCGTGCGGGAGCTGCGGGCCCGTCATCCCGTCGTGGACATCCGGATGTTCCGCGACGTCACGTTCGCCCTCGGGACGCTGGCGTCGTTCCTCAACTCGACCGCCCGGGTCGGGGTGGTGCTCCTCGTGTCGCTGTTCTACCAGGCCGTACGCGGGGAGGACCCGGTGCGCGCGGCGCTGAAGGTGCTGCCGCTCTCGATCGCGGCGATGGCGGCGTCGGTCGGGGCGGGCTTCGTGCTGCGCCGCCTCGGCCCGCGCACGGTGGCCGTCGCCGCGACCTCGCTGACGACGGCGGGCCTGGCCGTCCTGCTGTGCCTGATCTCCCCCGGCGTCTCGTCCGCGGCGCTCATGGCCGCCCTCGTGCTGATCGGCGTCGGTTCGGGCATGTTCCTGCCGTCCAACACCACCGCGATCCTCGACGGGGTGCCGTCGCACCGGCTGGGGATCGTCAACGCCATGCGCCTGATGCTGCAGAACACCGGGGTGGTGGTCGGCACCGCGCTGGTCCTGTCGATCATCACGGTGCCGCTGCCGGCCGGGCTGCACGACGCCGTCTTCGCGGGAACGCTGTCCCACGTCTCGTCCACGGCGGTCGAGCAGCTCGTGACCGGCTATCGCTGGGCGCTGGCCTGCATGACCGCCGTCTCCGCGCTGGCCGTGCTGACCTGCTTCACCAGAAGGCGGGCGGGCTCGCCGGTCAGCTGAGGACGCGGCCGTGCCGGTCGCGGGCCTTCAGCCGCACGGTGGGCATCTCGGGGGCGGGCAGCGGCTCCTGCCCGCCCGGGACGACGCCGAAGCGGCCGCCCCGCATCCAGTCGTCGCGCGCCCGCGCGATCTCCTCGTGCGAACGGCCGACGAAGTTCCACCACATCACCAGGGGCTCCTCGAACGGCGTGCCGCCCAGCACGAACAGCCGGGCCGGACCGGCCGCCTCGATCGTGATCTCCGTACGGCCCTGGCCGAGATAGAGCAGCGAGCCGGGGCTCAGCGCGACCCCGGCGACGCCGGCCGTGCCCGACATGGCCAGCACCGCCGTCTCGAAGGCCGGGTCCACCGGCAGCCGGTGCTCTCCGTGCCCCGCGAACAGCACCTCGGCCCCGAGCAGCGGGGTGTGCACGATGGCGGGCGAGCGCAGCGGCCCGGCCTCGCCCACCACGACGGTCACCGTGACGTCGCCGTCGCGCAGGACGGGCAGCGCGGCGTGGTGCTCGAACCGCGCCTCGCCGTGCCGGGCCTCCTCCGGCAGCGCGACCCACAGCTGCAGGCCGTGCATGCCCGGCGGGTGCTCCGGCGGCGACTGCTCCGAATGCGCGATGCCGTGGGCGGCGGTCATCAGGTTGAGCTGACCCGGCACGATCGACTGGACGTTGCCGAGGCTGTCGCGGTGCAGGATCTCGCCCTCCGCGAGCCACGTGACCGTCTGCAGGCCGGTGTGCGGATGCGGCGGCACCTGCATGCCCGGCCGGCCGCTCACGTCGTCGGGCCCGAAGTGGTCGACGAAACACCACGCGCCGACCATCCGGCGCGGGCGCTGCGGGAGCAGCCGGCGCACGGTCGTGTAGCGGCCGAGCGGCACGTCGTGGCCGGGCAGGAGCACGCTCTCCGGTTCCGCCTCGGCCGCCACCGTGCATCCGTACAGCGCCGGCTCCCCCGGGCTCACTTCGATCCCTCCCCGCCGTCCAGGGAGAACCTGGCCCGCTGGTCGGCGGGCACCAGGTCGAGGTAGTCCGGGTGGCGCTCGATGTAGCGCTGCACGAACGGGCAGAACGGCAGGACCGACAGCCCGGCGTCCCTGGCGGCGTCGAGTGCCGCCTTGACCAGCGTCGAGCCGAGGCCCCGGCCCCCGAAGGCCGGGTCGATCTCGGTGTGGGTGAAGGAGATCCTCGGCCCGTTGAGCCGATATTCGGCGAAACCGGCGAGGGCGCCGTCCACGGTGATCTCGAAGCGGCTCGCCTCCGGGTTGTCGGCGACCTGCGGTTCTGACTGCTGCATCGGTTCTCCTTCTTCCGGGACGTCTATTCCGGAATCGTCTGTTCCGGGACCGTTCATTCCGGGACCGTTCATTCCGGGATCGTCGTCAGGCGGCGATCGTCGCGTGCATCTCCCACACCAGGATCTCGGCGGACTCCGTCGCGGTGACCTTCTGGCCGCCGGTGGCGGTGAATCGTACGGCGTCGCCGGTCTCCAGAGTGCCCGCACCTTCCAGGGTGACGCTCCCCCGGGGTACGAACAGGTGCAGGAACGGCGCCTCGGGCAGCTCCACGCTCTGGCCCGGCTGGAGACGCGCGGCGTACAGCGCGGCGTACCGGTTCTTGATCCGGATGGCCGCCTCGCCGGCGTGCTTGTCCATGCCGCTGGCGACCGGCACCAGGCCGCCGGCCAGCAGCTCGTTCTCGATCTCCAGCTGCTCGTAGCCGGGCGTGATGCCGGGCTCGTCGGGGACCACCCACATCTGGACGAAGTGCACCGGCTTGTCGTGAGTGTCGCCGCCGGTCAGCCGCCAGGAGTCGTTCTTCTCGGAGTGCAGGATGCCGGTGCCGGCGCTCATGCGCTGGGCCAGGCCCGGGTAGATGACGCCCGAGTGGCCCTCGGAGTCCTGGTGGACCAGGGAGCCCTGGAGCACCCAGGTGACGATCTCCATGTCGCGGTGCGGGTGGGTCTCGAAGCCGGTGCCCGGGTGGACGACGTCGTCGTTGTTGACCAGCAGCAGCCCGTGGTGGGTGTTGTCGGGGTCGTAGTGGCCGCCGAACGAGAACGAGTGCTTGGAATCCAGCCAGGAGATGCGGGTGGCGAAGCGCTCGGCCGCCCGGCGGACGTCCACACGAGGGGTCGGCCTGGTCGTGGTCATGGGATGCCCTTTCCTCGTCGCCATGTAGATGATGTGTCATCTACTGGTGCCTCACAACATACATGACGAGTCATTGATTCCGGATAGCCTGGAGAGCATGAACAGCCCCCGGTGGCTCGACGCGGACGAGCAGCGCGCCTGGCGGGCGTACCTGCGCATGCAGGGCCGCCTGACCGCCAGGCTCAACCGGCAGCTGCAGGCCGACTCGGGCCTGTCCCTGGCGGACTACGACGTCCTCGTGCACCTCACCGACCGCGAGGAGGGACGGCTGCGGCCGTACGAGCTGCAGCGCGACCTCCAATGGGAACAGAGCCGGCTGTCCCACCAGCTCACCCGGATGCAGCGCCGCGGGCTCGTCAGGCGGGAGGAGTGCGCCGACGACGGCCGCGGCGCGTACATCGTGATCACCGAGGAGGGCCGCCGGGCCATCACGGCCGCGGCCCCCGGGCACGTGGAGACCGTGCGCGGCCTGTTCTTCGACGGCCTCACCCGCGACCAGGTCACCGCGCTCGAACGGCTCGCCACCGACGTGCTCGACCGCCTCGACTAACTGACGATCCCCTCGGGGAAGACGACGTCGACCACTCCGGGGACGGTCCTGGCGACCAGCTCGGCGATGCGGGCCGACCGCTCGTCGCCCGGGCCGTACAGCTCGACGACGCCGTCGCGCACGGCCGCGCCGAAGGACGCCGTGTCGGCGCAGTCGCGCAGCGCCACGAGCACGTCTTCGCGGATCCGCTCGTCTCCGTGGGCCAGCAGGCCCATCAGGTCGCGGCGGCTGACCATCCCCACGAGCTCGCCGCCGCGCACGACGGGGACGCTCTTCACCCCCGTCGTGATCATCAGTTCGACCAGGTCCATGGTGTCGGCGTCCTCCCCCACGGTGCCGACGCGCGGGGTCATGACCTCCTCGACGAGCGCGGGCGGCCTGCCCGTGGGCAGGGCCTCGGGACGCAGGAAGGCCCGGGGGTTGGCCCCGAACTCCCCGCGCAGCAGGTCCATCTCGCTGACGATCCCGACCATCCGCCCGGTCCCGTCCACGACCGGCGCGGCCGTGATGTCCTGCTCGTGCAGCAGGCGGACGGCCTGCTTGATCGTCGCCGTGTGCGGGACCGTCACCACCGGCGTCGTCATGATCTCGCGGACCAGCATCGTGACCACCTCCTACCCGGCCGGCGCGAGGGCGAGCGTGCCGCCGGGCGCCGGGACGATCCGGGCGCCGAAGTCCCGGCTGACGCGGTCGAGTGTCGCCCGCAGCCACTCGCGGTCTTCGCCGCCGGCGTGCCGCAGCCGCAGCCGTACGGCCCGCATCGGCACCATCCGCAGCTCCAGCAGCCGCCCCGAGGCCGGATCGGCCGTCGCCTCGACGGTGACGAAGTACAGCAGCCGCAGGTCGTCGCGGTATGCCTCGTATCCGGAGATGCCCTCGTAGTCATCGATGAAGTCCCCGCAGCCGTAGAGGATCAGCCGGTCCCGATACACCTCGATCGGGCGGGGATGGTGCGAGGAGTGGCCGTGGACGAGATCGACGCCGCCGTCGACCAGCGCGTGCGCGAACTCGACCTGGTCGTCGTCGACCTCGTAACCCCAGTTGGAACCCCAATGGATGGAGACGACCGCGATGTCCCCCGGCCGCTTGACCTCCCTGACCCGGCGGACCATATCCGCCGCGGCGTCGCGCGACGCCTCGGGCAGGAAGGCCACCCCGGGCCGGTCGGGGGCAGCCGCCCATCCGGCGGGGACGCCGCTGGACGGCATCGCGACCGCGAACACCAGGACCCGCCCGCCGCCCGGGAGCGTCACGATCGCGGGCCGCCGCGCCTCGTCCTCGTCCCGTCCCGCGCCCGCCTGGTCGAGCCCCGCCTCCTCCAGCACGTCCAGCGTCTCGACGAGCCCGCGTACGCCGAAGTCGAGCACGTGGTTGTTGGCCAGCACGCACACGTCGGGCCGGGCCACCGCCAGGGCGGGGATGTTGGCCGGGTTCATCCGATAGTGGACCTGCTTGCCCGGCGCGAAGTCGTCGCTGCGGGTGATGCTCGTCTCCAGGTTGAGCACGCGTGCGTCGGGGGCGACCTCGTCGAGCACCTCCAGGGCGTCACCCCAGGGCCACGAGTAGCCGCCCTCCCTCGGGACCGGGCCGTTGACCGCCTCCGCCAGCTGGACGTACACGCGGGCGTCCCGGACGCACGGCTCTTGGAGCACGGGATCGCCGGGGTGCGGAAGGATCTGGTCGATGCCCCGGCCCAGCATGACGTCGCCGCACAGGAACAGCGTCACCGGGTCCCCCGCCGCCGACCGCATGTCACCCCTCCTCCGGCACGGGCTCACCAGGGCGGAGCAGCCCGGTGGCCGTGCGCGCCGATGGACGTCACACTTCCATCCTCCCCCCTGGCCGCCCGCCGCCACCGGGCGGCGTCGGGCGCGGGCCGCCAATCGCCTCCCCCGGCGGCGGTCCGCGCGAGCGCGGCGCTCAGGTCACCCGGCAGAGGATCTCGCCGTGCAGGACGCTGAACCAGGCGTCCTCGCTCGCGGCCCACTCCCGCCAGCCGTCGGCGATCCGCCGCAGGTCGTCCCGCGTGGCGTGGCCGCTCTCGACCGCACGGCCGGCGTAGGAGGACTGGACCGTGCGCTCGGCCCACAGCCCGCCCCACCACTCCCGTTCCTGGGGAGTGGCGTAGCACCAGGTGGACGACGACGAGGTGACGTCGGTGAATCCGGCCTCCCTGGCCCAGACGTGCAGGCGCCGCCCGGCGTCGGGCTCGCCGCCGTTGGCGCGGGCCACCCGGCGATAGAGATCGAGCCAGTCGTCCATGGCCGGAATCTGCGGATACCAGACGAAGCCGGCGAAGTCGGAGTCGCGCACCGCGACGATCCCGCCCGGCTTGGTCACCCGCCGCATCTCACGCAGCGCGCCCACCGGGTCGCCGACATGCTGGAGCACCTGGTGGGCGTGCACCACGCAGAAGGAGGCGTGGGGATAGCCGAGCGCGTGCACGTCGCCGGTCGCGAAGCTCACGTTGCCCAGCCCGCGCCCCTCCGCCTCGCGGCGGGCCTGCTCCAGGATCTCGGGCCCGGTGTCCAGGCCGATCACCTCGCCCTCCGGCACCAGCTCGGCCAGGTCGGCGGTGATCGTGCCCGGCCCGCAGCCGACGTCCAGGATCCGCATGTGGGGCTTCAGCGCGCCCAGCAGGTACGCCGCCGAGTTGGCGGCCGTACGCCAGCGGTGGGAGCGCAGGACGGACTCGTGAAAGCCGTGGGTGTACACGGCCGTTTCGTGTGCCATGCGAACACCCTTCCACATATCTCGATATTTGAGCAATTATGTCTCATATTCAGAGACAGACAGCCGCCTGTGCAGGCGGCGCAGCGGCGCCGGGGCCCACCAGTTGGCCGCACCCGCCAGCCGCATCAGCGCCGGCACGAGCACGCCGCGGATCAGCGTGGCGTCGACGGCGACCGTGAGCGCCATGCCGACGCCGAGCTGCTGCAGGAACACCACCCGTCCCGTGGCGTACGCCGCGAACGAGGCGGCCAGGATGGCGGCGGCCGCGGTGACCAGCGGCGCGCTGCGGGCGATGCCCGCGGGCACGGACGTCACGGCGTCGCCCGTCCGGTCCCACTCCTCCTTGATGCGCGCGAGCAGGAAGACCTCGTAGTCCATCGACAGCCCGTAGGCCACGCAGAACATCAGGATCGGGATGCTCGGCTCGATCGACCCGGTCGGCGTGAAGCCGAGCAGCCCGGACAGGTGGCCGTCCTGGAAGACGAACACCAGCGCGCCGAACATCACCGACAGGCTCAGCAGGTTGAGCGCCGACGCCTTCAGCGGCGCCACGACGCTGCCGGTCATGACGAACAGCACCGCGAACGTCACGAGCACGATCAGCAGACCGATCAGCGGCAGACGCGCGGTCACGCCGTCGCGATAGTCGGTCAGCTCGGCGGGGTAGCCGCCCACCTCCACCGGGAAGGGCGCCGGGACGGCCCGCACCTGGCGCACCAGCCCGGGCGCGTCGGCGTCGAGACGGT
Source organism: Microbispora hainanensis (assembly GCF_006874475.1). Lineage (GTDB taxonomy): Bacteria > Actinomycetota > Actinomycetes > Streptosporangiales > Streptosporangiaceae > Microbispora > Microbispora hainanensis. The sequence continues at coordinate 148,716 of NZ_VIRM01000008.1, forward strand.
CGCTCGCCGCCACCACCGACAGCCAGGTGCCGCGTGCGGCGGCGAACCGCGTGTCCGCGGGCCCCGCCACCGGCCGTCCATCCGTATAGGACCCGGCGGCCGAGTCCACCCGCATCACGCCGTCGATCCGCGACAGCGCGGCGGCGTACGGCCCCGCCTCGGCGGCGCTCCCCTCCGGCGCGACCACATGGACCGCGTCGGCCTCCTCCTGGGAGAAGCCCGCCCTGATCTGGTCGTACATCTGGCGTACGGGCGCCGAGGACGGCAGCACGCGATCGTCGGGCAGGCCGAAGCGGATGCCCAGGAAGGGCGACCCGAGCAGCAGCACGACCGCCAGGGCGGCCCCGCCGAACGCCAGCGGCCGCCGCACCACGCGCAGGGCGAGACCGTGCCAGAACCCGCGACGCGCGGCCCAGACGGGCGCGGCACGGGCGACCCGGTGACCCAGCAGGGCGAGCGCGGCCGGGAGCGCGACGGTGGCGCCGGCCACCGCGGCGACCACGACCGCGATCCCCGCGTACGCGAACGAGCGCAGGAACGGGAAGGGGAAGGCGAACAGCACCGACAGCGAGGCGGCGACGGTGACCCCGCTGAACAGCACCGTGCGCCCGGCGGTGCGGACGGTCCGCGTCACCGCCTCCGGCACCGGCAGGCCGCGCCGCAGCTCCTCACGGAACCGGAAGATCACGAAGAGCCCGTAGTCGACCCCGAGCCCGACGCCCATGACCAGGGCGATGTTCGAGGCGAACGTCGAGACCTCGGTGACGAGCACGACGCCGCGCAGCAGCGCCAGCGACCCGGCCACGGCGAAGATCCCGACCCCGAGGGTGACCAGGGCCGCCGCGAGCCGCCGATAGACCAGCCAGAGCAGCAACAGGACCATCGGCAGCACGACCAGCTCGGCCCGCACGAAGTCCTGCCTGGCCTGTTCCATGACGGCGCGGAAGACCTCGTCCGAACCTCCGGCGCGGACGTCGATCACGGCGTCGCTCCGCCTGAAGCGCGGGGTCAGGGCGGGCAGCACGGCACGCCGCACCCTGTCGGCGTCGCCGGGCACCCAGGCGAGCACCATCGCCTGCCGCCCGTCGCCGGAGCGCAGCGTCGCGGGCGCGCCTCTCGTCCAGTACGACCAGGCGTCGCCGACGCCGGGATAGGCCGCGAGCTCCCGGGTCAGCGCCCGCCCTGCGGCCTCCACGGGGCCGCTGTCCACCGTCCCCTGCCGGGCGGTGACCAGCAGCGCCACATTGGGGCTGCCTGTGCGGAACAGCCGGGCGAGGTCGTCGCGCGCCCGCGCCGACTCCGAGCCCGGCGCCTCGAACCTGTTGAGGGACAGCGCGCCGACGGTCCCGGCGCCCACGACCCCGGCGGCGAGCGTGATCAGCACGCTCACCACGACGACCCACCGCGCTCCGCGTACGACGATTCCGGCCGGCAACGAGCCCCCCTGATAGTGTTACGAGCGATCATTCGTGTTTACGGCCCGAGAATACGAGCAATTACTCGTATTGACAATGAGGGGTGCAATGGAGAGCGAGGAGGCGCGGCCCCGGCGGCGGCAGGCGCGCGGCGAGCGGCGGATGAGCGAGATCCTCGACGCGGCGGCGGCCGTGTTCGCCGAGCAGGGCTACGAGAAGGCCACGACGAACGCCATCGCGGCGGCGGCCGGGATCTCCCCCGGATCGCTCTACCAGTTCTTCCGCAGCAAGGAGGCCGTCGCGCAGGCGCTCACCGACCGGTTCACCGCCCAGATGCGCGACGCGCACGGAGAGGCGTTCGCCCCGGCCGGCCTGGCCGCCCTGGCCGCCCTCGACCTGGACGACCTGATCGACCGGGTCGTCGATCCGCTGGTGGCGTTCAACATCGCCAACCCGGGGTTCAAGGCGCTGTTCGCCCGTCCGGACATGCCGCCGGGTCTCGCGACGGCGGCCGGGCCGATCCAGTCGGCGCTGCTCGGCCGGGTCGAGGCGATCCTCGCCGTACGGTCGCCCGGCCTGTCCGCCCCCGAGCGGGCCCGCAGCGCGCGGGTTCTCGTGCAGATCTTCCAGGCGATGACGCCGGTCGTGGTGGCGGCGGCCTCCGAGGAGGAGCGGGAGGCCGAGGTGCGCGAGCTGAAGAAGGTGCTGCGCGGCTACCTGGCCCCGCTCGACGGTTGATTCCCCGGCCCCAGCGCGGGCATGGTGATCGGATGACCAGCGATGAGGTGCGCGACGGAGTCACGCTGACCAACCTCGACCAGCCGCTCTTCGACGACGCGGGCGCGACCAAACGCGACCTTGTCGACTACCTCGACGCGGTTCGCGACCGCATCATCCCGGTGCTGCGCGACCGGCCCCTGACGGTGGTGCGGGTGCGGCAGGGCCAGGCGCCGTTCATGCAGAAGAACCTGCCCTCCTACGCCCCGGATTTCGTGCGTAGGGTCACCGTCTGGGCCGAGTCGTCGCAGCGGCGGGTGTCGTACGCGCTGTGCGACGACCGGCGCACCCTGCTGTGGCTCGCCAACCAGAGGGCGGTGGAGTATCACCCGACACTCGTCCGTGTCGGCGAATGGGACCGTCCCACCCATCTCGTGCTCGACATCGACCCGCCGTCGGCCGAGGCGTTCCCGCGGGCCGTCGCCGCCGCCCACCTGGTGGGCCGGGCGCTGGCCGACGCCGGCCTGTCGGGCGCGGTCAAGACCAGCGGCGCCAAGGGCCTGCACGTGTTCGTGCCGCTGGAGGCGCACACGACCGAGGACGTCGCCGCGGCCACCCGCGCGCTCGGCGTACGCGCCGAGCGCCTCGACCCCGCCCTCGCCACGACGGCGTTCATCCGCGAGGACCGGGGAGACAAGGTGTTCATCGACTCGACCCGGACGGGCGGCGCGACCGTGGTGGCGGCCTACAGCCCGCGCGTACGGCCCGGCGTTCCCGTGTCGTTCCCGGTGGCCTGGGACGACCTGGATCGGGTCACCCCCGGCGACTTCACCATCCACACGGCGGCCGGGCTGCTGCGGGACCGCGACCCCTGGGCCATGCTCATGCCGGAGCCCCAGCGGCTCCCCCGCGACCTGATCGAGGAGGGTCACACCATCCCGGTCGCCCGCGTGCGGGCCATGCACGAGGGCAAGCGCCGTGCCCGCGCCCGGCGCTCGTGAGTGAGTTGGCGACAGCGTGTTGCTATAGTTCGCGACATGTCGTCGCCAACAACGCGCCAGAGCTGGATCCCCCTCGTCGTGCTCGCCACGGGCGTGTCGATGGTCGTCATCGACGCCACGATCGTGAACGTCGCGGTGCCGGCCATCATCGCCGACCTGGGCCTCGGCGCCACCGACGTGGAGTGGGTCAACTCGATCTACTCGCTGATGTTCGCGGCGCTGCTCATCCCGTTCGGCCGGGCCGGCGACCGCTACGGCAGGCGCCGCCTGTTCGCCCTGGGGGTCGCGGTCTTCCTGCTGGCGAGCGTGCTGGCGGCGATGTCGGTGAACGGGCCCATGCTCATCGGCGTACGAGCCGTGCAGGGCGTGGGGGCGGCGATGGCCGTGCCGATGACCCTCGCGATCATCAACCGCGTCTACGTGGGCCGTCAGCGGGTGATCGCCTTCGCGGTCTGGGGCTCCATCATCGGCGGCATGGCCGCCGTCGGGCCACTGGCGGGGGGCTGGCTCGTCACCGAGCACGGCTGGCGGGCCGCGTTCTGGATCAACCTGCCCATCGCCGCGCTGCTCCTGCTCGGCTCGCTGCGGGTGCCCGAGTCGCGGGACGGCCACGCGACGGGCGGCGACCTGCTCGGACTCGTCCTCGCCGTGCTCGGCACGACCGGCGTGGTCTTCGCCCTGATCGAGGGCCAGAAGTACGGCTGGTGGGAGCCGCGGCGGATCGCGGACGTGTTCGGCCTGCGGTTCGCGAGCGTCTCCCCCGTGCCGTTCGCCTTCGGCATCGGCATCCTCGCACTGGCCGTCCTCGTCGTGCGCGAACGGCGGCGCGGGCGCGCCGGCCTGCCCGTGCTCGTCGACCTGACGCTGTTCGAGCTGCCGAGTTTCCGCTACGGCGCGATGGCGGCGGTGATCGTGGCGCTCGGCGAGTTCGGCATGATCCTCGTGCTGCCGCTCTTCCTGCAGTCCGCGCTCGGCTACACCGCCTTCCGGGCCGGCCTCGTCATCGCCGCGCTGGCCCTCGGCACCTTCCTCGCGGGCGGGCTGGTCCCCCCGCTGTCGAAGAGGTGGTCGCCGCGGACCATCGTGCGGATCGGCCTCGCCCTGGAGGCCGTCGGCGCGGCCGGGATCGGGCTGTCCCTGTCCGCCGACATGGGCGCCTGGCGGCCCGTGCCGTGGCTGCTCCTCTACGGCGCGGGCATCGGCTTCGCCACCGCGCAGCTCACCGGCGTACTCATGGCCGACGTGCCGGCACGGCTGTCGGGCGGCGCGTCCGCGCTCCAGAGCACGGTCCGCCAGCTCGGCGCGGCGCTGGGAGTCGCGATCCTCGGCGGGGTGCTGGTGTCCGGGCTCGGCTCGGCCGTCGAGCGCGGGCTCGCCGACCGGCCCGAACAGGTGCGTACGAGCGCGGCGCGCGCGGTCGAGGAGAGCGCCGGCGCCGCCATCCCCGCGCTCCGCGACCCGGTGATCCACGCGGTGGCGGTCGACGCCGCCGCCGAGTCGACCCGCAGGGTCACGTTCATCACGGCGCTGGCGCTGCTCGCCGGCGTCGGCGTCACCCTCCTGCTCCCCCGCACACCGGCCGCCAAGGACGAGCCGCCGGAGCCGGTCGCCGCGGGCGGGCCGGATACTGGAGGTCGCGACCTGGACATGTAGCGACCCTGGAGGGGGTAATGCCGAGGATCAGCGCGGCGACCGTAGCGGATCACCGGGCCAACCAGCACGCCGCCCTGCTGGAGGCGGCGCGGGAGATCCTGGTCTCCGAGGGCGTGCACGCGCTCACCCCGGCGGCCGTCGGCGCCCGCATCGGCCTCGCCCGCTCCAGCGTCTACCGCTACTTCTCCTCCACCGCCGACATCCTGGCCCAGCTCGTGGAGGACGCCTTTCCCCGCTGGTCGGACCGCCTGCGCGCCGCCATCGCCCCTGCCGGTCCTGACGCGTCCCTGCCCGCCAGGATCCGCGCGTACGGCAGGGCCGCGCTCGACTTCGTCGGCAGCCCCGACTATGCGCTGATTCCGGCGCTGCAGGCGATCGGACTGCCGGGCGAGTGCCGGGTCCGGGTGGACGAGCTGCACGGCGAGCTGATCGCACCGCTCGCCGACGCGCTACGGGAGGCCGGGGCCGACCATCCGGCGTTGCGGGCCGAGCTGGCGTGGGGCGTGCTGCGGGCGGGCGCCCGCCGCCTCATGCCCGACGCGGCGGCACACCACCCGGACCCGGCGGTTCACGATCCGGAGCCGGCGGTTCACGATCCGAGGTCCACGGTTCACGACCCAGGGTCCACGGCTCACGGCCCGGAGTCCACGGCTCACGAGCCGGAGTCCGCGACGGCGGACGCGGACCCGGACGACATCATCGAGATCACCCTCGACGTGCTCACCCGCGCCCTGCGCTGACCCCCTGCCGACAGGCGGACGCGAACACCGGTCGGTGCGCGGGACGCTTGATGCGCGAGGGCGGCGTCGAGCCGCTCATGGCGTCATCCTGCTGCACCGTATCCTGCTGCACCATCCTCGCTTCCCGCTCCCCGCTCCCCGCTCCCCGCTCCCCGCTGCCCTGTTCCGCTGGCATGTGACGCGCCCGTGACGTCGTCCTGCGCCACTCCCTTGCTGCCGTTTCGTGAGTGACCCCCTCGCATGACATCACCATGATGCTTGATGACGTCATTGCCGATTGACATGACGTCATTATGGCGTCATAGTTGGGTCATGGATCTGATGCCGTACGTCGAGAACCTCCGCCGTCAGCTCGCCGTCGCCGCCGAGGCGGGTGGTCCCGATGCGCGCGCGCTCGCCGAGCGCCTCACGAGCGCTCTCGAATCGGCGACCAGGCTCACCCTGCTGGAGGCGCTGTCGGCGGCGGCGGACGAGATCACCCGAGATCTCGCCCCCGGTTCGGTCGACGTGCGGCTCCGCGGCGGCGACCCGGCGTTCGTGGTGACGCCACCGCACGCGGGACCGTCGTCGGATGACGCGGCCGGCGTGACGGAGACCGCGCCACCGGCGGCGCCGGAGGCCGCCCCGCCCGCCGCGCAGCCGTACGGCGAGGAGGGCGGCACCGCGCGGGTGACCCTGCGGCTGCCCGAGCACCTCAAGGTGCGGGTCGAAGAGGCGGCCGCCCGGCAGGGCGTCTCGGTCAACGCCTGGCTGGTCCGCGCCGTCTCCGCCGCGTTCGAGCCGGGCGCCGGGAGTGCTCCCGCCGGCCGCCCCCAGCAGCCCCGGAGCGGGCGCAGCTACACCGGCTGGGTGCGTTAACCCCGCCCGGCCTCGTCACCCGCCACCACTCTTCGCCCGGCCCCGAGGCCGGGATGTTCCACCGGACCCATGAGGAGGGCTCCGCCATGCCCGCTTTCGACACCCCCGAGCCGATCACGGCCGACATCCAGATCTACCTCGGCCAGGTCCGCGTCCACGCGAGCGACCGCGCCGACACCGTGGTGGAGGTGCGTCCCAGCGACCCCTCCAACGAGGCGAGCGTGCAGGTCGCCGAGCGGATCATCGTCGAGTTCTCCGGCGGACGGCTGCTGGTCAAGGACCCCAAGCCCAAGGCCCTGAGATATCTGCTGCCCTGGCGCGGCTCCGTCGAGGTGACCGTCGAACTGCCGGCCGGCTCCCGCGTCGAGACCCAGGGCGCCATGGATCTCGTCGCCACCGGCCCGCTCGGCCAGGCCGTCCTGCACAGCTCGTACGGTGGCCTGCGCCTGGACGAGACCGGCCCCCTGGAGATCAAGGCGTCGTACGGCGACGTCTCGATCGACCGGGTGATCGGCCCCGCCGAGGTGACCACGTCCACCGGGACGATCCGGATCGAGACCATCGACGGCCCCGGCACGCTGCGAACCTCCACCGGCGGCATCACCCTCGGCGAGGCGGCCGGTGCGCTGCAGCTGAAAACCGCCCACGGCGACATCATCGTCGACCGCGCGGTGGCCGACCTCACCGCCAAGACCGCGCACGGAGGCATCCGGGTGCACGCGGTGTCGAGCGGCACCGTCCACCTGGAGACCGGCTACGGCAAGATCGGCGTCGGCATCGCCGAGGGGACGTCCGCGTGGCTGGATCTGCACTCCAAGAACGGCGTGGTGCGCAACGCCCTCGACCCCGCCGAAGGCCCCGGGACCACCGACAGGGTCGCCGAGGTGCACGTCAACACCAACTGGGGCGACATCGACGTCCACCGGTCCTGACTCCGCACACCACACCCGGCAAGGAGACCCCCTATGAGCGACGCGATCACGGCCGAAGGACTGGTCAAGAGATACGGCGAGGTGACCGCTCTCGACGGGCTGAGCTTCACCGTCCCGCAGGGGACGGTGCTCGCCCTGCTCGGCCCGAACGGCGCCGGCAAGACCACGACCGTGCGGGTCCTGACCACGCTGCTGCGGCCCGACGAAGGCCGCGCCACCGTCGCCGGATGCGACGTCGTCGGCGACGCCCGGCGGCTGCGCTCGTCCATCGGACTGTCCGGCCAGTACGCCGCCGTCGACGAGCACCTCACCGGCGCCGAGAACCTGGAGATGATCGGGCGGCTTTATCACCTGGGCGCACGGCACAGCAAGGCCCGCGCCCGTGAGCTGCTCGAACGCTTCGACCTCACCGAGGCGGCGGACCGTCCGGTGAAGGGCTACTCCGGCGGCATGCGCCGCCGCATCGACCTCGCCGGCGCCCTGGTCGCCGACCCGCCGGTGCTGTTCCTCGACGAGCCCACCACGGGCCTGGACCCCCGCGCGCGGGCCGCGCTGTGGGACACCATCTCCGAACTCGTCGCGGGCGGCAGCACGCTGCTGCTCACCACCCAGTACATGGAGGAGGCCGACCACCTGGCCGACCAGATCATGGTGGTCGACCACGGCCGCGCCATCGCCCGCGGCACCGCCGACGAGCTCAAGGACCAGGTCGGCGGCAGCCGCATCGAGCTGACCGTGACCGACGCCGCCGAAATGGAGACGGCCCGGCAGACCCTCGCCCGGTTCGCCGCCGGCGATATGCGGACCGTGCCGGAATCGCTCCAGATCACCGTCCCGGTCACCGACGGCCCCGAGGCGCTGCGCCAGGTCCTCGGCCTGCTCGCCGACGCCGGGGTCCGGGTGCGCGACGCCGGCCTGCGGCGGCCCACCCTCGACGACGTCTACCTCACCCTGACCGGGCACCAGGCGTCCGGCACCGACTCCGACTCCGAGGCCCGGGAGGCCGCCCGATGAACGCGCTCACCATGCCCGTCGCCGACGGCTGGACCATCGCCAAGCGCAACACCCTCAAGATCAGGCGGTCGCCTGACCTGCTCGGCTCCGCGATCATGTTCCCGATCGTGTTCGTGCTGATGTTCGCCTACGTCTTCGGCAGCGTCATCCACGTCCCGGGGATGTCCTACCGGGAGTTCCTGATCCCCGGCATCTTCGTCCAGGCCGTGCTCGTGAGCGCGCAGGTCACGGGCTACACGCTGACCCTGGACCTGCAGAAGGGGATCTTCGACCGGTTCCGCTCGCTGCCCATGGCCCCGTCCGGGGTGCTGATCGGCCAGACCGTGAGCGACCTGCTGATGAACCTCGCCAGCCTGGTCGTCATGGCGGTGATGGGGCTGATCGTCGGCTGGCGGGTGCACACCGCGCCGCACGAGGCCGTCCTCGGCTTCGGGCTGCTGCTGCTGTTCGCCTACGCGTTCTCCTGGTTCACCGCGACCGTCGCGCTGGCCCTGCGCACCCCGGAGAGCTTCAACAACGTCGCCACCACGCTCTCCTTTCCGCTGATGTTCGTCTCCAACGCCTTCCTCGACAGCTCCGCGCTGCCCACGCCGCTCCGCGTCGTCGCCGAGTGGAACCCGGTCTCGACCATCACCCAGGGCGTGCGCGAGCTCTTCGGCAACACCAGCGCCGCGATGAAGACCGCGGACGCCTGGCCCCTGCAGCACGCCGTCCCGGCGTCGCTGCTCTGGATCGCGGTCATCCTGGTCGTGTTCGTCCCGCTGGCGACCCGGCTCTACAAGAAGGCGGTCAGCGCCTGACCACGCACGCCGTCGCGAGAGCCCGCCGCCGGAGCCGGTGGCGGGCTCTCGCGAGCCGGCCCGTCGTACGGCCCGCTCGTCCGGCCCGCTCGTCCGGCCCGCTCGTCCGGCCGTTCGTTCGGCCAGACCGGGTGCGCGGTGCCCAGAGCGGGCGCCGGGTCAGGGCTTGCGGCCGACGGCGCCCAGGATGCCGGAGTTGCCCGGGTCCGCCGGCACCGCCCAGGGGACGTCGGGGCGCCACGCCTGCACGGGGACCACGCCGGGCTCCAGGATCTTCAGCCCGTCGAAGTACGACGTGATCTGCGCCAGCGACCGGCCCGCCAGCCCGCCCGAGGACGTGGCCGAGTAGACCTGCTTGCTCGCCTCCACGACCTCCTCCCGGATGTCGCCCCTGTAGATGTGCGACAGCACGAGGTGGCCGCCCGGGATCAGCCGTTCCCGCACCTCCGCCACAACGCGGGCGGCGGTCTCGTCCTCGGTCACGAAGTGCAGCACCGAGACCAGGAGGACGGCGAACGGCCGGGTGAAGTCGATGTGGGCCCGCACCGCCGGGTCGTCGAAGATGGCGCCGGGATCGCGGAGGTCGCCGTTCATGACCATCGTGTCCGGATTGTCGGCCAGCAGCGCCCGCGCGTGGACGAGGACGACGGGGTCGTTGTCCACGTAGACGACGCGCGATCCCGGGGCGTGCCGCTGCGCGACCTGGTGGACGTTCTCCTGCGTGGGCAGCCCGGCGCCGATGTCGATGAACTGGGTGACGCCCGACTCGGCCAGGTGCCGTACGGCGCGGCCGAGGAAGCCGCGGTTCTCCCGGGCGATCTCCCGCCCGTCGTTGCCCATCTGGCGGCCGATGGCGAGCATCTTCTCGGCGGCCTCCCGGTCGGCCGGGAAGTTGTCCTTGCCGCCCAGGTAGTAGTCGTACATCCGGGCGACGCTGGGCACGCTGGGATCGATGCCCGCCGGTGCCCGTCCGAAGTCGTCCATACGTCGCTCCTCGCTGGTGGGACCGCTCCCACGAATTCCGTACGGTGATGATCATCCCCTGAGATTCGCCCAGGGGCAACGGGGCAGCGCGATGGGACGACCTAAGGAGGACGCATGACACCACGCATGCCACCGCGCATGACCCTGACGGCGGCGGTGCTCGACGCACCCGACGCACGCGAGCTGGCGCTCTTCTACCAGCGGCTGCTGGGCTGGCCGATCGACGACGAACCCGGATGGGTCACGCTGCGCCCGCCGGGCGGCGGGACGGGCCTGTCGTTCCAGACCGAGAAGCGATACGAGCGGCCCGTGTGGCCCGCGGCGCCCGGGGAGCAGCAGATGATGCTCCACCTGGACATCGAGGTGGACGATCTCGGCACGGCCGGGGCCCACGCCGTCGAAGCGGGCGCGACCCTCGCCGGCCATCAGCCGCAGGACGACGTGCGGGTCTACCTCGATCCGGCGGGGCACCCGTTCTGCCTGTGGATCAGGACGGGCTGACCCGCGCCCCGATGATCTGGCGGTGAGGACGGCGGGCCGGTGAAAACGGATTAATGCGGGCGACATTCCACGGACGGTGACCACGTAACAACGCCTGGTCAGACTTCCGGAGTATGAGCGAACCGAGAAATGCCGCCGACGGGGGCGGTCACGCGTCTCCCGGCCCGCATCACCGGCACCCGCATCACCGGCGGTCCTGGCGGCGGGAGGTCGCGGAACTGGCCGCGCTCTTCCTCGCCGTCGGCCTCGCCCACGTGCTGACCACCCTGCTCGGCCACCGGGACCCCGGCCCGGTGATCCTCGTCGGCCTCGGCCTGGCGCTGATCCTCGGCTCGGCCGCGCACCGGCGGCTGTCGGCCCCCGGAGGCGTACGGCTGCGCGCAAAGGCTGCCGCGGAGCAGCCCACGAGCCTGTGGCGGGTGCGTGCCCGGGTCGCCGAGCGCCCCGGCCGCCTCGCCGCGCTCGCCGGGGCGTTCGCCCGGCTGCGCTGCAACATCCTCGCCCTGCAGATCGCGCCCGCCGGAAGCGCGTCGATGCTGCCGGGAGGCTGCGACGCCCTGGACGAGTTCATCGTCGAGGCCCCGGCCTCGCTGACGCCCGGCGACCTGCGGCGCGCGGTCGACCGGGCCGGCGGGGCGGACGCCGTGATCGTCCCCGCCCAGGTCAGGGACCTCATCGACCCCGGCATCCAGGCGCTGCTGCTGGGCCGGCGCGTACGCGACGACCCGGGCGAGCTGGTCGCGGCCATGACCGAGTTGCTGCGCACGGCCGACATCGGCAGGCAGGGCCCCGGCGAGCCGGTCCCCGCGGAGGAGCCGACCGTGATGACCATTCCCCTGCCCGGCGGCGTGCTGGTGGCGCGGCGGCCGGACCTGCCGTTCACGCCGACCGAGGCGGCGCGGGCCGCCGCGCTGGCCGCGGCGGCCCGGCACCGCCAGTGGGCGGACGAGTGAGCCGGCTCCGGACGAATCAGCTCGTCCGGAGAATTCGGCTCGGCCCCGGAGCCGCCCCTGGACGAGCCGGTTCCGTCCGGGGACGGGTGAGCCGCCCGTCCCCGGATGGGCGTACCGGTCCTCAGCCCGCCGCGTCGAGGCGGCCGAGCTCCTCGGACGACAGCTCCAGGTCCACGGCCTTGACCGAGTCGAGGATCGTCTCCGGGCGCGACGAGCCGGGGATCGGGATGACCACCGGCGCCTTGGCCAGCATCCAGGCCAGGCACACCTGGTGCGGGCTCACGTTGCGTTCCCGCGCCACCTCCGCGAACGGCGCGAAGCGCGAACCCAGCTCGCCCGCCTTGGTGATGCCGCCGAACGGGCTCCAGGGCAGGAACGCGATGTCCAGCTCCGCGCACAGCTCCAGCTCCGGCTCGCTGGAACGGAAGGCCGGGGAGAACTGGTTCTGCACGCTGACCAGACGGCCGCCGAGGATGTCATTGGCCTGGCGGATCTGGTCGGGGTTGGCGTTCGAGATGCCGGCGTAGCGGATCTTGCCCGCGTCCAGCAGGTCGCGGATCGCCCCGACCGAGTCCTCGTACGGCACCCGCGGGTCGGGCCGGTGGAACTGGTAGAGGCCGATCGCGTCGACGCCCAGCCGCTTGAGCGAGGCGTCGCACGCCTGCTTGAGGTAGTCGGGCGAGCCGTTCTGCGTCCAGGTGCCGTCGCCCGGGCGCAGGTGCCCGCCCTTGGTGGCGACCAGCACGTCCGAGGTGTCGCCGCCGTAGCTCGCCAGAGCCTTGGCGATCAACGTCTCGTTGTGGCCCACCTCGTTCGCGTGCAGGTGATAGGCGTCGGCCGTGTCGATGAGCGTCACCCCGGCGTCCAGGGCCGCGTGGATGGTCGCGATGGAGCGCTGCTCGTCGGGCCGCCCCTCGATGGACATCGGCATGCCCCCGAGACCGATCGCGCCGACCTGCACGTCGCCGATGCGGCGAGTCCGCATAAGAAGATCCCCCCTCGAATGACACAGATCAGAGTTCTGTGTCCTATCCTGCGGATTTGGCATTAAGCCGTCCAACAGAAGATTCCGATCGCATTGAGCAGCGTGGGTGATAAGCGGTGGAGTTACGGCAGCTCAGGTACTTCGTGGCGGTCGCCGAAGAGAGCCACTTCACACGAGCGGCCGATCGCCTGCGTATCGCGCAGTCCGGTCTGTCGGCGTCCATCCGCGCGCTCGAACGGGAGCTGGGCGCCGCCCTGTTCCGCCGCAACACCCGGCAGGTCCGGCTCACGCCCGAAGGCCGGGCACTGCTGGTGGAGGCCAGGCGAGCGCTCGCCGCGAGCGACGCGGCCCGTGAGGCCGTGGCCGCCGTGCAGGGCCTGCTGCGCGGATCGCTGTCCGTCGGATCGCTGCAGTGCCTGCACGCGGTGGACCTGCCGGCCGTGCTCGCCGGGTTCGTGGAGTCTCATCCCGGCCTCGACATCCGGCTGCGCCACGGCGGCTCGGGCGAGCTGGTCGAGCAGGTGCGCGAGGGCCGCCTCGACCTCGCCCTGGTGTCCCGCCCGGCGCACGAGCCCGACGACGTCGTGGTGGCCCCTCTCGCGGCCGAGCCGCTCGTGCTGGCCTGCGCGCCGGGGCACCCGCTGAGCGCGTACGGGAAGGTGCGGCTGGAGGCGCTGCGGGGCGAGCGGTTCGTGGACTTCCCGCCCGACTGGGGCACCCGCACACGGGCGGACGAGGCGCTCGCCTCCGCCGGCGTCGACCGCCACGTGGCGCTGGAGGTCACCGACGTCCACTCCCTGCTCGATCTCGTGGGGAACGGCCTCGGCGTCGCCCTGGTCCCCCGGTCGTTCTCCCTCAAGACCGCGCGCGTGTGCTTCCTGGAACTCACCGATCCCGTTCCGATGTGGGAGACGGTGGCGGTGAGCGCAGCGCCCGGCGGCGCCGCGGGGGCGGCATTGCTGGAGGAGATCTACCACGCCTCACGTTGACTTTCTCGTCAAAAATCCCCCAAATTGGTATATAACACCTTCACAAGCCTTCGGGGTTCGGTCCCAAGGCTCCTCCCGAACGGCCGACGACCACGAAGGCGACTCCCATGAGCGTGCACGTCCACGTCCGCCTCAACGACGGTTACGCAGTCACCGAGGACGGTCAGCTACTGGAGCGGACAAGTTGCCACTGCGGCGCCTCCTGGGAGACGTTCTTCCAGGCCGACGAGGGCGAACCCGAGAACATCTGAGCCGCCTGACCGTGCTCACCGCCCGGCGCGGGCGATGATCTCCAGCAACCCGCGGTGCGTCTCCCGGTCGGCCGCCACGACGAGCCCGCCCGCCCCGGTGTGCAGCGGCTCGCCGCGGATGCCGGTCACCACGCAACCGGCGGCCTGGCACAGCGCGATCCCGCTCGCGAAGTGCACGCTGTCGCGCAGGTGGCCGTCGGTGACGTACGCGGCGCGCCGGCCGGCGGCGACCCACGCCACCGCCAGGGTGGTGGAGACGACCCGTGGGCGGAAGCGCTCGGCGAACCCCGGGTCGGCGAGGAGCGCGGCGGCCCGGAAGGCCGGTGCGTTCGGGAACGGCGGGTCGAGATTGACGTCCACCAGCCGCGATTCGGCCGACGGCGTGAGCCGCTCGTCCCCGGTGCCCCCGGCGCCCCCGGCCTCCCCAGCGCAGCCTGCGCCTCCGGCATCCCCAGCGCCTCCCGTATCCCCTTCGCCCCAGGCGTCCCCGACGTCCCCAGCATCCCCCCCGCCCCAGGCGTCCCTGATGTCCCCAGCGCCTCCAGCATTCCCTCCACCCCCGGCAGCCCCGGCCGCTCCGGCGTCGCGGCGCACGTACGCGTGCGCGCCGTCCGTCCAGAACACCTCGCCGGTGAAGGGATCGGCGCAGGCCGCCGCCGTGACGGCGGAGCCCGTCCGCAGGGCGACGTTCACCCCGACGAGCATGGTGCGCGCGGCGTAGTTCAGCGTGCCGCACAGAGGATCGACCAGCCACATGCGCTCCGCGCCGTCCCGCCCGGTGCGGCCGGTCTCCTCGCCCGTCACGGCGTCGTCCGGGCGAGCCGCGCGGATGACGCCGAGGATCGCCTTCTCCGCTTCGATGTCGGCGACCGTGGCGAAGTCGTCCGCGGATTTCGCGAAGCGCGTCAGCGACGTCCCCCACATGGCGCGCACGACGGCGGCTCCGGCTCGCGCCGCCGCCAGGGCCAGTTCCTCATCTGTGATCGACACGAGGACAGGACTATCACGCCTCCCGGCGCCGCCGACCGCTGCCGCCGACCCGTGCCGCCGACCCGTGCCGTCATGCCGCGCGGGCGGCGTCTCCGGGGATCTCCCCAAGGCGATCGGTTCTCACTAGGCTGATCCAGAAGTTTCCTCTGTTCAGGTGCTGGAGCCGCTCATGTCCCCCGCCTCGCCGGATGTCGCCCTCGCCCGCCGTCAGTCGCTCGCGGACCTGCTCCGGCGCTCCGCCCGGCGGCAGCCCGCCCGGCTGGCCGTCGCGGACGCCGCGCAGGTGCGCACGTACGCGGAGCTCGACGAGGACGTGACGCGGGTGGCGGGCGCACTGATCGCCCGGGGCGTGCGTCCCGGCGACCGCGTGGCGGTGCTGTCGCGCAACAGCGTGGACTACGTGCGGACCATCTTCGGCGTGGCCCGCGCCGGGGCCGTCCTCGTGCCGGTCAACTTCATGCTCGGCGCCGACGAGATCGCCTACGTGCTGTCCCACTCGGGCGCGGTCGCGCTGATCGCGCAGGACGCGCTGCTCTCGGTCGCGCGGGACGCGGCCAAGCAGGCCGACGGGCTGCGGCTGCGCATGGTGTTCGGCACGGCGCCCGAGGAGGGCTGGGAGCCGTTCGACGCGCTGCTCGCCGAAGACGTGGCCGAGCCGGTCGTGCCGATCGGGCCCGACGACCCCGCGCAGATCCTCTACACCTCGGGCACGGAGTCGCGCCCGAAGGGCGCCGTGCTGTCCCACGCCGCGCTGATCGCCCAGTATGCGAGCTGCGTCATCGACGGCGGGATGACCCGCGACGACGTCGAACTGCACGCGATGCCGCTGTTCCACTGCGCCCAGCAGCACTGCTTCCTGGTGCCGGACATCCAGCTCGGCGCGTCCGGCCACATCCTGCCCGGGGCCGACCCGGCGGCCGTGCTGGAGGCGATCGAGCGCCACGGCGTGACCAAGTTCTTCGCGCCGCCCACGGTGTGGATCTCGCTGCTGCGCCACCCGGACTTCGACCGGCGCGATCTGTCCTCACTGCGCAAGGGCTACTACGGCGCCGCGATCATGCCGGTCGAGGTGCTGCGGGAGATCGGCGAGCGACTGCCGGACGTGCGCCTGTGGAACTTCTACGGCCAGACCGAGATGGCGCCGGTCGCGGTGATGCTCCAGCCGGAGGACCAGATCCGCAAGGCGGGCTCGGCCGGCCAGGCCGCGCTGAACGTCGAGACGCGGGTCGTGGACGCCGACGGCAATGACGTCCCGCCCGGGGAGATCGGGGAGATCGTGCACCGCAGCCCGCACGCGATCCTCGGCTACCTGGACGACCCCGAGAAGACCGCAGAGGCGTTCCGCGGTGGCTGGTTCCACTCGGGCGACCTCGGGGTGATGGACGAGGAGGGCTATCTCACGGTCGTCGACCGGATCAAGGACATGATCAAGACCGGCGGGGAGAACGTCGCCAGCCGCGAGGTCGAGGAGGTCGTCTACGAGCACCCGGCGGTCGCGGAGGTGGCCGTCGTCGGGGTCCGCCACCCGAGCTGGATCGAGGCGGTCGTCGCGATCGTGGTGACCAAGCCGGGCATGACCGTCAGCGAGGAGGAGCTGCGGGCCCACGTGCGGGCACGGCTGGCCGCGTTCAAGGTGCCCAAGGCCGTCGCGTTCGTGGACGCGCTGCCGAAGAACCCGAGCGGCAAGATCCTCAAGCGTGAGCTCAGGGACCGCCACGCCGCCCTCGCCGACCGCATCCCCGGCCTGCGGCCCCCGGGCGGTCAGGAGGGGTAGCCGTGGCGGCCGTGGAGGCGGACGAAGCGGGCCAGCGTGAGGACCCGCAGCGGTTCGAGACCGATGACCGTGCGCTCGAACAGCACGACCTCCTCCCGGCCGCCCGTGCCGATGGGCTGCACCAGGCGTCCGCCGAGCCGCAACTGCTCGACCAGCGGCGTGGGGACCGTGGGAAAGGCGGCCGAGACGATGACGGCGTCGTAGGGGGCGTGCTCGGGCACCCCCCTGCTGCCGTCGCCGACGAGCACCTCCGCGTTGCGGATGCCCTGCCGGGCGAGGTTGCGGCGCGCGCCGCGCACGAGGTCGGGCCACAACTCGACGCTGACCACGTCGGCGGCCATGCGCGCGAGCAGCGCGGTCTGGTAGCCGAGACCGGTGCCGACCTCCAGCACGTGCTCACGGCCGGTGAGCCCGAGTCCCTCGATCATCGTGGCCGACAGCGACGGCTGGGTGGTCACCTGCCCGTGCGCGATGGGGATCGGCACGTCCTCGTACGCGTGGGCGGCGTGCTCCGGGGGGACGAAACCCGCTCTCGGCGTCGACCGCACGGCCTGGAGCAGGCGCTCGTCGCGCACGCCCACCGCCCGGACGGCCCGGACGAGGTCTTCGGGACAGGCGGCTGCGGTCACGTCCACCACGCTCACGTTCGGCGATGAGCCGCACCCTCCCCCGGCGGCCCGCTCATCCCCGGTGATGCCCCCTCGGCCGCGCCCGGAATCCGCGCCCGGAATCCGCGCCCTGAATTCGCACCCTGAATTCGCGTGCGGAATCCGAGCCCGGACGCGGAGGGCTCAGCCGGCGGCGAAGGTCACCTCGGCCGTGGCGACCGTCTTCCCGTGGCGGCCGGGGGCGCTCTGCCACTGCCAGTAGAGGTTCGTGTGCGCGATCACCTGCTCGGGGGACGGCGCGCCGTAGGCGGTGAGGTCCTCGGTGGTGTGCGCGTCTCCGACCAGCGTCACGTCGTATCCCCGGACGAACGCCCCGTGGAGGGTGGAGCGGATGCACGCGTCGGTCTGGGCGCCCGTGACGACGAGACCGCCCACCCCGCGCTCGGCGAGCAGCGCCTCCAGGCCGGTGTCCTCGAACGAGTCGCCGTACCTCTTGTGGACGAGCGGCTCCTCGTCGCGGCGGACCAGCTCGGGCACGTACTGCCAGCTCTCGCTGCCCCGCTGGAGATCGTGGTCGTCGGAGTGCTGCACCCAGATCACCGGCACGTCCTCCGCGCGCGCCTTGCCGATCAAGGTGTCGATGTTCGCGATCACCGTGTCGCGGTTGGGCGCGCCCGCCACCACCCCGCTCTGCACGTCGATGACCAGCAGCGCGGTGTTCGGGCGATCGGCAAGAGTGGTCATGGGGGTTCCCGTTCTCGTCGCGTACCTCGTGCATCTCACCCTAGAACGGGCCACCGACATTCAGCCCACGCGCGAAGTACCCCAAACACGAAGCACCCCAAATTGGAGTGCTACATGCCGATTTGCTAGCGTCAGAGGCGTGAGGTTGACGAAGTTCACGGACCTGGCCCTGCGCGTGACCATGCGCCTGGCGGTCCTGGAACCGGGGGCGTCGCTCACCACCCGCCAGGTGGCAGACGCGATGGACATCCCCTACAACCACACCGCCAAGGCCATCGCCCGCCTGCAGCACCTCGGCGTCGTGGAGGCCCGCCGGGGACGCGGGGGCGGCCTGGAGCTGACCGAGTTCGGCCACACGGCCTCGATCGGCTGGCTGGTCCGCGAGCTGGAGGGAGAGGAGGAGGTCGTGACCTGCGAGGGGGATGTCCCCTGTCCGCTGCGGGCCGCCTGTAGCCTGCGCGGGGCGCTGCGTGCGGCGCAGCAGGCCTTCTACGCCTCCCTCGATCCCATCACGGTGGATCAGCTGGCCTCCTCCACGTCGAGGCCGGTGCTGCTCAGCCTCTCCTGACCTGCGTCAACAAAAAAGAACACGCAGGTTCATGGCGTTAAATTTGCATCTGTCATACCAATTTGGAGGATGTCATGCTCTCCCCGGAGTCGGCCGCGACCGTCCGCGCCACCCTGCCCGTGATCGCGGGCGCGATCCAGGACATCACCGCCCGTTTCTACGACACGATGTTCGCCGACAACCCCGAACTGCTGCGCGACCTGTTCAACCGCGGCAACCAGGCCAACGGCGAGCAGCGCGTGGCACTGGCGGGCTCGATCGCCGCGTTCGCGTCCGCGCTGGTGGAGCGTTCCGGGGAACCGCCCCGCACGATGCTGTCCAGGATCGCCAACAAGCACGCCTCCCTCGGCGTCACCGAGGAGCAGTACGCCGTGGTGCACAAGTACCTGTTCGGCGCGATCGCCGAGGTGCTGGGCGACGCCGTGACGCCCGAGGTCGCCCGGGCGTGGGACGAGGTCTACTGGCTCATGGCCGAGACGCTGATCGGCCTGGAGCGCGGCCTCTACCGCGAGGCGGGCCGGGGCTGGACACGGGCCACGGTGGTCGAGCGGCGCGACGAGACGGCCGACGTGGCCTCCTTCGTCCTGCGCCCCGACCTGCCCATGTCCTTCCGTCCCGGTCAGTACGTCAGCGTCCAGGTCACGCTGCCCGACGGGGCGCGGCAGATCCGGCAGTACAGCCTGTCGAGCGCCCCGGAGCGCGGCGACTGGCGGATCACGGTCAAGCGGGTGCGCGGCGAGGGCACGCCCGAGGGCGAGGTCTCCTCCTGGCTGCACGGACACGTCCGGGCCGGTGACGTGCTCTCGGTCTCCGCGCCCTTCGGCGACCTGACCCTGCCCGAGGGCGACGGCCCGCTGCTGCTCGCCTCGGCGGGGATCGGGGTCACGCCCATCCTGGCGATGCTCGACCACCTGGCCGCCACGGGGTCGGAGCGGCGGGTGCTGGTCGTGCACGCCGACCGCTCGCCGGACGCGCACGTCCACCGCGAGGAGCTCGCCGACCTGGTCGCGGCCCTGCCCGGCGCCACCCTTCACCGGTGGTACGAGGAGCTGCCGGCCGGCCACGCGGGCGACCCGGCGGTCGCGACGGGGCTGGCCGACCTGTCGGAGGTCGACCTGCCCGGGGACGTCGTGGCCTGCCTGTGCGGGCCGCTGCCGTTCATGCGGGCCGTACGCGCGCAGCTCGTGGAGCGGGGCGTGCCCGCCTCCGGCATCCACTACGAGGTGTTCGGCCCCGACCTGTGGATCGCGGCCGCGTGACCCGACGGCCCGCCACCGGCGGCGGCGGGCCCTCACACCGGCTCTCTTATCGGGCCCTGGCAGCGCGCCCTATCGGGCCCTGGCAGCGCGCCCTATCGGGCGCGCAACAGGCCGACGCCGACGTAGCCGTCCACGCCCGGGATCCTCGGCAGCCTCGGCTCGTCGGGCTCGGGCCGCCACTCCTCGGTCAGGACCAGACCCGGCTCCACCAGGTCGAACCCGTCGAAGAACCGCAGCAGTTCGGCGTGGGTCCGCGGGGTGACCGCCCCGGCGGAGGTGTTCTTGTACAGCTCACGTCCCTCGCGGATCTTCTCCTCGTCGAGGTCCCCGTACGACAGGTGACTGATCGCCATCGCGCTGCCGAGGGCGAGCCGGTCGCGCAGCGTGGCGACGATGCGCTCGGCGTCCTCGTTGCCGGGAACGAAGTGCAGCACGGCCACCATGAGCAGGCCCACCGGCTTGCCGAAGTCGATGTGCTCGTTGATCCGGGGGTCGTCGAGGATGGCCTCGGGCTCGCGCAGGTCGCCGTCCACGACGATCGTCTGGTCGTTGTCCGCCAGCAGGGCCCGGCCGTGGGCGAGCACGATCGGGTCGTTGTCGACGTAGACCACCCGCGCGTCGGGGGCTTCGCGGAGCGCGACCTGGTGGACGTTCTCCTGCGTCGGCAGCCCGGCGCCGATGTCGAGGAACTGGTGGATGCCCTCGCGGGCCATGAGGGTCACGGCCCGGCGGATGAAGCGCCGGTTGGTCCGCACGCCTTCGCGGGCGTTCGGGGTGAGCTCGATGAGCTTCTCGGCCGCCGCCCGGTCCACCGCGAAGTTGTCCTTGCCGCCCAGGAGATAGTCGTAGATCCGGGCGACGCTGGGGACCGTCACGTCGATGCCCGGCGGGCCCTGCTCCATGTTCATCCCTGCCCCTGATGCGCTCGTACGTTGATCAAACGTATCCGATAAGTCGGGATTAGGCGCGTCAAAAGGGGAGTTGACCGGCACGCGCCCGGACGGGGCCGGTCAACTCCCACAGCACGGCGGGCCCCCTCAGTCCCCCGCCGGGCGCTCACCCCCAGGCGTGCCGGCGACCAGGATGTCGACCGGGCTCGTCGTGACGGGACCGGTGGCGACCGGGTCGGCGATGAAGTCGCGCATCCAGTGGAAGCTGGCCTTGGGCGTGCGCACCTGGGTGTCGTAGTCCACGTGCACGAGGCCGAACCTGGCGGAGTAGCCCCGGGCCCACTCGAAGTTGTCCATCAGCGACCAGCAGAAGTAGCCCCGCACGTCCGCGCCGGCCTCCATCGCGTCGCGGGTCGCGGTCAGGTGGTCGCGCAGGTAGTCGATGCGCCCGCTGTCCTCGATCGCGCCGTCGTCGCCGTACCCGTTCTCCGTGATGTAGACGGGCGGCAGGTCCGGATAGCGGGAGGTCAGCCCGACGAGCGTCTCGTACAGCCCTTCGGGCTCCACCACCCAGCCGAGCCCGCTGGTGCGCGCCTCCTCCGGCGTGACGGTCCGCACGCCCAGGTCGAACGCCGAGCGCTTGGCCGGGTCGGCCTCCGCGTACGGCGCGGCCTCCACGTGCAGCCGGTAGTAGTAGTTCACGCCGAGGAAGTCCACCGGCGTGCCGATGACGTCCAGGTCGCCGTCCTGCCGGAAGGAGAAGTCGGTGATCCGGCCGAACGTCTCCGCCATGTCGGCGGCGTAGGCCCCGCCGAACAGCGGCTCGGTGAACTGCCGGTTGACCAGCAGGTCCATCCGCCGCGCGGCCTGCATGTCCTGCGGCGAGGACGTCACAGGGACGGTCGGCGACATGTTGAGCGTCACCCCGATCTGCTGACCGGGCCGGGCCATCTCCCGCAGGCGCGCGACGGCCAGGCCGTGGCCGAGCAGCAGGTGGTGGGCCGCGGCCAGCGCGCCGTGGCCCTCCTTGGCGCCCGGCGCGTGCCGGCCCTCGCCGTAGCCGACGATGGACGAGCAGTAGGGCTCGTTGAGCGTGATCCAGTTCGAGACCGAGCCGCCGAGCGCGTCGTACATCACCTCGGCGTAGTCGGCGAAGCGTTCGGCGGTGTCGCGGACCCGCCAGCCCCCGCGGTCTTCCAGCGCCTGCGGCAGGTCCCAGTGGTAGAGGGTCACATACGGCTCGATCCCGCCCTCGCGCAGGGCGTCGACGAGCCGCCGGTAGAAGTCGAGCCCTCGCCGGTTCACCGGTCCCCGGCCGTCGGGCAGCACCCGCGGCCAGGCAACGGAGAATCGGTAGGCCCCCGCCCCCAGGTCTTTCATGAGATCGACATCCTCTTGCCAGCGGTGATAGTGGTCGCAGGCGAACTCACCCGACTCGCCCCGTGCCACCGTGCCGGGCACCCGGCAGAAGGTGTCCCAAATCGAAGGCCCCCGGCCGTCGGTGTCGACGGCCCCCTCTATCTGGTACGCCGCGGTGGCCGTGCCCCACACGAAGCCGGCGGGAAAGGTCCGCGGCATGGCGAGGCGTTCGTCGGTCGCCGTCATTCCCTGTTCGCTCCAGGTTCCGTGCCCGCTTCGGTGAACAGCCCGGACACGGCGGTCTGCCGTGCGGGCGAATGGACCGTTCCCCCGAAGGCCGCGGGACCCGCCGAGCCGTACGGCGGGCACATACGCGGGCAGACGGAGTTCCGCAGCGGACACCTGAACTCCCTCGCAGGAGATAGGGAAGCGGCTGCGAGACGCGAAAGCGGCCGGACCCGTGGCAACGAAAAAGCCAGCCGATGCCAGCCATCAGAACATAAGAGGAGGGGAGGGTGTCAAGTCACGAAAACGTGACGAGAGGAAATTCCGATTACTGGTTGACGCGCTCACCTGCGGTTGCCTATCTTGAGGAAACCGGTTGCATGAAACCGGTTACAGCGAGATGCGATAGCGTTTGGTCCGTGGCAACGATCAGAGAGCTGGCGCGCCTGTGCGGCGTGTCTCCGGCGACCGTCTCCCGCGCGTTCAACAACCCCGAGGTGGTGAACGCGAAGACCAGGGAGCAGGTGCTGCGGACGGCCCGCCAAATCGGCTATCT
The DNA here is from genome assembly GCF_006874475.1 of Microbispora hainanensis. Classification (GTDB taxonomy): domain Bacteria; phylum Actinomycetota; class Actinomycetes; order Streptosporangiales; family Streptosporangiaceae; genus Microbispora; species Microbispora hainanensis. Next base: position 171,482 of record NZ_VIRM01000008.1, read on the forward strand.
GCCCAACGAGTCCGCCCGCACCCTGGCCACCAAGAAATCCTTCATGGTGGGCCTGGTGTGGGACACCGACCACCGCCGGCCCGGCTGGCGGCATCCTTTCTTCCAGGAAATCCTCATCGGCCTGAAAACGGCGCTCAGCGGGCGCGGATATCACCTTCTCATGCTCGCCACCAGCGGCGACATGGGCGGGGAGCGGACGGAGGACGCCTACGTGCGCGCCGTGCGCAGGCACAACCTCGACGGCGTCGTGATGATCGACAGCGGCACCTGGGATCCCTCGCTGCGGCAGCTGTCCGAATCGGGCATCCCCTGCGTCAGCCTCGACCGTCCCGTGGAGGGGTCCCGCGCCACCTATGTGACGTCGGACAACGCGGGCGGCGCCCGCCTGGCCGTACAGCACCTGCACGAGCGGGGGCGGCGGGCCATCGCCACGATCACCGGCCCGGCGCACACGCGGCCGGGCGCCGAGCGGCTGCGGGGCTACCGGGAGGAACTGTCCCGGCTGGGGCTGCCGCAGCGGCCCGGCTTCGTCGTGGAGGGCGACTTCTACCTGTCGGGCGGCCACGCCGCGATGCGCCGCCTGCTTGAGGCGGACGAGCGGCCCGACGCCGTGTTCGTCGCGGGCGACGAGATGGCCGTCGGCGCGCTGCGCGCGATCGGCGAGGCCGGCCTGAAGGTGCCCGAGGACATCGCCCTGGTCGGGTTCGACGACATCGAGGTGGCCGCGCTCGTGCCGCCGAGCCTGACGACCGTGGCCCAGGACAAGGCCGGGTTCGGCACGGCCGCCGCGGAGGCGGTGGTCTCCATGATCAACGGCGCGGACACCCCGCCTCCCCGGATCCTGCCGACGACGCTCGTCGTCCGCGGCTCCAGCACGCCCCCGCTCTGACGACGGCCCGCGAGCTCACCGGCGGCGAAGCCGGGGGTCCTGCAGCGCGGGCGGCGTGGCCGCGTAGTTGTCCTCGGGGTTGAGGTCCGTTCCCGGCGGCACGATGGCGTCGATGCGGTCGAGGATGTCGTCGGTCAGGTCCACGTCGGCGCCGGGCAGGAGCCCGTCGAGCTGGCCGGCGGTGCGCGGCCCGATCAGCACGGACGTGACGGCCGGGTGCGCGCGGGCGAAGGCGATCGCGAGCTGCGGCAGCGTCATCCCGGCCTCCTCGGCGAGGGCGGCGAGTTCGGCGAGCGCGGCGGTCTTGAGCCTGCCGGCCGGCGTCGCCGGGTCGTAGTGCGAGGGACGCGACGAGGCCCGGTGGCCGGTCGTGAGGTCGGCCCGGCCGGAGAGCCAGCCGCCGTTGAGGGGGCTGAAGGTGAGGACGCCGAGCCCGTGGCGCTGGGCGGTGGGGAACACCGCGCCCTCCGGCCTGCGGGTGAACACGGAGTACATGGACTGCTCGGTCAGGAACCGGTGGGTCCCCGTGCGCTGCGCTGCCCACTGCGCCTCCACGACCAGCTCCGCGGGGAACATAGAGGAGCCGAACGCCCGGATCTTCCCGGCGCGGACAAGGTCGGTCAGGGCCGACAGCGTCTCGCCGACGTCCGTCTCGTGGTCGGGCCGGTGCATCTGGTAGAGGTCGATGTGATCGACGTCCAGGCGGCGCAGGCTGTCCTCGACGGCGCGGAAGATCCACCGACGGGAACCGCCCCGCCGGTTGGGGTCCTCCCCCATCGGCAGCCCGAACTTCGTGGCGATGACGAGGTCGTCGCGGCGGCCCTTGATCGCCTTTGCGACGATCTCCTCGCATTCTCCCTGGGAGTAGACGTCGGCGGTGTCGATGACGTTGATCCCGGCGTCGAGTGCGCGGTGGATGACGCGGACCGCGTCGTCGTGGTCGCGGTTTCCCATGCTGCCGAACATCATCGCGCCGAGGGAGAGCTCGCTGACGGACATCCCGGTGGCGCCGAGCGTTCTGCGTTCCATGTCGTGTGTGCCTTCCGGATTCGCAGGGCTGCTGACCTGTTCATCCCACCAAGCCGGCCCGCCGCGCCGTGAGCCCGATCCTGGCGCCGCCGTGCACCATCCTGTCAATCTCGTGTGCCGGTCCGAGTGGTTGACTGGCGCGCATGGACCTCCTTGACGAGATGCGGCGGCTGATCACGCGCCTCGCCCCCGGCGGCCTGCAGCGGGGGATCGCGGACGGCGTGACCGTCGCGTCCCTCGACCGGCCCACATCGCCGGTCGCCACGTTCTCCTCGCCGTCGCTCGCGATCGTCGCGCAGGGCCTCAAACGCACGGTGCTCAACGGGGTCCCGTACGACTACCGCGCCGGGCAGTATCTCGTCGTGTCGGTGGACCTCCCGGTGATCGGCCAGGCCCTGGAGGCCGCCCCGGACAGGCCGTTCGTCGTCTTCAGCATGTCTTTGCGCCCGGCGGACATCGCGCCGCTCCTGCTGGAGGCGGGCGCGGCCGGCAGGCCCCCGGCGTTCACCGGCATGGCGGTGAGCGACGCCTCACCGGAGCTGCTGGACCCCGTCGTGCGTCTGCTGCGCATCGCGGACCGGCCCGACGACCTGCGCGTGCTCACGCCCGGATATCGCCGCGAGATCCTCTGGTGGCTCATCAACGGCGACCAGGGTGCGCTCGTGCGGCAGATCGGCCTCGTCGACGGCAACCTCGCGCACATCTCCCGGGGAATCCGCTGGATCCGCGAGCACTACCGGGAGCAGTTCTCCGTCACGGACCTTGCGTCGCTCTGCGGCATGAGCGCGTCGTCCTTCCACCGGCACTTCCGCGCGGCGACGTCGATGACGCCGGTCCAGTTCCAGAAGCAGATCCGTCTCCAGGCGGCCCGCACCCTGCTCATGACGCGCTCGGGGAACGTGGCGGAGATCGGCTATTTCGTCGGTTACGAAAGCGCGTCGCAGTTCAGCCGGGAGTATCGCAAGGTGTTCGGGGCCTCTCCCGGCCGGGACGCCGCGCGGCTGAGCGCCATGGCGCAGGACGTCCCGAGGCTGCCGGAGCTGATGGACGAGCCGGCCTGATCGGACCGTCGCCGCCTCACGCTCCCGCGCACGTGCTCCCCTATCGTGCTTCCGTATGTTGTACGGTACGCCGTACGACAGAAAGGGGCGTATTTCGTGTACGAGCCGAGCGACGAGGAACTGAAGAGCGTCGAGGACTGGTTCGCCGAGTACGACGCGCTCGCCGAGCAGGGGGCGATCGAGCGGCTGGCCGACCTCGCGGTATTCCCGATGAACCTGGCCACCGACGTGCCGGGCGGCTTCGCGGCCGTGCGGCAGTGGACGCGCGAGGAGTACGTCGAGGCCATGCGGGAGGCCATGGGCGGCGGGACGGCGGGGCTCGGCGTGGAGTCGGTGCGGACGCCGCACTTCCTCAGCCCCAACCTCGTGTTCGTGGAGACCACGGCGACGATGACGATCGAGGGCCGCCGGGAGAGCATGCACTACGGCGACCTGCTGGTGCGCACCGAGGAAGGGTGGGCGTTCCAGACGATGGCCCAGGGCGGCTGGGGCCACGGCTGGCCGCCCGCCACACGCGGCTGACCGGCCCCCGCGGGCCGCGGCTCACGCGGCCCGCGAACCCCGGACGGGGGGCCGGTGCGGTGCACCTGGGACGGTTGTATAAGCTACCTATGTAAATCGCTTCCGTCCGGAGGAACTCCTGTGTCCGACACCCCGAGCGCCGATACCCCCGAGGACTCTCAGGCGGTCGCGGCCGTCCTGGACGACCTCGCGGTGCTCGCCATACGGCGGCTGTCCACGCAGAGCGACCTCAGCCTCACGGCGACCATGACCCTGTCGTACCTGGACCGCAACGGCCCGGAGCGGCTGAGCGTCCTGGCCGCGCGCCAGTCCGTCACTCAGCCGTCGATGACCCAGCTCGTGCAGCGCCTTGAGCGTGAGGGCCTGGTGTGCAGGGCGGCCGACGACCTCGACGGCCGCGCGGTGCGGGTCAGCGTCACCGACGCCGGCCGGGCGCTGCTGGCCGAGCGGCGCCGCCGGCGCAGAGAGCGGCTCGCCGAGATGCTCGGCACGCTGTCTCCCGGCGAGCTGCGCGAGCTGACGCGGGTCGCCGGCGAGTTCCTCCCCCTGCTCCGGCGCCTGCTTGAGACCACGGCCGACGAGTAGGGATCAGGGCGCTCCCCTCGCTATTTCCCAGGAGGTCCGGTGAGCTCTGCTCATGCCCCCGTCTCCAACCCCTTCAAGCAGCCGAAGGCGGTCTGGGCCGTCGCCTTCGCCTGCGTGATCTCCTTCATGGGGATCGGGCTGGTGGACCCGATCCTGCCCGCCCTCAGCGTGAAGCTGCACGCCACGCCCAGCCAGGTGTCGCTGCTGTTCACGAGCTATCTGGTCGTCACCGCCGTGGCGATGCTGGTCACCGGGTGGGTCTCCAGCCGCATCGGCGCCAAGCGCACCCTCATCGTGGGCCTCGCCCTGATCGTGGTGTTCGCCGCCCTCGCCGGGACGTCCGGCAGCATCGGCGGCATCGTCGGCTTCCGAGCCGGCTGGGGCCTCGGCAACGCGCTGTTCATCGCCACCTCGCTCGCCGTCATCGTCGCGTCGAGCAGCGGCGGCTTCGCCGGGGCGATCATCCTGTACGAGACCGCGCTCGGCGTCGGCATCGCGGTCGGGCCCCTGCTGGGCGGCGTGCTCGGCGGCATCAGCTGGCGCGGCCCGTTCTACGGCGTCGCGGTCCTGATGGCGATCGCGCTGATCGCCACCGTCACCCTGGTGCGGCCCACGCCCACGCCGGCGAAGAAGACGAGCGTCGCGGCCCCGATCAAGGCGCTGCGCCACCGCGGACTGCTCGTCCTGGGCCTGACCGCGCTCTGCTACAACTGGGGCTTCTTCACCCTGCTGGGCTACGCCCCCTATCCGATGGAGCTGAACGAGCACCAGCTCGGCCTCGTCTTCACCGGCTGGGGAATCCTCGTCGCGGTCTTCTCGGTCTTCGCCGCCCCGCGGCTGCAGGCCCGCTTCGGCATCGCCCGCACGCTGTACGCCAACCTCATCCTGTTCAGCCTCGACATCCTGGTGATCGCGCTGTTCACCGGCAACCGGGTCGTCGTGATCTGCGGCGTGATCGTCGCCGGAATCTTCATCGGCGTCAACAACACGGTCACCACCCAGGCGGTCATGACCATCTCGCCCGTGGAGCGGCCCATCGCCTCCGCGTCGTACGGGTTCATCCGCTTCATCGGCGGCGGCCTCGCGCCCTTCGTCGCGGGCAAGCTCGCCGAGCACTTCGACAGCCAGCACGCGCCGTTCTACATGGGGGCCGCGGCCGTGCTCCTCAGTGTGGTCGTCCTCGCCACCGCGCACCGGGAGCTCGGCGAGGCCGAGCGCGCCCAGGCGGCCGAGATGGCCGCCGCCGCACCGGCCGCCGCGCGGCGGGAGGAGCTGGAGGAGGCGGCGCTCGCCGAGGACCTCGGCTCGGCCACCTGACCCGCCCGGCGGCGCGGGCGCGGCGGCCCCCGGCTCCGTGCGTACGGCTTGCCCGAGGCTTTGCTTCGAATGCGGGAATGGTTTGGCCTGCCCGTTTGTGGTTACCCACGGTCCGACAGCCGCACGGTCCTGTGCCGGTAGGCGGCGTCGAGGCATGATCCCGTCGCATACTGCGCCTTGTCCGCCTGCCGCACGATGTCGCCGGTCGCGGCCTGGGTCTCGACCTCGCGGCGGCGGATGACGACCGCCGACGAGGGGCGGCCCTGTCGTCGTCCCCGCGCTCGTCCCGGCCGGCCACGGGCCACACCACCTCTCGGCCGCGAGCGGCTCCGAGTGCCTCATCAGGCCCCTGCCCGCCATGACGCCGTCATGCCGGGCAGCGGATTCAGATCCGCGTGAGCAGGTCGGGGGTGAGCGCGGCGGCCCCAGGGCAGCCGGACAGGGCCAGCGTGAGGTCGGTCTCCGCCAGCACGCAGCGGATCACGTGCTCCACTCCCGCCTGCCCGTCCAGACCCAGCCCGTACGCGTACGGGCGGCCGAGCAGCACGGTCCTGGCGCCGAGGGCGAGCGCCTTGACGACGTCGTCGCCGGTGCGGACGCCGCCGTCGAACAGCACGGTGAGCCGGTCGGCCACGGCGTCGGCGACCGCAGGCAGGGCGTCGGCCGCCCCGATCGAGCCGTTGACCTGGCGTCCCCCGTGGTTGGAGACGACCACGCCGTCCATGCCCGCGTCGGCCGCGAGACGGGCGTCGTCGGGGTGCAGGACGCCCTTCAGCACGATCGGGCCGTCCCAGTGCTCACGCAGCAGCGCGAGGTCCGGCCACGTCTTGCCCGGGTCGCCGAACATCCCCACGAAGTGCAGGACGGCGGCGTTCGGGTCCTCGTGCACCGGCCGGGCGAGCCCGGCCTGGAACGCCGGGTCGGTGAAGTAGTTGGCGGTGCCGACGCCGCGCAGGAACGGCAGGTAGGCCTGGTCGAGATCGCGGGGCCGCCAGGCCAGCAGCGGCGTGTCGAGGGTGACGACCAGCACGGTGAAGCCCGCCGCCCTGGCCCGGGCGAGGAAGCTGAGGGTGACCTCGCGGTCCTTGCCCCAGTAGAGCTGGAACCACCGCTCGCCGTCGCCCATGGCCGCCGCCACGTCCTCCATCGGCGTGCTGGAGGCCGACGACAGGACGAAGGGCACACCGGTCGCGGCGGCGGCGCGGGCGGCGGCCCGCTCGGCCTCCGGATGCATGATCGACAGCACGCCGATCGGCGCGAGCGCCAGCGGCGCGGGCAGCCGCCTGCCCAGCACGGTCACCGACAGGTCGCGTTCACGCACGTCGCGGAGCATCCGCGGCACGATCCGCCAGCGGTCGAGCGCCTCGCGGTTGGCGCGCTCCGTGCGGCCGCTGCCCGCGCTGCCGGCGACATAGCCGAACGGGCCGGGCCCGAGCCGCCGCTCGGCCATCTCCTCCAGCCGGGTCAGGTCGGTCGGCAGCCGGGGCACGGCACCGGTCATGCCGTTGAGGTAGATCTCGTACTGGAAGTCCGCCCACGTGGTCATCGTCGCCCTCGTTCCGCCGCCCGCATCGACAGCGGCACGCTACCGAATCACCACCCAAAAACCGACAACCCTGGTCATACCGTCTCACCCCGGGGGCCGGGGGCGCGGCGGAAGAGGAAGGGCTGGCTCTCCCGGCCCGGCACGACGAACCAGCACTCGCCGGTGCCCTCGCTCGCCAGCAGCGCGAAGAACGCGTCGACGACCGTCTCGACGTCGAGGATCGGGAACTTCAGGTCGTCCAGCAGCTCCTTGATGTCGCCGCTCAGGATCCCGGTGTCCGCGAACGACGGGCACAGCCCCTGCACCCGGATGCCGAGGGGCTCCAGCTGCGGGCCGAGCGAGCGGACGAGCCCGACGACCGCGTGCTTGTTGGCCGCATAGACGGGGTCCTGCGGAATGCCCACGATCCCCGCCATGCTGGCGGTCGCCACGATCACACCCCCAGGCCGCATCGCCGGCAGCGCCGCGTGCACGCCGAAGACGACGCCGTCGAGGTTGATCCCCATCACCCGCCGGTAGCGGTCGAGGTCGAAGTCCTTGCCGAGGCCGCAGCCCGAGGCGACGCCCGCGTTGAGGAAGGCGAGGTCGAGCCCGCCGTGCCGCTCGACCGCGAGCGCCACCGCGGCCTGGTTGTCCTCCAGCCGCGACACGTCGGTCCGCACGAACGCGGCGCCGATCTCCTCGGCGGTGCGCGCCCCGGCCTCGGCGTCGACGTCGGCCAGCACCACGTGCGCGCCGTACGCCGCGAGGCGGCGGGCCACGCCCGCGCCGATGCCGCCCGCGCCCCCGGTGACGAGCGCGACCTTGCCGGAGATGTCGTCGGTGTTCACAGCGGAAGCCCTCCCATTGCGGCCCTGGTCGTGCCGGTGGCCCGATAGGCGTCGATGGTGCGTTCGGCGATGCGCATCTGGTGGATCTCGTCGGCGCCGTCGGCGAACCGCGCCCATCGGGCGTGCTGGAACATGTGCGCCAGAGGGGTGTCGGTCGAGTAGCCGAGGGCGCCGTGCACCTGGATCGCCCGGTCGACGATCCGGTTGAGGCTGTTCGCCACGAAGTGCTTGGCCATCGAGACCTCCGTGCGGAAGTCCTCACCCTTGTCGATCTTCGAGGCGGCGTGCAGGACCATGAGCTTGCACTGGTAGAGCTCCATGGCCGAGTCGGCGATCATCCACTGCACGCCCTGCTTGTCGGCGAGCAGCGATCCGTGGCTGAACCTGTCGAGCGCCCGGCCCACCATCATGTCGAGGGCAATCTCCGCCTGCGATATCCAGCGCATGCAGTGCGCCAGCCGAGCCGGGCCGAGGCGATACTGGCCCAGCCGGTGGCCGTTGCCCCGCCCGCCGAGCACGGCGGAGTCCGGCACGCGCAGGTCGGTGATGACGATCTCGCTGTGGCCGGTCGAGCCGTGCATGGTCTCGATCTCGCGTACGTCGTTCCAGCCGTCGGCCGGCAGGTCCACGAGGAAGGCGGTGTTGGCGCCCCGCGCGCCCTCCGGCAGGTCGAACTCCGTCTTGGCGATGAGGATGGCGAAGCTCGCCCTGCGGGCGTTGGAGATGAACCACTTGTGCCCGTTGATCACCCACTCGTCGCCGTCCTTCACGGCGTTCGTACGGATGAGCGTGGGATCGGAGCCGGCCACCTCGGGCTCGGTCATCGCGAAGCACGACATCTTCACGCCGTCGAGCAGCGGCCGCAGGTAGCGCTCCTTCTGCTCGTCGGTGCCCCAGTGGAGCAGCGTGTGCATGTTGCCCTCGTCGGGGGCCGCGCAGTTGAGCACCCACGGCCCGAGCCGGGTCTTGGCCGCCTCGGCCTGCACCATGGCCAGCTCGACGTGGCCGAGGCCCATGCCGCCCCACTCCGTGGGCATGTGCGGCAGCCAGAGCCCCTCCTCCTTGGCCCTGCGGCGCAGGTCGAAGATCGTGCGCAGGTATTCGTCCCGGATGAGCGCCTTCTCCGCGGAGTCCTCGAACGGCTTGACCGCCGGGATCACCGTCTCCTGGACGAACGTCCGCACCCGCGCGCGTATCTCCTCGTGCTCGGGGGCGAGCGTGAAGTCGATGGCCATGATCCTCCCTCGGGCACGATAATGCGGCTGGGTCACGAAATAATGCGATCGCCTGAAATACCGTATCCTTCGGCCGTACGAGCGACAAGGGAGGCACGATGCCGGCGGAGACCACGGTCCGGAGGCTCGTGGACGCCGCCGAGCGCCTGTTCGCCGAGCGCGGCATCGACGCGGTCTCGCTGCGCGAGATCAACGCCGCCGCCGGGCAGCGCAACTCCACCGCGTTGCAGTATCACTTCGGCGACCGCGCCAGGCTGCTGAAGGCGGTGCTCGCCAAGCACCGGCCGGAGATCGAGGCGCGGCGCCACCAGCTCCTGGACGAGTACGAGGCACGCGGCCCGCTGCCGCCGGGCGAGGCGCTGCGCACCCTCGCCGCCGCGCTCGTGCGCCCGGCCGCCGCCAAACTGGCCGACCCCGACGGCGGGCGCGACTACCTGCGCGTCATGGAGCAGCTCGTGCACCGCGTGCCGCCCAGCCTCCCCGAGGACGGCGGCGGCAGCATCGGCCGCTGGCGGGAACTGGTCGCCCCCCTGCTGCCCGAGGCCGCCGTACGCCTGCACCAGCGCTTCATGGCGATCCGCATGACGTACGTCGAGCTGGCCCGCCGGGCGGGCGGTCCCCCGGCCCGGGACGACCGCCTGTTCACCAGCCATCTGATCGACGTGGTCGCGGCGGTCCTCGCCAGCGAGGTCTCCGGCGAGACCGCCCGCCTCCTCGCCGAACGCGAGCAGCGCTCCTGAGACCGGCGCGCGTGTCGTCGCCGTACTTTTGCCCTGCCTGGGGAATCCGCTGCCGGAGCCCTGTGGCAGCGGGGGCACACCCATACTGAGGACGACCGCCGCGCGGCGGTGTCATCGGGCATCAGGGGATCCCGCGGCGGACCTGATTCCGCGTCCCTTCCGCGGGTCGCGCCGGACGCTCTTCGCGCGCATCGACCGCACCCGCTCACGCCATACGCGATCGGCCAAAGGGTGATCATGCCGAGTCACGCATCGCGAACAGCACGAACCGAGGACGGCTCGCGGATCTCGTTAAGGCGGTCACACGGACGGCTGCATCACGTCTTCGAGGCGCGGTGCGACCTGACGCCCGGAGCGACGGCGCTGGAGTGCGGGCCGGTGCGGCTGACCTACGCCGCGCTGGACGCCCGGGCGAACCGGCTCGCGCACCTGCTGCGCGGCCTGGGGATCGGCTGCGGATCCCGCGTCGCGATCCTGCTGCCGAGGTCGGTGCACACCTACGTGGCGCTGCTCGCGGCCGGCAAGGCGGGCGCGGCGTTCGTGCCGATCGACCCGCAGTCGCCGCCCGACCGGGTCGGCTACATCCTCGACGACGCCGGCGCCGACCTCGTGCTCACCGCGGCCGGCCGGTCGCCCGCCCTCGTCGCGCCGGGGCACCGCGTGCTCGACCTCGACGCCTCCGCCGGCCTCGCCGCCGCGCCGGTCACCCGCCCGCTCGACGGCACGTCCCGCGACGACCCGGTCGCCTACGTCATGTACACCTCCGGGTCGAGCGGCCGGCCGAAGGGCGTCGAGGTGGCGCAGTCGAGCATCACGAACTTCCTCGACGTCGTGCCGGGCCTGTACGGCGTGCGGCCGGACGACCGGGTCTACCAGGGGATGACGATCTCCTTCGACTTCTCCATCGAGGAGATCTGGCCGACGTGGTCGGCCGGGGCCGCCCTCGTCGCGGGCCCGGCCGGCTTACCCCAGTTCGGCGCGGAGCTCGCGGACTTCCTGGACCGCACCGAGATCACGGTGCTCTACTGCGTGCCGACGTTGCTCGCGACGATCCCGCGCGACCTGCCGCGCCTGCGCACGCTGATCGTCGGGGGCGAGCCCTGCCCGCCCCGCCTGGTGGAGCGGTGGAGCCGGCCGGGCCGCCGGATCCTCAACACGTACGGGCCCACCGAGGCGACCGTCACCGCGACCTGTGCCGAGCTCCTGCCGGGGCGGCCGGTCACCATCGGCAGGCCGCTGCCGACCTACTCCGTGGTGCTCCTGGACGAGCGGCGCGAGCCGGTGCCGGACGGCGAGACCGGCGAGATCTGCATCGGAGGGCCCGGCGTCGCCCGCGGCTACGTCGGCCGTCCCGACCTGACCGCCGACCGCTTCATCGAGCATCCGCTGGCCTCCCCCGGCGGCCGCCTGTATCGCACCGGCGACCTCGGCCGGGTCACCGCGACCGGGGACATCGAATATCTGGGCCGCGCCGACTCCGAGGTGAAGATCCGGGGACATCGGGTGGACCTCGGCGAGATCGAGAACGTGCTGCTGGAGGACCCCGGCGTCGCCGAGGCCGTGGCCGCCCTCGTGCCCGTGCCCGTGCCCGTGCCCGGCGCCTCCGCCGATGCCTCCACTGGCGAGCTCGCCGCCTACGTCGTGCCTGCGGCGAGCGACGGCGACACGGCCCTCGCCGGGCGGCTCCACGACCGGCTGCGCCGCAGGCTTCCGGCCTACATGGTGCCCTCGTTCCTCGACGTCGTGGCCGCGCTGCCGGCCATGCCGAGCGGCAAGGTGGACCGCAGACGGCTGCCCCCGCCGACCGGCCGCCGCCTCGTGGGCTCCGGGCCGGTGACGCCCGCCGAGGGCGAGCTGGAGACGCGCCTGCGCGCGGTGTGGGCCGAGGCGTTCGGCGTCGCCCCCGAGTCGCTGTCGGTCGAGGCGGACTTCTTCACCGGCCTCGGCGGCCACTCCCTGCTGGCGGCGCGCGTGGTGTCGCTGCTGCGTGCCGACGAGATCGGCGCGGGCCTCGCCGTACGCGACCTCTACGCCAACCCCACCGTGCGCCGCCTCGCCGCGCAGCTGGGCTCCCGTGCGGGCGCGCCGGAGCCGGCCGCCCCGCCCCGCCCGGCCCCCCTGCGGCACGGCCGGCGCCGGATCGCCTTGGCCGGGGCCGCGCAGGGCGCGGTCATCCACGCGCTGCTGCTCGTGATCACACTGCCGCTGTCCGTCACGTTGTACGGGTGGACCAACCCGCGCCCGGTCCCCGGCGTGCCCAGGACGGACGAGGGATGGCTGCTGCTGCCCGGTCAGGGCGCCGAGCTGCTCTCCTCACTGGCGATGGCCGCGATGACCGCGTATGTCTGCGTGCACTGGCTGCTGCCGGTGCTGCTCGCCCGGCCGCTGACGGCCGGCGTGCGGCCCGGGCGATATCCGCTGTGGGGCGTCACCTACGTGCGGTTGTGGGCGCTGCAACTGCTGCTGTCGGTCTCCCCGCTGCCGCTGCTGAGCGGCTCCCCGATGATGGGGGCATACCTGCGGCTGCTCGGCGCGCGGGTCGGGGCCGGCGCCGCCGTCGCGACGGCCGACGTCAACCTCCCGGCGCTGCTGCGGATCGGCGCGGGCGCGTCGGTCGGATATCGCTCCTCCCTGCACGCGTGGCTGGTGGTGGACGGATGGGTGGTCGTCGCCCCCGTGGAGGTCGGCCCGCACGCGTTCGTCGGAAACGGCGCCGTGCTCGGGCCGGGCACGCGGGTCGGCGCCCACGCCGGGCTCGGCGACCAGTCGGCGCTGACGCAGGGCGAGACGGTGCCGGAGGGGGCGCGGTGGGCGGGGTCGCCGCCGAGCCCGGTGGAGTCGCTCGGGCCCGTGGTGGAGACGATGCTGGGCGCCCCCGCCCCGGACGGGTGGAAGGCGCGTCACGTGGCCGCGGCGGTGGCGGGCCTCTGCTGCCTTGAGGCGGTCGCGGTGGCCACGATCGTGCCGAGCGTCCTGCTCGTCTGGGCGGCCGTGGCCACCTGGGGCGTCGCGGCCGGCCCGGCCGCCGTCCTGGTGGCGGGCCCGCTGTACGTGGCCGTCGTCTGCGCGGCGGTGGCCGCGGGCAAGCGCCTGGTCCTGCGGAAGGCGCCGGTCGGCGTCCACCCGGCGCGCTCCTGGCTCGGCGTACGCAAGTGGGCGGTGGACAAGCTCCTGGAGTTCAGCCTGCGGTCGACCAACTCGCTCTACGGCACGCTGTACACCGCCCCGTGGCTGCGGCTGCTCGGCGCGCGGGTCGGCCGCCGCGCGGAGGTGTCCACGGCCGCGCAGCTCGACCCCGATCTCCTCACCCTGCGGGAGGAGAGCTTCGTCGCGGACATGGCGAGCGTGGGGGCCGCGGGCTTCGCCCGGGGCCGGGTCGCCTTCCAGCCGACCGAGGTGGGCAGGCGGGCGTTCGTCGGCAACGCCGCGGTCATCCCGGCGGGCACCCGGATGGGGCCGGGGTCGCTGGTGGGCGTCAGCACGATCCCGCCCCGCGGCGACGTGCCCGAGGGCACCTCGTGGCTCGGCTCTCCCCCGATGCACCTTCCGGTGCGGCAGGACAGCGGCTCGTTCTCCGAGGAGCAGACGTTCCGGCCGCCCCGCAGGCTGGTGCTCCACCGCCTGGGCATCGAGTTCTTCCGCGCCACCCTTCCGGCGACGCTGTTCGGCACCGGCTTCTACCTTTACCTGCTGGGCGTGCACGCGCTCGCCCGCGTCCTGCCCCTGCCGGCGGTCGTGGCCGCCTCGCCGCTCGCCGCCTGCGCGGCGGGGCTGGCGGTGATCGGCTGCTGCGCCGGGTTCAAGCGGCTCCTCATCGGCGTCTACCGGCCGAGGGTGGAGCCGTTGTGGAGCACATTCGTCCGGCGTACGGAGTTCGTTACCGGGCTGTACGAGGCCGCCGCGGTCCCGGCCGGGGTCGCGCTGCTGGCCGGCACCCCGTTCCTCCCGCCCGTGCTGCGCTGGTTCGGGGCCCGCATCGGCAGGCGCACCTGCATCGCGACCACCTACATGACCGAGTTCGACCTGGTGGAGATCGGCGACGACGTCGTGATCGGATCGGGGGTGTCCCTGCAGACCCACCTCTTCGAGGACCGGGTCATGAAGATGTCCGCCGTGACCGTGCGGCCCGGCGCGAGCGTCGGCCCCCGCGCCGTCGTGCTCTACGACTCCGTGGTGGGCGAGGACGTGTCGCTCGGCGCCCTGTCGCTGCTGATGAAGGGCGAGCGGCTCACGCCGGGCACGAGCTGGCGAGGCATCCCGGCGCAGGCCGCCACCGCCTGAGAGAGGAACACCCATGGGATCCACCGGCGTACGCGGGGCCCTGCGCCGCCTCTTCCGCCAGGAGAAGCCCCCTCCGCCGCGCTCCGGACGGCCGCTCGCGCTCGTCTATCGGGGCCCGGCCTCGCTTCCCGGCTGCTCGGAGGCGGTCGCCGGGCTGCTGGAAGGGAGCCGCTGGGGCTTCGACGTCCGCTACACCGGCCCCCGGGAGGAGATCCCGCTCTCGGCGGAGGCGCTGGCCGGGGCCGCCGTGTACGCCCAGCCCGGCGGGGGCGACCTCGACCGCGGCTATCGGCACCTCAAGCGGCATCGCGGCCCGCTCCGCGACTTCGTCGCCCGGGGCGGCCGCTATCTCGGCTTCTGCCTCGGCGGCTATCTCGCCGGAGCCACCCCGGGGTTCGCCCTGCTGCCGGGCGACACCGACCAGTACATCGCCACGCCGGGCGCGACCGTGGAAGGCGAGGAGGACACGCTCGTCGACGTGCGGTGGCGCGGCCGGGACAGGAGCGTGTTCTTCCAGGACGGCCCCTGCTTCCTGCTCGAACCCGGCAGCAGGGCCAGCGTCCTCGCCACCTACCCCAACGGCGCCGTCGCCGCCCTCGTCACGCCGTACGGCGCGGGCCGGGTCGCCGTCGTCGGCCCGCATCCGGAGGCCACCGACGACTGGTTCACCGACGCCGGCCTGCCGATGCGGCACGCGCAGGATCTCGGCCTCGACCTCGTGGACGCGGTCATGGCCGAGTGACCGCGTGACCTGTGTGCCGAATGAGAATATTCGTTATTAAAGTGACAGATATGAATGAATTACCGCTTTGACGTAAAAATCCCCATGATGGGGGAATGGTGCGTAGATTAGCCGCCCTTGCCGCGGGCCTCACCCTGATCGCCGCTTCGGCCGCTCCCGCCGCTCCCGCCGCCGCGGAGCCGGTCACCTTCCTCCCCGGGTCGGCGGGGATGGGCGACGCCTACTATCCCCTCCAGGGCAACGGCGGCTACGACGTCGGACACTACGACCTGCGCCTGCGGTTCGACCCCGACGACCACGCGGTGGACGGCACGACGACGATCACCGCCACCGCCGTACAGAACCTGTCGCGGTTCGATCTCGACTTCTCCGGACCGCCGATCAGCGGCGTGCTGGTGAACGGCGCCCAGGCGTCCTACCGCCGCGACGGTCAGGAACTGGTCATCACCCCGCCGAACGGCCTGCTGTCGGGGAGCACGTTCACGGTCGCGGTCTCCTACGCCGGCACCCCCAAGGCGGTCTCGGACGCGACCGGCGAGCAGGGATGGATCAGGACCAAGGACGGCGTGTACGTGGCGTCCCAGCCGGACGGCGCGCGCAGCTGGTTCCCGGCCAACGACAGCCCGGCGGACAAGGCCACCTTCTCCTTCCGGATCTCCGCGCCGGAGGATCTCGCCGTGCTGGCCAACGGCGAGCACACGGGCACGGCCGGCGCGGACGACGACGGCTACCGGACCGTGCGCTGGGAGATGAAGCAGCCGATGGCGCCCTATCTCGCCACGCTCGCGATCGGGCACTTCGTGGTCGACGAGGGCACGGTCGGCGGCATGCCCAACGTGACCGCCTACGACCCGTCGCTCGCGGACGAGTCGAAGGACCTGCACGACTTCACGGCGAAGGCGGTCACGTGGGAGACCGGCCTGTTCGGTCCCTACCCGTTCTCCTCCACGGGCGGCATCGCCGACGGCGACGGCTCGGTGACCGCGCTGGAGACGCAGGGCCGGCCCGTCTACAGCGGCGGCCCGACCGACGACCTGGAGATCGTGCACGAGCTGGCGCATCAGTGGTTCGGCGACAGCGTCGGCGTGCGGAGCTGGCGCGACATCTGGCTCAACGAGGGCTTCGCGACGTACGCCGAATGGCTCTACCAGGAGCAGCACGGCGGGCCGTCCGCCAAGGAGATCTTCGACCGGCACTACCGGAAGACCGGCCACTTCTGGCACCTGAAGACCGGCGACCCCGGCCAGGCGCACATGTTCGACGAGGACGCGGTGTATCTCCGGGGCGCGATGACCGTCCACGCTCTGCGTACGAAGATCGGGGACAAGGTGTTCTTCCCGCTGCTGAAGACCTGGGCGCAGCAGAACAGGCACGGCACGGCCACCACGGCCGACTTCGTCGCCCTCGCCGAGAAGCTCAGCGGGCAGAACCTGCGCCCCTTCTTCGACGCGTGGCTCTACCAGGCCGCCAAGCCCCGCATCTGATCCCGGCGGCTGCCGCCCGGCCTTTTCTCCTACGTCCGTGCGGTCCGGCCCGGCGGCTGGCGGGATCCCCGCCGCCGGGCCCTGGGCTCGC
The DNA here is from genome assembly GCF_006874475.1 of Microbispora hainanensis. GTDB lineage: Bacteria > Actinomycetota > Actinomycetes > Streptosporangiales > Streptosporangiaceae > Microbispora > Microbispora hainanensis. The sequence goes on from NZ_VIRM01000008.1 coordinate 187,834, forward strand.
AAAACGGGATGTTTGCCCTGGTGGTGGATGGGGAGGGAGCACAGCGCCTACGCACCCTGCGTGACCATGAGGACGCGAGGGGGCGTGACAGGAGGGGCGAGGTGAGCGGGCTGCCGACCATCAAGAGCCTGGACGAGCTGACCGAGCTCGTGGAGCACCGGCCCGGTCTGTACCTGCGCTACTCCAAGGGCCCCGACGCCGACGCCGGCAGGCCGAGCGTCGACTACGAGAGCGGTCTGGAGCTGCCCGGTCTGTCGGTGACCGTGCTCGACGCCGAGCGCTGGTGGACCCTCCCCCTGCCGGACTGGCTGGCCCGTCAGATCTGCAAATACACGCACCTGGCCGAGAAGGACGAGGAACGGCACGCGTGGGTGCTGACCGGCCGCGTGGCGGGCCGCGGGCCCGACCACGAGCCGCTCATCGACCGGGTCGAGCCGGTCGCGCGGCTCGACGACTCGATGGTCGAGCAGGCGCGCGAGCACTACGAGAAGGTGTTCGACGCCGGCCGTGACTCCACCGGCTGAGCGGCGCGGAACGCGCACCCGCGGATGCGTCCCGAAGCCGTGACCGACACCGACACGTCGCCTGCGCGGGCGCTCCGCGGAGATCGCCTGCTCGATAGCCTTGCAGGGCGGTGAACCCGCCGCGTCCACGCCCGCGGTCACGGCGGCCGACGTTCCGCAGTGCTTAATATGCTTTTTCTCCTGTTATGACGGTGATCGCGAGGGTGGACCATGGTCGAGACGACAGGCACCACGAAGCGGACGCGATCAGCGCGCGCCACCGGCGGTGACTCCGAACGGGATCTGCGGCAGCTCCTGGCCGGCCTCACCGCCGTACGGGACGGCGACTTCGGCACCCGGCTTCCCGAGGACGGAGACGGCCTGCTGACGGAGATCGCGACCGTCTTCAACGGGATGGTCGACCAGCTCTCCCTGTTCACCTCCGAGGTGACGCGCGTGGCGCGGGAGGTGGGCACCGAGGGGCAGCTCGGCGGCCAGGCCGAGGTGCCGGCGGTGTCCGGCACCTGGAAGGACCTGACCGACTCGGTGAACGCGATGGCGGGCAACCTCACCAGCCAGGTCCGCTCCATCGCCGAGGTC
>NZ_VIRM01000080.1 GCF_006874475.1 Microbispora hainanensis
TGCCCGGGACGGTCAGGCACAGGCCGCCGGCGCCGTTCACGATCCGGTAGGCGCCGGCGCTGGGTCCCGCACTGGGTGCGGCGTTGGACACGCCGGCGAAGACGCCGCCCACCAGGGCGGCGACCCCGGCAACCGCGCCGATCACCCCGACTCCGGTTCTGGTACTCCTTCTCAAAGCCGAGCTCCTCGCAGGTCGTGCAGGACCCCTGACCGAGGCTGGTGGCGGCGCCACTCCTGGTCCCGCTGAGGGAATTCATGAATGTGAACAACATCCATGAACCGGAACACGGCCAAGTTACGGACCTCACGAACCCGGGTCAATGCTCCGCGTCGACCAGTTGGCGGGCGGTCCGGACATCCGCCGATTCCGGCAGGTGAGACCCGCCGCGCCCGGTGCTCGCCGGTGAAATTTTCATGAAACACGCCGGAGGGGCCGGGATTCCCTCGCATCCCGAGGCCGCGGGCGTGATCTGGTGTCGGCGAAATCACACCATGACGGGGCATGGGGCGAGAGTTCCTCAGCGCTACTCTTTTGTACCGACTGGTCAGTGCAAAGAAGGGAGCACAGACGTGGATGCCGGGCGAACCACGGACGTCGCCACCCCCTCGGCCGGAAGTCCCGACCGGCCGTCCGACCCCCTGCCCGAGGGCGCGTCCGACGGCACATCCGGCGCGGCGTCCGGCGGCGTGTCCGGCGGCGTGTCCGGCTCCGTGTTCGGCGGGGTGTTCGGCGGGGTCGGGCTGGAAGCACGGGACCTGGGCGTGCGCGGCGCTCACGGCTGGGTCTACCGGCACGTCTCCCTGCACGCGGCCCCCGGGACGCTGACCGTCGTCACGGGCGAGGCGGGCAGCGGCCGTACGAGCCTGCTGCTCACCCTCGCGGGACGGATGAAGCCGACCGAGGGGACGCTCACCGTCGGCGGCCTCGCGACACCTCGCAGGATCAGGCGGGTCGCCGCCCTTGGGCTCTTCCCGGAGGTGAACCCGTTCGACGACGCCCTGACCGTACGGGAGCACCTGCAGGAGCGGATGCGCCCGCGCGGGTTCCTCTGGCGCGGGCGGCACCCGGACGCCGCGCGGTCGGCGCTCGCCCACGCCGGGCTCGATCCGCACGCGCTGCCGCAGGGCGACCGCACACCGGCCAGGGAGCTGACCCGGGACCAGGCGGTGCGGCTGGGCGTCGCGCTCGCCCTGCTCGACCGGCCGGGCCTGCTGCTCGTCGACGACGCCGGCACCGGCATCCCCGCGGGCAGGCGGCGCGAGCTGTGGGACGTCCTGCGTGGCCTGGCCGGCCAGGGGCTCACCGTCGTCGCGACGTGCACCGACGCCGAGGAGGCGACCGGCGCGGCCACCACGCTGCTGCCGCTGCCCGTCCCCGCTCCCCCGGCGCCCGGTGCCGGAGACGAGGCGGCGCGCCGCGACGAGGCGGAGACAGGAGAACAGCGATGAGGGTCCCCCACCCCGGCCGGCTCGAACTGCGCAGGTTCCTGCGCTCGCGGCTCACCAGGGCCGCGCTGGTCGCCGTGGTCATGCTGCCTCTGCTGTACGCCGGGCTCTACCTGTGGTCGTTCTGGGATCCCCAGGCGAACCTCGGCCGTGTGCCGGTGGCCCTCGTCGTGGAGGATCGCCCCGCCACCGCCGCCGGCGCCGCGGGAAGCGCCCCGAGCACGGTGGACGCCGGACGCGAACTCGCCGCCGAGCTGGAGCGGCGCAAGGTCTTCGCCTGGCACCGGGTCGACGCGGCGGAGGCCGACAAGGGCGTCCGCGAGGGCAGTTACTACCTGTCGCTCACGATTCCGGCCGGCTTCAGCGCCGACCTCGCCTCGCCCTCCGGCGACGGCTCGCCGCGCCCGGCACAGCTCGGCGTACGAGTGGACACCGGGCGCAGCTACATCATGCGGACGATCTCGGACGCCGTGTTCCAGGAGGTCAAGGAGGCGGCGGGACGAAGCGCGGTCAAGGACTACCTGGACCAGATCTTCCTGTCCTTCGGCGAGCTGCACGACAAGACCGCCCAGGCGGCCGACGGCGCCGGCCGGTTGCACGACGGGGCCGCCGCCGCGAGCGACGGCGCGGCCTCGCTCGCCAAGGGACTCGGGTCCGCACAGGACGCGACCGGCAGGCTGTCATCCGGAGCCGACACCCTGTACAGCGGGTCGAAGCAGCTCACGAGCGGGCTGCACCAGGCCAGGGCCGGCTCGGCCTCCCTGTCCGCCGGCCTGTCGAAGGCGGCCACGGGCGCCGCCGACCTCCGCAAGGGCCTGTCCGCGCTCGGCGAGGGCGCGGCCACGCTGGCCGAGGGCAACCGCGAGGTCTATCGCCAGGTGCACACCCTGTCTCCCACCGTCAACCGGGCGGCCGACAAATACGTCCCGGTGCTGGAGAAGAACGGCGACCGCATCCGGCAGGGCGCGCTCACCCTCGCGGAGGGCGCCGACGGCTTCGCCGACGCGCTCGGCGGCCTGCCCCAGGAGGTGCAGGGCTCGGCGGGCACGGCCATACAGGACCTGCGTGCCGTCCAGCGCTGGCTGAACGCCCATCCGGACGCCGACCCCGAACTGCGCGGGCTGGTCGAGCGGGCCGCGGGGTCGGCAGGCGACCTCGCGTCGGCCGCCGGACGGCTGCAGAACCGCCTCGGCTCCCAGGAGGGCAGGCTCGACGACCTCGCCGGCACGGCACGGGCGGTCGCCGACGACGCCCGCGAACTCGCCGCCGCCGCGCCCGGCCTCGGCAGCGCGCTCGACGACGCCCGCGACAAGTTCAACCAGCTGGACAAGGGGCTCAGGCGACTGGCCGACGGGGCGTCGGACCTCCGCGACGGCGCGGGCAAGGCGCTGAACGGAGCCTCCTCGCTCTCGCGCGGCCTCGGCACGCTCAACAGCGGTGCGCGGAGCCTGTCCACCGGCCTGGCCAGGCTCGACGACGGAGCGACCGGCCTCAACACCGGGCTCGCCTCGCTCGCCTCCGGCGCGGGCACGCTCGACAACGGCATCGGCAAGCTCCGCCAAGGGGCCGGCAAGCTCGGCTCCGGGCTGGTCAAGCTGACCGACGGCTCGGGCGAGCTGGCGGGCAAACTCGGCGACGGGGCCGCGCAGATCCCCGACTACGGCACGCCGGAGCGCGACAGCCGTACGGACATGATGAGCGACCCGGTCCGGCTCGCCACCGAGGTGGACAACGAGGTGCCCAACTACGGCACCGGCTTCGCCCCGTTCTTCGTGCCGCTCGCGTTGTGGGTCGGCGCGATGGTGACGTACATGGTGCTGCGGCCGCTCAACCCGCGCCTGCTCGCCGGGTCGGCGCCGGCGTGGCGCACGGCCCTCGCGGGCTGGCTTCCGGGACTCGCGATGGGGACGCTCCAGGTGGCGGTGCTGCTCGCCGTGCTGCGCTTCGGCCTGGGGCTGGAGGCGGCCGACTGGCCGGGGATGACGGCCTTCCTGGTGCTGGTCACCGCCGCGTTCCTCGCCGTCGTGCAGGCGGTCAACGCGCTGCTCGGGCCGCCCGGGCGGGTGGCGGTGCTGGCGCTGCTCATGCTGCAGCTCACCTCGTCGGCGGGCACCTATCCGATCGAGACGTCCCCCGGATTCTTCCAGGCCATCTCGCCGTGGCTGCCGATGAGCTGGGTGGTGTCGGCGATGCGCCGCCTCGTCAGCGGTGGCGACACCACCGTGGTGTGGCAGGCTTGCGGCGTGCTGTCCGCGTTCGTCGCCCTCGGTCTCGCCCTCACCGTGCTCGCCGTCCACCGTGGTCGTACGTGGTCGATGCGCCGCCTCAAGCCGGAGCTGTCGCTGTGAGCCGATCTGGGGACGGCCCGAAGGAACAGGGTGGCAGGCGGGCCGAGACCCGTCAGCGGCTCTACCGGGCCGCGGCCGAGCTCATCGCCGAGCAGGGTTTCGCCGCCACGACCGTCGACGCCATCGCCGAACGCGCGGGGGTGGCCAAGGGCACCGTCTTCTACAACTTCGGCAGCAAGGAGGCGCTGTTCGCCGGCCTGCTCGACCACGGCATCGAGCGGCTCGCCGACGCCCTCGCCGAGGCCGCGAACGCCCCGGCCGCCTCGCCGGTCGCCGTGCTCGACGCGCTCATGCTCGCGCAGCTCCGCTTCTTCGACGAGTACGGGCCGTTCGCCCGGGTGCTGCTGGCGGAGCTGTGGCGGGCGGCCTGGCAGGACGCGATCCTGCGGCTGCGGACGAGCGTGCTCGCGGTGTACGAACGTGTCCTCGCGGACGCCGTGGAGGCCGGAGAGCTGCGCCCCGGGTTCGACACCGGCACCGCCGCCACCGCCGTCTTCGGCATGGTGCTCACCGTCGCCATCGAGCGTCGCGCGCTGCGCCCCGACCAGCCGGTCGAGGACGTGCACGCGACGCTCGCCGAACTCGTCCACCGCCGCATCTCCCCCTGATGGAGCCCTGACCGAGCCCCGGACGAGCCGGGGACGGGCCGGGATCAGCGCTGGACGGGCGCGGACGTCAGAGGAAGAGCTCGTCCACCGACGTCACCGTCACCGCCTTGCGGATCCACTTCTCCAGTAGCTGCAGATCGGAGCACCCCCTGATCCGCTCGCGCGCCTCGGGGGAGATCTCCAGCCCCCGGGCGTCGAGCACGGCAAGGATCGCGTCGATCTCGCCCTCCGCGCGCCCCTGCTCCAGCCCTTGTTCCCGCCCCTGCTCCAGGCCCTGCTCCATGCCCTTGTTCACCCATTCGGAGAAGTAGCGGGCGCCGATGACCTTCTCGTAGTCGGCTGACGCTGTCATCAGAAGCTCCTTCAGGCGCTCACCCACTACTGTGGGTACCAGGCCGAACACGTAGCTCAAATATAGCCGGACGTCCTTCTGGTCGAGCTCGTTCAGCCCCTCCAGCATGACCTCCAGCCCCTTGTCGATGTCGGGGTGGCCGCCGTTCATGGCCGCCGACAACACGGCCAGCTCGGGGTGCCTGCGCGCCTCGCCCGGGTCGGTGACCAGGGGCAGGCGGTCCGAGTGAATCGCCACCGGGGTGACCGTTCCGCTCGGTCCCATGGAGATGGGCTGCTCGCACCAACGGCCCACCGCCGGGTTCAGGCTGATCACCAGCAGGGCGGTGTCACACTTCAGCCGGGCCCGCAGCGCGGCGACGTACACGGGCCAGGTGAAGCGCTTGTCCGCGTCGTGCCGTAACTGCACCTCGACGATCACCGCCAGCCGGGCCGTTCCGGAGCCGTCGCGGAGCACCACGACCGCGTCCGCGCGATACTCCACGGGGGTCAGTTGCGTGGCGTCCACCGCCTCCGCCGTGGCCTTGGCGAACTCGGGCGGCTCGATGCCGCCGACCTCGCGTAACAGCTCCACGGCGGCGATGGGCCTCCGATGGAAGAGGTCGACCGTCTGTTGATGGATGAGATTCGGCACGCGGGGGACTTTACTCAATGTGTTCGAGTCATTACGGAGAATTACCGAGGTCTGTGGATGAGCGTGGAACGGGGCTGGGGTGTTAGCTGGACGAGATGATCGGCAACTAACGTGATCCGCCATTCGTCGGGATAGATGCAGGTATCCCGTGACAATGGAGGAGACCGTGTACCCCCCACCGCAGCAGAAGCGCCGCCGCAGCGTGGCTCCGTTCGTCATCGCGGTCATCTTCGCGGGGGCGCTCATCGTCGGGCTGAAGCTGCTGTTCGGCGGCGTGTCGGGCGGCGGTGGCGACGCCGGAGACGGCGAAAGCGGGAACGCGGGCAAACGCGCCTGCGGCGACGACGGGATCACGCTGACCATCGCCGCGTCGAGCGAGAAGGCCGAGCTGCTGCGCACGATGGCCAACGACTACAACGGCCACGAGGTGGACGGGAAGTGCGTGGACGTGGTCGTGAACTCCAAGGCCTCGGGCGGGGCGATGCAGGCCCTGGCGCGCGGCTGGGACGAGCGGCAGGACGGCCCGAAGCCCGACGTCTGGACGCCGGCGAGCACCGGCTGGGTCACCCTGCTGCGGCAGCGCGTCGAGGGCGGCGACCAGGCGTCGCCGGTGTCCGCCGACAACCCGACGATCGCCACGTCTCCGCTGGTCATCGCGATGCCCAAGCCGATGGCGCAGGCGCTCGGCTGGCCGTCCAAGAAGATCGGCTGGTCGGAGATCCTCGACCTCGCCAACGACCCCAAGGGCTGGGCGACGTACGACCACCCCGAGTGGGGCACGTTCCGCCTCGGCAAGACGAACCCGAACTTCTCGACTTCCGGCCTCAACGCCACGGTCGGGGCGTACTTCGCGGCCACCGGGCTGTCGGGCGACCTGACGGAACGGGACGTCGCCGCGGCGCGGGCGCGTGACTTCGTGCGTGGGGTCGAGCGGTCCATCGTCCACTACGGCGACACGACCCTCACGTTCCTTTCCAACCTCCAGCACGCCGACGACTCGGGGACGGCCATGTCGTACATCTCCGCCGTGACGGTGGAGGAGAAGTCGGTGTGGGACTACAACCAGGGCAACCCGACGGGCGATCCCAAGACGCTCGGCGACCACGCCAAGCCGAAGGTCCCGCTGGTGGCGATCTACCCCAAGGAGGGCACGCTCTTCTCCGACCACCCGTACGCCGTGCTGTCCTGGGCGGACGCCGCGAAGAAGGCCGCGGCGGCGGACTTCCTGAAGTTCCTGCAGACGCCCGAGCGGCAGCGGGAGTTCGAGAAGTACGCCTTCCGGTCGTACGACGGCAAGCCGGGCGACCTCATCACGACCGCCAACGGCCTCGACCCCAAGCAGCCGGCGACCACGCTGAGCACCCCGGCGCCGCCGGTGCTGGACCGGATCCTCAAGAGCTGGGCCGAGCTGCGCAAGCCCGCCAACGTGCTGATGGTGATGGACGTGTCCGGCTCGATGGGCGCCGACGTCGAGGGCACCGGCAAGACCAAGCTCGACCTGGCCAAGCAGGCCGCGATCAACGCGCTGCCGCAGTTCGGGCCCAACGACCGGGTCGGTTTGTGGCTGTTCAGCCTCAAGCAGGACGGCGACAAGGACTACCGCGAGCTCGTCCCCCTGGGCAGAGGCAACCAGTCGCAGCTCAAGAGCCGCATCAACGGCCTGATTCCCAGCGGCGGCACGGGGCTGTACGACACGGCCCTCGCGTCCTATCAGTACGTGATGCGCCACCAGAGCGGCGACGCGATCAACGCGGTCGTGTTCCTGACGGACGGCAAGAACGAGGACAACAACTCCATCTCGCTCGACAACCTGCTGCCCGACCTGCGCCACGAGGCGGGGCAGGAGACCGTGCGGATGTTCACCATCGCGTACGGCGGCGACGCCGACCTCGACGTACTGCGGCGCATCTCGCAGGCCACGGACGCGGCGGCCTACGATTCGCGCAAGCCGGGAAGCATCGACGAGGTGTTCACCGCCGTCATCTCCAACTTCTGATCAACCCTGCCGTCCGACCTGGGAGCCCCCTTGTCCCGCTTCACCGAGGAACTCCGCGACCCCTGGGCGCTGCTCATGGGCGCCACCGCCACGGGCGCGGCCTGGGCGGTCGGCGTCCCTCTCGTGGGGGTGCCCGTCGCCGGGATCGCGGTCTGGCTCATCAAGGCGTTCGCCTCCGCGTGGCAGTCCACCGGTGGCGAGAGCCGTACGGAACCGCAGGCCCCGCCGGTCACGAAGGGGAGCGCGGAGGAGGCGTGGCTGCGGCGGGCGGAGCGGGCCGCCGCGTCGTTCGCCGACCTGACCGCCACGATGCGCGGGCAGCTCCTGCTCGACCGGATCGCGGCGATGCGCCCGCAGGTGGACGACACCGTCGGCACGCTGCGCCGGCTGGCCGGGCACGCCTCCGTCACCGGCTCGGCGCTGGCCCGCTTCGACCCCCGGTTCCTGGAACAGGAGCGCGTACGGCTCACGCAGGCGCGGCAGACGGCCCGGCAGGAGGTCGCGGGCGAGCTCGACCGGTCGATCGCCGCCCTTGACGCGCAGCGCGAGGTGTACGACAGGTTGTGGGGCACGCGGGAGCGGGTGCTGGCCCGGTTGCAGTCGGGCGCCATCAGCCTGGAGGGCCTGGTCGCGCGGGCCGTGGAGATCTCCGCCATGACGGCGGCCTCCGACGATGCGGGCGGCGCCCGCGCGCTCGACGAGCTGACCTCGGAACTCGAACTGACCCGGCAGAGTCTGCACGAGGTCGAGGAGGCCACCCGCGACGACGTCGGCCCCTGAGGCCCCTGAGGCCCCTCGTTTCCCGCTCAGCGACAGGCCGCGCCGCGCGATGCCGGGCAGGTCGAGCATCCGGTCCGCCCGGAAGTCCGTCAGCGCGGCGACCAGCGGCCCCGGCCGCTCCGCCGCCGGCCCGGCGATCCAGCGCGATCTCAGCACGGCGCCGCCTCCGTAAGCACCGCGAGCGGCGTGCGGAGCAAGGGCGCGGCGGCCTCGCGGATCCGGTCGCTGAACGGCGTCGGCCGGAAGGTGGCCGGATCCAGGTTGACGTTGACCCGGTAACCCTCGGCATGAGCGGTGACGCGGTCCGCGGACAGCACGCGAAAGCCATACACCCCGCTGGTGCGTCCCATCCGCTCCAGCCAGAAGTGCACGAGCCGCTCGCCCGGCTCCGTGATGGGCACGTGGTAGGTCACCTTGAACTCGCGCACGGCCATCAGCACGTCCGGGAAAGCCGACCGGGCGGGGTCGGCCGCCCAGCCGAGCCGGTGCCAGTAGGCGCCGATCGCCCGCTCGACCAGCACGGCGTAGCGCGAGTTGTGCAGCAGCCCCATCGCGTCGAGGTCGTCGAAGTGCACCTGGACGATCTCGTGGACGCCACCTGCGGTCATGTCATTCCTCCGGGAGAAGTGCGGGGTCGGGGCAGAGCGCGCGCAGGCGCTCCAGCACGCCGCGGCGGGCATGGACGAGGGCCTGCGCCCCGTCGTGCAGCCGGGAATGGATGATGACCATCTCGCCGAGCGCGTCGATCTCGTAGGCCAGCTGGGCCGGATCGATGCCATCGGTCAGTTCGCCCAGCGTCACGGCCTCGGCGACCAGCCGGCGAAGGAGCCCCTGCCACTCGCCCATCGCGCGCGAGAGCCGGTCGCGGACTGCTCCGGGACGGTCGTCGAACTCGGCCTGCGCAGCGAAGAAGAAACACCCGCCGGGCAGCACGCCGTCACCGTAGAAGGCCAGCCGCGCCTCGTGCAGCGCGAACAGGCGCCGTACGCCCGGGGGGACGCGCAGCGCGGGCCCCACCACCTGTTCGGTCCACTGCCGGACGGCCCACTCCACGGCGTCGAGCTGCAGTTGCTCCTTGTCACGCCAGTGGGCGAAGAGCCCGGACTTGCTGACCCCGGTCGCCGTCGCCAGCCGCCCCAGGGAGAGCCCGTCGAGCCCTTCGACGGAGGACAGCTCCACCGCCTGCCGCAGGATCGTCTCGCGGCTGCGCAACCCGCGCAGCCGCCGGCCGTCTTGTGTCACCCCCGCAAACTATGTGACCGATCGGTCGGTCGTCTAGCTCATCGCGCCCAGGAGGCGGGCGAGCTCGGCCGGGCCGGCGTTGCCGCCCGTGCACACCACGGCCACCCTGCGCCCGGCGAACTCCTCGCGCCGGGCCAGCAGCCCGGCGAGCGCCGCCGCCCCCGCCCCCTCGGCCAGGGTGTGGGCCTCGGTGAGCAGCAGGCGCTGGGCCCGCAGGATGTCGTCGTCGTCCACCAGCACGAAGCCGGCCAGACCGTCGCGCATCACGGCCTGCGGGAGCGCGAACGCCGAACCGGTGGCTAGCCCCTCCACGACGGTCTTGACGGGCCGGGTCACCGGCTCCCGCAGCCGCCAGGAGTCGTGCGCGGCCGGGGCCTGGGCCGACTGGACGGCGATCACCCGGCAGCCCGGCGCGAGCGCGGCGGCGGCGAGGCACGCCGCGGCGGCCCCGCTGCCGCTGCCCACCGGCACGAACACCGCCTCCAGATCCGGCCGGGCGGTGAACATCTCGACGTAGAGCGTGCCCACCCCGGCCAGGATGTCCGGCTCGTCGGCCGGGCTGATCAGCCGGCGTCCCGTGCGCTCGGCGAGGTCGCGGGCGTGCCCGGCGGCCTCCACCATCGTCGCGCCCCGGACCTCGACGGTCGCCCCCAGCGCCTCGACCGCCGCGGCCTTGGCGGGATTCGGGTTCTCCGGCATGAGGACGGCGCACGGCACGCCGTACAGGCGGGAGGCGTACGCGACGGACTGGGCGTGGTTGCCGGTCGAGTAGGTGACCACTCCGCGGTCGCGGCCGGCCATGCGCGCCAGCAACGTGATGCCGCCGCGCACCTTGAACGCCCCGGTGGGCTGGACGTTCTCGTGCTTCACGTGAACCTCGGCGCCCACCGCCGCGTCGAGCACGGGATAGGACCACAGGGGAGTCTCGGGCAGGTGCGGGGCGATGAGCCGCCGGGCGTCCAGGATGTCGCGGATGTCGGTCATGGCCCCCAGCCTGACCATCCGCGGGACAATAGGTCCAACTCAACTTCTCAGGCGAAACCATAGACGGGATCGATGAATGCCGCTCGACGTCGTACGGCTGCGGGTCCTCGTGGCGGTGGCCAGGACCGGCACGGTGACCGCGGCGGCGCGGGAGCTCCATTACTCGCAGCCCTCGGTGAGCCACCATCTCGCCCGGCTTGAGGCGGAGACGGGCGCGAAGCTGGTGCAACGCGCAGGGCGCGGCATCCGCCTCACCGAGGCGGGCCGCCTGCTCGCCGAGCGGGGCGCGGAGATCCTCGGCCGCCTCGACGCGGCGTCCGCGGAGCTCGCCGCGCACGTCGGGCTGCGGGCCGGACGCGTGCGGCTGGCGGCGTTCCCCTCCGCCCTCGGCACGTTCGTCCCGGCCGCGGCCGCCCGGCTCGCGCGCGACCATCCGGGGCTCGACCTGCGGCTGATGGAGGCCGAGCCGCCCGAGGCGCTGCGCCTGCTGCGGGCCGGCCGGGTGGACGTCGCCGTGGTCTTCCGCTTCGGCGAGACCGCTCCCGAGGACGACGGCGTCCGTCTTGTCCACCTGCTCGACGACCCGAGCTTCCTCGTCACCCCCGCGGCGTACGGCGGTGACGGACACCTGGCTGCCTACGCGGACGGGCCGTGGATCACGGGGTGCGAGCGGTGCCGCGCGCACCTGCTCGCGCTGTGCGCGGAGGCGGGCTTCACGCCGCGCGTCTCGTTCACGACGGACGACTACGTGGCCGTGCAGGCCATGGTCGCGGCCGGGCTGGGCACGGCGCTCCTCCCCCGGCTCGCGCTGTCCGCCCACCGCCACCCCGACGTGCGGGTGTCCGAGCTGCCCGGGTCGGACCGCCGGGTCTACGCCGCGACGTACGGCGAGCCACCTGACCCGCCCGCCACCGCGGCCCTGGTCGCCGCTTTGCTGGCGATCACGTGATTTGTCTGCGCGCCGAGTCAAAGATCCATTAGAAATTGGACATGCGAAAAGCGCCGATATCAACGTCCGTTTCCGCGAACCAGGAGGGTCTGAACAGGAGGAACTTCATCCAGATGGGCGCCCTTTCGGTGCCCGCCCTCGCGTTCGGTGCGCGGGCGCTCCCCGTTCCCGCCGTGGAGACCACCGGGGTCGTGCCCGCCGCGCTCGCCGGGTTCGACAAGGTGCTCAAGACGTACGTCACCGAGCGCGGCATCTCCTGCGCGCAACTGGCCATCACCAAGAACGGCAAGCTGGTCCTCGCCAGGGGATACCGCTACTCCGACGGCAGCCGGTACATCCCCCCGGTCTCGCCCACGTCGCTGTTCCGGATCGCGAGCCTGAGCAAGCACATCACCGCCATCGCGATCATGCGGCTCGCCCAGGACGGCAAGCTCAGCCTGACCGCCTCGGCCGCGACGCTCCTGGGCCTGTCGACGACGGCCGATCCCCGGCTGGCCAAGGTGACCGTGTGGCGCCTGTTGCAGCACACCGGCGGCTGGGACCGCGACATCTCGGGCGACTACCTGTACATGGACCACACGATCGCGACCGCGCTCGGCGTCCCGCTGCCGATCTCCCAGGACCACATCGTCACGTACGCCTGCGCCCGCCCGCTCGACTTCGACCCCGGAACGCGGTACGCCTACAGCAACTACGGCTACATGCTGCTCGGCCGCATCATCGAGAAGGTCTCGGGCATGAGCTACCAGGCGTACGTCACGCAGAAGATCCTCGCGCCGCTGGGGATCACCCGGCTCCGCCTGGGCCGTACGCTCCGGTCGGAGGCCGCGCCCGGCGAAGTCGTCTACGAGTCGAAGTACACGAGCAAGACCGTCACCGACGCCTCGGGCACGATCGTGCCCACGCCGTACGGCGGCTTCAGCATGCCCAACCGCGCTCCGGGCGGCGGATGGCTGGCCTCCGCCGTCGACCTGGTGCGCCTCGCGAAGGTGCTCGACGCGCCGAACACCGTGCTCAACGCGACCTCCATCAGCAGGATGATCGCCAAGCCGGAGACCGGCGTGACCACCAGCGGCTCCTGGTATGGCGCCGGGCTGTGGGTCCGCCAGGTCACCGGGCACGTCAACACCTGGCACGACGGCTCACTGCCCGGGACCTACACCTACACCGCCCGCCTGCAGAACGGCTTCACCTACGCCGCGCTGTTCAACCGCCGCGAGGAGACCGGCTCGCTCGACTTCGACGTGCTCAGCCCGCTCATCAACGCGGAGATCGGCAAGGTGACCACCTGGCCGACCACCGACCTCTTCCCGCGCTACTTCTGATTCCCGCGCTACTTATGGTTCCCGCGCTCCTTCTGACGACGGTCAGCTCGGTGCGGGCGACGGCGTGGCGGTGTCGTTGTCCAGCTCGGTGGCGCTCCACACGGCGACGCCGGTGCCCGGCAGCTGACTGATCCGGGACTCGAAGGTGGCGGTGCCGTCCGTCGCGTCGTCGTCCTCCTCGGCGAAGACGAGGAGGGCCTGCCATTCGTTGTACCGGTCCGCGGGGAAGAGCAGCCGGGGGCCGATCGACAGGTCCGAGTCGCCGGACAGCCGCTGGCTGTCGACGGTCACCCAGCCGTACGACGGCCGGTCGCTGAGCCGCACGTAGATGAGCGCCGAGCCGCCTTCGGGCACGACCACCTGGGCGGGCGTGACCATGACGTACGGCGTGGCGCTCACCGTCGGGGTCGGCGTGGGAGTGGGAACCGCGCTCGGCAGCAGGCGGGCGACGGCGGCCGATCCGCGCGGCGCGGCGTCGGCCGCGCCCGGGACGAGCCCGGTCACCGCGGACGCGGCGGCCACGACGGCCGCGAGGACGGCCGGGCGACGTAACCGGCCGTGGGGGAATCGCATCGGGCACCTCCGTGGTGAGCCGGCCGGCCGCCTCGGGCCGGCTGCCGTTGATCGCGGGCGATGCTCCCAGCGTCGGTTCTCCTCAGCCCGCTGTACAGGAACTCCGGCGGCCCGCTCTCGCCGTGGGCGGCCCGGCGTATCGCGGGCGCCCCCGCTCATCTCCCCGAACGCCGTCGACGGCCGCCGGGGCGGGGAGGCCGCCGCGCGTGAAGGCCGTTGAAAGATTCAGATGAGACGATCCCCGCGACCGGGTTCCGGCCCTCATGCGATCATGTCGGGATGCGTACCGGTGCGGGAGCGGTCGCCGCCCTGGTCCTCGTGTGCGCATCCGCGATGACCTCCGACACCGCCCGGCACGGCACCGGGTGGACGGCCGGCCGCGCTGTCGAATCGTCGTCGCGCTGGACCCTGAGGTACGCCGCCAGGGAGCACGCGGACTTTCCGTTGTCGATGTTTCCCTCGGCGGACGGCGGAGTGTCGCTGTTCATCAGGAAGAGACCGGGCCCCGGCTGGTCGATGCTGCGATGGGACGGCACCTCCTGGAGACGCGCCGGCCTGCCCGCGCAGTTCGCCAAGGCCTGGGGGCTCGAGATCGGCGGGTCTCCGTCCGGGGAGACGATCTGGGCGGCCGTAAGCGTCTCTCAGAAGTACGACACCGTGGCAGAGCACCTGTGGCGGTTCTCCGGCGGGCGCTGGACGCGCCTGCTCTCCCGGGACGCGACGTGGAACGGAGTGATCGACATCTCCGTCGACTCGCGGGGCGGCGCCTGGTTCGTCACCGGCATGGACCCGGACGGGGCTCCCTCCACCGTGCTGCGCTGGAGCGGCAACGCCTGGCCTCGGCAGCCGTCGCCGCCGGATTTCGACCTCACCGCGGTCGCCGCGGCAGGCCCGGACGACGCGTGGATCGTCAGCCGGGAGCGGGGGGACAGAACGCTGCACTGGGACGGCGCGTCGTGGAAGGACGTGCCCTACCCGTGCGCCGTCGACTCCGCTCGTCCGCCCTGTCGCGGGCGTTCCTACCTGGGCGACCTGGACCTGGCTGTGCGGCCGGACGGCCAGGCGTGGGCGGCCGGGCCTTACTGGGCGGACGGCGGCAGCCCCGTCGTCCTCCACTGGGACCGCACTCGATGGGCGCAGGTGGGCACGGACCTGACAAGGACGGGCCTGACGGCGGTGCGCGTGGACCGCGAGGGCGGCGTGTGGATGGCCGCCCGTCCCGCCTCCGGCGCGCCCTACGTCCTCACCCTGCGCGACGGCGGATGGACCAGGTTCACCCTGCCGGCGGGCGGCCCCGGCGAGCAGATCGTCGGCATCGCGCCGGTGCGGGGCACGACGCGGCTCTGGGTGCACACCCGGCGGCCCGATCCCACGGGCGGCGGGACGACCTCGCTGGTGTACGAGCTCTCCTAGGGAACGGCACGGCCGGGCGTCAGCCGGCCTGGCGGAACTCACCGGTCTGGGGGCCCTCCGCGCAGGCGGCGGCCAGCTCGTCCAGCGACAGGCCCAGCGCGGCGGCGAGCGCGGCGACCGTGAAGAAGGCCGGGGTCGGCGCCCGGCCGGTCTCGATCTTGCGCAGCGTCTCGGCCGACAGCCCGGCCGCCGCCGCGACCTCGACCATGCTGCGCTCGCCGCGCGCCTGCCGGAGCAGGACGCCGAATCGCTCCCCCCGCTGCCGCTCCTCGGGGGTCAGGGGCACTCTCACCATGACCGTGATACTAATACCGGTATAGTTATTGGTGCCACCCCGGGAGGGCATGTCATGGTGGAAATCAAGACCGACGCCGCGCTGGACGCGATGCGGGAGGCGGGGCGCGTGGTGGCCCGCACGCTCGACGCCGTACGGAAGGCCGCGGCCATCGGCGTGCGGCTCACCGACCTGGACGAGACGGCGCGGGCGGTGCTGCGTGAGGCCGGGGCGAGTTCCCCGTTCCTCGGCTATCGGCCGTCCTTCGCACCGACCCCGTTTCCCGCCGTGATCTGCGTGTCCGTCAACGACGCGATCGTGCACGGCATCCCGACCGACTACCGGCTGCGTGACGGGGACGTCGTCGGCGTCGACTCCGGCGCGGTGCTGGACGGCTGGGCGGCCGACGCCGCCGTCACGTTCATCGTGGGCACGCCGCGCCCCGGCGACCTGGAGCTCGTCGACACCACGCGCCGGGCGCTGGAGGCCGGGATCGCCGCCGCGACCGTGGGCAACCGCATCGGGGACATCTCGGCGGCGATCGGCGCGATCGCCAAGGAGGCCGGATATGGCATGCCCAGGGACTTCGGCGGCCACGGCATCGGCCGTCAGATGCACGAGGACCCGTCGGTGCCGAACCACGGGCGGCCCGGCCGGGGCTATCCGCTGCGGCAAGGTCTCACCCTGGCCATCGAGCCGATGTTCATCGCCGGAGGCCGGGACGGTTATCACACGGCGGGCGACGGCTGGACGCTGCACAGCACGGACGGCAGCAGGGCCGCCCACATGGAGCACACCATCGCGGTCACCGAGGACGGCCCCCGCGTGCTGACCGTGCTTTAGACGCGGCCGGTCGAGGCCCTCCGCGCCGGCTTCGCGGCGCTGATGCCAGGGACGGCGCCCTAAATTGAGGTGCCGTCGACGGCGCGGTGTCCCTACCATCCCAGCCATGCCGACTCTGCCCACGCTCGCCCTGTTCGCGACCGCCACGATGGCGTTGCTCCTGGTTCCGGGACCCGCCGTGCTCTACATCGTCACCCGGAGCGTGGCCCAGGGCCGTACGGCGGGGCTGGTCTCCGTTCTCGGCATCCACACCGGGTCGCTCGTCCACATCGCCGCCGCCTCGTTGGGGATCACCGCGCTGCTCGCCGCCTCGGCCGCGGCGTTCGCCGTCGTGAAGTATCTGGGCGCGGCTTACCTCCTCTACCTGGGCATTCGCAAGCTCATCCGGCGGACGGAGGCGGAGGAGGCCGAGGTCAAGCCGGCCTCGCCCCGGCGGCTGTTCGGCGAGGGGTTCGTGGTCAACGTGCTGAACCCCAAGACGGCCATGTTCTACCTCGCGTTCCTGCCGCAGTTCGTCGATCCGGCGCGCGGTCCCGTGGCGCCGCAGGTGCTCGTGCTCGGGGCCGTGTGGGTCGCGCTCGGCATGGCGAGCGACGGCACGTACGCCCTGCTCGCCTCGGTGCTGGCCGGGCGGCTGCGCTCCTCGGCGCGCGCCCGGCGGCGGCTGGACCAGGGCAGCGGCGTCGTCTACCTCGGTCTCGGCGCCGTGGCCGCGCTCGCGACCGAGGGCGCCAAGAAGCTCTGACGGCCCGCCCAGGGCAGACCCAGGGACAGACCCAGGACATTTGTACTGCCGCAATCGGGATCGCTGAATCTGTCCGGCTCCTCCGGTTTCCGAGACGCTTGACGCACACGGAGACCCCCTGGAGGACCCGATGATCGAGACCCCGGCCGCGCCGGCGACCGCCCCGATGAGCGCCGCCGAGCCCCAGCGGGGCACCCTCCGCACCCTGCTGATGCCGCTCGCGATCGACGTCGCCGCGCCGATGGCGTGCTACTACCTCCTGCACGGCGCGTTCGGCACGAGCGAGGTCACCGCGCTGGCCGTGAGCGGCGTGATCCCGGCCGCCCGGGTGATCGCCGGGATCGTCAGGGACCGCACGCTGAACGGGCTGGCCGGGTTGACGCTGGCGGTCAACGTGGCGGGCATCGCGCTGAGCTTCGTCACCGGCGACGCCCGCATGATGATCGCCAAAGACTCGGCCCTCAGCGGCGTGATCAGCCTGTTCATGATGCTCACGGCGTTCACCGCGCGCCCGGTGATGACCCCGGGCATGCGCGCGTTCATCACCCGGGGCAACGCGGCGCGGGAGGCCGCCTGGGAGCGGCTGGCGAGCGGCGCCCGGTTCCGCCGCGCCGAGCGCCGCTTCACCGGGATCTGGGGCGGGGCGCTGCTCGCCGACTGCGTGGCCCGGCTGATCGGCGCGTTCACGCTGCCGGTGTCCACCATGGTCTGGCTGTCCAACGTGCTGCTGATCGCCGCCCTCGCGGTGGGGCTCGTGGTGGCGGGCGCATTCGGCTCCGGGCCGATCATGTGGATGATCAGCAACGAGGTGCGGGACCCGCGATGAGGGGCAGGGGCATCAACTACGACACCGGTTTCCTCCCCGGCGGGCAGATCAGCCGGGAGACGTTCGACCCGGAGACGGTTCGCGCGGAGATGCGCGTCATCGCCGGCGAGCTGCACTGCACCGCCGTCCGCATCACCGGCGGGCACCCGGAACGGCTCAGCGTCGCCGCGCGGCACGCCGCCGAGGCGGGGCTGGAGGTGTGGTTCGCGCCCTTCCCCTGCGAGATGACGACCCGAGAGCTCGCGCCGTACTTCGCCGAATGCGCGGAGCGGGCCGAGGAGGTGCGGCGCGACGGCGCGGAGGTGGTGCTCGTGACCGGATGCGAGCTGAGCATCTTCTGCACCGGCTTCCTGCCCGGGGAGACCTTCTTCCACCGCATGGCGGCGCTCGGCGCGGGGGACGCCGAGGTGTACGACCGGTTCGCCGAGATCCCCGCCCGGCTGAACCCCTTCCTGGCGGAGACCGCCGATGCGGTCCGCTCGATCTTCGGCGGGCGGGTGACGTACGCCTCGGGCGAGTGGGAGGACGTCGACTGGAGCCCGTTCGACATCGTCGCGGTGGACGCCTACCGCGACGACCGGAACGCCGCGACCTACCGCGAGGAGCTGCGCGCCCGCTTCCGGTTCGGCAAGCCGGTGGCGGTCACCGAGTTCGGCACGTGCGCCTACACCGGGGCTGGCGCACGCGGCGGCATGGCGTGGGCCATCGCGGACTACACCGCGAACCCGCCCCGGCTCGACGGCGACTACCGCCGCGACGAGGGCGAGCAGGTCCGCTACCTGCGCGAACTGCTCGCCGTGTTCGAGGAGGAGGGCGTCGACAGCGCCTTCTGGTTCACCTTCGCCGGCTACACCACGACCTATGACCCGGACCCGCGCGGCGACCTCGACATGGCCTCCTACGGGGTGGTCCGGCTGCTGAAGGACGGCGGGCGGGGGCCGAAGGAGGTCTTCCACGCCCTCGCCGCCGCCTACTCCGGCGGACGCGCCGCGGCGGCCACCTGACCGGCCCACCGATAGTCGGCCTTGCCCGCCGGGGAGCGGACGATCTCCTCCACGAACGCGTAGCTCCGCGGCACCTTGTAGCCCGACAGCCGGGTGCGGCAGTGGGCGTCGAGTTGCCGCGCCGTCGGCGTCGTCCCGTCGTACGGCTGGACGACGGCCGCGACCCGCGACCCCCAGCGGTCGTCGGGGATGCCGGTGACGACGGCGTCGAACACGGCGGGATGCCCCTTGAGCACCGCCTCGACCTCCTCGGGGAAGACCTTCTCACCGCCCGTGTTGATGCACTGGGATCCGCGGCCGAGGATGCGGATCGTGCCGTCCTCCTCCACCGTGGCGAGGTCGCCGGTGAGCAGCCACCGCACGCCGTGGGCGTCGGTCACGAAGGTGCGGGCGGTCTTGTCCGGATCGTTGTGGTAGCCGAAGGCGATCCGGCCGGCCCTCGCCATCGTGCCGATCCGCCCCGAGCCCGGCTCGACCGGCGTCAGCGTCTCGTCGAGCACGGTCACGGAGGCGCCGGCGTTGGGCCGATAACGCAACCCCGACTCGGGCGACGACCCCTCGACGCCCGACGCCGTGTATCCCGACTCGGTGGAGCCGAAGTTGTCGAGGATCATCCGGCCGGGCAGCAGCTCCTCCAGCCGGGCGCGCACGGCACCGCTGAGGATCGCCCCGGTCGAGCTGAGCACGAACAGCGACGACAGGTCGTAGGACCCGGCGGCCAGCTCCTCGGCGATCGGGCGGGCCATCGCGTCGCCGGTGATGTTCAGGCTGACGACCTTCTCCCGCTCGATCGCGCGCAGCACGGCGGCGGCGTCGAATTTGCGGACGTGCACGATCGTGCCGCCCATCCACCAGGCGATGAAGGTGCCCATCTGGGCCGCGCCGTGCATCAGCGGGGCCGCCGTCATCATGACGACCGGCGACGCCGAGCCGCGCGCCTGCTCGATCACCGCCTCGGGCGTCTTCAGCGGCTCGCCGTAGGGGTTGCCGCCGCCGAAGGCGAAGAACAGGTCCTCCGACCGCCACATCACGCCCTTGGGCATGCCGGTCGTGCCGCCGGTGTAGATGACGTACACGTCGTCGCCGGACCGGGGCGGGAACCCCCTGCCCTCGGGCCGCCCCGCCACCGCCTCCTCGTACGGCACCGCGCCCGGCACGGCGGAGGGGCCGCCGACGGCGACGAGGTGGCGCAGCCCGGGGACCTGCGCGGCCACGGCCGCGACGCGGTCGTCGAACTCCACGTCGAACACCAGGGCCGCGATGCCGGAGTCCTGGTAGAGGTAGCGCAGCTCGGACTCGACGTACCGGTAGTTGACGTTGACCGGCACGGCCCGCAGCTTCAGCGTCGCCAGCAGGGCCGCGACATACTCCACCCCGTTGTAGAGCTGCATGCCCACGTACGTCCCGGGCCCGACGCCCTGCGCGGCCAGGTGGTGGGCGAGCCGGTTGGCGTGGGCGTCGAGCTCGGCGTACGTCGGGCGGTCGTCGCCGCAGACCACCGCGACGCGGTCCCCGATGGCGTCGGCGAGCCCCTCGAAAAGATCGGCGTGGTTGAACTCCATCCGGCGGACCTCCCGCGCTCAGGGTTTACTGCTGCCCACGATCCACATCGCGAAGAACTGGGCGCCCCCGCCGTACGCGTGGCCGAGCGCGAGACGCGCCCCCTCGACCTGGTGCTCCCCCGCCATGCCCCGCACCTGGAGCGCCGCCTCGGCGAAGCGGATGAGGCCGGACGCGCCGATCGGGTTGGACGACAGCACGCCGCCGGAGGCGTTCCACGGGGTGTCGCCGTCGAGGGCCGTGCATCCGGCCTCGGTGAGCTTCCAGCCCTCCCCCTCGGCCGCGAAACCGAGATTCTCCAGCCACATCGGCTCATACCAGGAGAACGGCACGTACACCTCGGCGACGTCGATCTCCCGCCGCGGGTCGGTGACCCCGGCCTGGCGGTAGACGTCGGCGGCGCAGTCGCGGCCGGCCCGCGGGCTGACGACGTCGCGGCCGGCCATCATGAGCGGCTCCGAGCGCATCGCCGTGCCGTGGATCCAGGCGGGCGTGCCGGTCACCTTGTCCTCGGCCGCGAGCACGATCGCGCAGGCGCCGTCGGACGACGGGCAGGTCTCCAGATAGCGGATCGGCTCCCACAGCATCGGGGTCGACTCGACCATCTCCCGGTCGATCCCGGGGATGCGCAGGTGGGCGTACGGGTTCTTCAGCGCGTTGATCCGGTCCTTGACCGCGACCAGCGTGCCGATGTGGCCGGGCGCGCCCGACCTGCGCAGGTACTCCCTGATGTGCGGCGCGAAGTAGCCGCCCGCCCCCACGACCAGGGATGCGTTGAAGGGCAGGTGCGTGGTCAGGGCCCAGGTGGCGTTCGACTCCGACTGCTTCTCGAAGGCGACCACCAGCACCCGCCCGTGCACGCCGCCCTGCACGAGCGACGCGCCGACCAGCGCGGTCGAGCCGCCGACCGAGCCCGCCGTGTGCACGCGCATCACCGGTTTGCCGGCCGCGCCGAGCGCGTCGGCGAGGTACGCCTCCGGCATCATCACGCCCTCGAACATGTCGGGGGCCTTGCCGATGACGACCGCGTCGATGTCGGCGAACGTCAGGCCGGCGTCCTCCAGCGCCCGCAGGGCGGCCTCGCGGACCACCCCGGCGAGCGAGACGTCCCGCCGTCTGGTCTGGTAGCGGGTCTGGCCCACGCCGATGACGGCACAGCGGTTTCCCACGGCGACTCCTACAGAGACTGGTCGAGCACGGCGACGAGGTTCTGCTGCAGGCACGGTCCCGAGGTGGCGTGCGCCACGGCGCGGTCCGCCGAGCCGTCGAGGATCCGCCGGGCCGCCTCGCCGATCCGGATCAGGCCGGTGGCCATGACCGGGTTGGCCGCGAGCGGCCCGCCCGACGGGTTGACCGTCACGTCTCCGGACAGGCCGAGCGCCTCGCGCAGGATCGGCTCCTCGTGGCTGAACTGGGTGTGCAGCTCCGCCACGTCGACCGGGCCCTTGCCCACCCCGGCCGCCCGGCCCGCCTCGGCCGTGGACACCGACCGGGCGAGGTCGCGCATGCCCAGATAGTGGGGCTCGGCGCGGTGCGCGATGCCGGTGATCCAGGCGGGCCGCCCGGCCAGCTCGCGGGCGTGGTCGCCGGCGGCCAGCACCACGGCCGCCGCCCCGTCCGTGACCGGCGCGACGTCGTACGGCCGCAGCGGCTCGACCTCGAACTCCTCGCCGGAAGGGTCGGGCAGGTCGAGGGCGTAGGGGTTGGCCCGGCCGTCGGCCCGGCTGCGCCGTACGATCTCGTCCAGCGCCGCCCGGTCCGCGTTCACCGCGGCGGCCTGCAGCGCGGCGTACGAGACCTGGTCGAGCCCGAGCGGCGCCAGATAATACGGGTCGAGCTGGAGCGTCATGATCTCCCGGATGTCCGACATCGACGACTTGCCGAAGCCGTAGACCAGGGCGGTGTCGATGTCGCCGTGCTGGAGCCGCACCCACGCCTCGTACAGCGCGAAGGCGCCGTCCATCTCGACGTGGCTCTCGCTGATGGGCGGCCAGGCGCCGACCGCGTCGAGCGCCGAGACGAACGAGAACGGCGCCCCGGCCAGGTAGTCGCACGAGCCGGAACAGGTGAAGCCGAACCTTTTCAGCCCGGTCGCCCGCTTGACCTCGTCGATCACGGGCAGCAGCAGCTCCGGCTCGGCCAGACCGGTGTCGTGGCCGGTGTGCACGGTCTGGGCGAAGGCGACCACCGCGACATCCCTCATCGGGCACCCCCGGTGGACTCGTCGAGGTCGGCGTCCGGCTCCCCGGTCGGTTCGAACCACTTCACGTTGGCCATCGACAGCGTCCGCTCCTCGGGCGGCAGCCACACGGCGCGCACCCGCATGCCCTGCCGCACCTCGTGCGCGGGCACCCCGCCGATCAGCGCGATCATCGGCGTGTCCGCGCCGTCCAGCAGCACGTACGCGGAGACGAACGGCACCTCGGGGGCCCGGGGGTCGGGCAGGTTGTTGATGGCGAAGGTGGTGACCGTGCCGGTGCCGGCGACCTCCACCTCCTCCTCGATCACCGAGCCGCACGCGGGGCACGACACGCGGTAGGGCACGTAGACGGCGACGCACGCGGCGCACCGGCCGCCGACGAACCTCCCGTCGCGCACGCCCTCCAGAAACCGGGTGAGCGCCCGCCCCGGCGTGACGCGATACTCGGCCCGCACGGGCGCGACGAGCGAGGTGACCTCGGGCAGAAAGCACTCGATGTCCGTGATGTGCCCGGTGGTGGCGGCCCGCCAGCGCGGGCGCACCCGCAGGCCCGGCCGCAGCGCCTTCGGGCTCCCGGCGTCCACGGCATGGACGAGGGCGGTGCCGGCGCCGTCGAGCCGGATGAGCGCCCAGGCGAACGGCCGGTCGAGCGGGTGGCCGGGCCGCGGCGAGCCGACCCAGGCCCACGCCTGGACGGTCCCGGCCGGTCCGACCTCCACGTACTCCTCGGTGACCGGCTCGCCGGTGTCCGGGTCGTACTCCAGCGGCGGCACCAGCACCCGTCCCCCTGCCGTACGGACCCCGACCAGCCGCCGGTCGCGCAGCTCGGTGAGGAACCGCCCGATGACGGGCCCGGTCGTCCGCGTGTAGCCGCCGGGGAACTCCAGGACGTGGGCGGCGACGAGCGACTCCTCAGATGGCACGGTCCCTGCCTTCCCAGTAGGGGACGCGGAGCTTGCGTTTGAGCAGCTTGCCGTTCGGCTCGCGGGGCATCTCGTCGATGAACTCGATCACGCTCGGCCACTTCATGCGGGCCAGGCGGCCCTCCAGGGAGCCGATGAGCTCCGCGGCCAGCTCCTGCCCGGGGACGGCGCCGGGCGCGGGCTCGACGACGGCCATGATCCGCTCACCCCACTCGTCGTCCGGGATGC
Source organism: Microbispora hainanensis (assembly GCF_006874475.1). GTDB lineage: Bacteria > Actinomycetota > Actinomycetes > Streptosporangiales > Streptosporangiaceae > Microbispora > Microbispora hainanensis. Next base: position 23,253 of record NZ_VIRM01000080.1, read on the forward strand.
CGAACACGGCCACGTCGGCCACCTTCGGGTGGATCATGAGCTCCTTTTCGATCTCGGCCGGATAGATGTTGGCCCCACCCGAGATGATCATGTCGGCCTTGCGGTCGCAGAGGAACAGGAAGCCGTCGTCGTCCAGATAGCCGATGTCGCCGACGGTGAAGTGGTCCCGGAGGCGGCCCGCGGCGGTCTTCTCCGGGTCGCCCTTGTATTCGAAGGAGATGCCCATCTTCATGTAGACGGTGCCGGGCGTGCCCGCGGGCACCGGTGCGAGCTCGTCGTCCACGATCAGCAGCTCGCTGCCCGGCCAGGCCTTCCCGACCGTGCCCGGCCGCTTCTTCCAGTCCTCGGGAGTGGCGACCGTGCCGCCGCCCTCGGTGGCGGCGTAGTACTCGTAGATGACGTCGCCCCACCACTCCAGCATCTGCCACTTGACCGGCACCGGGCAGGGCGCGGCGGCGTGGATCATCCACCGCAGCGACGACAGGTCGTAGGACCGCCGCGTCTCCTCGGGCAGCGACAGCAGACGTTTGAAGTGCGTCGGCACCATGTGGGAGTTCGTCACGTGGTGGCGTTCGCACAGGCGCAGGGTCTCCTCGGCGTCCCACCTGTCCATGAAGACGAGCGTGTGCCCCATGTGCAGCGCCGTGCCGGCGAACTGGGTGACCGCCGTGTGATAGCTCGGCGACGTGACCAGGTGGGCGTTCGGACGGCCGGGCGTCACGCCGAACAGCCGCAGCAGCGCCGTCATCAGCTCGGCCGCGTCGTCGGGGTCGAGGCCGGTGAGCGCGCGCCGCACGCCCTTCGGCCTGCCGGTCGTGCCCGAGGTGTAGTGCATGGTCGCCCCGGCCGTACGGCCGGGGGGCGGGGTGTCCGGCCTGCCGTCGGTCAGCTCGGCGACGGGGCGGAAGCCCTCGATGTCGCCGTAGGAGAAGCATCGGCCGGCGTCGATCCCGGCCTCCCGGGCGCCTCTGGCGGCCTCCGCGGCGTACCGCTCGTGGGCGAAGAACGCGGCGGCCTCGCTGTCGGCCACGATGTAGCCGATCTCGGGCCCGGTGAGATGCCAGTTGACCGGCGTGTAGTACCACCCCGCCTGGAGGGCCGCGAGGTAGAGCACGAGGCCGTCCGCGCCGTTGGGCAGCAGCCCGCAGATGCCGTCTCCAGGGCGCAGGCCCAGCTCGCGCAGGCCGTGGACCATCCGGTTGGCCCTGGCGAGCAGCTCGCCCGCGGGATGTTCCGTTCCGTCGGGATCGACCGCGGCGATCCACGCCGGGTCGGCCTGCGCCAGCCTCCAGAAACCGAGTGAGCCCATGTGCCAGCTCCTAGCGCGCGCCGCATCACCGGGGGCGTCAGCGGACGCGAAGTGAAGCACGCGAGTGCGACGCTGACAAGATCTGGCAATGCGGAGCGACTCAGACGAGAATCGGTTCTAGTTCTTGCGGGCAGACTAACCCCGCGCGCGATGGCTAACAAGCGCTTGATCGAGCCGGTGACACCACCCAGCCGGAGGACACCTGTGGAGCTCCTGCCCATCAGCAACCCGCACTGCCGGATCGAGCGCGACGGTCACGTGGTGATCGTCACGATGGACCGGCCCGCGGCCAGGAACGCGCTCTCGCAGGACATGCTGGTGGGGCTCGCCGAGGCGTGGCAGTACATCTCGGACGAGCCGGAGGTGCGGGCCGGCGTCCTCACCGGCGCGGGCGGCACGTTCTGCGCCGGGGCCGACCTCAAGGCCATGGGCACGCCGTCCGAGGACGAGCGGGTGCGCCGCCGGGCCGCCGAGATCCCCGACTACCACTGGAAGGGCCTGCTGCGCGATCCCGGGGCGCTGCCGTCCAAGCCCATCGTGTGCGCGGTCGAGGGCTACGCCGTGGCGGGCGGCACCGAGCTGCTCGTCGGCACCGACCTGCGCGTCGCCGGCGAGGGCGCCACGCTCGGGCTGTTCGAGGCGCGGCGGGCGCTGTTCCCGATGGGCGGCAGCGCCGTACGGCTGCCGCGCCAGATCCCGTACGCGTTCGCCATGGACGTGCTGCTCACCGGCAGGGCGATCACGGCGGCCGAGGCGCTCACGATGGGCATGCTCAACCGCGTCGTGCCGGACGGCCAGGCGCTCGACGCGGCCCGCGAGATCGCCGATCAGGTGGCCGCCTGCGGGCCGCTGGCCGTACAGGCGATCCTGCGCGCCTACCGCGAGACGCTGGGCATGCCGGAGGCCGAGGCCCTCAAGGTCTCCGACGCCATCGGCTGGCCGGTCATCGGCTCGGAGGACGCCAAGGAGGGCTCCCGCGCCTTCCGCGACAAACGCCCGCCGGTCTACCAGGGCCGATAGATGCTCAGGGGCGGGCCTGGACCATGGCGTGGGTGCCAGTGGTCCGCCAGGGGCGGCCGGGCGCGTCCAGCTCGGCCAGCGTGCGCTCCGGCACGCCGACGAGCGCGTCCGACTTGAGCGTGCGCAGCGCGGCGACCGGCCCGGGGAAGTAGGCGGTGACGGCAGCGAACGGGGTGCTCGCCGGCCACATCCGGTCACCGACGAGCCGCCGGTAGTTCAGGTCGCCCTTCATGACGGTCAGCGAGGCCGACGCGAACTCCTCCCGCAGGTCGTCCGGCATCTCCGCGTACGGCAGCGGGGCGCAGGCGAAGGGATGCGCCCGCAGCGTGAGGCGGCCCTCCTCCATCGCGGACCAGAGGCGGGCGCCCCCCCCCCCCCCCCCCCCCGCCGCCGCCCCCCCCCCCCCCCCGCCCCCCCCCCGCCCCCCCGCCCCCCCCCCCCCCCCCCCCCGCGGGGGGGGGGGGGGGGGGGGCCCCCCCCCCCCCCGGGGGGGGGCCCCCCCCCCCCCCCCCCCCCCCCCCCCCCCCGCGGGG
>NZ_VIRM01000081.1 GCF_006874475.1 Microbispora hainanensis
TCACCCACGCGCTCACCCTCGCCCACTCCCTCGCCCACTCCCACCCCCACGCGCTCACCCTCGCCGTCGGCCTCCCCCACGCCGTCGCCCACACCGTCGAGCGGCGCGCTGTACGTGTCGCCGAACGGCAGGGACGGCGCGTCGGGGACGCAGACGGACCCGACGACCCTCACCGCGGCGATCACCCGCATCGCCCCCGGCGGCACGATCTACCTGCGCGGCGGGCGATACGACTTCACGCAGACGATCACCATCGCACCGGGCAACAACGGCACCTCGAACGCCCGCAAGACCCTGTCCGCCTACCCCGGCGAGACCCCGGTGCTGAACTTCTCCGCACAGAGCGAGTCCTCGTCGAACCGCGGGCTCACCGTGAACGGCTCCTACTGGCACGTGTACGGCATCGTCGTCGAGCGTGCCGGCGACAACGGGATCTACGTCGGCGGCAGCGACAACATCATCGAGCGCACGGTGACCCGCTTCAACCGCGACACCGGGCTGCAGCTCGGGCGGATCGCCTCCGGCACCCCGCGCGACCAGTGGCCGTCCAACAACCTCATCCTGAGCTCCGAGTCGCACGACAACGCCGACTCCGACGGCGAGGACGCCGACGGCTTCGCCGCCAAGCTCACCACCGGCACGGGCAACGTCTTCCGCTACGACGTGTCCCACAACAACATCGACGACGGCTGGGACCTCTACACCAAGACGGACACGGGAGCCATCGGGCCGGTCACGATCGAGGACTCCCTGGCCTACAACAACGGCACCCTCACCAGCGGCGGCCAGGCCGGCGCCGGCGACCGCAACGGCTACAAGCTCGGCGGCGACAAGATCGCCGTCAACCACGTGGTCCGTCGCAACATCGCCTATCGCAACGGCCACCACGGGTTCACCTACAACAGCAACCCGGGCACGATGACGATCTCGGACAACGTCGGCATCGACAACACCGAGCGCAACTTCTCCTTCGACACCGGCACCTCGGTCTTCCGCGGCAACACCTCCTGCCGCAGCGGCAGCGGGTCCAACGACAAGACGGTCGGCAACGTGGACGGCTCCAACCAGTTCTGGACGGGCTCGAACGGATCCCGGTGTTCCTCCTACACCGGCGCCCTCGGCTGGTCGTTCGCCTCGGACGGCCACCTCGTCGTGACCTTCGGCGGCAGGCCGGTCACGCCCTGACCCGACGTCCCCCCGGGTACGGCACGGTCCGCCGAGGTCACCGGCGGGGCGCCCCCGCCCACCGTCCCGTACGCGGAGCGATGGTGGTCGGGGGCCTCCGCACATCGTGCGGACGCCGGCCGACGTCGAGCGGATGTGCTCGCGGTGCTTCCGAAGGGGAGCGGCGGAGCCGGGGCTGAGGCTCCCGCCTGCCGGTTCGGTCCGGCGACTGGCCGCGCATCTGAGGCGGCGGGGCCGCCACCCACCACTGTGCCGGTGTGGTGTCACGCGTGCCGGGCGGCGCCCTCGACCCGTTCTGACCTGTTCTGGGCAAATCCCCCGTTGCATGCGATCCCGGGCAGCGCTCGATGAGGCTTTGCAACGGTCCAATCTCGGCCGCCAACCCTGCCCGCCGAGAGCACGTCCCCTACCGCACGGAGCAACCCGAGCCTCTGGAGTAACGGCATGCACTGGCAGCCCAGCCCCCCGAACGGCCCCCACAGACCACCCGCCGGCCAGCACCCGTACGGCGGACACCCCCACCAGCCTCCGTTCGGCGGGCCTGCTCAGCAGCCACCCGCCTGGCAACCCCCGCCGCCGCATCGGAAGAAGGGCAAGGGGCCCGGTTTCTGGCTGCTGGTGATCGGGCTCCCGTTCGTCCTGCTCTTCGGCTGCATGGCCGCCATCGGGTCTCTCGCCTCCGACAAACCGAGCACGACAAGCACCGCGGCGAAGACGCACAAGTCGAGCGCGCGGGCCGACTCCAACGCCACGGCGGCCGAGAAGGCCGGCGCGAGCGAGGAACCGTCCTCGCCGCCCAGCCCGCAGCCCAAGCCGCGCACCTACAGCGGCGCCGGGGCGAAGGTCCTCAAGCTGCGCAAGAGCGACTGGTCGGCCGTATGGCTGGTCACGCTCACCCATCGCGGAGGCGCGAACTTCATCGTCTCCCCGCTCGACCCGGGCGGCGCCGAGCAGGGCGCGATCGTCAACGAGATCGGCGACTACAAGGGGAGCGTCCTGCTGAACGAGGAGGACGGCAAGGATACGGCCGCGCTGAAGATCCAGGCCGACGGGGCGTGGACGATCGTCCTGAAGCCGTTGTCGATGGCCCGCGTCTGGTCCGGCGCCTCGCTCACGGGCCGTGGTGACGAGGTGGCCATCGTCGCCCCGCCGAGTGCCGGCCTCACGACGGTGAACGCACGGCACTCGGGGAGCGCGAACTTCATCGTCGAGGCCTGGACCGAGACGAGCAGGGAACTGCTCGTCAACGAGATCGGCAGTTGGCACGGTGAGGTCCCGCTGCCCAGCGGGACGATCCTCGTCACCATCAAGGCTGACGGCGTCTGGTCCTTCAAGAAGAGCTGACGAACGTACGGACGGCTCGCGCCCGGCACGGTGGCGCGAGCCGTACGGGCCTCTGCGGGCGGTTCAGGACCTCCTTCAGCCGCGGGCGCGGTATGTGAAGGCGAACGCGGCGCCGGAGACGGCCCGGGAGGGGGCGGAGTGAGAGGCTCTGCAGCTACTACCGGCCGTTCTCGGAGAAGTGCTGGTAGTCCTTGGCGCCGGACCAGGAGCCGCCCCAGCCCCAGCCGATCCGCGCGAAGGCCCGCACCACGCGGTCTCCGCTGTTGATCACGCCGGGCTTCTTGAGCGGCCGGTCCACGAACGCGTCCGCGTTGCGGTGGGCGTGCGAGCCGTCCGCGTAGACGTACGGGTTCTCGCGCGGGTTGACGTCCACCGCCAGCCCGTACGCGTGGTTGGACCAGCTGCCGGAGCCGGTGGCGTTGCGGCAGTTGAAGGCCGAGGTGTTGTCGGCGTCGATGGAGTCGTAGTCGCTGCCCTTGTAGACGTCGACGGGCACCATCCGGCGGATGGGGTAGCGCATCTCGTAGAGCTTCCCGAAGACGGAGGCCACGTCCTCGGCCGCCTTCTTGTTGATCACGAGCGTGCCGGTGTGGGCCTGGCCGTCGAAGCCCCAGTAGGTCATGGTGATCTTCCGCAGCCCGCTCAGCGGAACCGGGCAGCCCGGACGCCAGGAGTATCGGACGTCGTCGCGGGACACCTTCTCGATCTTGGCGGAGAAGGGCGGCGGCCCGCTCGGGCTCGGCGCGGGCGTGTCGGACGACGAGGTGGCGGGGGTGGAGGAGGCCGGCGCGGAGGCCGGTGCGGAGGAGGGAGCGGCAGGCGTGGACGAGCCCGGTGCCGATGACGCCAGGACGGGCGCGGACACCCGGGTCCGGGCGGTGGCGGACGCGCCTGCGTCGCCGACCCCGGCACAGCCGGTCATCCCGACGAGGGCCGCCATCACTACCGCTGACCTGCGGTTCCACAAGGAGGTCATAGGCGCAGGTTACCCGCGGCCGAGACCTGCGTACGCGGGTTGCGCTCGCTCCTGTGGACAACGGGACTCCTGTGGACAAAGCCCGGAGCAATTGGCCGGAATCGCCGTATTAAGGAGCTGCAAGCCGTATGAATTGACGATCGGAATCGTCGGGGGCCGCAGTTAGGGTGGCGTCGTGCTTGAGCAACTACGTTTCGGCGGGGTGAGCGTGCCGACCCACGCGTTTTTCGTGGGTCTCGGCGTGATCCTCGCGAGCGTGGTGTTCGTCCTGGAGGCGCGGCGCAGGGGAGCATTACGGGAGGAGTCGCTCGTCGCCGTCACCGGCGCGCTGGTCGGCGGGGCGATCGGCATGCGGCTGTCCGGCTGGGCCGAGCATCTCGACCCCGCGCTCAATCCCAGTCTCGTCGAGGCGTGGATGTTCGGCGCCCGGAGCATCCTCGGCGGCCTGACCGGCGCGTATGTCGGAGTGCTGGTGGCGAAACGGCTGATCGGCTACCGGGAGCGCACCGGTGACCTGTTCGCGCCCGCCGTCGCGCTCGGCATGGCCGTCGGCCGCATCGGCTGCTTCCTCACCGAGGCCCCCGGCCGTCCCACGAGCCTTCCCTGGGGCGTCCACGCGCCCGCCACCGTGCCGGAATGCCCCGGCTGCGTGTCCGGGCAGGCCATGCACCCCTCATACCTGTACGAGACCGTGTTCCAGCTCGCCGCCTTCGGCGCGTTGCTGTGGGCGCGGAGCCGGGTCGACAGGCCGGGCGAGCTGTTCACCCTCTATCTGGGCGCGTACGCCGTCTTCCGGTTCCTCGTCGAGTTCACCAGGGCGAACGAGACGGTCTGGCTCGACCTGACCCGCCCGCAGTGGTTCCTCGTCCTGGGGCTGACGCTCCTCGGCATCCGCCTCGGGATCGGATATCGCAAGGGGTTCTACGATCGGCTGCTCCCCTTCCGGGGCGAGCGGCGACCGCTGTTACCGGCCGTCCGGCTGTCGCCCGCGGGCGAGGAGGAGAGATGAGCACACCCCCCGAGCCGCCCGAGCGGCCGCACGACCCGCAGCCGGGCGATCCGCAGCCGGGCGACCCTTCCCGGCAGCAGCCGCCCGTTCCGCCGCCTCCCGGCGGGCCGTACGGCCCCGCCGGTCCGCAGCCTTCTCAAGGCCCGGCAGGTCCTCCACCGCACGCGCCTCAAGGCCCGGCCGGCCCGCCGCAGTCCTACGGCCCCTCCGGCCCGCAGCCGCCTCACGGTCCGTACGGCCCGCCGCGCGCGTGGCCGCCGCCCCCGCCCTCGAACACGGCCGGTGTGGTCATCGCGCTGGCGATCGTGGGGGTCGTGGCCTACGTGATCGTCAATTTCGTGCTCTTCCTCGCGACCCTCGCGGTGGCGGACGGAGCCGCGAGCGACAACAAGAACCTCGCGCTCGTGGGCGGAGCCGTGGTCCTTGCCCTGATCGCGTTCGGCGGCGGGACGCTGCTGATCCTCCTCCGCAAGCCCTGGTCCCGGGGGCTCGGGATGGGCCTGATGATCGGCTGGGCGCTCCTGACGATTTTCACCGCCGGCTTCTGCACCGGCGTCAACCCCTCGCTCTACACGGACGGTTTTCTGTGACCACCGGAATGCCCCTGCGGGGAGACCGCGTCCTCCGCTACGTCAACGCGTTCTGCCCGCGCTGCCACGACGAGCGGCCGGACCGCCCGCTGGCGGAGGTGCCGCGCCTGTCCGGCCGGCTCGCATCCCGCGACGGGCGGGTCTACCTGGAGCGCGGCTGCCGTGTCCACGGCATGGTCAGGACCCTTTACGACGAGGACCCGGAGATCCTCGCCTACCTGGAGGAGTGGACCGCTCCCACCAAGGCGCATCTGCCCGACGTTGCGGGCAACTTCGATCCGGTCCCGGAGGCCTACCTGCGCGGGCTGCCGGAGATGCAGACCCAGCACACGTGCATCCTCCTTGAGGACGTGGCGGAGGCGTGCAACCTGCGCTGCCCGACCTGCTTCACCGACTCCTCGCCCGACCTGCGGGGGATCGTGCCGGTCCGGGAGGTGCTCGCCAACGTGGACCAGCGCCTGGCCCGCGAGAACGGCCGTCTCGACGTGCTCATGCTCAGCGGCGGCGAGCCGACCCTCCACCCCGATCTGCCCGAGCTGCTCGCCGAACTGACCGCCCGGCCCGTCACCCGCATCCTGATCAACACCAACGGACTCCTGGTGGCCAGGGACGATGCCCTGCTCGACCTGCTCACCGAGCACCGCGAGCGCGTCGAGGTCTACCTGCAGTACGACGGCGTGTCAGCCGAGGCGTCCCGGCACCACAGGGGTGGTGACCTGCGGCGGCTCAAGGCGGAGGCGCTGCGGCGGCTGTCGGAGCGGGAGATTTTCACGACGCTGGTCATGACGGCCGCCCTCGGCGTGAACGACGGCGAGATCGGCGACGTGGTGCGCCTGGCCCTCGACACGCCGTACGTCGGCGGGGTCTCGATCCAGCCGCAGTTCGGCTCGGGACGGTCCGGCGCGATCGACCCGATGGACCGGCTCACCCACACCGGGGTGCTCAAGCGCCTCGGCCCCCAGACGGACGGCCTCGTCACCTGGCGCGACCTGACCGCGCTGCCCTGCTCGCATCCGCACTGCTGCTCGGTCGGCTACATGATCAAGGATGACGCCGACCGGTGGCGCTCGCTGACCGCGTTGATCGGGCACGACCGCCTCAAGGAGAACCTGGGGCTCGTCTCCAACCGCATCGCCGACTCGGAGATCCCCCGCCAGCTCCGCATGGCCGTTCAGGAGTCACTGCTCGGCCTGCTGTCGGAGCAGTCGTCGCTGTCGCACCCCGAGATCGGCAAGGTCTGGCGTGACATCTGCGAAAACTGCGACCTCGGGCTGACGACCCTGCTGACGCTCGCGTCGTCCGCCCTGCCCGGCCGCAGGAAACGGCTGCGCCGGCTGCTGGGCGAACGGGTCGTACGCATCACGGTCAAGCCCTTCATGGACATGTCCACGATGCTGGAGGAGCGCCTGGTGCAGTGCTGTGTCCACGTCGGCACCCGCTCCGACCAGGACCAGTGCGCGCCGTTCTGCGCGGTCCAGGCCTGGTCGGCGCTCGCGCGTCAGCGCCTGTCCGCCGTCGCCGCGGCCGACGCCGGCGTACGGCTCCCGCTGCTGGAGATCACATGACCCTCCCGCGCGGGGAGCCCGGCGACCGGCCGACCGGCGTCGCCTACGAACAGGCGCGCGCCGCCGAGACGGCCCAGGCGTCCGACGGCGGGCAGGCCAAGCCGTACGACCCGCTGAAGCTGTGCGTCTACGCGACGGTGGCGCTGCTCGCCTGGCTGTTCGGGGCGTGGGCCGTGCTCGGATTCGCGGCCCTGGGATTCGCCGGATACTGGCGGGCCCGCCGCGCGGGGCTGACCAGGAGCAAGTGCTATCTCAGGGACACCCGGCTCGTCCTCGCCTACCTGGGACTGCTCACCCTGGTCGCCGCGGCGGCCCTCGTGCTCCCGCACACGCTGCGGTAGGCGTTCCGGCGACGGGGGCCGGTGACACCAGGCCGAGGCGCAAGAGCCTCATCAGGCGTCGGAAGCAGCCCCGCACCGAATGCGGCCGAACGCGTCCGCCGGATAGCGCGCCTGCTTGGTCTCGCAGAGGCGCCGGTGGAAATCGTCCATCACCGCTGCCGTTGCCGCATGCTTGTCAAGGATCACGGCGGCCGATCCGGCGACGCCGGATCGCCTGTCGCCGTCGGCCCAGTCCCGGACGAAGCGCCGCCGATCCGCGCCACCGCTAACCCGCTCGGCGAGGTGCTGGTTCACCAAGTGGGCCATGACGTAGTCGTGGTCGTAGTCCCGATGCGTGACGTGGAAGTCCGATTCCGAGGCGGAGAGCTCGAAACGGGAGCTGAGCGCGAGACCGAAATCGGAGAAGTACAGGTGGTCTCCGTCCGTGAGAACGTTGCGGAAGTGCACGTCGAAGTGGATCAGGTGTCGGCTCCTCATGAATGCGACCCCCTCGGCCAGTTCCCTCTCCACCTGCGGAAACGCCGAGACCTCCCTGTCGGCCAGCCAGGAGCCCAGAGTCTGCGGAATGTGCTCAAGGAAGACGGCGATGCTCATGGTGGAGCGATCAAGCGCCTCCAGGCGCCTCCGGACGGCGGGTGCGCCGCCCCAGTGCGCCACGGCGCCCTCCAGACCGCCGAACTCCGAGAACAGTCCGACAGGAGGGGCCGGGGCAGGCAGCACCCGCCAGTGGTACGCCAACGGAAAGCCGGCGAACTCACCTGCCAGGACCCAGTTGGTCGTCATCTGATGGACGGCCAGTTCACGCCAGGCCCCGAACCCCGCCGACCCCACGCCGTACTGGTAGAAGCCCGGCAGCCCGAACACGTTCCGCGTGGACATGCGGTTGCCGGGGCGAAGTTCCAGGTCGGTCAGGGGGATCCGCTTGACGAAGATCCGCACGCCCTCGACGTCCAGGACAGCCGACGTTCCGCCGATGCCGGCGCCCAGCGGGGTGGCCTCCCGTAAGAGCGCGGCAAGCCGGCGGTCGCTCATCAGGGCGAGCGCGGTGGACACCTTCGCGTAGGCGGCGACACGTGGCAGGCGCCGCTGCTCCGGATGCGCCATCGGTGGCTCCCTTTCCCATCGGCTCCCTGGCACTGATCGTCGCACTGCCGGCGACCGGGCGGGGCGGGGGCGCCGCTAGCCCGTGAGCCCGAGTTCGCCCGCGCGCAGCCCCGCCTGGAAGCGTGAATCGGCCTCCAGCGTCTCCATGAGCTCCGCGACGCGCCTGCGGTACGTACGCAACGACAGGCCGAGATGCCGCGCCGCGGTCTCGTCGGTGTAGCCCGCGCCGAGCGCGCGCAGGACGGCCCGGCTGTCGTCGTCGAGGTGCGGCGCGTCGCCGCGCAGGTAGGCGGTCAGCTCGGTGGCGGCGTCCCAGGCGGCCGCGAAGAGGGAGTACACGCCGTTCACCAGCGTGGGCGAGGTGGTCACGGTGTACTCACGGGGGCCGGGCCCGTCCCGTTCGGCGAGGATCATCACGCGCCGGTCGATGACGATCGTCTCGTGCGGCAGCGGTGTGGAGCTGATGCGCACCTCGACGCCGTTGGCCACGACCTCGCGCAGGTGCGCCCGCGCGGCCTCGTCGGCGAGGGCGACGGGAGTGAACAGCTTCTTGACGGTCAGGCCGGAAGCGACGGAGCCGGGCTTCCGCCGGGCCATCGACCGCCGCGCCTCGGGCCGCGACCACGTGTCGAGATCGCGGGCCGCGCACACGAACTCGTGCCGGGCACCGGTGAACAGATGAGCGGCACGGGCCATGAGCTCCGCGTCGCCGCGGACTGTCATGACCTTGTCGGCTGCCACCCACTCATTATGACCCCGCCGCACGTGGCAGCTTGCTGCCATCGTGTTGGCCGTCGTCCTCGGGCGCACGAGGCTGACGGGTATGACGACGAACACGAACGCCGCGCCCGGCGGCACATTCCTCCTCGGCGGCGACCTTCCCGTTCACCGGCTCGGCTTCGGGGCCCTGCGGCTGCCGACCGGCACCTTCCAGGGCGCCGTCCGCGACCCGGAGACGGGCGTCGCCGTGCTGCGCCGCGCCGTCGAGCTCGGAGTGAACCACATCGACACCGCCTGGTTCTACCGCAGAGAGCACGTGGCGGCCAACGACCTGATCCGCCGGGCGCTCGCGCCGTACGCGGACGACCTGGTGATCGCGACCAAGGTCGGCCCCCTGCTGAATGAGAACGGCGTGCCGGGCGGGCAGGCCGGTCCGGCCGAGCTGCGCGGGCTGGTGGAGGACAACCTGCGCACTCTCGGCGTGGAGCGGCTCGACCTCGTGTATCTGCGGATCGGCGGCCTGAACCCGCCGAGCGGAGAATCGCTCTCGGACAGGTTCGCGGTCCTGGCCGAGCTGCGCGAGGAGGGGCTGATCCGGCACCTGGGTATCAGCAACGTCGACGCCGCCCATCTGGACGAGGCGCTGGCGATCGCCCCTGTGGCCGCCGTGCAGAACAGCTTCCACGTGCAGGATCGGGGCGACACCGAGCTCCTGGCGCGGTGCGAGAAGGACGGCGTCGCCTTCGCACCCTTCTTCCCGCTCGGCGGCGGGCTGCGGCCCATCGACCGGACGCGCCTGACTCCGGTCATGGAGCGCCACGGTGCCACCGCCGCGCAGATCGCGCTCTCGTGGCTGCTGGCGACCTCGCCCGTGGCGCTCGCCATTCCCGGCACGGGCTCTCTCGACCACCTGGAGGAGAACATGGGGGCGGGACGGATCCGGCTGACGCCGGAGGACCTCGCCGCCCTGGAACAGGACTAGCTTCGATCACCTAATCTGCCTCGTCGCCGGCTCGGCGCGCAGAGCCGGCGAAACTGTCGGTGGGCCACGCCATGATCGGCGTACCTACTCACCGAGGGAGCGTCATGGCTGTCGCCCGCGAAGCAGACTGGTCAGGCATCGGCTGGGACTCCTGGAAGAACCTGAGGCTGATCCGTGCCCGGCTCGACGCGGGCGCCGACCCGAATATCGGTGGGTTCTTCCACAGACGGCCATTGCACGCGGCCGCCGAATGCGGTTCTCCCGACGTGGTGGCGGAGCTGGCCGCCCGCGTCGACGACGTCGACGCCGAGCACGAGGGCCGCACGGCATTGTGGGCGGCCGTCTTCGCCGACCGCCCGGACAACGCCCGGGTGTTGGCGCAGGCCGGTGCCGACCCATGGCGGCCGATGATGAACGGGTGGTCGCCCGGGCGGCTCAGCCTGGCCACGCCGACCCCCGACCTGTTCGGCGATCCCGCCGGCCGGCCCGGTCTGTCCGATGCCGAGGTCGCCGCCGTGGCCGAAGCCCGGCATCTGATCGCCGCTGTGGGGGATTCCTATGACGACGGGATGGGGCTGGCCTGTGTCGCCGGGATCGGTGCGGCGGAAGTGGTGCGCCGTCTGGAGGCGGTCCCGGCCGACGCTGCCGAGGTCGAGGAGATCGCAGAAGATCCCTGGTCCTTCATGGACGAGAGCCTTGGAGTCGTCGGCGTCACGGACGTGCCGGGCGGCTGCGTCGTCAGCCAGCCGTGGGGATACGGGCCGTACATGCCCGGCGTCACGAAGCTCCTGTCGGCCGGCACCGTCTGTTACGCCATGTTCGCCAACCCCAAGAGCGGCAACCAGGGAAGCGTCACCCGGGACGGCGAGATCGTGGACTGGGACACCCACCCCGGCGGCGGCAGTCCCTGTCCGGAGCGACCGGCCGGGGAGATCCTCGCCGAGTACCTCTATCACCACAACCCCGTGGCGTACTGCTGTGCCGGAGCGGGCCTGCGGCTGGACGACGCCGCACCGATCGCCGGGGAGCCCGACATGTGGGTGCGGCTCCCCGAGCGCGACTACTGGAGCTGACCGCCCAGGGGAGTGCGCAAGCCGTCGCCGGGCCGGCGACAGCGGGGGTGTGAGAGCCCGTGAACGACGGCGTTTGACGGAGCTTTCGTGGAAAGCTCGCGCAGGTGTTCGATGACGCGCTACAGTCTTGGCCATCGGATCGAACACGGGTTCGGTCGAGTCCTGGCTGGTTAGGGGTGTGTGATGGCTGTTTCCACGGTGTCCGTCGCCCCTGTTCCGGCCGGCGCCGCGCCCGTGGTGTTCGATCCGGTCGTGCCCTCCCCGGCTCCGCCCGTCGTCGTCCCGGTCGTCCCGGCTCAGGCTCCGCCCACCGCCGGGCGGTGCGTGCCGCGGCCGCGCCGGGCGACACGCCGTACCGCTCTCTACGGAAATCTACGACGGCCGCTATATCCCGTCATAAAGTCCGAGAGCGTGGACCCCGTGCGCAATCCCTACGCCCCCGGCGCCGGCCAGCGCCCCCCGGAACTCGCCGGACGCGACCGCGAGCTGCAGCAGTTCGAGATCGTGCTCGAGCGGGTCGCCCGGGGCCGCCCTGAACGGAGCATGGTCCTCACCGGCCTGCGCGGCGTGGGCAAGACCGTCCTGCTCAACACGTTCAAGTCGATGGCCATGCAGCGGCTGTGGGGCACCGGCAAGATCGAGGCCAGGCCCGACCAGTCGATCCGCCGTCCGGTGGCCGCCGCGCTGCACATGGCCATCAGGGAGCTCGCGCCCCGGCACCGCGCCCCCGAGCGCATCGAGGAGTTCCTCGGCGTGCTCAAGGCGTTCGCGATGCGCGACCCCGCCGCGGCCAAGGGCACCTCGCACTGGTCACCCGGCATCGACGTGCCCGCCGCGCGTGGCCGGGCCGACTCCGGCGACCTGGAGATCGACCTGACCGAGCTGTTCGTCGACGCCGCGGGCGTGGCGACCGACCTCGGTGTCGGCATCGCGCTGTTCATCGACGAGATGCAGGACGTGCAGGCGCCCGACGTCTCGGCCCTGTGCGCCGCCTGCCACGAGCTGTCGCAGAACGGGGGCCCGCTGATCGTCGTCGGCGCCGGCCTGCCCCACCTGCCGAGCGTGCTGTCGGCGAGCAAGAGCTACTCGGAGCGACTGTTCCGATACGCCCGCATCGACCGGCTCGACCGCGACGCCGCCGACCTGGCGCTCATCGCCCCGGCCGCCCGCGAGGACGTCGAGTTCACCCCCGACGCGCTCGACGCGCTGTATGAGGCGGCCGACGGCTACCCCTACTTCGTCCAGGCGTACGGCAAGGTCGCCTGGGACCTCGCCCCGCGCAGCCCGATCACCGCCGAGGACATCAAGGTGTCCGCCCCTGAGGCCGAGGAGGAGCTCGCGGTGGGCTTCTTCGGCAGCCGATATGAGCGGGCCACCCCCGCCGAGCGCGACTACATGCACGCCATGGCCCAGCTCGGGGACGACCCGGTGCCGACCGCCGAGGTGGCCGAGGCGCTGGGCCGCAAGCCGTCGAGCCTGTCTCCGGCCCGCGACAGCCTGATCAAGAAAGGCCTGATCTACAGCGCCGAGCGCGGTGTGATCGGATTCACCGTGCCGCATTTCGGGAGGTTCCTCCGCGCGCAGCCGCTCTGAGCGGCGCGCCCATCGACCTCTCTACGGCTTTCTAGAGGGGAAGCTAGAGAGCCGTAGAGAGCTGAAGTGAAAGACCTCGATGCGGGAATCTACGCGTGTATAGCGTCAGGCCGATACAGGCGTAGATTCCCGCAGAGAGGCGTCGCCGAGCTCATCGGGGGCGAGCACCTGGCCGTCCGCCCCGACCACGACGGCCCGTACGGCGGGACGCCGGCCGCTCAGCTGCACGGCGAACACCACCTCCGCATCGCCCTGAGCCGGGAAGACGAAGAACCGCCAGCACAGTTCACGCCACATGTCGGACGGCTCGTCCGCCAGCAGCGACCCGGCGTGGGCCCGCCACGCCGTGCTGGCCCGCAGCCGCGACAGCGCCCGCCCGGGCGGCATCGGCCGCTGCTCACACGGTGCCCGATGACGCAGGCGCGAGACGACCCCGTCGATCTCGGGTGAGCAGCCGAGCAGCAGGGCGACCCCTCCGCCCATCCAGGCCGCGGTCTCCGCGGTGACGTGCGGCAGTCCCGTGAGGTCCGTGGCCCCGACCAGGGCCGCCATCGCGGTCAGCGCCGCGGCCCGGCCGATCGACCGCAGCCCGACCGGGGTGTCGCTCACGTCTCCGAAGCAGCCGCACCCCACGTCCGGCCGCCGCCTGCGCAGATCCCACAGCACGTACGTCGCCACGGCGAAGAACACGGCCGGCAGCCACCGGGCGACCGGGTGGTCCACGACCAGCAGCCCGGCCGCAAGCGCGAACTCGACCAGGGCGCAGGCGATCATGGCGGCCTTGGCGAAGCGTTCCGGCATGAGCACCGCCGGGCCGAGCCGGGCCAGCGCGCCCGGCGACGTCTCTCGCCCGACCGTGGCCAGCTTGGCGACGCCGCCCAGCGCCAGCGTCACCACGAGGATCGGCAGCGCGGCAGCCGCGATGGTCGAAAGCACCGGTCACCCCAATCCGACGCGGGCATTGAAGCAGCCCTTGGTCAAGTCTCCACCGAGCGCTACGTACGAGGACGCGGTCAGTTCCACGATCCTCCCGCGCGGGGACGTACCGCATTCCAGACATCGGTCGCAGAACCGCCCGGTGAGGCACCCGCACGCGACGATCGGCAGCGCGTCCGCCCGGCCATCGCACACGTTGCGTACACGCAGCACCGAGCCCAGCGCGAGATAGGGCAGGCCGGCGCAGGAGACGCCCGCGTCGCCGCAGCCGGTGTCCTCGCGTTCGAGCATGGGATAGGCGACGCCCTTCCCCGCGAAGTGCGGGAGGTCCGGGAGGTCTGGGAGGTCCGCGAAGTCGGGAAGATCCGCCCATACCGCCGTGCCTGAGATGCCCGTCTCGTTTCCGCCGTACGACGCCTGGGGCGGGGGCACGGCCGCGGCCCGGTAGGGCGGCTGCGAGGTCGCGGGCAGATGCGCGAGCGCCGTGCCCTGGTCGAGCAGCCCGATCGCGTCGAACAGGTAGCCCGGCTCCAGCTTGGGATGCCGCACCCGGATACGGCCGGACGAGCGGTAGGGCACGACGATGGACCGTTCCCGGCGGTGAGGGCCGCAGTAGAGCTCGACGGTGAGGTCGCGCCGGCCGCCGACCTCCCGGATGACGCCGGTGATCCGGGTGATGTCGGCCCAGATGCGCTCGGCGACCGTGCCGCCGCGCAGCGCCCGGACGACGATCCGGGCCCCGGCCGGCAGGTCGGCGGGCGCCACGGTGCTCCCGCGCCACGCGGTCGCCCACGGCGCGATCACCAGGCGCCGCTGCTCGCCGTCGGCGGTCTCGACGATGAGCAGGTGCGGGCTCACGTCGAGCAGTTCGCCGCTGACCACGTCGAACGGCTCGGTCTCCTCCGGCGACCGCGGCGCGGGCCGGGGGTCGCGGCCGAGAACGGCCGCAGCCAGCTTCCGTCTGCGCTCTCCGGTCCTGTATGGCATCGCCCCTCCCACGCTCTCCAGCCTCACATGCCCGACAGGGATGGAGAGGTGGTTTTCCGGGCGATAGTGTCGTCCGGGATCAATTTTCCTCCTCCCGGTGCAAGGCGTTGCCACCTGTTTCGGGCAAACCACAGCCCGGCAGGACGTACGGCATGGGCGACGGGCCGCCACCGGCTTGCCCGCTCTTTGCCCAGGTAGGTGCGAAACCTGGATTTCGGTTCAGCCGGATCCAGCGGCGCGGCTGCGATTCTGGCACGAGATGCCTCTCTGGCCGGGTTGGTGATCCCAGATCGTGAACCATGAGGAGTTTCGCACGTACGTCCAGTCTCGCGGGGCGGCCCTGCTCCGCGTGGCCAACCAGCTGACCGGCAACCCCTGCGACGCCGAAGACCTTCTGCAGACCGCTCTCGCGCGTACGTACCTCGCGTGGGACCGCATCCGTGATCGGTCGTCGCTCGACGGCTACGTGCGGCGGGCGATGGTGAACATCAACATCTCCTGGTGGCGGCGGCGCAAGCTGGAGGAATACCCCTCGGAGGAGCTTCCCGACGTACCGGTGCAGCAGGACGCGCGGCACCGGTACGACGAGCTGGAGCAGGCGCTCGACCGTCTCCCCGCACGGCAGCGTACGGCGATCGTGCTGCGCTACTACGAGGACATGACCGAGCCCGAGATCGCCAGGACTCTCGGGATCAGCGTGGGCACGGTCAAGAGCTCGGTCTCGCGCGGCATGGCCAAACTGCGCGGCGACCTGGTCGTGCCCGATGCCCGCAAAAGGGTCAACTGACGGTCATCTCTCGCAGACCTTGCCGTCGTTGTCGCTGTCGATGTACCAGTCGTACTCGGGGTCGGTCCCGCGGTAGTACGGGCCGTGTCCCGCGGCGATCGCCTCTTCGCACGTGTTGTATCGGGGGTCGGTCGTGGCACCCGGGCTGGGGCTGGGAGTCGGAGAGGGGCTGACCGCGACCGAGTTGGCGGTGTTTCCCTGCGGAATGGGCTCGGGGGAGTACGTCGTGCCGGGCGGGGCCGGGGACGCGTCCACCGGCTCGATCGGCGCCGGGGTGAGGGCGTCGCCGCCGGTGCCCGACGGGGCCTGTCCCGAACGCCTGTCGTAGGTGTCGGCGGCCCAGCACCCCGACCACAGACCCTGCTTGTCCATCTGGGCGCGGACCTGCTCCCAGTATTGCCACTCGGTGAAGCTGTGCTCGGGGAAGGAGTTCACGGCCTGGGCCAGGCCGGTCCTGACCATGTCGCCGTTGACGTACACGCCGGTGGACGACCACAGGTAGATCAGGATGCGCCCCTGCTCGGGCACCTGCTCGGCGGCCTGGACGTACGCGGGCTTGCCCGGCGGGAGCAGGGTCATGAGGCGGGCGAACGCCTCCTCGGACCAGCAGGCGCCCTTGGCGGGGGCGTCCGCCTCCAGCAGGCCGATCCGTACGGTCCTGCCGCTCGCGGTGACGACATCCGCGGTGTCGCCGTCCAGGATCTTCTTGACGGTCACCTGGACGGTGTCCTTCGGCACGCCTTTCGGCCGGGCCGCCGTCGTCTTCGGCGTCTTGGCGGCCGTGGTCTTCGTCGTCTTGGGGGCCGGCTTCGCCGTGATCGTCTTGGTGACGGTGACCACCGGTTGCGGGCTCGGGCTCGTCGCGGCGGCCGTCTGCGTCTGCGTCTGAGCGGGCGTCGGGCTGGGGCTGGGGCTCGGGCTCGGTGACGCCGCGGCCGCGGCGAACGCGGAGGTGGAAGCGGCGACGGGAACCGCGAGGGCGGCGGCGAGGATGGCGAGTGCGTGCGAGGGGAAACGCACGGGTGCTCCATGGGCTCGGGTACGGGGGGCTGCGTCGGCTGTCGGAGAGCCGTTTCCTGGATTATGGAGTCCACCAGAAAACGATCGTTTACGCCACCCCGTCCGGTCGGTTCCCAGGAATCACGTTCCGGTGGATATCAGCCTGTCTTGGCCCTCGGCGCCCTGCTCACCTCCCGTACGCCGGCGGTCGCGCAGGGCCGTACGACGTCGCGGATCGTCCGCAGCGCCTCCAGGAAGTCGGCGAGCTGGTTTTCGGTCAGCAGGCCGGTGAACCAGGTCTCGATGTCGTCGATGTGCTTGGGGAGCACCGCCCGCAGGCGTTCGGCTCCCGCCTCGCTCAGCACGGCGTAAGAGGCGCGGCGGTCGGTGGCGCAGGCATGCCGTTCGACGAGCCCGTCGCGTTCCAGGCGGTCGACCACGCGGGTGATCCCGCTCGTGGACAGCGAGGTCTGGGCGGCGAGGTCGCTCATCCGCAGCCGTCGTTCGGGAGATCGGGCAAGGCGGATCAGGGTCTCGAAGTCGGCCTCGGAGAGTCCGGCGGCGGCCAGTGTGGGGCTGCTCTTGCTGGACAGCCCGGCGTAAACCTCCGCGAACAGGCCCATCGCCGTGAGCCGGGGGTCGTCGAATGGGTCCATGGTCCAAGTCTACGCCACGATAGTTGACGCGAGGAATATTTCTCCGGTAGACATTTGCTGAGTGAGACATCCGCACAGCAACAATCAGGGGAGCAGCCATGAGCATCCGTGAGTGGGAGGGCCTGAAGGTCCCGACGGCCGGCGAGTTCGCGCTGGACAAGGCCCACACGCGCGTCGGCTTCGTCGTCAAGCACATGATGGTCAGCAAGGTCCGCGGCCACTTCGCCGACTACGAGGGCAAGATCTCCATCGCCGAGAACCCGCTCGAGTCGAGCGTGGACGTCGTCATCAAGGCGGGCACGATCGAGACCGGCGCGGCCGACCGCGACGGCCACCTGCGCAGCGACGACTTCCTGAGCGCCGACAAGTTCCCCGAGATCACCTTCCGCAGCAAGCGGGTGAGCAACCTGTCGGGCAACGAGTTCACGCTCGTCGGCGACCTCACGGTCCGTGACGTGACCAAGGAGGTCGAGCTCAAGGTCGAGTTCAACGGCGCCGCCAACAACCCGTGGGGCCAGGAGATCTTCGGGTTCGAAGCCGCGACCGAGATCGACCGCGAGGAGTTCGGCCTGACCTGGAACCAGGCCCTGGAGACCGGCGGCGTCCTCGTCGGCAAGAAGGTCAAGATTGAGATCGAGGGCGAGGCCGTCCGCCAGGCGTAGCCTGTGCCGGCGCTGACGCGGGTTATCCACACTGTGCGCACAGCCCTTGTCCACATCCTGTGGACAAGGGCTGTGTATCGATCCGAACACCCGCAGCGCGGGATCTCTGGAATGATCCAGTACGACGCTCGGCAATCCGCTTTGCCGCCTTGGACGATCGCCGGTACGCTGTGCTGAGCAACGCGCTACCAGGAGGCTTCGCCTAGTCAGGTCTATGGCGCCGCACTGCTAATGCGGTTTGGGTCTTAAGCCCATCCGGGGTTCAAATCCCCGAGCCTCCGCAGTTCAAAGCCCCTCTCGCTGGCTTCAGCGAGAGGGGCTTTTTGATCTCCACAGGGCCTCTAGTTGCAGTTCTAGTTGCAGTTGCTCTCAGCCTTCGGGTTGGGGCGCTTTCAGTCCTCGCCCCACAGGGCCGCCCCCATGCGCTCGCTGGCGTCCTTCACCTGAGGACTGGCGATGTGGGTGTAACGCTCAGTGGTCGTCACGCGGGCGTGGCCGAGGATCTCTTGCACGACCCGGATGTGGACGCCCTGCTCGACGAGGAGCGTCCCGGCCGTGTGGCGAGCGTCGTGTAGCCGGGCTTCCCTTACCCCGGCCTGGCGCAAGAGTGCCTTCCACATCTTGTAGTCCTCGCTGCGCTCCATCGGCCGGCCCCGGCGGGTCGGGAAGAGAAGGTCGTGATCCTCCCAGAGCTCACCGGCCTCCGCGCGTTCGGCGTCCTGGCGCTGCTTGTGCTCACGGAGGATCGGCAGCAGCTCGGGCGGGCACTGGAGGGTCAGCCGGCTGCGGCCCTTGCGTTGCCGAAAGACGATGCCGCCGCCCATACGCTTCGGGCACCGGTCGGCGTGGCCGGTGCAGTCCTTCGCGCATGTCCGCGTCGGGCAGACGTGGGCGCGCTTCTTGCAGTCCTGTGGACAGCCGGGGTCGTGCTTGTGGACCCTGCACCGCGGCTTGCACGGCCAGCGGTGCCACTCCTTGCCGCACTCGTGGGGATCATCGCAGCCGTGCTTCCACGGTGACCGCTGCGCCTGGTACCAGGCCTTGATCACGCCGGTTTGGAGGTCCACGAAGGACCACCGGAGGCCGAGCGCTTCGCCTTGGCGGATGCCGAGGGCGAGAGCCACCGACCAGCGGGCCGCGTTCCGGCGTGACTTGGCCGCCTCCAGGATCTTGCGCGCCTCGTTCCGCGTCAGCGGCTCAAGGTCGGGATCGGCCGCGACCGGCGCGTCTATGAGCGTGGCGACGTTCCTGGTGACCTTGTTCCGGCGTACGGCGATCTTCAGGGCGCGCGACAGGATCCGATGCACCTTGAGGACCGTGCTCGACGAGCGGCCTTGTTCCAGCATCGTCGCGTACGCCTTGTCCAGGTGCTCGGGAGCGAGCCGGTCGAGGCGGTGTCGGCCGAGGAGCGGGATGATCCAGTGGCGGGTCTTGGACCGGTAGTCGTCGAGGGTCCGAGGCGCCATCTTGCCCGACGCCACGAGCCGGTCACAGATCACGTCGAGGTATTCGGTCATCCACTCGGCGACGGTCGGGATCTTGCCCGGCTTGGCGACCTGCCCGGTCTCGCGCTTGCCCTCCAGCTCGCGGACCTTGCGCGTGACCTCCGCCTCCGTCTTCCCCATCCGGTGACGGCGATCGGGGGACCCGTCCGGCTTGATGCCCACGGTCACCCAGCCATGCCAGTAACCGTCCTGGCCGAGGTAGATGGACGATCGCCCGTTCGGTTTGCGGTCGGCCATCACGCCGCCTCGGTCAGACGTCGGGCGAACTCCTGGAGGGCGTCAGCCGGAACGAGGCGGTATCCGTCGTACTTGATCGAGCGAAGCTCACCGCTCTTGATCAGCCGGAAGACCGCCGTACGGCTCATGCCGAGAGCGACCGCCGCGTCCTTGGGTCGGTAGAAGAGTCTGTCCATCACGCTGCCCTCCCTTCGGTTGCGGAAAGAACTTGTCCGTCTGCCTCGGCGTCGAGCCGGGCCAGGTGGTTGCGCCAGCGTTGGCGTTCGTGGACCGACCGCAGGAGCCGTACACCGATAGGGGCCAGGTCGGGATCACCGGGCTTGACCGGTCGCCAGATGTAGCGGTGGGGGTCGACCGGCGCGTCTTCGATGCCGAGGGCTTCCAGGACCCAGGTGCGGCGGTCCTGCTTGTGCTCGGTCAGGGTCTTGTTTGACCACTTCCTTGAGACCAGGACGCGGCGGCCCGCGTAGCCGAGGTGGTCGGGCTTGTGCGCCTTGCCCTTGCATCGGCCCGGAGTCATGCCGGGCTTGGCGCCCTTGGGCTGGATCCCGTACCGGAGACAGTTCGGGCAGGTCGGCGAGCACGGCTCGAACCGCAACGCCTCCAGCAACCGTTCGGCGTGTGCCTTCCGGCGTGGGTCGTCGGTGCCGAGGGCGTCGCCGAGGGACTTGGTCAGGTACTTCGAGAGGTACTGAATGAGCTGGTCGGCGTCCGGGGTCCCGGCGAGCACGCTCTGTATGTCGAGCTGGTCGCCGAAGCGCAGCACGTGCAGGGGTTCCGCCGCGTCGTCCTGATCGAGCCGGTCGAGGGCCTGTTCCCAGGTCGGCAGCACTTCCCCCGTGGCCGGGTCGAGGTAGCCGGCCCCGTCCTCCCACGCGGGCAGGTGGTCCCCCTCGAACCGGACGGTGTCCGTTGAGGGCCACCACACCTGGTGATACGTGGCCGCGATGATCTGCCGCAGCTCCGCACGCGGGAGGGTGCCGCGGATCGCCATGTGCAGGTGTGGCGCGAGCCGCTTCTGAGGCTCGACCGCCGCGAAGTACTGCACGTCATAGCCCGCCACCCGGCGAAGGTTCTGCACGAACCGATCCACGAGCTTGGAGAAGTGCAGCGCATCCCGGGCCGCCCGCGCGTAGTCGTACCGATCCGGATCGAGGGGCGCCCCCTCCAGCACCCGCCCGTAGGACGGCAGTGTGAGCGTGACGAACATCGAGGGCCGGTAGGTCGTGCCGTCCGAGCCGGTGAAGGTCCGCCCGAGCGTGGTCTTGGTCATCTGCCGCTTGGGCAGGTCCGGGGCATCCTGCCGCCGCTTCGTCGAACGCGAGCGCTTGCCCGAGGTGCGGCCGAGGACGTTGCCGCGCATTCCGGCCCGGTTGATCTCCTCGTCCAGGTCCTCGATGGCGGCGTCGAGGTCGGTGGTGTCGCCGCCGGCCTTTTCGACCTCGTCCCGCCAGGCTTGAGCGTCGGCGCGCAGCTCCACGAGGTGACGCTGATACTCGTCGGCGTTGTCGGGAAGGTTCACGGGTTCGTGGTCGAGGTGCCAGCCCTCCCGGCACTGCGCCCGGCGGAGCTGCCGGTTGCGCTTGGCGCACGGCGGGCACTTGCTCTCCAAAGTGGCCCCACACGGCACGTCGATGACCTCAACCTGCCCGGTGAGGATGTCCTGCCGCCGCAGCGGAACCGGCCGGATGCACACCCCGTACTGCTTGGCGATCTCCTCGACCACGTCCCGCGCCAGCGGTTGCGCCATTCGGACGGCCCGAGGTGTGGACCGGTCGTTGGGCCGAGCGGGGGAGTTCGGCTCGTCTCCCCCGCTCTGGTGGGCGTCGGTGAGGTCGATCAACTGTCCTCCTCTGCGGTCTCGGGGATGGTGAGGGCGGTCTGGCCGCATTCGTGGCACTCGACCAGGCCGCGGATGGGGTCGAGCCACAGGACGTTGAGCACGCCGCAGACCGAGCAGCGCAGCCCGTCGAGGAAGTGCGCCGGGCTGTTCATGCGGCCTCGCTTCGACCGCCGTACTCGGCGACCATCCCGCGTATGTCGGCGTCGGAGACGTACGCGGCCCGGACCCGGATCGGATCGGGGGAGGTCTCCAGCCGGACGTAGCCGACTCCCGCGCCCAGCTCGGGGACGGGTGAGATGTGGTCGGCCAGTGCGCCCCGGTCCCGTGCCCCGTCGCCGAGGACCATGTCCACCTGTTCGGACTCGTCGAGCCGGAGGGCGATCTTGTCGGGGAACAGGTTGCGGATGTTCATGACCTCCTTGCGTGGGTCCTGGAGTGCGGCCATGACGCCGACGCCGACCGTCCGGCCCTGGGTGGTGAGCGTGGCCAGGGCCGCCGTGATGCGCTGACGCAGGCCCTTGTCCGACTGGTAAGCGGTCAGGAAGGCGACCTCGTCGACGAGCACCAGGACGAACGGGTCCGCGACGGTCGGTGTGTGTGAGCGCTGGAGGCCGGCGAATCGGTCGGCCCGCTCCTGCATCACGTTCACGGCCTCGTCGAGCAGGTCGGCGCACTCTTTCGGATCGGCCGCGTACCGGGACCCGAACAGCGCCCGCCCGAAGGACAGCTCCATTCGCTTGGGGTCGAGCGCCCAGACCTGCACCAGGCCCGCACGCATCGCGGGGAGCAGGCCGCGGATGGTCGACCACAGCCACGAGCCCTTTCCGGCCCCGGTCGCCCCGGCGATAAGAACGTGAGTGCCGTGGACCTTGAGCCGGTACGGCGTGCCGTTCTCACACCGGCCGACCTCCACCGGTCCCACCGCCGCCACCTCCGGGACGGGTACGGCGGGCAGGGGTTCGGCGAGCGGGTCACGCCGGGGGAAGGTGAGCACGAGCCGCCCGGCCCGAGCCATTGCGACGCGGCAGGAGGGGGAGCCGAAGCCGTGGGCAAGGTGGTCGGTGCGGTCGGCCCAGTCCTTGACGGCCTGCCCGGACAGCATGCGCACGGTGACGCGGTCGGCCCAGCCGTCGCAGTCGACGCGGAGCAGGCGGGGCAGGTAGTCGCGGCCCTGGAGGTGACGGCCGAGCCCGGACACGATCATCACCGGTTGCCAGTGCCGCCGGTAGATCCAGAACCGGCGCCAGAAGGCCAGCACCCGCCACCCGACTCAGCGCGCGAACGACGCCCGGTCAGCCAGCACCCAGCCGAACAACAGCGAACCGGGAACGGTGATAGCGGCCACCACGACGGGCCAGCCGTACCGGACCCAGATCACGCCGGGCACGGCGAGCACCGCAACCGCGATGGGATGGACGAGGAGGGTACGAACGAGCCCAGCGACCAGACGGCCGAGGAAGACCAGGACGGTGAGGATCGCCGGGGTCTGGACGACGGCCGGTTTGAACACGACCGCCGTGTCTGGAGTAGTGGACACGAGGTTGCGGACCTCGCCACCGGGAAGGCGCTTGAGCATAAGCTGAACTCCTCTTCTCTTGATTCGCAGTCAGGGAGAGACCGAGGGGCCGCCGGAAGTTGCCGCTTCCAGCGGCCCCGCTTTGTGTCAGGCCGCCGTGTCGGTGGCCTGGGCGTGGTCGGCGTGGATGCGTTCGCAGTCGGCCAGGTACCGCGCGGCGGCGTTGAAGATCTCCCACGCGATGTCCAGGTCTGCGGCGGTGACCGGCCCGGCCGCCCCGGTGGTCGAGACCGTCACGTCCGCCTCGTCGGACTCCAGGACCAGGTACGGCCGCCCGGACTCCAGCACCCGCGCACGCGCCCGAGTGATCGAGGCGTAGAACGAGATCCCGATACGGGGCCGCTGGCCAGGGTCGATCGACATCGACACGTGGGTGTAGGGACCGTGCGCCATCAGGCCACCCCCCGGCCGTTGGCCAGGCCGTGAAACCGCCGCTCGGCCGACCGGGCGAACGAGGCCGCCTCACGGGCGAGCTGCCGGGCGAACTCCACATCGGCCGGGCTGACCTGGTCGCTGTCCGAGGTGGTCAGCAGCACCGAGGTCGAGCCGAAGTCCAGCGCCAGCACCGGCGTCCGGGCCGGGTACGGCATGGTCTTGGCCGAGGCCCCGCACCCAGTGTTGAGGCTGATCACGGCCGAGGGCCGCACCGTCCGCCGCCCCATTACGCCGCGTCCTTCGCAGCAGCGGAGGACTTGCCGGCCCCCGAGCGTGGAGCCCGCATCACCCGAGCCGAGATCGAGTAGGCCAGCCGCCCCGTCGCCTGATGGACGTACGGCTTGACCTCCAGTCCTTCGAACTCGGCCGGTGCCAGGGGAACACCCGGCAGCGACGGCGGGACGACCGGCTGAACTTCGGCGAGGATCTTCACGGTCACCGTCTTCTGCGCGGCCTTAAGCGAGGGGTCGGCGTCCATCACCGGGACCTGCCAGACCGGCAGGCCGGTCACCTTGTCCTTGGCCTGGGTGTCCCGCTTGGCGTCGAAGTCCTTCGCCGCGGTCACCTCCCCCACGACGTAGCAGCCGTACGGGAACAGCAGCTCGAAGCTGATCGGGATGGGTCCTTGCAGTGCCACGTTCACCACCTCCTTGTCCACCCCCCTAGACGGTGGCGGCCGGTCCGCGACGAGAACTGTCTAGGGGGCTATGCGGAAGACGATAGCAAGCCTCAAGAGGGACTGTCTAGGGGGGTAAACGAGTGTCGGGTTGGCTGCTACGCGAGGGGAGGGATTGTGCGGCGAATGTGAAGGGCATGCATATATCTCGCGCACCGATGGCTGCCGCGTAGCCCAATGATCAGACTGTCTCTGTGGCAGCTTGTGTCCGGACGGGATCGCGGAGACGCCTTCCCCGGCTTCTCGTGTTTGCTTGCTCCGGGTGGCTTGCCCTTGTCGGCCTCGAAGTCCTGTGGATTCCGCTTTCCCGGATGAGCCTGTGGCTCAGTTGGATCGTGATCTTGATGGCTTGGGGATGGGCGATCGTCTGGTCAACGAAGACTGCGTTTGCCTATCTGGCGGGCAGGGCGTACGGCCGATGTGTCGTGACGACCGTGGTCATGCTGATCGTGTGGGCCGGTGTCCGCTTGACGGACTGGAATGCCCTCTATGTGGATGGGGTGTTCTGGCTCCATCGCGACACCTTCGCCGCACTGGCTAACGCCTATGAGAGCGGCCGACCGATGACGGTGCCCTCATGGATGCAGCACCTGTCGGTGAACGGCAAGGTCGAGCGGCAAGGTAACGCGCTCTACCTGCCCGTATTCATTGATCAGTGGCGTGGGGAGACCGGGGCGGGGATCGCTTACCTGCCAAACGGCAGCCAGATGGTGGTAGAGACCGCGGCAGGCGATGTCGGCTATCCGGTCCGCGACCTTGGCAACGGCTGGTGGTGGGTGGAGTAGGTCAAGTGATGTGACAGTAGGCCGCCGTTGCGTCGTCGTTGGGCTTGCTACGCGGCCAGCGTTCGCCGTGGGGGTCGGAGCGCTCGGCTTCGCGGACTCTGCGGATCAGTTCGGCCGGGCCGTCTTGAGCCAGGGTGTCGAGGAGCTGTCGCCAGGTCATTAGGCCATAGCGGCTGACGGCGTCGGCGGCTCCATCGGTTAGCACGGCCGCGGCGCGTACCTGATTGGCGGGAGTGGTGCCAGTGAGGGCTTGGTCGGCAGCGAGGGGGTCGGTGGAGGCGACCCAGAAGCCGCCGTCGCGGTTGCGGTACTGGCCGAGGGTTTCGACGTACTCGCGGCGGGCTTCGGCGTGTTCGCGGGTGCCGCCGGGCAAGCTGTTGAGGCGTACGCGGTGGGGGGCGGCGACCTGTTCTAGCCGGTCGTCGCAGATCACCATCGGCTCGTAGGTGCCGGTGTCGAGGACGAGGGTTGAGTCGCCGAGGACGAGCCAGTCGAGGTGGCGGGCGGTTTGGCGGAGCATGATGACGGTGGCGGAGGGGGAGCCGCCGTGGGTCAGGTCGCAGGTGAAGTCGTGCAGTGAGGTGACGTGCTTGATGCCCTGGGCGAGGAGTTCGGGCAGGGGGCCGGTGCTTTGGGTCATCTCGGCGAGCAGGGTGGAGCCGAGGGTGTGGGAGTACCAGCGCACGCTGTGGGAGCAGGCCGAGGTGACGCCTGGGGGGATGCTGGCGCCGTCGAGCAGGGCGACGGCGTCGGCGGTGGCGCCGATGAAGTCTTCGTTGGGCCGGTCGGGGTAGGCGGGTTCGCTGGCGAAGGCGACGCGCATCAGGTGTCCTTGTGCCGGTAGAGCGGGCTGGCCAGTTCCGCCCGCACTGGTTCCCCGGTTTGCGGGTCGTATTCGACGCCGACCACGCAGGAGAAGCGGCGGTCGCCGACCTGCCCCCACAAGGTGGCGATCTCGCTGGTGAGTAGATGGATGACGCCGAGGGAGCCGTTGGGGTGGATACCGGCGATGGCCAGGAACGAC
>NZ_VIRM01000082.1 GCF_006874475.1 Microbispora hainanensis
GCAGGCGTCCCCCGTTCCTTCCGATCACCGCATCCGCCCCTCAGGAGGTGGCGACATGAACCGACCCAGGCAACCGATGCCCGTCCGGCGGCCTCCGGTCTGGGGCCGCGTGCTCGCCCTCACGGCCGCGTTCGCGCTCGGCGCGATGGTCTCCGGCGGTGTGGTGTTCGGGATGACCCGGCCGAGCTCGATCGAGCAGATGGCCGACCAGATCCGCGCCGAGTCCGCCCTCCGGGACAAGACGCAGATCAAGACCCTGACGGAGCTGGCCCGCACCACGCGGGACCGGCTCGTCCCCCTGCTCGACGGACTGGGCCGGGCCCTGCCCACGGACGGCACGGCAGGACCTGCCGTGGTCACCGCCGCCGACGTCGAGAACTGGCGGAAGGCGGCCACCGCGGCCGTGGAAGGCTTCGCCGACCCGCCGTCCGGTGAGACCGCCACCAACGTGGCGCGGTCGAGTCTCACCTCCGCCGTGCGGCAGCTCGCCACGACCGTGGACATCTACGCCGCCGCGCGGGACCTCACCGGACCGGCCCGCACCGCCGCGATGGACCTGGCCGTACGGCAACGCGCCGACGCGCTCTTCACCTGGTCGGTCGGAGCCACCGCCCTCGACGCCGTGAACGTCGACGCGGGCTACGGCCACCAGCACGTCTTCCTGCCGACATCACCCGGCGAAGGGGAGCTCACCCCCGACGCCGAACCCGAAGGGAACCACGACTCGTGAAAAAGGCACTGACCTACGTCCTCACCGTCCTGCTGGCCGGGCTCGTGCTGATGCTCGGCGCGCCGGCGGCCTCCGCCCACGGCGGAGCGATCAAGCTGGAGGTGACCGGGGACGGCGCCGACAACGTCAACGTGCTGGCGACGTACAAGAAGGACGACCATCCGGTCACGGAGATCGTCGAGGCGACGCTGACCGCCACCTCGGCCGACGGCCGTTCCTTCGGGCCGGTGCCGCTCAGGTCGGCGCCCGAGGGCCAGAACCTCTACCACTCCGCCGAGCCGCTGCCGAGCGGCGAGTGGGAGGTCACCGTGACCGCGACCGAGCCCTCCAAGGCGAAGGTGAAGGTGAAGGTGAAGGCGGGCGAGATCGCCGCCTCGCCCGTGGCGGCGGTCGGGCCCGCACCGGGGTCCGCGCAGAGCAAGGCGGCCGCGGCGGCGGACGACGAGGGCGCGATGGGGATGCCCGTCAAGATCGGCATCATCGCTCTCGTGGCGCTCCTCGCCGTCGCGGCCTTCGTCGCCCTCGCCCGGCGCAACCGGGCGAGCATCGGGCGCTGAAGAACCCCCCAGGTGGCAAAACAACAAGTGGCAATACAACAGGTGGAAATACGACAGGTGGCCGTCCTCGTCCAGGACGGCCACCTGTTGTTTTGGATCAGGCGTGGTGGTTCAGGCGTAGTGGCGGTAGATCACCCGGGCGACGCAGGCCGGCTTGGTCGCGCCGTCGATCTCGACGGTGAAGTCGAGCAGCATCTGGACGCCGTCGCCGGGGACGTCCTCGACGGAGACGACGGCGGCGGCGAGGCGGATCCTGCCGCCGACCTTGACCGGGCTGGGGAAGCGGACCTTCTCCAGCCCGTAGTTGACGCTCATCTTCACGCCCTGGATGTCGAGCAGTTCGCTGAACAGCGGGATGACCAGGGACAGGGTGAGGTAGCCGTGGGCGATCGGGCCGCCGAACGGCCCGGCCGCGGCCCGGACGGGATCGACGTGGATCCACTGGTGGTCGTCGGTGGCGTCGGCGAAGGTGTTCACCCGTTCCTGGGTGATCTCCAGCCAGCCGCTGTGGCCGAGGTCCTTGCCGGCCAGCGCCTTGATCTCGTCGAGCCCGTGCACGGTGGTGGTCATGCGCCTGTCGTCCTCTCCTGCGTGCCGAGCCCGAGCAGGCGTACGGCGTTGTCCTTCAAGATCTTCGGCCGGACTTCGGGCTTGATCTCCAGCTTGTCGAAGTCGGCCAGCCAGCGGTCCGGGGTGATCACCGGATAGTCGGAGCCGAAGAGCACCTTGTCCTTGAGCAGCGTGTTGGCGTAGCGCACGAGCTGCGGCGGGAAATACTTCGGCGACCACCCCGACAGGTCGATGTAGACGTACGGCTTGTGCGTGGCGACGGCCAGCGCCTCGTCCTGCCAGGGGAACGACGGGTGGGCCAGGATGATCCGCAGCTCGGGGAAGTCCACGGCCACGTCGTCCACCAGCATGGGATTGCCGTACTTGAGCCGGATGCCGCCCCCGCCGGGAACGCCCGCGCCGATGCCGGTCTGCCCGGTGTGGAACAACGCCGGAACGCCCAGCTCCTCGATCGCCTCGTACAGCGGGTAGGCCACGGGGTCGTTGGGGGCGATGCCCTGGATGCTCGGGTGGAACTTGAACCCGCGCACGCCGTGCTCCTCGACCAGCCGCCGCGCCTCGCGCACGCCCGCCCGGCCCTTCCAGGGATCGACGCTGGCGAACGGGATCAGCACGTCGGCGTGCTCCGCGCAGCTCTCCGCGACCTCTTCGTTCGAGATGCGCGGGTGCCCGGTGGCGTGCTCGGCGTCCACGGTGAACACCACCGCGGCCATCTTCCGCTCCCGGTAGTACGCGGCGATCTCCGCGATGGTCGGCTGCCGGTGCCCGTGGGCCTTGAAGTAGTCCTCCGAGGCGCCGAACAGCTCCGGGCTCAGCGAGCCGTGGCCGTCCTTGGAGATCTCCGCGTGCGTGTGGACGTCGATCGCGACCAGGTCGGCGACGTTCATGACGGCCATGTCAGGCTCCCTGTGCGTCCGCGGCGGGGACCTTCGGCGCGGGGATGCCGTACGTCTCCGGCTCGGCGCCGACTCCCGACTGCCAGGAGGCGGCGATGGCCTCGGCCGTCCATCCTCCGTCGGCGAACGCGACGGCCTTCTCCGCCGGGTGCGACCACAGCGCGAGGCGGTCGCCGCCGATCCCGACCGCCTGGCCGGTCACGCCCGCGGAGGCGTCCGAGGCGAGGAACACCACGAGCCCCGCGACGTCCTCGACCGTGCCCAGCCCCTCATCCTTGCGCAGCCACTCCGGGAACGGCTTCCCGGTCCGCTCGGACTCCTCGATGATCGGGGCGAAGACGGGGATCGTCTTGGTCATCTCCGTCGCCGCCACCGGGACGACCGCGTTCACCGTGATGTTCGCCCTGGCCAGCTCCAGCGCCCAGGTCCTGGCCATCGCCACGATGCCCGCCTTGGCCGCCGCGTAGTTGGTCTGCCCGAAGTTCCCGCGCTGGCCCGCCGGCGATGAGATCAGGATCAGCCGGCCACCGCTCCCCTGCTCCCGCATCCGGATCGCCGCGGCCCGCGCGCACGTGAACGTGCCGCGCAGGTGCACGCCGATGACCGCGTCGAAGTCGTCGTCCGACATCTTCCACAGGACCCGGTCGCGCAGGATGCCCGCGTTGGTGACCATCACGTCCAGCCGGCCGAACTCCTTGACCGCCGTGGCCACCAGCAGGTCGGCCACCTCGGCGGAGCCGACCGCGGCGACGACGCTCCGCGCCTGGCCGCCGCCGGCGGTGATGGCCTCGACGACCTGCGCGGCCGCGTCGCCGTCCACGTCGTTGACGACCACCGCCGCCCCGGCCGCGGCGAGCGCTTCGGCGTACGCGCGGCCGAGACCGCGGCCCGCACCTGTGACGACGGCGACCTTGCCGGAAAGATCCATGGGATTCCCCCTGAAATGTACGCGATTACAGCGAAATATATGACAGATTTATGATGATCGTCAAAGATATGCCCAACATATCGGCGAGCTCGGCCCGCATGACGGAGCCGGGGACGCTCGACGTCAGGCCAGGACGACGTTCTCCAGCCACCGGCCGACGCGCTCGACCACCTCGTCGCCGAAGGTGCGGGCGTCGACGTTGTCGGCGTGGATCTCGATCACCGGGAACCCGGCCGCCTCCAGTGCCCTGGCCGTGAAGTAGCTGCCGCGTGGGTCGTCGGAGACCAGATGGACCACGCCGTCGATGCCGTGCAGGCGCGCCTCCTTCACGTACCACTCGCTCGACCACGGCGGGGTGTAGAGCTGGTCGGTGAAGGCGGCGAAGCGCGCCGCCAGCGCTCTCATCGGGTCGTCGCCGTAGCGGATGTACCCGTCGGCGGCGATGGCCAGGTACATCGACCAGACGAACACCGCGCCGTACTCGTCCTGGAAGCGCTGGTAGAAGCCCATGTCATACCAGAGGCCGCGGCCGATCCACATCAGCCGGGCCCGTTCGTCCGGGCACGCGGCCTGGCCCGTGTCGACCCGCTCGCGCACCTCCTCGTAGAAGCGCTTCGCGATGTCCCTGGCCCACTCGGTGCCACGGTGCCACTGCGGGAGCATGACGCTGGGGATGCTGTCCACGACGCCGAGCGGCGCGGGCCGGGTGCGGGCGATGAGGTCGCGGGTCTTCCTGTTCCACTCCTCCTGCTCGTTGACCAGGGCCATCACCTCGCGGAAGCGGGACTCGCTGAAGCGCCTGCCGGTGGTGGTCTCCAGGAACCTGACGAGGTTCTCCAGCTCCGCGGTGAGCAGGTCCAGCCTGGCCGGGCCGACGGCCTGCTCCCAGCGGTGCGGCATGAGCTCCCACCAGTTGACGGGGACCTCGTTCTCGGCGGCGCTTTCCAGCGGATAGAAGGTGACGCCGGGCTCGTGACCCCAGATGTCGAAGACCTTTCGGGTGACGTCGCCGGAGGCCTCGCCGACGATGATGTCCGGCTTGGGCAGGCCGCCCCACGGGCCGGCCTCCGGTTCGGGATCGAAGGCCGAGCCGAGGGTGACGGCGTTGTACTGCTCGGAGTAGTCGGGGTAGCCGCGCTGCCGCACCAGCTCCAGGTAGTGCCCCGAGCGCTGTTTGGCCGCCACCAGGGACGCCCACCACTGGCTGACCGCGTAGGGGATGTCCATCGTGCGGAAGATCTCATGCGGGACGTCCGCGTTCAGCAGGGCGAACGGCTCGTCGGCGGCGACCCGCCGCCGCAGGTCGGCGAACCATTCGCGCTGGTGCCTGCCCGCCTCGGCCGCGGTGGCGAGGGATTTCACACTGCGCATGGATGTTCCTTCCGCAGGGCGGTCAGGTCGGCGCGCCCGTACTCCTGGCGCTCCAGCAGCACGGCGGGGACGTCGAGCGCCGCGCGCTGCGCCGGGAAGTCCCAGGCCGGGGCCTCGTCGCCGATCCTGGAATAGGCGACGAACACCTCGGCCCGGCAGTGCCGTACGGCCCGGGCCGCGTGCGCGGCGCGCTCGCCCGCCGTGGCCCGGTGGGCGGTCGGGCCGCTGTGGTGGTAGTGCTCGGCCAGCGCGTCGAGGCCGCCCGCGCCCACCGGCCGGTCCGGCTGCGGCCCGCCGAAGGAGTGGTCCTCGCCGACGATCACGTAGCCCTCGGACTCGACGGCCTCGTACACGTGCGGCGTGTCGTGGTCGCTGCCGCTCAGGAAGACGCGCCGCCCGGTGTGTTCTTCGAGCCGTCCCGCCTCGGCCAGCAGCCGTTCCAGCAACGCGATGTGCTCGTCCACGGGCAGGCCCGGGTCGGCCACCGCGAGGAACTGCCGCCCCGTCAGGCGGGCGGGCACGGCCCTGCGCAGCTCGGCGACGGCGGCCAGCAGCCGCCGGCGCTCGTCGTGCGCGGCCACCGCCCCGGCGAGGTCGAGGGGGCGGCCGGTCCATGCCTCCAGCCTGGCCGCGAACTCGCCGATCCTGCGCCGGTTGTATCGGGCGGTGGTGCGGTGCGGCAGGTGCAGGATGTCGACGAGATACACCTCGGGCAGCCGCGTGCCCGGCTCCACACGGCGCAGCTCGCGCAGCGCGTAGAACAGCCGCAGCGACGCCTCGCAGTCGTGCGAGACCACGACGTGGTCCAGGTCGCCGAAGGCACCGTCGAGCAGCCGGGTCAGCACCGAGCGGGCCATCGGATCCACCCCGAGGCCCAGGTAGCGGTCTCCGAGCGCGGAGCCGGACTCCGGGTCGCCGGTGAGGCGGAACGCGCGGACCCCCGCGGCCGTCAGCAGCTCGACCGGCAGGTCCGCCCCGACGTACCCGACGACCGGCGTCCGGGCGCCGGCCGGGCCCTCCGACGAGGCCGAGGAGGCCGGGGAGGCCGGGGGGCGAGCTGCGCCGCGCCGGGCGTACGCCTCCTCCAGCGCGGCGAGCGCCGTGGGCATGTCAGATCACCCCCTCTTCGGCCAGGGCCTTGAGCTCGTCGTCGGAGTAGCCGAGCAGGCCGCCGTAGATCTCGGCGTTGTGCTCGCCGAGCGCGGGCGCCGGCCGGTCGAGCCCCGCCTCGGAGGCGGAGAAGCGGATCGGCACGCCGGTCCCGTACAGGTCGCCGCGGCGGCCGTGCCGCGGATGCTCCAGCGGCACGACCTCCTCGCGCTCCAGCACGAGCGGGTCGCGTACGGCGTCTCCGGGCTCGCGCACCTCGGCGGCGGGGACGCCGTGAAGGGTGAGCGCGTCGAGGATCGCGGCGAGCGGGCGCTCCGCCGCCCACGCGGCCACCAGCTCGTGCAGCTCGCCGGCGTTGGCGACGCGCGCGTCGCGGGAGGCGAACCGCGGGTCGGCGGCCAGGTCGTCGCGTCCCATCGCCGCGAACAGGCCGCGGGCGAAGGCATCGGTGGGGCCGCACAGCGCGAACCAGCCGTCCGCGGCGGGGAACGTTCCGAACGGCGCCAGCCGGGGCACGGTCGTCCCGGTGCGCATGGGCAGGCCCAGCTTCTCGTAGGCGTCGAACGGCTCGCACGCGACCAGCGAGGTCAGCGCCCCCAGCATGGAGACGTCCACGTGCTGGCCCTGGCCGGTCGCGTCGGCGCGCAGGACCGCGGCGAGCGTGCCGATCACCGCGTACAGCGGCGCGACGAGGTCGCCCACCGGCAGCCCGAAGCGGACCGGCGGCTCGCCGGGCGCGCCCGCGGTCATCATCACGCCGCTGAGCGCCTGGATGATGGTGTCCATCGCCTTGCCCGAGCCGGGACCGCCCTGTGCGCCGAAGCCGCTGATCGACGTGCACACGATGCGCGGGTTGATCGCGCTCGCCCAGTCGTGGCCGATGCCGAGCCGCGTCATGACGCCGGCGCTGTAGTTGTCGATCATGATGTCCGCCTGCCTGACCAGACCGGCCAGGATGTCGCGGGCCTTGGGATGCTTGAGATTGAGCGTGACGCTCTGCTTGTTGCGGCCGCGCAGGAGCATCGACACGGACATGTCGTCGTCGCCGTGGCGGCCCAGCGTCAGCCCGTCCGCGCCGAGATAGGGGGCGTTGTTGCGGGAGGTGTCGCCGCCGGTCAGCGGGTTCTCCACCTTGATGACCCGGGCGCCGAGCCCGGCCAGCAGCAGCGTCGCGTACGGTCCGGACAGCGCGGTGGTCAGATCGATCACCGTGCGGCCGGCGAGCGGGCGGTCAGCCACGCAGCACCACCTCGTCTCCCTCCCAGCAGAACTCCGTCGTCAGGCCCGCCTGCCGCGTGATGCGCTCGATGTACGCCACGACCCGCCGCCCCTCCTCGTCGTCGCCGAGCGGCACCGGACGGCCCGCGTCGTCGATCCAGCACGGCACGATGCCTGCCGAGACCAGGCCCGCCGAGCCCAAACCGTTCCGGTCGAACCGGCAGACCGCGATCGCGGTGTTCCGGCTCTCGGGGTGGAAGGGGTAGTGCGGCATGTCCGGGTCGGGCGCGAAGCCGTACAGCTCGACTCTGCGGCGCGCCCACGCGGCCCGTTCGCCCGCGTCGCCCGTGGCGGGCGTCAGCGCGTGGGTGACGGTCACGAAGTTGCCCAGGCCGTGATAGATGGGCCTGCCGCGGTACATCTCGACGCCGCGCATGATGTGGGCGTGGTGGGCGAACACGGCGTGCGCGCCGGCGTCGATCGCGGCGTGCGCCACGGGCCGCTCGTACATGGCCAGCACGGCGGGCGTGTGCCCGACGCCCTTGTGCAGCGACACCGTCACGATGTCGGCCTCGGCGGCCAGGGCAGCCACGTCCTCGGCCATCCGCTCCAGGGAGGCGGGGTCGGCGAAGGTGTAGACGGCGGGCGGCCCGCCGGGGCTGGCATGGTCGAGCTCGTAGTGGGTCAGCACCTTCACATAGGCGCAGCCGGGCTTGCGGCTCGTCGCCCAGGATTCGCGGGGGCCGACGCAGTTGTAGCTGAGCACCCCTACCCGCAGGCCGTCGCGCTCCACCACGGCGGGACGGCGGGCCTCGTCGAGAGTCATGCCCGCGCCCGTGGTGGTCAGTCCCGCCTCGGTCGCGTACTTGATCGTGTCGGCCACCCCCTGGTCGCCGGCGTCGTAGACGTGGTTGCCCGCAAGCGTCACCACGTGGAAGCCCGCCTCGGCGACCGCGGACAGCGCGGCGGGATCGGCGGGCGGGGCGGGGACGTCGGTGCTGACCTGGGCGGTGGACGTGCTGTGGGGCACCTCGATGTGGCCGATCACCACATCGCCCCGGCCCAGCGTCTCCCGCGCCGGGGCGAAGAAGGACGCGGGGCCGGGCTCGTCGACGACGAGGTCGCCGACGGCCATTATCGTGAAGCTCAAGGGGTGATCTCCTCCTCCAGGAGGTGTTCGCCGGAAAGCTGTGCCGGGCGGCCGGAGTAGCGCGAGAGGAAGGCGCGCAGGCGCGGCGAGGCGGGGTTGTCGAAGATCTCCTCGGGCGTGCCCGTCTCGACGATCTGCCCCTTCTCCATGAAGACGCACCGATCGGCCACCTCGCGGGCGAAGCTCATCTCGTGCGTCACGATGATCATCGTCATGCCGCCGCGCGCGAGGTCGAGCACGACGCTCAGCACCTCGTCCACCAGCTCGGGGTCCAGGGCGCTGGTGGGCTCGTCGAACAGCATGATCCGCGGGTTGGTGGCCAGGGCCCTCGCGATGGCGACGCGCTGCTGCTGCCCTCCGGACAGCATCCGGGGATGGGCGTCCGCCTTGTCGGCGAGCCCCACCCGCTCCAGCAGCCGCAGCGCCTCCCGCCGCGCCTCCTCCGGCCTCCGGCCGTGGACCAGCACCTGCGCCTCGATGACGTTGCGCAGCACGCTCCAGTGCGCGAACAGGTTGAACTGCTGGAAGACCATGCCCATGCGGCCGCGCTGGGCGGCCACCCGCCGGTCCGGCAGGGGGCGCAGGTGGCCCCGGTGGAACTCGTAGCCGAGCAGCTCCCCGTCGAGGTACATGGCCCCGCCGTCGATGCTCTCCAGCTGGTGGACGCACCGGGCGAGGGTGGACTTGCCCGAGCCGGACGGGCCGATCACGGTGACCACCTCGCCCTCGTGCACGTCGAGGCTCACCCCGTCGAGCGCCACGTGGTCCCCGAACCGCTTGCGCACGTCGCGGACGCGCAGGACGGGCGTGTCGCTCACCGCTGCCCCTTTCCGAAGTGCCGCTCCAGGCGCCGCTGGCCCATGGACAGGCTGATGACCACCACCAGGTACCAGGCGCAGGCCACGATCAGCAGCGGCACGATCTCGTAGGTCCTGTTGTAGATCACCTGCACCGAGTAGAGCAGGTCGGCCATCGCGATCACGCTGACCAGGGAGGTGCCCTTGAGCAGGCTGATGAACTCGCTGCCGGCGGGCGGGACGATCACTCGCATCGCCTGCGGGAGCACGACCTTCACGAAGCTCTGCCTGGCCGTGAACCCCATCGCGCGGGCCGCGTCGCGCTGGCCGCCGTCCACGGCCAGGATGCCGGCCCGGACGATCTCGGCCATGTAGGCCGTCTCGTGCAGGGTGAGCCCGATGACGGCCGCGGTCAGCGAGCTGATCACTGAGTTGGTCGGCCACGAGACGAACGTCGGGCCGAACGGGATGCCCAGCGGGATCCGCGGCAGCAGATAACCGAGGTTGAACCAGAAGATCAGCTGGACCAGGGGCGGGATGCTGCGGAAGACCGTGACGTAGACGCCGCAGGCCCAGGCCACGGGCCGGAAGCCGCTCAGCCTGCCCGCCGCGAGAAGCACCCCGAGCACGCTGCCCAGCAGCATCACGATGACGGTGAGCACCAGCGTCATGCCCAGGCCGCGCAGGACGTTCGGGTCGAACAGATACCTGCCGGCCACCGGCCACTCGAACCGGGGGTTGGTGACGAGGAACCAGGCGAACTGCGCGACGAGCACGAGCAGCACGGCCCCGGCCGCCCACCGCAGGGGCCGGATGCGCGGACGAGCGGCGGCGACGTCCACGGCCTGTGGTGCCCCGGCCTGTGGTGCCATCGTCGGTGGTGCCACGCTCATTGCGTCGCCGCGGTGTTCATCTTGGGCTCCGGCACCGCCACCTTCTGGAGCCCGTACTTGTCCATGATCTTCTTGTAGTCGCCGTTCTTGAAGATCTCCTTGAACGCGTCGAGCATGACCGGGCCGAGCCCGCTCGACTTGGGCACGAGCATCGCGAGCTGGTCGACGCCGGCGCCCTGCTCCTCCGTCTGCGTGACGTACGTGAAGGCGTCCTTCTCCTTGGAGAGCACGTCGAGCGCGGCGCTCTCGGTCATGCCGGCGGCGTCGGCCCGGCCGGACTTGGCGGCGAGGATGGTGCCGTTCGTGTCGGCGAAGCCGATGAACTCCATCGCCGGCTTGCCCTGCTTGGCGCACCATTCGGTCAGGCGCTTGGCCTGGTCCTCCACGATGCTGCCCGCGGTGCCGGCGACGCGCTTGCCGCACAGGTCACCCGAGCTCTTGATGGCCGACGACCCCGCCTTGGGGATCAGGTAGGAGGTCCGGGTGACCATCCACACGAGCGCGTCGAACTGCTTCTCCCTCTCGGCGCTGTCCTTGACCGGCCCGTTGAAGGCGTCGTATCGGGAGGCGAGCATGCCGGACAGCGCCGCGGGCAGGCCGCTGACGATCGAGATCTCGGTGCGGACCCCGAGCACCTTGCCGAGGGCGTCCTGCAACTCCTTGTCGATGCCCGTGACGGTCTTGCCGTCGTCGGCGACGATCCGATAGGGCGGGTGGGAATCCCCGGCAAATCTGATGACGCCCGCTTCCTTGATGCCATCGGGCAGGGCGTCGTACAGCGCCGTCGCACCGGCCGGCCGCTGCGCCTCGCCGTCGCCTCCGCCGCAGGCTGCGGCGCCGGCGAGGGCCAAAGTCACCGCACCCGCGAGGATGGTCCTGGGCATTCTCATGGTGGTCCTTCCGCGACCAGATAATTCTGCACTTAACTTTGCGGTCGTGGGAATAAGTGTCACATCTGAAGATGCACGCCTGTCAAGAGGCGATTGTGCGGCGGAGAGATCTGCGGGGCGGCCGCGGCGCCGCCCCGGCGCCGTGCGGCGGTCAGCTGAGCGCGAGGATGGAGCTGGTGCGATGATGGGCGACCAGCTCGGCCAGCCCGGGTTCGAACTCCGCGACGATCTGCTTGACGCGGAACTCGGCGAGCGGCCCGAGCGTGTCGTAGACCTCCACGAAGAGGTCTCTGGCCGCGGCGCGCGGCCAGCCGGCGGGCAGCAGTTCCACCGGCAGGTCGGGGTCGTGGTTGGGGAACGTCCGCCAGGTGTCCATGATCCCTGTACGCGCGACCAGCGCCTCGGACGCGCCGACCACGCCCCTGCGGACGCGTTCCAGGAGAGGAGAATACCGGGCGACGAAGTCCTCATAGGTACGCCGGAGCTGGTCGAAGTCCCACGCCTCCTGGGGGGCGCGCATGCCCGCCACGCCGAGGGCCTCGGCACGGAAGACCGTCGACATGGGGATCTCCAGCTCGGCGAGCACGGCCGCCGCGCTGTCGGCGTTCGCGGTCGGCGAGACCCACAGCCCGTCGTAGAGCGGGGCGAAGCCGAGCCAGCGCAACCTGGCGCGCAGCGCGTGGCGCAGGTCGCGCTGTTCCTCCGAGATGGAGAACGCCGCCATCGCCCACGTCCCGTCCCACGCGCCCTGCGCCAGGCCGAAGGACATGATCCGCTGCCGCCCCTCCAGCAACACCGCGGCGGCCCGATCCGTCAGGCGATAGTAGGTGCGCCGCCCGATCCTGGACGACTCCAGCAGCTCCCGCTTGGTCAGGCGGCTCAGCGCGGCCCTGGCCGCCACCGCGGAGACGCCGAACTCCTCGGTCAGCCGCACCAGCGCCGCGGACGGCAGCTGCTCGGGCCGGCTGATCCAGTAGTCCCCGAGAAGCGTCGTGATCAGGTGCTGCGGAGGCGCGCCCACCTGGAAGCGCGGGAAATCGAGGTCTCCTGCCTCAGAGCTTTCACCATCGTTCACAGCAGGAGTATATTGACAACGCTTGAGTGCGCGATCGTCACCAGGATGTCATGCTTTCACGGGCGGAAGCTCCACGACGCGCCGAGACCACCGGATCAGCCGCCCAGGTCGCCGCGGGCGAGGAGGTCCAGGCGGTCGCGGTCGGTCGTCTCGTCGAAGCTCGTGTGACGGCGCGTCGCCGGCGGCTCCATGGCCGACACCTGCGCGAAGGTGTGGTGCGCGACCAGCACGGCCAGTTCCGGGTCGAACTCGGCGAGGATCTCGCGGAACCGCTGCTCCGCCGGCTCCCCGAGCGAGTCGTAGATCTGCACGCACAGCCGCCTGGCCTCGTCGCGCGGCCAGCCCTCGGGCAACAGCTCGGCGGGGAGGTCGGGGTCGAGCGTGGGGAACACCCGCCAGTCGGTCATGATCGCCGTACGCAGCCGCAACGCTTCGGCGGGGCAGGGAATGGACGTCGCCAGCCGCTCGGCCACCGGCCGATGGGCGCCGATGAAGCGCAGGTAGCGTGCGCGCAGCGCGGCGATGTCGAAGGCACGGTCGAGCACCGGGTGCAGGTCGTCGTCGGCGACCTTGCGCGCCCGGAAGACGACCGCGTCGCGCACGCCCAGCCTTCGCACGAGTTCGGCGACGTCGTCCGTCCTGTCGTGGGGGGACACCCAGACCGCGTCGAAGAGCATGCCGAAGTGCAGCAGGCGCAGCCCGTCGCGCAGGAGGCGCCGGGTGTCCCGCTGGTCCTCGGGCACCGAGAACGTGACCACCGTCCACTGCCCGTCCCAGCGCGGAGTCGCGGCGCCGAACGTCAGCAGCCGGCGGATGTGGGTCACGATCACGTCGGCCGCCCGGGGCGGCAGGCCGTACGCGGTGGTGCGGCCGCTGCGGGAGCTGGTCAGCAGCCCTCGTGAGGCGACCCGCCGCAGGGCGGCGCGGGCGCTGGTGGCGGTGATGCCGAACTCCTCCAGCAGCCGCACCAGCGCCGCCGACGGGATGTGCTCCTCCCGCCAGAACCAGTAGTCGCCCAGCAGCGTGGTCAGCAGCCGCTGTGGTTCGGGCCCCTGCCGGGCCCTGGGCAGGGAGCCGGGCTCCCGCGACGCGCTCACCGGGCGTCCCTCCATCGTCAGATCCTCAGCCGGTGCAGGCTCCCCGGCGGGCCACCCTCACGAACATCCTCATTCTTCACCCTTTGGGGACATGGGGGCGTAGGAATCGGCCGGGAGTGTGGTGAACGAACTCCGCGGTGCCCAGGTCCGGGTTCTCGGCGGCCAGGCGTGCGGCCAGCGTGTTGAGCCGGTGGGCGTCGGCGTCCGTCCAGCGGCCGGTGGTGACCCGGTTCTCCAGCGTCCGCACGGCGGCGACGAACTCGGCCCCGGTGTAGCGGCAGTGGCCGGGCCGGTCGACGAACGCCTGGCGCAGCAGCTCCTGGTTGCCGGCGCGCCGGACCACGTCGGAGTAGGCGCGTGCCTGGGTGACGGTGGGATAGTTGTCGCCGCGCTCGTGCATCGTCAGGACGGGCACGCCGAGCGCTCCGCGCGGGGTGAAGTAGTTCTCCATGTAGGCGACGGCGCCCGGGTCGGCGGAGACGCGCGGCGCCGCCGACAGGGCCGCGAGGTCGGCGTCGAGGTCCAGTCCCGCGCTGTCGTAGAGGGCGCGCACCTGCCGCATCCGCCCGGACTCCCGCAGTTCCCTGCGGTAGTCCACGCCGGTGTTCCAGGAGAAGTTCCCGCCCGCCCGCTGTTCGAGGGGATGGCGGGGAGAGAAGACGGTCGCCATGAACGCCGCGTACTCCTGGGCCTGCTGCGCCGCCCAGTCGTGCGGCGCCGGCTCGGCGGTGCCGACCACCGACCAGGTGGAGACCTGGGCGAAGGACGCCGCCAGGGCGATGCGGGCCCGGCCGGCCGGAGTCCGCTGGGCGGCGTCCAGGACGGCGCGGGCGGCCGCGACGCTCCGCGCCTCCTCGTCGTCCGAGGCGAGCCGGACGAGCTTCACCGCGTCGTCGCCGGGAGCGAGCAGCGTCTTGAACGCGAACGCCGCGTCCAACGACTGGTTGAGCATCGCCACCGGCCCGGCCACCGAGGCGCAGTAGGGCAGCGCCCCGTCGATCAGGTCGGGCCGGCGCTCGGCCAGACCGGCCGCGATGGCGCCGCCCATCGACCCGCCCCAGGCCAGCGTGGTCGTGGGCTTCCCCGCGACCTTGGCGAATTCGGCGAGCGTGTCGGCGGAGGCCCGCAGGGTCTCCTCGACGGCCCAGCCGCTCCCGTAGGGCCGGGTGCCGGCCAGTGCGTACCCGTGGGCGAGCAGCCAGGTCTGCGCGGCGGCGTTGCCGCCGAGGTCGGCCGGCAGATGCTGCGGCCCGGCGCCCTGGCCGTAGCCGGGGCTGAACGTCAGCACGGTGCCGTTCCAGTTCCGCGGCACCTCGATCGCGTACGTGGCGCCGCCCGGGTGGACGCCCGTGACGCTGATGGAGCCGGCCCGGCCGGACGCCGCCGAGGCCTGCGTCAGGCCGGCGGCCGGCGGAACGGAGAGCGCGAGGGCCGTCGCCGTGGCCGTCGCTGTGGCGGTGAGCACCGTCACGGCACGGGTCGCCCGATTGATCAGTGAACGGGAATTGATGTCCGCCTCCATGAGTGGGAAGCTGCTGCGACGCGAGATACGCAACAGTTCATCGAACGGTCGTCTGTTTTTCGCCGCCAATCATGTTCGGCAGAAATCTTACGGTCGTCATAGAACTGTTGACAATGCTCTCGGGCCTGCTTACTTTGGCCCGACCACCTGCATGTGAGGAGCCTTGATGTTCCGAAAGTCAGCTCTGGGCGTCGTCGCGGCGGGTGCCGCGATCGCACTCCTGTCCGCCTGCGGTGCCGGCCCCGGTAGCACCCGCAGCGCATCGGCCGACGGTGGCGGATCCGGCGAGCTGGTCTTCGCCGCCATCCCGTCGGAGCAGAGCGACGATCTCGAGA
The DNA here is from genome assembly GCF_006874475.1 of Microbispora hainanensis. Lineage (GTDB taxonomy): Bacteria > Actinomycetota > Actinomycetes > Streptosporangiales > Streptosporangiaceae > Microbispora > Microbispora hainanensis. The sequence goes on from NZ_VIRM01000082.1 coordinate 15,140, forward strand.
AGTCGTTCGCCCCGATCGTCTCCGCACTGGAGAAGGACCTCGGCGTTCCGGTGCGGTTCCAGGCCGTCACCAGCAACGCCGCCGTCGTGGAGGCACAGGTCGCCAAGCGGGTGGACATCGCCGTCTACGGGGCCTTCAGCTACTACCTCGCACGCAGCCGCGCCGACGTCGAGCCCGTCGCCGTCCCGCTGGCCGCCCCGGGCGGAGAGCCCGGCGCCTACGCCTACGGGGTGACCCGCGGCGACGACAAGTCGATCACCTCGCTCAAGGATGTCGCCGGCAAGGACGTCTGCTTCACCGACCCCGGCTCCACCACCGGCTACCTGCAGCCCCTCGCCTCCCTGCGGGAAGCCGGCGTCGACGTGGACAAGGACGTCAAGACGGTGTTCACCCACGGGCACGACACCGCGGTCGCCTCGCTGCTGGCCGGTGACTGCGACATCGCCTTCGTCGGCGACGTGTTCATCGACCAGCTGCTGCCCGCCCGCGGCCAGCTCAAGCCGGGGCAGGTCACCAAGGTCTGGACCTCGCCGCTCATCCCCGGGCCGCCGATCGTGGTCGGCACGTGGCTGCCGCAGGACACCCGCGACAAGATCGCCAAGACGGTGACCGGCCTGACCGCCACCGGCGCCGCCTCCGCCGGGCTGTGCAAGGGCACCGAGATCAAGGGCCCGAAGAACTGGGGCCAGTATGCCGACGCCCCGGCCTGCACCCTCGGCGCCTCCACCGCCTGGACGTTCGTCGCGGCCACCGACGCCACCTATCAGCCGATCGCGCGCATCTGCGAGATCACCAAGGCCGAGGTCTGCACGTCCGGTGGCTGAGGAACCCGCCGTGATCGGCACGCCCGTGCTGCGGCTGTCGGAAGTCGGAAAGGGCTTCCACGGCACCACCGTGCTCGACGGCGTCTCGCTCGACGTCCCGCAGGGGCAGTTCGTCGCCCTGGTCGGCCCCTCCGGAGCCGGCAAGTCCACCCTGCTGCGCCTCGTCAACGGCATGCACCTGCCGGACAGCGGCACCGTGCGCACTCTGGGCGAGAACCCCGCGGCCTGCTCCCGGAGCCGGCTGCGCGCCCTGCGTGCCAGGGTCGGGTTCGTCTTCCAGCAGTTCGGGCTCGTCGGACGGCTGTCCGCACTGGAGAACGTGCTGATGGGGTCGCTGGCCACCCTGCGCCTGCCGAGGTACGGGGTGATGAGCTACCCGCGCGCGCTGCGGATCCGCGCCGTGGAGCACCTGGACCGGGTCGGGCTGGCGGACCGGCGGTTCCAGCGCTGCGACACGCTCTCCGGCGGCCAGCAGCAGCGGGTCGCCGTGGCCAGGACCCTGCTGCAGAGCCCCGAGCTGATCCTCGCCGACGAGCCGGTCGCCTCGCTCGACCCGGCGGCGAGCACGCTGGTGCTCGACATCCTCAAGCGGATCAGCGCCGAGGACGGCATCTCCGTGGTGTGCAGCCTGCACCAGGTCGAGCTCGCGCTCGCCACCGCCGACCGGATCGTGGCGCTGCGCGGCGGCCGGCTGGTGCTGGACGAGCCGGCCGCCGGCCTCACCGCGGAGCGGCTGCGGGAGATCTACGACACGGCGGGGGCCCGTGATGGTTAGCACCACCCCCGCCACGCGCGCCCCGGCCGCGGCGGACCCGGGCCCGCTGCGGCCGCCGTGGAGCGCCCGCGCCCTCATCGCGGCGGGGCTGCTCGTCGCGGCCGTGGCCGTCACCTGGCTGACGTTCTGGTGGATCGGCCTGTCCCCCGCTTCGCTGGCCGCCGGGCTGGACGACACCGTACGGCTGCTGCGCCGGATGTGGCCGCCGGACCTGCCCGGCGCGGGAGACGTCGCCTCGATGATCGCCGAGACGCTGCTCATCGCGGTGGCGGGCACCGGCCTGGCGGCGCTCGCCTCGGTGCCGCTGGCCTTCGTCGCGGCACGCACCCACAAGGGCCCCCGCTGGCTGCGGCCGCCCGCCCGGGTGGTCGTCGTGCTGACCCGGGCCGTGCCCACGCTCGCCTTCGCGATCCTGTTCGTACGGATCTTCGGCCTGGGCCCGCTGGCCGGCGCGCTCGCCGTCGCCGTGCACTCGGTAGGCATGATCGCCAAGCTGCTGACCGACGCCGTCGAGGAAACCGATCCCGTCCCCGCCGAGGCGGCCCGCGCGTGCGGGGCCGGCGAGGTGCAGGTGGCCGTCTCCACCGTGCTGCCCCGCGTGTTCCCCGCGCTGACCGGCATCGTGCTGTACCGCCTCGACATCAACATCCGGGCGTCGGCCGTGCTCGGCGTCGTCGGGGCCGGCGGCATCGGCGTGGCGCTGCAGACCGCGCTGGGCAGCCTCAACTACCACCGGGCGGCCGGGATCATCTGCGTGATCGTCGTGCTGGTTCTGCTGCTGGAGCTGCTGTCGGTGGTGGTCCGCCGCACAGTCCTCCGTCCCACGGCCCACCGCCGCACGGCCGCGCTGCCCGCCGGGCGTGCCCGGCACGACGTCGGCTGGGACCGCGGCCGGGTGCTGCGGGTGGCCGGCGCGGTGGCGACCGGAGCGGTCTTCCTGGTGTCGCTGTGGTCCCTGGACCCCGACCCGGGCCGGCTGTCCGGGGCCTGGCCGAACCTGCGTGCCGTGCTGAGCGGCATGTGGCCGCCCGCGTTCTCCGGCGAGCTGCTCATGGCGGTGCTGGAGAGCCTGCTCATGGCGCTGGGCGCCGCGGCGGCAGGCGCCGCGTGCGGGCTGGTGCTCGCCCTGCTCACAGCCGTCAACACCACCCCCTGGCGGCCGCTGTCCGCGGTGGTCCGGGTGCTGCTCGTGGTGGTCCGGGGCATTCCCGACCTGGTGTACGCGCTGCTGTTCGTCGCCGCGCTCGGACTCGGCCCGTACGCCGGCTTCCTGGCGCTGTGGATCTCCTCCACCGCGCTCGCGGCCAAGTTCTTCGCCGACTCCCTCGAGCAGCTCGACCCGCTGCCGCACGAGGCGCTGACCTCGGTCGGAGCCCGCCAGTGGCAGGCCTTCGCCGCCGGGATCTGGCCGCAGTTCGTGCCGTCGTTCACCGGCAACGGCCTGTTCGTGGCCGACCTGGCGCTGCGCGAGTCGGTCGTGCTCGGCATCGCCGGCGCGGGCGGGGTCGGTTACCTGATGCAGGAGTCGATCGCCACCCTGCGGTACGACACCACCGCCGCGATCGTCATCGCGATCGCCGTCGTCGTGTACGCCATCGAGACACTCGCCCGGATCGCACGCAGGCACCTGCTGTGAGCGGGCGGGCGCAGGACGGGAAGGGAAAGGGACCTCACCATGACCACCACCGCCGGCGGCCTCGGGCGCGCCTCCGACTGGGACCCCACCGCGCCGGAGACCTTCGACAGCTCGCACGAGGTCTACGCCGAGTTGCGGCGACGCTGCCCGCTGCCGTGGAGCGACGCGTTCGGCGGTTTCTGGGCCGCCACCCGCTACTCGGACGTGGTGCGGGTGGCCCGCGACAGCGAGACGTTCAGCACCGCGGTGCAGAACGTCGTCCCGCACGTGCCGCGCACCCAGCGCCGCCCGCCGCTGCACTTCGACCCGCCCGAGCACGGGATCTACCGCGCTCCGATGGACCGGGTGCTGCGCCGCAGCGTCGTGCGGCGTCTCGAACCGGCCTTCGCGGAGGCGGCGCGCGAGCTGCTTGCACCGCTCCTGGCCCAGGGCGGCGGCGACTACTCCCGGGACTTCGCCCTGCCGTACGCGGCGCAGTGCTTCGCCCTCTTCCTCGGCCTGCCGCTCGGCCAGGTGCTGGAGATCCGCCGGATCGGCGTCGCGTACAGCTTCGCCATCCAGGAGATGGACCGGGCCGGGATCATGGCGGCCAGCGAGGAGCTCTACGCCATCGCCCGCGCCATCGTCGAGGACCGCCGGGCCGACCCCCGCGACCCGGACGAGGACCTGGTGTCCAGCCTGCTGCGGGCGTCCGCCGACCCGGAGCGGCCGATCCCCTACGACCTGGTCGTGGCCACCGTCCGGCAGACCATCGTGGCCGGCATCGGGGCGCCGCACGCCGCGCTCGGCAGTGCCGCCGTGCATCTGTCCCGCGACCCCGGCCTCCAGGACCGGCTGCGCGCCGACCCCGGGCTGCTGCCCGCGGCGGTCGAAGAGCTGCTGCGGCTGTACGCCCCCTATCGGGTGTTCGCCAGGACCGCCACCCGGGATGTCGAGCTCGGCGGCCGCACGGTGCGGACCGGCGAGGCGATCGCGATGATCTTCCCCTCGGCGAACAGGGACGAGGCGGTGTTCGAGGACGCCGACCGGCTCGACCTGGAGCGGCGGCCCAACCGGCACCTCGCGTTCGGACGGGGTGCACACCGGTGCCCGGGCGCGGCGATGGCCCGGCTGGAGATGACGGCCGCACTGGGCGAGCTGCTCGCCGGCACCACCCGCGTCGAACCGGACGGCGAGGTGGAAATGTTCAACTGGCTGGAGTTCGGGCCCAGGTCGGCGCCGCTGCGCCTCGTCCCCCGCCGCTGAGCCGCCCACCTGGGCCGCCCACCTGGGCCGCCCATCTGGGCCGCCACCGGGGCCGCCGGAGGCGAGCGCACGCCGCCGGTGCCCGTCCGGCACGGCCGGAGCACCTCCCGGCCGCTCCGCCCCAGGATCGACGCGGCGATCAGAGGATTGACATTGATGACACAAAGCTGAACGATCGTCTTCGTTATAGTCGCCAATGTGCCGCACAACTGCTGCCGGGCCCCCGCCGGCCATTCCCGGACCCGTCGGGCCCCGAACCGGCACCCCCTGCCCGTCCATTGACCGTGGAGGAAACGCGAACGTGTTTGCCCGCTCCATGACCGCGCGGACCCTGCTGGCGGCGACCGTGGGTGCGGTCGTCCTCGCCGGCTCCGGCGCCGCCGCCGCGTCGTCCCCCCAGAAGCCGCCACCGCCGAAGCCCCCTCCGACCGGCGCCCCCGCGACCGCCATCCTTCCCACGGTCCGTGAGGCCGCCGAAGGGCTGCCCGGGCACACCGTCTATCGCCCGGCCGATCTCAAGGCGCTGCGGAAGGACAGCCTGCCCGTGATCGTCTACGGCAACGGCGCCTGCGCGACGAGCAACCTGGAAGGGATCACGTTCCTGACCGGACTGGCCTCGCAGGGCTACATCGTCGTGGCCAACGGCGGGCTGGACGAGTTCCCCGTCCCCAGCACCCCCCAGGACACGATCGCGCACCCCGAGGCGCTCCTCGCGGCCGCCCACTGGGCCACCGAGTCGAAGCAGGCCCGCAAGCAGTTCGACGGGCGAGCGGACACGACGCGCGTGGGCGTGCTCGGCCACAGCTGCGGCGGCGTCGAGGCCCTGGCCGCCGGGACCGACCCCATCGTCGACGCGGTCGCCGGATTCAACACGGGGTATCTCCCGGAGCCGGCCTTCGGCGGATACGGGCGCGACCGCCTCGCCGGTCTGCACACGCCGACGCTGCTGGTGAACGGCGGCCCGGACGACGTCGCCTACCAGAACAGCATCGACAACTACGCCCTGCTGAACGTTCCCGCCGCCCTGGTCGGCGACGCCGCGGCCGGCCACACCGGCCTGATCGCGGGTCTCGAGGCCACCAAGGGCTGGCAGGTGGCCGCGGACTGGTTCGACTACATCCTGCGCGGAGACCAGGCCGCCGGGGCACGCTTCGCCGGCCCCGGCTGCGGTCTGTGCGGCGAGAACGGATGGACGGTCGAGTCGAAGGGGCTCCCGCTGTGATCCGCCGCAGAGTGACCGCGTGCCTCGCCGCCGCGCTGACGGCCGTCGCCGGAAGCGGAACCGCCGCCGCGGCCTCCACCAGACCTCCCGGCGGCACGCCGTGCCTGCCGGACTCCCCTGCCCACCCGACGTGCATCAGCGGCACCCTCAGGGACGGCACGCCGTATGAGTTCGTCGTCCCGGCGCACTGGAACGGCACCGTGGTGGTCGCCCTCGACTTCGCCGGCACGGGCCGGAGCGAGCCCCTGACCGCCCGGCTGCTGGCCGACGGCGTGGCCCGCGGCGGGACGAGCCGGGCGATCACCGGCTGGGACATCCGGTCCGCCATCGACAACCAGGCAGAAGCGCTGGACCGATTCGAAGACGCCTACGGCCGGGCACGCTACGCGATCGACTCCGGGACCTCGATGGGCGGTTTCGTCGCCGCCGGCGTCGCCCAGGTCCACCCCCGCGCCTTCGACGCCGCCGTCCCCATGTGCGGCGGCCTCGGCGGGTCGGTCGGCCAGTGGAACCAGAAGCTCGACACGGTCTTCGTGCTCGAACGCCTGGTCGCGCCGGGGCTGCCGGTCGTCGACATCCCCGCCGACATCGAAGCGGCCAGGAAGGCGTGGATCGACGCGCTGGCCGCGGCGCAGCAGACCCCGCAGGGGCGGGCCCGGATCGCACTGGCCGCCGCGATCGGCCAGTTGCCGGGCTGGGGACGCAACCCCGACGGGTCCGCGCCGCCGCCTCCGGACCGCGGGGACGCCGCCGCGCTGCAGCAGGGCGCCTACCTCGCGCTCGCCGGGGGCCCCCTGCCCTACATCGGGCAGGCCATGAGCAGCCGGCGCCAGATCATGGAGGTGGTCGGCGGGAACCCGTCCTGGAACACGGGCGTGGACTACGCCAAGCAGTTGAGCGAGGCCGATCCCGCCCTGCGGCATGCCGTACGCGACCTGTACAAGGCGGCGGGCCTGGACCTCGCGTCCGACCTGAGGACCCTGGCCGCCGCGCCCCGTATCGCGGCCGACCCGGACGCCGTCAGGCGCTTCTCGCGCGGCATCGTGCTGGACGGCGACCTGCGGATCCCCGTGCTGACCGTGTCCGGCACCGGTGACCAGATCTCCACCGTCGCCCAGCAGCAGTCGTACGAACAGAACGTGCGCCGCGCGGGAGCGAGCTCCCTGCTGCGCCAGACGTACACCGAAACCGTCGGCCACTGCGACTTCTCACCGGCGGAGCAGGAGGCGGCGCTGATGACGATGCTCGACCGGCTGCGGACCGGTCACTGGCCCGCGACGTCCGCCCCGGCGATGAACGCCCGTGCCGCGGCGCTGGGGGCCGACCCCGCTCCTCGATATGTCCCGTTCACCCCGCCCCGGTTCAACCGCCCCTATCCCGGCTGACCGTGGGGGCCGCTGCCCGGACCGCCCGGTCCGGGCAGCTCCCGACCGTGAACGGTGACTTCTACGGATATCGCTGGGCCCGGGTGACGTCCGAGCCGTAGGCTCGCGCGCCCCGCCGGATCTCCAGAGGCGTCACGGTCACGGTCGTCGCAGGAGACGTGAGCAGCACGTGTCGCGGCGGGCGGCCACAGGCCGAAGCGTTTCAGCCGGTCGGTCGCCCGCTCGATGCGGCCGTCTCCCGCTCGCAGGCGGATCCGCGCACGTGATGGCACGCCGCCGTGAAGCCGGCCGTCCGGGTCGTTCGTCTTCGCCGCCGTGCACCTCCTCGTCGCGACTCTCCGGCGGGGCGGCTCCGGCGGACGTGGTGTCTGTCCGCCGGACCGCCCTGCGACCTGGCCGCCCGAGAGCGGCCTTGGGCGAAATGTTAGCGTTAACAATTCTCCCGTGTCGTTGTTCCTTCTCTATCGGATGGCCGTGGTGGCAGCCCGGAGCCAATACGAGAAGAAGAGGCCATGTCAAGGACGGCACCTCATGCCGGCCGATGAGCAGGGCACGGACAGGCGGCTTCATCAGGCGTTATCAGGGCCCGCCGCCCGTGCGGCGGGAGCTCCACTCTGAAACTTTCTTGCGATACTTGACACATTTTCGCATTGTTTTCCAGAATGTTTCTCCAAGGCGGTTTTCTCCTCTCATGTGGTGGTGCGCGGTGAGGACCGCCGTTCGCGACGCCCTGGTGGTGTGCGTTTCCTGATCACAGGACGCGGCGTCGATCACGCGGAGCAACGCCCGCGTGTCCGCTTTTCCTGCAACGGCTCCGTCGCCGCCGGCGGCTCCACGACCTTCGGGTCCACAGCGAACGGCACCGCGGCCCCCGGCCGCTGCCCGCGTCAGCCCCTGACGGCGGCCGGACATGATGATGAGGAGAACACAGATGCGTCTGCCCTGGAGAGCGCGGTCACCGCGCCCCTCCGCCGCCACGACCGCGGCGGCGCCCCGGCGGGCCCCGCGCCGCGCCCTCGTGATCGGCTCCATCTCGGTCCTGCTGGCCGGAACCGGCGGTCTGCTGATCACCCAGCCCGCCCAGGCCGCGGTCGCGTGCCGGGTCGACTACACCATCAGTTCGAGCTGGCCGGGCGGCTTCAACGCCAGCGTCACCATCAACAACCTCGGTGACGCGGTCAACGGCTGGCAGCTGACCTGGTCGTTCGGCGCCGGCGAGCAGATCACCCAGATCTGGAACGCCACCAACACCCAGTCGGGGTCGTCGGTGACCGCCACCAACGTCTCCTACAACGGCGGCATCCCCAGCGGCGGCAGCACGAACTTCGGATTCAACGGTTCCTCGAACGGCTCCCCCCAGGTGCCCACCTCGTTCTCCCTGAACGGTGTGGCCTGCACCGGCAGCCCGGGCTCGCCCAGCCCCTCCCCCACGCAGTCGCCCACCGCGTCGCCTAGCGCGTCGCCGACGCGTTCCCCGTCCCCCTCCCCGTCTCCGTCCCCGTCTCCGTCTCCGTCTCCGTCCCCGTCGGTGACGCCGAGGTGCGACCTCCCGTCGACGTACCGCTGGACCTCGACCGGCGCGCTGGCGACGCCGAAGTCCGGGTGGGTCTCGCTGAAGGACTTCACCAACGTCGTCTACAACGGCAAGCACCTGGTCTACGCGACGACCCACGACACGGGATCGACCTGGGGCTCGATGGCCTTCAGCCCCTTCACGAACTGGTCCGACATGGCCTCGGCCACCCAGACCAAGATGAACTTCTCCACCGTCGCGCCGACGCTGTTCTACTTCGCGCCGAAGAACATCTGGGTGCTGACCTACCAGTGGGGTGGCACCGCGTTCTCCTACCGGACCTCGACCGACCCCAC
>NZ_VIRM01000083.1 GCF_006874475.1 Microbispora hainanensis
GGCCGTGGCCACCCCGGCCAGGGCGGCGACTGCGGCCAGGGCGCCGATCACCCCGGCACCCGTTCTCGTTCTGCGTGTCACAACCGAGCTCCTCGCAGGTCGCGCAGGGCCCCTGACCGAGGAATGACTCCCGACCCCACAAGGCTTTTCGTGCACCCGAACTACGTCCACACACGGGAACACCGCGCATCACCGTACGATCCCGCCGATCACCGGTCAACGACACGCGACGGCCGCTCTTCGCCTACGACCGCCCTCACATGCACACAAGCCGCCGGAGACGACAAAGGGCAACCCGGGAGCGGGTGAAAGTTGCACCGCGAGCCGCCACCGTCCACGGCCGGGTCACGGCATCAGGGGCAGCTTTCCCACGATCTTTTCGACCCGGTTGCGCGGCCCGACCACGCCGACCGCGTAATAGTCGACGTCGTCGGCCGCGGTCTCCTTCAAGAGGTAGTCGGCGTAGACGCGCGTCTGCTGGGCCGCGGCGGGCATGTCCGCCACGAAGCACCCGGCGGACGACGCGGCCTTCGCGCGGATGGCGCGCAGCGCGGCGGCGTCCGCGGCCGGCACGGAGCAGCCCGATGTGACGCGCGGCGGCGCCCGTCCGAGGGTCCGCCCGCTCACGGTTTTGTCACCGGCGGGACGTACCATCCTGGTTCGACGGCCCTCGACACGGGACCGCATGACCATGTTCCGCGAGTCAGGGGGGAGTCACTCGGATGGGCCTGCACATCGAGAGCCGCTCGTCCGAATCGCCCTACATCGAGCGGGTGTGGCGCAGCAGCAGCCGTGACGTGGAACAGATGACGGCCGTCGCGACCGCCCATTGGGACCTGGTCTTCTGGGAGCACCGCGGCCAGGTCAGCGCCTCCGTCCAGGGGCCGGAGACGAGGGCGAGCCAGGCCCCCGTTCCCGAGGACGCCACGTTCTTCGGGATCATCTTCTCGCTCGGCACCGCGATGCCCCATCTTCCGCTCGGCCGGCTCGTGGACGGGTCCGCGGAGATCCCCGGCACGACCCACAGGTCCTTCTGGCTGAAGGGCTCCTCCTGGCATCTGCCCGACTGGGACAACGCCGAGGCGTTCGTGCGGCGGCTGGTGCGCGAGAGTGTCGTGGAGCGCGACCCGCTTGTCGCCGCGGTGCTCCGCGGCGCACCGCCGGACGTGTCGGAGCGCACCGTGCAGCGACGATTCCTAACAGCGACCGGGCTCACCCGCGGCGCGATCCGGCAGATCGACCGCGCCAGGCGGGCGGCGGTCCTGATCCAGGACGGCGTGCCGGTCCACGATGTGATCCACCGGCTCGGATACTTCGACCAGCCGCACCTCGCACGGTCCCTGAGCCGTTACATCGGGCGAACCGCCACACAACTGGGCGATCGGCAGCCCGCACAGCCCTTGTCTCTCCTGTACGCGCCCTGACCACCCGCCCTGGCGGGATCAGAAGTGCGTGGTGACGCCGAACTCCGCACGCAGGCTCGCCATGTCGTGCAGATCGCGGTCGCGGGGCTCGTAGCCCTGGTGGAAGGCGACCTGCTGGTCGACGGACAGGCAGCGCACCCGCACGCCCTCGATCGTGCCCGTGACGAAGACCTCGGCCGGGTAGTGGAACGCCGCACCACGGTCGTCCAGGTGCTGCACTGCCGAGCCGTCCTCCCCGACGTGCAGCGGATGGAGATCGAGCTCGTGCCCACGGCCGTCGGTCATGACGAACCTGGCCGGCCGCCCGGGCACCGCGCCGGGCCGCTCCGCGTACCCGAGCGACTCCAACTCCGCGATCACCAGCGGTTCCTGTTCGGCGCGGTGGAGCAGGTCGAGGTCGTGGTGGTCCCGGGTGACGCGTCCGACCAGGACGTCGATCCCCCAGCCCCCGGCGACCCAGACCTCGCATCCGGCGGCGTTCAGCGCGTTCAGCACCCGCAGCATCTCGCCGATCGGCAGCACCGGCCCGCTCCCCCTCGTCTCGATCTGCGCGCCGGGCTCGGCGTCAGCGGCGTACGTGGGCGGCGATGGCCTGCGCGCACGCCAGGGACTCGGTGTGTGTGGTGTCCACCACGAGGTCGTAGACCACGCCCTCGTGAACCACGTCCGCCTGCAACGCGGCCATCCCCTCGACGCGATCGCCCCGCGCGATCTCCCGTCCCGCGGCGACCGCGCTGTCGCACCTCACGCCGACCCAGAGCACCTCCAGCCCGGCGAGGGCCTTCTGCCAGCGTTGCTGGGAGGCCGCCCCGCCGAGGAACACATCGTCCACGATCACCCGGGCGCCAGCGCGGGCCATCGCGGCGATCCCTTCCGTCCACGCCGCGTCCAGGGTCTGGAATGCCGGCCCGACATCGACCTGGCCGTCCGGTGCGAAAGTGATCCCCGCATCCGATGAGCGCAAGGAGGCGGGCAGCGCCTCGACCATGGTGTCGACCGAGAGAGCGAGCCACGGATCCGGCAGGACCGCCTGCAAGCATCGGGAGATCCCGGACTTTCCTGAGCTGGAACCGCCGTTGAGGACAATCACCTGTGTGGCCACCGCGCCACGTTAAAGGGTGACCCCGCACAGCTCCAACACCTTTTCCGTGACCCGTCCCTGCCGTCCACGACCTGCCCGGAGGCGCTCGGCCCACGCGATTTTCCGTACGACGACAGGCATCGGACGAGGCACGACGGGACGTGTGCGAGATTCTCCGTTCGCTTGAGCGAATACCGTGAGCGCTGTTAGCTTCACCCGGGTGGACGACATGCGTGCACGGGCGAAGGCGATCGAGGACTTCGCGGCGGCACTGCGAGAACTTCGCAAATCGGTCGGCAACCCACCTTTTCGCGAAATGTCCGGCCGGTCGGGCGCCATCTCCCACACGACATTGCACGAGGCCACGAAGGGCAACCGGCTCCCGAGCTGGGAGACCACCGTCGAGTTCGTCAAGGCGTGCGGTGCGGACCCGGCCGCGTACCGCGAACGCTGGGAGATCGCGAACCTCGCGGTCAGGTCGGCGAGCGCCGGAGTGCCGTCGAACCACGCGGGCGTCGTCGCGGCCCATCCTCCTCACGAACTCGAAAACGCCGTCTCGGACGTCGTAGAAGGTCCCTGGCCGGCCGGTGAGACCCCGGCATCGCCGCCGGCGACCGGGCCGGTTTCGTCCGTGCCGGGGGATCGCGGGCGATTCCGGCCGGCCCGCCCGGTTGTGGCCGCCCTCGCAGTAGGGGCCGTCGGTGTGGCGGCAGTGGTCCTCGTCGCGGTCACCGGCGATCGTGGCTCCGGGACCGACGGGCCGAGCGTGAACCCGCCCGAGAGCCCCTCGACGACCCGACTGTCGGCAGCCGACTGCCCGGTGCACCCCACCAACCCTCCGTGGAGCCTGCCGGCCCACCAAGGGGATTCGGCCAAGTTCATCGGGGACATCACGTTGCCCGACTGCACGCACGTCGGGCCCCGCCAGACCGTGACGAAGGTGTGGCGGCTCAAGAACGCCGGAACGGTGCCGTGGAAGGCATATTCGCTGCATCGCCTCGACCTCCCGCAGCAGCCTGATCAATGCCAGACCGTCTCCGACATACCGATCAAGGACACGCGACCCGGAGAGATGGTCGACATCCGGACCGACATCATCACGCCGAAGAAGCCGGGCCTGTGCTACGTGCGGTTCAAGATGATGGAGGGTTCGGGACAGGTCGCCTTCCCCGGGGGGCGTCCGCTGAACTTCCAGATCATCGTCGACTGACGCCGGTTCCCCGCCGTGCATGGCGGGCACGGCGGGGAACCGAAGGCGTACGGTCCGCGGGGTCAGGATCCGAGAACGATCCCCGTGTAGTAGTACGTGAGGATCCGGCGGTAGCTCCAGCCCGCCTCGGCCTTGTCGCGAGAGCCGGTCTGCGACATCCAGTCGCCGGTGACCCAGTGACGGCACGCCGTCGTCGTCGAGCAGTACTGGGCCTTGAAGATCTTCCCGTCGCGCGTCATCCGGACGCCCCAGGTCGCGTCCACCGCGGCGTTCGTGGCCGCCGTCGCGGAGCCGGGCTTGTACACCTGGCTGGCCGTGTCATCGGTGACGTCGTAGCACTGGCCGCTCGGCGTCTTGCTCGCCGACCTCAGTGCCCAGTACCAGCCGAAGTGCTTGACCGCGATCGCCCCGGCCTTGAGCGACTCCCCCGGCCAGTGCGACCGCCATTCGTTGGGCAGGACGTTCTTGATGTACGTCTTGAAGTCCACCCGGTCGACGCGGTCGAGGGCCTTGCGGTAGACGAGGATCGTCGTGGGCAGCCTGGTGTGCGTGCCGTCGGTCTTGCACCCCGTCGGCGGCGCGGAGCTCAGGAACCGATGCGAGGCGTTCTGGTTCTTGAGACCGGGCTTGAGGTTGCCCTTGGCTCCCGGGGCGAAGTCCTGGTAGACGCTGCTGCCGTAGTTGCTGTTGTAGTAGACGCGTACGGTCTTACTGCTGCGGTTCCAGACCGAGGCGGCCTCGTTCTTGATGCACTTGCCCTTGCCGGCGCCGGGCCCCTTGAAGTCGTAGCAGGACGGCTGCCGCGTGCCATAGTCGGCCACAGATCCGGGGAAGTCGGACACCGACCCCTGGTTGTTGCTGTTGAAGTAGTAACAGAACTCACCGGCCTCGCACACGCCGTTGCGCGTGGCCGCCGACGCCGGCGAAGCGGTGCCGAGCACCGTCCCACCAAGCACCGTCCCACCAAGCACTGTCCCACCGAGCACCAGCGCGATGGCAGTCGCGGTGTGCGGCGAGATCAGCCGTGCAGGTCGTGGAGACACAGTTGCCTTCCTCCTCATCGCAGGCCGCGATCCGCTAGCGGATGTTGTAGCCCTGGGAGATCCAGAACGAGTTCGGGTTTGGGTTGCTCAGCGTCGGGTCGCCGACGCTCTTGGCGGCGAGCTTCTGCCGTCCGGGGCGCATCTCGACGTGGGTGTGCGCGGCCGAGCTGGACGAGATCCCGTGCCACGCCTCCTCCGCGATGAGCTGGCCGCGCGCGATCTGCTGGCCCACGCGCAGCGAGGACAGCGGATCGGAGTGGAGATAGATGATCGTCTTGTTCAGCGAGGCGTTGTAGACGGCGATCGTGGAGAGCCCCTTGCCGCCGTTGCGCCCGCGCACGAGGTTGATGACCTGGCCGCTCACCAGGGCGTGGACGCCCGAACCCTCTCTGCGGGCGATGTCGATGCCCTCATGCCGCCCGGAGGTGTGGACGTAACCGTCGAAGCCGCAGCTGATGCCGCCGCCGCTGGTCTTGTACAGCGCGTACGACATGTCGGCGCGCGCCGACGACGACGGGCCGAACTGGTGGGAGGCGTTCTGGTTCTTGAGGCCGGGCTTGAGGTTGCCCTTGGCTCCCGGGGCGAAGTCCTGGTAGACGCTGCTGCCGTAGTTGCTGTTGTAGTAGACCCGCACGGTCTTACTGCTGCGGTTCCAGACCGAGGCGGCCTCGTTCTTGATGCACTTGCCCTTGCCGGCGCCGGGCCCCTTGAAGTCGTAGCAGGACGGCTGCCGCGTGCCATAGTCGGCCACGGATCCGGGGAAGTCGGACACCGACCCCTGATTGTTGCTGTTGAAGTAGTAACAGAACTCACCGGCCTCGCACACGCCGTTGCGCGTGGCCGCCGACGCCGGCGAAGCGGTCGCGAGCACCGTCCCACCGAGCATCGTCGCGGCGGCAGCCGTAGTGAGGATCTTGCCGAACGTTCCCATGGTGTTCTCCTTCGTGTCTGTGCGGCCTGGGTTACGGATGGTCAGTGGCGCCGGTACTCCTCCCAGGTGCGGATGGGCACCTTCGGGCCGTCGTCGGGGGCACGGCCGGCGAGGCCGTTCAGGCCGAGGTAGTAGTCGCCGATCTGGTGCTGGGCCCGGCTGGAGAGGTCGGTGTCGCTGATGGCGGCGGCGTGGATGTGCCACGGCCAGTCGTCCTGATCGGGGTTGCGCAGCCATGCCGCGAAGCCGACGCGCCGCAACGCCCGGACGGCGGCGGTACGCGTGGCGGAACTCATCCCCTTGACCGAGATGTCCACGACGCCCCCACCGTCGTGGGTGCCCGCGGACGTGGGGTCACCGCCGGGGTTGTACGACCCCTGCAACAGCACGAGGTCGCGGCCGAGCAGCCGCTTCGCCTCGGCCAGCATGCTCCGCGTACGGGCGTCGACGACGACGCCGCCGGTGGACACCCGAGCGCCGGGCCCGATGACGTGGGTGACCGTGAAACGGCCGGCTCCGAGCCTGGTGAGCGATGCCGTGTCGGGAAGGCCGCTGGCGGCGAGACCGGTGCGGCCGAGCGACCTCTGGAACTTGGCGAAGGCGGCGATCGTCGTGGTGCCGAAGTAGCCGTCCACCCACTTCGCGTCGAGCAGACGCCGGTCGCGCAGCGCTCTCTCCACGAGCAGCACGCTGGCCTTGGCGCCCGGGGTCAGCGTGTCGTCAGGCCGCCGCGGGTCGATCTGGGCTGCCTTGACGGTGGCTTCCATGTCCACACTCGGCAGGGCCCCGGCCTCGGCCGCCTGTGCCGCCGACGCCCCGGGCATCCCGGGCACCCCGGTCAGGCAGGCGAGCACGGCGACCGCCATGAGGCCGGCGGCGCGTGGAGGCAGCTTCATCGTTTCTCCTGGTGTCGAACGCCGGCAGGTGGTTCCTGCGGCGGGACCCACGGTTTCGGATCGCCGGCGCCGTCCACAACGCGATCGTGTTGTCAGCCTGTACGGCAGGCCCTCCGTACAGGCCGTACGCGCCGCCTGACAGGTGATCGCATGGCGTCGGGTCCCCGGGAAACGCCAAGGCCCGCCACCAGGTGTTCTCCGGTGACGGGCCTTCTGCGATGTGGCGGAGCGTCAGCCGTCAGGTCGGCGTCCGCCGAGTATCAGCAGGTCTGGTCGTGCCGGGAGCGTGTCACGGGTCAGGAAGTCGGTGATCTTGCCGGCTGTACAGGGGGTTGTCGTGTCGACGCCGTGCCCGCCGGCGTCAACGGTGATCATGCTGGCGCGGTTCCGGAACGCGTGCCGGGTCTCGACGGCGCCTGCATAGGGCGAGGCCGGATCGTCGCGGTTCTGCAGGATGAGGATGTCGCGGGGACCGTGAGGGTTGGGGGTGATGCCGGCCGGCTTGGCGGGTTGGTGCCAGTGGCCGCACGGCCAGACGCCGGCGCCGAGGCCGCCCGCGAGCGGATAGGTCTTCTTGTCGGCGTCGATGAGCCGGGCGATCGTCTTCGCGTCGCGCCGAGGCCAGCTCGTGTCCTGGCACATGACCGCGAACTGAACGCTTATCAGCCGTCATGCCACTCGCGGATCACGTAGCGGGTGTGAGCCCCGTGCATCCACTCCCTGTCGATCTCCCGGCCCGTCACCCGGCCGACAAGGGCCAGGGCAGAGCTGAGACAGGTCGCCAGGGGCGGGCTGTACCCGTTGCAGGCGAGTCCGATGAAGTCCTGCCACTCGTCGGGGACCTCCTCCTCGCCGTAGTCCTCCCCGCTCTCCAGGCGGGCCTCCTCCCACGCGCAGTACTCCAGCCATCCCGCCGGCAGCTCGGGGTCGTTCTCCCAACTGGAGTCGTTCCAGTCGAACTGCAACCCCTGCATGTAGGGATCGAGCGCCTGCGGGTCGCTTCCCCAGCGCTTGCCGGGGACGGTGACGCTGAGTCCCGTGACGTACTCACCGTTGACCGCGTATTCGAGATCACGCGGCCCGTTCAGATCCCAGCCCACCAGCAGCGCCCGCCCGCCGAACGACAGCTCCCGCAATGCCCGCCCGCAGTCGAACCCCTGCACCTGGATGATCTGCGTCCAGTCCGCCGTCAGCCGACCGGCCCAGACGACTCCCTCACCGTCGGAATACCGCTCGCGCAGGAGATCGGTCCAGCTGCACTCGACCGAGTCGTCCACATCCGCGACCGACACCCCCAGACGCCGGGCGGCCTCCCAAACCTCCACGCCCTCCACCCACGCGGCCATGAACCACTCGCCCATGCCATAGGACCGGACGAGATGCCAAAGACGCTCTGACTGTCGCATTCCCGCTCCCTGCCCGTGCATCGTTCCCGGGCGACTCAAGCAGACATCCCCGACAGCTTCTTGATCGACTTACGCCGGGGCTCTCACGATCACGCGCATGCTGGGGAACGGCCGACGGTCCGGCTCCATCATGGAAGAAGGCATCGCGAGAACGGTTGTGAGCCAGCCTCTGAGCAAGGATGTCAGCAACGAGCCGGGATGATCCAGGAAGCTTCCGTACGGCTCGGTTCACGATCGCCCGTTCGGGTGGCTCCCAAGGTGGCTCTCCAAAGCGAAGCGACGTTATTGCCTACCAGGCCATGCCTCGACAGCGGCGTCCTGCCGAGGGCCTGCTCGCATACCTTCATGGCGAATCTTGCGGGATCGGCCGCCAGAATTGGAACTTGTAGATTTCGGCCCGATAGATGTAGCTGGGGAAGTCAGTCTCCTGATTGTTCTCCAGTGTCTTGTGTTGCGCCCGAACGAGCCAGGTAGCGTTCTGGTGACCCAGGTCGAGAAATGGGAGTCGACTGTCGATGCATGGATCAAAATAGTCTAATAGATGGATTTTCCCCGAGCGGAAGAAGATTTCGTCGGTCCATGAATGCTCCCAGGCCGGCTCGGGCGCGGCGGGTTGATCACTCCAAAGTTCCAGCCTGATGTACGGGGTGAAGTCCCGGGGGGTGTCACAGAGCAGAGCGTTGGGACCGATCGTGAGCCAGTCCGGCCCTTGCCCAGGCCAGCTCTGCTCCCAGGGGGCTGCCTGCTCACCAGTGGCAGCCGCCTCATCGATCAGCATCCAGGCCCCGGTCTCGGTGTCGGCTCCTTGCACGAGGTGGGAAATGAGCTCCCCCATGGCCATCGCTCTCTCCTTGTATCCGGTTGATGGAAGTGGTCCATGTGTGTTCGGGGCAGATTCAACCAATCGGAGACGACAGTTCTCGGTACGTGAGCCCGTACGCCCAGAGGGGCGAGGTACCCGGTGGACCAGGGCTGAGGGACGAAGCCCCGGACCGTCGATCGCCCCCCGGCCCCGTACGGCGGTCGGCCACAGTCTTGTGATTGTGAGGACGGCAGGTCAACGGACCGGATCTGGAGATCGGCTTTCCGGCATGCGATCACCTGCGCGATGACGTCGACCAGAAAGGGCCATGCCGTCTCGGCGCCCTTCCGAGGTTCGCCCGCGCAGGTTGCGGTGCGGACGCCACGGACCGTCGATCCATAAGGTTCCCGGCCTCACCTCCCGGCCCATGACCGCGGTGATCGTCCTGAAGCACACTCTCCTGGAGCCCCGGGATGTGGCAGCGGCACTACAAGCCTGGACGCGGGAAGTCATCCCAGGTACAACGGATCCTCGCCGCGCTGCCCGGCTGGGCCAGGCCGTACCTCTACACCCATCGGCAGGAGCTTCCTCGCCAAGACGTCGCCGGATCCCCGCGCCTCGCCTGACTGGCCATGGTGGCGGCAACTTCCGCCCTTCGGGGGCCGTGAAGCCGAAAACACTAAGGCCCGTTTCCAGGTTTTCCCTGGTCACGGGCCTTCTATGATGTGCGCGGCCGAGAGGACTCGAACCCCTAACCTTCTGATCCGTAGTCAGATGCTCTATCCATTGAGCTACGGCCGCTTTGCTGCCTGTTCACCTGCGGTGCCCTGCAACGGGTGTAACTCTACCAGACCCGTCACCCCTGCTTGCGCCAATAAGTCGCTCCGCCCCCGGTCAAGCCGCCAAGCCCACCCCGTACGCGCAGGGCCGGTCACTCCTGGGGAACGAAGAGCGTGAGCGTGTCGGCGACGCAGGCCGGCCTGTCGACTCCCGCGATCTCGATCGTGACGCGGAGGTTCGCGAGGGTGCCCGAGGGAGTGCCCTTGACGTCGGTGATCTCCGCCCCCGCCCGTACGCGGGACCCGACGGGAACCGGCCGCGGGAAGCGCACCTTGTTGAGCCCGTAGTTGATGGCCATGCGCAGGCCGTCCACTCGATAGAGCTCGCCGAGCAGCGACGGCAGCAGCGAGAGCGTGAGATATCCGTGGGCGATGGTGTTACCGAACGGGCTCTTCTTCGCCCGATCCGGGTCCACGTGGATCCACTGGTGGTCGTCCGTCGCGTCGGCGAAGGCGTTCACCCTCTCCTGGTCGATGTCTCGCCAGCCGGTGTACCCGAGATGCTCGCCCTTGGCCGCTTTGAGCTCGGCGAGGTTCGTGAAGATCCGCATGTCCGCAGCCTATTCACGCGAACCCGGGACCGGCCGGAATCGGAGGACCCAAAACGCGTTACCCTCCACACTGGTTCCATCGGGGGAGCGAGCGCGTGCTGCCAATAGGCAACAAACACATCACTGTGAGTGACGAACAGGCCATTGCCCGCGGGGGTATCTGCACAAGGCGGGGCGTACGCCGGAACATGCCCCGACGTGGAGGGAACGTGGACGAGCAACCCGCTCCACCCGGCAAACGGTATCGGCTTCGCGGACTCGTCGCGGTCGTGGTCGCAGGTCTTGTCTGCTGGGCGCTCATCATCCTGCTGCTGGTCAAGCTGTTCGGGTGAGCATCGGGGGGACGTGCCGGCCGGAGACCAGCCCCGGCCGGCACCGGTCGTCGCTTACCGCTCCGGACGCGCTTCCGGGCCACCACCCGCGGTGATCCCTGACTCCACCGCGACCAGGATGATGCGCCGGCTCATCATCAGGACATGACGCTCTAAATGCCTCATACCCACCAGCCACACCTCAGTCCACCACCGGCCGATAGCCCCGCACGTAGTCGACCACGACCTCCTTGGGGTACGGCCCCACCCGCTCGGGCCCCTCAGCCTCGAGAAGGTCGGGAAACTCGTAGATGCCGAGCATGAGCTGCATCGGATAGCCCGGGGACTGCCGGATGGTCTTGACGTGCCGGCCGTCCACGAAGAACGTCACCCGATCCGGGGTCCACTCGACCGCGTACACATGGAACTCACGCGCGTCGATGGGGAGGACCTCGGCGGCGAACTCGTCGGTGATCGCGGGATCGCCGAACGGGTGGACGCCCATGCCGACCGCCGTCGCGTCCGGGCGTACGTCACGCCCGAAGATCTCGCAGACGCAGATCTCCGCGGACCGCTCGGGGGCGTCCTCGAAGCCGATCATCCACAGGGCGACCATGGCGCGCGGATCGTCGGTGGCCCGGGCGCGCATCTCGATCAGGCCGAAGTGCGGGGTGTAGAGCCGCGTCTCGTCCTGGGCCTCGCGGACGACGGCCCGGCCGCCCCGCCCGTGCTGGCCGACGGCGCTGCCCACCGGCCCGGAGAACACGCCCGTCTGCAGCGAGGACACCCGCATCCGGCCCTCCATCTCCGGCGACCACGGCGGCTGGTCCTCCTCGATCAGCAGGCGCAGGCGGCCGTCCGCCACGCGATATCGGGCCGCCGAGGCGGCGCGTGTGGTCCATTGGGGCAGATAACGCGGGATCCAGCGACTCTCGTCGAGCCCGTCCCCGTCGAAGGTGTCCTCGAACTCCAGCACGTAACCGGCCTTCGCCGCCGGATCCAGCGCGTACGTGTCGTTCATGCGTCAATCCTGGATCGATCCGTGGGGGAGCGAAGCCCGCACAGGGCATACAGAAGTGGCATATCGGAAAGAGACCACGGGAGTTCACCGATCTCTACCTTGGTTCGTCCCGGTTTAGAGGTGATGCTGGCGAATGTCTGTCCCCTCGCCCCCACAAGGAGGTCTCGTGCAGACTCCGCGACGCTTCCGGCCGTCCTGGCCGGGACGACTCGCCGTCGTGATCGCCGCCATCGTGTCCCTCACCGGAGTGACCGGCACCGTCCCCGCCCACGCGTCGGTCTACAACTCCTGCACCATCTCACGCTGCGCCGACGCCCGCTCGGCGAACGCGATCTGGGCCGGGAAGGGCTATCCCACCAGCAGCGGCTGGTACTCCTGGCCGGACGGCAGGTACAACTACACCGGCGGGCGCTTCTACAACCGGGAGGGCCAGCTTCCCGGCGGCGCCACCTACTACGAGTACGACGTCTACTCCCGTGCGCGGGGCGCCTCACGTGACGCGTACCGGATCGTCGTCAACCGCAGCACCGGCGTGACCTGGTTCTCGCCCAACCACTACACCGACTTCTACCGGCTTTAAGGACCCCTCATGGCCTCCGCCGAGCGTCCGCTGCCCCCGTGGCTCACGGTGACCACCGATGCGGCCCCGGCGGTCGTCGACGGGCGGGCCTGCCGGACCCGTGCCGCCTTCTTCGACGAGGTGGCACGGGCCCTGCGCCTCCCGGCGTACTTCGGTCGCAACTGGGACGCACTCACTGACTCTCTGCGCGACGCCGGGCCGATCCACCTGGCCGTGGAGCACGCCGAGGAGCTGCTCGACGCCGAGCCTCCCGGGCAGTTCGCCACCCTGCTCGCCGTCCTCGCCGACGCCGCCGAGGCCGGGCTGACCCTGACCCTCCACACGGATCCCGCCCACGAGCCCCTGCTCCGCCGCCGGCTGACCGAGGCTCTGCCCTGACCTGCCCGTACGTGCGATCCGGTGCGTCACTCGGCCGGCGGGACGAGGAGCGCCTCGGCGCCGATCGGCACGTAGCCCGCGGCGAGGAAGGCCCGTACGCTCGCGGCGTTGCCCGGGGCGATCTGCGCCCAGAGCGGGTGCGGGGTGAGATGCCGGGCCGCGCGGGCGAGGGTGCGGCCGAGGCCGCGTCCACGAGCGGCCGGCTCGACCTCGATCGCGACCTCCCACCGCCCGCCCACTCCCCGTCCGACGAGCACGAGCCCGCCCGGACAGGTCCAGACGCGTACGTCGTCGCGATAAAGATGGGCACGATCGACGCGCGGATGGGCGGCGTCGGTGACTTCGGCCAGCTCGACGGGCGGGGGACCTGCGGCGGGGGCGGCCAGGGCGAGCATGTCGATGTTGTTCACCCGGCGTCCCGTACGTTCCTCCAGGTCGCTGAGGAACGGCGGGTTGAGCGGCGCCGACAGATCGTCGGCGGGCAACCGGGACCTGATCCAGTGCTCGCCGACATCGGCGAAGATCACGTTGTGCGCGGTGAAGGCGATGACTCCCGCGTGCCGTACGGACGGCTGCGGAACGACGGTCGGATCGCCACCCGGCTCGGGCGGGTGCCCGCCGGCCGCACGAGCGAGGACGTCAGCCAAGGTGATCACCGGAAAACGGTAGCCACCGGCCGCGACTAGCTCAAAACGGTCTTCACCACGGCACGGGCCCGAAACGGTCGATGAACCGGCCGACTCCGGCGTCGGCTCCCTCGGTCGCGAGCGTCACGATCGCGTCGGTCCCCTCGGTCACGGTCTGGTGGCCGCTGTGCCCGTTGAGGTCGGTCGCGGTGTAGCCGGGATCGGCGGCGTTGATCCGGATGTCGGGCAACGCCTTCGCGTACTGCGTCGTGAGCATCGTCACCGCGGACTTCGACGACGTGTACAGCGGCCCCACCACTTTCGACTCCACCCGGCCGGGGTCGTGGGTCAGCGCGAACGAGCCCGTGCCGCTGCTCACGTTGACGATCGCCGGGTGCTCCGACTTGCGGAGGAGCGGCAGGAAGGCGCTGGTCACGCGGATGATGCCCACGACGTTCGTCTGGTAGACCTCCAGGGCGTGAGCCGAGGTCAGCTCGTCGGCGGGCACGTGCGCACCGATGATCCCGGCATTGTTGATCAGGACGTCGACGCGGCCCTCGTGCGCGGCGACGTCTTCCGCCGCGGCCGCCACGGACGCGTCGTCGGTGACGTCGATCCGCACGAAGCGTACGCCGAGCCTGCCGGCCGCCGTCCGCCCGCGCTCGGGGTCCCGGGCACCGAGGACGACGGTGTGGCCGAGGTCGACGAGGCGGCGGGCGGTCTCGAACCCGAGGCCCTTGTTGGCCCCGGTGATGAAGGTGATGGTCATGCGTCGAGCGTCGGCCTTCCGGATGGGCACAGCCAGGGAGAGCTCGCCGGTAGGACAGGCAGTACCACCCTGGCCTCTCGCCGCCGCCGCAGAATGGGCACATGACGACAGACGAGACGAGCCTCGGCGCGACGATCCGCGCCTGGCGCGACCGGCTCTCGCCCACGGCTGTCGGCCTGCCCGCCGGCCGCGTACGCCGTGCGGCCGGACTGCGCCGCGAGGAGCTGGCCGACCTCGCGGGCGTCTCGGTCGACTACGTCGTACGGCTGGAGCAGGGCCGGGCGACCACGCCGTCGGCGCAGGTGGCCGCCGCGCTGGCACGGGCGCTGCAGCTCGACGCCGCCGAGCGCGACCACCTCTATCGGCTCGCCGGGCTGCAGCCGCCTTCGGACGGCATGATCAGTGACCACATTCCGCCCGGGATGCAGCGGGTGCTCACCCGGCTGGGCGACGCGCCGGTCGCCGTGTTCGCCGCCGACTGGCGGCTGCTGTGGTGGAACCGGAGCTGGGCGGTGCTCCTCGGCGACCCTTCCGTGCTCGCGCCGGAGGAGCGCAATCTGGTGCGCTCGCGTTTTCCCGCGCCGTCCGATCGGGGAGGCCTCGCGGCATGGCCCGTGGTTTCGGAGAACGCGGAGGCGACCGACCGGGCCATCGTCGCCGACCTGCGCCGCGCCTCCGGCCGTTACCCGCAGGACGCGCGCCTCAGCGGGCTGATCCGCCGGACGCTGGGCGGCAACCCGCGGTTCGCCCGGTTGTGGCACTCCGGCGCCGTCGGCCGCCACGCCGAGGAGCGCAAGACGATCCGCCATCCGGTGATCGGCGACATCACCGTCGACTGCGACGTGCTCGCCGACCCGGACAACGACCTGAAGATCGTCATCTACACGGCCATCCCCGGCAGCGAGGACGAGACCAAGCTCGACCTCGCCCGCGTCGCCGGAGTCACGGCCGGTCGGTTCTGAGCCGCCCCCCGGCCATGATCTTTCAGGCTTCCTCGGGGTCGCGCCCGAGTATCGACCGGCCTCCGTCCACCGGGATGGTCGCGCCGTTGACGAAACTCGCGTCGTCGGACAGCAGATAGGCGACGGTGGCGGCCACTTCCTCCGGGCGTCCGACCCTGCCGACCGGATGCAGCAGGCTCATCTCGTTCTCGATGCGTGCGGCCGCCGTTGGCTCCTGGCTGCGGAGGAACGCCTCGTAGCGTTCGGTGCCGATCGAGCCGAGGGCGACGGCGTTGACCCTGACTCCCCGCGGTCCGTAGTTGACCGCGAGCGCTCGGGTGAGCCCTTCGACCGCGGCCTTCGCCGTCGCGTACGGCAAGGAGCCACGCACCGGCCGCTGCGCCTGGTGAGAGGAGACGTTGACGATCGCCCCGCCCGCACCGGCGCTCAGGAAGCGGCGGATCGCGGTCATGGAGCCGACGACCGCGGGAGCGAGGTTCGCGTCGACGTGCTCCAGGACCTCGCGCGCCGGTGGGCAGTCCAGTGACGCCTCACGGAACACGGCGGCGTTGTTGACCCAGCCGGCCAGCGGGCCCGCGGCCTGTGCCAGGTCGGCGGCCCGCTCCGCGACGGCTTCGTCGGCGGCGTCCCCGGCCACCGCGATGGCCCGGGAACCGGCCGGGTGGGTGCGGGTCCACTCGAGCGCCGACGGGTCGAACTCGATCACGACGACGCTGTTCGCTTCGGCGCTGTTCGCGTCCGCGAGGAGCCGTTCGACGACCGCACGTCCGACGCCGCGGCCACCCCCGGTGACAACGTACGAAGAGCCCACTTCCGCCCCTTTCGTGGATTGAGATCTACGGGAGCTTGCTGCGGCCCGCGCGGGCGGCGCCTGCGCGGGCGACGGCGAGAAGGGCGACGGTGCTCACCGCGTAGGCGATGGGAGCCAGCACCCCCCGTAAGGGCTCCCGCCGAGGTAGAAGTCCGGCTGGCTGCCGGCGACGAGGTCCGCGGGGGTGTCCGCCGGCAGGCGGGTCATCGGAAGCTCCACCAGGAAGCGCTGAAGGTGGAGCAGAGCCAGAACGCCCGAGATTCCGCAGGCGACGCGGACCAGCGCGCGCGACCTCGTCACGGCGGCGACGCCCACCAGAAGCGGCAGGAGTCCGATGACGATGACGTCCAGAACGATGAGATCCCGCGCCGAGGCCCCGGCGATCGAGACGGCGATCGACTTCACGGGCAGGGGAGGCTGGGACCACCTGTCGCTCTCCGTTGTCGCGAGCAGCGCCCACGGCACCAGCGACGCGCTCGCCGCGACCGCGAACCACGCCCACGAGCGACGATTCTTCCCTGTCGGCACCGGAAGAGCGTAATAGGAACACTTACGGTTCATCGGCCTGCCGGGCGTCGCCGGTCAGAGCGGCAGCGGTTTGGGTGAGGTGCCGGGCCAGGACCTGGGCCGCGGTGTCGGCGTCGCGGGCCAGCGCCGCCTCCTCCAGCCTGCGATGCTCGCCGATGGCGTCCCTGCCGGGGTCGCGCTGCGCCGCCCAGCGGCGAGCCAGCTCGCTCGCGGTCCACATCCGATCGAAGGTCTCCAGCAGGACGGGGTTGCCGCAGCCCTCCAGCAGCGTGCGGTGGAAGACCCGGTGAGCCTCGGACCATGCGCTGCTGTAGTGCTCGCCCTCTTCCCGTACGAACGCCGGGGTGCGGGCCAGACGGTGGTGGGCGGCTCGCACCCGGGCCTCCCAGTCGACGTCACCGCGCTCGATGGACATGCGCAGCACGACCGGTTCGATGGTCCGGCGAGCCTCCGCGATCTCCTGCCAGCGGCGGTCGGAGAAGGCCGGGACGGCGAAGCCGCGGTTGGGCAGCCGGTCGGCGAGCCCCTCACCGACCACCCGTACGAGCGCCTCGCGCACCACCGCCAGACTCACGCCCTGCTCCTTGGCGATGTCCTGCGGTTTGAGGGCGTCACCGGGAGCGTAGACCCCGCGCATGATCGCGTCCCGCAGGTGGGCGTAGACCTGCTCGGAGAGCATCTGCTTCCCCGGGGAAGCCGGAGGGGCGACCTGATCCATGCACACATCATAGACGATTGGACAAATAATCGATTATTGGTGCTATGGTCGATTGATGTCGGTCGCCAATAGAAAGGAACGACGCGATGAGCGCCAACGCCCCCTTCGCCCGCCTCCCCGAGGCGGCGTCCTTCACCGTCACCAGCACCACTGTCAGGGACGGCGACGCCTGGCCGCCCGAGCAGTTCTCCTCCGGCGTCCCCGGCGGGAAGGACATCTCCCCGCAACTCTCCTGGAGCGGCGGCCCGGACGGCACCAAGAGCTACGCCGTCACCATCTATGACCCCGACGCGCCAACCGGGTCCGGGTTCTGGCACTGGGCGGTCGCCGACATCCCCGCCACCGTCACCGAACTGCCCGAAGGCGCCGGCGACCACACGGGCTCGGGCCTGCCCGAGGGTGCCTTTCAACTGCCCAACGACGTCCGCGAGGCCCGCTTCATCGGCGCCGCGCCGCCGGCCGGGCACGGCCTGCACCGCTACTTCGTCGTCGTACACGCCCTCGACGTCGAGTCCATCGGCGTCCCGGCCGATGCCACCCCGGCCCTCCTCGGCTTCACCATGGCCGGCCACACCCTCGGCCGCGCGGTCCTGATCGCGACCGCCGAAACCCCCGCCTGACGGACCGCATGTCCCGACTCATCGACACCACGGAGATGTATCTCCGCACCGTCCTGGAGTTCGAGGAGGACGGCGTGGTCCCCCTGCGCGCCCGCATCGCCGAGCGCCTGCACCAGCGTGGCCCCACCGTCAGCCAGACCGTCGCGCGCATGGAGCGCGACGGTCTGCTGTACGTCGCCGGTGACAGGCGCCTGGAGCTGACGGAGCAGGGACGGCGGATCGCCACGCGCGTGATGCGCAAGCACCGCCTCGCGGAGTGCCTGCTCGTCGACGTGATCGGGCTGGAGTAGGAACACGTCCACGCCGAGGCCTGCCGCTGGGAGCACGTGATGAGCGAGGCCGTCGAACGCCGCGTCCTCGACCTGCTGGGACACCCGGCGGAGTCGCCGTACGGCAACCCGATCCCGGGCCTGGAGGAGCTCGGCGCGAGGCCGACCGCGGATCCGTTCCTCGGCGAGGGCGTCGTCAGCCTCGGCGATCTGGAGCCCGGACCGAGCATGAGCGTGGTCGTACGGCGCATCGGGGAGCCGATCCAGACCGACCCCCAGCTGATGTACGCCCTGCGGCAGGCAGGGGTACGGCCCGGCGCGGTCGTGAAGGTGACGTCGTCACCCTGCGGCGTGCTGGTCGGCCATAGCGGGAAGTTCGCCGAGCTCCCCATACGGACCGCCGCCCACATCTTCGTGGCCAAGCGCTGAGCCCAGCCGGTCCGACCTCCCCGACCGACGAGCGCGTCTCACCATGCCTCGTCTGGACGCTGGTGCGCGGCTGTGGCCCAGCGGCGGTCAGGACAAAACCGGGCGCGCAATCAGACGGTGTCGCCCAACTGCTCGGCCACCCGCTCCAGGCCGCCTCTGATGAGCTGCCCATACTCGTCGTCGCCGAGCGCGCCGATCCCGTCTCGGGCCTGCCGGAGGTGCTCACGAGCACGATCGAGGTCGCCGAGCTTGCGGTAGCACTCGCTCAAGTTCAGGTGCAACGACGGATACAGGCCCGCCACCGGAAGCGCCACCCCGGCTTGCGCCACCTCCTCATCGGTGACGCGATCAGCGGCGGCGAGCGCGCGCAGATCCCACATCAGCTCCTCGTGCACGTCGTCCTGCACGTCGGCCATCGAGTGGGCAAGGACGCAAACGTGCAGCGGATCGCCTTGCTCGCCGCCGATGTCGTCCCAGATCTGCGCGAACAAGTCGCGAGCGGCGTCACGCTGACCTTGGTGGTGATGCAGCTCCACCCCCTGGCCGATCCGGGTCAGCGTTGGATCGGTGGTCATCAGTAGCTCCTTCACCGTCGCCGGCAACAGCGGCCACCCTAATAGCTGGGCGTGGCTTTTAGATCAGTTCTCGCCGATTAGCCGACGTCGAGCCGGACGACCATCCCCGCCGACCGGTGCCCGAAGCGTACGGGCGCGGCATCGTCTTTCGGCTTCGCCTCGATGGTCGACGCCACGAGAGCGCCCACGGCTCAGTCGTCAGGATCGGCGGACCAGCAGGGAGACCAGCGACAGCACCATGAGGACCGCGGCCAGCGCGATCGCCGTGTACCAGCCGTAGGAGATGGAGACGTGGAAGCTCGTTCCGAGTTCGCGCAGATCATCGGCCGTCAACATCCCCGCGCTCGGATGCTTGGAGTGCAGGTCGTCCTGGCGGATCCAGAACATGGCCATCGACGCGACCGCGACACAGCCGGGCACGACCGCCCAGGCGGCGGACAGACGCCGGGTGAGCGCGTCGGTGACGGCGACGGCCATCGCGGCCACGGCCATGACCAGGGTGATGACTCCCCACTGTGTCGCGAGACCGGCGACGTCGGCATTGTCGATGGGCAGGGTCATCGACCCGAGCAGCTTGCCGACCCTTCCCCAGGGAAGGAACGTCGCGGCGCCCAGGAAGAGGGCCGCGGCCGCGACCGCGTATGCCGCCGCCCGGCGGCCCGCACCGGCCCGCTCGCCGCCTGGCGCCGCCGGTGCCGCGACCTGCCGGGTAGGCGGCTCCCCGACCGGCCGGGTGGGCTCAGCGAAAAGCAGGGTGCCTGATGCCGAGGCCCGCGCACCCGCGATGAGCAACGTCTCCGGTGTCGACGAGGACTGTGCCCCGCCGAGCAGACGGAGCAGGATCGCACGTGCGCTGGGGCGCCGGGCAGGGTCCTTGGCGAGGCATTCGGTCACGATGCCGTGCAGCGCTCCCACAAGCCGGCCGAGGTCGGGCTCGCCGGTCAGGATGCGGTGCATCACCGCGGGGATCGAGTCCTGCCCGAACGGCGTGACACCGTTGGCGGCGTAGGCGATGGTGCACGCCCAGGCGAAGACGTCTGCGGCCGGGCCGACCTCGCCCCCCTCGATCTGCTCGGGTGCCATGAAAGCGGGCGTGCCGACGATCGCACTCGACAACGTGCCGGTCGCGTCCAGGGCGCGCGCAATGCCGAAGTCGATGACGCGTGGCCCATCGGCGCCCATGATGACGTTGCTGGGCTTGAAGTCGCGGTGCACGATCCCGGCCTCGTGGATGGCGGCGAGCGCGGTCACCGTCGCGATCGCCAACCTCTCCAGTGCGGGCCCCTGAGGCGCCTGGCCGGCCGCGATCACCTGGGAGAGCGCCTGACCGTCCACGAACTCGCTGACGATGTAGGGCCTGTCGCCTTCCACGTCCGCGTCCAGCACGCGTGCCGTACAGAACGCGGCGACCTTTCCGGCGTGCGCCAGCTCAGCCGCGAACCGCGCTCGGGCCTTGGCGTCCCCGCTGAACCGCGCGTGCAACAACTTGACCGCGACAGGCTCAGCGTTCACCCCCACGCCCCGGTACACCACGCCCTGGCCGCCCTCACCGAGCAGACCGACGATCCGGTACGCACCGACCTGACGGGGATCATCCGTGCGAAGCTGCTGCGACCCTTGCAACTCATCCTCCACGGGTACGCGGAAACGGAGGCGACGTTACCGGAGCCGGTGGTTCTTCCGACACGAAACGATCGTCAACGCGGACGGGATCCAGTCAATACGATCCCCCTCCGTAGCGGAACCCGCCGGTGTGATCGCCGCTTCCACCATCGGGGCCGGCCGAGGGGAGCCGTGCCGGCTTCCAGACCCACGAGCCGTCCGCGTCCCGAGGAATGACGTCAACGATCCGGAGCACGCCCGCGTCACGACGACAGAGCGTTACACCCACATCGCCGGAGGCGCCTTAATGGCGGTTCAGTGTCGGCTCCAGATGCGGTGGGTCTCGAGTGCGTCGGAGAGTTCCTGGGCCACTTCCGGCGAGCTGGCGGAGAAGAACCCACGCTCCAGGATCACCGCGGGTGCCGTTCCCCCGATCCATCTGTCCAGGAGCGCATACCACTCGGCGCCGTGGGCGACGGCGACAGTGAAGTCGTGCATGAGCCACGCCATGTGGCGGGCCGCCGCCTCGGTGGTGTTGGACTCCCACTCGGCCAGGTAGGGAGCCAGATCCAACTTCAGGTCATCGGCGATGATCTCAATCAAATCCATGCCCCGTCGACGTCACGCGGATAACTGCTGAGGGTCTGTCGCCACATGCGCCGACGGTGCCAATGACGGCTTCCTGCTTGATCTTGCATCCAGGTTTGCCACCTGACGCCGAGTCGCAGCATCAAGGAAGGGGCGTGCAGGTCGTCAAGCTCCTCGAGGATGAGCAGCTCCAGCAGCCGGGGCAGGTAGTGCTTGAATTCCTCGACGTCTCCCCATGTGTACAGGCCATTCCAGGCGTAGGGATTCAGCGCGGCTGCCGTGAGCATCCGAAGTGGTGCGGCACGCGCCGCGCGAACCCGCTCAGCCGACACGCAGTGGTCACACACGTTGGTCTTGGCCGACAGGCGTGAATCCGTCGTATGTACTGCTTTCGGTGCCGATTTCACTCCGGGCTTTCCGCGAAGGCCACGAGGTCAGCGGCCGACCAGGTCAGCTCACCGTTGCGCATTTCGTCGACGACCGAGCGGAGCCACTGCAGTTCCGCCGCAGTCACGACGCGCAGATATTCGGCTTCCAGCATAGTGATGCGAGGGAGTCCGTGTCCGGTTTCAGCACTTATTTCGGCCTCTAGTCCGGCCAGTGCTTCGCTGAGCGTTCTGACGCGCCGTTCCAAGGCATCGCTTATCTCCTGAGGGGCGAGCATCAGCAGGTGGGACAACGCCGCCGGGAACTCCGGAAACTCCTGCTTGGGCATGGCGAGCATGTCCAGCAGCCACTCGCGGGCCACCGCGCGTCCCACGTCGGTGATCTCATAGACGGTTCGCTCCGGATACGCCTGGTCGCGCTCGGTCTCTCGCACACGGATCAGGCCGGCGGTGATGAGGCGGTCGATCGTCCGGTAGAGGCTCGTTCGCTGGCCCACGTTGACCACCTTGTCCTTTCCCCACTGCTTGATCAGCCGCTGGATGCCGTAGGGGTGCAACGGCTTGTACTGCAACAGCGCCAGGACGGTCAGGGCGAGGGGTGAGCCGGTACGAGGAGTGGGCATTCCCCCACACTAACACCGGACACTAGTTGACTAAAAACTAGTTACCATGAAACTATCCGGAGAGTCGGTTCGCAGCCACCCAAAGGACTCCGCAATGACCATCCAGGAACGGCCGCAGGCGGCAGAGCTCACCACCAGCTTCGTCACCTCTGCCGACGGCACCCGTATCGCTTTCCACACCATCGGGCACGGACCCGGTGTTGTCCTGCTGCACGGCTCCATGGAGACGGCCAGGAATCACGTGACCATGGCCGAAGAGCTGGCCGACGCGTTCACCGTCCACCTGCCCGACCGCCGCGGCCGCGGCCAGAGCGGACCGTACGGGGACGGCTACAGCGTGCGGAAGGAAGTGGAAGACCTCGACGCGGTTCTGAACGAGACGGGTGCCCACTACGTCTTCGGCGTCAGTGCAAGCGGCGTCGCCGTGCTCCAGGCGGCACGCACGCTACCGGCGATTCACAAGGTCGCCGTATACGAACCGGCACTGCTTCTGGAGGACATCCCTCAGTTGACCGGATGGATCGACCGCTTCGACCGGGAGATGGCCGAAGGCAAGGTGGCAGCCGCACTGGTGACCAGCATGCTTGGACTTCGACTTGGGCCGCCGATCATGAACGTCATGCCGCGACGGCTACTGACCTGGCTGACCGGCCTGCTGACGAAGAGCGAGGACAAGAATGCCAAGCCAGGCGATGCGACCATGCGCATGCTCGCCCCGACTCTGCACTACGAAGGCGTGCTGATGGCCGAGCTGGCCGACACCCTGGACCGTTTCGCCGACGTACAGGCTGAAGTACTCCTGCTCGGCGGAAGTAAGGGACTCCCCTTCCTCAAGCCCGCGCTGTCCGGTCTGGAGAAGACCATTCCCCACGTCGAACGGATCGAGTTCCCCGGACTCGACCATGACGCGTCAGGAGATGTGAGCAAGCGCAATCCCGCCGGCCGTCCGGAGATCGTGGCGGCCGAACTGCGGCGTTTCTTCACGGCGGCCGCCTAAGGGCCAAGGCCTCGGGACGACAATCATCTTGTCGACCGCTCCGGCTTCGCTGCCTTCGGAAGGAGTAGAGGGGAGGTGTGGCGGCCGGCTTCCTGTCCGCCGACCATGCCGGTATGGGCGTCCTAATCGACCAGATCCGGGCCGTCCCCGGTGTCTCCATCGCCGTCTACGACGGCGGTCCGTTCCTCTTCTACATCGGCCGGCTCGCGCTCGTCGTCCAGCTCGCCGTTGTCCGCCGAGTCAAGGTCTGGACGCCCTTCCTGGTCCTGCTCGACCTCCTCCTCCCGTTCATCTCTTAGCTGCCGTTGGGCGATCATCCCCGGAGGGCGCGCAAAGCATGATCGGAACGCGGTGTGCCCCATGTGCCCACCACGCCCCCGTAGAGATCAAATAGGCCCCCGTCCGGTCGTCCCGGGCGAGGGCCTATTTCCTGCTCAGCTGGCGGAGGCTCGGGGATTTGAACCCCGGATGGGCTTAAGACCCAAACCGCATTAGCAGCTCGGCTCTCGGCCGTCCCGATCCGTTCCACCTGGACCAACACCGCCCGGCGGTCCTCCTGGAACGGCCTGGTACGGCGGGGAACTGCAACTAAAACTGCAACTAGAGCGGGCTCGTGACCAGCGCGGACGCGCACACCTTGCCTTCCGCGCATCCCGTATGCCGTCGACCCACCGCGAAGCGGCAGCGGGCCGGCGACGGAGGGGCAAGCCCGTCTTCGCGTGCACCTTAGCCGGTCGCCGTTCCT
>NZ_VIRM01000084.1 GCF_006874475.1 Microbispora hainanensis
GTCGCTCGTACCTGGGGCCGGCGCGGGCACACGCCGGTGGTACACGTCCGCGGGCGCGGCAGCGGACGGGTGAACATCGCCGCCCTGGTCTGCTACAAACCCGGCGAACGCTCCCGGCTGATCTACCGCCTGCACGTCTACCGCGGCCGCAAGGGCGAGCCCAAGACCTTCGGCTGGATGGACTACCGCGACCTGATCCTTCATGCCCACGCCCAGCTCAAAGCCCCGATCGTGCTGGTCTGGGACAACCTCAACCTGCACCTGGTGCCCGGGATGAAAACCTTCGCCGCCGAGCACGCCGACTGGCTCACCATCGTCCAGTTCCCCACCTACGCCCCCGACCTCAACCCCACCGAAGGCATCTGGTCCCTGCTTAAACGCGGCCCCTTGGCCAACCTCGCCGCCGCCGACCTACCCCAGCTCGTCCGCGTCATCAAACGGGCCATGAAGAAGATCCAGTACCGACCCCACCTCATCGACGGATGCCTCCCACCGACCGGCCTGGCAATAAGGGCAGGAGTCGACATCACGAATTAAAGATCAGTACAGGGCTCCGGAGGACCACTCCGGAGCCCTTTGGTTATCGGCGCAATGCGACGTCCCCACCGGTCGCACTCAGATAAAGAATCTCGGGGACGGCGGACGGTCGAGAGGTCACAGGACCCGTATTTAAGTGAGAGCGAAATCCGCCGGAGCGCGTCTGACGCGTTCGGCCCGGCGTTCGCTCTCGCGCCCGTTCTACGGTTTGCGTAGCTGTACCAAAGAATGGGCGACGGCCGGAATGGTCGGGCTGTCGGTGCGGCGTGTGCGGCAATGCTGCGGAAATGTTGCCGCGCACGGGCGGTCGGGCCGTTCCGGCCACCGTATTTAAGTGAGAGCAATTCGCGCCGCGAGAGCACCGGGCACATTCCGGGCTGCGACGCACGGAAAGCCACCGTTCTCAGCGTTCCCGCCATCCCGGCTCACGGCCCTGCCCGGCAACAGCACAAAAGGGGTGATCGTATGGAGGTGAGGTCTGCCGGCCCGCCGGGCTGGGCCGTGGGAGACCTGACGGTTTGCAGCGGGGGCCGCGTGATGCGCGTGGCCGTATTGGGTGAGGTCCGCCCGGACACCGCGACTCTGGTGCCCGCCGCCGATCCCGGCGGCACGCGTGAGTACGTGGTGACGGTGGCGCTCACGCCGATGCCCAAGGCCGCTGAGGTGATCACCTGTTACGGCTGCCTGGTCAAGACTCATCTGTGGATCGACGCCACGCACACCAACCGGGCATCGGGGACGCGTGTGCGGTTGATTCGCTGCTCACGCTGCTTCGTCGATGCCCTGGATTTGCGGGACTGCGAGATCCACGCGGTCAGCGCGACCGTACGACCGCATCACCTGGCCCGCCGTCGCCGGTGCTGACGGCCGCCTTCCATCTGACCAAAACCTTTGGAGTCGCCATGGCGATGACGCATGCCCTGCCCCTGCCACCCGGGTGGATCATCAGCTCCCGGCTGGTGCCCGCGTGGCAGATCGACGCGGACCACCTGTTGGAAGTGGAGGCTGCCGGGCGGACCGATGAGGGTCGAATCCGCTGGCGCTACCGGCTGTCTCGGCGCCGCCGGACCATCTTCAGCGGGTCCGACATCTGCTCGGGCGTCGGCGCGGTTCTGACGCCTGATGAGCTGGCCAGCGCGGCCCGGACGGTCCTGCACTACCTCACCCTGCGACCGGGCGACACCGACGCCGACTATTTCGACTCCTACACCAGGGCTCAGCTGGAATGGCGCGACCGGTACGCCGAAGAGCTGTCGATCTACGCCATGGACGAGTGGTGCGGCTACTGCGGCGGCGACCACGCCTCGCCCGGCTGCCCATCCCGCACCTGAAAGGGGGGACACGATCATGGGACGTTGGTTCGGGCTCCGGCACGGCGGCAACGGGTACGGCCCACCACAGCCGGGTGACCTGGAGGAGTTTGCTTCCCTGGCCGAGGCCCGGCGCAAGCTGGCCGATCGGCACCGGTACGGCTACTGGCAGCGCTCGCACTTCGCCTTCACCCGCCGCGAGGCCGCCGACGTCCTCACCCCGTGCGTGGGGGACGACTGCGAGATCACGCTGTACGGCTCCGCCGACGGGCTCGACTACCCCGATCGGCGGATCTTCCTTGGACCACGCGGCGGCGTCCGCATCGAACGCTGCTGACCCTGACCGTCTTCATTCCATCGCCCTCGGCTGACCGCGCCGGGGGTTTCTTCATTTCAGGAGGAGCTTATGACCTCTGGTCTGGATCACACGGTACGGCTGAGCCGTCCGGCGGACTTCATCGCGATCGTGCCCTACATGCTGGGCTTCCATCCCCAGCGCAGCATCGTCGCGATGGCGTTCGAACCCACCGCCGACCCTCAGGCCACGGCACGGGGGTTGCAGTTCAGCGCGCGTTTCGACCTGCCGGACCGCTCGGAGGACACGCCCGACCTGGCCCAGCGCTTCGCCGACCTGCTCACCCGCAACGGGACCGAACGGGCGATGCTGATCGGGTACGGGCCCGGCTGGCACGTCACACCCGTGATCGATGCGGTACGCGGCGCACTGTCCGAGGCGGGGATCGACACAATCGACGCGCTACGGATCGAGGACGGCCGCTACTGGTCGTACACGTGCCCTGATCCCGACTGCTGCTCACCCGACGGCGTGCCGTACGACGCGGGGACCAACCCGGCCGCCGCGGCGGCGGTGTTCGCCGGGTACGTCGCCCGGCCCGACCGCGCGGCACTCTCGGCCATGCTCGCCCCTGCCGGCGAACAGGACCGGGAACAGGTGCGAGTCACCACACGCGACGCCTGCGCCGAGGCGCGCAGCCTGCTGGCCGCTGGGGACGATCACGACTGGTATCGGGAGGGCCTTGCTCAGGTCGCCGCCGCGCTGGACCGTACGCAGGCCGGGCAGGAGCTGTCCGCCGATGAGGTCGCCTGGCTCGGCGTGCGGCTGAGTGCGATCTTCGTCCGTGACGCGGCCATGACCTTGATCGGCCGATACGACGACGACACCCACATCAGGCTGTGGACCCAACTCACCCGCAGGGTGGAACCGGACTTCGCCGCCCCTCCCGCCGCGCTGCTGGCGTTCCTCGCACTGCGGACCGGAGATGGGCCGCTGGCGCGCGTCGCCGTGGAGCGGGCGCTGTCGGTCGATCCCCGCTACAGCCTGGCGGGCCTGATCCGCACCGCCCTAGATTGCGGGCTGCCCCCGGAGGCGGCCGCCGGGATGGACTGCGCGGGCATGGCCGACGAGATCGCCGACAAGGCCGCCCAGCGCCCCGAGGGGACCCACCCGGTGCTGCCGGAGGGCTGGTGAGACATGGGCTACGCCTCAACCCGGTCGGCCGCCCTGACCGGCCTCACCGCTCATGTGATCGACGTCGAGGCCGATGCCGCACCCGGCGACGCCGAGTTGCATCTGGTCGGCCTGCCGGAGCTATCGGTCTGGCCTGCCCGCACGAGAATCCGGGCCGCGATCCTCAACAGCGGAACGTCCTGGCTGGACGCGCGGATCACGGTGAGTGTGTCACCGGTGATCCCGGTTTACGACGCGGCGGCTGATCTCGCGCTGGCTGTAGCGCTGCTGGCCGCCGCCGGTGTCATCCCGCCCGAACGGATCGCCGGGCGGGTGTTCCTCGGCGAACTGGCGCTGGACGGCCAGATACGCCCCATCAGAGGCGTCCTGCCGATGGTGGCTGCCGCTGTCCGGGCAGGAATCAGCAGAGTCGTCGTCCCCGCGGAATGCGCGCCGGAGGCGGCGCAGGTGCCCGGCGCCGTGGTGATGCCCGTAACCCGGCTGGCCGACGTGCTCGACCAGCTCCGCCACGGGGCATTCCGCGACCATCACTGCCAGGAGCCGGAACCTGCGCCGTCATCGTCATTCGCCGTCGACCTAGCCGAAGTGCCCGGCAACCAGGCGGCCCGCCGCGCGTTGGAGGTCTGCGCGGCGGGCGGGCACCACCTGTTCCTGTCCGGCGACGGCCCGGTCACGATGCTCGCCGAACGCCTTCCGGGCATCATGCCGCCGCTTACCGACGAGGCCGCCCGGGAGGTCGCCGAGATCTACTCGTTGGCCGGACGCTCCCACAGGGCGCAGGGGATCACGCCTCCGCTGTCCGCGCCGCACCATTCGGAGACTCCTGCGGCCATCTTCGGCAGCGTGGCGGGCAACCGCCCCGGTGCGCTCTCGCTCGCCCACCGCGGCGTACTGCACCTGGCCGATGCGCCGGAGTTCGCCCGCCCGGTCCTGGACGGCCTGTGCCGGCCAATGGACAGCGGACAGGTCCACCTCTCGGGGCAGGGCCGCAGCGTCCGCTACCCGGGGCGGTTCACCCTGGTTCTCGACGCCCGCCCATGCCCATGCCTCGAACGGCGCCGGTGCGCCTGCACACCGGAGGTCAGGCGCCGCTACCGGGCACGCCTCGCCCTGCTCCTGTCACGTGTCGCCGTACGTGCACCTGTCAAGTGGGGGGATCGCGCGGCGCGGGCGGGTGAGCCGAGTGCGACGGTGGCCGCGCGGGTGCTCGCAGCGAGAGTGCGGGCGGCTCACCGGCTGGCCGAAACACCGTGGCGGACCAACGCCGAGATACCCGCACCGGACCTGCACACGCGCTTTCCCGTCGCGTCGGAGGCCGCCGAGCTGCTCCGATCGGCGGTCAACACCGGGCTCGTGACGGCCGACGGGCTGCCCCGGCTGCTGCGCGTGGCCTGGACACTGGCCGACCTACGCGGCGCCGACCGTCCGCAGTTCGACGACGCGGCGGGCGCCCTTGAGCTGTGGAAGGGGGCAGACGACGATGGAGCCCGGTGACCGCGTCCTGGTCCGCCCCTCCTTCCACATCCCGGTACGGCCATGGTGGACCGAGTCCTACCAATCGCCCTTCTACTACCCGGGCACCGTGACCAAGGTCAACGAGAAGCGCGCATGTGGAACTGGACGAGTCGCTCTACCCCACACCGTGGCAGGACCGCATCCAGCTCTTCCACATCAGTGACATCCACAGGTACGGCTGCCGCTGCCAGAAGTGCGCCAAACCGGGCCGGGACATCTACCGATTCCGCGCCGAGCAAGTGCGTATGCGCAACGAAGAGCAGCCGTAAAAGCCGCTCAGATTCCAGCTCGACGGGCGCTGTCCAGTGTGACAAAGCACTCGCCATATTCGTTGCGCCTGCACCGTCGATGCAGATCAGCGCGGGTGGCGGACGTTCGGGCCACGCCGCCAACCACATTCAGATGTAAGCCGAAATCGCGGCAGCGGCGTGCCCGCCGGTTGATTTACTGCGCTCATTTTCGCGGGTGAGATACCGCTTGAACTAATCCAATGTCTTGAAAGGAGCCTGCCCATGAACACATGGGACGTCGAGGAATTGGTGATCGAAGTCGCGGAACACCTCGACGGCTTCACAACGCTGATCCGGGCCGGACACCCGGCCTACCTGATAGGCCCCGCCGGCGCCCGGCTCGTCGTCCACCCACTGTGGAGCCAGAGGGGCCGCATCAGGGTGCTCGGCGTCTATCCCGACGGAAGCAGAAGCGTCCTGCCTGATCAGAAGCGACACGAGATCACCGTCACCGCAGCCCGAGGTGCTGCATCCATCGCCAAGAGAATCGAGCGGCGCCTCCTGCCCGGCTACCGGCACAACCTGGCGACCTGCCGCGAACGCCTCGCCGCCCGCGCCGCTCAAGACGGCACCCGAGCCGAACTCGTCGAGGCCATCGCCGAGTTGCTGCCCGACGCGACGCTCAGCGAGAACGAGCGCGCGACCGTCATTCGGTGGCGGCTGGGCGCCACTTCCGGCACCTTCACCGTCCACGGCGGCGCCGCCACCACGATCCAAATCCACGCGGCCGACCGCGAACTCACGGAACGCATCGCCGACGCCGTACATCACCGCGCCAGCTAACCACCAAAGCGGACTGGCGCACTGCCGCCCTTCTCATGCGCACCGAACGGAGAAAGAACATGTCCAAGGAGACGCTGGAGTGGCTGAACGCCAACGCTCTGATCGGCTACACCGACAAACGCGGCACCGCCTGGCACTACCGCGCAAGCATGCAGGGCGAGGAGCCCAACCACTACCCAGGGCCGATCCCCGTCAACGACGCCAAACGTCGCCTGTTCGGCTGGGACGCCCTATCCCGGCCGATCTACGTGGAAGACCCCGTCACCGGCGGTCTGGCCGCCGTCCCCGAACGGCAGGCCATCGTCCGCAGCGACACCGGTCACGTCATGGGCATCTTCTCCGACGCCTACGAGCCACACCCGTACGTCGAGTGGCTGGTCAACACCATCTCCCGGCTTCTGGACGACGATCTGTCCATCGGCTCGGCCGGGCTGCTCAAGGGCGGGGCGGTCGCCTGGGTCTCGGTGGAGGTACCGGAGAACATCACCACTCCCGAAGGCGTCAAGTTCCGGCCGCACCTCATCGGGGCGACCTCATTCGACGGCTCGCTGGCCACCACGTTCAAGAGAGTCGTCACAAACGTGGTGTGCGATAACTGTGAGAATCATGGTGCACCGCCTCGGATCCGGTCTGACCCGTGTGACAACTGGCCGTGGTGCCCTGATAGTGATCTGTCGACCTGGTCTGAGGTGGTGCTTGCGGTACTGCGGCCGACGGGACGTGTCCCAATAGGGGCCTTGGCCGAAGCCGGCACCGTCACAGTTCTGACCGCTCCCATCGGCCCGGTGCTACCCCCAGCCCATGCGATGACCAGGAGCGAGACCGGTGGCCACTACCACGCACCCTGCACAGCCCGACCACGCCGATCCCCAAAACACCCCGACAGTGGTCCTGGGCGTCGACACACACAGGGACGTGCACGTGGCAGCGGTGCTGGACCACCTCGGCACCCTGCTGGACGCGCGGTCCTTCCCGGCGACGGCAGACGGCTACCGACGGCTGCTGGCATGGGCGCGCACGTTCGGGCAGGTAGCGCGTGCCGGCGTGGAGGGCACCGGCTCGTTCGGCGCCGCACTGACCCGGTACATGCGCGGCGAAAGCGTGCAGGTCGTCGAAGTCCATCAGCCGAACAAGGCCCTGCGTCGCCGCCGTGGCAAGACCGATGCGGTCGACGCCGAGGCCGCCGCTCGCGCGGTGCTGTCCGCTCAGGCCACCGCGGTGCCCAAGGCCGGTGACGGGCACGTCGAGGCGATGCGCATCTACAAGCTGGCCAGGGATTCAGCCGTCAAGTCCCGCAGCCAGGCCATCAACCAGCTCAAAGCCGTCTTGGTCAACGCCGACCCCGCCCTGCGCGAGTCGCTGGCCGGCCTGGGCACCAAAACGCTGATCCGCACGTGCGCTGAGCTGCCCGACCCCTCCCCGGCCAGCACACCCGCCTTCGCTGCGGCGGTCCACACGTTGCGGCTGCTGGCCCGTCGTATCCGGCAACTGAGCGCGGAAGCCTACGAGTTGGAAAAGCAGCTGCGCGCGGCAGTGCTCGAGCACACCCCACAGCTGCTGGAGCGCCCCGGCATCGGCCCCGACAGCGCCGCCACGTTGCTCATCACGATGGGCGACAACCCTGAGCGGGTCCGTAGCCAGGCGTCGTTCGCGGCGCTCTGCGGCGTGAGCCCGGTGCAAGCGTCCTCGGGGAAGACACAGCGGCTGCGGCTCAACCGCGGCGGCGATCGGCAGGCCAACGCCGCCCTGTATCGGATCGTGCTGACCCGCCTGCGCCGGCACGACCCCACTCGCGACTACCTGGAACGACGCACCAGCCAGGGCAAAACCCGACGCGAGATCATCCGATGCCTCAAGTACTACGTCGCCCGCGAGGTCTACCACCTCGTTCGACCACAACCTGATGCGGCCGAACTCACGCAAGCCGCTTGACGAACATAGGGGCATCACGATGGCCGCCGGCCTCGCCGAGCGCGGTCAGCAGGTGAAAATCAAGCATTCGAAGCACTCCAAGCTGCGCTTGAACGAGGCACGGGACGCGCTCAACATCGTCCACCAGGTCGCTGACGACTTCGCCGAGCAGGTCAAGCGGTTTTGTGAGACGAGCGTGAGCGATCGCCAGTGGGCTGCCTTCCTGGATGAGTTCGCGCCCGTGCCGGACGAGCGTAGCCGGTCCCGAAGCCTCGCCGAGAACAAGCGCCAGGCGCTCGACCGCATGTGGCGCTACGACGACCGGGTCTCGCCCTGGGCCGGCTCGGGCTGGGGTGTCATGCAGGCCGTCAACACCTTCGTGCACCACGAGCAGACCGTCCGCGGTGCCTCTCGCGCAGAGCGCAATGCGCTTCGAACGGTCACCGGTGGCGTCGACGACCTCGACCGCGAGACGAGCCGGATGTTGGAGAAGGTGCTCCACCGTCCCGTCCTGTCCTCCGCCGCCTGACCGCTCACCTCGTACGGCCCGCCGACTCTCGTGCGGGCCGTACGAGGTATTGCGCATCCGAGCGAGACCTCATCGGGCAGGATCAGAGGTGGCGACTGCTCGGGAGGGCGAGATGAACGACAAGACAGCGGCCCTGCTCGACGACGTTGTCTCTCGGCTGGAAAAGAGCATCGTCGCCCGCGACTGCCCCGCCATCGTCATCCTGGACGGAAGCCGCAGGCTCGTGCTCAGCGACTATGACTATCTGCGCGACGAGGCGACTGCCGCCGCCTTTGAAACGCGAGCCGCCGCCAAGGCCCACGAGATCGGCGCGACGCGGTGGGTGCTCGCCGTACCGCAAGTGTGGGTCTTCATCCCGCCGAGCACTGTGGCCATGCGCGCTGTGTCGAATCATCCCCTGCGCGAAGACGAGCAGGAAGCTATCACCTGGATGAGTTGCGACAAGGACGACGGCGTCGACTACGGCCGCGTCCCCTACGCCCGACGCCCCAGCGGGGAACCCGTCTTCGACGATCCAGAAGTGTTCACAGTAGGCGTCCGCCCGCACGAGACGATGCCAGGATTCACACTCCTGAAGGCGTACCTTGAGGATGAGTCGGACGATCCGCGGTTTTAGCAGACTAACTAGCGACGCCACGCTCCTATCGAAGGACCAGCACAGCTAAACCTAGCCTGCGCTGAGACCGATAGGTGAACGGGATTGGCCGAAACTAGGATCGGACAAATCAGTCGTCCCCGGACGATCCCGCAGCTGGCGCCGCTGCCGGTGGCGGTAGAGGCGCGGACGGGCGAATCGACTCGGGAATATAGCGTTCGTAGGTCGCCAGCAGGTGCTGGATCACACGCTCGTCCGTGGCCTCATAGTTGAGCTGCCGGCGGAAGAATGAGAGCTTGCGTTCTGCGGCGTCGAGTATCTCTCCCCAGCTCTTAACCCAAACTTCATACTCAGGCTGGTCATCAGCAAGGCCAGGTGGTTTACCCTGTTGCCGAATGTCACGGAGAATTCTGTTATCGAACTCATAAGTAACCAGATAGAACCGCCACTTACATTCTGCGCCTCGATATTGAGGATTATCGACGATGGCGCGGGCGTACGATTTAACTTGCTCCACTTCTTCGCGCCCAACAATAACAGAAGGCCGCTTCAGTTCGATGATGAGGCGCTCGCTTGAGCGCTCGTCGCCAATTCCGCGAAATAGCACGATGTCAACTCTGCCGCTGCGGCCATCGTCGCGCAGGACAGCGTCTAGCCCGTTCTCAAGAACTGCGTCCTCACCCAGGAGGCTGAGGTGCGCGCTAAGAACTGCGGTGAGCCCGACCTCGGGGCGAGCAAGAGTCCACTCTTCACCGAAGAGCCATAGATTCTGAGCGATCATCGGATGAAGTTGATCGACTTCTCTAAACTCCGCACGCAAGCGGTCGTCAGCGAAGATCCTACGAAGGCCGCTAATAAAGTCGAGGCGGTTCGTCACAGTTGCTGCTGCTCCAATGACGTCGGACAGCTCGGTGCGGACGAGAAGTCGAGCCAGATTGGCACGGTCTTCGTTACTTAGCGACAGGACACTGTCGAGG
Source organism: Microbispora hainanensis (assembly GCF_006874475.1). GTDB lineage: Bacteria > Actinomycetota > Actinomycetes > Streptosporangiales > Streptosporangiaceae > Microbispora > Microbispora hainanensis. The sequence goes on from NZ_VIRM01000084.1 coordinate 9,937, forward strand.
ATCTCCTGGAGATCGCCAGGGCTACTTTCTAGAGCTGAACGAATAAGATTAACGGAAAGTTTCCTGGCAGCACCGCGCTGAGGTAGAGCATTTCGCGCGACGGTCACCACGACATCGAAAGTTTGGCGCTCAACCAGCTCAGTGGCGCTTGGTCGATCACTACTGTAGGGATATATCCCTTCTTCTTTGAGTTGCCGGATTACTTGAGCGGAAATCTCAGAACTACGTTCGCGAAGGTAGTTCCGTACCGCCTTCTCTGCAGAATCGATGAGAGCGCTGTGGGTCATGGTCAGCATGTGCAGCTCTGCCACCGGTAGATCGTTGAACCGGTTCGAGCGAAGGTAGGGCGTGAAGCTAACCACGCTATCTGACCAATCATCGCCATACTCAGCCAAGGCGATTCCGTCAGAGTTGCAGATGAGCATCTTCCTATCGCTCATCCGCTCTTTCCACTCTACGAATGTTACGAAGGGGGGAGGGTTGTCCTGTGCATACTCCTCGGGAAGTTCGAGCTCCAAGTCACGCGAGGCTTCAATAATTTGGTCCGGGTCGAGTCGAGTTCCGTCGAACTCAACCACGGTCTCTGGGTAAGCCTTTAAATAGAAAGCAAGCTTCGCTGTTAGATTAGCCGCAGCATCACCGGCCTCCAGCGGACGCAGTCGCTTGTCATCCGGCACGTATATACGTACCGTTGTCCCAGGCGAAGCGGTGGTTGCAACCGGCTCATCGATATGCCATTTCGTAGCGTGGTTAACGTCAGCGGTGATCCGTGTCAAGATTGGCTGGCCATCAACGAGAGCTACGCTTTCCCAGCTGAACTCCGTACCAAGCGCGAAGACGTACAGGCGTCCCTCGCCCATCCGTCCGTGCAGAATCCTCAGGCCTCCCTCAGTGTGCGTTCTGCGCGACTTCCATGTTGCTCCGTACTCTCGGAAGGATTGCCTAGCTTGTTCAGGGGTGATTCCGTGACCGTTATCTACCACTACGATCTCGTCGATAGCTCCTGCGGCAGCACGGCGGAGTTCCACTCTCACCGATGTCGCATTGGCATCCAGGGCGTTCCAGACGAGTTCGGCGATGGCCGCGATCTGTGGCTTGCGGGCAAACTGAAGGATCTTTGGTTCACCGACCTCCAGCAGAATCTCCGTGGCGTGCGGAATCGCCGGTGGAGGGACCAGAACACCGCTCTCAGGCGACGAGCTGGCTGCTTGCCTGGCCACGTGCTGATCACTCATGTGCCCGACGGTACATCCCGATGTTGGTCCTCGTCATCCGGACACGAAGCCTGGCCGTCGTGGGATTCCGTGACCGCGAATGGCACCATGTCTGTGATCTATTACAGCCATCTCTGCAGTGCCTCGGCATGGACGCGGGCGAGTCCTGATGGTCGGCTTGCTCGCGGCGAGCAGCACGATGCCCAGGGCGGATTACCCTGGTCGCTGCTGGCGCGACGGAGACACCACCAAGAAAGCGGGATCGGCCTCCCAAGTCTGGGTAAAGCGGGTCGCTCCAGCTGCACCCGGACCGCATACATGCCCCAACGGTCCTTCAGCAGGTGTCCCTGCCGGCGGGCGGAGGGTGCGACTCGGTACCCGGAGCCCAGCAACACTCCACGAAGAAGGCCGGCCCGTAAACGGACCGGCCCCCGACCTACCTCACTGAAATCGACCAAGAAAACGGCGAGAGCGGTCGGCACAAGCTTACGCGTAAACAGGCGGTGTAGCAGTGCAGCCTCTGCTGACCCCCTTCACTCCTCGAGCGGCCTATTCTGCGGGATCTGTGACCGTGGCTGGCGCATCGCAGTAACTCGGGCGGCGAGGATCGCGGACAGCGCCTCGCAGTCACCGAGGGTGAGCGGGGCATACGGGATCAGGTAGAGCAGGCCGGTGGGGCTCTCGATGAGGTCGATGGGCAGAGGACGTACGGCGTCCTTCGGCGGAGTGATCACGATGAGGGTGGTTCCTCCGAGATATAGCGGATAGATCGTGGACGTACGATGGCGGGCGAGGACTCTCTGAGAGTTTTCAACCGACGGACCGGCGAGGTCGCCAATTTGGAGCCGCTCTCCTGGAGTTGCTCCTCCTCGCCGGTCCATTCCTTGCTCACCTGCTACAAGGGTTCAGCCACGGAGCTGTCCTGCAGAGGCTGCCTGAGCTACCGCTTGATCCAGACGGGGTTCTTGCACTCGCGGCTGACGTGGTTGTGCCGGAAGCAGATCTTGAAGACGGTGATCGTCCCGAAGAAGACGCTGTCCTCCCCGCACTCGAAGTCTCCGCCCTTCTCGTCCTTCACCGTGTGCTTGAGCAGGTAGGTAGTGGCGTACTCGACGTAGACGGACGTCTTGTCGGCGTAGTTGTCGCAGACCTTGATGTGCTTGCGGTCGGCGCTTACCTGGACGTAGCCGTACCGGTTGTCGCCGTCGCTCCAGCCGGGGCTGTCGGCAGCGGCAGGGGAGGCCAGGGTGACAACGGCGAACAGAGCGGCCACGAGGGTGAAGAATTTGGACATGAGTAACCTCCGAATTGGTGTTTGAGGGAATGGGCGACCACTGCCGGGCCGTGTTGGGGTACGGACTCAGCAGTGACGTGGTGGTGATGCGGGCTGAACGCTGATGCCGTGAGAGGGCACTTGTGAGGGGCCGTCAGCCCAGATCGAGATAGGTGAGGACGTCAGCGAGGGCGGACGGCTCCGGCGAACTCCCGTTCTCGGTACGGGTTTCCGACCCAGGTATCCACACGGACGGTGCTGCCGGTGGACGGTGCGTGGACCATCCGGGTGTCGTCCAGCGCGATGCCCACGTGGTGGATGGTCGACGGATTCCGTGGATTCGTCGCGAAGAAGAGCAGGTCACCGGCCCTGATCTGAGACCGCGGTACGTGAACGCCGGAGGTCCACTGGACCGAGGTGTGGCCGCCGATGCTGGCGCCAGCCTTGCTCCAGGCGTATTCGGCGAGTCCCGAGCAGTCGAACCCCTTGGTGCCGGCGCCGCGACCGATGCCGTAGCTCGGCCCGTTCGGGCCACCGCCACCCCAGGAGTACCGAACTCCGCGCATGCCGAGTGCGGCTTGTACGGCTATCACCCCTCTGCCGGCTCCGAGGTCGATACCGGCAGGGAGTTCAGTCAGCTGACCGCACAGCTCCAGCTGAACCGCACTGAGGATCTCCTCAGCCCTCCTCTCTGATCCTGTGCGGTCCTGGTCGCCTTGCCCGAGGCGAGAGGCAAGATCGGCCACGAGTGCCTCGCGGGGAACCCCGAGTGAAGCGGCGGCCTGAACGCTGACCCGTATGTCCTCCAGTTCATGCGGCGAGAGGCCAAGCTCCAGAGCCGTGCCATTGGCCTTTTGCGGTCCCCTCAGCTGGTCCACGATCTTCTCGGCAAGGGGTTCGTGCTTCGCGTACTCGCCGCGCAGATCCTCCCGAGGCTGTTGGACGATTGCAGCCACCTTGGTGAGCGGCAGCGATGACCAGTTGGGCACCTTGACCAACCGGGAGAAGAACGCCCGTGCTGCATAGCGGGGGTCGGTCACCTGGGCCTTGGTCCCCCACCCGCTGACGGGGCGCTGCTGGAAGACCCCGAAGGACGTCCCGTGGTCCCCAACCACGTCGTTCTTCAGGCCGGACTCATGCAGAGCCGTCGCAATCCCGATGACCGCGGCGCGACGGGGGAGTCCCATGGCAGTCGCCGTGTCCACGATGACGCGCGCGTTCGTCCACTGCTCACTGATCAGGTCGGTCGCTGCCGTCGTAGTTCTCGGCTGGACGTGCGAGCAGAACGCCGCGGTATCGCCAGAGGTCGCCGCGACCTTGGCACCGCCGGCCATCCCGGCGATCAACGCGATACCCGACACGATGCTCCCTCCAGCGATCACAGCCTTGGCCCCCAGCCCGGTCTCGGCGATCACTCGTCGTCCTCCTGGGGCGGGATCTCAGGCGGTGCCGCGGCCGCGCGCGGGCCCAGACCGGGCCAGTGCAGGGCCAGGCTGGCCAGACGGAGCCGAGGCCCCTCGGCGTCCGAGGGCAGCCACTTCTCTCCTGCGGGACCGTCGTCCACGGGGCCGACGAGCACGGACGGGTTGCCGGTGGCGATCGGCACGTAGGCGTTCGCCGGGTGCTGCACGAGCTTGCGCCGGAGATTCACCTCGCGCCGCTCGCCCTGCACCCAGAAGAGGACAGGGGTGATGACCCGGGTGGCCTTGCTCAGGGCCGCATATCCGTCGAGCTTCCGCACGACGCGGTCCAGCGGCTCGCTGCCGGTGTCGTATTCGAGGAAGAAGTCAACGGTGTGCTCACCCTGCCGCCATCGGCCGTACGCGTCGGGCCGGACGGTGTCGCCCCAGAGAGAGGTGCAGCGGTCCTCTGGCCACCAGTCGAGCAGCTCGGCGTCCTCGTAGCGGCGCGCGAAGGCCCGCAGTTCGGCCCCGAAGCCGTTGGTCCCGACGGTATGCGCGAGCCGCTGGCTGTAGGCGATCGACAACACGCGCTCCCGCCGGTAGCCGGAGGCGCTCGGGTCCACGCCGTCCTCCGAGGCGAGCACGGCCGCCCCGGCGGGACCAAGGACGTAGTGGTACGGCGCCGTGCCCATGCCCGGCGGCAGGTTGGGCCGGAAGCGGTCGAGCACGCCCATGTGGTTCAGGGCGAGCAGACGCTTCCGGGCAGCGTCGTCCGTGTCGAAGGCGATCTGGGCGATCTGTGTCGAAGTCAGGACGCGCTGGTCTCTGACCATCCGCAGCAACTCGCGGTCCCGCGACGTGAGCCGGGCAGCGAGCTGGGCCAGGACCGTGGGAGTGAATCGGGTGGTGGACATCTGCTTTCTCCTTCAGTGGTGGAGCCGGGGGTCGTCCCGGCGGATCGTGGGAGGTGTGGTCGGGGTGCGCCCGTGGGCCTTGGCAGCCGCGGCCCTGATGACGCGCTCGACCTCGCGAGAGGGTTCGGGGAGCGGCCGGGTGCGCAGCGTGAAGGGAGGCGCCTCTGAGGACCGCGACATCAGGCGGGCGGCGGCCTGATAGGCCCCGAGGTTGGCGAGGTCGTGTGCACGCAGGTAGGGAGTGAAGTGGTGCTCGACCTCCCGGGCGTCCTCCGGGGAGAGCGAAAAGTAGATCTTGTTGCGCGCGTCGGAGGAGATGGCCTGGCGGAGTTCCCGCGGAAGCTGAGCCAGGTGCTGATGGGCGATCACCAGCGAAAGCCGGTACGCCCGGGCCTCCGCGAGCATGTCGCTGAGCGCGTGCGGCAGCGTGAGGAAGTTGTGCGCCTCGTCGACGTAGAGCGCGGCCGGCGAACGCTGCGCGCCGAGCTTGGCTCGATGGGACGCGGCCTGCCAGATCTGCGCCAGCACCATGGAGCCGAGGAGTCGGGCGCTGTCGTCGCCGAGCACTCCCTTGGGCAGCCGGACGAGCAGGATCCCGCCGTCCAGCACGTCGCCGACGTCGAAGGTCGATTGTGCAGAGCCGAGGACATCGCGGACGAACGGCCGGAGCAGGAAGGCCCGCAGCTTGTTCATGATCGGGCTGGTGACGTGAGCTTGGGCGGAGTCAGACAGGCTCTCGTACCACTGCCAGAAGCCGAGCAGGAGCGGGTCGCGCACGCCGGCCACGAGACGGCGCCGGAATTCGGCGTCGATGAGCAGTGTGGGAACGTCAGCCAGAGTGCCGCCGTACGAGGCCAGGGTCAGAGCGCAGCCGCGCAGGATGTCGTCGGTGCGAGGCCCCCAATAGTCGGCGTAGATCTTGTGGAAGATGCCGACGAGGTTGTCCACGCCTCGGTCCAGCTCGGCACCGCCGAGGACGTTGAGCGACGGTCGGGCGTGCCGGTCGTCGGGATCGATCAGGACGACCTTGTCGGCGGCGGACTCGGGAATCAGGCCCAGCAAGTCGCTGATCAGGTCACCTTTTGCCTCGATCACCGCAGTCCCACGTCCCGCCTCGATGTCGGAGAGGATCATCTGGGCGAGCAGCGTCGATTTGCCGGTGCCGTTCGGCCCGAGGACGTGCACGTGATGGAAGGAGTCGGCGACGCGCAGGGCGACCGGCCGTTCGTGCCCGGTGTCTGAGAGGCCGAGCACCTTGGCGTGCTTCCCGCCGTACGCGATCTGCGGTGAAGGCGGGACGCTGTTGGCGCCGGCCCGCTGGAGTCCGGGCACCGCGATGTCGAGCGGAAGATGGGCGAGTGCCGCAAGCTCCGGTAGGGAGAGTAGGAAACCCCTGCCGAGTCGCCGTCCCGCGAGCTGCGCGGCAGCCAGGGGCAGGTGTTGCCGTTCGAGCCGGTTGTGCCCGGAGAAGAGGGCGAATGCCGAAGCGATCGCGTGCGCGCGCCCTCGGATCGCGTTTCGTCTGGCTGCCCGCGCCGTTTTCAGCGCCGACTCGTCGCCGGTGGTCGGCAGGTCGGCTTGTACGGCGTAGCGGACCGCGACGACGTAACGCGGCCGGAGCGCCTTGTCCCTGATGGCGCGAGCCTCTGCGGATTCCTCCAGCTGGGCCGCCCGGTCCTTCATGTACTGACGCAGGTGCTGCGGGTGAAGGTGCTGGTGCATCGGCCCGGGAGTCAGCAGGTCGAGAACGGCCCGCACCAGCCCCGCAGGGCCGCTCTTGATCGTGCTGCTGAGGCGGTGGCCGGTCGCCGGCCGGATGAGGATCTGCACAGCGGCGTGCTGCCATGCGGGCATGCCGACGGCTGCACCGACGAGCGCCCGGACCGGATCGGTGTTGTGGTCGTGCCGGATCGGGAGCCGCTCGGTGCGGGCGATCTTCAGCTGTCCGCCGTACGACAGGCCGGCGAGGGGTACGGGCGGCGTCGCTTCCCGCACTTCGGTACGCGCGGACGGCCAGGCGGCCTCGATGGCGTGCTCCACCAGATGCTGGGGGATGACCCCAGGCACCCAGAGCCGGATGCTCACGCCGCCGGAGCCGAAGACGTACTCGAAGGCCAGGTGCGGTTGCCCGAACAGGACACGCTTCCAGGCCGGGCGGAGCAAGCCGACGAGGTTGCCCCAGAGGGCCTCGGCGCCCGGCATGTCGGCGACCGGCGGCGCAAGGATCTCGACGCACCGGGCACCGCGGGACCAGGGCCGGTGGCGGAGACGCATCAGGGCCTGTCCGAGCAGGAGCTGCCCGACGTCCAGGCCGACGAGGAAGGCGATCACGTGCCACACGTGCGTCTCCAGCCAGGCGTACGCCGTGCTCAGGAGGGCGGACGGGTCGGTGATGAGGTCCTCAATCACAGGTAGTTCTCCTCGTCGTAGTCGATGCGGGACAGCTCCTGTGGCGAGGAGGTCACTAGGTCGTGCTCGCGCTGGCTGGCGATCACTTGCAGGGGCACGCGCTGAGCGCCGGCACCGGCGGTGAGCAGGCCGGCCCCGCGTTCAGCGGACAGCAGGAGCTGTCGCTCTCCCTCGGAGAGCTGGAAGGCATCGACGACCTTGTCGATCGCCTGGGGCGCCTGCTTGAGCAGGATCTGAGTGGTGGAGTTGGCGATGATCGCCTGGCCGATCTCCGAGCTGAGGAGGTCGCCGGCGTCCTGGGTGACCACCGCTAGCCCGGCCCAGTGCTTGCGGGCGGCCTTGGCCATGCGCAGGAGGAACCGGGCACCTTCGGGGTCCCGCATCAGGAGCCAGGCTTCGTCGACCACGACGAGACGAGGCCGCCGGTCGTGGGGATCGGAGACGCGACGCCAGATGGCGTCCAGCGTCAGCAGCGTCCCGACCGCCTTCAGCTCCTCCGGCAGGTCCCGGAGGGAGAAGACGATCAGGTGGGAGTCGGGCGGGGTGGTGGTCGGGCCGTCGAAAAGCTGACGGTGGCTCCCTGTGACGTACGGCGCGAGCCCTGCGGCCAGGTCCTTGGCCTTGGGATCGACATCACTGGTAAGCGCGGTTACCAGATCCCGCATGAGCGGCGGGCGGCGGTTCCAGGTGCGCGGCTCGAAGGTGATCCCGGCTCTGCGGTAGGCGGCGATGATGGCGCGGTCGAGCGCCGCCTTGCTCACCTTGTCCAGCGGCTCGCCGAGCATGAGGCTGATCAGGGTGTGCAGGAACAGCGCGCGCCGGGTGAGCGGGTCGCTGTCGCGCTGCCTCCTGGGCGGCAGGTCGAAGGGGTTCAGCCGCACCTTGGGTGCGCCGAGGTGGATGTACGCGCCGCCGACGGCGGAGCACAGCCGGGCGTACTCGTCCTCGGGATCGATGACCGCAACCTCGACGCCCGTGTAGAGGGAGCGCAGGGCCTCCAGCTTGGCGAGGTACGACTTGCCCGCTCCCGACCGGGCGAGGATCACCGAGTTGTGGTTGTCCTGTGCGAAGCGGTCCCAGGCGACCAGGGACGAGCTGGCGGTGTTGGCGCCGTACAGCACCGCCGTAGGTCCCAGCTCTGCGGTGAGGTCCGGGCTCGTGAAGGGAAACGCCGCGGCCAGGGCCGGCGTGTCGAACGACCGGCGCGTGCCCACGTTGTCGTACGCGAACGGCAGGCTGCTGATCCAGCCCTGCATCTGCCGGAAGGTTGCCAGCCGGGCGTCCAGGAGCAGCGATGCGGCCAGTGCGCGGACCTGGGCGCAGGCGTCGTCGAGCTCTTGCTCGCTTCCTGCGTGGACGGTCAGGTAGATGGCGGCGCGGAAGAGCTTGGCCTGGCCGCGCGCGATCCTCGACGCCAGCTCCTGGGCATCCTCGGCCGCGGCCTCCGTGCCGGGATCCAGGAGCCGCCCGTGCTCCTGGTCGGAGCGGAGCCCTGATTCCAGGCGGGCGAGCTGCTTACGGAGCCGGTCGGCGGCGACCAGGGAGGGCAACGGGTCGATGTGCACCGAGACGTCGAGCCGGCCCGGGTATGCCAGCAGCGGCTCCAGCCATCCGGAGGCAACCTCCCGGGGGAATCCCGTGATGACGAGCGTGGCGCAG
>NZ_VIRM01000085.1 GCF_006874475.1 Microbispora hainanensis
CGCCCGGGACGGTCAGGCACAGGCCGCCGGCGCCGTTCACGATCCGGTAGGCGCCCGTGCTGGGTCCCGCACTGGGTGCGGCGTTGGACACGCCGGCGAAGACGCCGCCCACCACGCCGCCCACCAGGGCGGCGACCCCGGCAACGGCGCCGATCACCCCGACTCCGGTTCTGGTTCTGGTTCTCAAAGCCGAGCTCCTTGCATGTCGTGCAGGACCCCTGACCGAGGGGGGCTACTCCTGGTCCCGCGAAGGGAGGCGTTCATGAATGCGAACGGCATTCATGAGGAGGAACAACACGCATCAAATTACGGAGCTGTTAAGCGCCGGTCAATGGATCCGCCCGCCCGGATTCCGGCCCGCCCGGTCGCTCGTACGGGCTGGGCAGGTGGAGGCGGACGGGAGGCCTTTGAGATCATCGTGAAACGTTCACGCCGCGACACGGGGAGAGATGCCGGATGACCGAGGAATCGACGACGCCGTTCAGCGAGTGGTTGCGGTCGCGGAGCGAGCCCGACTGGACGGCGGTGGTCACCCACCCCTTCGCGGAGGCGATCGGGGGCGGCACCGCCGACATGCGCCGCTATCTGGAGCAGGACTTCCAGTTCGTGGACGCCTTCACGGCGCTGCTCGGCGCAGCGGTCGCCGCCGCCGACGCCTTCGAGTCGAGGGTGGCCGTGGGCCGTTTCCTCGGGCAGACCGTCGCCGACACCGAGCGGGGCTACTTCCACCGAGCGCTCGCCGAGGTCGGCGGCGAGACGGCCCCGGCCACGCTGGAGCCGGTGACGGTCGAGTTCCGGGCCCTGATGGACGAGGTGCGCCGCGGCCAGGACTACCCGCTGATCCTGGCGGTGCTGTGCGTGGCCGAATGGACCTACCTCGGCTGGGCCTCCCGGATCACGAAACTGCCGGAGGGCTTCGTCCACCGGGAGTGGATCGAACTGCACAGCGGGCCGGAGTTCGAGGCGTGGGTGGGCTTCCTGCGCGGTGAGCTCGACCGGCTCGGCCCCGGGCTCGACGAGGACGGCCGGGCCCGGGTGCTCGACGTCTTCCGGCGGGCGACCGCGCTGGAGCGCCGCTTCTTCGACATGGCGCTCGGCTAACCGCGCAGGGCGAGGGCGGCGAGGCGGCGCAGCGACAGGCGCAGGAAGACCGCGCTCACCGGCCCGGCGATCCGCCAGCCGATCCGCCCGGCCAGGCCGAGGGGCAGGTGGAGGTTCTCCTCCCAGATGATCCTGCTCCCGCCGCCCGGGCGGGGCAGCACGTGGAATCGCCCGATCCCCCGCACGACACGGCCGGTGTGGCGGACCTCCACCTCGTGTGGGGGCCGCCAGCCGGTGACGTCCATCGTGTCCACGAACGACAGCGGGCCGACACCGGTGGCCGCCGCGAGCCTGCTGCCCCTGCTGCGCCCGTCACCGGCCACCACCCACGCCCGGGTCAGCACCATCCACTCGTGATGCCGGGGCCAGTCGGTCAGCACGGCGAACACCCGATCCGGGCTCGCCTGGGCGTCCACCGCCACCGAGAGGGTCTCCACTCCGTAGGTCCTACCCAGGAAGGCGTCCTACCCCAGGAAGCGGATGTCGCGCGCGGGGGCGTCGCCGGCCGCGAACTCCAGCAGGCGCCGGCCCTCGGCCGCCAGCGCGTCGCGGGTGGCGGCGCCGAGCGGCTCGAACGGCTCGATCTCCAGGACCGCGGTCTCCCCGGCCCGCTGGGAGCCTCTCCGCTCGATCCGCCACAATCCCGCGACGAACCCGTCGACCAGGATCGTCGCGCGGATGATCCCGTTGACCGTGAACACCCGCGAGCGGTGCTCCTCCGTCATCACCCGGGTGCGGTCGGCGTGCGAGAGCAGCAGGTTGTCGAACTCCCCCAGGAACCGCACCGGAGCCTCGGCGTCCGGGCCGGGCAGCGGCGCCCCGGGCAGGTCGAACAGCTCCACGCCGCTCTCGTCCCGGTAGGCGACCAGATCGAGGCCCTTCACGACGGAGCGCAGCCCGGTCAGGCCCGACCAGACCTGCATGTCCTTGACCGACGCCGGCCCGAAGGCACGCAGATAACGCAGCACCATGGCGCCGGCGGCCGAGCCGTCGCCGAGCGGGCGGCCCAGCCACGACTCGGCGGAAACGTGCCGGGCCTGCCCCGAGGCGCCCCACACGCCGCGCGGCGGCACCTGCACCAGCGGCACGACCGCGCGTACGGCCTGGGCCAGCGCGTCGCGGCCCGGCCACCGCTCGCCGAGCAGCTCGTCGAGCTCCGCGAAGCTCAGCGGCCGCTCCTCCATAAGGGCACGGGCGGCGCTCGCCACCTCGCCGAGATCCACCCCGTCGAGCCGCCTGCCGAACGACGTGCGCAGCAGCCGGTCGAGGAGCGGCTGCACGACCGGACGCAGGGCGAGGCAGTCGTCGGCGCTGACGAGGTGGATGGTGCCGCGCATCAGCGCGATCCGTACGGCACTCCGGTCGGTGAGCAGCCCGGCCAGGTCCTCGTGCCGGAAGCCCAGCAGGCGGGTCCACAGGCCGACGTAAGGTGAGAGAGGAGCCTGCGACTGCATGCCCACCAGGTGCTCGATCGCGGCCAGAGCCTTGACGTCGTGGCGACGCAGCAACATCTGGCGGTCGAGCAGCGCGCGGTTGAGCACACGTCGCGTCAGCACACGTCGGGGCAGCACACCGCAAACATAACGACCGGCACCGACAGAACCGGGGGAGTGCCGATGATCAGAATTGACGTCCCGCACTGGGCCGCCCGGCTGCGAGCGCTGCGCCGCGGCCGCCTGTGGAGGCGCCGGGACCTGGAAGAACGGCTGAACGAGGCCGCAGAGGAGACCGAGGAGACCGAGCCCGGCCCGCCCGCGGACGCGGTGCGCGCATGGGAGACGGGGGAGCGGCGGCCCGATCCCGGCCACGCCGAGTTGCTGTGCCGCGTCTTCGGCGTGGACGAGGCGGACCTGTTCGTCGGTCCGTCGTCGGGCACCGTGCTGTGGCACCACCTGACCGGCATTCCGCTGATGCCGGGCCTGTTCTCCGAGGAGGAGGAGGAACGGGTCGGCCGGGCCGTCGAGCGTCCCTGGCGCGCCGACGCCGCCACGGCCGGCTACTTCGAGCGGATGCTCGACGCCTGCGCCGCACCGTACGCGCGGCCCGCCGATCTCGTGGCGGCGCTGCGGCCCGTCTTCGCGGGCATCGAGGCGTTCCGCCGCGACGCCGGGCCGTCCGTGCGAGGGGCGCTGCTCGCGCTCGCCACCCGCGACGCGGAGCTGATCAGCGGGATGGAGCACGAGGCGGGCGACGCGCCGGGGGCGCGGGCCTGGTCCGACCGGGCGATCCGCGAGGCACGCGAGACCGGCGATCCTCTCACCGAGGCCTTCGCGCTGGTCCAGCGGGCCGGGCTGGTCGACGCCGCCGAGCCGGGCGAGATCGTCGAGGCGGCCGTGGCCGCCCGCGAGCGTGCGGGGGTCCCGGCCGAGGTCGGCACGCTGTCCCGGCGGCACGAGGCCCGGGCGCACGCGCTGGCGGGCGAGATCGAGCCGTGCCACCGCTGCCTTGAGGAATGCGAGGCGGGGGCGGAGCTGTGCGCGGGCTGCATGGTCGACCTCGGGCGGCCGGGAGGCGCCGTCGAGATCCTGGAGGGCGAGCCCACCGCCGCCGCGCCCCCGCACCTGCCTGCCTACCTGGCTGCGTACATGCTGGCCCGCAGGGCGCACGCGTACGCCGAGGCGCACGAGCGGGAGCAGGCGGCCGACCTCGCCCGGCAGGCGCTCGCGCTGGCCCGTCGTACGGGTGCCGCCCGGGCCCTTCGTGAGCTGGGCCGCGTGCACCTGCCGCCGCCCGTGGAGGCGAGCAGGCGCGTACTCGTGTGACGACACGGCACTGTTAAGTTGTGGGCGTTTCGCCTGATTCTTCCTGAAAGGGACGCCCATGACGGCCGGATCCTCGTTGCCGCCTTCCCTGCTCCGGGCGCTGGCCCGGCCGGTCCCGCCGGGGAGCCTGGCCGACGTCGAGCACGTCGTCTTCGTCATGCTGGAGAACCGCTCGTTCGATCACTACTTCGGGCGGATGCGCGGGGTGCGGGGGTTCGGGGATCGCAACGCGGTGTCCACGCGAGCGTGGCGGCCGATCTTCGAGCAGGACGGCGTGCTGCCCTTCTCCGTGCGGGAGGCGGCCGAGCGGGCGGGGGCCGACCCGATGCTGCTCGACACCCACGACCACACCTGGCTCGGCACCCAGAACGCCTGGGCCCTGGGCTGGAACGACGCCTGGGTCGCGAGCAAGGGGCCCGGTTCGATGGCCTGCTACGACCGGCGCGACCTGCCCTTCCACTACGAGCTGGCCGACACCTTCACGATCTGCGACGCCTACCACTGCTCGCTGCTCAGCTCGACGACGCCCAACCGCAACTACCACATGACCGGTTACACGGGCTACGAGCCGGGCACCCGGCAGCGCGCGCTGGACAACGTGGCGTCCGAGGGGGCGGAGGGGCACCCGGGCTACGACTGGGTCACCGTGCCCGAGCTGCTGACGCGGGCCGGGCACACCTGGCAGGTGTACCAGGAGTGGGACAACTACGAGTGCAACAACCTGGAGTTCTTCCGGCCCTTCGTGGCCGTGCTGGACCGGCTCGGGCTGGGCAGCATGCGCGCGTTCTACGAGAAGGTGCGGGCGGCGGAGGACCCGGCGCCGTTGCTCGCCGAGCTGGAGGCGCGGGTGGCCGCCCTGGAGCCGGCCGACCGCGACCTCTACGACCGGGCGCTGCGCCGCGCGCCCGCGGGCGGCCTCGGGGAGTGGTTCGCCGCCGACGTGGCCGCCGGCCGCCTGCCCGAGGTGTCGTACGTCGTGCCCTCGCTGGCCGACTGCGAGCACCCGGAGGGATCGTCCGCCGTGGAGGGCGGGCGGATCCTCTACCGGCTGCTCGACGCGCTGGGGTCCCACCCCGAGGTCTGGGCGCGTACCGCCCTGTTCGTGACCTACGACGAGAACGACGGCTTCTTCGACCACGTGCCGCCACCGGTCCCGCCCGGCGGCACCCCGGAGGAGTTCGTCGGCGGGCGGCCGCTGGGCCTCGGCGTCCGCGTTCCCATGATCGTCGTGTCGCCGTGGAGCGTGGGCGGCCACGTCTGCTCGGAGACGTTCGACCACACCTCGACCGTACGGTTCCTGGAGCGCCGGTTCGGGATCACGGCGCCGATCGGCGAATGGCGGCGCCGGGTGGCGGGCGACCTCACCTCCGCCTTCGACTTCGCCACGCCCATGACCCTGCATCCCGTGTCGCCTGCCGTGTCGCCTGCCGTGTCGCCTGCCGTGTCGCCGCCCGTGTCGCCGCCCGTGGAGACCGTGGCCGCCCCGCGGCCGTCTGCGACCGGGAACCGGTGGTATCCGCAGGTGCCCGCCGAGCAGCGGATGCCGGTGCAGGAGCCGGGGGTCAAGCCCGCCCGCGCGCTGCCCTACCAGCCGGACGCCGAGGCGGTCGTGCGCGGACGGTCCGTGGAGATCGCGATGCGCAACTCCGGCACCGCCTCCGCCCACTTCATCCTGTACGGCTACCTCGGCGAGGTCGCCACCCCGCTGCACTTCGACGTGCTCGGCACGGCGGAGGAGGTGGTCTACTTCCCCTGCCCGACCTACGACCTGGTGCTCGTCGGGCCGAACGGGTTCCGCCGGGAGTTCCGGGGCGGGACGGCCGACCCGGTGGAGGTGACCGGCGCGATCGACGCCGCGGCCCGCGCCGTGGTGATCGACGTCGTGAACCCCGCATCCCTCCCCGCCGAGGTGTCGGTCACCCCGCTGGCCTATGGGGGCGAGGCGCGTACGGTCCGGATCGACCCGGGAGACAGCGCACGCGTCGAGTGGCACGCCCCCACCGGGTGGTACGACCTGATGATCGGCGTGGCGGGGCACAGCGGCTTCGCGCGGCGGCTGATGGGACACATCGAGAACGGCCGCCCGAGCGTCACCGGGTGACGCCCGGGCCGGGAACGCGGGTCAGGAGCGGACGAGCGGCGTGTCCACGAGGTGCTCGGCGAGGAACCACGCCTGCAGCTCGCCCGTACGGATGACCTCGGAGACGAGCAGGTCGTTGGTGCCGTCGTCGCCCATCTCGTCCGCCCGGGAGGCGGCGTCGTGCGCGGCGACCAGGATCGTCTCGTGCGCCTCCAGAAGCCGGGAGAGCATGGCGGGCACCTCCTCCACGCCGTCCGGCGGCCGCGGGATCACGGTCATCTCCGCCACCTGGCGGGGATCGCCGACCGCGACGCCGCCGAGGGTCTGGATGCGTTCGGCGACGGCGTCGATGATCGGGAGCTGTTCGCTCGCGTGCTTGTCGAGGAGCAGGTGGAGCTGGTAGAAGGTCGGGCCCCGCATGAGCCAGTGGTGTTTCTTGTAGAGGCTGTAGAGGATCTGCGTGTCGGCCAGGATCTGGTTGAGCCGCTGGCAGGAGTATTCGCGGGTCTCCCTCGACATCCCGACGGGGAAGTCGCGCACGGTGCCGAACGCCTGTATCTCGGTGCCCCTCTGGTGAAGCCAGGGCTGGCTGCTCTCACGCATGCTGGAGGAAGGGTTGACGCTCAAGATGTCTCTCCTCGCTCAGTCGATTTATCCCCAATAGGGAGTCTTTCGCCAGGCATGACCTTTAAACGCCTTCCTAGGGCATATATCCCAAGGTGAACCATGTCACACCGGTCATCCGGATGGCGCTCGCGGCGGTGCTGCTCGCGGTGACCGGCTGCGGGGGCGGCGGGCGGCAGACGCTCACCGTGTTCGCCGACACCTCCCTCACCGGGACGTTCGGCTCGCTCGGCAGGACGTTCGAGGCCACCCATCCCGGCGTCGCCGTACGGTTCGACTTCGGCGGCAGCGAGGCGCTGGCGCGGCGGATCGCGGGAGGAGCGCGCGCCGACCTGTTCGCCGCGGCCGGCGAGGCGGCCATGCGTGCGTCGGGGGCGCCGAACGCGCGGGTCTTCGCGCGCGACAGCCTCCAGATCGCCGTGCCGAAGGGAAATCCCGCCCACATCGCGAACCTGAAGGACCTGGCCGCTCCCGGCGTCACGGTGGCCCTGTGCACCGAGAGGGCGCCGTGCGGTACGGGCGCCGGCATCGCGCTCGCCGACGCCGGCGTGACCGTCACGCCGGCGAGCCGGGAGCGGGACGCCGCGGCGGCGCTGACCAAGGTCGGGCGCGGGGAGGCGGACGCGGCGCTGGTCTACCGTACGGACGTCAGTACGGACGTCAGGGCGGCGGCGGGAGCGGTGGAGGGCGTGGACGTCCCCGAGGCGGCGAGGGCGGCCCTCGACTATCTCGTCGCGACCGTCCCCGGGACCGAGCACATGTCCCTGACCAGGGAGTTCGTCGACCTCGTCCTGTCCAATGAGGGCCGCAGGGTCCTCGCGGGCGCCGGCTTCACCCCTGTGACAGGGTGACCTGAGGGGCCTCCGCGAGCCGCGCCGCCGTGCGCTCGGCCGTGGCCCTGGCCCAGCGGCCCGTCGTCAGGAGGGCCACCGCCAGCACGATCAGCCCATAGAGGGCGTTGACCCGGTAGGCCGCGGCGCTGGAGGCCATGGACCCCGCGATGGCCACGCCGAGAGACTGGCCCACCTGCCTGCTGGTCGAGGCGACCGCGGCGGCCACCCCCGCCTGTGCGATCGGCATCCCGGAGACCGCGGTGTTGGTGATCGGGGGGTTGAGCATGCCGAACCCGACGCCGAAGATCACGTAGATCCCGAGCAGCAGGGGAAGCGGCGTGGTGAGCGTCACCTGGGACAGCAGCGCCCCGGCGGCGGCCAGGCACGCGCCCGCGACGACGGACGGCAGACGCGGGCCGCGGGAGCCGACGAGCCGGCCCGACAGCGGCCCCACGATCGTCGTGATCCCCGCGACCGGCAGCGTGCACAGCCCCGCGGCGAGGGCGGAAAGACCGCGATGGCTCTGCAGATAGAGCGTGTTGAGGAACAGGAAGGCACCCAGGCCGGCGAACCCCGACACCGCCATGACGGCCGCGCCCGAGAACGGCGCGCTGCGGAAGAACCGCATGTCGATGAGGGGTTCGGGCCTGCGCAGCTCGCAGACGACCAGCGCGGCCAGGGCCGCCGCCGCGACGACGAAGCAGACGGCGCTCACGACGGGGCCCGCGGCCTGGCCCTCGATGATCCCGTACGTGAGCGTGCCGAGCAGGACGATGACCAGCACCTGCCCGGCCGGGTCGAGCCTGCGCGCCGACGGCGCCTTCGACTCCGGGACGAAGCGCCAGGTCAGGAACAGGGCGAGCAGGCCGATGGGCACGTTGATCCAGAAGATGGCCCGCCAGTTCACGGTATCGGTGAGCAGGCCGCCGACGACCGGCCCGAGCGCCATGCTGACGCCGGTCACGCCGCCCCACACGCCGATCGCCTGGGCCCGCTCCCTGCGGTCGGTGAACGTGTTCGTGATGATCGACATGGCCACCGGATTGAGCATCGACCCGCCGACGGCCTGGACGATCCTGGCGGCCACCAGCCAGCCCAGGCTCGGGGCGAGGCTGCACAGCAGCGACCCGGCGGTGAAGACCACCAGGCCGGTCTGGAACGTGCGGCGGCGGCCCACCCGGTCGGCCGTCGAGCCGGCCAGCATCAGCAGGCTCGCGAGCGTCAGCGTGTAGGCGTCCACCGTCCACTGGAGGCCGGAGATCGGCGCGTGCAGGTCGTGCCCGAGCGACGGCAGGGCGACGTTGACGATCGTGTTGTCGAGAGACACGATCAGCAGGCTCATGCAGCAGATGAGCAGGACGAGTCGCCGCCGCCGGCGGGTCATTTGCGACGCCACATCACATAACCGTACAGATCTGGTCAGGTGCCGCTTGCGGCAGGGCAAACCGAATGAAATTCTGGCTCGCATGCGTGCGACGGCTAACGGCATCGAGATCTGCTACGAGGTGTTCGGCGAGCCCGGGGGACGTCCCGTCGTCCTCATCATGGGGCTCGGAGCACAGATGATCAGCTGGCCCGAGGAGTTCATCGGCCTGCTCGTGGAGTCGGGTCACCGCGTCGTCCGGTTCGACAACCGGGACGTGGGCCTGTCCACCCACTTCACCCCGGCGGACGGCGACGCGCCCGCCCCCTCGTACCTCCTGGACGACATGGCCGACGACACGGCCGCCCTGATGGACGTGCTGGGCTGGGACAGCGCCCACGTGGTGGGCGCGTCGATGGGCGGCATGATCGCCCAGGCCCTCGCCGTCCGCCACCCCGCCCGGGTCCGTACGCTGACCTCGATCATGTCCACGCCCGGGCCCCGGGTGGGACAGGCGACCGAGGAGGCCATGGCGGTGCTGACGGCGCCCGCCCCGCAGGACCGCGACGGGGCGATCGCCCGCGCCCTGGAGAACGCGCGGGTCATCGGCTCCCCCGGCTACGAGATGGACGTCGAGTGGATCACCCGCCTGGCCGGGGAGGCCTACGACCGGGCGTTCGACCCCGCGGGCACCGCCCGGCAGTTCATCGCGATCCGGAGGTCGGGCGACCGTACGGAAGGGCTGCGCGGGCTCTCGGCGCCCGCGCTGGTGATCCACGGCGAGGACGACCCGCTGGTCACCCTCGAAGGCGGGACCGCGACCGCGGACGCCATCCCCGGCGCGAAGCTGCTGACCTTCCCGGGAATGGGCCACGACCTGCCCCGCCCGCTCTGGCCGGCCATGGCGGAGGCGATCGCCGAGCTGACCGGCAGGGGGTGACGGGGCGGGTGGTCATCCGCGTTCGACGAGGGCGGCGATCCTGCTCGCCGCCCTGAGCCCCTCGATCCGGAGCAGGCCGAGATCGGCTCTCTGGCCCGTGCGAACGGCGAGGACGAGCGTGGGGCCCGCGGCGTAGCACGCGGTGTGTCCCTGGGTGCCGGAGATCAGCGTCTCCTTCAGCAGCCCGATCCTGGCGAGATCGGTCATCTTCCGGCTCAGCGACAGCAGCGCCGACGTGAGCGCCGCGGTCTGCTCGGTGTCGGCGGTCAGGTCCGTCGTCACGAGCATGCCGTCGATCGTGCAGGTGAGCGCTCCCGTGATCTCGGGCGCGCGTTCACGCAGGACGACGAGTTCCTCGTGTATGCCGTCGTGTATGTCGTGATGTACGTCGTGATGTACGTCGTGATGTACGTGGCGCAGATCCACCGAGACACCCTTTCCCGCACAGCCGGTGCAGCGCGGCCAACACTAGAGGAGCAGGTGGACGGGCATCCCGGGCCGAAAACGGCTCGGATAAACGGATTAGTCCGGAAGAATAAGAATTCTTCCTCTCGGAATGGTAATTCCGATTTTCGTGAGCTTTCCTCATGTCGTCGGGGCCGGCGCGTGCACCGCCGTACGGTGGCGAGAATGGGAGGTGTGGAACGGATTCTCGTCAGCGCCTGCCTGCTCGGCAGCCGGGTGCGCTACGACGGCGGGGCCAAGACCAGCGACGACGACCTGCTCGCCCGCTGGCGCGCCGAGGGACGGCTGGTGCGGTTCTGCCCCGAGGTCGAGGGCGGGCTGCCCGTTCCCCGGCCGCCCGCCGAGATCGAGGGCGGCGCGGGCGGCGCGGCCGTCCTGGCGGGCGAGGCGCGGATCCTCACCCCGGAGGGCGACGACGTGACCGCCGCGTTCGTCTCCGGGGCACGGCAGGCCCTCGCCGTCGCCCGGTCCTGCGGCGTACGGGTCGCGATCCTGAAGGAGGGCAGCCCGTCGTGCGGGTCCCTGCGGATCTACGACGGAAGCCACCGGGGGAGGACCACCCCCGGGCAGGGCGTGACGACCGCGCTGCTGGAGCTGAACGGCATCCGGGTCTTCGGCGAGGACCGGATTCCCGAGGCGGCCCAGTATCTTGCGAGCCTGGTCACGGAGACAGGGGATCCGAGGTGACGATGACGGCCTTCTCGTCGGGCTTGTGCACCAGGACGTTGTCCACGTAGGACCGCACCGCCGCCTCCAGGCCGACGTCCTTGCCCGCGGCCTCCGACATGTACCAGCGGTGGTCGAGCACCTCGTGGAAGAGCTGGGCCGGCTCCAGCTTGCGCCGCAGGTCGCCCGGGATCGCGTTCACCACCGGCTGGAACACCTCGGCCAGCCAGCGGTGGGCCACGATCGCCTCGTCCTCGTGCCGCAGGCCGGTGGACACCCGGAACGAGTCGAGGTCGTTGAGCAGCCGCCTGGCCTGGTTCTCCTCCACGTCGAGGCCGGTCAGGCGCAGCAGGCGGCGCTGGTGGTGCCCGGCGTCCACGACCTTGGGCCGGACGATCAGGCGGGAGGTACCGGCCTTGCGGCGCACCATCATCTCCGCGACGTCGAAGCCGAGCGAGTTGAGGCGTCGCACCCGCTGATCCACGCGGTGCCAGTCGACCTCCTCGATGATCTCGTCCTCGGTCAGCTCGTCCCACAGCCGGTGGTAGCGCTCGACGAGCTGCTCGGCGAAGGCCAGCGGGTCGATGGTCGGGTGGAGCAGCCCGCCCGCCTCCAGGTCGAGCATCTCGCCGTAGATGTTGACGTGCGCCACGTCGATGTCGTGCGACCGCTGGCCCTCGCTGATCGCCGGGTGGAGCTCGCCGGTCTCGGCGTCCACCAGATAGGCCGCGAACGCCCCGGCGTCCCGCCGGAACAGCGTGTTCGACAGCGAGCAGTCGCCCCAGTAGAAGCCGGTCAGGTGGAGCCGTACGAGCAGGACCGCGAGCGCGTCGAGCAGGCGGGTCAGCGTGTCGGGCCGCACCGAGCCCGACAGCACCCCGCGGTAGGGCAGCGAGAACTGCAGGTGCCGCGTGATCAGGGCCGAGTCGAGCTCGGTGCCGTCCGGGGCGGTCCTGCCGGTGACGACGGCGACCGGCTCGACGGCGGGCGCGTCGTGCCGCGCCAGGTCCCACAGCAGCTGATACTCCCGCTTGGCATACCGGGTGCTGATCTCCTTGATCGCGTACACCCGGCCGCTGAGCCGGGCGAAGCGCACCACGTGACGGGAGATGCCGCGGGGCAGCGTCACCAGGTGGTGGACGGGCCACTCTTCGAGGGGGACGTCCCACGGCAGCCGGATCAGGTCGGGGTCGCTGGGGGCGCCGGTGATCTGCAGGGGCACCAATCGCTCCTTATCTGGGGGCTTCTACCCAAGTGTCGCGGATAGAGTCGAGCGCTATGACGCTGGTGGACGAGTTCATCGATTGGTACCTGGCCGAGAACCCGGTCAGGGCATCCCTTCTCGGGGCCGACGGATACGACCGCACGCTGGGCGACCTCAGCGCGAGCGCCTTCATGGCGAGGGAGCGGGCGGCCGAGGAGTGGCTGCGCAAGTTGTCGGAGGCGACGCCCGAGAGTCCCGAGGACGAGATCGACAGGGACCTGGTCGCCGCGCACCTGCGCGGGGAGATCGCGCAGGCCCGCTGGCCGGAGTGGCGGCGCGAACCGGCCGCCTACCTCGGGGTGATCTTCGCGTCGATGTTCACGCCGTTCCAGCAGCGCCTCAAGCCGGAGGCCGAGCTGGTCGACGCCGCCGTCGCGCGGCTGGCCGAGGTGCCCGCCGTGCTCGCCGCCTGCCAGGCCAACCTCGACCCCGACCTCGCCGCCGGCCTGCTGGTCAAGCGCGGCCTCGACCAGGCGCGTACGGGACGCCGCTTCCTGACCGAGACGCTGCCCGCGCTGGTCGGCGACCCCGACCTGCGGGCACGGCTGGCCGCGGCCGCCGAGCCCGCCGCCGGCGCGTTCGACGGACTGGTCCGCTTCCTGGAGGGCTTCGAGGCCAGGGGCACCTGGCGGATGGGCGAGGAGCTCTACTCCGCGCTGCTGCGCGAGCAGGAGATGCTCGGCTATGGCGCCGCGGAGCTGCACGAGAAGGGCCGCCAGGCCTGGGCCGAGCTGGACACGCGGATGACGGAGGTCGCCGCCCGCCTCGGGTCCGGGAGCTGGCGGGAGGCGATGGAGTCGCTCATGGACGACCACCCGCCGACCCTGGAGGCCATGCGCGCCGAATACGAGGCCGAGACGCTGCGGGCGCGCGAGTTCGTCCGCGAGCGCGGCCTGGTGACCTTCCCCGAGGGGGAGGTGTGCCGGGTCGAGCCGTCTCCGGAGTTCCAGCGGCCCATCATCGCCGTGGCCAGCTATCTCGCCCCGCCGCCGCTGTCGTCCTCGCGCGACGGCGTGTTCTTCGTGCCGTACACGCCGGACGGCTTCACCGAGGAGCAGGTGCGGCAGCGGCTGCGGACCAACTCCCGCCCCCAGATGCCCTCGATCAGCGTGCACGAGGCATACCCCGGCCACCACTGGCACCTGTCCTGGATGGCCGGCAACCCGCACCGCGCCCGCAAGATCTTCCGTACGCCCTACTTCGTGGAGGGCTGGGGGCTCTACGTCGAGAAGCTCATGCACGAGCAGGGCTACTTCGACACGCCCCAGACCGAGCTCGCCCACCTCGACTGCCGCATCTGGCGGGCCGCCCGGATCGTGGTCGACACCGCGCTGCACTGCGACGACATGTCGATCGAGCAGGCGGAGGAGTTCCTGACCACGAAGGCGTCGCTGTCGCCGGGCACCGCCGCCGGGGAGGTCAGCCGCTACTGCGCCTGGCCCACCCAGGCGCCGTCCTACCTCACGGGCGCGCTGGAGATCGAGCGCATCCGGGCGGACTACACGGGCGACCTGCGGACCTTCCACGACACGATCGCGGGCTCCGGCGGCCTCCCGCTCGGCCTCGCCCGGAAGGTCGTCCTCGGTTAGCCGGTCTCGGTTAGCCGGTCTCGTGTGGCCGGTTTCGTCTAGCCGGTTTTGTCAGCCCTGCAGGGCGCGCTCGATGACGGCGGTGAGCTGGTCCTCGGTGAGCACCGTGGGCCGGCCCACCCCGAGGGCACGGACGTAGACCTCGCACAGCCACTCCAGCAGGCGGGTCGCCTCGAACGCCTGCTCCAGGCCGCCTTCATCGCCGCCGCCGATCGTCACCGCGCCGTGATTGGCCATCAGAGCGGCCTGCCTGCCCTCGATCGCCGCGATCACGTTGCGGGCCAGCTCCGGCGTGCCGTACGTCGCGTACGGGGCCACCCGGACGGCGCCGCCGAGCAGCAGGGCGTTGTAGTGGATCGGCGGCAGCTCGGTCATGGTCGAGGCGACCACGGTCGCGAAGACCGAGTGGGTGTGCACGACCGCCCGGGCTCCCGTCTCCCGATACAGCGCGAGATGCATCGGCGTCTCGGAGGAGGGCTTGCGCTCCCCCCGCACGACCCGCCCGTCGAGGCCGACCACGGGACAGTCCTCCGGGCGCAGCCGGTCGAGCGCCACGCCCGAGGGCGTGACGACGACCAGGTCACCGTCGCGGGCGCTCAGGTTGCCCGACGTACCGATCACCAGGCCGAGGGCCGCCGCCCGCCGCCCGTACTCGCACAGCTCCCGCCGCAGCGCGTCCACCTGCTCGCCTACCTGCTCGCCCACCTGCTCATCCACCTGCTCATCCACGCGGCGAATCTACACAATCGGCCGAGTTTCGTGATGTCCTGATCTCATGTACGAGGCTTCCGAATGGCGCCGCGAGGGAGACACGATCCGCAGGACCGTGGTCGCCCGAGACTTCCGTACGGCCATCGCGATCGTGAACGACATCGCCGAGCAGGCCGAGGCGCTCAACCACCATCCCGATATCGACATCCGATGGCGCACCCTCCACCTGGCGCTGACCACCCACGACGCCGGAGGCCTGACCGACCTCGACTACAAGCTCGCCGCCCGCATCGACGCCATCGTGGCCGATCACGAGTCCGGAAAGTCGTAGGTCACGGCTGACTACCAAGCCCTGCTGCGCGGGGTCGGCCTCGCGATGCGTTCACCTGGATTCCCGCTCGCGACGGGCGGCATTTGTCACAGGCTGCTTAGATCGCGTTCAGTGCGGTGAGGAGCTGCTCCTCCTCGCGGGCGAAGTGGGCCTCCAGCTCTGCCGAGAGGCGGGTGAGCCGGTCCCTGAGGACGGCGGGGTCGCCGGTGCCCGCCTCCCCGACCGCCGCGCGCAGGTCCTCCCTGATCTCGGCCAGCCGTACGTGCTCTTCGCGCAGGCGGTCGAGGGTCGGGGCCAGCCCGGGGTACGCCCGCTCCAGCAGGGGGAATCCCCGCTCGTTCTCATTGACGTGGTGCTGGTGGAAGTTCGTGCAGAAGGACAAACAGCGCTCCCGGAGCGCCTCCTCCAGGCCGCGGCCCGGCAGGCTCAGCGGGGTGCCCGTGCCGAGCGCCTCCTCGACCCCGTCCTCAACCCCGTCCTCGACCGCGTTCTCGAGCGCGGCCAGCAGCGCGGCCATCTCCGTCCGCAGCCCGTCGTGGATCCGCACCAGCTCGTCGCCGAGGGCCCGGGCGCGTTCAGGGTCCCGCCGATAGAGGGCGACGACGGGGATGACGCGGGAGGTTTTCTCCTGGTAGTCGGCGAAGACCGGCGCCAGCTCGGCCTGCCGGGCGTACATGCGGTCGCGCTCCTCGCCCGACAGCGGTGTGGCCGTGGCGGTGAACGTCTCGATCGCCGTCCCGTCGCCCACCTCGACGGTCACCGTGGGATTGGCCAGCAGGTTGTGATACCAGTCCGGATGCCGCGGCGCGCCCGCGTAGGAGGCGAACACCAGGAATCTGTCCCCGTCACGCAGGCAGGCGACCGGGTTCGTCCGGGCGGCGCCCGTTCTGGCTCCGGTGGTCGTGAGCAGGAGCAGCGATGCCCCCTCGAACGGGCCGCCGACCGTGCCGGCGTTCGCCCGGAACTCTTCGATGATCTTGTCGTTCCATTCGGACATGCGACGATGGCTCCCGAGCCTCAGAAGTGTTTGCTTTGATAGCAAAGCTATTTTGGAGATCAATATATGTCAACGGATGACGGACTGAGCCTGGACGAGGGGATACGTACCCTCCTGCTGCTGATGCCGCGTCTGGTGGGGCGCGCCAAGCGCATGCCCGTCCCGGAGTCGCTCCGGACGCTCGACCTGGCGCCGCGCCACCTGTCGCTGCTGTCCTACCTGCTGTTCGACGGCCCGCTCACGGTGAACGAGCTCGCCGCCCGCCTGGAGGTCGCCCCGGCCACCGTGAGCCTGATGGTGGGCGACCTCAGTCGCAAGGGCGTCGTGGACCGCCGCGAGGACGACGCGGACCGCCGCCGCACGATCGTGAGCATCGCCGAGGCCAACCGGGAGGCGGTCGACGCCTGGCTCGCTCGTGGCGCCCATGCCTGGCGACGTGCGCTGGAGCCGCTGACGAGCGAGCAGCGGCGCATGTTCGTCGAGACGCTCCGGTCGTACGAGCGAGCCGTCAGTGGTGACGGCGAGTAGCCGGCCCGGATTTCCGCCTCGCCTGTGATCCCAGCTCATCGTCCCACCGGCTTGCTTCATGCTCACTCAGCGTGAAAGAATCCATACATCAGTTCGAATCGAGAGAGGAGGGTGTGATGGATCTGTTCGACATTGATCCTGAGCGCCTTCGTCGTTCGAACGATGGCGACGGTGAGTGGTGGGACCGTCTGATCGCCAATTCCCCGCTGTGGTCGTCCGACGGTTCATCCGCCCGGGCCCCCTTCCCGATCATCGGCCTTGATGCCCGGCAGCACGCCGACGCGCCCGGCGCCGCAAGCACGGGCGCCGCAAGCACGGGCGCCGCGGGCACGGGCGCCGCGGGTGAGGCTGCTGATAGTGCGGATGGGCCTGACACTGGTGCCGCCCGTGCAGCTGCCGACGGCGCTGGTGCTTCTGACGCGGGTGCCGCCCGTGGTGATGCCGCCGGTGTGGGTGGCCGTGGTCGCGGCCGTGTCCGGTCGTCGTGGGTGGTGGTGGGGTCTGTTCGTGAGGTGGCGCAGGAGCTGGCGCTGGTCCCGCTTCCCGACGATGTGGACATGTGCCTTGCCGAGGCGGAGGAGTTGCTGTTCGCCCGCGACCGGATCACCTGCGCCCTGGCCGACCGCGTCGGCCGGGTGCATGCGACCGGTCAGGCCAAGCAGCATGGGCATGCCTCCACCAGGTCGTGGTTGCGTACCGCCGCCGGGATGACGGTGGGGGGTGCGGGCCGCCTGCTCATGTTGGGGGCTGAGCTGCCGCGCCTCCCTCAGGTGCGGGAGAAGTTCGCCGTGGGTGAGTTGGCGGCGGGGGTGGTGGAGGCCATCTGCGCCGCTGTCGCCGGGCTGTCGGATGAGCAGGCCTCACTGGCGGAGCCGATTTTGGTGGAGCTGGCGGGTAAGGCGGGGGCGGCGGAGGTGGCCAAGGCCGGCCGCCATTTGCGGGCGGTGCTCGACCCCGAT
>NZ_VIRM01000086.1 GCF_006874475.1 Microbispora hainanensis
GCACGCAACCGCTGGTCTCACCGTGACCACCAATCCTTACGGTGAGAAACATCGCTACGCTGTCGCGGCGCTTCGTCTCGAAGGCGATGAAGCTGGGAAGCCCGCTCATGTCGGCGACGTGGTGCCTTCGAGTATCCCGAGCCGCACCGCGAGCTCGG
The DNA here is from genome assembly GCF_006874475.1 of Microbispora hainanensis. Classification (GTDB taxonomy): domain Bacteria; phylum Actinomycetota; class Actinomycetes; order Streptosporangiales; family Streptosporangiaceae; genus Microbispora; species Microbispora hainanensis. The sequence goes on from NZ_VIRM01000086.1 coordinate 159, forward strand.
CCGCAGCGGGCGCTTTCAGCGCCTGGTAGAGCTCGTACGCCTGCATGAGCAGCTCGCGCGCGGAGGGGTCGCCCCGCTGCTCGCAGGCGGCTGCGAGGGCGACGAGCGTGCGCGCTTGTAGGGCTGGGACCTGCTCGTCGGTCCAGTACTCCAGGGACTGGCGGAGTCGCTCGGTGGCTCGGGGGTCACCATGGCGGGCTTCGATCTCGCCGAGGCTCAGCTCCGTGAGCGCCAGTCCCCAGCGATATCCCTGGTCACGAAACAGAGCGGCCGCAGCGGTCAACGCCTCTTCGGCCTCGTCCAACCGGTGTGGTTCATGCGCCAGCGCCTCGCCCAGCGCCCGCAGGCTCTGCGCGGCGCCGATCAGGTCACCGATCTGCTCGAAGAGGGTGGCGGCCTTGCGGGCCACCCACTCCGCCTCCTGAGGCCGATCGCACACCTGCAGAGTGCCGGCGAGAACTCGCAAGGCATAGGCTTCGGTGGAGCGTCCGTCACACAAGCGGGCGATGCTCAGTGCGGAATAGATGGCGTCAAGGGCGCCGGCCGTTTCACCCCGTTCTCGCAGCAGGAATCCGAGGCTCGTGAGCGCAAGGGCCCTGGCGAGAGGCAGGTTGGCCTGTTCCAGCCCCTCGACGGCCGCACGCAGCTCAGCCTCTGCCTCCTGAACACGGCCGGTAATGCTCAGCATGAAGCCGATTTCCCTGCCGGCCAAGGCAGCACCGGCCAGATCGCCGATCTCTTCTGCCAGCGCCCGTGCGGGGTACAGGGCTGAGAGGGCGGCGTCCGAATCGTCAAGTTCAATCAGGCAGCTGCCGAGCCCGCGCAGCATCGTCGCCTCACCCGACCGATCATTGGCCCGCCGGCAGGCGGCTTGCGCCACGCTCATGGCCCGCTGCCAGTCGTCATAGTATCCCCGCAGCTCGTGGAAATCGGCGCTGCAGCCGGCCAGGCAGCGCGCCGTCGCGGCCAGACCTGCCTCGGCGCAGGCCGACACCAGCACGGCCAGCGTCTCCCGCTCGGCTTCGAACCACTCGACAGGCTGGTCGGCGGCGACCGCGGACGCCCGCTGATCGGTGATGGTCGCCGTGTGGTCCCTGTCGTCGAGGTAGAGGCGCAGGCAGTCCAGGCGGTCTTGAGCCTGCCGGGCCAGGGCCAGCCAGCCGGTGGCGGCACGGGACAGCGCGGCCGTCCACTCGGCCTGGTCGATCTCGGCTTCCCGTCGCTCGCGCGCGTAGATCCGGGTAATGTCGTGGAACCGATATCGCGGCTGGCCGGCCCGGTCGGAGCCGAGCGCCTCCAGCAGCCGCGCGTCGAGCAACTCTTCGAGGACAGCGGCTCCCGCGGCCGGGTCGACGCCCAGCAGGGCGGCCACAGACCACTCCGGAAAGGACGGCACGCCCAGCTCACCGAGCAGCGCGAACGCTCGGGCGGCGGTGGGGGTAAGCCCGTGATAGGCGAGCTGGAGCCCCGGACGCACGGCCAGGTCGCCGTGGCGCAGCTCGTCAAGTCGCCGACGTTCGTCGGCCAGCCGCTCATTGAAGGCCTCAACCGTCCAGTGCGGACGCGCGGCCAGCCGTGCTCCCGCGATCCGGACGGCCAGTGGCAGCCCGCCGCATGCCGAGACCAGCTCGGCCGCTGCTGAGGGCTCGGCCCGCACCCGATCCTCACCGGCCACCTGGCACAGCAGCCTGACAGCGGTTGGGCCAGGCAGCGGCCGCAGGTCGATAGAGGTCACGCCAGGAAGGCCGGTCAGCGGCAATCGGCTGGTGACCACTACTGAGACGCCCGTGGCCGGTAGTAGTTGCTCCACTTGGCGGTACCCGCCTGCGTCGTCGACGACAAGTAGCACTTGCCGTACTGCCAGCCTGTCCCGAAACAGCGCGGCGCGCGCGTCGATACCAGCGGGCAAGGCCGATCCCTGCACGCCGAGCGCCCGCAGCCATTGGGCGAGTACGTCAGCGGGGTCAGCGGGATCGGCGGTGGCACCGCGTAGCGCCGCGTACAGATGCCCATCAGGGAACCACGATGAGAACCGGTGGCCGGCGTGTACGGCCAGGGCTGTCTTACCGACGCCTGGTGGCCCGGAGAGCACCGCCAGCCGTGGGTTGTGGTTCTCGGGGTGGAGGATGGCAGCCAGTAACCCGAGCTCCTCGTCGCGGCCGACGAAGTCCGGAAAGTCTGCGGGCAGCTGCCTCCACGTCAGGTTGGCGGCGGGAATGCCTTCTTCCTGCAGGTTGCGGTCTGGCCGGCCTGTACGGCTGGCCCAGAACAGCGCGTGGCCGACGGCGATGAACTCCTCCCGCTCCTGGCCGTCCAGGTCCAGCGCCGTTGCCAGTTGCTCCAACGAACGGGGCCGCGGACTCCGGCCGCGACCCCGTTCCAGTTCGGCAACCGATCGGGAGCTGATACCCGCACGCTCAGCAAGCGCTTCCTGAGTGAGGCGGAGACGAAGCCGGTGAGACCGGAGCAGTGCACCAAACGCGTCCCCCACGATGACGCCTCCCTGGATCACGTGTGAACGTCCACACCTTATGTCGTGATCAACTTCCGGCTCAACGTCAGGCTGAGCGTCATGGTGCGCCGACCGGCCGCCGGGTTTGATGAAGGCAGCCGGTTCGCGACGGGCGGCCGGCTGCACAGGAGGAGGCTCTGATGACCCGAAGGATCACCGGCTTCACCGACCGTCTCGTCGGCGCCCTCGCGCCCAAGACGACTGCACGCGCCACCACCGTCTGCCGGGAGAACACCTGTTACTGCCGCGGCATTTACCTGTACAAGCGGACGGTGTGTCTCTACGACGACGGTTCGGTGTATAACGGCCCCTGCAAGAACGTTGGCGCTGGCTGCTAAGTGGCGTTTGTTGTTTCAGGGTGCCAGGGCCTGCTCGCAGTGGTCTTTCTCGCCTCTGGGGTGAGCAAGTTGCGCGGCGGGCGGGCCCTGCGCGCCTTCGCGGCATCCCTGGCCGCGATGCGTCTGGTCAGCCGCTCTCGGGCGGCATTCGTCGCCACCACCCTCGCTGCCGCCGAGGGCTGCGTCACAGTGCTGGTGGCGGTTCCGCTCACCCGGCAGGCCGGCTTTGCCGCCGCGATCGCTCTGCTCGCCGTGCTCACCACGGGGGTGGCGGTGGTCCTCGCTCGCGGTGGCGGGGTGCCGTGCCGCTGCTTCGGGGCTTCGCCTGCCCCGCTGAGCGGTCGGCATCTGGTGCGTAATCTCCTGCTCGTCGCCGTCGCGCTGGCCGGCCTCGTGCTACCTGCTGGTTCCCTGGCCCTGTCGGGATGGCTTGTCGCATTTCTCGCGGGTGGTCTGGGCGGTGTGATCGTCACCTTGCTGGACGACCTGGTCGAGCTTTTCGTACCCTCTCCGACTTCCTAAAGGAGACCCGATGGCATACGTGGTCGCGACGATGGTTCTCATCGGCATGCTGAGCGCCCTCAACCTGTTGCTCAGTGTCGGGGTCATACGTCGGTTGCGTGAGCACTCCGCGGAGCTGGCCACCCTGCGCAGCGGCGGGACCGCCCCGAACGGAGGTCCGTTCCCGCTCGGTGAAGTCGCGCTCCCGGACGGCTCGCCGATCGGCGAGTTCACGGCCGTCACGGTTGATGGAGAGCCGGTTACCCTCGGCACATTCGGCGTTCGCCCGCTGGTCGGTTTCTTCTCCCCGGGCTGTACGCCGTGCGAGGAGCAGCTGCCCGCCTTCGTCGAGTTCGCGACCGGCCGGCCGGGAGGCCGTGACACGCGGCTGGCCGTCGTCGTGGGCACCGGCGAGGAGGCCGCGAAGACCGTCGAGCGCCTCAACCCCGTGGCCACGGTGGTGGTGGAGTCCGACGACGGGCCCGTCCAGAAGGCGTTCGGGGTAACCGGATTCCCCGCATTCATCCTGGTAGCGAATGGCCTGGTCGCCGCGTCGCACTACCAGCTCGGTGCCATCATCGATCATGACGCCGCGGCCCTGTCGGCTGCGGGCTGACCATTCCCTACTGATGTCACCACATGTCGCCAGGCGAGCGCTGTCGCTTGCCCGACAAGCCGCTCCCGCACAGGCCACGGCCTACCTGGGGCTGTCCCTCCTCAGCGGGCTCGCCCCGCCGACGGCCGCGTGGCTGACCAAGTTCGTGATCGACCGGCTCGTGGCCGACTCGGTGCGGTGGCTGGATGTGCTCCGGCTGACCGCCGCGTTGGTCGCCGTCGGGGTGGCCGTCGCGCTTGTACCGCACGCCGTCCGTTACCTGCAGGCCGAGACGCGCCGACGAGTGCTTCTTCTCGCCAACTCGCGTCTCTATGCCGCGGTGGATCGTTTCGTGGGCCTTCGCCGCTTCGAGGATCCGGCGTTCCTTGACCGCCTGCAGATCGCCAGATCAAGCGGTGCAGGCGGCCCTGGGGATGTGCTGGACGGAGGCCTCGGCGCTGTTCAGGCGCTGGTCACGGTGGGCGGCTTCGCAGGTACTCTGCTCATGCTCGAACCCTGGGTGGCCGTCGCGGTCGTGTTCGCCGCCGTTCCGGCCTTGCTCGCCGAGCTCGCGCTGAGCAGGCGCCGAGTGGCGATGGTGACCGAGATCGGCCAGGCCGAACGTAGAGAATTGTTCTACTCCAGCTTGCTGACCAATCCGCAGACCGCCAAGGAACTACGGCTGTTCGGCGCCGGCCCGTACCTCTGGGGTCGCATGGCGGCGGAGATAAGGACGATCAACGACGCGCATCGCCGCATCGACCGGCGCCAGCTGGCTGTCCAGGGCGGGCTGGCTGTGCTGGGAGCCACCGTGGCGGGCACCCTGCTGCTGTGGGTGGTCCGCTCGGCCGTGGTCGGAACGCTGACCGTCGGCGACGTGGCACTCGTGGTCGCCGCGGTGGGTTCCGTCCAGGGTGCTCTCGCCGGCCTGGTCACCGAAGCGGTGACGGTGCACCAGGCATTAGCGCTCTTCGGCCGCTACCTGGCCGTTGTCGACGCCGGCCCAGACCTGCCGGTCCGCCGGGAGCCGCTGCCGACATCGCCGCTGCAACGCGGCATCGAATTGCGTGACGTGTGGTTCCGCTACGCCGACGACCAGCCCTGGGTGCTGCGCGGGGTGAACCTCACGCTCCCGGCTGGATGCGCAACCGCCGTCGTCGGGCTCAACGGTGCGGGTAAGACCACGTTGATCAAGCTCCTGTGCCGCTTCTACGACCCGACCCGCGGGGCGATCCTCTGGGACGGCACAGACCTGCGCGACCTCGACCCAGTGGAATTGAGGCGCCGGATCCGCGCCGTCTTCCAGGACGCGACATCGTACGATCTGACGGCGAGGGAGAACATCGGGATCGGAGACCCGACTGCGCTGTCGGATCTCCCCCGGATTGAGCGCGCGGCACGGCAGGCCGGTGTGCACGACGTCATCGCCACGCTCCGTCAGGGCTACGAGACGATGCTCACCCGGATCTTCTTCTCGGAAGCCGACCGAGCCGACCCGGAGACCGGGGTGGTTCTTTCCGGAGGGCAATGGCAGCGGCTGTCGATCGCTCGCGGCCTCGTGCTCGACAAGCCAGACCTCCTCGTTCTTGACGAACCGAGCTCCGCTCTGGACGCGGAGGCCGAGCATGAGGTACACGCACGGCTCCGCGCGCACAGAAGCGGATTGACCAGCGTGCTCATCTCACACCGGCTGGGGGTGGTGCGGGAGGCCGACGTGATCGTCGTCCTGTCCGGCGGGCGGGTTGTCGAGTGCGGCACCCACGTCGACCTGTTGGCGCGTGACGGCGAGTATGCGCGGCTCTTCGCGCTGCAAGCGGCCGGTTATCGCTCCTCGGACCCGGAGGCACTCGTATGATCGCCGTCCTGATCAGCATGGGAGGGTTGTCACTCGCCGCCGCGATCGCTGTCATGGTGCTCCGGCGGCGCCTGGTGGTGGTATCGGTCAGCGGGCCCAGCATGGCACCGACCCTGCGGCATAGAGATCGGGTGCTGGTGCGACGGGTGCCTGCGGAGACGCTAGGCAAGGGCGACATTGTGGTGGTCACCGAGCCGGGGCCGTGCAGAGCAGGCGGTTCTGCCGACACCCTCGGCTCACCCTTGGTGATCAAGCGGGTCGTTGCCGTGGCGGGCGATGCGGAACCCGCGTTCCTGCCCGAATGGGCTCGGCGGCCCGACGGCGTCGTCGGTCCAGGCCGGCTCGTCGTCCTTGGCGACAACGCCGACTTCAGCTGGGACTCCCGCCAGTTCGGCACGGTGCGGGCCGAGCAGGTGCTCGGCGTGGTGCTCCGCCCGCTTGGAAGCCAGATCTAGCCGCCCTCGTCCTGCCCCACCACGAGACGGCCGCGTCGCCTGAAGATCACATAGAGCAAGGAGGCCGGGATTGGCTCGGCCATGGAGGGAAGGAACGCTTGTGAGGCGAATCGTCGCGGCGCTCGCCGCCGTCGCTGCCGTGCTGTTCGGCCTGCAGGCGCCGGCACGTGCGAAGACACCTACGCTCTTCGGGGCTTCCGTCTATCAACCGCCGGGGCAGACGTTCAGCGAGGCGTTGGCGGCCGCCGATGCCCGGCAGGGCAGGCTCCCGGCTCTGCGCGTCTTCTATCCCGGCGCCCCAGGGGCGTGGACTGACGCAAAGCTCAACACGCCGGGCCGGACGACCGTCGTGTCGTTCAAGTACCCTCCCAAGGACGTGGCAGCGGGCAAGTACGACGCATATCTGCGTTCGTGGTTCGCGAGTGCCCCGCGGGACCGGGATGTCTTCTGGTGCTTCTACCACGAACCCGAAGACGAGATCGGCGACGGGCGGTTCACCGCGGAGGACTACAAAGCGGCGTGGAGGCGTATCGACGGCCTTGCCGGCGAAGCCGGGAACCCACGGCTCTTCGCCACTACGATCTTGATGGACTGGACGCTCAGCGAGCGCAGCGGCAGGCACTGGCAGGACTACTATCCCGGCTCGGCGTACGTCGACGTCATGGCGTGGGACGTATATGGCTTCGATGAGGCGAACTCCGAGACGATGGCCGCTCACAACGCGAGCCGTCAGGGGCTTGAGGTCGCCCGATCGCAGAACAAGCCGTACGCCGTCGCGGAACTCGGAGTGCGGGATCATGTCAATCGTCCGGCGATGCTTCACGACATCGCAAAGTGGATGCGCAGCACGGCTGACGCGCGCTTCGTCACGTACTTCGACTCCTACGAGTGGCCGCAGTACGCCCTGATCGGCGACGACGCGAGCATCCAGGCATGGCGCGGGGCGGTGACTGGCGGGCTGTTCGCCGGCACTCCGGTTATGACCACGTCCACCGGGCCGGCGGCGCCGACCTCAACCTCGATCGAGTGGACGACCCGGATCGACCCCGCTCAAAAGAGTGGCTGGGTTTCCTGCGCATCGTGGGCCACCGCAACCGGAGGCCAGTTCTCGGAAGGTCCACGGCAGTACGTCTACGGCAACCCCGAGACGATCACGTGCAAGAGGGGTGGTCTGCAGCCGAACACGTCGTACCGGGCCCGACTCAAGTGGTGGGATGCCGAGGCAGGAGGAACGATGCTCTACAAGAGCAACACCGTCGACCAGGTCACGACTTCGGCCTGACAGCTGGTCCGAAAGTAGGACCTCAGCCGCAGGCCGTCGGCGGCGAGCGGGATGAGCACCGCCGCGAGGTGGTCCTCACCGTAGCGGAGGCAGAGCTCGTGCATGTGCCTGAACGACACGACCGCCGCGATCAGCGCCAGTAGCGCGACACCTGCGATCGTCGTACGCCGGATGCGGCGCACAGCCAGGGAGAGATCGGTTTCCACAACCGCTCACCTCTGACCGAGCAGGAAGCGGGTGGTGAGAGCGAAGGGATGTGCAGTTGGTTCGTCTCCCCCCTCGGACACAAACCTTTTGCACATGTGGAGGCCAGGGATCACCTGAGCCTCCACAAGTCGTTTCTGGGGTCGGTACGTCAATCTGAGCCCTATCTGTGAGTAGATGTCGGCTTTGTCGACCGGATCGGCTTCTTGGAGGACCTTCACGAGGTCCCCGAGCGCTGTCACCACCGCATCGATCTCCTCCTTGCTCATGCGGCGCCGCCCACTCGCCTGGCGCAGCTGTGCCTGTGCGGCGACGCGCTGTGTCTGGGTCTCGGCAATCCATTGGGTGACCAGCACCGGGTCGGCACCCGCTTCGAGCGCCGCTCGGTGCTGAGCGAGCTTGCGGTCACATTCGGCGATCTTCATTCGAGCCGCTTCGCTGACGCTGTCGGGGGCGTCCTGGCAGTGGTCGGCGAGTGCCTGAATCGTCTGCTCACGCCGCTTGGGTGCGAACGCCAGTGTCAGCCAGGCATCGAGGTGATCGAGCACGTCGGCCTCGCGCAGGTAGACGACCTTGGGGTGATCGACGTCGTTGGCCAGGGCGTACTCGGCCGGGTATCGGCAGCGGTAGTAGCTGATCATCTTGATCCGCATCCCCGGCTGGACCTCCCGTCGGATCTTCGCCGGGGTCGGCGGCCACTCGACGATCGGGCGGATGGTCAAGTACGCCTTGGCCTACAAGCTCACCTCGCCCGTCCTGGCCGCCCTGCACCTCCGCCCGGGTGGACGCCGGAGCAGCACGCCTCGGGTCGCCGGGCACGTGGCCGCCGCCCACGCGATGGCCGGGAGAACGATGGCCAGCCGAGCGCTTCCGGCGCTCGCCGCCGGTCCTGCTGGTACGGCTGCCGCTGCCGGCGCGACTGCCCTGACCGGAACCGCCGCCTCCGCGGCCCGAGGTGGGCCCGGCCCTGCCAAACACGCGCCCGTGGCCGCCCGCCGCCCGGTGAACCCGGCGGATTGGGAGGCCGCCCCGGTCAAGCACGCTCCATCCGCTCCTGCCGTCCAGGGCAAGTACCGGACGCCGCCGCGGCCGTCCGGTCCGGTTCCCCCGACGACGCCGGTATACGGCCACCCGCGCGAGACCTACTACGCCAACGGCCCCGCCGGGCTGGCCCAGATGTACCGGCTCCGCACCCAGAACAGTCCTTCACCGCCTGCCCGCCCACCGGTCCCGCCGGTCATGTTCCGGCCTCCCGTCTACCCCTCGCAGGGCGTCGCCAGAGGCGCGCACGACGCAGCGGATCGCCGTACTCCGCCCCCCAACCCCACAGGAGATGAGGGCCAATGAGCTGGGTGCAACCCGGTGATCTCCTTGGTGATCGCGTCTCGCACGGCCTCGGCGCCGCGGCCGGCCAGTGCCGGACCGTTCTTCACCCGCTCCTGAAGGCCGTAGCCCTCCATCTGGGGCAGGTGCAACAGCAGGGTGAACCGGGTCGTACGTTCCACCAGGGTGCCGATCGCCGACCTGCCGGTGCCGATGATGAGATCACCTTCCCAGTGGCCCGGGACCGCGCGGTCGTCGGCCTCGGCGGGCCGCTCGCTGATCAGAACTTCAGGCGTCACGTGGCCGCCGTTCTTGCGCCGGGTGCGGGCGCGCCCTGTCCGGCCAGCCGCTCCTGCACGTACTCGCGCAGTTGCTGGTTAGCCGCAAGTTTGGCGGTCTTCGGCCGCCGAACCCGGCGCTCGGCATGCCATTGCGCGACCGTCGCCCGGTATTCCACGTCATACGTCCGCGTCGAGGCGTTGCGCCGCAGCTCGCGGGAGATCGTCGACGGCGACCGTCCCAGGCGCCGGGTCCCTCACCGCAGCACAGGAAGCCACCGACGGCCGGGTCGCGGGCTACAACCACCAGCGGCCGCACCAGTCACTGGACATGGCCACCCCGGCCAACCTGTGACGACTGCTCATCGTACCCGCTTTGCGCGGCCATGACCTCGTCGCTGTGCTCGATCGTCCACCTGAGCAGGCAGATGAACGGCCCGCGGAAAGACTTGCCCAGAGACGTGAGGGAGTACTCCACGCCGATCGGCGATGTCTCAAGTACCCGGCGTCGGATCAGGCCGTTGCGTTCCAGGCGGCGCAGCGTCTGGGTGAGCACTCGCTGCGTCACGCCGTCCAGTTGCCGCTTGATCTCGTTGAACCGCGTCGGCTGTTCCAGGACCTCCATCGCCATCATGGACCACTTGTCGGCGATCTGATCGAGGATCGGCCGGCTCGGGCAGTCGGCGCTGAAGCGCGGAGCCTCGGCGGGCGTGGGCGATGAGGTGGTGTCCATGAGGATCCTTAGTGCTCGGAAAGTGCGTTATTGATCAGTCGTGGCGCGTGGACCAGGGTAGGTATGCATTGCAAACCTACCGGCCTATCGACAACCTTGAGGACCCCGTGAACCTGGACACGTACACAACGCTCGACGTCAACATCGACGGGAGAGTGGCGTGGATCACGCTCGATAATCCTCCGGTCAACGTCCTCAGCGGGACCTTGATCCGTGAACTGCACGAGGTGCTCGGCGCGTTGCGCGAGGACCACTCGGTCCGCGTCATCGTGTTCTCCAGTGCCAACCCAGAGTTCTTCCTGGCTCACGTCGACATCCACATCCTTGACGAGATGGACAACCTGCAGGAGATCGCCGACCGGAACCCGGATGCCAACCTGTTCCAGGGGGTCGGTGAACTGCTCCGTCACCAGCCGCAGGTCACGATCGTCAAGCTCGCCGGCAAGGCCCGTGCTGGCGGCGCCGAGTTCGTCGCGGCGGCCGATCTGACCTTCGCCGCGAGGGAGACCGCGGGCCTCGGCCAGACCGAGGTGCTGATGGGCATCGTTCCGGGTGGCGGGGGAACGCAGTACCTGCGCGAGCGGGTCGGACGGAACCGCGCTCTCGAACTGCTGCTCACCGCCGACCTGGTGGACGCCGATACGGCCGCCGCCTACGGCTGGATCAACCGCGCGGTGCCCGCGCCTGAACTCGACGTCGTCGTCGACCAGATGGCAAAGAAGATCGCCGCGCTCTCACCGGAGCTCATCGCCGCAGCGAAGAGGCTGGTCCCGCCGATGGACCTGGCGGACGGTCTGAAGGCGGAGCACGACGCGTGGGCCGAGCTCGTGAGCGGGCCCCTGCCCCCGCAGCTCATGACGCGTGCCCTGGAACACGGCGTGCAGACACCGGAAGGCGAGCGCGACCTGGAGTCGGTCATGCGCCGCATCACAGCCACTCTCTAGCTCCAGGCTCGGTTACCACATCAAATGCGTCGGAGAACACGAAACAATGAAGGCAGCTTTCTTCGCCACCAACGGTCCTGCGAAAACCGTGCTGCAGGTGCTCGACATCGCACAGCCAGAACCCGGTCCCGGCCAGGTGCGTGTCCGCGTCACGCTCTCCGCGATCAACCCCGGAGACATGTGGATGCGGACGAACTCATCCCCTGAGGACTTCGGGCCTGTCGGCGAGCACCACGGCCGCATCCCGCACCAAGATGGCACGGGCGTGGTCGATGCGGTCGGCGCGGGCGTCGACACGAGCCGGATCGGCGAACGCGTGTGGATCTGGATGGCCGGCTCCGGCACACCGTGGGGAACCGCCGCCGAGTGGACCGTGGTGCCGTCCGAACAGGCGGTCCGGTTGCCGGAGGGGACGTCCGATGAACTGGGTGCCAGCCTGGGCATTCCGGCCATGACCGCGCATTGGTGCCTGCACGCCGACGGCTCACCGGAAGACAGCACAGTGCTCGTCGCGGCCGGAGCGGGAGCCGTCGGCCACTACGCGATCGAACTCGGCAAGATCGCCGGCGCGCGGATCGTGACCACCGTCAGCGGACCGGAGAAGGCGGCACTCGCCCGCGCCGCCGGTGCGGACCTCGTCGTGAACTACCGCGACGCCGACGCCGTGCGGCAGATCCTCGACGGAGCCGGACCCGTCGACCGGATCATCGAGGTCGCACTTACCGACAACCTCGAACTGGACCTGGCCGTCGCCGCCCCAGGGGCGACGATCGTCACCTATGCGGCGCAGCCGGTGGATCCGACACTGCCGGTGTTCCGGCTGATGTGGCCGAACCTCGTGCTGAGGTTCGCGTTGTTCCTTACCGAACCGCGGGACGCGCTGCTGCGCGCAGCCACCGACATCAATTCGGCGCTGGAGCAAAACCTGCTCTCGCCTCTCCCCGTGCACTCCTTCGAACTCAACAACGTAGCGGCCGCACACGAAGCAGTGGAAAGCGGTGTCACCGGCAAGGTCGTACTGGACCTCCGCTGACAGGCCCGCGCCGTTCAGGTCCGACCCAGGTCCGCCCCGCGCAGGAGGGCGAGATCCCTGCTCCGCGGTCAGCTGGGCCTGGCGGGAGGTCTCCAGGGACTCGGCGGTGTACCGCAGGCCTTGAACGGTGAAGACCACGCCGCCGATGACGACCAGGCCGGTTGCGGCCTGGATCAGGGTGTTGCGGGCGGCGTTGACGGCCTCCACGCGCTCGGGGGCGGTCATCTGCCGGCGTTCCGCGGCCGTCAGCGGGGCGGTCTCGCCAGCCAGGCGTCGGGCCATCGGCCCCGACCAGGAACGCGATCACCAAGATGAATAGTGATGTGGTTCCAGACCCCCCTCGGACACGCACTCCGGTACATGTTGGGCCTGGCCTCAACTGCGACCGCTCTCTCCAGAGGGTCGTAGACGAGGTGCAGGCCCATCTGCGTATAGAGGTCGTTCAGGTCGGCCGGTCCGCCTTCTTGATGACCTTGGCCATCTCGGCCAAGCGAGGGATCATCTCTGCGATTTCCTTTTCACTGATCTCCCTCTTCCTGGTGATGGCCCGTAGCCGGCCCTCTGCCTTCAGCCGCTCGGCTCGGGTCTCGGCTCCACCCGCGTCCAGAGTCGTCCGGTAGCGGGCCAATAGAGCCCCTGACCGTGGAGGAACTCCCAGAAGATCCGGCCCACGATGGGAGCGGTCGCCGGGTCGGGTTCCAACCGGCGTGGCGGTCCGTTGCTTCGCCGGCAGAGGATCTTCCAGGACAATCCCCTGGGGCGGAACCGACATGAGCATGACTTCAGCGGGCAACGGATCTTCAACGTGGCTTGGGCATGTTTCACAAGTCAGGTCGGACCGCGGCAGGGAGGCCGATGGTGCACCGGCAAGCAGTCCCTCGACCCGTTACCGTGCCGGAGAATCGGCGGCGTCGTAGCGCTGCTGGGCGGCCTCCAGCGCCGGGGTGTTGGCGCTGAACCAGCTCAGCAGCGCGCACAGCTGCTGCGCCAGGCTCTGCCCGAGTGGCGTCAGGCTGTAGGTGACCTGCGGCGGGACGGTCGGCTCCACTAGGCGTTCGACCAGCCCGTACCGCACCACCGACTTGAGGTACTGCGACAGCATCTTCTGGCTGATGCCGCCGATGTGCCGGTGAAGGCCGGAGAAGCGCATCGGTCCAGGAACCAGCGCAGCGATGATCAACGCACCCCACCGGCCGGTCACCTGGGCCATCACCGGCCGCGTCGGGCAGTCCTTGTCGAAAGACCCTGCCGGAAGCTGGGCGAAGCCATCCTTGAACTGCTCACTCACCGCCATGCCATCAGCTTACAAAAAGGTACGTACTTACGAAAGGTGACCGACAGTCCTAGAGTCGACCACGGAACCAGCGATCAAACAAGACGAATGGATTCAAAGTGGTCACAAGTCGTATATCCCCGGCCTTCCTGGGCTGGGACCTCGGAGGCATCGTTGTGCGCCGAGTCGACGAAATCGACATGTCACCGGCAACCAGTCAATGGCTGCTGCCCGATGCCACACCGGAACACTTGCACCACCCCTGGCTGCAACCCGACTTCACCGACGGCACAGCCTTCGCGATGCACGTACACATCTTCGCGATCGAGGCGAACGGCAAGCGCATCCTGGTCGACACCGGCATCGGCAACGACAAGCCCCGGCAGATACCCGACGCCGACAACCTGCAGACCCCGCTGCTGCGCCGGCTAACCGCCGCGGGCTTCGCCCCGGACACCGTCGACCTGGTGATCACCACGCACATGCACGTCGACCACGTCGGCTGGAACACTCACCTGGTCGACAGCCGCTGGACACCGACCTTCCCGAACGCCCGCTACCTCACCGACCGCAGGGAATGGGACTACTGGACCGCCGCCGCCGAAAGCGACGAGGAGGTCGCCCAGGTGCACCGGGATTCCCTGCGACCTATTCGTGACACCGGCCTGTACGACCTGCTCGACATTCCCGCCTCAGGCCTTGAGGTGGCCGACGGCGTCCGCCTCGTACCGACACGCGGCCACACGCCCGGCCACCTGTCGGTCAAGCTGACAGGCACCGGCCGCAATGCGCTGATCAGCGGCGACAGCCTGCATCATCCCGTGCAACTGGCGTACCCCGACATGGGTAGCGTCGGCGACGTCGATCCCGCCGAGGCACGAACCACCCGCCACCACCTGCTCACCGAGCTGGCCGGTACTGATGACCTGCTGCTGGGCACCCACTTCACGCATCCCACCAGCGGACGCGTCCAGCAGCGGGACAACCGATTCCAGCTGCTGGCCGATTCCCCTGCCCTTCTCCGGCCCGCCTCGTTCTAAAGATCCGCGGGCCGGTAACAGCGCCCAAGGGGGCGTTTCGAACCACCACCACAACAGGACCCGGCCCTCTTCGAACATGTCAGCCTGATGATGCGCCCGATCAGGCTCGGCTACGGCGATGTTGGCCCCCAAGCTGGCCAGGCTGCCGACCATCACCTCTGTGATGGCTCTGGCCTTGTCGCCGATCTCGGCGACAAGGGTGGCGATCTCCTCCCGGGACATGCGGGCGCTCCTCGTGGTCGTGGGGAGTTCCGCCTCGGCCCTGACCCGCTCGGCCTCGGCCTCGGCGATCCACTTGCCGATTTCTTCCGGGTCGCCTCCGGCTTCGGTCGCGGCTCGGTAGCGGGCCACCTTGGTCTCCGTCCCGACCTCGCATCCGTTCTCCGCGAGCCGGTCCCTGAGCAGGGCGGCGCCGATCCCGAGGCGCGGGGCGTATTCCATGAACGACTCGAGGTACGACGGGTCATGGCCCGTGGCCGCCAACACCAGTTCCGGCATCAGTTCGTCCGGCCTGCCGGCTCGCAACATGGCGAGGTCGCCGACCTCAGCGTCCTGCAGCAGTTCTGCGCGGTGGATGTGCTCGCCGGCGACGTGCGCCACGACGCAGCGCGTCCCGCTCGGCCCGCAACTGCTCAAACCTGCTCGGCCAGGCGTTGCCGCTTCGCGTGCTCGGCGTCGGCAGCGGCCCGCCACTCGCCGTTCCGGTCCGGGTGGTTGCCGGGGGCGGCCTACGAATCCTTCGCGGCGATGGTGCGGATCCTCACTCCATATCAGGTGGGCCGCGATGGTCAGACGGAGGCGAGAAATGCCCGCACCCGCGCCATGAGCAGCGCGGACGCCTCAGGATCGTACGCGTCGAGCGAGGAGTCGGCGAAGAGGTGCTGGTCGCCGGCATAGACGAACAGTTCGGCGGCAGCCGTGGAGGAGGCGAGCTCGCGTGCGGCCGGCAGGTCCTCGTCGAAGAACTCGTCGCCCTCCTTGCCGTGGATCTGCACCGGCACGCCCTCGGGCCACGTCTCTCCGAATTCCGCGACCGGGAGGCAGGAGTCCATGAGGAGTGCCCCGCGGGCACCGGGCCGGGTCTGCGCGAGCCGCTGGGCGATCGTCACGCCGAAGGAGAATCCGGCGTAGACAAGCCCGGGGCCGAGTTCGTCGGCCACGGCGGCGCCGCGTTCCCGGATCGCGTTGAGCCCCAATTCTCGAGCGAATCCGAACCCCTCCTCGATGCTGCCGAACGTGCGGCCGTCGAACAGGTCCGGCGTGTGCACGGTATGCCCGGCCTGTCGCAGGCAGTCGGCGAAGCTCCGGACCCCGTCGGTCAGGCCTTGGATGTGGTGGTAAAGCAGCACGTCGGTCACGGCGTTGAATTCCTTGCGAACGATCGAAATTTCCGGAACGTTCCGCGATGCTAGTCTGTTGCGCCATGGCAGACAACCGCCCGGACTACGAGCTAGCCGATCGGATGGCGCTGACCAGACCGGACCAGGTGAAGGCCATCGGCCACCCACTCCGCACGATGATCCTGCAGCTCCTCCACGAGCGGGCCGCGACCGTGACCGAGTTAGCGGAGGCAGTCGAGCGCCCCAAGAGCACGGTCGCGCACCACGTGGACGTGCTTACACGGAACGGCCTGCTCCAGGTGGTGCGCACGCGGAAGGTGCGGGCGATCGAGGAGCGCTTCTACGGGCGCACCGCGCGCATGTTCCACGTGGCAGCGGAGTCATCCCCCGCTGGCGAACAGATGCCGCGCGACTTCAACGACTTCGAGGTGGCTGCACGCGAGTCCGCGAAGGCGTTCGAGCAGGGAAAGCTCTGGGGCTTCATCCGGCATGCGCGCATCTCGCAGGATCAGGCCTCCCAGTTTTGGGAGCAGATGGCGGAACTGGTCGATGAGTTCGACCGGATGCCGAGGTCAGGCGAAACCATGTACGGATTCGCGATCGGCATCTATCCCACCGACCACCCGACCCTGCCGACGGCGCAGTGATGCACCTACTCGAGAATCGCGGACGGCCTGATCTTGCACCTGGTCAAGCCGGCTGCTGCCGCCGTCACTGACGATCGAGCCGCCCGCCGACCAAGTCAGGCCACCCACCGCGTCGAGCTCGACGTCCTCGGATAGCCGGACATCGGGGTACATCATCAAGTGCGTGCGAGACGACCGCCTTGCCGTCCTGGGTGATCGCGATGTCGAGTTCCAGGGTGCTCACGCCGAGTTCGAGCGCATTGACGAAGGCCGGAATCGTGTTCTCCGACATCGGCGCGGCGCCGCCCCGATGCGCCTGGAGGTCGAGCACGCGCTTCCCGTGACCGTTGCCGCGGACCGGATTGCCGTGTCCGTTGTTGTGAGCCGGCTTGCCGTGGGCGGCGTCGGCCGAGGCGATCCCTGGCAATGCGGCCATCACACCGCCGAGCACAGCGACGGTCGCGGCCCTGCGCAATGCACCCATGTGTCATCCCCCCTGCGAGTAGTGCTGCTGAGGGTACGGCCGGGCACGACGGGCCCGATCGGGCACAAAGATTAAGAATCAGCGCGACAGAAGGGGATACAGCAGTTGCAATCAGGACGAAGGTTGTATGAGCGTCATAAG
>NZ_VIRM01000087.1 GCF_006874475.1 Microbispora hainanensis
ACTTACGTGTGCAGGCTTCCGTGTAGGTCGCAGAACGACAAGCGCGGACCCTTGCGGAGGTGCTTGAGCCTACGCGGGATCGCGCCACTCATCCGGGGGAACTATCTTTGCCTGCACTCCAGCGTGTTCCTCAAGGAGGTAGAGAAGGTTGGCTCCGTCAATCAGCTCGATCGGCTTATTCTTTGCGAATTCGAATGACGCTTGACCATATCCGGCTGTCGTCACAAGGATGCCCTTGCTTGCACCCTCGTTTTGTAGCGTGCCAAACAAATCGCGGACCGCTGATACTCCTACGGTGTTCTTATAGCGCTTCGCCTGAATCACTACCTTCCCTCCGAAGATGGGGCGAGGGTCGTAGGCGATGCAATCGACGCCGCCATCTCGTGAAGCTCGTGTCTGTCGTGCTTCGAGGCCCATCTTTGTGAAAAGGTTCTGGATCAGCGCTTCGAACTCTCCGGGAGAGAGGTCCATGAGATTGGGCCTACTGTCAACAATCGACAGAGCGTCAGACTCCTCCACGAAGCGGGCATCCACCATGTTGAACTCGAGCACCGGGCGGACCGGCGTAAGTTCTACGGGGCTCTTGGAAACCCCTGCGGACAGGTGCTGAAGGCACTTGAGCGGATCAACATGCGCAAGGTCGAGCGCTCCGAAAGTGTCACGGGTGGTGCGAAGCGTGATCAGGCACGGACGGATCTTCTGTCCCGAGGCTGGATCGATCGTGTCAACGACGCCATTGAATACAACTACGTCCAAGTGCCGTCCACGATCAGCTTCGAATAATTCGTGGACTGTCCTGAGCGCGACCTGAGCGATTGCGGCTGCATAGGTGCTCTTGATTTGCGTAGCTGGGCGGGGTGATTCGTTGATGGAGTCTGTGCTCTTCACATACCGGTGCTGCTTAACTGCAGGCACGATGTCTACAGTTGGTAGCTCATACTCGACGACCAGTTGACGCGACTCCGGAACAAAAGCAATCTTGAAGTGCTGAGGGAAGCCGTCAGGGTAGCTCGAACGCTGTAAGACCATGTCGTAGTAGGAGACGACCGCGTCCGGGTCGCCCGACTCGTATTCGTTACGAAACGCATCGATCTCGGCGTGCTGTCGAGCGGCGTCAGCCTTCCTGGCGCTCACCATGCCCTCGTAGGCGGCCCTTGCTTCCGCCAATGCCTGGGTTCGGGCGCGCTCCTGTGCCTGATGCTGTGCCGTGGCCTGCTGGAACTGCCCCTGCGCAGCGGCTAACGCCTGCTGGTACTTCGACTTACCGAATAGCTTTCCCACACCCGTCGGCTCAGCCGGCGCGAACTGCTCCCACTGCGGTGCCGGAGTGGGAACTTCTAGGTGTCTATGCTGCCAGGCTGGGATCGTGGCGGGTCTTTTGAGCGACTCGAAGTCGATGTGGTCATCGACCTGCAAGGTAGCCTGCAGAATCGTGGCGAGCGCCTGCATGCGGAGTTCCAAGGCCTCGTTCATCGCTGCGACATCAGCAGCGCGGGACTCCTGGTAGAGCCGCTTGCGTTCCTTCTCCTCCGCAGCTTGGGCACGAGCGTAGGCGGCTCTGGCCCGTTCGGCGTTGCGTTGGGCTGCCTGCTGAGCTCTGATCTGCTGCGCCTGAGCGCGAGCTGCCTCCCGCTGCATCTGTGCAATCGTCGCCGCGAGGGAACGCCGCCGAGCCACTGGTTCTCCCTACGTTCTCTGAAATCCGACTGCCCCAACTAGCAGAAGCAGTGGCAAGGGCATTGCAGGCTCCTGCTCCTTATTGCCTTATATCGTTCCAGAGCGTACACCGCAGGCCTCAATGCAGAAGTACCGCCTATGTACCAAAACGCCCGTTAAGGACGTTTATGCGTACTGTTGAGGCGTATAGTCTGCGCGGCAACGATCATAGAGTCGGCAGGCTAGGCCGTACGGTCCGCGTCTTTTTCGGCCCCTGCGACCAGTTCGACGAGGTCGGCGAGGATTTTGGGGGCTGCAGCGATGGTGGCTCGGGCTTTGGCGGTGTGAGGGGTGCCGTCGATGTCGGTGACGATGGCTCCGGCTTCGCGGGCGATGAGGACGCCTGCGGCGGTGTCCCAGGGATTGTTGGACAGCATGATGCAGGCATCGGTCTTGCCCTCGGCGACCCATGCGAGATCCACGGCGGCGGAGCCGAACATGCGGACGCGCTGTACCCGGGTGGCGAGTTGGTAGTTGAGCGGGAGGCGGACGCGGTTCTTGTCCTCGGCGCCCTTGCCTACGGCGTAGTCGCCGACCGAGACGATGGCGGCCTCCAGAGCGTCGGTGGTGCTGGCGCTGATCGGGTGGCCGTTGGCGGTGGCTCCGGCCGTCTCTGCTGCGGCGTACCGCGTGCTGAGAAATGGCAGATCGATCACGCCGAGGATGGAGCGGTCGTGGTCGATCAGACCAAGCGAGGTGCCGCACAGCGGGATGCCGTGGGTGAAGTTGGCGGTGCCGTCGAGCGGGTCGAGCGCCCACATGAGGCCATCGCCGGCACTCGTGATCCCTTCCTCCTCACCGAGAAACCCGATCTCCGGCGTCTCCCGTGACAGGAAGTCGCGTACGGTGTGCTCGACGGCGTAGTCCACCTCGGTGACCATGTCGCGGTCGCCCTTAGCGGTGACCACGCCGGGGAGCTTGGTGGTGATGATTTGGCTGGCGATGGTGACGGCCTGCTCGGCTATGGGCAGTAGCGCGCGGGCGTCAAGGGTCATACGGGTTTGCTCCGCTCCCACATAGAGGTGAAGACCTGGTCGAAGACGGGAAACAGCCCGTCGGCGGCGGTGTTGTCGGTGATGACGAGCGTAGGTGAGTCGACTCCGCGGGCGGCCGGTAGGTAGGGCTGCACGACGCAGGTCGAGCCGTCCACGATCAGGATGTTGAAGCGGATCGTCTCGTCGTAGACGTGGATTTCCAGCCGTTCGGCGGCCTCGGGGTCGAGCCGGTCGCGGAGCCGGGTGAGCATGCTGATGTTGAGCGCTGTCAACGTCTGAAGGGTTCCGTCGGTGTAGTGCTCTTCGCGTTCGCGGGCCATGATGGCCTCGCCCTTGGGGTCCAGGAACAGGCAGCGGATGCGGGTGCCGTGCTCCAGTAGGCGGGTGAGCTGGTGGTCGGGGTAGCTCTGGCAGAGCACGTTCAGCGACAGGCCGCAGGCGTTGATCTCCTTGGCGCCGTCGAATAGGGAGGCGGGCGGGTAGGCGGCGCTGAAGGCGGACCGGCTGCTGAAGACGGCCGTCACGTCGGCTAAGCGCGTATCCTCGCACGGGTCAGGCACGGGAGCGGTGTTGTCCGGGGTGCTCCTCGGTGCCGGTACGGCCGCTGCCGCTGCGGCCTCGGTGGAGAACAACTCCTGGGCGGTCAGGCCGGGGAACATCGCCTCCAGGACCCGGCAGTGATCGGCGTAGGGCAGGCCCTTGAGTTCGCCGGACAGCCAGCGGTGGAGCTGGGCGCGGCTGGGCCACCTGCCCGCGAGGGCGGGGTCCACCTTCTTGGCGGCCTTGTCGTACTCCCGGCAGAAGGTGCTGTAGGTCTGCCAGTGGCGCTGGCGTAGGAGCGACTTCAGCATGATCGGTTGCTCGGTCATCATCCGCGCCCTCGGGGTTGGGGAGCCCTTGTAGGCCCAGGTTAACCAGGGATGCGGATCACGGGGAGGCAAAGACGAGACGAAGCGAGACACGAAGCGCCCAGGCGGGACATGCACGCGGTCGAGACGCGACAGGCCGCCGGGCAATCGTTGGATCATGGCTGGTCAGTGTGGGTTGTGCGGAGGACGGGGCTGGAAATACGCCAGTCCCCGGCGCGGTGTCGTCGCGGCCGAAGAACCGGCCTCCGGCGAGACTGTGGCGGGTGAGCGGGTCACGGTCGAGTGCCTGGGCTGCCAGGGCTCCGGCACGGTGCCGGAGGAGTGAGGCCGATGGCTACCCGCTGGCTCGACCCGATCGCCTCTCCTTCGCTGCCGCCCGAGGTGCCGCTGACCGCTGAGCGGGCGGCCGGGCTGCTGTCCGCCGAGTTGTCCATCGGGCACGGCATCGCCACCGATGTCCATGCCGGGCACGGCGTGGCGTTCCTGTCGGTCTGGGTCGACCTGCTCGTGTGGACCAACGGCCGGTGGTTCCGCTGGTCGACAGGGCGGCGCTCGGCCAGCGGCCGACTCGTGTTCGCCTTCGCCCCGGCGCACGACATCGTCACCACCGCCCGGCGGGTGGCCCTGCTGCGGGAGGAGTTGCGCCGCACGCACCCCTACCCCCGGTACATCGAGGACGGCCGCGCATGACCTCCCGGCATCTGAGCCCTCACCTGCCGCGCCCCCAGGCCGACGCCGAAGCACTCGTATGGTTCGCCCCCACCCCCAGCAGTCGTGAGCTCGTTTTGGCCTGGACGTGTGACTGTCTGGCGATCTTCTTCGAGCTGATCCAGTCGGGCGGGGTCGCGTTCATCAGGAAGACGATTCAGGACGAGCGTGCGCCGGTGATCGCCGAGACGCACCGGTGGCCGCTGCGGGAAGCATGGCTCACCTGGGCGGCGATGCTGGCCGGTCAGGTGCGGGTGAACGGGCGCGGCGGCGTGGTCGAGTCCTCAAGGCAGTGAGGAAACTCCCGCGCCGTTGCGCCTTCTGCTTTCGACGGGGCAGACAGAATCAGGACGGATAGCTAAGCTGACGACAAGTCGAGTTGTAGGGAAGTCGTCATGTCGTCCGAAGAGTACGCTCCGCCGAAGTACGCGCAGATCGTCCAGGCCATCCGGCGACGTATCGCGGACGGCACCTATCCTCCGGGCTCGCTCCTGCCGTCGGAGACGCAACTCATCAACGAGTTCCACGTCAGCCGCCCCACCGTCGTCCGCGCCCTCCAGGTCCTCCAGCTTCGCGGCGTGATCGAGCGCGAGCACGGCAAAGGCTCCTTCGTGAAAGCCACGCCGCCGGCCGCGGCTGAGGAAGCCTCCCGGCCCGGCCGGGCCGTACTCGACCGCGCGGAAGCCGACGAGAACGGCTCCCCCGTAAGCGTCGGTGAGCACCCGGCCCCCGCGAGCGTCGCCAAGCTCCTCGGCATCCCCGAGAAGTCACCCGTCATGATGCGGCGCGTCCTGTTCCGCGATGCCGACCGGCCGGTCGACCTCGTCACCATCTGGTGCCCGGTGGAGCTGGCCGAAGGTACCGACCTGGGCCAGCCCGAACCACTCACCGCCGGCATCCGGCAGCACCTCCAGCACACCAAGGGCCTCAAGCTCGAACACGTCGCGGAACGACTCAGCGCACGGCACCCCTCGACAGAAGAAGCCAAGCTCCTGGAACTCCGTAAGACCGCGCCCGTCCTCGGCGTGCTGGCCAGCGTCTACAACGGCGGCGGCCGACCCGCCCTCATCGTGGACCTGGTCCTCCCCGGTGACCTACACGAACTGGAAGACGCCTACTCCCTTTGACGGGCTGGCGCTCGACTCATGTGAACCGAACGAGGATCAGATACGCCCTTGGATGCTCCACATAGGCGGCGCGTACCGTGTACCGACCGGGGGCGAGGTCGACGACGAGATGCTCTTCTGAGGCGATGTCGTCATGCCCATAAGCGGAATCGAAGAGAATCAGCGGCTCGTCGACGGTATACGTCAATTCCTCGCCTTCCGGCACTGACCCTGCGTCCATGACCTCCGTAGCCACGTCCACCAGTTCTTGCTCTGAGTTCGCCCCAACCCAGCGGATGAGGGCCTTGCGCTCGGCGAGGAACGTCGTGAGCCATGGCTCGGATATGACCAAGGCTTCGGCCGGACCAACCTGAATCGGCCCGATGTACGACTGCACGGAGCAGGCGCGGCCGTAGTCGCCTTCGTCCTCGGAAGAGTCCATCGGCGCCCCGTGCCAGTACGGGAGAGCTGACTGCGGCACAAGGATGTGGGGGCCGCCCAAGGTGTCCACCCACGTGAGCCCACCAGATTCCGCGTGTTTCGGGTCATTTACGGTCATGCCGCAGAGCGTACGCAGCCAACACGTCAAGATTCTCGGCAACTCGACTTGTCGAGTGCCGGGAAGGCGGGTACTCTGAAAACAGCTCGACAATACGAGTTGTCGAGAGGGCGAGAGAAAGGAGATGTGCGATGGCACTACAAGGACCCATCCCAGTGACCTTCGACATGGTCTTCCCGCACGGCTGCTACGTCGTCGGGGAGGTCGAGCAGGTCAAGGACTTCGACGCATCGACCAACGGCCGGTTCGTCCAGGCGCGGGACAAGCAGACGGGGGAACTCGTCTGGCAGGTCGCCGTGATGGACGCCGACCCGACCCTGAAGCCCGCGCAGAAGACGGTGGCCGTCAAGATCCTGGCCCCCGTCCAGCCGGTGCCGCCGGCCCCCATGGCGGGCCTGCCGTTCACGCCCGTGGAGTTCGACGGGATCAGCGTCACGCCGTACGTCAACCAGGCGGGCCGACTGGCCTACTCGATCCGTGTGCGGGAGATGCGCGCTCCCCGCTCCAGCGGCGGCCGGGCCGCTGCTCAGGCGAAGGACGCGGCATGACGGGGCGAAGGACCGTGCCGCCGGTCAGCACGATCAACCTCAAGACCGGGCCGGGCGCATCGGCGGCCAACCACCCCTATCCGCAGCGGTCGCCCGTCCTCGGGCTGGTCTTCGGCGGCGTCCAGGTGCTCGTCACCACTTCCGCCGGAGACCGGGTCACCGTGGATGACCTGGAGTTCGCCCGCTGCCTGGCGCGCGAGGCAGCCTCGTTCGCCCGGTCGGTGGAGCGGATGTTCCACGGCCTCCCGAACGGTGAGGGGGTGGCGGTCCGATGACCCCGGGCCCCTACACCTACCTCACCATCGCCATCACCTCCGACGAGCGGCCCCGCGTGAACGTCGGGTTCTACACCCCCGGCCTTCGCGCCGACGTCCGGAGGCTGGACTCGGGGCGGCCATACCTGGTCCTGGAGTCCGACGAGGCGTACGTCTCGATCTCCACGACCGGAGCCGGACCGGCCACCGCGAACGACGTGGAGACCGCCCGGCGCATCTTCGACGCCGCCGCCCGGTACCTGGCCGACTGCGAGCACATGCACGCCGACCAGTCGGCCGACTCCGACCAACTCGCCCTCCCCGTCATCGACGAGACGGCCGCCTGAGATGCAAGCGGGGCCGCAGGAAGCGGCAACTTCCGGCGGCCCCTCAACTCTCCCTGACTGCGAAATCACGAGAGGACACGAAGTCTAATGTTCCGAAAACTGCCTGGCGACGAGGCACGTAACCTCGTCTCCACCACCCCAGACACGGCCGTGGTCTTCCGCCCGGCCGTCATGCAAACCCCCGCCATCGTCACCCTCGTGATCTGGCTGTCGCGCCTGCTCGCGGGCCTGGTCCGTCTCGTGGTGCGGCATCCGGTCGCGGTGGCCGTGCCGGTCGGCCTCGGGGTCATCTGGACCCTGTACGGCTGGCGCCTGGCCCTGGTGATGGCCGGGTTCCTCCCCTCGGCCGGAATGTCCTGGCTGCTGCTGGATCGGGCCTCGTTCCTGCGCCTGGTCGGCTGGCCGCTGCTGGCCTGGTGGCGACTCGTCGCCGTCTACCGGCGGCACTGGCAACCCGTCATGGTCGTCTCCGGCCTCGGACGGCACATCCGAGGACGCGACTACCTGCCCCGCCTGGTCCGGGTGGAGTGCGACGGCTGGGCCGACCGCGTCAGCGTGAAGATGCTCAACGGCCAGGCCGTCACCGACTGGGCCGACCGCATCGAGCACCTGGCCCACGGCTTCGGCGCACCCTCCTGCCGGGTGGCCGTCGCTCGGGCCGGGCGGCTCGTGCTCACCTTCCCCCGGCGCGACCCCCTCGCCGAACCACTGCCCGCGCTTCCTGTCCCCGAGGTCGCCTCGGTGGGACCGGTCGAGATCGGCCGATGCGAGGACGGCACACCGCTGCGGCTCAAGGTCCACGGCACGCACGTCCTGATCGCCGGGGCCACGGGCGCGGGTAAGGGCTCCTACCTGTGGTCGACAATCCGCGGCTTGCTCCCGGCGATGCGGGCCGGGCTGGTGCAGGTCTGGGCGCTCGACCCCAAGCGGATGGAACTGTCTTTCGGGCGGGCGCTGTTCGGTGCCCGGTATGCGGCCGATCCGAAGGAGTGCGCCGACCTGCTCGACGAGGCCGTGAGCGTGATGCAGGAGCGGGCCGACCGGTTCGCCGGCCTCCAGCGCTTCCACACGCCAACCGTGGCGGACCCGTTCGTCCTGGTGCTCGTGGACGAGGTGGCGTTCCTGACCGCCTACCAGCCCGACAAGCAACTCCGGCAGCGCATCACGGCGGCCCTGGCCACCCTGACCACCCAAGGGCGCGCGGTCGGCGTCGGGGTCATGGCCGCTCTCCAGGACCCCCGCAAGGAGGTCATGAACATCCGCAACCTGTTCCCCGACAAGATCGCCCTCCGGTTGGACGAGTCGGAACAGGTGGACATGGTCCTCGGCGACGGCGCACGCGACCGGGGAGCGCTGGCCGACCACATCTCACCTGTCCCGGAGTTGGGCGCGGGCGTCGGTTACGTCCGGCTGGAGACCTCACCCGATCCGGTTCGCGTGCGCGCGGCCTACGTCTCCGACACCGACATCCGGGCGATGGTCGCCGAGTTCGCGGGGGAGGGCCGATGATGCGCCTGGCTCACATCCTCGACGGCCTACGCTGCTCGGGCTGCGGTGCCCTCGATGTCCTGTGGCTCGACCCCGTGCGCGGGATCGTCGAGTGCCACGAGTGCGGCGAGAAAGCCACCGTCATGGTCGACGGCCTCGACCTGGTCGACGCCCTCGACGGGTGCGGGGGTGACTGGTGACCAACCCGCACGACCGCTCCACCCCCCGCGCCGTCCGGATGGCACAACCCCTCGCCCGTGAAGTCGTGGAAGAGATCGCCAAGCAGTACGGCGTGTGCATCCGCCCGGTCCCGCTCCGGCGACAGGACATCCTCACCGGACAAACCGAAGTGATCGACGTTCCCTGCGGGGCCACCTTGGAGAGCAAGTGCCCGCCGTGTGCCAAGCGCAACCGGCAACTCCGGCGGGCACAGTGCCGAGAGGGCTGGCACCTCGACCACGAACCGGTCAACCTCCCCGACAACGCGGACGAGTATCAGCGGCACCTCGTCGAGCTGCGGGCCGACGCCCAGGCGTGGCGGGATGAAGTCGAAAGGGCCAGCGGCGACACCACCGACCTGGACGCCACGATCGAGGACCTGGACGAGGAGATCAACCGGGCGGGCATGCGCGGCAACGTCCTCGGCCGCACCTCCGGTAAGCGCTCGCGCTCGACCAAGCGGCGGCAGGACGCCCCGGATCTCCCCAAGCGGCAGATGACCAAGACCACGCTCGGGCGGACCTTCACCGGCTCCGACGGCAAGACCTACCGGCCCTCGATGTTCGTCACGCTCACCCTGCCCTCCTACGGGCGGGTAATGGAGGGTGCGCCCCTCGCCCCGGACACCTACGACTACGCGCGCGCGGCCCGCGACGCCCTGCACTTCTCCAAGCTCGTGGACCGCTTCGTGCAGAACCTCCGCCGCGTCGCGGGATATGACGTGCAGTACTTCGCCACCGTCGAGCCTCAAAAGCGGCTCGCGCCGCACCTGCACATGGCGATCCGCGGCACCCTCCCGCGTGCCGAGCTGCGGCAGATCATCGCCGCCACCTACCACCAAGTGTGGTGGCCCTCGACCGACGAAGTGCGGTTCGAGGGGGACTACCTGCCGGTCTGGGAGGACGGGGCCGGCTACCTCGACCCCGACACCGGCGAAGTGCTGCCGACCTGGGAACAGGCCCTCGACCGACTCGACGCCGACGAGGACGCCGAACCCCTGCACGCGCTCCGCTTCGGCGACCAGCTCGACATACAAAGCGTCCTCGCCGGAACCCCGGACGCCGACCAGCTCATCCAGTACCTCTCCAAGTACCTGACCAAGAGCCTCGGCGACGCGCTCGGCACCGACGACCCACGCCGCAAGGCACACGCCGAACGACTGCTCGACGCCCTGCGGTTCGAGCCGTGCTCGCCGACCTGCCCGAACTGGCTGCGCTATGGCATCCAGCCCAAGGGCGCCAAACCCGGCATGGCTCCCGGCCGGTGCAAGGGCAAGGCCCACAAGCCCGACCACCTCGGCTACGCGGGCCGCCGCGTCCTCGTCTCCCGCAAGTGGTCCAACAAGACCCTGACCGAACACAAGCAGGACCGCCGTACCTGGGTCCTGGAAGCCCTCGGCGTTCCTGACGAGCCGGTCGACCCCCACCGCTACATCTGGCGACCGGTCAAACCCGGTGATCCCGACCTGGCCCCCATCGGCGTGCGCCTGCTCCGCTCGGTCCACGAACGCCAGCGCTGGCGCAACCACATGAACCAACTCCAGGCACTGGGGGACGGCCAAGATCTTTCGGCAGCTGAAGGGAGGGCAGCGTGATGGACAGACTCTTCTACCGACCCAAAGACGCGGCGGTCGTCCTCGGCATGAGCCGTACGGCGGTCTTCCGGCTGATCAAGACAGGTCAGCTTCGCTCGGTCAAGTACGAGGGATACCGGCTGGTGCCTGCTGACGCTCTTCAGGAGTTCGCGCGGGCGCTCGAAGCGGGCTCAGCGCCGGAAAGGGCGGCGTGATGTCCCGTAAGCCCAACGGCCGGTCCTCGATCTATTTCGGCAAGGACGGCAAGTGGCACGGCTGGGTCACGATGGGCGTCAAAGACGACGGCACGCCCGACCGCCGGCACCGCATCGGCAAGACCGAAGCGGAGGTTACTCGCAAGGTCCAAGAGCTGGAGAAGGCGCGCGACTCGGGGAAGATCGACAAGCCGGGCAAGGTGCCGACGGTCAAGGAGTGGATGCGGGTCTACCTCGACGAAATCGCTCCGCTTAACGTCAGTCAGTCCACCCTCGTCAGCACCTACCGGCCCAAGGTCGAGCGCTGGATCATTCCTCGGCTCGGTGCCCATCGGCTCGACCGGCTCCGGCCGGAACACCTGGATGCCTTCTACGGCTGGTTGAACAAACAGGACCTCCGGCCGAACACGATCCTGCAAATCCATCGCATCCTGTCGCGGGCTATCAAGCTCGCCGTACGGCGGGAGATCGTCGCCCGGAACGTCTGCGGGCTGATCGACGCGCCGACCGGGGAGGAGGTCGAGATAGAGCCCCTGTCAGAGGACGAGGCGCGCGACATCCTCGACGTCGCCAAGGATCGCCGGAACGGGACGCGCTGGTCGGTGGCTCTCGCGCTCGGTCTTCGGCAATGTGAGGCGCTCGGCCTGCGGTGGAAGTACGTGGACCTCAAGCGGGGACAGCTCCGGATCTTCTGGCAGATCAAGCACCAGCGTTACCGGCACGGCTGCGCAGATCCGCACGCCTGCGGGGCCGCCCTCCACCGGTACCCGTGCCCGGCCGACTGCCCCAAGGCGAAGCGGACGTCCGGACGGCGGCACACCTGCGTCAAGCAGCGGTGCCCGGCCTCCTGCGACCGGCACGGCGGCAAGTGCCCGAAGTTTTGCGAACCCGGCTGCACCAAGCACGCGCCGTCATGCCCTCAGCGCGTCGGCGGGTGGACCTTCGTGAAGCCCAAGGGCAAGAGCAGGCGAGTGGTGCCGCTCCCTCCGCCGTTGATCCCGCTCCTGAAGCTGCACCGTGAAGCCCAGGAGGCCGAGCGCGCGGCGGCGGGGGAGAGGTGGCAAGACCGGGATCTCGTCTGGTGCGAGCCGGACGGCAGCCCGATCGACTCGCGGCAGGATTGGGAGGAGTGGAAGGAACTGCTCCGGCTGGCCGAGGTCGAGAAGGACGCCAGGGTCCACGACGCCCGGCACACGGCGGCAACGCTGCTCCTGGAGCAAGGAATAGACATGCGGGTTGTTCAGGTGATCCTCGGACACTCCCAGCTCACCACGACGAAGCGCTACACCCACGTCACCGAGAATCTGGCCGGCGACGCCATGGCGCGGATGGGCCGCGCGCTGTGGGACGAGTGAACCGGCGATTGCACAACTGCAACCAGAAATGCAACCGGGCAGGCTTCCGATCGATCATGATTCGGGAGTCTGCCCAGCTCATTGAGGGTGGGGCGCCAGGGACTCGAACCCTGAACCGACGGATTAAAAGTCCGCAGCTCTGCCATTGAGCTAGCACCCCTTGGTCGTGCCCCGCGGACCCCGGCCCGTGTCGCGCTGTGATCCGTGGAACACTCCCCACGTTGCAGGGTACAGAGAGTACCGCGTCTTCGGCGACGCGATTGTCCCCGATCGCGGCGAACGGAGGCGTCAGCGGAAGGCGTCCAGGCCCGTGAGCGCCTTGCCCAGAGTCAGCAGATGCACCTCCTGAGTGCCCTCGTACGTGAGCACGGACTCCAGGTTGGTCATGTGCCTGATGACCGGATACTCCAGCGTGACGCCGTTGGCTCCGAGCACCGTACGCGCCTCGCGGGCGATGTCGAGCGCGGCCCGCACGTTGGCCAGCTTGCCGAAGCTGACCTGGGTGGGCTTCAGCTTCCCGGCGTCCTTGAGCCGGCCGAGGTGGAGGGCGGTGAGCCCGGCCTGGCCGAGCGCGACGGCCATCCAGGCCAGCTTCTCCTGCGTGAGCTGGAAGGCGCCGATCGGCTTGCCGAACTGCACGCGCGTGGTGGCGTAGTCCACGGCCGCCTCCAGGCAGGCCCGGCCCGCTCCGACCACGCCCCACAGGATGCCGTACCGCGCCTCGGTGAGGCATGACAGCGGGCCCTTCAGCCCCCTGACGCCCGGCAGCACCGCGGAGGCGGGCAGCCGTACGTCGTCGAAATAGAGAGAGGCGGTGACCGAGGCCCGCAGCGACAGCTTGCGGTGGATCTCGGCGGACGAGAAGCCGGGGGTCGAAGTGGGGACGACGAAGCCGCGGATGCCCTCGTCGGTTTGCGCCCACACCACGGCGACGTCGGCGATCGAGCCGTTGGTGATCCACATCTTGGCGCCGTTGAGGATCCAGTCGCCGGACGGGTCCTGCTTGGCGGTGGTGCGCATGCCGGCGGGATCGGAGCCGTGGTCGGGCTCGGTCAGGCCGAAGCAGCCGATGGCCTCCCCTGACGCCAGCCGGGGCAGCCACTCCTCCTTCTGCTCGTCCGAGCCGTACTTCCAGATGGGGAACATCGCCAGCGACCCCTGCACGGAGACGAACGACCGCAGCCCCGAGTCGCCCGCCTCCAGCTCCCGGCAGGCCACGCCGTACGAGACGGCGTCGAGCCCGGCGCAGCCGTACCCCTCCAGGTGCATGCCGAGCAGACCGAGCGAGCCCAGGGCCGGGGCGAGCTCGCGGGCCGGGAACGTGCCCTGCTCGAACCATTCGCCGACGTAGGGGAGGACCTTGTCGGAGACCAGTTCCCTTACGGAGTCCCTGATCATGCGGTGCTCGGGGTCGAGCTGATCGTCGAGTTCGAGAAGGTCGTCCATGGCGTCAGGGTATCCGGGCCCCCTCGGGGTAGGGCCAGGGGGAATCCCGATGTGCGTCAACCCCTCTGAAAGGCACTGTGGAGGTATGAACGAGATGAACTCCAACGGTTCGGTCAAGCAGCTCCACCGCACTCGGAACGGCAGGATCATCGCCGGTGTGTGCTCGGGCGTCTCCGAGTACACCGGCATCGACGCCAACATCCTGCGCCTCGGGCTCGCCGTCGCGAGCTTCTTCGGCGGCCTCGGCGTCGGCATCTACGCCGTCGCCTGGCTCCTCCTCCCCGAGGAGGGCAGGAACGCCTCCATCGTCCAGGACCTCATCGACAAGAACAAGGACGGCCGGGTCTGGCAGGACGCCAAGGCCAAGTGGGACAACGTCCAGCAGGGCTGGAACCAGGGCCGCCCCACCGGCACCCCGTACCCCCCGCAGGCCCCGCAGGCCCCCCAGACCCCTCAGGCCCCGACCTACGAGCAGCACCCGTACGGCCGGCCCTCCACCGGCGACTCCCAGAACCAGGGTCCGCAGGCCTGACTCAGGTAGCGGCAGCCCGGACCTTGGCGATGATCTCCCTGCGCGACTCGGTCCAGAGCATGGCGAGCACGGCCGCGGTGCACAGCCCGGCCACCCCCGCCAGCGTCACGACGGCCTCTGGGCCGAGTCGCTGGGCGGCGGCGCCTCCGACGAGGATGCCGACGCCCTGGGCGGCCAGCAGCCCCGACTGCACCAGCCCGAACGCCGCCGCCCGCCCCGCGGCGGGCACGCACTGGACGAAGGCCGCGTTGGCCGCGAGCTGATAGGCCCCGCCGACGCCGGACAGCACCCACAGGGCGAGCACGCCCTCCAGCGGCGGCCGGATCGCGCACAGCACGAGCGGCGCACAGGTCAGCATGGCCAGCCACCCCATGGCCCGCAGCCGTCCCGAGGGCGTGACGAACCGCCCGAAGAAGAACGCGCCGATGACCGTTCCTGTCGGCATCGCCGCCATCAGCAGACCCGTGATCACCGGAACGGGCAGCCTCCCGTCGGCGAGCGCCGCGGCGTACGGCACCGCGAGGCCCTCGGGGATCACGTAGAACCCGCACAGCCAGGCGAACAGGACGAGCGTGCGCAGCCGCCGTTCGCCGAACACCAGACGTGCGCCGGACCGTGTCATCCGCCACATGGACGGCCGCTCGTCGTCCTCGCGCAGCGGCGCCGGGCGATGTCGCACCCCCGCGACGATCACCAGGGCCGACCCGAGGAACGTCGCACAGTCGAGTGCCAGCGCCCGATAGGGCCCGAGCATCGCGATCGCCGCGCCCCCTGCCGCGAACCCCAGCATCTGCACGGCCTGGTTGGTGACGTTCTGCAGGGCCGAGCCCACGACGTACCGGTCGCCTTCCAGCACCTCGGGCAGCAGCGCAGCGCGGGCGGCCGAGAACGGCGCGCCGAGCAGCACGACGAAGAAGACCAGCGCGCACAGCACCGGAAACGGTGTGGCGGGCAGGGCCATCACGGCGAGCATCAGGGCGCGCAGCACGTCGCACCAGAGCATGACCCGCCTGCGCGGGTATCGGTCGGCGAGCCCGGACAGGAGGGGCCCGCCGACGATGGGCGGCAGGTAGGTCAGCGCGTAGACGGCGGCCGTGGCCAGCGGCGATGCCGTCCGGCTGTAGACCAGCACCGCGAGCGCCACCTGGGCGAGCTGGTCGCCGAGGAGCGACATGCCCTGTCCGAGCCACAGGGCCCGGAACTCGGGGATCGCGGCGACCTCCCGATAGGTCGCCCGCACCTCGGGGGCACGGCGGTGCCGGCCGGACAGCCTGCCGGGCTTGGTGGCCGCCATCTCACTCCGCAGAGGTCGCTCCGCCGGCCGTGTCCGCCGGTGTCCGCCGCGGCGACTGGATCTTACAGCCCGTGGTCAACATGTCACTTACAGTGCCTGCCGCGGGCGACTTTTGCAACCCGCTGCCGGTCCCGTTTCGCGCGCCGCGAACGACGATCACCGCCCTGACGAGCGGAAACATCGACGAACGCCGTCACCAGCCGAGCTCGTGCAGCCGTTCGTCGTCGATGCCGAAGTGGTGGGCGATCTCGTGGACGACGGTGATGCGGACCTCCTCGACCACGTGGTCCTCGGTCTCGCAGATCTCCAGTGTCGGGTTCCGGTAGATCTCGATGCGGTCCGGGAGAACCCCCGAATACCAGTCGCCCCGCTCGGTCAGCGGAATGCCGGTGTAGAGCCCGAGCAGGCCGGGTTCGGGCGGGTCGTCCACCACCACGACCACGACGTTGTCCATGACCTTGGCCAGATCCGGGGGGATCGTGTCGAGCGCCTCGGCCACGAGCTCCTCGAACCTCTTCAGCGGGACGTCGATCACGGTCTCATCGTGTCATCGAGGGGCGGCCGTGCGGTAGCGCCGTACGGCGAGCGGGGCGAACACCGCGATGATCAGCAGCGACCAGCACAGCGACGCCGGCACCGGATGCCGGAGAGGCCAGGAGGCGGCGGCCGAGCCGGGGTTGCCGAACAGTTCCCGGGCGGCCGAGACGACGGCGCTCATCGGGTTCCAGTCCGCGATCGCCCGCAGCCACCCGGGCAGCCCCTCCAGCGGCACGAACGCGTTGGCCAGGAAGGTCATCGGGAACAGCCAGCCGAACGTCGCAGCGTCCGCCTGCGCGCCGTTCTTCACCAACAGCCCGATGTACGTGCCCAGCCAGATCATCGCGTACCCGAACAGGGCGAGCAGGGCGAAACCGGCGAGTGTCCCCAGAGGGGTGCCGTGCGGACGCCATCCCGCGATCAGCAGGCCGCACACGCTCATGGTGGCGAGCGACAGCCAGTCCTTGGACATGTCCGCGAAGCTCCGCCCGGCCAGTACGGCCATGCGCGCGATGGGCTGGGCGCGGAAGCGGTCGATGATGCCGCGCGCCATGTCCTCCGCGACCGACGTGGCGGCGGCGACCGCCGACAGCGCCATGACCTGCATGAAGATCCCGGGCATCAGGTAGTCGCGGTAGTCGCCCCCGCCGGGCAGGCTGATCGCGCTGCCGAAGACGTACCCGAACAGGATGGTCATGATGACCGGGGCGACCAGCTCGGCGGCGATCTGGCCGGGCTGGGCGCGCAGTTGCGAGAAGCTGCGCCCCGCGATGACGAACGTGTCGCTCAGGGCCCAGCGCAGCCGGTGTGCCCTCGTCGCGGGAGGTTCCACGGTGA
>NZ_VIRM01000088.1 GCF_006874475.1 Microbispora hainanensis
TTCCCCCATCCCCGTCCTGGTGCGCGGGTCCACCAGGACGTACGCGATGTCGATGACGAAGTTGGCGATCAGCACGCCGACGACGATGAACAGGAAGGTGCCCTGCAGCAGGAAGAAGTCCTGGTTCTGGATGGCCTGGAGGATCAGGTGCCCCAGCCCCGGATAACTGAAGACGATTTCGGTGACCAGCGCGCCCGCCACGAGCACGCCGAGTTGCAGGGCCAGGCCGGTCACCTGGGGCAGGATCGCGTTCCTGAAGGCGTAGCGCCGCACCAGCCGCGCCGGAGCGCCGAGCGCCCGCAGGTAGTCGACGTAGTCCGCCTCCAGCTCATAGATGATCATGTTGCGCATGCCGATGGCCCAGCCGCCGAACGCGACCAGGAACAGCGAGGCGAACGGGAGGAACCAGTGCTCGGCGAGGCTGCCGACGAACGTCCACGACAGGGACGGCTGCAGGTCGAAGCCGTACGCCCCGGCGACCGGGAACACGCCCGCGACGATGCCGAGCGCCCAGGCCAGCAGGATCGCCAGCCACATGTACGGCGTGGCCGTCAGCACGTAGCCGACGGGCAGCACCGTGTTGTCGAGCCACTTGCGCCGCGCGGCGAACGCGCCGAACCGGTTGCCCGCGACCCAGCTGAGCAGGATGGACGGGATCAGCAGGCCCAGCGTGTACGGCACCGCCCGGACGATGACGTCGGACACCGGCGTCGGGAACAGCCAGATGCTGATGCCGAGGTCGCCCTTGAGCAGCGAGCCCCAGAAGTTGAGGTACTGCTGCCACAGCGGCAGGTCCAAGCCGAACATCGCGGTGTAGTGCGTCCACATGGCCTCGACGGCCGCAGGCTGGGCGACGTTGGCCCGCGAGAGCATGCTCGACACGGGGTCGCCCGGCATGAACCGCGGGATCATCCAGTTGATGGTCACGGCCACGAAGAACGTCAGGCCGTAGATGAGAAGTTTTCTGCCGAAATAGCGGCGCAATTCGACCTCCCGGTCGCGGAACGGCGCCCCCCTCCCCTACGCAGGAGTGGAAGGGGGGCGCGGGAAGATCAGCCTCCGGAGGCCGGCTGGAGCTCGGTGAGCATGAGCGTGCCGCCCATCTCCAGCCAGTTGCGCCACACGGTCGGCGGGTACTTCGGCGCGTTCGACGCGCTGCTGGGCCAGTTCTTCCAGGTCGAGCCGGTGGTCTGGGACCACAGGCCGTTGTACCAGAGCGGGACGACCGGCATGTCCTCAAGCTGGATCTTCTGCAGCTCCGAGGTGATCTTCTTCATGCCCTCGACGTCCTCGGGCTTGACCTGGTCGAGCTGCTGCGTGAGCTCCCACGCCCGCTTGTTCTCGTACCGGCCGTAGTTCGTCGTGCTCTGCAGCTTCTGCACCGGCAGCCGGAACAGGTAGTCGTAGTACAGCCAGGGGGTGTTCGCGAGCTGCTTGTCGTTGTTCAGGACAAGGTCGAACTTGCCCTGGTTGCGCACGTCGACGAGCGCGTTGTAGTCCGGGAAGTCGGCCTCGATGTCGATGCCGGCGGCCTTGGCGCTGGAGCTGATGACCCGGGCCGCCTCCATCCAGTCGGTCCACCCGGCGGGCACGATCAGCTTCAGCGAGATCTTGGCGCCGCTCGGCGACTCCACCAGCCCGTCGCCGTTGCGGTCCTTGTAGCCGGCGTCGGCGAGCAGCTGCTTGGCCTTGTCGGGGTTGTAGGAGAAGCCGAGCGTCGAGGTGACGTTCTTGTCGACGTACTTGTCCCACTGCGGCAGCAGGCCGGACGGGTCGGACGCCTTGACCAGGTTGCCGTAGACACCCTCGACGATCTTCTTGGTGTCGATGGCGTAGGCGACCGCCTTGCGGAACTCCTTGTCGTCCATCGGCTTCTTCGCGGTGTTGAACCACATCCAGGTGGTGTTCGCCGGCAGCATGTACGGCGCCTGGTCGTAGAAGGTCTTGATGCCGAAGTCGCCCTTCACCAGGTTGGCGATGCCGGGCAGGAAGTTGTTGCTGAGGTCGAGGCCCTTCTGCAGCAGCAGGCCCATCGCGACCTCGTTGCTGGAGTTGACGATGTCGACGATGTACTTGGGCTTGACGTCCTTGTTCAGCGCCTTCGTGGCCCACCAGCCGTCGCGCTTGACCCAGACCATGCGGTCCTGGTCGTGCGACTGGTAGGCGTACGGGCCGGTGCCGACGGGCTTCTCGTTGACCCCGTTCATCACCTCGTCCTCGGACCGCCCCTCCCACAGGTGCTTGGGGACGATGGCCCGGCTGTAGAGGTGGTTGGCCCACTCCTGGTGGTTCGCCGTGGCGAAGGTGAACGTGATCGTGTAGTCGTCGACCTTCTCGGCGCTCTTCATCCAGTCCCAGAGCGGGTGGTAGGGGACGGTCTCCATCTTGCCGAGCTCGAACGTGAAGATCACGTCGTCGGCGGTGAACGGCTTGCCGTCCGACCACGTGATGCCCTTGCGCAGCTTGAGCGTGTACTCCAGCTCTCCGGTCCAGTCGCCGCTCTCGGCCAGCCACGGCGTGAACTTGTCGGTGTTGGGGTCGTACATGAACAGCGTCTCGTAGACCAGGCCCTTGGTGCCGGTGGCGAAGTCCCATTCGCGCAGCGGGTTCCAGTTGGCGGGCGGCCCCCACTGGGTGCCGCTGGTGTAGAGGGTCTCGTTGCGGGGGAACGCCCCGCCGCCGCCGCCCGCGGGCGCGGCCTCGCCGCCGGCCGCCGGGCCGGTCGGCGTGGACGACCCTCCGCCGCCCGAGCACGCCGCGCTTAACAGGCCGGCCGCCAGCACCGGTATCAGAAACCGCGTTCGGTTTCGCATGGTGACTCTCCTTCCCCCACGCGACACCGCGCGGGGTCCGCAATCCCTGCCAGGCCCCGATGATCTGCGGTCCGCACCGCTCGCCTCGCTGCGCCGTAGGTGCTGAACCGGATAAGTACCGAGACCGTAAAATCCCGATGTCGCCGGTGTCAATAGGGGAAGATGTAGGCAAAGTAACGGTAGTAAGGTGAGGGTCACTGGACCGGTTCAGCCGAGGGGACACGTGAGAAGACCGACCATCGCGGACATCGCACGGCAGGCGGGAGTCTCCAAGGGCGCGGTCTCGTACGCCCTGAACGGCCAGCCGGGGGTGTCGGAAGCCACCAGGGCCCGCATCCTGGCCATCGCGAACGAGATCGGCTGGCGCCCGAACATCGCGGCCAGGGCGCTCAACGGCGCCCGCGCGCACGCCGTGGGCCTCGCCCTGTGCCGGCCCGCCCGGTTCCTCGGCGTCGAGCCGTTCTTCATGGAGCTGATCAGCGGCATCGAGGCGGAGCTGTCCGCCCGCTCCTACGCGCTGCTGCTCCAGGTGGTCGGCGACCACGAGGCCGAGATGGGCGTCTACCGCCGCTGGTGGGGAGAGGGCCGCGTGGACGGCGCGATCCTCGTCGACCTCCACCTCGACGACTCCCGCGTGCCGCAGGTGGAGGAGATGGGCATGCCCGTCGTCGTCCTCGGGCACCCCTCCGCCGCCGGATCGCTCGTGTCGGTCTGGGCCGACGACCGCGCGGCCGTACGCGAGACGGTGGAATATCTCGTCGCGCTCGGGCACCGGCGGATCGCCCGCGTCGCCGGGCTGCCCCGGCTGTCGCACACGGCGATCCGCGACCGGGCGTTCGGCGAGGTCTGCGCGGACCTCGGGCTGGACGCCTGCCCGATCGTGCACACCGACTACACGGGCGAGGAGGGCGCGCGGGCCACCCGGCGGCTGCTCAGCTCGCCCGAGCGGCCCACGGCGATCGTCTTCGACAACGACATCATGGCCGTGGCCGGGCTGTCGGTCGCCCAGGAGATGCGGCTCGACGTGCCGGCCGACCTCTCCATCGTCGCCTGGGACGACTCCCCGCTCTGCCAGGTCGTCCGTCCGCCGCTGACCGTGCTCACCCGCGACATCCCGGCGTACGGCGCGCACGCGGCGCAGCGGCTGCTCGCGCTGATCGACGGCGTCGAGGCGAAACCCCTGGAGGACGAGGCGCCGCGCCTGACCACCCGCGGCAGCACGGCGCCACCCGCCTAGCCTCCGACACGGAGGTTGTCGGGTTCTAAAGGTGACGTTCAGGGGAGATCGCTACACTTGCCCCGTTTGCCGCTACTGGCTCTCGACCTGGTGAGAAACGCCTGGTCCGACCCTCAGGAGCACGACAGTGGGTCACGTCGACGTCCGTCCCGCGCCCCCGGCGGAGGACCTCCCGGCGCCGCCGCCACGGACGCCGCCCAAATGGCGGCCATGGCTATGGGTCACGCTGTCGGGAGCGCTGGGCGTGCTCACCGGCGCCGCCACCTTCGCCGTCGGCGGGTACGTCAAGCTGAGCGGCAACGTCAAGCACGAGACGGTGACCCAGAAGGACCTCGGGGGCAAGGCCCGCCCGCAGAAGATCAGCAAGGCGCTCAACGTGCTGATCGTGGGCTCGGACCAGCGCAACGGCGCGAACGCCAAATATGGCAAGTTCCCCGGCGAGCGCACCGACACGATCATCGTGGCGCACATCTCCCCGAACCGGGACGGCGCGGTGCTGATCAGCTTCCCGCGCGACTCACTCGTCCGCCTCCCCGCCTGCCCGGCCAGGGGCAACCTGCCGGGTCAGCGGCCGCACATCGGGATGATCAACGAATCGTTCAACTCCGGTGGCATCGCCTGCACCTGGAAGACGATCGAGGGCCTCACCGACATTCACATCGACCACTTCGTGAAGGTGGACTTCACCGGCTTCAAGGCGATGGTGAACGCGCTCGGCGGCGTGCAGGTCTGCCTGCCGCAGGCCGTCCACGACACGAAGGCGCTGCTCGACCTGCCCGCCGGCAGGCAGACCCTGAAGGGCGAGCAGGCGCTCGGATACGTCCGCGCCCGCTACTCGCTCGGCGACGGCTCCGACATCGGCCGCATCCAGCGCCAGCAGATGTTCCTCGCCTCGATGGCCAAGAAGGCCATGAGCGGCGAGACGCTGACCAACCCCACGACGCTGTTCGGGTTCCTCGACGCGGTGACCAAGTCGATCACCACCGACCCCGACCTCACGATCGGCGTGATGAAGGACCTCGCGATGAGCGCGAAGGGCCTGACCGCCGGGCAGATCCGCTTCGTCACCACCCCCTGGCGCTACTCGATCACCAACCCCGGACGGGTGGAGTGGGTGCAGCCGCAGGCCCAGCGGCTGTTCAAGATGGTCGCCGCCGACCAGATCGCCAAGAACGTCAAGAGCGGCGAGCAGAAGATCCCCAAGTCGCAGATCCACATCCTGGTGCGCAACGGCAGCGGGCAGCAGGGGCTCGGCACGCAGGTGGCCGCCGAGCTGGAGCAGCGCGGCTACCACATCGTCAAGGTCGAGCAGGCGCCCAGGCCGTACGCCAAGACCGTCGTCGCGTACTCCTCGAACGGCGAGAGCCGCGCGTCCCGGCTGTTCCGGGAGCTCAAGAAGTCGCGGTCGCGCCTGGTGCGCACGGGCACCACGCAGACCCTCATCCTCGGGATCGGGGCCGACTGGCAGGGGATGAAGCCCCCCAGGACGCTCGACGACGTGGAGGGCTTCGACGCTACTCAGGACAGCTGCACGGCCAGCTGACCAGCCGTGCCTGACTCCTAACCGAAGAGCCAGCCGAACAGGCCGCCGCCCCGGCCGCCCGACGACTGCTGCGTGGGAGCCGGCGCCGGCTGCTCGGTGGCCGGGTCGGTGGCGGGAGCCGTGTCGGCCCCGGTGTCCGTCCCCGAGGTCTGCTCGTCCGACCGGTCGCCCGCCGACGACCGGTCATTGGTGTCGACCGCCACCCGTGACCGCGACGGGCGCGGGGTGTCGTCGCCCCGGGAGCCGGGGTCCTGCGCGCGGGACCGCGACGCGTTGGTGGGCGCGGACGAGGCCGTGGGCGCCGAGGTTTCGGACGTCGCGGGCCGCGTGCGGGTGGGCGCCGACGTGGGGCCGTCGGTCGGCACCGCGTCGGTCGGCTCGTCGGTCGGCTCGTCGACGGGCTCGTCGGTAGGCACCGCGTCGGACTCCCCGGCCGCGGCGTCATCGGCGGCCGGCGAGGCCGGGGCCGTCGCGGCCGTGCCCGCCTTGGCGGCGCAGTCCGTGCCGCCCGCGCACTCGTCCCCGGAGCCGACCCACAGCGCCAGCGCCCAGATCACGCCCAGAGCGCCGACGGCGATCAGACCTCCGCGCAGCAGCAGCCCGCCGCGCCGCGGACGCTCGTCGTCGTCATCCTCGTCCGGGGCGTTGCGCCAGCCGGAGCCGAGGAAACCGCGGGGGTCGGTGTCACCGTCGCCCGCGTACTCCCTGCCGCCCGCATACTCGGTGCCGCCCGCATACTCGCTGCCGCCCGCGTACTCGGTGCGCCCGTACTCCTCGCCGCCCGCGTACTCGCTGCCGTACTCCTCGCCGCCGTACTCCTCACCGCCCACCGGCTCCTCGTCGGACCGGAACCGTGGGATGCGTCCGGCGGCGTAGTCATCCTGGTCGGCGTGGTCGGCGGGGGTCTGGGCGGGCTGGTCAGGCCGCCAGTCCTCCGACAACACGTCGCCCTGTTCGCCCGGCGCGCCGCCGAGCACGTGTTCGTCCTGCTCCTCGGACCAGAACCGGTCTCCCTCCCCGCCGTACTGGCCTTCCCCCGGGATATACGGCCGGATGTAGGAGCCGTCCTGCTCGTAGGCGTCCTCGGTGACCGGGTCGCGCATGAAGGTCCTTCCTCAGTGAACTTTTGGGTCGTGTCCCAATAGCGAACGTTCCTAGCACTGGTCGACACGTCCTGTCTGGAAATTTCACAACAATCACTGGAGACAGATTTGTCACAGCCGTAACAACCCGAGCAAACCCATCGGACTTGACGGGATTGCTGGAACGGTCTTTAATATCGACTAATCCGACTGACTTGGTAGGAATCTCCGGAATAGAGGACAGGCATGAGAGTGCGCAGGCTCGGGGCCATCGCAGCCGCCGTCGTGGCGACGACCACCCTGGTCACCGCCTGCGGGGGAGACGACAACGCCGGCGGGGGCGACGGCGGAGGCAAGGTGCAGTTGGCGCTGGTCGCCTACTCCACCCCGCAGGCGGCGTTCGAGGACGTCATCAAGGCGTTCCAGCAGACGCCCGAGGGCAAGAACATCACCTTCACCCAGTCGTACGGCGCGTCCGGCGACCAGAGCCGCGCCGTGGCGAACGGCCTCAAGGCGGACATCGTCGAGTTCTCTCTGGAGACCGACATCACCCGGCTCGTGAAGGCCGGCATCGTCGCGGAGGACTGGAACTCCGGCCCCACCAAGGGGATCCTCACCGACTCCGTCGTCGTCATCGGCACCCGCAAGGGCAACCCGAAGGGCCTCAAGACCTGGGACGACCTCGTCAAGCCGGGGGTCGAGGTGCTCACCCCCAACCCCTTCACCTCCGGCGCCGCGCGCTGGAACCTCCTCGCGGGCTACGGCGCCAAGTCGAACAAGGGCGCCGACCAGGCGGCCGGGATCGCCTACCTCGACGCGCTGCTCAAGAACGTGCCGGTCCAGGACGACAGCGGCCGCAAGGCGCTGCAGACCTTCGCCGGCGGCAAGGGCGACGCGCTCCTCACGTACGAGAACGAGGCCATCTTCGCCCAGCAGAACGGCCAGGAGCTGGACTACACCATCCCGGACGCGACGCTCCTCATCGAGAACCCGGTGGCCGTGACGAAGACCAGCGCCCACCCCAAGGAGGCCCAGGCCTTCCTGAAGTACCTCTACACCACCGAAGCCCAGACGATCTTCGCGAAGAACGGCTACCGCCCGGTGATCGACGGTGTCACCGGCTTCAACTGGGTGACACCGCCGCAGTTGTTCACGATCCAGGACCTCGGCGGCTGGGACAAGATCACGTCTGAGTTCTTCGACTCGAAGACCGGCAAGGTCGCGGAGATCGAGCGCAAGCTCGGCGTGGCCACCGAGAAGTAAGTGACGCGAGAAGTGACCGCGATCACCGTACGACCTGCCCGGCGCCTGGCCGGCGGCACCGCCGCCGGCCTCGGCGTCGCGGTCATCTACCTGAGCCTGATCGTGCTGATTCCGCTGGCCGCCGTCGTCTGGCGCTCGGCCGACCAGGGGCCCGGGTATTTCTGGCGCTCCGTCACCACCCCCGACGCCTGGGCGGCGCTCACCCTGACCATCGGCGCCTCCGCGCTCGTCGCCCTGATCAACCTGGTCATGGGCACGGCGATCGCCTGGGTGCTGGTCCGCGACCGCTTCCCCGGCCGTCGGGTGCTCGACACGATCATCGACCTGCCGTTCGCGCTGCCGACCATCGTCGCCGGTCTCGTCCTGCTCGCGTTGTACGGCCCGCAGTCCCCCCTCGGGATCAACCTCGCCTACAGCAGGGCCGGAGTGGTGCTGGCGCTGATGTTCGTCACCCTGCCGTTCGTCGTCCGTACGGTGCAGCCGGTGCTGCTGGAGCTCGACACGGAGATGGAGCAGGCGGCGGCCTCTCTCGGCGCGGGGCCGTTCCAGACCTTCCGCCGGGTCATCCTGCCGAACCTGGTCCCCGCGATGCTGTCCGGCACCGCACTCGCCTTCACCCGGGCGATCTCCGAGTTCGGCTCGACCGTGCTCATCTCGGGCAACCTGCCGTTCAAGACACAGGTGGCGGCGGTGAACATCTTCAGCCAGATCGAGGGCGACAACACGACCGGCGCGGCCGCGATCTCGACGGTCCTGCTCGTGGTGGCCCTGGTCGCGCTGGTCTCCCTCGACGTCCTGCAACGCTGGGGGAGGCGCCGTGGCTAAGCACGCCCTGCGCCTGGTCGCCGTCGCCTACGTCCTGTTCCTGCTGGTCCTGCCCGTGATCCTGATCATCTGGCGGACGTTCGGCGACGGCCTGGCGCCGTTCGTCGAGGCCCTGACCTCCCCGTCGGCCCTGCACGCGTTCAAGGTCACGCTGACGGTCGCCGGATGGGCGGTCGTGGCCAACACGGTCTTCGGGGTCGTCACCGCGATCCTGCTCGTCCGGCACCAGTTCCCCGGTAAGCAGCTGCTGGGGGCGTTCATCGACCTGCCGATGGCCGTCTCGCCGGTCGTCGTCGGGCTCGCGCTCATCCTCGTGTACGGCCGGTTCGCCCCCTTCGGCGGCCTGCTGGAGAGCTGGGGGATCCAGGTGATCTTCTCCACCCCCGGCATGGTGCTGGCCACGGTGTTCGTGGCGCTGCCCCTCGTCGTACGGGCCATCGTGCCGGTCCTGGAGGAGCTCGGCGACGAGCAGGAGCAGGCCGCGCACACGCTGGGGGCGAGCCGCCTCCAGACGTTCGTCCGCATCACGCTCCCCGGCATCCGCTGGGCCCTCGGCTACGGCATCGTGCTCTGCCTGGCCCGTTCGCTCGGCGAGTACGGCGCGGTCGCGGTGGTCTCCGGCCGCCTCGTGGACCAGACCCAGACGCTGACGCTGTTCGTGGAGGAGCGGTTCCAGAACTTCGACCAGCCGGCCGCGTTCGCCGCCGCCACGGCCCTCGCCCTGATCGCCGTGGTCACCCTGCTGCTCACCAAGCTCCTGCGCCCGAAGGATCGCATCGATGGCAATTGAGGTACGCGACGTGAACAAGTCGTTCGGGACGACGCCCGTCCTGCACGACGTGTCGCTCGACGTCGCCGCGGGGTCGCTCACCGCCCTGCTCGGCCCGAGCGGCGGAGGGAAGTCGACGCTGCTGCGCGTGATCGCCGGCCTGGAGCGGCCCGACACCGGCACGGTGCGGATCTCCGGCGTCGACGCCACCCGGCTGTCCCCGCAGCGGCGCAACGTCGGCTTCGTGTTCCAGCACTACGCCGCCTTCAAGCACCTCACGGTCTTCCGCAATGTGGCCTTCGGTCTGGAGATCCGCAAGCGGCCCAAGGCCGAGATCCGCAAGCGCGTCATGGAGCTGCTGGAGCTCGTCCACCTGGAGAAACTGGCCGACCGCTACCCCTCACAGCTGTCGGGGGGCCAGCGCCAGCGCATGGCCCTGGCCCGGGCCCTCGCTGTGGAGCCCCAGGTGCTGCTGCTGGACGAACCGTTCGGCGCGCTCGACGCGCAGGTGCGCAAGGAACTGCGGACATGGCTGCGCCGGCTGCACGACGAGGTCCACGTCACCACCGTGTTCGTCACCCACGACCAGGAGGAGGCCATCGAGGTCGCCGACACGATCGTGGTGCTGGCCGGGGGCGAGGTCGTGCAGGCCGGCAGCCCCGGCGAGGTGTACGACAACCCGGCCAACCCGTTCGTGATGCGCTTCCTGGGCCCGGTCACCGAGATCGGCGGCAGCCTGGTGCGCCCGCACGACATCGAGATCAGCCCCGGCCCCGTCGAAGGCGGCTCGCCCGCCGTGGTCTCCCGCGTCGTACGGCTCGGCTTCGAGGTGCGCGTGGAGGTGAAGGTCGGCGGGCACGACGCCTGGGTCCAGGTCACGCGGGAGCAGGCCGACCGGCTCGGTCTCGGGCCGGGCGACACCATCCATCTGCGGCCCGTCCCCGGCGCCCGGTCCCTGGCCCTCGCGCTGTGACTGTGAGAAATGCGGCTTTCCGTTAGGACCCAATACGCCCTGCGCGCCGCCGCCGAACTGGCCGCGGCGGCGCCGGGGCCGGTCCCGGCCGAGCGGATCGCGGCCGCGCAGCGCATTCCGCGGCGGTTTCTCGACAACATCCTGCTGCAGATGCGGCGGGCCGGCCTCATCCACAGCCAGCGCGGGCCCGACGGCGGCTACTGGCTGGCCCGGCCCGCCGAGCAGATCACGCTCGCCGACGTCGTCCTCATCATGGAGGGGGCGCCCCCGGACAGCGAGGGGTTCCACGGGGTCGCCGAGCCCCTCGGCGACGTCTGGACGGCACTGCGCGACCACGAACAGGCGACGCTCACCGAGGTCACGCTCGCCCACATCGCGGCCGGTTCACTTCCACCCCTCTGATCCCGATAGTTGTGGAAGACTCCACATTCAGGTGGAACGTGCCGGGGCGTAGAGGCAGGCGGGATGGGTACTGCTGGGCAGCTCATCGTCAGGCGATACCGGCTGGTCCGCGCCCTCGGTCACGGCCGCTCCGGGCTGGTGTGGGAGGGCAGCGACACGCTGCTCGAC
Organism: Microbispora hainanensis; assembly: GCF_006874475.1. GTDB lineage: Bacteria > Actinomycetota > Actinomycetes > Streptosporangiales > Streptosporangiaceae > Microbispora > Microbispora hainanensis. The sequence goes on from NZ_VIRM01000088.1 coordinate 11,076, forward strand.
CGGCCCGTCGCGATCCGCGAGGTCCTGCTGCCCCCGAGCCTGAGCGAGACCGCACGGTTGCGGCTCGTCCAGCGGATCTCCCGTGAGGCCCGCCAGGCCGGACGGCTGCGTCACCCCCACATCGCCGCCGTCTATGACGTGGCCGACGAGGACGGCGCCCTCTATGTCGTGACGGAGCTGGTCCCGTCGCGCTCGCTCGACGGGGTGGTCTCCGGCGACGGGCCGCTGCCCCCGGCCGAGGCCGCGCGGATCGCCCGCACGGTGCTGTCCGCGCTCACCCACGCCCACGCCGCCGGCGTACGGCACGGCGACGTCCGGCCCGCCAACGTGCTCCTCGCACACGACGGACGCGTGGTGCTCGCCGATTTCGGCGTGTCGGTGCCCGGCTCTGCCGCCGACTCTGCCGCCGGCTCTTCGGCCGACTCTGCCGCCGGTCGTGGCGCCGGTCGTGGCGCCGGTCGTGGCGCCGGTCGTGGCGCCGAGGCGTACCTCGCCCCGGAACGGGCCGCGGGCGGGCCGCCCACGGTCGCCGCCGACCTGTGGTCGCTGGGCGCCACCCTCCACACGGCCGTCACGGGCAGGCCGCCCGTACAGGGACAGCCGGAGGAGGTGCCCGGGGAGCTGCGCGCGGTGCTCGCCGGGCTGCTGGCCCGGGAGCCCAGGCGGCGGATCGACGCGGAGACCGCCGACCGCCTGCTCGCCGAGATCGAGCCGCCCGCTCCGCCTCGGCCCGTACGCCGGGGCCGTGCGCGTCTTGTCACGGGGATCGCGGCGGCCGTGCTCGTCGTCTGCGCGGTGGGGGGCTGGGCCGTCGGAGGGTGGGCGGGGCTGCGGCCCGGCAAGGCCACCCCGGCCGGGGCGGCCGCCTCCCCCGCCGCGTCGGTCTCCGTCTCCCCGTCGGTCTCCCCCTCGGCCTCGGCGCCGGCGTCGGTGCCGGCCACTGGGCAGCCCGCGCCGCGGCTGAAGCTGAAGTGGCACACGTCCGACGCCGGTTGGCGGGCCGGTGTGCCCCGCGGCTGGAGCCGCGAGGACGGGCCCTACTCGATCTCCTGGCGCTCGCGTGACGGCGGGGCGGTGTTCACGGTCGAGGTGACCGCGCAGCAGGGCACCGATCCCCTGGCAGCGCTCGGCGAGGCGGAGGAGATTCTCCGTCCGGACGCCAAGACCTATCGCAAACTGCGGCTACGCACCGTGAACGGCGAGCACGGCCCTTCCGCCGACTGGGAGTTCACCTGGACCCCACGCAAGGCGTCGGCGCGGGACCACCTGGCCAAGGGAGTGGAGTATCACCAGTATCGCCGCGTGATCTCCACGGCCACGGCGACGAGCGTGCTCACCTGGACCACCCCCGCCGCCGGCTGGGACGCCCTGCGGCCCACGCTCGTCAGAGTGCTCGCGCTCTTCCAGCCGCCGTCGGCCACGCCGTCGCCGACCACGCCCTCGCCGACCACGCCGTCGCCGACCGCGGCCTGAAATCCACCCGCACGCTCCGCCGTGTGTGTCATGATGACGCACAGTGAAAGTGACAACGGTTTTCATTTCTGATCGGGGGCCATGATGCGGGTGGCGTTCGTCGGCAAGGGCGGAAGCGGCAAGACCACGTTGTCGTCGCTGTTCGCGAGGTACGCGACGCGGAGAGGGCCGGTCGTCGCGATCGACGCCGACATCAACCAGCACCTCGGCCTGGTCCTGGGTGTGGACCCGGCCGAGCACCCTCCGCCGCTGGGCGGGATGCTGACCGAGATCAAGGACTACCTGCGCGGTGACAATCCGCTGATCCGCGGCGCGGCGTCCATGGTGAAGACCACCCCGCCCGGGCGCGGCTCGCGACTGGTCCGGCTGGGAGACCCGTTCTTCCCCTCCTGCTCCGCCGAGGGCGTCTCGCTCATGGTCACCGGCCCCTTTGAGGAGGACGACCTCGGCGTCGCCTGCTACCACTCGAAGCTGGGCGCGGTGGAGCTCTATCTCAACCACCTGGTCGACGGCCACGGCGAGTACGTCGTGGTGGACATGACCGCGGGGGCCGACTCCTTCGCCTCCGGGCTGTTCACCCGTTTCGACCTCATCTTCCTGGTGGCGGAGCCGACGCGTCAGGGGGTGAGCGTCTACCGGCAATACCGCGACCACGCTGCGGGGTTCGACGTCGCGATCGCCGTACTGGGCAACAAGGTCCACTCGCCGGAGGATGTCGACTTCCTCCGCGAGCACGTCGGCGACGACCTGCTGACCTGGTTCGGCCACTCCCCCGCCGTCCGCGGCATGGAGCAGGGCCGGCCCTTCACGCTCGACGACCTGGAGCCCGCCGCCCACCTGGCCCTCGCCACCATGCTCGACCGGCTCGACGCGCAGCCCAAGGACTGGCCGAAGTTCGGCAGGCAGGCGGCGGAGTTCCACATCAGGAACGCCCGCGCGTGGGCCGACCGCGCCACCGGAGAGGACCTGGCCGCGCAGATCGACCCCGGCTTCGTGTACGGCCCCGCCGTCGCCGCCTCATGAACGTGTCGCCTCCGCGCCAGATGGAGGACCACGGTGTTCGATCTACCGTCAACTGCGTCCCCGCTCTCTGAGCAGACGCCGAGAGGAGAACAGCTCATGTCGCTGTCCGTGTCCAACGACCTGCTCGACCAGGCCCGTGCCGGTGAGGTGGACGACGCGGCGTTCGTCGCCTGCGTCCGCGACTCGCTGCCGTACGCCTGGGCGACGATCACCGCGCTGGTGGAGCGGCGGGACCGGTCCGGCGCCGACTTCGCCGACAACCAGGTGCCGCCGCCCGACGAGACCGCTCGCGGTCAGTTGCTGCGCTGCCTGGCCAGCGACGCGATGCGCGGCGCCCTCGAAAGGCACTTCGGCGTACGGCTGGCCTTCCAGAACTGCCACCGCGTCGCGGTCTTCCGCCCGGACGCCACCGAGGCATACCGGGAGTTCGTCACTCCCCGCGCCCAGATCCTGAACCAGAGCCCCGAACTGGTCGACTGCTGATCCTGCTGATCACCTCTGGCCCGGGGGCGGCGCTCCGGTTCACGCCGCCCCCGGGCCTCGCTCTCGGACGACTTGTTCTCGCACGGCTCCCTCTCGCACGGTTCCCTCTCGCACGGCTCCCTCTCGCACGGCTCTCTCCCGCACGGCTGGAAGCACCTCGGCGCCGAGGCGTGCGATGTTCTCCAGCGTCCGCGCGTGGTCTCCGGCGCCCTCGACCATCAGGATGAGATGCCGCAGCCCGGTCCGCGCGGCCGTGGTCGCGATCTTCTCAACACAGTGCTCCGCCGAGCCCACCGGATGGATCCGGCACAGCAGGTCCACATACTCCGGGATGTTCCGTCGCGGCGGCGGCCGGCCGTCCACGGGCACGTAGCCGGCCAGCCCCGGCTCGAGCCAGCGCGGCAGCGACTCCCGCATCTCCCGTACGGCCTGCTCGGTGGTGTCCGCCACGTAGCCGAGCGCGGCGCCGACGTGCGCCGCCGGGCCCGTCGCTTCCGCCCGGCAGGCGGCGTACGTGTCGTAGGAGGCGATCATCTCCGCCTTCTCCTCGTCGCCGATGTGCATGCCGAGCAGCATGGGCAGTCCCCGTTCCGCGGCGAGCCGGACCGTGCCGTCCGACGTGCAGGCGACGACCGGCGACATCCGGGCCTGCGGGACCATCGAGACCTCCCTGAACCGGAAGAACTCGCCGTCCGCCGCCACCCGCCCGCCGTTCAGTGCCGTGCACAGCAGGTCGAGCGATTCCGGGAAACCCCGCTCGAACCTCGTCACACCGGTCCCGAAGACCTCCAGCTCCAGCCACGGCCCGCCACGCCCCACACCGAGCCGGAACCTGCCGTCCGACACATGGTGGAGAATCGCCGCCTGCTCCGCCAGCGCGACCGGATGCTGCGCCGACAGCACGCTGACCGCCGTCCCCACCGTGATCCGCGAGGTCCGGCCCAGCGCCACGGCCGCCAGCGTCACCGCCGACGGGCACACGCCGTACGACATGAAGTGGTGCTCGGCGATCCAGGCATCGTCGAACCCGGCCCGTTCGGCGGCCTCGATCGCCTCCGTCGTGCCGCGCAGCACGTCCCCCGGCGCCATGCCCGGGAAGCCCGCCGCGACCAGGAAGACGCCGATCCTCATGCTGGCGGGCGCGGCCCTACCGGGGGCCACCGTTGACGTAGAGGGTCTGGCCGGTGACGTACGACGCGTCGTCGGAGGCGAAGAACGCCACCACGGACGCGATCTCGGTCGGCTGGCCGACCCGCCGCAACGGCACGGCCTGCGCCATCGTGGCCTGGTGCTCCTCCGGCGTCACTCCCAGCCGCACGGCCGTCGCCTCGGTCATCGGCGTCGCGACGTACCCCGGCGCGACGGCGTTCACCCGGATGCCGAACGGGCCCAGCTCGAGCGCCATGGTCGCGGTGAGCCCCTGGATGCCCGCCTTGGCCGCCGAATAGTTGGCCTGGCCCCGGTTTCCCAGCGCGGACCGGCTCGACATGTTGACGATCGCTCCCGACCGCTGCTCCACCATGTGCTTCTGGACGGCCCGGCTCATGAGGAAGACGCTCTTGAGGTTCACGTCGACGACCTTGTCCCAGTCTTCCTCCGACATGCGGAACAGCAGGTTGTCGCGGGTCAGCCCGGCATTGTTCACCAGCACGTCGATCTGCCCGAACTCGGCCATCACCCCCGGCACCAGCGCCTCGACCTGAGCACTGTCGGAGACGTCGCAGCCGAACGCCACCGCCCTGCCCCCGGTCACGATGATCTCGTCCACGATCGAGGCGCACCGGTCCGCAGTGAGGTCCACGCAGGCCACCGCCGCCCCCTCCGCGGCCAGCCGTCGTGCGATCGCCGCGCCGATACCCCGCGCCGCGCCGGTGACCACCGCGAACTTCCCCGTGAACCGTGACATGCCAGCCTCCTCACCCCGATTCGATCACAGCGACTCACTCCGCGTCACTCTCCCGGCCGTGTCACAGAGCAGCCGGCAGGCGTCCAAAGCAGCCGACGAGCGACGCAGAGCAGCCGGCGAGCGTCGCCGAAACAGCAGACAGGCGTCACAGAACACCGGGCGGACCGCCGCCCGCCTACGCCGCTCGCCTCACTCGCGTAGTCGCCGGGCTGTTCCCATCCGGTGGTAGGTGAAGGCCCAGCGGTCGGGGCCTTCTTTGCGGCGGGTGTAGCGCTCGGGGTGCTGGTAGCGGTCGCGGTTGTGGAACTGGCAGGCCGGACCCAGCAGCTTCAGGTCGGTCAGCCCGCCGCTGCTCCAGTTGTCGGCGTGGTCGATCTGGCACATGGTCGCCGGAAGCGGGCAGCCGTCGATCCAGCAGGTGGCATACCGGGCGAACACCGCCCTGCGCTGGGCGGGGGTGGCCAGGCGGACCTTGCGGCCCATGTC
>NZ_VIRM01000089.1 GCF_006874475.1 Microbispora hainanensis
ACAGGCCCGACTGGTAATCGACCCCGTTCAGGGGGCCTGTGCCGGGTGAGGGTGAGTCTCCAGCGTCGTGGGCACTACCGGTACTTACGCCTCCTGTAGTTCTCGCTGTCAAGAGGACTTCGGCGATGTGATGTAAATCGCACGCTTCGCTTCGCTGTCAGTTCCTCGTGTTTGGAACGTGCCTGATGGGACGTAATGGGCGGGAATGTTAGCTGTCGTCTAGATAACGGCACGTGACGATCCAGATGCGAAGTAGGTCTTGACCTGGGGTTGTCAGGGCTCGCATGATCCCGTTTGGTCTTTTTATTTCGGCTTTATAGGGGCGAGCGGCCATGCCTGCCGCACGCTTCGCTTTGCGTGCGGAGGAGCTCGGCGTGCCGATTTCGCGTGCCCGGAAACTGCTGTCCGGCACAGTTCACCGTCGTTCCTCACGGCGGTGGGTCGGGGCGGTCGTCGTCCTCGGTGTGTTCGTTGCCGGGGTCGGCGTGCCGGACGGGTTGGTCACACCGGCCAGCGCCGCCGTGGAGGCGCCGCAGCAGGAACGCAGCGTGGAGAGCCGTCCGGTCGCGGTGCCGACTCCTCGTGTCAAGGGTGAGGAGGCGTCTCATCCGGCGAAGAAGCCTCCGGCGCCGGAGTGGCCGAAGAGCGGGTCGGTGCGGGTGGATGTGGTGGCGGGAAAGGCTGCGACCGTGCCGGGGTTGCCGGTGACGGTGGCCGCGCCGGACGTGAAAGCGAGCGCCACGCCGTCGCCGGGCGCGTCGCCCTCGAGCAGGAAGCCGGCGTCCCCGCCGCGGGGTAAAAGGCTGCCGAAGGTCGTGCCGTCGCAGGAACCGGTGAGGCAGCCTCCGGCGTCGGTGACGGTGAAGACGTTCGACAACACCGTGGCCCGCAAGGTCGGCGGTGTCGGAATGGTGCTGCAGCTGACCCGGGCGGACGGTGGCACGGCTCCGGCGGCGGCGAAGGTCACGGTGGATTATTCGTCGTTCCGCGGTGCGGGCGGGGGTGGGTTCGCCTCCCGGTTGACGCTGGTGCGGCTGCCGGCGTGCGTGCTGGCCCAGCCGCTGACGGCCGAGTGCGCAAAGCAGCGAACGGCGCAGCAGCGGGTGCTGCCGGTCGTCAACGATGTGAAGACCGGTCATCTGACGGCCGAGGTCGAGGTCGCTCCCGTGGCGGGCGGCACCTCCCCGGCCGCTGTCGGCAGCACCGGAACCGGTGGGGTGCAGGCCACGCCTTCGGCGAACGCTTCGGCTGGGACTGCGGCCGCTGCCGGCGGCGACACTGCTGCGGGTTCCGCCGGTGGGTTCGTTTATGCCGTGGCGGCCTCTACTGCGGCGACAGCAGAGGGGTCGCTGGTGGGCGATTTCTCAGCGTCGCCGTTGAAGCCGTCGGGGACGTGGCAGGCGGGCCAGTCGGGCGGGGCGTTCACCTACAGTTACCCGATCACCGCCCCGCCGGCCCCGTCCGGAGACGCCCCGCAGTTGGCGTTGCAGTACTCCTCAGCGGCGGTGGATTCGCTGACCTCGCAGACCAACAACGGCTCGGGCCTGGTCGGGATTGGCTGGGAGTTGAACACCGGGTTCATCGAGCGGTCGTTCGTGTCGTGTTCGGGGTATGCGAAGGCGTACGGGGGCTGGTACAACACCGCGCAAGAGGGGTGGCCGGACAAGTGCTGGGAGTCGCCGTATGGAGATCGGGCTTCCTCCAAGCTGACGTTGTCGTTGGACGGCCGTTCTACCGACATCGTTCAAGACACCTCCGGTAAGTGGCGGACGGTCGAGGACTACGGCTGGAAGATCGAGCCGATGTCGTCGCAGTCGTGGTGGCGGATCACTACCCAGGACGGCACGGTTTACCGGTTCGGCTACAACACCGACTCCTCGCTGACGATGGCGTTCATCGGCGACGACGAGGGCGAGCCCTGTTATCAGTACTACCCCGAGCCCGGCAGCGGCGAGGACAGTGTCCAGCAGCTCTGCGAGAAGCCCTGGCGCTGGATGCTGGATCGGGAGGTCGACCCGAACGGCAACGTGATCGACTACTCCTACGACAAGGAATGGGACTTCTACTGCACGGTCGCGCTGGGTTTCTTTGAATCATCGTGCGATCCGGAGTACGACAGGGCCGTCAACGTGTCCGAGGTGAGCTACGGCCACAACGTCAACGTAGCGAACTCGCGTCCGACCGCGCGGATCCGGTTCACCACCTCCAACCGGGCCTCCGGCGGCATCACCGACGAGCCGGAGCGCTGTGAGGACGGAAACGGCGGTTCAGACTGCTTGTTCGGGAAAGGGCCAGTGTTCTACACCAGCCGGAAGCTGACCTCGATCACCACCCAGACCCTGATCCCGGGCACCAACGGCGACTGGGAGAACGTCACCCGGTGGAACCTGTCCTACCAGTGGCTGAGTGGCGGCGGCTGGAACGGCGACGAGTACCCCATCTTGTGGCTGGACTCCATCCAGCAGACCGGCCTGGCCGGCGGCAACGGAACGCAGATCGCGCTGCCGCCGACCACGTTCGAGGCGATCTACCTGGACAATGCCGTCAGCATTGAGCTGGATTCGGCGGAGTTCCCCCGCATCAACGCGGTGAACAACGGGCTGGGCGGCCGCAGCGAGGTGGAGTACGACCAGCAAAACCCCTGCCCGGAGATGGCGCAGTACCCGCCGACCGACATCTGGGACGACTCCGGCTACGACTGCTACTTCATCACCACCAGCTACGACTTTATCAACGGGGACGAGTACGTCTACGGCGAGGTCTACGCCAAGTGGCTGGTGAAGTCGGTCACCGACATCGACATGGTGGGCGGCTCACCCAGCCAGGTAACCAGCTACTCCTACGAAGAAGATCCAGGCTGGGCGATCCCCGACAACCCCTTGGCCCTGCGCGACCCGCTCATGCCCGAGGACTACACCGAATGGCGCGGTTACGGTCAGGTGACCACGACCGTCGGCGGCGGGTCCGGCTCCTCTGACATCAGCACGACCTCGGCCACGTTCTTCCGCGGCCTGAACCGGACTGTGACCGACTTCGACGGCAACAGGGTCTCGGATCGCATCGAGCTGAACGGGCGCACCCTGCAGGAGCAGACGTTCGACAGCAACGGGGAGAACTCCTCCACGCGGTATGAGTACAAGGTGACGGTGACTGGCACCGGCCCGGGCACGCGTGACCCCTCTCGCGTGGACCAGTCGCGAGAGGTGACCCGGGAGAAGGCCACCACTCGGTGGCGCTACACCGACACCAAGACCCTCTACAACTCCGACGGCCTACCGGACACGGTCAACGACTACGGCGACACCAGCACCGCATCCGACAACACCTGCACCAAGATCACTTACGCCCGGAACGCCACGACGTGGATGCTGAACTATAAGGCGTCGGAAGAGAAACACGCGGGCGACAACTGCGCGGCCGGAGATCTCCTGAGCCGGAGCGTCACTCTGTATGACGGGGCGACCGATCCAGCCTCCAATACCCCGACGCGGGGGAACGCAACCGAAATCCGCGCCTACTCCACCGCCACCGATTACTCGACCACCAAGTCGACCTTCGACAGCTACGGCCGGCCGCTCACAACGACCGAGCCGTCCGAGCAATCCCCCAAAACGACCACCACCACCTACGCTCCTGCCGTCGGCTGGCCGAATAACGGGGTGACGGTCACCAACCCGCTCGGGCACAAAGTGACCACCTGGTCCTCCCAGTACAACGGCCAGCCGGTCGGCATGCTCGACGCCAACAACAACAAGGTCAACATCGACTACGACGTCCTGGGCCGCACGCTGCAGCTGTGGAGCCCGGATGCGCCCAAGCCCGCCGACGACGACACCGACCACAGCGACAATCCCCCCGCGGCGAAGGTCGCCTACACCCTCACCGCCACCCAGCCATCCCGGACCACGGTGTCTCACCTGCAGTCCGGCGCCCGCACCAGAACCCCCACGTACACCTCTAACTACACCTACAGCGACGGCCTCGGCCGCCAGCGTGAGGTGCAGACCGCCTCACCCGCAGGTGGCCGGATCGTCCAGGTCACCACCTACAACGGGCGCGGGTTGACCGAGCGGACCTCCGGACCGGTTTACAACAGCAGCGCGCCGGGTTCAGGTCTGCTGAACCCCGCATGGAGCTCGGTTCCGCAATGGTCCAAGCAGGAGTACGACCGGCTAGGCCGAGTCACCGCCCAGATAGACATGACGACCAGCGCGACCGGCGCGACGGAGTTCCGCCGTACGACCACCAACTACCTGGGCGCGGACAAGTACGAGGTGATTCCGCCGGTAGGCGGTAAGACGGTGTATTACACCGACGCCGCCGACCAGGTCACCAAGATCGAAGAATGGCTGAGCGGCGGAGGCAGCGGCCAGCAGACGACCGCGGCTGCGGCTGTCACAGGGCCGGTGGCGCCGGCCTCCGCATCGACAGCCTCGCCCGCCACCGCCGCCAAGACCGCGCAGCCTGCGCAAACGGCCGACCCGACGGCCGCTCCTGCTGCGAATGCGCCGGCCGCGAAACAGTCTCCTGCGCAGGTGCAGGACGACGCGCGCACCCGGGCGTCGGCGGAGGCGAAGCGGTCGGGTAAGCCGGTTGAGGTGGCAGCGTTGACCTCGGCGACGAGTACGACTGTGGCCAATGCAGATGGCAAGACGTTCACCACAACGGTCAGCACCCGTCCGACGAGGGTTAAGCGGGACGGGGCGTGGGTGCCGATCGACACCAGTTTGGTGGAGAAGGACGGCGCCTTGGTGCCTAAGGCCGGGCCTGCTGTGACGGTGTCTGCCGGTGGGGATGGGCCGTTCGCCACTGTGGCTGATGAGGCGGGCAACTCGATTGCGCTGAGCTGGCCGACCCCACTACCCACGCCGACGGTTGAGCGGAACAAGGCGCGTTACGTCGATGCGGCTGGTCCGGGTGCGGACCTGGTGGTGACGGTGCTGCCCAGCGGCGTCCGTCACGACATCGAACTGCGGGAACGTCCCACGACCCAGCTCAACTACCGCATCAACGTGAAGACCACCGGGTGGAAGTTGCAGCAGGACGGCCAGGGCCGGCTCACTGTGACCGACAGCGCGGGCAAGCTGGTCGCCCCGGTGGCCCAACCCGTGATGTATCCCAAGCCCACCCGCAGCGAGAAGGCGGGAAACGCCCAGGCCGGCAACAACGCGAACGTGAAAGCGGACGCCCAGAGTAAGGCCAAGGATCCGCGCCGGCGCACGGGCCGCATCACCACCCGCCTCACCGCGCAAGGCGACCACCAGGTTTTGGAGCTGGCCCCGGACGCGTCCTTCCTGGCCGACCCCACACTCACCTACCCGGTGACCGTCGACCCGACCGTGGACCTTTCACCGCAAGCCGACACCTACGTCGCCACCTGGGAGAAGACCGTTATCCACGCCGAGGAATACGAACTCTACGCCGGCGCCGGCTACGACGAGATCATGCGCAGCTACCTCAACTTCGACACCGCATTCCTGCCCGGCACGACGGTGACGCAGGCACAGCTGTCGCTGTTCAACTTTGATGCCCCCGAGTGCGGGCCGTACGGCTCGGGCATTCAGGCCAGGAGGGTGACCTCCCCGTGGGACCCCTACACCCTCATCTGGAACAACCAGCCGACCTACACCACCGAGGACGCCGTAACCCGCCGGGACGCCTACAGCCAGGACTATTGTCCCGACAACGGCATGGGCGGTATCACGGTCACATGGGATGTCACCGGCATCGCCCAGGACTGGGCCGCCGGCCAGCCCCGATACGGCCTGCAGATACGAGGTGTTGACGAGAGCGCGGAGGAGGACTTCCGGGTCTACGACTCCTCAGAGCTCGCCGAGGATTACCCTGGCGAGGTACAGGGGCCGGAGCTGACCGTCACCTACGCGCTGCCGTCCTCTCCGGCAGCCGGCAACCTGTCGATCACCCCCGTCACCGGGGGCGCGGTGTCGTCGCTGACGCCGACCCTGCACGCCACCGTCTCCGACACCGCCAGCGGGAGCCTGCGGGCCGACTACCAAGTCGAGCACGACCCCGCCTACACCGCAGAAAGCACCGGCCAGATCTGGACCGGCAGCTCCGTCGGCGTCACCTCCGGCAACGACGCCCCCGCGGTGGTCCCGGCCGGGAAGCTGAGCGACGGGTGGCACATCCGCTGGCGGGCCCGCGCCACCAACACCGGCGCCTCCGTCTCCTCGTCCTGGTCAGCCTGGAACACCACGATCGTCAGCGTGCCGGACCCGCTGGTGGACCAGTTGCAGGTCACCCCGTCGCAGGTGCTGTCGGCGGAGACGGTCACCTCCACCCTCACCCCCGCGCTGGCCGCCCGCGTCACCACACCCGACGCCGGGGCATCGCGGGTGGAGTTCGAGCTGGAGCACGACCCGGCCGACAGCGCCCACGGCACCGGCAGCATTTGGACCATCGGGGGCGCGCAGGCGGCTGCCGCCAAGTCGGCGGCTGTCACCGCCCCCGCTTCTGCTGCGAGTGCGCCGGCCGTGAAGGAGTCGCCTGCGCAGGTGCAGGACGCGCGCGTGGGTGCGTCGGTTGAGGCGAAGCGGTCGGGTAAGCCGGTTGAGGTGTCGGGGTTGGCCTCGGCGACGAGTTCGACTGTGGCCAATCCGGATGGCAAGACGTTCACCACGACAGTTAGCACCCGTCCGGCGAGGATCAAGCGGGGCGAGGTGTGGGTGCCGATCGACACCAGTTTGGTGGAGAAGGACGGCGCCTTGGTGCCTAAGGCCGGGCCTGCTGTGACGGTGTCTGCCGGTGGGGATGGGCCGTTCGCCACTGTGGCTGATGAGGCGGGCAACTCGATTGCGCTGAGCTGGCCGACCCCACTACCCACGCCGACGGTTGAGCGGAACAAGGCGCGTTACGTCGATGCGGCTGGTCCGGGTGCGGACCTGGTGGTGACGGTGCTGCCCAGCGGCGTCCGTCACGACATCGAGCTGCGCGAACGCCCCACCACCCAGCTCAACTACCGGATCGGAGTGAAGACCACTGGGTGGAAGCTGGAACAAGACGGCCAGGGCCGGCTCACGCTGACCGACAGCGCGGGCAAACTGGTCGCCCCGGTGGCCCAACCGGTCATGTATCCCCAGCTCCACCGGTCCGGGAAGACGAAAGACGCCAAGACTGGCGAGGACGCCACGTCAGGTGCAGGCACCACGGCGAAGGCGAACAAGGGGCACCGCGCCCGCAGCGGGCGCATCGCCACTCGCCTGAACCGTGAAGGTGATCACCAGGTGCTGGAACTCACCCCGGACGCGGCGTTCCTTGCCGACCCCGCAACCTCGTTTCCGGTGGTCGTGGACCCGACGGTGAACCTGTACACCCAGGGCGACACCTACGTCGGCGATTGGGATCGCTACTCCTCCTGGTGGGATGACGAATATCTCGATGTCGGCTCCGGGACGCTCGACTCCGGGGAGATCGGTATCTCCCGGGGATACCTGCAGTTCGACACCTCCGCGCTGGTGGGCAAGTCGGTAACGCAGGCGCAGCTGTCGCTATTCAACTACTACGCCCCCCAGTGCGGGGCGTTCGGCTCGGGGATCCAGGCCAGGAGGGTCACCGCCGCCTGGGACGCCTACACCATCACCTGGAACCGCCAGCCCAGCACCACCAGCGAGGACGCCGTAACCCGCCAGGACGCCTACGACATGGACTGGTGCCCAGACCACAACGGCGGCACGATCACCTACGACATCACCGCCATGGCACAGGACTGGGCCGCAGGCGAGCCACAGTACGGCGTGCAGCTACGCGCCGTTGACGAAAGCGGAGCCGAAGACTGGCGGACATACGACTCCATGGAGGCCACCCGCAGCGGGGCGCAGCCGCCGACGCTGACCGTCACCTACTCGCTGCCGACGTCGTCCCCCACGCTCGGCAACTTGTCGATCACGCCGGTCAGCGGGGGTGCGGTGTCGTCGTTGACGCCGACTCTGCACGCCACGGTGTCCGACACCGTCAGTGGGAGCCTGCGGGCCGACTACGAGATTGAGCACGACCCCGCCTACACCGCAGAAGGCACCGGCCAGATCTGGACCGGCAGCTCCGCCGGCGTCACCTCCGGCAACGACGCCCCCGCCGTCGTCCCGGCCGGGAAGCTCAGTAACGGGTGGCACATCCGCTGGCGGGCCCGCGCCACCAACACCGGCACCTCCACCTCCTCGTCCTGGTCGGACTGGCAGACCGCCACCATCACCACCGTGCTGGACCCGGTGGTCGACAACGTCGCCTCCGGCACCCAGGCCACCCTCACCGTCCCCGCCGGGAAGCTCGGCGACGGGTGGAAGGTCCGCTGGCGCGCCCGCGCGGTAGCCGCCGGATCCAACACCTCCGCATGGTCGGACTGGCAGGCGCTGACGGTGAAGGTCCCGGCCGCTACCGTCTCCCAGCTGCAGATCACCCCCGCCGAGACCGTCGACGGGAAGACCGCGGTGTCGTCGCTGACGCCGCAACTGCTGGCCACCGTCACCGACGCCTACGGGCAACCGCTACGGGCCGAATTCGAAGTCGAACACGACCCCGCCGACACCGCCCACGGCACCGGCGGCATCTGGACCGGCGCCGCCGACAACGTCGCCTCCGGCACCCAGGCGTCGGTCACCGTCCCCGGCGGAGCCCTGTCCAACGGCTGGGGAATACGCTGGCGCGCCCGCGCGGTCAACACGACCACCCAGGTCACCTCCGCCTGGTCAGACTGGCAAACCGCCACCGTCAACGCCGCAAACATCCCCTCGGAGCCAGGGGTGAGCGCGCTGCAGATCACCCCCTCCCAGGTCGTCGACAACACCACCACGGCCACGTCGCTGACCCCGCAGCTACGCGCTCAGGTCACCAACCCCGCCGGCGGCACCCTGCGGGCCGAGTTCGAACTCGAACACGACCCCGCCGCCCCCGAAGACCAGGGCACCGGGCAGATCTGGGTCGGCGCGGTCGACAATGTTCCCGCCGGCACCCAGGCGGCGGTCACCGTCCCCACAGACACGCTGAGTGAGAGCTGGCTGGTGCGCTGGCGCGCCCGCGCCGTCGCCGGTGAGACCGCCTCATCCTGGTCGGACTGGCGGACCGTCCGCGTCGATCAGCCCGACCCGGTGCTGGGTACCCTGCAGGTCACCCCGTCCGAAGTGGTCGACGGCAAGACAACCAGCGCGTCGCTGACCCCGCAACTGCTCGCCCAGGTCACCGATCCCGCCGGAGGCAAGGTACGGGCCGAGTTCGAACTCGAACACGACCCCGCAGCCCCCGAAGGCCAAGGCAGCGGCAGCATCTGGGCCACCGCAGTCGACGACGTCACCTCCGGCACCCAGGCAACCGCGACCGTCCCCGACGGCAAGCTGAACGATGGGTGGCTGGTGCGCTGGCGCGCCCGCGCCATCACTGCTGGGGGCACCTCCGCCTGGTCGGACTGGCAGCAGCTGACCGTCGTCGATGGCTCCCAAGTCCTCACAGTCGACGAGCCCCGCACCCAGCCTGTCAAGGACGGAACCACCAACACGCTGACACCCGTACTGATCGCCAAGGTCAGCACACCTGTCGGCGGCCAGCTGGGCGCGGAGTTCCAGGTCGAACACGACCCTGCCGACACCCTCCACGGCACCGGCCAGATCTGGACCACCACAGTCAACGGGATCTCTTCTGGTAACGATGCCGCCGTCACCATCCCCACAGGGACACTGAGGGATGGATGGAAGATCCGCTGGCGCGCCCGTGCAACCCGCGGCGCAGCCACTTCCGACTGGACCTCCTGGCAATCGGTCGAGATCAAGGCCGCACAGCACTACGACACCACCTACGAATACGACCGCGACGGACGGATGACCAAACAGGTCGACGCCAACGGCAACGTCCGTACCTTCACCTACGACCTGCTCGGCCGCCGCACCGCATCCCATGACCCCGACGCCGGCGACTCCCAGCAGGCATACGACAAGGCCAGTCGGCTGCTGTGGTCGACAAACGGCAAGGGCCAGAAAGTCTCCTACTCCTATGACGACCTCGGCCGGAAGACTGCCATCTGGTCCGGGGAGCGCGACAGCGGGACCAAGCTGGCCGAATGGACCTACGACACCGTGGACAAGGGTAAAGGCGAGCTGACCTCTGCGACCCGCTATGTCAACGGCAACGCCTACATCGACGCGGTGACCGGCTACGACTGGATGGGCCGCCCGCTCGGATCGACCTTGACGATTCCCTCCTCTGAAGATTTGCTAGCCGGCACGTACGCTTTCGCCACCACCTACAGTCTCACCGGGCAGGTCGAGACATACACGATGCCCGCCGCCGGCGGCCTCCCCGCCGAAACCCTCACCTCCACCTACACGGACCTGGACCTCCCCCAAGCGATGACCTCCAACCTCGGCGGTGGCTTCACCTACGTCGGCTCCACCACCTACGACTCCACTGGTCGGCTCAAGGAGCGGAGTTATGGAGCCAACGGGAAGATCAAGCGAGAGCTGGAGTGGAATCCAGCGACCGGCTGGCTCGACCGGATCCGCACCAGAACCCAGGCCGACACCAGCGGCCCCGTAACGGCGCAGGACGACCGATACGAATACGACCCCTCCGGCGAGATCACTAAGATCCTCGACGCCGCCGCAGCCAGCGGCGGCAGCACCGGCCAGTACGAATGCTTCACCTACGACGGCCTGCACCGCCTGTCCCAGGCCTGGACCACCACCGCCACCGCCTGCGGAACCAGCACGGCCACCGCCGACAACCAGGGCATCGACCCCTACGCCCAGTCCTACACCTACGACGCCGTCGGCAACATCACCAGCCTCACCAACAGCGGGCAGACCGACGCTTACAGCTACCCCCAGCCGGGCAGCTCGGCCGTTCGGCCGAACGCGGTCAGCTCCATCACCGGGCAAGGCGGCACCGACACCTACGCCTACGACGCTGCGGGCCAGCTCACCTCCCGCACCGTCGGCGGCAAGGCCGGCAGCTTCACCTGGAACGAGCTCGGCCAACTGGACAAGGCCACCATCAATGGCCAGGACACCACCATGGTGTACGACGCTGACGGTGAACGCCTGATCCGCCGCGACCCCGGCGGCAAGGCCACCTTGTACCTCGGCTCTATGGAGATCGAGGTCAACGGCAGCGCCATCACCGGCAAGCGCTACTACACCACCCCTGACGGCTCCACTGTGGCCATGCGCACCGGCGGTGACGGCGTTACCTGGCTGATGTCCGGCTTGCACGAGTCAACGCAACTTGCCGTTAGCGACACCACGGGCAAGGTATCCCGCGAACGCTACCTGCCCTTCGGCCAGCGCCGCGGCGCCGACGACCTCCCCTTCACCGACCACGGCTTCCTCGGCAAGGTCGAGGACGACTCCACCGGACTTGACTACCTGACCGCCCGCTACTACGACCCCGCCATCAGCAAATTCATCTCTCCAGACCCCCTGCTTGACCTGCGCGAACCACAGTGGGCCAATCCCTTTGCTTACGCAGGCAACAATCCGATCGGACGGTCCGATCCCTCAGGACTCGAGTCCATGGCCCCTTCTGGCTCCGGGTACTGCGACAAGGAATGCCAGAAGAGGCTCCAAGAACAGGAGAAGCGGGCGAAGGAAGCAGCGGCGGCGCTGGAGAAGGAGCGAAGGCGACTGCTCAGTCTGTTGGCGAGGTACACCGGACAGTGCCTTTTCGGTATGCGCAACCCCGATTGTGAGAGCGCAAGGGAAGAAGTCGTCGCGAAGCTTGGATACGACCCGAACGCCCAAAGCGAAGGATCAAAGCGAGCCGCAGCCATATTCAACTCGGTCATTGATTTCATGGCCGAAGACATGGTGGGCTGCGCCAGCGGCAGCCTCTCTTCATGCGCCCTATTTGCGGCAAACTTTATTCCTGGGGAGAAGCTCGCCGTAGGACTCGGAAGACTCCTCGCGGCGAAAGCTGCTGAGAAGCTCGGCCCCAAACTTGGAAAGGTGGCAGAAAAGGTCGCCGGCGGTATCGAGGGAGTTGTGTCGTGCAACAGCTTCGTTCCTGGCACAGAAGTGCGCATGGCCGACGGCAGTCACAAGCCCATCGAGTTGGTGAAGGTCGGCGATAAGGTGCTCGCGGCCGACCCCATCAACGGCAGGACCGAAGCCAAGCCGGTCGTCGCGCTGATCAGCAGTGAGGGCGACAAAGACCTCGTTGCGGTCACCGTTGATACCGACGGTTCGGCGGGAGTCGAGACCGGCGTCGTCCTTGCTACCGACCTTCATCCGTTCTGGTCTAGCGATGAGGAGCATTGGTTCAACGCGAAGGATCTGAGGGCGGGGATGCACTTACTCACCCCGGCCGGCGTCCAACTGCAGATCCTGGCCACACAGAGCTACCACCTAGATCATCAGCGCGTCTACAACCTAACTATTGCCAGCATTCACGCCTACCATGTGACGGCAGGCCGAGAAGACGTTCTTGTTCACAACGCATCGGGTGGTATCTGCGGACCTGCTCGTTGGATCGACGATCACGGGCTGAACCACTCATTCGACCGTCACGCCGGTCAATGGTTCGGTGGCGAACCGGACAAGAAGAAGCTTGGTGAGTGGAAGGGGCTCATTGAGCGATCGATGAAGAGTGATAAGGTGGTCCCTTGGAGAACGGGAACCACCGACACTTATGGTCATCTCATGCGGGTGGAGGACAAGTGGTTCTTCGTTCAATTCAGTCGATCTGATGGCCGCCTGATGACGGCCTTCGTTCCCAACAATAAACAGCTTCGCCGTATACTAACCCTGCTGAAATGATCAAATGAAGAGCGTATTGTACCCAGAACCGCCACATCTTTCCGTTGGTCTCTACTGTGAGAGGGGGGAGAGGGAGCTTTTTGCACGCGTTTGCAGTTCGACGGTGAACGCCGGTGCTGCGTTCAGCAAAACCATTGGAACCGCTCCGCGATGCAGAGAGTTCCATTTGGTTAGTGACCTGGGCGTCGATTATCGAGAGATTGAAGCACACCCGGAACGCATATGGAATATTGTCAACGGAAATGATCAGGAGTTGCGCCCCATTCGAGTTGGTTTTCAACACAAAGAGTTCGGTCTGATGTTCGTCACCTACGACTTTTCCACTCAAGCTGGTAATCATGCCGTCTCGCTTGTCACAAGTGCAGGGCCTCTGGGCCTCCCGGACGACCTCCAGTCGACGGCGGAGAAGAAGCGAGCGAAAAAGTGGGCCGGTAAATGCGTAGATATGGCTCGCAGTATATGTGAGGAGGTTGACCCTCTCTATGCTGCTATCGGCATCGAGATGTCCATGCCGACTCCCTTGATGCTGAGGAGCGGAGCGCTAGGGTTGGGCGATATTTTTGTGTCTAACCGCCTTCTTGCTGGGGCTCCCAGGCTCGGGGGTCGCCTGTCCGAGTACTTCTCGGGAGGTCATGTCTCCACCTGGAAGAACGGAGCGTTTTTCTCTTCCTGGGGCATGCTTAACCCTGTCGGGAAGACTGCTCCCGATACCGAGACGCTGTCCTTCAAAGTTGCCGAATTGCTGGGTAGAACATTGACGAGCTGGACCGACGGGCCGAATGGCGACCATATCCGAAGATGTGGAACCTAAATAGTTATTTTCGGTGCGCTGACGAGGGTCGATCAGGTCTCTATGGCCGGGGTGTGCGGTATGTCCAATGCGGGCTTCGCCCTACAGGAGCAGGGGCGCCGCGAGGAGACATGGCTGCACACGGCAGATTGGCTCGAGCCCGGACACTTGCTTGAAGGCGTCGATGAACGCTACGAGCGCTTGTGTGGCTGGTCGAGTTCAGCGATGCTGATCCAAAAATCGGTCAGTTACTGGGCAGGCGGCAGCGAATCCTCTGATGCGCGGCGCCGGGGCGTGTTAAGAGTGGAGTTTGGTCAGGGGGCGGGTTTGAGGGTGACGGTGTAGCCGAGGGCGGGCCTGTCCAGAGTGAACGGCTCTGTCCCGTAATCGGGGCCGCTCAGCAGATGAACCACGACTGGACGCGGAAGGACCTGACGCTGCCGGCCGAGTTCGACGGCGACGAGCAGGCCCTGGCGGAGATCCACCAGAGAGTCGGCTGGGGACATACGGTCCGCTACGCGGTCGAGCACATACGCACCGAGCGGGCCGAGGCGGCCGAGCGCGCCCGGGTGCGCGCGGAGCTGGAGCAGGCTGGGATCCGCATTACAGGCGACATCCTGGCTGGGGCGCTCACCCTCACCCGTCTGGCCGCTGTTGTCGAAGGTTTCGACCCCGACACGCACACCACCTGTGAGGGGCACGGGGTGTTCCTGCGCAGCCGGGGGACGGCGACGCCGGTGGCCTACTGCACCGGCCCCGAGCGGCACGGCTACGCCCCGCGGGAAACACCGTCGGCACCGGGCGCTCCGGTGTCTGGTCCGGCCGCGTCGGCCAGGCCAACGAGCCTGAGCGGAGGCTGGTCATCGAGGGCAACCGTGCGTGGAAGGCCAGCGCGACCGTGCGGCGAGAGTGGGTCGCCGGCCTGCTGGCCCGCGCCACCGCGCCCAAGCCGGTGCTGGCCTGGGTCGCCCGGCAACCCGTTGCGGGACAAGCTCACCGGCGCCCGGCACACCGCCCTGTGGGCGAAGCTGACCGGAAACATCGACGCGGCGAGCACGGCCGCGGTCCGGCCGGGGCGGCTGCCGCTGCTGGCCCTGGCCCCGATCGCCGTCGCCTACGAGCACCAGATGACCGTCGGCTGGCGTCTGGCCGATCACCTGCGCACCGACCTGGCACTGGACGCCCTGGCATCTGGCGCCGCGGCGACGGCCGGCGGCTGGAGGGGGTTGCGACGACCGATTGCTGCAGTCTCCGTGCTCTAGCGGAGAGACGAACGGGCACGGCGACTTCAAAGCGAGCTACATGATTAGTGATGGCTGGCACGCCGAAAGTGCAGCCGCCAGAAATCACACACCGAGCCCGCGCATGGGGTTGTCGCGCCACATGTCAGCTGCCCGGACGTATCCGTGGACGACGGGTGAGGTCTCGACCCAGCGGCCGTGCCGGGCGATGGCCAGCATGGAACGGCCGGCGGCGGCGGCCGACGCGCCGCCAGCGCGGAGCGAGTGGGCGGAGTAGCTACCCGGGTTGTCCAGGCCCGCGGTCTTGGCGGCCGCCTTGACGCGCAGGTCGATGGACTGGGCGGTGAGCCGGTCACGGAAGTGGCCGTTGCGGTCGACGTCGCGCAGGACCGCCGCCCGGGCGCCGCGCGAGGCGAGGACCTCAAGCCATTGCTGGGTGACGCGGACAGGGCAGGTGTCGGCCCACTGCCCGTACGGCAGCGGGCACACCGTGCCGCGCGCCTCCTGGTCGGTCTTGGAGCTGGCGACGTAGACCTCCAGCCCTTCCTTGACGAACCGCAGGTCGACGTCGTTGAACGCGACGAGCTCGGAGCGGCGGGCCATCATCCACCAGCCGACCACCAGGATGAACTGGTCGCGCATGCCGGCCACGGTGCGCGGCAGCGCGGCGACCATCGCGTGCAGCTGCTCGGGCAGGATCGGCGGGGCCTTGCGCTGCCGCCAGCCGTCATCCAGGAGCCGCCGCTTGTAGCCGCGCAGCGCGTGACGAGCGGGCTTGGTGTTCGGCTTCGGTTGGTGTGCCAGTTCGTGGCGGCTGAGGATGCACGCGATGGCCTGGTCAATCGTCGCCGGGGCCAGGCCCGCAATCACCATGGACGCGACATAGT
>NZ_VIRM01000009.1 GCF_006874475.1 Microbispora hainanensis
CTCCGCCGTTGAGGTTGTCCAAGCCCACGCTGGTGAGGATCTTCCCGCCCTCCGGGTAGACGGCGGCGGCACCACCTGGCTCATCAGCGGGCCATCGTCGATCCATCTGTGCGACGGCTGCGTCGACAAGGGTTTGATCAAGTTGCATGCAGGCATCGTGTCACTTCAAGGTGGTCAGATTCCATCCCACCGAGTTCCGTAGCAGAGTCCTGGGCCTGCTGACGGCCTAGGGTTGACTCCTTGGACATTGATCGATGCCGGGATCGTTGGCTCGCGTCAGGCATCCCTGCAGGTGAGATCGATCGGGTCGCGGATTTCGGGGTCCGATGGGGTGGGCTTGCGCTTCCTCCGGCTCCTCACTATGACGGTGGCCCATGTGTCTTGTGCCCGGATACGCCGGAAGGTTCACCGGCCGATGGTTGGTGGTTCGAGGCCGGTATACAGCGAACGGCCGTTCCCTATTCCTTCATCGGGCCTGGTGGTGAGTTCGGTGTGTACGGTTCCCGTTGGGTGCCGCTGCATGCGACTGTCGAGGGCTGGGTGGAATCGGTGGCGCTGACCTATCACGCGTCCTCCTATGCCAAGAAGATCGTGAAGGTCACGGCCGACGAGGTCGAAGCGATCCGGCTCGAAGAGCATGAGCCTGTGCTGGAAGTCGCCGGGCTGGCAGATTCCTGATGGAAGGGCTCGGATTCGCTTGTGGCGATCTACAGAGGAGAGGCGGAGTGCCTTTCTGCTCCCGCATGCCGGACCGCGTTCGTTTATTCAGGCCCGGATCACCGGGGTCCGCATGGTTGAAATCCCTTGCGGTGGTGCGCGGGCAGGATTCGTCCCGACGGCGTAGCCGAAGGTGGGCCTCCCTCAGCTCCGCCATTCGGACTGATCACCGACACCGGAGGTCCGGGGGGCAAGGCTTCGAGCGGCCGGGATCCGGTTGGACCGACCTTCAGCTCGCGGCGGATGGCATTTCGCCACGACCACGGCTCTAACGTTCGTCAGGTCGCCAGATGGTGTCCCCGTCAGGGAATCTAAATGGCTCGGTTGCCGATATGGAGGCATGCTGTACCGGTGTCGTCGTTGCTGACCTCGGAGAGATATGAGCGGACGACGCCCTGTTGCGAAGCGAACGCATCCGCAGAGTCGTCTATTACCCACTGACAGGTGGGGAGGACGGCCGGAATGTCGAGGAATGGGACTTCGGGCCCTGGCACCAGCCGACCATGGGCGTCGAACTGTTCACCAACGAGGGCACTTGCTTCTCCGCCGTATGGGGAAGCAGCTTCGATTACTACGGGCTTGAACTCCTCCCTGGGCCGATGACCGCGTACCTACGGCGATTCGGAGAGCCGTGCGGGCCGGCTCCCGTGGAAGTGACCGACCACCCGCGCTGGTCGAGCCTGGTCGGCAGGAAACTGACCCGCGTCGACATTGCCTGGTCGGAGGACCGCGAGCGCGGCATCCGGGTGCCGGACGCGATCCGGTTGTGCTCGCAAGAGAAGGTCGTGTGGATCGCCTGCGGCCGACCGGCGGACTGGCCGCCAGGCGAGGTCTACTACCTCGGTACCGACGACGTGATGGTCGTCTTCACCGCCGAGCTCGCGGCCAAGGTGGGCATTCCTGCTGTCCGCTAACCCGCTGGCCCGAGCACCTGGGGTTGCTCCAGAAATCTTGGAGGGTCCTGAAGAAGGTATTCGAGCGTGTGAAGAGGCGATCGATCAGCGCTGGGCCGTTGCGATGAGGCGCCGCAATGCGGCACGAGCGGGTGGGCCCCACGTGGCCTTGCCTCCTGGGCGGCCGTGGACACCGGCTTCTCCGATGAGGATGCCGCTGAGGGCGCGTCCCACCGCCCATCCGCGGGCCCGGCGCAGGGTCGCAGTGTCCGGGGCTGGCTGGTAGGCGTCGTAGAAGCGGTCGGCCGTGTCGTCCGGCAGCAGAATCCAGGCGGCAGCGAGGTCACAGGCTGGATCCCCCGTGCAGAGGTCGCCGAAGTCGATCACGCCGCAGATGGTGCCGTCCGCGGTGAGGACGTTGGCCGGATGCAGGTCGGCGTGAAGCCAGAGCGCCGGGCCTGACCAGGCGGGCGCGGCGACGGCGTCGTCCCAGACCGCGCGGACGGCATCTGGATCGGGGATCAGCCCCCTCTCGGCGGCCTCGGCGAGCTGCTTGGCGAAACCTTCGGAGTAGTCCGCCAGCGGCCCTCCGCGGCCCCGGCCGATGGGCGCATGGTCGGGGGCGGGCTGGTGCAAAGCCGTCAGGAAGGCGGCCAGGGCGTCGGCCGCCTCTGCGGCGCGTGTGACGGGAGCGCGGTCGGCAGGATCGCCCGGCACCCAGGTGGTGACGATCCAAGGTCGTGGGAACGGAGCGGAGGGCTCGCCGAGGCGCTGCGGGACGGGGACCGGCAACGGAAGGCGCGGGGCGAGGACGGGCAGCCAGGTGTGCTCTTTAAGAAGCAGCGCATCCGCAGACTGCGTCGCCCAGGGCAACCGGACGGCGAGGTCGTCACCGAGCCGCCATAGCTGGTTGTCCCAGCCACGCGCGCCGAGCCGCAACGGGCGATCGGCCAGGTCGGGGTGCTGGTCGCGCAGCAGATCCCGCACAAGCTCGGCACTGACCTCGATCTCGGAGTGAGTCATGCGGAGCAACATAGACGCATGGCGGCCTGCCCGTTTCCCCCCGGTTAGCCAGCCCTCGTCGACAGCGAGGGAACCCCGTGCAGTAGCCTGACAGGGGTAGAAGCCAGAAGTTATATTCCGAGGTGTGGCCTGGAACGTCGTACTGCTCGAACCGGTTGAGGACTGGTTCCTCAAGCTCTGCGAGACCGACCCTCATACCGCGACCTTGGTCGAACGAGCCATCGACCGGCTGGCCGAGGTCGGCCCGGCTTTGGGCCGTCCGCTCGTGGACACCTTGGAAGACGACGACCTGAACAATTTGAAGGAGTTGCGGCCTGGCTCCCGAGGCCGCTCAGAGATCAGGATCGTGTTCGTTTTCGACCCAGACAGGGAAGCGATCCTTCTGGTAGCCGGAGACAAGGCTGGACGATGGTCGCGCTGGTACCACGAGGCAATCCCTCTGGCCAAGCACCGCTACGCCCAATACCGCGCAGACATGGCGAAGGAAGACCGAGATGAGCCCTGCTCGTAGCTGGCGCGAAGTCAAGGCGGAGGCGCACCGCCGCCATCCGGAGCTGGCTGATCCTGCCCGGCAGGCCGCAGCCGACGCCGAGCTGGATGCGTACGTGGCCGGACATCACCTGAAGGAACTGCGTAAGGCACTAGGGAAGACTCAGGCCGATATTGCTGCCGCCCTGGGCATCTCGCAATCCCGTGTTTCCCAGATTGAGAACGGCGATCCTGAGGTTATGGAGATAGAGACCCTTCGCGCCTACGCGAACGCCCTGGGAGGACACCTTCAGGTGACGATCAGCGTCGGCTCTCATTCCGTCAAGGTCGCCTGAACCGCCGCCTCCACGAGCAACCAAGGCGAGCCACACCCTCCCACGGCTTCGAGATAACGGCCTGATCGCCGATGTCCGGACGTCGTGAGTCAACGGCAGTGGCAGGTTGATTCATCGGTACCCGCCCCTGACGGAAGATGGGGCTCTTCACTCTGGTGGGCAGCACTGAATTCGAACCAGTAACCCATCCAGGAAGGGGGCGGGACCAGCACCCGGAACCCACCCTGACCTGGACGCACGACCCGTCGTCGTCCATCGCGATTTTCACCCGGACGGCAGCGTCGGTAATTAGTTAGGGAGCAGCGCGAACGATGCGAAGAAGGGGAGGTCACGCTCCAGAGCAGGGCGTAGCTCTGACTCCGGCAACTGGTCCACGAGATACGTAATCACCTACGCAGTACCTTCAATGCCAGTTGCCACGGGAAGGTCTCCAGTCGGTCGGTGCCTCCACTCGGCGGATGCGGCTCAAACTGGCCAGGTCCCATGAGCAAATCAACACCTTCACTGCGCAACGAGTCGACGCTGTCGCGGAAGGGCTTGCGAGCAGCAAGGGCGCTGTTCACGAAGGGCAGGACGACGACGGGGATTCCGAGGCCGGGGGCTTCGGCGAGAAGGCCGAGGGCGTAGGTGTCGGCGATGCCTTGGGCGAACTTGTTGATGGTGTTGTAGGTCGCGGGCGCGACGATGATGGCGTCGGCCCTCGGGGGCTTGGGGTCGCCGGGCTTGCGGTACTGGCTGCGGACGGGGCGGCCGGTCTGCTTTTCCAGGGCCGGCACGTCGATGAAGTCGAGCGCGCTTGGGGTGGCGACGATTTGGACGGTCCACCCGTCGTCCTGGGCCATGGTGACGAGCTTGCCGACGTCGCCGGCGGGTCCTGCGGCGCAGACGATGATGTACAGGACCTTGCCGGTGTTGGTCACGCGCTGACTCCCAGGGATTCGGCGTACTCTCGCGCTTCGCGGCGGATGCTGATGGGCGCGGTGGCGAGGATGTCGCGGACCAGCCTATGAGTGGCGGGGCGGCTGGTGATTTCCTCGGGGGCGATGTCACCGGCGGCGCGCAGGATGTAGAGGGCGCGGTCGTGCTTGCCCCAGGCGAGGAACGCTCGGGAGGTGTCCAGGAGGACGGTCGCCTTGCGCTCGTTGATGGGCAGGGCGTTGATGTCGATCCTGCGGGCGTTCTCGATCGCGGTTCCGGCATCGCCAAGGGAGAGGGCGATGCTCACGCGGTGGCACAGGACGTTGCTCGGACCGAACGCGGTCCACATGTGGTTGCCGTCGTAGCGAGTCGTCGGCCTGCGTCCTCGGCCTCGTCCAGGAGTTCGGCGGCGGTGTGCCGGTTGCTGTGCTGGGCGGCGGCGACGGCTCCGCGCAAGAGGAGTGTGCCGTACACCGATAGGTCGTTCGGGGACGGCTGGGACAGGGCGGCGTTCAGGCGTTGGGCGGCGCTGCTCGCCATGCCGGTCGCTGCTCGGTGGTGGCCACCGTCCATCAGGGCGTGCGTGATGATCCGGGCGCTTGAGCCCATCATCAGCGGGCTCTCGCTGGCCTGGGCGGCGTGGACGCTGCGGTCGGCGGCGAGCCAGGCGAGGCCCTTGTCTTCCTGCTTGAGCAGGATGGAGGCGGCCACGTGGTGCGCCTCGGCGGACAGGGCGTGCGCCTTGAGCCGGGCGTCTCCGTCGAGTGTGGCGCACGCAAGGCGCAGAGAGCGGATCAGCGCGGGAAGCATCGCCGCGACCTCGGAGTATCGGCACGCCTGGTAGGTCCGCTTCGCCCGGGCGACGGCGGCGGCGAGTTGCGACAGCTCCGGGAGCTGGGGCCCGGCGACCGGGTATTCGGTGAGGGCTGCGGCGAGATCGTCGGCGCCTGCGGCTTCCTCGTCGCGGGTGAGGGGCTGGGCTACTACGGCACTGAACAGGGCGGCCCCCGCGAGGCCGACGAAGTCACGACGTCGCACTTCGGTCTCGTCCTCTCCGTGTCGGACGAGATCAACGGTAGGCGGAGGACCTGCTGGGCGGGCATCCTGCCGTGGGATGGCTGCGGCGGCCAGGTCGCGAGGAGCGAGGCCGAGAGCCATGCGGGCCTGGTCGGGCATGTGCAGGCCGTCCGCGATCCGCTCGAACACCTCCAGGGCGATGACCTGCTGACTTCCGCTCATGATGGCGCTGACCTTGCCCTGGCTATAGCCGGTCAGGCTGCCGATGACGGTCTGGCTCAGGCCGCCGTACTGGCGGACCAGGCGGAAGACTGCGCCGATGTCGCGGGTCTTGAGCGCGGTGAGCATGTCGGGGCGGTGCCACAGCGAGGTGGGGACCTCGTACGGCTCGGCGATGCGTGGCGGCATCCGCGGGCTTTCCCTTCGCACCGGGGCGGTTACGGAAAGTGCCTTCCACTGCTACGCGGTCGTGACCTATCCCGTCAAGGGATGCCACGCGGGGATGGGCTGGGAGAACGAGAATTCCGACCCTTGATCCCATGGTTACGGAGATGGACAGATGCGGAGCCTGCCGGGGGAAGGGCTGGCGGTTCGTTCGGAAGTCCTCGGCCGATGCCCGGCTTCGGCTTGACGGTGTGGCCGTGGAGTTGGTGGCGGTCGAGTGCTTCGACTGTGCGGGTACCGGCGTGCCGGCGGCGGCGTGATGGGCGCTGATCGGCTCGTGTACGGTCGGCGTCCTCCGGAGGTCACCGCTGTCCGTGCTGCGGAGCGGCTGTGTGTGGAGCTGGAGCAGTACGGCGTGGCGGCCGACGTGCACGAGGGGTACGGGCTGGCGCTGGTGTCGGTCTGGGTCGAGCTCGTCGTCTGGACCGATGGCCGCTGGTTCCGCTGGCGCTCGGGCCGTACCTCGACCAGCGGGCGGCCGGTCTACGCCTTCGCCCCGGCCTCCGACGTCGTCACCGCCGCGCGCCGGGTGGCGCATCGCTACCGGCAACTGCGCCGTACCTACCCGTGCCCGCCGTACCTCGCTGGCGAGGGCTCGTGAACGACCTCGACGAGCCGAACCGCCTGCACAGCGCACACGTCCCCACCCTCCGGGGGAACTTCAGAAAGCTGGAGTGGCGGAAGCCGCCGCCGGCGCATCGCGTCCGGGTTCTGGCCTGGACCTGCGACTGTCAAGCACGGTTCTACGAGTTGTGCCAGTCGGGCGGTGTCGCCTTCATCCGGCGCACCGTACAGAACGTGGACGCCCCTGAGATCAGCGAGACCCACCGGTGGCGGGTGGGGCAGGGCTGGGAAACCTGGTCGGCGTTGCTGACCGGTCAGGTTCGGTAGACGGGCGCGGCGACAGAAGACAAGATCAGACTTGCTCTGCCGACCGAGGCGAGTGGTCACTGAACGAACGCGACTGCGTTCGCTAATGACGCAAGCCCTGCGGGTACGGGGCTCCTTCGGTGATGGGCGGTAGTGGGTTCGAACCAGTGATCCTCAGGAAGCGCCTCGATCTGTTATCGAGCCAAAGGATCGGGCTCAGCGATCGAGTACACCTACTACTCGACCCCGCGCTCAGCGAGCAGTTCGCGCCATGTCTTGTCGCCCCGTGGAATTGGCTTACCGGCGTCGGCCAGTTACTGGACACGGACGGCCCGCTCGTAGAGGTCTCTCCTGCCCTGCGGATCTTTCACCGAGTCGCACGCGATCAGCCACCAGGTGTGAATGAACTCGCGCAATAGGCCGAGGTCCGAACTGGCACGAACCTCAGCAAGTACAGCGTCAAGACTTGCGTCGAACCCATCTCGGTCCTGTGGCATGACCAACGCTCTACGGATGGCATGCGGATTCTTCTCCGGCAGGGGGCCTTCGGGGAAAACTCCTGGCGGTTGCACGCTCATGCTCGCCAGCGTACGTACAGGCACTTGATGCGGCGCAGGCAAATACAGGACTCGAGAGGGGTTCAGCCTGCGGGCCGTCGCGCGACTCCAGGAGGTGACCGCCCTCACCGATCACTCGGTACCGCGCCAGCAGCGGCCCCACTGCCTGGCGGCAGTAGCTTCAGAGAGGCGCGGTTCTCAGCCGACGATGTGGTCCACGGTGTGGCCAATCGAGAGATCAAAAGGGGGCCAGATTCAATGCTGATGGCACGAGCCCCGTTTTCCCTGATGGGAGACGGGGCCCTCTTCGCAGGTGGGCGGTACTGGGTTCGAACCAGTGACCCCTCGCTTGTAAGGCGAGTGCTCTACCGCTGAGCTAACCGCCCGGACCGGACTACACCTTACGACACCGACGCGCCTCTCAGCACATCGAGTGACCAGTCGGCGCCCGCGTCGCCGTCTCCCGCCGCCTGCCAGCCGAGGAGAGCCGCACCCAGCATGCCCGCCCGGGGGCCCAGGGCGGCCGGGCGTACGGGCGGGGGCTCCCGGAAGGCCAACCGGCCGGCGAGCCGTTCCCTCAGCGGCTCGAACAGGGCCGCGCCGGCCTCCGCCAGGCCGCCGCCGATGACGATCAGGGCCGGGTCGAGGACGAGCACGTACGACGCGAGGGCGATGGCCAGGGCCTCGATCGCCTCGCCGAACACCTCGGCGGCCACCGGGTCTCCCGCGACCGCGAGTTCGACGACCTCCTTCGCCGTCGCCGTACGGCCGGAGCGGTCGGTGAAACGCCGGGCCACGGCCGAGGCGGAGGCGTAGGTCTCCAGGCAGCCGATCTGCCCGCAGGCGCACTTCTCCCCCGCCGGCCAGACGGACGCGTGCCCGATCTCGCCGCCCCAGCCGTGCGCGCCGCCGTACGGCTCGCCGCGGAGCACCACCGCTCCCGCGATGCCGGTGCCGATGGGCAGGAAGAGGAAGTCGGCGACGTCGCGGCCCGCGCCGAAGACGCTCTCGGCCAGGCCGCCCGTGCGGACGTCGTGCCCGAGCCGCGCGGGGACGCCCGGCGGCGTGAACGCCTCGGCGGGCACGTCGCGCCAGCCGATGTTGGCCGAATAGACGGCGGTGGACGCGGTGACGATGCCCGGGACGGCCAGGCCCACCCCGGCGGGCTCGGCGCCATACCGGGAACGGCCGAGGTCGGCGATCTCGCCGACGTAGGCGCGCACGGCGTCCACGACCGCGTCCGGACCGTCCTCACGCCCCGTGGGCCGCCCGGCGAGGACGGTGACCTCGCCCTGCCGGGTGACGAGACCGCCCTTCATGGAGGTGCCGCCCACGTCCAGGGCGACGACGTACGTCACGAGCGGCCCAGGACGCGGTCGAGGGCCGCCTCCACCTCCGCGGCGAGGCCGGGCATCCGGGCGGAACCCGGCGGGCCGGCCGTGACGAGCGGCTCGTCGGCGCGGGCGAGCCGCACCTCACCGCAGGAGCGGCACTCGATCTCCCCCAGGCGGCAGATCAGCGCGATCGAGCCGCACGAGGCGCACGTGTCGAGATCGAGGTCGTGCACACGCTGGCAGTCCGGGCAGACGAGGACCTGCGCCTCGTGGCGCACCGCGCGCTTCCAGGGGCTGGCGCCGCGGACAGGGTCGGTCTGCCGGGCCCCGCACCGATAGCAGGGCATCGTGGCCTCCAAAAGGGCGAGTCGGAGTCGGAGTCGAATATGTCAGTGCCCGGGGGCGGGCAATGAAACGATCAGATGTCCGCGAGCGCCTTCCGGTACTCGTCGAGATCGCGTGCGGAACCGATCGGGTTGACGACCTTCCAGCGCACGATGCCTTCGCCGTCGATGATGAACGTGCCCCGGAGCGCGAGGCCCCTGTCCTCATCGAGGACACCGTACGCCCGGGCGACCTCACCGTGGGGCCAGAAATCCGACAACAGGGGAAAAGTGAAGCCCTCCTGGTCGGCCCAGGCGCGCTGGCTGAACATCGAGTCGACCGACACCGCCAGCACCTGGACGTGCGAAGGCAGGGAGCCGGCGAGCTCGTCGCGGATGGCCGCGAGCTCACCGTGGCAGACGGGACTGAAGGACAGGGGATAGAAGACGAGCATGACTGTTTTGCCCCGCAGGTCGGACAGGCGCACGGGGACACCGTGCTGGTCCTTGAGCGCGAAATCCGGAGCCCGCTGCCCGACCTCTATCGCCATGAGCAGTCCCTCCCCAGGTGTCCGCTCATCATCCTGCCGTACGGCATCCCCGGGCCGTACGGCAGGGCAATACTCAGCGGCGGGCCTTCGGGGCGACGAGCCTTGTGCCCGACCAGTCCCTGGCGGCGCTCACGCTGCTCGTCTGCGACAGACCCGCGGTCGCCGCGTCCTCGCCGATGTCGCTGGGCTCCACGTGGCCCTCGCGCCCCGCCTTGGGGGTCAGCAGCCAGATCTGGCCTCCGTCGGCGAGTGCGGTCATCGCGTCGCTCAGCGCGTCGAAGAGGTCGCCGTCGCCGTCACGCCACCAGAGCAGCACCACGTCGACGACGTCGTCGTAGTCCTCGTCCACCAGCTCGTTGCCGGTCAGCTCCTCGATGGACTGGCGCAGCGCCTCGTCGCAGTCCTCGTCCCAGCCGACCTCTTGCACCACCTGACCGGCTTTGAGGCCGAGTCGTTCGGCCAGGCCGCGCTCGTCCTGCGCCTGACCCGCGGTCGCGCTCACGTTTATCCCTCCTGCTTGGGTGACCCCGCCCAGTTTGCGGTTGTCCCGGCTCGTTGAGAGCCATGCTTCGGCACAGTCCACACGCTGCGACCCGTCGTCGTCAACGGTCGCCACGGCGGGTGACCCGCACCGTTATCTCTTAATCGGTCAAAAACGACAAACGAACACGCCTGTCGGGGTTGTCGACGTTGAGGTCGACCAGGGCGACCGACTGCCAGGTCCCCAGCGCCATCCTGCCCGCGAGGACGGGAACGGTCGCGTACGGCGGGATGAAGGCGGGCATGACATGCGACCTCCCGTGCCCACGAGAGCCGTGCGCATGCCGCCACCGGTCGTCCGCCGGCAGCAGGTCTCCCAGGACGGCCAGCAGGTCCTCGTCGCTCCCTGAGCCGAGCTCAAGCAACGCCACGCCCGCCGTCGCGTGCGGGACGAAGACGTGCAGCAGCCCGTCTCCCCCGCACTCGCGCACGAAGTCGGCGCACTCCTTCGTTATGTCGTGCACGCGCTCGCGCGCGCCGGTCCGCACCTCGATCACCGTCGATTTCACATCCGCGATATTACGATTCGCGCTGAGCTGGGACGACGACGGCGTCCGGA
This sequence comes from Microbispora hainanensis, assembly GCF_006874475.1. Classification (GTDB taxonomy): domain Bacteria; phylum Actinomycetota; class Actinomycetes; order Streptosporangiales; family Streptosporangiaceae; genus Microbispora; species Microbispora hainanensis. Next base: position 10,571 of record NZ_VIRM01000009.1, read on the forward strand.
CCGGGGAAGACGAGCGCCTCGTGCCCGTCCTCGTATCTCACCAGGAACGGCGGGCCGCCCTCCGGGCCGCGGACCTCGACGATCACACCGTGCTTCTCGTGGTCGCCCACGACGGCACCGTGCACCACCAGCCGGTCCCCTACCGTTGCATGCATCTCGGTCCCCCTCTCTCCTGAGCCTGGTACGGCTATCGCCAGCTGGAAAGAGGAGAAACCCTCCCCTCCTCAGAGGAAGGGACAACTCATACTAAAACGTTACGCGCCCACCACACCACCGCCCGGCCACGTCCGCCCGTCCGGGGCGACATGCCGCAGACCTGGAGACACAGGAGGCGAGAGGGTGCCGCAGACGATTACAGAGCGTCGGGGACGGCGGCCGCGCGACCACTTCGCCCGGCCCTCCGGATAGGGCGCGACCAGGCCGGGTAGGGAGGTTCCGACCAGGCACGATATGACCTCTGTGACCTTGCGACGCCCCCGGCGGCGGCCAGTAATGGATGGTGGGTAAAAATCGTCCTACCATCGGTGGTCTAGGCCAGCAACTGCCCCGCAGCCAGCGCGGACGGTCCGGTTACCGGGAAGTAGAGATGCACTTTCCGGTAGGACGAGACAGGATGGAAGAAGACCGCAACGCCGCGATCAAGCGCTGACTGCATCGCAGCAGGCAAAAAACACAGACGTAACAGATCCGACGAGACAAAGTCCATTCTCGGAAGGCGAGACCCAGTGGCTTCCGGACGCCAGCGTTTTTCGATCATCAGTGACGGCCTACCCAGCCAGTTGCCTGATGTCGATCCGAGCGAGACCAGCGAATGGCTCGAATCGCTCGACAACGTCATCAAGACCGAGGGTCGCACCCGGGCCCGCTACCTGATGCTCCGGCTGCTAGAGCGCGCCCGCGAACACCAGGTCGGCGTGCCCGGCCTGCGCAGCACGGACTACATCAACACCATCCCCCCGGAGCGTGAGCCCTGGTTCCCAGGCGACGAGTACGTCGAACGCCGCATCCGGGCCTACATCCGCTGGAACGCGGCGGTGATGGTGACCCGTGCCAACGCGCGGACCAACGTCGGCGGCCACATCGCCACCTACGCGTCCGCGGCCTCGCTCTACGAGGTGGGCTTCAACCACTTCTTCCGTGGCAAGGATCACGGGGAGTCGGGCGACCAGGTCTTCATCCAGGGCCACGCGGCCCCGGGCATCTACGCCCGTGCCTTCCTTGAGGGCCGCCTCGACGCGGCCCAGCTCGACGCGTTCCGCCAGGAGCTGTCCCACGGGATCAAGGGCCTGCCGTCCTACCCGCACCCCCGGCTTATGCCGGACTTCTGGGAGTTCCCCACGGTCTCCATGGGACTCGGCCCGATCGGCGCGATCTACCAGGCGCGGTTCAACCGTTACCTGCTCAACCGCAAGATCAAGGACACCAGCCGCAGCCACGTCTGGTGCTTCCTCGGCGACGGCGAGATGGACGAGCCCGAGTCGCTCGGCGCGATCGGCGTCGCGGCCCGCGAGGAGCTCGACAACCTCACCTTCGTCATCAACTGCAACCTCCAGCGGCTCGACGGCCCGGTACGCGGCAACGGGAAGATCATCCAGGAGCTGGAGTCGTACTTCCGCGGCGCCGGCTGGAACGTCATCAAGGTCGTCTGGGGCCGAGACTGGGACCCGCTGCTCGCGGCCGACGTCGACGGCGTGCTGGTCAACCGGATGAACACCACGCCCGACGGTCAGTTCCAGACCTACTCCGTCGAGTCGGGCGCCTACATCCGGGAGCACTTCTTCGGCGGCGACCCGCGCCTGCGCAAGATGGTCGAGCACATGACCGACGACGACATCCGCAAGCTGTCGCGCGGCGGCCACGACTACCGCAAGGTGTACGCCGCGTTCAAGGCGGCCCGCGAGCACGTCGGCCAGCCGACGGTCATCCTGGCCCAGACGATCAAGGGCTGGACGCTCGGCAAGGACTTCGAGGCGCGCAACGCCACGCACCAGATGAAGAAGATGAGCAAGGCCGAGCTCAAGGAGTTCCGCGACCGGCTCTACCTGCCCATCCCGGACAAGGACCTCGAGGGCGACCTCCCGCCGTACTTCCACCCCGGCGAGAACAACGACGAGATCGCCTACATGAAGGAGCGCCGGGCGGCGCTCGGCGGCTACCTGCCCAAGCGAGTAGTACGCGCCAAGCCGCTCAAGCTCCCCGGCGACCCCGTCTACTCGGGCCTGCGCAAGGGCTCCGGCAAGCAGAACGTCGCCACCACCATGGCGTTCGTCCGCCTGCTCAAGGACCTCATGCGCGACAAGGAGATCGGCGCCAGGTTCGTGCCGATCATCCCGGACGAGGCCCGCACGTTCGGTGTGGACGCGATGTTCCCGACCGCCAAGATCTACTCGCCTCATGGGCAGACGTACGAGGCGGTCGACCGCGAGCTGCTGCTGTCCTACAAGGAGTCGACCGAGGGTCAGATCCTGCACGAGGGCATCAGCGAGGCCGGCTCGATGGGCTCGGTCCTCGCGGCCGGCACGTCGTACGCCACGCACGGCGAGCACATGATCCCGGTCTACATCTTCTATTCGATGTTCGGGTTCCAGCGGACCGCGGACCAGATGTGGCAGCTCGGCGACCAGATGGGCCGGGGCTTCCTGCTCGGCGCCACCGCCGGCCGCACCACGCTGAACGGCGAGGGCCTGCAGCACGAGGACGGCCACACCCCGCTGATCGCCTCGACCAACCCCGCCGCCGTGGCGTACGACCCGGCGTGGGCGTTCGAGATCGCGCACATCGTCAAGGACGGCCTGCGGAGGATGTACGGGGAGCAGCCCGAAGACATCTTCTACTACCTGACCGTCTACAACGAGCCCTATCCGCAGCCGGCCGAGCCGGAGAACGTGGACGTGGAGGGCATCCTCAAGGGCCTCTACCTCTACGCCCCTGCGACGGGCGAGGGGCCGAAGGCGAACATCCTGGTGTCCGGCGTCGCCGGTCCGTGGGCGCTGGAGGCGCAGCGGATGCTGGCGGAGGACTGGGGCGTGGCGGCCTCGGTCTGGTCGGCCACCTCCTGGACGGAGTTGCGCAGGGACGCCCTGGCCGTCGAGGAGCACAACCTGCTCAACCCCGACGCCGAGCAGCGCGTGCCGTACGTGACCAGCAAGCTGTCGGGTGTGCCGGGGCCGTTCGTGGGCGTCAGCGACTACATGCGCGCCGTCCCGGACCAGATCGCCCAGTGGGTGCCCGGCGACTGGAGCTCGCTCGGCACGGACGGCTTCGGCCTGTCCGACACGCGTTCGGCGCTGCGCCGCCACTTCCACGTGGACGCGGCCTCGATCACGCTGGCGGTGCTGACCCAGCTCGTGCGGCGCGGTGAGGTCAAGGCCGAGACGCTGCAGGAGGCCGTCGCCCGTTATCACCTCAAGAACGGGGTGACCGAGGTGACCACTCAGCAGACCCCGGAGACCAACGACACCCAGTCGATGGGCGTCTGATCCGCGGATCGTCCGGCGGCCCCCGTTCCGGCGGGGGCCGCCGTCGTTTCCGGGGGCTCTGATCCCGTCTGAGCGGCTCGGAAGCGGCCGTGGAGTGCGCCACCGGCCGGTCTCAAGCCACCTCCAAGCAGGAAACAAGAACGTTCCATCACGCTTGCGGCCGTGGATGGAAATCTCAGGAAATACTTCGGCAGGCTGACCGGGGGGATGGCCGCGACGGCGGCGTGCGCCCTGCTCGTCGTGGCCGCTCCCGCTTCGGCGGACACCGGGGACGAGGTCCCCGTCGGCACCCGGCTGGCCGCTCGCACCCACCCGGCCGTGCAGCTCACCAGCATCACCTATTCCGGCGAGGTCGTCGTCCCGAGCAGCCAGGCCAAGGAGGCCGCGTGGGACCAGCTCACCAACGAGGCCACCCAGGCCGTGCTGGCCGGAAAGATCCCCTCTGACGAGCGGAGCATCGCCAAGTTCCTCTTCCAGCGCGTGGCGGCCGACGTCGACCGGTATCTCCAGCCCGTCGGCCCGGAGCGTACGGTCAAGGCCCAGGTCGGCGGCATGTGCACGGGCTGGTGGGTGACCCCCGACGGCTACATGGTCACCGGCGCGCACTGCGTCGAGATGAGCAACGAGGAGCTGTCGCAGACCTTCGCGCAGCAGGCGCTGGAGAAGTTCAACAAGCAGGACGCGAAGGACATGATCAACGCCCTGCGGAACTTCGAGGCCGACAAGGAGATGATCGAGCTCGTCCAGCAGATCTACGTCACCTTCAACAGCACCCACCTGGAGATCCGCGGCCTGCGCAAGAGCCTGTCGGTCCTGCAGAGCCTGCCCGGCGGCGGTGTCGACAAGACGGCCAAGGAGGTCCCGGCCGAGCTGGTGTCGGTCGGTGAGAGCTACCCGGGCAAGGACTTCGCACTGCTCAAGGTCAACGGCCAGCAGAACCTGCCGACCGTGCCGCTCGGCGACGACGCCGACGTGCAGACCGGCGACACGCTCTACATCAGCGGCTTCCCCGGCCTGGTGACCAACACGCCGTGGTTCAGCGTCGAGTCGAAGCTCGACCCCGCGCTGACCGAGGGGCCGTACAACGCCAAGCGCACCACGCAGGAGGGCGTGCCGTACGTCCAGACGCAGGCGCCCTCCTACCACGGCAACTCCGGGGGGCCCGTCTTCAGCCGTGCGGGCAAGGTCGTCGGCATGCTGATCGCCGGCACCGTGAGCGAGAACGGCGAGGCGTCGGAGAACGAGAGCTTCGTGCTCCCGATTTCGATCATCAAGGAGAAGCTCAACGAGAAGAACGTCAAGCCCTCCGCGTCGCTGACGACGACGAGGTACAACGAGGCGCTCGACGACTTCTTCCAGCGGCACTACAAGGACGCGCTGCCGAAGTTCCGCGAGGTGCAGGCGCTGTTCCCGAGCCACCCGTACGTCGCGAGGTACATCACCGACTCGCAGCAGGCGATCTCGTCCGGAAAGGACGAGACCCCGCAGCCGTTGTGGCTGTGGATCGCCGCCGGCGCCGGTGTGTCGATCGTGGTCGGCGGAGGTGTCCTGCTGCTGGTCCTCCTGCGCAGGCGCAGGAAGACGGGCTCCTCTCCGCAGGGCCGGTCGCCGTCGCCCGCGTACGGCGGGCCGTACCCGGGGGCCGACGGCGGCGGCTATCCGGCGCAGGTCGGCGCCGGTTACGACCGGCAGCCGGTGAACGGCCAGGTGCTTCCGCAGGGCCGGCAGCCGCAGAGCCTGCCGCCGGCCGACGGCCACCGGCCCGGGCGGACGGCCGGAGACCACGAGGCTCCGCGCTCGCGCGACCACGATCCCCAGCGGCCGGGCGTGCGTTACGACTCCCAGCCGCCTGGAGTAGAGCACGACCTCCAGCAGCCGAACGCGGGCTACGACCCTCGGCGGCCGGACGCGGGCTACGACCCTCGGCGGCCGGACGCGGGCTACGACCCTCGGCGGCCGGACGCGGGCTACGACCTCCAGCAGCTCGACGGCGCGACGCGGTATGTGCGTCCCGCTCCCTCGCCCTATGAGCAGCAGCGGTCGCAGGCCGCACCGAGCCAGGGCCCGGCCGGTTCCGGCGCCCCGGACGTCGCCGACCTGGAGCGGGAGATCGCCGAGTTGCGCCGCCAGTTGCAGCACCGGCAGCCGGAGGCATGACGAGCCCGCGCCACGGCGCGCGTGGCGGCGAGCCGAGGCCGGCCGCCCGTGTCGGCACCTCGAACGGGCGGCCGGCGAACCCCACCCGACCGGCGGGGGTGGGGAACGGCCGTCCGAGCGCCCTGACGGCCCGGAGGGGAAGGGCCCGGAGGGAAAGGCGCCGCAGGGGAAGCACGGGAGGATCCCGGCGGGCGTTCGGACGGCCTGGATGCGCTCCGGCCGGTCAGGAACCGGCCGGGGCGAAGATGCCGAAGAGGTTGCCGGACGGGTCGTGAAGGTAGGCGAAGTCGGGGCCGCTCTCGTTGCGCACGACCTGGCTGAGCACCTTCCCGCCCAGGGTCTCCACCGTGCGGCAGGTCTCGGCCACGTCGCGCACGAGCACCGTGAAGACGGCGTGACCGGGCATGTCGCCGCGGGTGCCGAACACGCCGCCGCACACCTCCTCGTCACCGTCGTAGCTGACGAGCCGGTAGTCCATGCCCACGGCGGCCGAGTTCTCATCGGTCCGGAACCGCCAGCCGAACAGGTCGCCGTAGAAGCGCTGGACCCCCTCGGGGTCGTCGCTCGCGATCTCGAACCAGGCGACGGTGTTGACGGCGGGGGCGGCGGGAGTGGTCATGGTCGGTCTCTTTCTTCCGTTGCGCTCTGCTGTTGCGCCCTGCTGCAACGCTCTGTGGTGGGCGCTCTCTCCTGTGCGACGGCGGCGGCGTGACGAGCGGGGAAGGTGCTCGTTGGGCCACGGCCGGTCCGTCGTCGTCTGAGTAGAGCCTCCCGCTCCCTCGCGACACCCCCCTGTCGGCGTTTCCAAAGACTCACGAACATTTTTTCGAAGAAACGATCAGTCGAGCACCGGTGTGCGCGCGATCATGTCAGGCACCCCGGCGTCGAACGCCTCCAGAGGCCGCCCGGGCACCGGATCTTCGGTGAGGACGGCCTCGACGATGCGGTCGAGCCGGAAGACGCGGACGGCGTCGCGCAGGCGGCACCAGGCCACCAGATACCACCACCCGCTCCGCCCGCCGACGAACGCCCCGGGCTCCACCTCCCTGGTCGTCAGCGCACCCTGCGCGTCGCTGTAGTGGATGCGTAGGACGACCCCCTTGAGCAGGGCCTCCTCGATGACCCGGCCGATCGACCCGGTGTAGCGGGACTCCGGCTTGTCGTCGGTGAGGATCTGCACGCGGGCGGCCAGTTGCCGGGCGCGGTCTCCCTCGGGGCCGGGCATGGCGGCGACGAGCTTGCGCAGTGCGCTGCGCGCCTCGTCGGCGAAGGGCTGCTGTTCTGTGCGGCTCAGGGCGATCGCCACCGCCACGGCCTCGGCGGGGGTGAAGTTGAGCGGGGGCAGGGACATGCTCTTGTCCAGCGCGTAGCCTCCCCTGCGCCCGACCTCCGCGTAGATCGGCACGCCGGCCTGCTGCAGCGCGGAGATGTCCCGCTCGATGGTCCGTGAGCTCACCTCGAAGCGCAGGGCGAGCTCACGCGCGGACCGGCAGCGCGGGGAGATCGCCCGCAGGTCCTCGACGATCGCGTAGAGCCGGTCGGTACGGTTCACGCCGCAGAGGGTAGGCCACCCCACCGACATTTCTCGCTGACGCGTTCGATTGCATCCCATCAATTCAGGTCAGAACAGGTCAGCACGGATCCCGCGCATGCGCGGCGGCACCGCTCCGCGCCGCGCCGCGCCGCGCCGCGCAGGCACGATCTCCCCGCGCTCGATTCGCCGATCCGGACGACACCGTCCCACCGGCTGCGGCCGCTTCCGTCCGCGCCGTCCCTGCCGGCCGGGTCAGCACGTCAGCCGGGTCAGCCGCCGACGACCTCGGCGAGCTCGGCCAGCCGGTCGCGGCCCGGCTCGGGGAAACGCTCGTCCATGACCTCGGCCCAGGAGATCCGGTCGAGCCGGAAGACGCGCACGTCGTCGCGTAACCGGCACCAGGCCACGAGATACCAGTGCCCGCCCCTCCCGCCGAGGCAGATGCTCGGCTCGACGTCCCTGACGGTGGGCACGCCCTTGCTGTTGACGTACTCCAGGCGCAGCACGTGCCGCCCGCGCAGCGCCCTGTCGATGGCGCGTTTCACGGAGTCGGGGCCCGCGAGCGCGTATCCGCCCTGGTCGAGCCGGATGGGGACACCGGCCTCCCGGAGCCTCGCGACGTCGCGCACGACGGTGCTCTTGCTGACCCCGAGGCGCGAGGCGAGCTCGCGGGCCGACAGGCATCCGGCGGATTCCAGCTCCTTCACCAGCGCGTCGCGGCGTTTCATGATTCGACGCTACGTCGATCAGTGCGGACAAACCCGCACAACACACCTCACTCGGAGGCCACAGCACCATCACCCCACCATCACCGCGCGTCCGCGACAACCTCCCAGGGACGGGTGTTACGGATGCGCTCGGGCGGTATCCCGCACAGGGCGGCGCGCTCGCACCCGAACCGCTGCCAGTCGAGCTGGCCGGGCGCGTGCGCGTCGGAGTCGATCGCGAACTCGCAGCCCATCTCGTACGCCAGCCGCATCAGGCGCTTGGGCGGGTCGAGCCGGTCGGGCCTGGAGTTGATCTCCACCGCGACCCCGAACCTCCGGCACGCCTCGAAGACGATCTCGGCGTCGAACCGGGACTCCGGCCGCCCGCGTCCGCGTACGATGCGGCCGGTGCAGTGCCCGAGGACGTCGACGTTGGGGTCGGCCACCGCCGTGACCATCCGCCGGGTCATGTCCGCGGCCTCCATCCGCAGCAGCGAGTGGACGCTCGCCACGACGACGTCGAGCCGTTCGAGCAGCTCCGGCTCCTGGTCGAGCGAGCCGTCGGCGTTGATGTCCACCTCGATGCCGGTCAGGATCCGGAACGGCGTGCCGCCGTCCCCCGCGTACCGCTCGTTGAGCTCGGCGATCACGTCGAGCTGCCGCCGCAGCCGGTCGGCGGACAGCCCGTGCGCGATGGTCAGCCGGGGCGAGTGGTCGGTCATCGCCAGGTATTCGTGGCCGAGCTCGCGGGCGGCGTCGGCCATCTCCTCGATGGGCGATCCGCCGTCCGACCAGTCGGAGTGGCTGTGGAAGTCGCCGCGCAGCGCCGACCGCAGCGCCTGCGCGGCCTCGTCCAGGTCGACGTCCTTGGTGTCCTCAAGCCGCCGGAGGTAGGTCGGCACGGCGCCGTCCAGCGCCTCCGTGATCGCCTGGGCCGTGACCTTGCCGATGCCCGGCATGTCGGTCAGGCCGCCGGTGCGCGCGAGCCGTACGAGCTCCTCCCGGGGCATGTTCTCGATCGCCGCGGCGGCGCCCCGGAAGGCGCGCACGCGGTAGGTCGGCTCTCCGGCCCGTTCGAGCAGGAAGGCGATGCGCTTGAGCGCCTCGACGGGATCCACAATCGGCACGCTACCCGGCGTACCGAGTCTCAGCCGGGGCGGAGATAACAGACTCATCAGGAACCCGGCGGCTGCCTGTCCCGTTCGTCCAACCAGACGATAATGTGTGCCGATCTCGACAGCAGGAGCCCGATTGGCAGAACCCGGGGAGAGTCCCCCACCGACGACGCCACCCGGCGGCTCCTTCCTGCCCACCCATCCCATGGCCATGGGCACGCAGCCGCCGCGGACACCGCCGCCCTCCGGCGGCATGAAGTCCTCCACGGCGATCAAACTCGGCACCCTCGGCGTGCTGTCCGTCCTCGTCGTCGGCTTCTGCGCGGCGCAGGACGACTACGAGGAGGTCGGCGCCGACTGCGTGGACACCTCGACGCTCAACCCCGACGGTTCCTACCTCGTCGTGGACGACGACTACTGCGACGACGACGGCCACAGCCACTACTACGGCTCGCACGGCGCGTACGGCTGGTATTACGGGGGCAGCCGCATAGGCGGCCGGGTCCGGAACGGCACGACCGTACGGCCGGCCGACGCCCACATCACGACCCGGTCGGGACGGGTCGTGCAGCGGGGCGGCTTCGGCTTCCACTTCGGCGGCGGCGGCTGAGCGGGGCCGGCACGTGCGCAGGCTGAGCTCGGCGCCCAGGGAGAACTGGGCCGCCCTCGTCGAGTCGCAGGGGCTCGCGTTCCACCGCTCCGCCCACCCCGAGGGCCTCACCCGGCCCTACTGGGACGAGAGCGTCCACTACGTCTTCCCGATGGACGAGGTCCTGGCGCTGGAGGAGCAGGTCGAGGAGCTGCACCGGATGTGCCTGGCCGCGGCCGACCACATCGTGACCTCCGGCAGGTTCGCCGACCTCGGCATCCCGCCGCACTGCCGGGCGGCCGTCGCGGAGTCGTGGCGGCGGCGCGACCCGCACGTCTTCGGCCGGTTCGACCTGCGTTATGACGGCACGGGACCGGCGAAGCTGCTGGAATACAACGCCGACACCCCGACGAGCCTGGTCGAGAGCTCCGTCGTGCAGTGGTTCTGGCTGAAGGACGTCTATCCGGAAGACGACCAGTGGAACTCGATCCACGAGCGCCTGGTCGACCGCTGGAAGTCGCTCACGCTCCAGACCGGCCCGGCCCACTTCGCGTGGACCAGCGCCGACGAGACGGGCGAGGAGGCGATGACCATCGGCTACCTCCAGGAGACCGCGGAGCAGGCCGGGCTGGTCACGGCGGCGATCGCCATGGAGGACATCGGCTGGGACGCGCTCAACCACAGGTTCGTCGACATGGAGCACCGGGTCGTCCGCACGCTGTGCAAGCTGTATCCCTGGGAGTGGATCGTCGCCGAGCCGTTCGCGCCCCACGCGCTCGCCCAGCAGGTCTCGATGACGTGGATCGAGCCGCTGTGGAAGATGCTGCTGTCCAACAAGGCCCTGCTGGCGATCCTGTGGGAGCTGTATCCGGGCCACCCGAACCTGCTGCCCGCCTACCTCGACGGTCCCCGCGAGCTGGCCGGCGGCCCCGGCTACGTACGCAAGCCGCTGCTCGGCCGCGAGGGCGCCTCGATGCGGATCGCCGCACCGGGCGTCGAGGTGGAGACCGCGGGCGACTACGGCACCGAGGGCTTCGTCTACCAGGAGTTCCTGCCGCTGCCGGACTTCGACGGCTGGCGTCCGGTGCTGGGGGCGTGGGTCGTCGACGACGAGCCGGCCGGGCTCGGCATCCGGGAGACCGCCGGCCTCGTCACCGACGACACGTCCTCTTTCGTCCCCCACCGCATCCACGGCTGAAAGCGAAGGCCCCCCGTGAACACCACAACCTCCATCGGCGACGTGCTCGCGCACGGCGCCCTGGCGATCCTCGCGTACGCCATCCTGGGCGTGCTGCTGCTCGTCGCCGGGTTCTACGTCATCGACCTGGCGACGCCCGGGCGGCTCAGCAAGGTCATCCGCACCGACCGCAATCCCAACGCCACGATGCTGGCCGCCTCCAGCGTCGCCGGGGTCGGGCTCGTCGTGGCGGCCTCCATCTGGTCGTCGGGCGGGGCGCTGCAGGAGGGGCTGCTCGCGACGCTCGTGTTCGGCCTGGTGGGCATCGCGGTGCAGACTCTCGGCATGGTGGCCTTCGACAAGGTCGCCGGCATCTCGGTGCGCGAGCTCGTACAGGAGAGCACGCTGCAGCCCGCCGCCGTCCTCCTCGGCGTGACGCACTTCTTCATCGGCCTCATCACGGCCGTCGCCGTCATCTGACCAGCGCCGGCGACCCCCAGACGCCGCGCCCATGAAAGATTCATGGGCGCGCGTGAGGAGCCCCAGGTGGGAGCGCCGGACGCGACGACAACGGGTTTCCGGAGATACGCCCATATAGACCGTTCCTGCCCGAAGGGCCTACTCTCCTCCTCGTGATCACGGGGACCACGACGTCCGGGCGACCGGCGGAGGAGCCGCCCCGGAAAGGCAGCGACCCCGACGACACCATGGAGGCAGCCGCCGTGGACGGAACGGCCGTCGCGGAGCCCGGAGACGCCGCAGGCACCCGGGCGGCAGGCGAGACGGAGACGGCAGGCGAGAATGAGCCCACGGCCACCGCCGCGCCGGAGGAGCGGCCGGCCGGCGAGGCGGACCCGGGAGGCCCGGCCGCCGGGATTCTCCGGTCCAACCGGCACCTGATCGCGCTGTCCGTGCTCTGCGCGCTGTCGACGGTCCTCAACTGCACCCTTTCGCTGCTCAGGCTCGCCCACTTCCAGGTGGCCACGTACGACCTGGTCATCTTCGACCAGGCGGTGCGCGGATACTCGCACTTCTCGGCGCCCACCGTGCCGCTGCGCGGGGTCACCGGCGGCTTCGGCATGGACTACATCCAGCTCGCCGACCACTTCTCGCCGATCCTGGCCGTGCTGGCGCCCTTCTACTGGCTGCACGACGGGCCCGAGACGCTGCTCGTCGCGCAGGCCGTGCTGTTCGCCCTGGCCATCCCGTTCCTGTGGAAGTTCACCCGCCGTGTGCTGGGCACGCCGCACGCCTACCTCGTCTCCGTGGCGTACGCCATCTCCTGGCCCGTCGCGCAGGCGACGGCGGTGGAGTTCCACGAGGTGGCCTTCGTGCCGCTGCTGAGCGCAATCGCCGTCGAGCGGCTGCACGCAGGGCGGCGGCTGCCGGGGCTGCTCGCGGTGCTCGGCCTGCTGCTCACCAAGGAGGACCTGGGCCTCATGGTGGCAGGCCTCGGCGTCTGGCTGTTCTTCACCGGGCAGCGCAGGCTCGGGACCGGGCTGGTCTTCACCGGCGTGGCCGTGTTCGAGGTCGTGCGCAAGTTCCTGATCCCCCTCGCGGGCGGCAACCCGGCCTACTACACGCGCTACTCCAAGCTCGGCGAGGACCTGCCGCAGATGCTGTGGAGCGCCGTCACGCACCCGCTCCAGTTCGTGGGCATGCTCTTCGACGACCACTCGAAGTGGGACACCTGGGGCCTGCTGGTGTGGCCGGCGCTGTTCCTGTGCCTGCTGTCCCCGCTGGTCCTGGCGGCGCTGCCGCTGATCCTTGAGCGGCTGCTCGCCGACTCCGACAACTGGTGGTCGACCGGCTGGCACTACGACGCGTTCGTGATAATGATCCTGCTGATGGCCGGGGTGGACGGGGCCGCCCGGCTCATCCGGTGGCTGGAGCGGCGCGGGGTGCCGCGCCCCGGGCACGGCCTGCGGCTGGCCTACGCCGCCGCGGTCTTCGCGGTCGCGGTCACCACGGTCCCCTACCGGCCGTTCGACAACCTGATGAACCCGGACTTCTACCACCCCGACCCCCGTACGCAGGCCAGGGAGCAGGCCATCAGCATGGTCCCCGAGGGCGTGGTGGTGGAGGCGAGCGACGACTTCGGCGCGCGGCTGTCCGGCCGGGCGACCGTGCTCTGGTGGGACTACCAGAAGCGGGGCACGCCCTGGATCGTGGCCTCCGTCAACAACGACCTGCGCGGCGTGGTGAACAGCTACCTGACCGAGGGCTACGAGCTGCGCCTCGACCGCGAGGACATCGTCGTCCTGCACCGCATCGGCTCCTGACACCGCGAGCCGCCGCTCCGACCTGCGGCGACGCCGTCCACACCCCCGTACGGCACGATCAACGCGATGACCTGGCACGCTAGAGGGCGTGAGCGAGCGGGGCGCGTGGAACGGCGGGCAGATGCGTGCGGACGGGCAGAGCGACGACGTCGTCCGGACGGCCGGAGACGGTGTGCCGATGAGCGACGGGGTCCGGAACGACACCAGGGACGACGACAGGGTCCGCGAGGACGACAGGGCCCGGGAGGACGACAGGATCCGGGAGGACACCGCGCGCCGGCTCGACCGGGCCATGGGCAGCCTCGGGACGGCCGCGATGGCCCGCATGGAGGAGCGGCTGGCCTGGTATCGCGCGCTGTCGGCCGAGGACAGGTCGTGGGTCGGCCTGGTGGCGCAGGCCGGGATCGCGGCGTTCGTCGAGTGGTTCGGCCACGCGGGCGAGGGGCGGCCGACCCCGAGCATCGAGTTCTTCGGCACCGCCCCGCGCGAGCTCAAGCGCAGCGTGTCGCTCCAGCAGACGGTCGACCTCGTCCGCATCGTCGTCGAGGTCGTCGAGGCCCAGGTCGAGGAGCTGGCCGCGCCCGGCGGCGCGGAGCTGCTGCGGCACGCGATGCTGCGCTACACGCGCGACGTGGCCTTCGCCGCCGCCCAGGTGTACGCCAGGGAGGCCGAGGCGCGCGGCTCGTGGGACGCGCGGCTTGAGGCGCTGATCGTGGACGCGCTGGTGCGCGGCCAGGTCGACGACGGGCTGCACTCGTGGGCCGCCGCGCTCGGCTGGACCTCCGCGCCCGTCGTCGTCTTCGCCGGGTACGCCCCCGACGAGGATCCGCAGAGCGTCATCGACGGGCTGCGCGACAAGGGGCGGCGTCTCGGCCACGAGCTGCTCGCCGGGGTGCAGGGCGACCGGCTCATCGTCATCGTCGGCGGCGCGGACGGCGTCAAGGACGCGGCGCGCGGCGTGGTGGCGCGCTTCGGCCCCGGGCCCGTCGTGATCGGGCCGGAGGTGCCCGACCTGCACGCGGCGGCCAGGTCGGCCCGCGCCGCCATCGCGGGCCTGCGCGCCGCCGCCGGCTGGCCCGACGCCCCGCGCCCGGTCCTCGCCGAGGACCTGCTCGCCGAGCGCGCGCTGGACGGCGACGAGGACGCCCGCGCCCAGCTTGTGGAGAACGTCTACAAACCCCTGGCCGGAACCCCGCTGCTCGACACGCTCGCGACCTACCTGGAGCAGGGGACCTCGCTTGAGGCGACGGCCCGGCTGCTGTTCGTCCATCCGAACACCGTGCGGTACCGTCTACGTAAGATCACGGAACTGACCGGCTATCAGCCCACGGAGGGGCGGTCCGCATTCACCCTCCAGGTGGGGCTCATACTCGGGCGCCTGTCCGTAACCTGAGCCGGGTGCCTTAATCCGCTCGACACCGAAACTGTAGGTACCCCACAACAGGGCAGCGGCAAAGTTCGTTCGGATCTCCATCAGTGTGGTGAACCTCTACAGGGCAGGGTTGAGTACGTGCTCGTCATCGTCGCTCCGGGCCAAGGCGCCCAAACCCCAGGATTCCTCAGTCCGTGGCTCGAGATACCCGAGTTCCGCGAGCGGATCTCCGCGTGGTCGGAGATCGTGGAGCTCGACCTCGTGGCCTACGGGACGACCGCAGGCGCCGACGAGATCCGCGACACCGCCGTGGCCCAGCCCCTGCTCGTGGCCGCCGCCCTGGCGTCGTTCGAGACGCTCGGGGTCCGGCCCGACATGGTCGCGGGACACAGCGTGGGCGAGCTCGCCGCCGCCGCGATCGCCGGGGTGCTGACCCCCGAGCAGGCCCTCGCCCTGGTGCGCGAGCGCGGCCGGGCGATGGCCAAGGCCGCCGCCGTCACCGAGACCGGCATGAGCGCGGTGCTCGGCGGCGCGGAGGAGGACGTCCTCGCCGCGATCTCCAAGCACGGGCTGACCCCCGCCAACATGAACGGCGCGGGCCAGATCGTCGCGGGCGGCACGCTGGCGCAGCTGGAGGCCTTCGCGGCCGAGCCGCCGGAGAAGGCGCGGGTGCGCTCCCTGGCGGTCGCCGGAGCCTTCCACACCGTCCACATGGCCCCCGCCGTCGACCACCTGCGCGCCGAGGCCGAGGCGCTGACCCCCGCGGACCCGTCGGTCACGCTGCTGTCCAACTCCGACGGCGCGGCCGTCTCCGGCGGTGGCGAGTTCCTCGACCGGCTGGTGAACCAGGTGGCCAGCCCGGTCCGGTGGGACGCCTGCATGGCGACGATGGCCGAGCGCGGCGTCACCGCCATGATCGAGCTGCTGCCCGGCGGCACGCTGACGGGCCTGGCCCGGCGGGCGCTGCCCGGAGTGAAGACCGTGGCGCTCAAGACCCCTGACAACCTGGACACCGCCCGGGAGGTGCTGCAGTGAAGCTCGGCCAAGGCGCCCCCGCGGCGAGGATCCTGGCGTTCGGCGGCTACCAGCCCGCCAACGTCGTGACCAACGACGACCTCGCCGCCCGGCTCGACACCAACGACGAGTGGATCCAGAGCCGCGTCGGCATCAAGGAACGTCGTGTGGCGGGCCCGGAGGAGTCGGAGATCGACCTCGCCGTGCAGGCGGGCGGCAAGGCCCTGGCGGCCAGCGGCCTGTCCAGCGACGACATCGACCTGGTGATCGTGGCGACCTGCACGATCGAGGCCCCCATCCCCAACGCCGCCGGCCGCGTCGCCCACCGTCTCGGCATCACCGCCCCCGGCGCCTTCGACATCAACGCCGCCTGCGCCGGCTTCTGCTACGCGCTGGCCGCCGCGTCCGACGCCGTGCGGTCGGGTTCGGCGACGAACGTGCTGGTCGTCGGCAGCGAGAAGCTCAGCCAGTGGGTCGACAGCGAAGACCGGTCGACCGTCGTGATCTTCGCCGACGGCGCGGGCGCCGCGGTCGTGGGCCCCTCCGACCGGCCCGGCATCGGCCCGGTGGCCTGGGGCAGCGCCGGTGACAAGGCCGAGGCCATCCAGATCAAGGACCGCCGGTCCTTCCTCTATCAGGAAGGCCAGACGGTGTTCCGCTGGGCCACCACCGCGCTTCACCCGGTGGCCAAGCTCGCCTGCGAACGTGCGGGCGTGGACCCCTCCGACCTGGCCGCCTTCGTCCCCCACCAGGCGAACCTGCGGATCGTCGAGTCCATCGCGCGCAAGCTGGGCGCCGACAACGCCGTCGTCGCCAGGGACATCGTGCTCGCCGGCAACACCTCCGCCGCGTCGATCCCGCTCGCGCTCTCGCGCATGATCGAGCGCGGCGAGGTCCAGTCGGGCGGCCTGGCGCTGCTGCTGGGCTTCGGCGCCGGCCTCACCTACGCCTCCCAGGTGATCGAGATCCCCTGAGGAACTTGTACGGCCTGCCGTACAGAGCTGGGGCGACCCAGATAACCGGAAGACAGTAAATCCAAGGAGTAATCGCGACATGGCACTGACCGAGCAGGAGATCCTCGCGGGCCTCGGCAAGATCATCAACGAGATCACCGGCATTTCGGCCGACGAGGTCACCCCGGAGAAGAGCTTCGTGGACGACCTGGACATCGACTCGCTCTCCATGGTCGAGATCGCCGTCGCGGCCCAGGACGAGTTCGGCGTCGAGATCCCCGACGACCAGCTCAAGAACCTCAAGACCGTCAAGGACGTCATCAGCTTCATCCAGGCCTGAGTTCGACGGCCGCACGGGCGTGCCCGTCCCGCCTCCCGCGAGGCGACAGGGCGCGTCCGGCCCCCTTTCACGCCCCGATACCAAGAGGAGTGCAGAAAAGTGAGTAAGGACCGGGTACGTGTCGTAGTCACCGGGCTCGGCGCGACGACGCCCCTCGGTGGAGACGTCGCATCGACCTGGTCGGCGCTCCTCGAGGGGCGGTCGGGCATCCGCACGCTCACCGAGGACTGGGTCGACACCGTGCCGGTGAAGTTCGCCGGTGTGGCGGCCGTCGACCCCGGCGAGGTGCTTCCCCGGCCCGAGGCCAGGAGGCTCGACCGCGCCGAGCAGTTCGCCCTGATCGCCGCCAGGCAGGCCTGGCAGGACGCGGGCGCGCCCGAGGTGGACGGCGACCGTCTGGGCGTGGTGGTCGGCAGCGGTATCGGCGGCATCGGAACGATCCTGTCGGCCTACGACCTCTACCGGGAGAAGGGCTGGAACCGGCTGTCGCCGTTCACCGTGCCCATGCTCATGCCCAACGGCTCGGCCGGTTGGATCAGCATCGAACTGGGCGCCAAGGCCGGCGCGCACGCCACGGTCAGCGCCTGCGCCACCGGCGCCGAGTCCATCGGCTACGGCATCGACATGATCCGCTCCGGCCGGGCCGACATGGTGGTCGCCGGCGGCACCGAGGCGGCGATCCACGGTCTGAACGTGGCGTCGTTCGCCGCGGCGCGGGCCATGTCGACCCGCAACGACGAGCCCGAGCGCGCCTCCCGCCCGTTCGACAAGGGCCGCGACGGCTTCGTGCTCGGCGAGGGCGCGGGCATCGTGGTGCTGGAGTCGGAGGAGCACGCCCTGGCTCGCGGCGCCCGCATCTACGCCGTGGCCGCCGGAGCCGGTTACACCAGCGACGCTTACCACATCACGGGGCTGGACCCGGACGGCAAGGGCGGCACGGAGGCGATGCTCCGGGCCCTCAAGAACGCGGACCTCGCCCCGTCGGACGTCGTCCACGTCAACGCCCACGCCACGTCGACCCCGCTCGGCGACGAGATCGAGGCCCGTGCGATCAAGGACGCCATCGGCGACCACGCGATCGTCACCGCCACCAAGTCGATGACCGGCCACCTCCTCGGCGGCGCCGGCGGCATCGAGTCGATCTTTACCATTCTCGCCCTGCACGAGCGGATCGTGCCGGCCATCGCGAACCTGGACGACCCGGCCGACGGCATCGAAGTCGACCTCGTACGCGGCGAACCCCGCAAGCTCGAGGGCGACCAGCTCGCCGCGATCAACAACTCCTTCGGGTTCGGCGGACACAACGTCGCCGTGGCCTTCACGACGGTTTGACAAGGGAGTCTCGAATGACAGTGCTGGACAGCAGAACGGTGGCCGACGCCGCCGACGCCGCCGCCGTCGACCCCCGTGACCCCCTGGTGCGCCTGGGCCACCTGCTCGACGAGGGTTCGATCCGTCCGATCACCCCCGAGGACAAGAGCGGCGTCCGGGCGGTGTCCGGGCGTGTCGAAGGCGTGCCGGTCGTCGCGTTCTGCAGCGACGCCCGGGTCCAGGGCGGCGCCATGGGCGCCGAGGGCTGTGAGCACATCGTCCACGCCTACGACGTTGCCGTGCGGGAGCGGGTGCCGATCATCGGCCTCTGGCACTCCGGCGGCGCCCGCCTCGCCGAGGGCGCCGAGTCCCTGCACGCGGTCGGCCGGGTCTTCGCCGCCATGACCAAGGCGTCTGGCCTGGTCCCCCAGATCTCCGTCGTGGTCGGCCCGGTGGCCGGCGGCGGCGCGTACGGCCCCGCCCTGACCGACATCGTGATCCTCGCCGACAACGGCCGCATCTTCGTCACCGGTCCGGACGTGGTGCGCAGCGTGACCGGCGAGGAGACCGACATGGCCTCCCTGGGCGGTCCGGAGCCGCACAGCAAGCGCAGCGGCGTCGTCCACGTCGTCACCAAGGACGAGCCCGAGGCGATGCTGCGGGCCCGCCAGCTCGCCTGCCTGCTCGGCCACCAGGGCCGGGTGCGCGACGATGTGGACGAGGTCGACTTCGGCACCCTGCTGCCCGACAACCCCCGCCGCGCCTACGACGTGCACCCGCTGGTCAAGGGGCTGCTCGACGAGCCCGGCGTGGAGCTGCACCCGAAGTGGGCGCCGAACATCGTCACCACCCTGGGCCGCCTCGGCGGCCGCACGGTCGGCGTCATCGCCAACAACCCCATGCGTCTCGGCGGCTGCCTCGACTCCGCCTCCGCGGAGAAGGCCGCCCGGTTCGTCCGGATGTGCGATGCCTTCGGGGTGCCGCTGGTGGTGCTCGTGGACGTGCCCGGCTACCTCCCCGGGGTCGGCCAGGAGCACGACGGGATCGTGCGGCGCGGCGCGAAGCTGCTGCACGCGTTCGCCGAGGCGTCCGTGCCCCGCATCACGCTCATCACCCGCAAGGCGTACGGCGGGGCCTACATCGCGATGAACTCCCGCTCGCTCGGCGCGACCCGCGTGTTCGCCTGGCCGGACATCCAGGTGGCGGTCATGGGGGCGGTCGCCGCGGTGCGCATCCTCAAGCGGCGCGAGCTGGCCGCCGCTCCCGAGGAGGAGCGCTCCGCACTCGAGGCCCGGCTGGCCGAGGAGCACGAGAAGACGGCGGGCGGCCTCCAGCGCGCCCTCGACCTCGGCGTGATCGACGAGGTGATCGAGCCGGCCAAGACGCGCGGCATGATCGCCCGGGTGCTCGCCCAGGCCACCCCGGCCCGGGGCGCCCACGGCAACATCCCCCTCTGACGACGCCCTTCTGGCGGCGCCTTTCTGAGGACGCCTTTCTGACGACGCACCGGAAGCGCCGGTCCCCGAACGCGGGGACCGGCGCTTTCGCGTTCTCTCACGGCGGATGTCCACTACTTGACGCAGAATGACAAGTGACTTGATGCTTAGCGTCAAGTAGAAGGGAGGCGGGCATGGACGAGCGCCGCGAACTGGCCGAGGACCTGTGCCGGATCGTCGGCGGCAGGGTGCTCGACGCGCTGGAGATCCTCTTCGAACCGGACGAGCTGTCCGGCGAGGACACGCGACTGCGCGAGCTTCTGGCGGTGAAGAGCCGAGACTGGGCCGACGTGCTGAGCGGCGACGACGACCGGGCGGCAGCCTTCCTCGCGATCCGGCTGGTGAGCGCGCTGTATCCGGGCGACGTGCCGTTCCACCCGCCCGCCGCGTGGTGGGCGACGCCGCTGGGCCGGGCGGTCGCCCGGCGCGCGGGGCACCCGGCCGCGGCCGCGGTGCCGGTCTCGGTCGCCGCGGCGATGCTCGGCATCACCCGTCAGGGCGTGCACGACCTGGTGCGCCGGCACAAGCTCGACCGCGACCCCGAGGGTGCCATCACCACGGCGTCGATCCAGGCCCGCCTCTCCCGTAGTCGCGGCGACCAGGCCGCGGCGGACATGAGGAGGCGCGAATGACCGTTTTCCCCGGTTCCACGGGACCTACCGGTTACACGGGACCTGGCGCTCCAACGGGTCTTACCGGTTCCGCCGGTTCCACTGGTTCCGCCGATTCCGCTGGTTCTCACGGCTTCGCCGGCGACGTCCTGCGGCTGGGGACGGGCCGGCCGTCCGGCGGCTCGGGTATGGGGCCATGCAACTGCCCGGCCCGGGGGTGTGGGGGCCGCCACGAGACCACGCCACCGCGCTCGCCGTGCTGCGCCGGGCCGTGGAACTCGGCGTCACCCACATCGACACCAGCGACTTCTACGGCCCGCACGTGGCCAACGACCTGATCAAGGAGGCGCTGCACCCCTATCCGGACGACCTGGTCATCGCCACGAAGGTCGGCGTGGTCCGCGACGAGTGGCATGGTTTCGAGGCCGCCGCGGAGCCGGATCGGCTGCGCGACCAGGTCGAGGAGAACCTGGTGCGGCTCGGCCGGGCCCGGCTCGACCTCGTCTACCTGCGGGTGGGCGGCGACGGGCTGCTGTTCCCCGGCGAGGTGCCCTTCGCCGAGTCCTTCGGGGCCCTGGCGGAGCTCCGCGAACGCGGGCTGATCCGGGCTCTCGGACTCAGCGGCGTGACGACGGAGCAACTGGCCGAGGCCCGCGCGATCGCGCCCGTGGCCGCGGTGCAGAACCGGCTCCATCTGTTCGACCGGTCGGGTGCGGAGGTCCTGGCCGCGTGTGAGGAGGCGGGCATCGCGTTCACCGCCTACTTCCCGCTCGCCGCCGGCATGCTCCGGCCCGGGCTGGACCTGTCGCAGGCCCCGCCCGGCATGGCCCCCTCGGCCGAGCAGCTCGCCGTGCTCGACGAGGTCGCCGGACGGCACGGCGTGACCCGCGCCCAGGTCGCACTCGCCTGGCTGCTCGGCCGTTCCCCGGTCACCCTGGCCATTCCCGGCACCTCCTCGCTCGCCCACCCGGAGGAGAACATGGCCGCGGCCCGGCTGTGCCTGTCCCCCGAGGACATCGCCCTGCTGGATGGGCTCGCCTGAGCCGGCGTCCCGTCGATCGACGTCAGCTCCCAGCGAGGTGACCTCGGGGTTCCGCACGAACGGCGTCGCCGCCGATGTAGCACTTCGTGCCGAGCAGCGGGTGGATCATGCGGATCTTGATGCCGACGCCTCCAGGGAAGATCGAGCCGGCCTCGACCCTGCCGGTGCCCTGGGTCTCCACGTACACGTCGGTGAGCTTGGGCACCTCGAATCTCATAAGGCGCACCCGCGCGTTGTTGTCACGATCCGCCCAAAACAGACCGCCGCGGCGCGGGATCCAGACCGCGGTGGCGCGGGATCAGACGGCCGCGTGCAGCCAGCGCACCGGCGCGCCCTCGCCCGCGTACCGGAACGACTCCAGCTCCTCGTCCCACTGCTTGCCGAGCAGGCGGTCGAGCTCCTCTTCCAGGACGACCCGGCCCTGGGCGGCCATCAGCATGACGTTGCGCAGGCGGTCTTCGGGGATCAGGATGTCCCCGTTCGCGCCGACGACCGCGGTGAACGCGCCGAGCGTCGGCGTGTAGGCGTGCCGGGAGCCG
This sequence comes from Microbispora hainanensis, assembly GCF_006874475.1. Taxonomy (GTDB): domain Bacteria; phylum Actinomycetota; class Actinomycetes; order Streptosporangiales; family Streptosporangiaceae; genus Microbispora; species Microbispora hainanensis. The sequence continues at coordinate 32,289 of NZ_VIRM01000009.1, forward strand.
TCGACGCCCGGCGAGGCGTCCTCGGTTATCTCGAAGCGGATGCGCTGCCAGCCCATGAGTGAGGACGTGATCGCCGCCGCCGTGCCGGGACGCCCCTCCCACTCGGCCTGGGCCCGCAGGGTCCCGGGCGCGGCGGGCTGGGCGGTCCACGTCAGGTCGACGGGTACGCCAAGAACGCCTGCGACGGCCCACTCAATGTGCGGGCACAGCGCAGGCTGAGCCGAGTGGACGTACAGGACGCCACGAGCAGCAGCCACCGGACCTCCCAATTCGCATGAGGTGCGCCTTCCCCAACGGCCTCACACTTGGAATGATCACGGTTGGATGACTGTAGGAGAGACTACCGTCCGTTGCAGCCTGGCACCAGAGGGGGGTCATACCGATTGGTGCTTGGCGACCAACCAATTCGGGAAGGACACGCTCCGTAATCAACACGGAAAGGCTTCCCCATGCGCAGCCGGCTCGTCGAACCCCTCCCGGGACGGCCCGTCCTGATCCGGCCCGACGAACTCCTGACCTCCTCTCCGGCCGCCGTCGCCCGGTGGGCCCTGGCCTCCGAGCCCCTTCCGGGCACCGGCCGGGTCCACCTCGTACGGCTGCCGCCGGACACCGACGTGATCGACCTGACGGCCACGCTCCGCGACCGCGGGCACGCCGCCTCCCCCAACCATGTCCTGTCCGGCCAGCCGCTGTTCTTCGGCGGGCCCGGCGGACCGCCCGCGCCCGCGGCGGCCCCGCCGTACGAGCCGGTTGAGCCGGGCGAGGTCGTCGCGGCGGTCCTCGACACCGGTCTGGCGCCGCATCCCTGGGTGGCGCGGTGGTACGGCGACGACATCGCCGAGACACCCGATGCGGACGGCGACGGCGTGCGCGACCGGCAGGCGGGACACGGCACGTTCGTGGCCGGACTTATCCTGCGGCACGCGCCCGGCGTCCGGCTGCGCGTCCTCCGCCTCCTCGACAGCGACGGCGTCAGCGACCAGGCGGCGCTGCTGCGCGCGCTCGCCAAGCTGCGCGACGGCCGGACCGACGTGGTGAACCTCTCTTTCGGAGGGCACACCTTCGACGACGCGCCGCCCCTCGGGCTGGCCGAGGCGCTCGCGGGTTTCCCCGCCGTCGTCGCGTGCGCGGGCAACACCGCCTCGCCGCGCCCCTTCTGGCCCGCGGCCCTGCCCGGCGTGGTCGCGGTCGGCGCGCTCGACGGCGACGGCAGGGCAGAGTTCTCCGCGTACGGCCCGTGGGTCGACGTCTGGGCGCCGGGCGTCGGCCTGACCAGCAGCTTCCTCGATTTCGGCGACTTCCACAGCTACGCCACCTGGAGCGGCACCTCGTTCGCCGCCGCCGTCGTCACCGGCGCGCTCGCCCGCCTGTGCCGGGAGGTGCCGCCGGCGGAGGCCGTACGGCGCCTGCTCGACGGCGACCGGCGGGTCGCGGATCTCGGGGTGGTCGTGACGAGCGGGGATCGGTAAGGTTCTTGTCACCATACGCTTCCCCCCGAGCGCGCAGAGTGACGGATGCCGACAGACAACTCCTTCGCCACCATCGACCAGGCCGCCTGGGAGGACCTGGTCGCCCGATTCGACGGCAGGATGTGGGCGGTCGCCCGGGCGTTCGGGCTGAGCGCCGCCGACGCGGCCGACGCCGTGCAGGGCGCATGGCTCCGGCTCGTGGAGAGCGCGGACACGATCCGCGACCCCGAACGGATCGGCGCCTGGCTCGTCACCACGACCCGGCACGAGGCGGCCCGGCTCAGCCGCAGGGCGCGCGGGGAGGTGGTCTCCGACCTGGACGTGCCCGACACGGCGCTGCCCGACCCGACGGCCGCGGTGGTGGACGCCGACTTCGGCAGGCAGGTGTGGCGCAGGCTCGACCTGCTCGGTGAGCCGTGCCGGTCGCTCATCCGCCTCTATGTGCTCCACCCCGAGGCGCGGTACGCCCAGATAGCGGTCCGTCTCAACCTGCCGATCGGCAGCATCGGCCCCACCCGGGCCCGCTGCATGGCCCGTCTGCGCGCTCTCGTGGAGGAGGAGGACACCCCGTGAAGGAGGAATACCTTCTGGCGGCCCTGCGCATGGGAGCGGGCGCCGATCCGGTGCCGGAAGGCGTGTCGGCCGCCGCCCGCGCGGTCTTCGGCCTGCGGGTGCCCGGAGGCGTGCCCGCCGGGCCGGTCGACCTTCCCGTGTCGCCGGGGGCCCGCTCCGCCGCCGATTCCGGAACGGCGCAGGCCGAGCGCGCGCAGCCCGAGACGGCGCACGCCGGGACCGCGCAGGACGAGACGACGCGGCCCGGGACCGCGCAGGCGGGGACGGCGCAGGCTGGGACGGCGCAGACTGGGACGGCGCAGGCCGGCGTTCGCCGGTTCAGCGCGGACGGCCTGGTCATCGACGTCGAGACGACCGTCACCGAAGGGCGCATGGAGGTGGCGGGTCAGGTGTCCCCCGCCCCCGGGCCCGACGCCACGATCGAGGTGCGGACGCCGCACATCGCCAAGGTGCGCACGCCCTCCGGCAGCGGCCACTTCGCGGTGGCCGGCCTGCCGCCCGGGTGGGTCAGCGTCGTCTGCCACCGGCCCGGCCACCCGCCCGTCTTCACCCGCTGGATCCACGTGCACCCATGACCTCTTCCATGGATCCGCTGGACGCCGATCCGCTCGCCATCGATCCGCTCGCCATCGATCTGCTCGGCAGGGCCGAGGCCGCCATACGGCTCTCCGCGACCGACCCCCGGCTGGCCCTCACGGAGGCGAGAGCCGTACTGGACCTGGCCCGGCGGCCGGGACCCGCGGGCGCGTACGGCGAGGCGGCGTCGGTGGCGCTGCGCGCGAGCGCGCTGGCCGCCCGCGAGCTGGGCGACCTCGAACTCGCCGAGGAGCGGCTGGAGGAGGCGATCGCGGCGGGGCGTGGGTTTCCGCGCCGGGTGGCGCAGGCCCGGATGTCGCTCGTCACGGTGCGGGCCCAGCTCGGCGACCCCGAGGGCGGGCTGCGCCTCGCCGACCTCGCCGAACGGGACCTCTCGGGAGCGGACCTCGCGAGGCTCGGCGTGCAGCGGTCGGTCGCCCTGATCCTGCTGGGACGGCACGAGGAGGCCGTACGGCACTGCGACCGGGCGATCGGCCTGCTGGGCGACGATGCCCGCTTCCGGGCGGGCGGGCTGCTCAACCGCGGACTCGCGCATGCCTACCGTGAGCGGTATGGCGAGGCCGAGGCCGACCTCGCGGAGTGCGCCCGGCTCGCGAGGTCGGCCGGCCTGGACCACGTCGCGATGCTGGCGGAGGGCAATCTGCCGTTCGTGGCCGCCCGGCGCGGCGACATCGCCGCCGCCTTCGCGCGATACCGGGCGGCCGAGGCGACCCTCTTCGGCTTCCCCGAACGGCTCGCGGTGATGCGCACGGACTTCGCCGAGGCGCTGCTCGCCGCGCGCCTGCCCGGCGAGGCGCGCACGCTGCTCGAACAGGCCGTCCCCGAACTGCTGGCGGCCGGGGCGCAGGCGGCGGTGCCCGGCGCGCGGCTGCTGCTCGCCCAGGCCGCGCTCCTCGCCGGGGACGCCACGCGGGCCGCGTCGACGGCGCGTACGGCGCTCGCGGAGCTGGACGCCCAGGGCAGGACGGCCTGGCTGCCCCTGGCCAGGGAGGTCGTCCTGCGCGCCCGCCTGGCGGAGACTCCCGCTCCACCGGACGCGCCCGCACACGAGGTGGCAGACGCCGAGGGCCTGGTCACCGATCTGATCGCCTGCGCCGACGAGCTCGCGGCGTGCGGATGGGTCGGGGCCTCGGCCGCGCTGCGGCTCACCGCCGCTGCGGCGGCCGTACGGCTGGGCGCGATCACTCAGGCCCGCGCGCAGCTCGATCACGCCGCTACCGCCACCCGCCCACTCGTACGCTGGCACGCGGTGGCGATGCGGCACCGGTTGGACGGGGACCTCGATCGGGCCCTGGCGGCCGCGGCCCGGGGCATCGAGGCCGTGCATACCCCCGGCGGCGACGCGAGTCCGTACGCCGACACCGCCGGTCCGCTCGGTGACACGGCGGGTCGAGGCGACCACGACGCGGCGCGGGACGCGGAACTGCGAGTGCACGCGGCGCGGCCGGCCGAGGATCTCGCCGCGCTCGGCCTGGAGATCGCCCTCGACCGGGCCCGGCGGACGGGCGACGCGCGAACGGTGCTCGAATGGGCCGAGCGGTGGCGGGCGGTCGTGCGCGGCGCCCCGGCTCCCGCGCCGATGCTGCACGGTGTCCCGCCCGCCGAGTCCGGGCTGCACGGCGTCCCGCCCGCCGGATCCGGGCTGCACGGCGTCCCGCCCGCCGGGTCCGGGCTGCACGGCGTCCCGCCCGCCGGGTCCGGGCTGCACGGCGTCTCGCCCGCCGGGTCCGGGCTGCTCGTGGAGCTCGTACGGCGCGGCGACGATCTGTTCGCCGTCACGGCCGGCGTGGGGGGATGCGCGCTGCGCTTCCTCGGCAGCTACCAGGCGGCGGTGGAGGCGACCGTGCGAATCAGGTATGGCCTGCGCCGTCGTGCCCTGCTCGACACCCTGCCCCGCCCCCTGCTCGACACCCTGCCCGACCCCGGGCGCGACACCCAGCTCACCCCCGGGCGCGACACCCTGCCCGAAACGAAGCACGACATCCCGCCTGGCCCCAAGCACGGGACCCTGCACGACCCCGAGCGCAACGCTCCCCGCGATGCCCCGGGCGGCGTGGATGTCCTTCCCGTGACAGTGGACGAGGGACTCGCGGGCGAGCTGTGCGCGCTCGACCACGTTCTCCTGTCCGGTCCCGGCACCCTGACGCCGGCGGGAAGCCCGCCCGGCGGCCCGGTGACGATCGTGCCCACCGGAGCGCTGTGCACGCTGCCCTGGCCGCTGCTCCCCTCGCTGCGCGGCAGGCCGGTGTCGGTGGCCGCCGACGCCACCGCGTGGCTCGCGCCGCGCCGGGGCCTGGCCGGAGCCCCTTTGGCGCTGTCGCTCGCGGGGCCGGGGCTCGACCACGCCGAGGCCGAGGCCGACATTGTCGTCGCCGCGCACGCGCGGGCGCGGCGCATCGGCGCCACCAGGGCTGAGGTGCTCCGCGCCATCGAGCAGGCCGACGTGCTTCACATCGCCGCGCACGGGATGTTCAGCCCGCGCGGGCCCATGCTGTCGCAGATCACGCTCGACGACGGCCCGCTCATGGCCTACGACCTGCTGGCCGCGCGGCGGATCCCCCGGCTCGTCGTACTGTCGGCCTGCGACGCCGGGATGGCCCACGCCCCGGTGGACGGCGCGGCGCTGGGCCTCGCCGGGGCCTTCCTCGACAGCGCCGCCCGCAACGGCGACGCCGCGTGCGTGGTGGCCGGTGTCGTGCCGGTGCGCGATGACGAGGCGCGGACGCTCATGACGCTCTTCCACACGCTGCTGGCCGAGGGCCGCTCCCCCGCCGAGGCGCTGGCCCAGGCCGCCGAGAAGACGGCCGTGCCGGGCTTCGTCTGCTTCGGCGCCGGCGACCAGCCATTCGCCACGGGCTGACGGCCCGCCACCCGGGCCGAGCGTCAGGGCCGAGCGCCGGAGCCGAGCGCCGGGGTCAGCCGGTCGCGACCGGTCTGCCGGGGTCGGCGACCCAGTTGGACCACGAGCCGACGTACAGGGCCGCCGGCAGCCCGGCGATCTCCAGTGCGAGCACCTCGTGGGCGGCCGTGACACCCGACCCGCAGTACGCCCCGACGGGCATACCCTCGACCGCCCCAAAACTGTTGAAGCGCTCGCGCAGGAACTCCCTGTTGTGGAACCGGCCGCCGGGCTCGACGTTCTCGAAGGTCGGGGCGCTGATCGCACCAGGGACATGTCCGGCGACGGGGTCGACCGGCTCCACCTCGCCCCGATAACGCTCGGGCGCCCTGGCGTCGAGCAGCACGCCGTCGGACGCCAGCGCGGCGGCCTGGTCGGCGTCGAGCACCGGCATCCCGCCCGGCCGCGCGGTGAAGTCGCCCGGCGGGACGGGACCCTCGTCCTTGGTCAACGGGAGCCCGGCCCTGGTCCAGGCGCGCAGCCCGCCGTCGAGCACGCGTACGTCGCCATGGCCGAAGTAGCGCAGCGTCCACCAGGCCCTGGCCGCCGCCGTCGAGTCGGCATCGTCGTAGACGACCACCGGCCGGCCCTCGGACACTCCCAGGCGGCGCATCGCCTCCTGGAACGCCTCCTGCGTGGGCAGCGGATGCCGTCCGGCGGGCCCGGCCGGGGCGGCGAGATCGGCGTCGAGGTCGCAGAAGACCGCGCCCGGGATGTGCCCCTCGTGGTATGCCTCGATGCCGGGCGGCCCGCCCAGCCGCCAGCGGACGTCGAGGATCGTGGCGTCGCCGATCGCGGCGAGCTCCTCAGGAGTGATCAGCGGGCTCATGCCATCCCCTCGCCTTCGCGTCCCTGCCGCACGGTGCCGCAGCCATTGTGCCAAGCAGGCGGCGTCCACTGTGCGACGCAGGCAGGGTTCAGTGTGCCAAGCAGGCGGGGCCCTGTGCCAGGCAGGCGGGATGCGCGTCTCAGGACGCGGTCGCGGCGAGCAGGCCGAGGATGTCGTCAGTGGTGCCGGTCTCGCCGAGGCGCGGGAAGATCTTCTCGACGCTGTTGCGGTGGGCCTCGGGATCGAGGTCGGTCATGGCGTCGGTCGCCAGGGTGACGTTGTAGCCGTGCTCGTGGGCGGCGCGGGCGGTCGACTCGACCCCGATGCTCGTGGCGACTCCGGTCAGCACGACCTGGGTGACGCGGCGACGGCGCAGGTGCAGGTCGAGGTCGGTGCCGTAGAAGGCCGACCAGTTGCGCTTGGTGACGACGATGTCGAGCGGGTGCCCGGCCAGGTCGTCGGCGATCTCGTCCCATCCGTCCGGCCGGGCGAGCCCGGCGCGCGGCAGGTCGGTGCGTCCCGGGACGGCGTCCGCGCCGTCGGCCGCGCCGGTGACCCGCACCAGGACGACCGGCAGGTCGCGCGCCCGGAATTCCTCGGCCAGCCGCACCGTCCGGGCCAGCACGTCGCCCGTGGAGTGCGGGCCGCCGGGGACGGCCAAGATGCCCTTCTGCAGATCGACGACGACGAGCGCGGTCCTGGGGTCGAGCGTGGTCACAGGCATGAGGAGGCTCCCTTTCTGATGGATGGGCTCTGATGCGATGGGCTCTGATGCGATGGGCCCTGACAGAAGGGCTCTGGTAGACGGGCTCTGATGGATGGCCGGGGATGGACGGGCTCGGATGGATGGGCAGGGATGGTCAGGTGCGGCCGACGCGGCGCAGCGACCGGTCCGCGAGGGTGCCGGCCAGCAGCAGCACCGAGACGCCCAGCAGGAGCAGGCTCAGCTCGTGCAGCCCGGCTGTGGTCGCGCCGTCCCGGTAGAACGCCGCGTTGGAGGCCGAGGCGCTCAGCGCGCCGAGATATCCGAACGTGCGCAGCAGCCCGGCCGAGGAGCCCATGCGGGCCGGGTCGGCCTGCGCGTACAGCGCGTTCTGGTTGGCCAGCCCGTTGAGGCCCTGCGAGACGCCGACGAACGCGCCGGTCAGCGCCAGCAGCCATATCGGGCTGCCGGAGCCCGCGGTCAGCAGCGTGGCACAGCCGGCGATCTGCGCCACGGCGCCCGCGGCGAGCTTGCCGCGCACCTCGGCGCGGCGGCCGGTGAGGGCGGTCACGGCGATGGCCATCGCCGACATGGGCAGAAGCAGCAGCCCGGCGGCCGAGGGGCCGAATGACCGGCTGTCCTGCAGCCACTGCGGGAAGCCGTACATGAAGGCGTAGGAGGTCGTATAGGCCAGCCACTGCCTCCCGTAGGTGGCCAGCAGCGGCGGGTTGCCGCCCAGCACCCGCAGGTCGAGGAACGGCTGCGCCGTCCGCAGTTCCCGTACGGCGAAGCAGGTGCCGGCGATCGCGACGACCACCAGCAGCCACCACAGCTCCCACGCCGGGTTCATCAGGAACGTCATGAACGCCGTGAGCGTGCCGGCGAACAGCGCCATGCCGAGCACGTCCAGTCCCCCGCCGCGCCGGGCGGCCGAGGAGCCGCGGGGCAGCCGCCGCGCGCCGAGGACGAGACAGGCGGCCGAGAGCGGCACGTTGACGGCGAAGATGAGATGCCAGCCGCCCACTCCGATGAGCAGGCCGCCCAGGGTCGGCCCGATGACCGCGATGACCTGGTTGGAGATCGACAGCGCCGCCAGGATGCCGCTGGGACTTCGCATGCCGGTGCGGTCGGCCTCGGCCCGCAGCAAGAACATCGAGGCGGGATAGGCGGCGGAGGTGCCGATCCCGAGCAGGACCCGCGACACGATCAGTACGCCGAGCGTGGGCGCGAGCACGCCCAGCAGCCCGGCGACGCCGACGAGCGCCGTGCCGGTCAGGTAGAGCGGCCGCGGGCCGAAGGTGTCCACCAGCCGCCCGATGACCGGCTGGCCGACCGCGGTGGCGAGGTAGAGCCCCGTCACCAGCCACGCCGTGTGCGCGGGCGAGGCGTGGAACCAGCGGCCGATCGGCACGAGTGCCACCGCGAGCATCGACGAGTTGATCGGGTTGAGGATCGAGCCCAGGATCATCGGGGCGATCAGCCTGCGGTCGAAGCCGCCGGCGTCCGATCGCCGCCCCGCCCGGAAGGCGGCGGCGACCCGGGTCATGCCCGGACCCCGATCACGACTGTGCCCCCGTCACGAACGGCCCCCCGTCACGAACAGCCCGGCCACGACCGGCCCGGACGCCTCAGGCTCGGACACCGCTGACCCGGCCGCTACTGGGCTGATCACGATTGAGCCACGGCGTCCAGCAGCGCCATCGCCTCGATGATCGTGCGCAGCTCCGCCTCGGTGCAGTGTTCCTGCAGCGCCCGTGCCAGCCACGCCTCACGTGCCCTCCGGTCGTCCAGGCGGCGCTCGCGCCCCGATTCGGTCAGCGTGACGAGCTGACGCCGGCCGTCCTCCGGATCGCGGTGGCGCTCGACCAGCCCGGCCCGTTCCAGTGCCTGGACGATCGCCGCCATCGACTGGGGCCTGACCCGCTCGGCCGCGGCCAGCTCACTGGCCGACGCCGGCCCGTGCTTGGCCAGCCGCACCAGCACCGAGACCTGGCCGGAGCTGAGGTCTCCCGCTGTGTCGAGCTCTCTCAGCCTGCGGACGAGCCGGCCGACCGCAACCCAGACATCGCCGGCCGCCTGCGCCGCCGCCTCAGAGACGGCATCGCTCATGGCACACCCCCAAAAAAGACAGTCCAGACTGTACACCCAAAACTGGTCAGTCCAGACTGATGGTCAAAGGCGCGCGGATCGGCGGCGGCTCTCACAGGGGCGCCGACCCCACATTCACGCGAGCGTCAGCGGACGAACTGACACGAGCGCCGACGCGGAACCCACAGCGCGGCGGCGACCAAACACAGGTGTCAGCGGCGGATCTCTACAAGCGGGACATTCTGCTCGGCGGGGGTCAGCGAGCCGTGGTAGCCGATCAGGGAAGCCTCCACCGGCTCCGCGGCCGAGGACACGATCACGCACTCGCCGTACGGCACGGCCACGACGTCGCCGATGCGGCCGAGCCACTCACGCCGGACGCGGCGGCCGAACCAGCCCGCCGAGACGGCCTCCTCGCGGGTGACCACCCAGGCCCGCCCGCGCAGGGCCTCCCGCCATGCCTCCAGCACGGTGGAGGCCGCGCCGGGGGCGGTGTAGACGTGGCGAGCGCGGGCCTCGCCACCCAGCATGCGCACGCCCTCCAGCAGATCCGGGCGGCGGTCCACGTCCACCTTGTCGGTGGCGTTGACCATGCCGTGGTCGGCCGTGACGTACAGCACCGCCCCCGGCGGCAGTGCCTCGGCGATGCGCTCGGCCATGCGGTCGACGACGGCGAGCTGTTCGAGCCACTCGCCGCCGCCCCACCCGCTGACGTGCCCCACACGGTCGACCTCGCCGTAGTAGACGGTGACGAAGGCGGTCTCGCGCAGCGCCTGCCGCACGGCCTCGACGCGCTCGCCGGGGCTCTCGGCCGCCCGGTGGCGCATGCCCCGGTAGACGGCGCGGGTCAGTCCCGTGCCGTCGAACCACGCGGGCGCCACGTAGGCGGGCTCGATCCCCGCCTCCGCCATGCGTTGGTAGACGGTCGGCGCGGGCTGCCAGACGTCCGGGTCGATCGGCAGGCCGGGAGCCGTCCAGCGCAGGCAGTTGAACAGTCGCCCCTCCCCCGGGACGGCCATCTGGACGCCGACCATGCCGTGCTCCCCGGGAGGGGCGCCGGTGCCGAGGGTGGCCAGGCTGGTCGTGGTCGAGGAGGGGAAGCCGGCCGTGAGCGTCCGGCGCAGATGGGCCGAAAGGAACGGCGCGGCGCCGGGGTGTGCGGCCAGGAGCTCGGCCCCGAGGCCGTCCACGAGGAACAGGCACACTCGTGGAGCCGGCTCAAGGGCCAGTGTGTTGCCGGTCGGCAGCCCGAGGGAGGCGAGCAGCGAGCCCGGCAGATCGGCCAGGGAGGCCGTGCCGTACGCGGGCACGTACGGCACGGGCGCGACCGGCGGCTCCACGGACGGCTCCTCGGGCGGAGCCCCCGAGGGTTGGGGATCGGTCACGTCACCTCCTGTCGGCTCAAGGGGGGACGGTCAGGTGGCCGCCGCCTTGGCGGTGGCCTCCGACAGCGCCTTCGCGAACGTCAGCACGTGGGTGACGGCCTCGGGACCGTCGGCCGCCTCGCTGACCCGCAGGGACAGGTCGTCGGCCGTGATCGCGCCGGTGTAGCCGTGGTCGGCCTCGCAGTTCTCGTCGCCGCAGGTCGCCGGTTCGAGATCGACGTGGGAGATCGCGCCCCACCCGATCGTCAGCGTGACCTCCGTAGGGGGAACGCCCGGTGCGTACGCGGCGGGGTCGGGCACGACTCTGGTCACGGCGACCGACTGGATGCGGCTGAGCCTCACCGCCTCGGTGGTGGTGGAGGCGTGCGAGGCGGGCATGCCCTCGGCGGGCGGGTGCTCGTCGGTGTGGCACACCAGCAGCCGGGTGGGCGAAAGGACCAGGACCGTGACGTGCCTGCGCACCTCCATCGCCGGGTCGAACGTGGCCTCGTGATGCACGACGTACGCCGTGACCGGCTCGTTGCCGAGCGCGGAGTCGACGGCGTCGGCCACCAGATCCGGGTAGTAGCCGCTGCGATCTATGGCCTCGCGCAAGCCCGCGGCGGAGACTCGGGTTTCCCTCATGGGTCCATCCTGCCCTGTAAGGGACACCTGTTTCACACCCCGACGGGACGGGTTTTCCGCCCACGGCGTGACGCCGGCCCGATCGGCTCAGGCGTCGATCATCGCGCCGGTCAGCTCAGGCGGCGGGGACCGACGTCGGGGCGCAGCGCGGTGACGGGCCGCAGGACGGCCCGCGCCCCCAGCACGGCCACTCCGGACGCGCCGACGAGGACCTGGTCGAGGTCCATCCTGGCGACCTCGGGCAGGGCGTCGGCGAGCAGCCCCACCCGCACCAGCAGGTCCTCCAGCGCCTCCACGGCCACCGCCTGGTAGCCGTACTCGCCGAACAGCAACGGCGCGGCGCGGACCGACCGCACCAGCCCCGCCGCGTCCTCGGCGGTGAGCGGCGCGAGGCGGTAGGCCTGGTCGCCGAGCAGCCGGGCGGTGACCTCGCCAAGGCCGAACGTGACGACCCCGCCGAAATAGCGGTCCTGGGTCACGCCGACGACGGTGGGCACCGAGGGCTGCGGCGCCATGCGCTGCACCGCGAGCGGCGTGCCGGGCCCGAGGAGCGCGGCGAGGTCGGCGTACGCCTGCCGGACCCCGGCGGGCTCGGTGAGGCCGATGCGGACGGTGCCGGCACGGCGGGCGTCCTCCGGGTCGGCCGACTTGACCACCACGGGCCAGCCGATCCGCTCGGCGGCGGCGACGGCCTCCTCGGCGTCGGCCGCGACGTACGCCGGCCAGACCTCGATGCCGTAGCAGGCCAGCAGCATGGTGGCGTCGATCTCCCGCTCCTCGCCGAGCGTGCCTTCGCCGTCGGCACCCTCGCCGGCCGCGCCCTTGCCGGCCAGGGCCGCGGCGACGATCCCCCGCGCCGCGGCGGTGTCGATCCCCTCGACGGACGGGACCGTGCCGGGCGGCTGCCTGCGCCACTGGGCGTACCGCACGACGTGGGCCAGCGCGCGGACCGCCTCCTCGGGGGCCGGGTACGACGGGATGGACCCGCGTTGGGGGGAGTCGTCGCCGGGGCCGTCCGTCACCCGCAGCTCGACCGGCATGCCCAGCGCGCCCTGGAAGGTCGCCAGCACCGGCTTCCCCGACTCCCGCGCGACCTCCAGGAGCGCCTCGGCCACCTCGCGGCAGTCTCCGGGGATCGGGGGCATGTAGATCGCGACGGCGGCGTCCACCTCGGGCAGCACGCTCCGCAGGGCCGCGGCGAACTCGGCGGCGCCGGCGCGGGCGCCGAGGTTCACCGGCACGCCCGGCTGGAGGCCCGCGCCCGCGCACGCCTCCTCCGCGAGCAGCGTGAGCGCGTCGGAGTTGCCGACCACGCCCACCCTCGGCCCGGCAGGCAGCGGCTGGTGCGCCAGGAGCTGGCCGACGTCGAAGAGCTGGACCAGGTCGTCCACCCGGATGACCCCGGCCTGCGCGAACAGCGAGCTCAGCGCGGTGTCGGGCAGCGCGAGCACGGGCGCGCGGTGCCCGCCGGGTACGCCGCGCGACTTGACCACCACGATCGGCTTGGACCGGGAGATCCGCCGGGCCAGCCGGGTGAACTTGCGCGGGTTCCCGATGGACTCCAGGTAGAGCAGGATCACATCGGTCGCCGGGTCCTCCTCCCAGTATTGGAGGAGGTCGTTGCCGGACACGTCGGCCCGGTTGCCCGCGGAGACGAACGTCGAGATGCCCATGCCGCGCTGCGCCACCCGCTGCAGCAGGGCGGTGCCGAGCGCACCCGACTGGCTGAAGAACCCGACCCTCCCCCGCCCCGGCAGGGTCGCCGCGAGCGTCGCGTTGAGCCGTACGGCGGGGTCGGTGTTGGCGATGCCCAGGCAGTTGGGCCCCACCACACGGATGCCGTACGCCCGGGCGATGCGGACCAGCTCCTCCTGGCGGGCCCGGCCCTCTGGCCCGGTCTCGCCGAATCCGGAGGAGACCACGACCAGGCCCTTCACGCCCTTCTCCGCGCACTCCCCGACGAGTTCGAGCACGCCCTCGGCGGGGACCGCCAGCACCGCGAGGTCCACCTCGCCGTCGATGGCCGACACGCTGCGGTAGGCCCGCACGCCGGCCACGGCCCGTACGTGCCGGTGGACGGGATAGACGGGGCCGGTGAAGTCGGCGGCGAGCAGGTTGCGCAGGACCGTCTGGCCGATTCCCCCCGGCTCGCGGCTCGCGCCGATGACCGCGACCGACTCGGGCGTCAGCAGGCGGGCGATCGAGCGCGCCTCGGCGCGGTGCTCGCGGGCGAGCCGGACCTCCAGCGCGGTCTCGGTGCTGGACAGGTCGAGCGTCATGCGCACGACGCCGTCCTCGAACTGGCTCTGCGCCGTGTATCCGGCCTGGCGGAACAGGCCCATCATCCGGTGGTTGCCCGGCAGCACGTCGGCGATGAAGGTCTTGATCCCGCGCTCGCGCGCGGCGGCCCGCAGGTGCTCCATCAGCACCGCGGCCACGCCCCTGCCCTGGTGGGCGTCCTCGACCAGGAAGGCCACCTCGGCGTGGTCGCGCGGCTGCACCCGGTCATACCGTACGACCGCGACCATCTCGGTGCCGATCGTGGCAATGAGGGCGACCCGGTTGTCGTAGTCGACGTTGGTGAACCAGACCACGTCCTTGTCGGTCAGGCGGGGCCGCGGCCCGAAGTACCGGAAGTAGATGGACTCCGCGGACAGGCGCGAGTAGAACGAGCGCAGCATGCCGGCGTCGTCCGGCCTGATCGGGCGGACATGGGCGGTGCCGCCGTCGGACAGCACGACGTCCGCCTCCCAGTGGGCGGGGTACTGAGGGTGCACGCAATCGAGGCTAGCCGCGTCCGGCTTCGCCTGGATTGAGACATTCCTTACGACTGGCCCGTCCGCTTTCCGGATCCGCCTATAAGGGATCTACCAGCCCTGACGTGGCAAGTTGGGCAACGCTTGTGCATCGACTGTGCCCGTCTGTCCGCTCTCCACCCCACGACGCCCCTGGAAGCTGTTAGGTTTCTGGACGTCAGCCTCACAGCACGGAGAGGACGCCGCCCCTCCTTGGGCATGGCTCACCTCCACAAGCAGTTGGCAAGGTGGTGACATCATGACGCGGGTCGTCGTGGTGGGCGATCTCATGACGGACGCGGTCGCCCGCGCGAAATTCCCTCTTGCCAGGGCGAGCGACACCCCGGCCGTCGTGACCATGCACGGTGGCGGCTCCGGCGCCAACATCGCCTCCTGGCTCGCCGTGGAGGGCTCCGAGGTCGCCTTCATCGGCCGCCGCGGCGCCGACATCACGGGCCGCAACCGCGACATGGAGCTCATGGGCTACGGCGTGGACGCCCGGCTCGTCATGGATCCCGAGCGGCCGACCGGCACCTGTGTCGTGCTCGTCACCCACAAGGGCGAGCGGACCATGCTGTCCGACCCCGGCGCCAACGCCGCGCTGTCCCCCGAGGACCTGCCGCGCGACCTGTTCGGCGGCGGCCACCTGCACATGTCCGGTTACACACTGATCAACGAGGGATCGCGCGACGCCGGCCTCGCCGCGCTCGACATGGCCCGGCGGTCCGGCATGTCGATCTCGGTGGACTGCGCCTCCACCGCTCCTCTGGAGCGGACCGGCGCCGAGCCCTTCCTCGAGTGGACCGACGGCGCGAAGCTGCTGTTCGCGAACGCCGACCAGGCCAAGGTGCTCACCGGCAGGGACGACCCCGCCGCGGCGGCCAAGGTGCTGACCGCCTGGTTCCCCCAGGTCGTGATCAAGCTCAACGCCGAGGGCTCGCTCTGGTTCTCCAACAACCGTCCCGAGCCGGTCAGGGCGCCCGCCGAGGTCGTCGACCGGATCGTGGACGGCACGGGCGCCGGCGACGCCTTCACCGCCGGTTTCCTGCCGGTCTGGCTGGACGGCAAGCCGGCCGCCGAGGCGCTGGCGGCGGGCAACGCCCTCGCCGCCAAGTGCATCTCCAACCTCGGTGCCCGCCCCCGCCTCTGACCCCAGCGCCCACGGGCCGGGGGTACGGCTCCGCACCGGTCTTCCGGCCCGAAGACAGAACGCCCGCGATTCCCAGGGGGATCGCGGGCGTCATCGCGTCGGGCGAGCAGGTGGGCACTCCGCGAGTCAGGCGAGGGGAACCGTCACTTCCTCGTGCATCCGGTCCCGCTGGGCGGGCGCGTCCGGCTCGGCGGCCCTGCGCCTGGCGCGCCTGCGGGTAAGGTCCCGCGACCCCGCCGCCGATGTGAGCCGGTCGAGGTAGATCGCCAGGATCACCACGGCGAGCCCGCCCTCGAACCCCTTGCCGATGTCGAGCTGGGTGACACTCTGGACCACGACCGAGCCGAGGCCCTGGGCGCCAACCATGCCCGCGATGACCACCATCGACAGGGCCATCATGATCACTTGGTTGATTCCCGCCATAATCGACGGCAGCGCGAGAGGGAGCTGCACCTCGCGCAGCACCTGCCAGGGGCGGGAGCCGAAGGCGACCGCCGCCTCCACCACCTCCGCGTCGACCTGACGGATGCCCAGCTGGGTGAGCCTGACCGCGGGCGGGACGGCGAACGCGGTGGTGGCCACCACGCCGGGCACCACCCCGATACCGAAGAGGAACACGGCGGGAATGAGGTACACGAAAACCGGCAGGGTCTGCATGAAGTCGAGCACCGGCCGGATCACCATGCTCACCCGGCTGCTCCGGGCCGCCCAGACACCGAGAGGCACGCCGACGGCGACGGCGATGACCGCGGCGACGAGCACCACCGCGAGCGTCTGCATGGTCTGCACCCACAGCTGCATCGACGCCACGAGCAGGAAGGCGAGCACCGTGAACACGACGAGCGTCACACGCCGGCCCGCCAGCCAGGCGAGAACAGCGAGAACGGCGATCAGCAAGAGCGGGTGCGGGGCGACGAGAACGGTGTAAACCACGTCGACGAGCTGCATCAGCACGTTGGCGAAGACATCGAACGCCTCGCCGAGATGGTCTTGCAGGAACTGGGTGAATTTCTCGACGGCGTCGCCGATGGGGAGCTCAGGCATGCCTCACCTTTTTCGGAACCGCCAGGGCGGCGAGGATCGCCGCCCTGGGAGCGACACCGAGCAGACGTCTGTCGGCGTCCACAACGGCGATGGGCACCGTGTGACGTCCGGCCAGATCGCAGAACTCCACGATCGGCGCGTCCGCGGGCACGGCGTGGTAGTCGCCGCCGAGACAGGACTCGACGGTCGTCCCGCCGTCCCGCAGCGCTCCCGCGAGTGCCTTGTCGGTCGCCACTCCGACGACGCGCCCGGTCTCGTCAAGGACGAAGATCCCGTTCATCTCCACGTTCTCGAGCCGCTTGAGCACCTCTACCGGGCTCTCGCCGCACCGCGCGGTCACGAGCGGCGGACGCAAGACGTTCCCCGCGGTGAGAACGCGAGAGCGGTCCACGTCGGCGACGAACTCGGTCACGTAGTCGTCGGCCGGCGCCGAGATGATCTCGTTGGCGGTGGCGCACTGGGCCACCCGGCCGTCCCGCATGACCATGATGCGCTCGCCGATCCGCATCGCCTCGTTGAGATCGTGCGTGACGAAGACGATGGTCCGCCGGTCCTCTGACTGGAGTTGCAGGAGCAGTTCCTGCATGTCGCGGCGGATCAGCGGATCGAGGGCGCTGAACGGCTCGTCCATGAGCAGGATCTCGGCGTCCGTGGCCAGTGCGCGGGCAAGTCCCACCCGTTGCTTCATCCCGCCGGACAGCTCGTGCGGGTAGGAGTCGGCCCACTGCTCCAGCCCAACGCGCCGCAGCGCCCAATCCGCCCGCTCCATACGCTGCTTCGCCGGCGCCTGCCGGACCTTGAGCCCGTAGGCGGCGTTCTCCCGCACCCTGCGGTGCGGCAGCAGCGCGAAGTGCTGGAAGACCATGTTGATCTTCCTGTTCCTGAGCTGCCGCAGCTCGTCCTGCGGCAGGGCGGCCAGGTCGGCGCCATCGACCAGCAGGGACCCCATGGTGGGTTCCACAAGACGGTTGAGCATGCGCAGCACGGTCGACTTGCCCGATCCGGACAGACCCATGATCACGAAGATCTCCCCGGCGGACACGGAGAACCCTACGTCGTCGACCGCAAGGAAGCCGCCCGCCTCGCGTACCGCGTTCCGGCGCCGTTCACCGGCCCCCCGCAGCGCGGACACCGCCCCGTCCCGCGGCATTCCGTAGACCTTGGTGAGACCTCTGGCTTCGATCATGGTGCCCTCCCGCGGGCTCTCACCGGTCATGCGTCAGCCCTTCAGGCTCGGCAGGACGACATCGGAGGCCGGCTTGCCGTTGATGTCGGTGACCCCGTTCAACCAGCCCGCGACCATGTCGGGATGGGTTTTCATCCATTTCTCGGCCGCGGCCTTCGCCGTCTTCTTCTCCTTGTCGAGGGCGCGGATCCACGCCGAGGCACTGTCGGCGTCCACTTTCATCTGCGACAGAAAACGGTGGAGATTCGGGTCCTGCTTGTCGAGGCCCATGCGCTCGAGCACGCGGATCTCCCCGGCGCCCGGCCACACCTTCTGCGGGTCGTCCATAAAGACGAGCTTGAAATCGATCGTCATCCAGTGCGGGCTCCAGCCGAGGAAGACGATCGGCTGGTGCTTGGCCGTGCGCCGGGTCACCTCCGCCAGCATCGCCTCGGTGCTGCTCTGCACGAGCTGCCAGTCGCCCAGCCCGTACGCGTCCTTGTCGATGGCCTCCTGGATGATCTGGTTGGCCGGGGCGCCCGGCTCGATCCCGTAGATCTTGCGCCCGAACAGGTCCCCGTTCTTGTCCAGATCCGCGAGGGAGTGCACCCCGTACTTGTCCGCCACCCACCCGGGGACGGCCGGGGCGTACTGTGTGCCGCTCAGGAGGGTGCCCACGACCTTGACCTTTCCCTCGTCGATGGGCTTTTGGAAGACCTGTTGCTGGCTGGGCCACCAGTTCCCGAGATAGGCGTCCGCCTTGCCGGTCGCCAGCGCCTGGCCGGCCAGCGGTACGGACACCTCCTGGGTGCTCGCCTGGTAACCAAGCTTGCCGAGGATGTCGATCGCGATCTGCGTCTCCACCACCAGATCGCTCCACGGCTGCTGGACGAACCTGGCGACACGCGCGCCGCTGCCGCCGCTCGTCGTGGCGAAGCCGTCGGTAGTCGTGCCGCTGCACGCGGCCAGCGCCGTCGCCGCGACCAGGACGACAGTCACATTCCGCAGTCTCCTGAGTACAGATGTCATCGGCGTTTCCAATCGTCAGGGGTTGTTGGAGACCGTCGTCGGCGGATCAGTTCTGCTCCACCCAGATGGGCGAGGACCATGCCATTTCGCCATCGGTCTGGTAAGCGCGGACGTAGTACCAGCCCGACTCGGGGCTTTCGTCCCGCCAACTGAAGCGGTGCTCGGGACCGCCGAGCGAGGTGAGGCCGCCGATGCCAGGCTGCAGGCGCAGACGCCCGTCGTTCTTCACGGGGATCTCGACAACCGCCGTCCTCAGCTCCCCCAGCGTCGTGCTGTGCGCGCCCTGGGTGGTGGTGACGGTGACGGTCGCCTCGTCGGGGCCGATCAGGGTGACCTCCACGCCGCCACGCTGCGAGCCGTACGGCTCGCCGAAGCTCTTGGTGCTCGCCTGCCAGCCGATCCGCCGCCGGTCGACCTCGACGATCTCCGGACTCCAGTACGGCGTCTGCAGCACCTCGCCGCCGTCGATCACGAGGACGCCGCTCCAGTCGGTGGTCGTGGAGCTCATCCCCCATTCGACGCGCACCGGCACCGCCGCCCAGCCCTCCGGCAGGCCCAGCTCCGGGCACACACTGTGCACGACCTCTCCTCCGCGAACGATCTCGATGCGGGCCAGGTCGCCGTAACCCCGTACGTAGGCCGACAGTTCGACCGGGCCGCCCGCCGTGGTCTCGCCGCCCATGAACGTCTCACCGATGCGGACGTCCACGAGCAGGTCACGGGTGGTCGCGGCGAACACCCGGCGGGCGTGGAGCGCATCGAAGATCGACGCCCGGTCCAGCGACTCCGCGTACGCCCCGATGTAGCTCGCGCCGTGCCCGTGGTCGGAGGAGGCGATGAGCCCGAAACGGTGACCACGGCGCAGGCCGTCCAGGACGAAGGTGCCGGGCAGGGTGGCGTCCGAGTACTGCCGGAAGCAGCCGTCGTCCTCGTAGTTGCCCCGGCAGGCCTGGAATACCTCGACCAGCCGCAGGTAGTCGGCGTCGTAGTAGCTCCAGTCGAAGGGCACCATCGCCGATCCCGGGTGGTGCGGAATGGTGATCGCCGGGAAGTCGGGGTACTCGCGCATCTGCCGCCACAGGTCGGCCGGCGTGTCCGAGCCCTCCGCGTACGAGGAGAAGATGGGCGCGCCGCGCCTGACGTCGCCGTAGATGACGTTCTGGTGCCCGGTCATGCCGGTCCATTCGAAGCCGTAGAGCGGCACAAACCGGCCGTCGACGCGGAAGAGGTCGGCGACCTTCTGGATCGACCACCACTGGTAGTCCGTGCTGTTCTCCGAATGGTCGGTGACGGCCCAGAAGTCGTACTCGCAGACATCCCAGGAGTAGCGGTAGAAATCCTCCAGTGAGGGCTCGTCGCCGGAGGTGCACCGGCTGATGAGCGAATGCCGGTGCAGGTCACCCCAGAACAGGCTGTAGTCGGTGCCGTCGACCCGGGTCGAGTACCGCTCGCGGCCTGCCCCCACCCAGGACCGGGCCTCCCGGCGCTCCGCGCTGTGCACGATCTCGATCCGGCGCTCGGCCCGTGCCGGGCCGGACGACGTCACGGTCGCCGATCGCAGCGACCCCGTGCCGTGCATGCCGTGCCAGATCACCTCACCGTGGTGCTCCAGGAGGAAGGGGCACTCCCGGCCGCCGAAGCCCTCGGTCCACGTGAGGCCGCGCTCAAGACGGCCGTCGGTCTGCCACACCACGAGCGCGCCGCTCGGCAACGGCGCGATCGCGGGCTCCTCAAGGGTGCCGTCGCTCGCCGAGAAGGTCGTGGGCGCGGACCAGCCGTCGGGCCCCAGGCTCTGCGCCGCGACCTCCCAGTAGTAGGTCATGAGCGGCAGCCGGCGGTGGATCCGGTAGGCGACAGTGAGGCCGCCGCCTGGGTCGGCGGCGAGCCGCGGCAGCCCTCCGGGGACCACGTCGAGGCCCTGCGCGAGGACCCCGTCGGCCTCCCGCACGCCGTCGTCGTCCACCCGCACGACCCGGATCGAGGCGGCCACCTCGGGCAGCAGCTCCGGCGGGACGAACTCGCCGCTCTCGCGCATGCCCTCGATCCGCGGCGACTCGGGCAGGCGCTCCGTCGGCCGCAGGCGCGTGGGACCGGAACCACCGTGCCCGTGGACCGTGATCACGTCGAAGGCGCACCACACCGCGCCGTCGCTGGTCACCGCCAGACTCGGGTGCAGGGCGTAGTCGCTGCCGCCGGTGATGGCCCGGACCGGGGAGAGTTGGCCGGACGGCTCCGCCGTGCGCAGCACGACGCGGTAGGCGCCGCCCGTGTACTCCGTCCAGGCGTACACCGTGCGGCCGCCGGGCGCGGAAGCGATCGCCGGATCCCACACGTTGGCCTCGACGCCCTCGCTCACCAGCCTGGTGTCGCTCCACGCGCCGTCCTTCCAACGGCGGGCGAAGATGCCGAAGCGGTTGTCGAGCCGTCCCTGCCAGCACACCTCGACGCTGCCGTCCGGATGCGCCGTGAGTTCCTGGTTGAACGAGGGGTGTGAGGTGCTGCTCACCCGATCCTCGTCCGTCCAGCGGCCCGCTTCGTGGCGGCGGCACCAGATCGTCACCTCACCGCCGTCGGACCGCGCATAGCAGACCCAGGCCCGTCCTTCGGCGTCGAAGAGCGCGGTGGGGCGGAAGCAGTCGGCCGGATCGTTCGACAGGACGACCGGCTCGCCCTCGGCCCTCGGGCCGTCGAGCAGCGTCGCCAGCACCCGGTCACCCGCGCCGTGCTCCCATTCGGTCCATGCATACAGAACGCGGCCGTCGGCCGCCGTGGCGACCGACGGCCGCGCCGCCGACCCCGATACCCTGACGGCCCGGCCCTCCAGCCGCCGATGGCCGTCAAGGCGGGTGGCGCCCGCCAGCGCCTCCTCGGCCCGTGCGATGAACTCCGAGACCCGGCCGCCGCCCTCGTCCACCCACATGTATCGCAGCGGGTCGGGGTCGAGCAGCGCCTCAACCGGCGAGACGTCACGGCAGACCTCGATGGCGGCGGCCATCCTACGGTTGAAGCCGAGGACACGATCAAGATCGGCGCGCTGCGCCTCGGTGTACTCTCCGCTGTGGTGGTCGACTCCGCAGCACCGGCCCACGGTAAATCCCTTCGGCAGCACAAAACAGGGGACTGAAAGGACACGCGAATATTCAGCATGGTGGTGCCGTCCGCAAATCGGGACGGCCGAGCCTCTCCGCTGAATCCGCCGCGAATTTTCTGGTGCCCAAGACGCTGCCGTGTCGGAGGCAGGGGTGTCAATGCGACCTTCGCCGCAAACCTAGACCCGAGTCCTTTGATTGCTATAGAAGCTTTCTATGGATCGCTATCGTCGATCGTGCGCGGGCCGACCGGCGAAGGACTCCGCCAGCCGCACGAAGGCCTCCGCCGCCGGAGAGAGCGACTCGGACCGCCACAGCAGACGGACGCGGCGCGTCACCGGAGGGTCGATCCGCGCGATCCGCGTACCCTGACGTGCGGCCTCCTCTGCCATCGGGCGCGGGAGCAGCGCGGCTCCCGCACCCGCGAGGACGAGCGGCACGATGGCGGCGCGGTGGGTCGTCTCGACGGCGATGCGGAGCGGGACGCTGGCGCCGGCGAGTGCCTGCTCGACGACGGTCCTCGTCGTCGTCCCCTGCGGGGTCGTCACGAGGTCGAGCTCGGCCACCTCGCTGATCGTCAGCCGCTCCGCGTATGGCGAGCCCGGCGGGAGCACCGCGAGCATTTCCTGCTCCGGAAGTTCGAGGGTGCGCAATCCGGTGGCCGGGACGGAGAAATCGGCGAGCCCGAGTTCGCATTTCCCTGAGCGCACCATTTCGGCGACCGCCACCGCCTGCTCGGGGTCGGTGATTCGAATATCGATTCCGGGATGGCGATTGCGGAAAGCCCCGACCATACGGGCCAGCGGATCGACCGCAAGCGTGGTCAGCGCGACTATGTACAGCCTGCCGCTCTGCAGGCCGCGCACCCGCTGGACCGACGCACGGGCCCGGCTGAAATCGCGCACTATCTGCTGGGCCGGCTCCAGCAGCGCCTCACCCGCCGAGGTGAGGCGGACGCCCCGCCCGAGCCTGGTGAACAGCTCCACCCCCAGCTCGCGCTCCAGGGCGCCGACCGCGTGCGACAGCGACGGCTGCGTGACGTTCAGCGCGTGTGCCGCACTCGTGAAGCTGCCATGTGCGACAACCGCGAGAAAGTACTCGATCTGCCGCCGATCCATGGGCGCCTCCTGACTGTCTCGACGCCCTCAGCCCCTGCGGCCTCCACAGGCTCAGTTGGTGACGGCCAGGGCCAGCGGCAGCACGGCGGGCGCCCCGGCGTGCCTGACCTGGGCGGCGGCCATGGCCATCGTCCATCCGCTGTCCACGCGGTCGTCCACCAGCAGCACAGGCCCGCCCGCCGCCGCGATCCGCGCGGCCACGTCACGCGGCATGGCGAGCGTCCCCCGGATGGCCGTCACCCGCTGGGCGCTGTTGTGACGGGCGGCGGGCGACCCGTCGCGATAACCGAGGGTCCCGAGATACTCCAGCCGGCCGACCTGGGCGAGCCGCTCGGCGAGCGACCCGACCAGCTCCGGCCGCGCGCCCGACGGCATCGCGACCACCGCGACCGGACGCCGTTCCCACCCCCACGACTTCAGCACCTCGATCACGGCCGCGAACACGTCGTCGGGGATCGGCCCGTCGCCCGCCGCGAACAGGTCGCGCAGGCGGGTGCCCCAGCCGATGTCGGTCAGGCGGCCGAGCGCACGGCCGGGCTCGGCGCACAGCTCGGGCTTGATCCGCCCCTTCAGGTCCGGCAGGCCGGTGGGCCACTGGCGGCGCGGCTCGATCTCGACGCCGGGACGCGCGAGCCGCTGCTGGGCGGCCCGGACGGCCTCGTCCGGCACCTCGGCGGACCTGTGGGCGCCGGTGCAGTTGTCACACCTGCCGCACGGCGTGGCCGACTCGTCGTCGAGGTGGCGGCGCAGGAATTGCTCCCGGCACTCGGTGGTCGTGATGTAGCCGAGCATGGCCTCCTGCTCCGCGCGGCGCTCCGCCGCGACCCGGGCGTAGCGCTCGGCGTCGTAGCTCCACGGCTCGCCGGTGGCCTCCCAGCCGCCCTTGACCCGGCGTACGGCGCCGTCCACGTCGAGCACCTTGAGCATCATCTCGAGGCGGCTCCGGCTGAGGTCGACCCGCGTCTCCAGCGCGGCGGTCGACAGCACTCCCCCCTCGGACAGCGCGTCGAGCGTCGCCCTGACCACGCCCTCCGGCGGGAAGGCGAGCGAGGCGAAGTAGGCCCAGATCTCCCGGTCCTCGGGGCCGGGCAGCAGGATGACCTCGGCCCGCTCCACGCCGCGCCCGGCCCGGCCCACCTGCTGGTAGTAGGCCACGGGCGAGGCGGGCGCGCCCACATGGATGACGAAGCCGAGGTCGGGCTTGTCGAAGCCCATCCCCAGCGCAGAGGTGGCCACCAGCGCCTTGACCCGGTTGCCGAGCAGGTCCTCCTCGGCCGCCAGCCGGTCGGCCGGCTCGGTCTGCCCGGTGTACGCGGCGACGGTGTGGCCCTGCTCGCGCAGGTATGCGGCGATCTCCTGGGCCGCGGCGACGGTCAGCGTGTAGACGATGCCGGAGCCCGGCAGCTCGTGCAGCGTCCTGGCCAGCCAGGCGAGCCGCTGGTCCGCTCCGGCGAGCCGTACGACGCCGAGATGGAGGCTCTCGCGCTCCAGGGGGCCGCGCAGGACGAACACCTCGCCGCCGGGCAGCTCGTGCCACTCCTGGGTGACGGCGAGCTGCTCGGCGACGTCGCGGGTGACCCGGGCGTTCGCCGTGGCGGTCGTGGCCAGCACGGGGATGCCCGTCGGCAGCTCGGCCAGCAGCGTGCGGAGCCTGCGATAGTCGGGCCGGAAGTCGTGGCCCCAGTCGGAAATGCAGTGGGCCTCGTCGATCACCAGGAGACCCGCGCTGCCGGCCAGCTCGGGCAGCACGTTGTCGCGGAAGTCGGGGTTGTTCAGCCGCTCGGGGCTGACCAGCAGCACGTCGACCGCGCCCTCGGCGACCTGGCCGTAGACCTTCTCCCACTCCTCGGGGTTGGCCGAGTTGATCGTCTGGGCCTGGATGCCGGCCCGCTCGGCCGCGGCGATCTGGTTGCGCATCAGCGCCAGGAGCGGGGAGACGATGACCGTGGGTCCCTCGCCGAGCTCGCGCAGCAGCGCGGTCGCGATGAAGTAGACGGCCGACTTTCCCCAGCCGGTGCGCTGCACGACCAGCGCCCGCCTGCGGTCCATGACCAGGG
The DNA here is from genome assembly GCF_006874475.1 of Microbispora hainanensis. GTDB lineage: Bacteria > Actinomycetota > Actinomycetes > Streptosporangiales > Streptosporangiaceae > Microbispora > Microbispora hainanensis. Next base: position 56,903 of record NZ_VIRM01000009.1, read on the forward strand.
CCTTGATGGCGGCCCACTGGTCGTCGCGCAGCCGCGCCTGATCGCCGGCGAGCGCCCGCAGCCGGGCCTCGGCCTCTTCCCGCAGCGTCACCTCTTCTTCGCTCACCCGCCCATTGGTACCAGGTCTCGCCGACCGTTTCCGCCGCGACCGCGGGAGGCGAGGCGGAAAGCGCGCACGTGAGGCGCCGGCGGCCGCATCCGGCCCCGGACGGGCGTCGTGGTTGGATGAATCCCGCTATGGACGTGACCACCTGGTATCTCGAACAGACCAGCCCCGCCGACCTGCGGCCGGGACGGACCCCCGCGATCCCCGCGCAGGTCGTGCGCGCCGAGGTCCCCGGCCCCGAGTTCAGCCGCTTCCTCTACACGGCCGTGGGCGGCGACTGGCAGTGGACCAACAGGCTGCCGTGGACCTGGAAGCAGTGGAGGGACTGGCTCGACCGGCCGGGCGTCGAGACCTGGGTGGCCTGGGTGCGCGGCACCCCCGCCGGGTACGCCGAGCTGGTGGCCCAGGACGCCGGCACGGTCGAGATCACCAACTTCGGGCTGCTGCCGTACGCGATCGGGCAGGGCCTCGGCGGATGGCTGCTGGGCGAGGCCACGGCCCGCGCGTGGGACCTCGCCGGGCGCTGGCCGGGGCGGGAGGCCACGCGGCGGGTGTGGGTGCACACCTGCTCCCTCGACGGGCCGGCGGCGCTGGCGAACTACAAGGCCCGGGGCTTCCGGATCTACGACGAGAAGCTGAACGCGCCGGGCGACGAGGACGAGGGCGAGACGCCCGGTCCCTGGCCCGGCGCCGGCCCCCGCGACTGACCGTCCGGGGCCGGGAAGGGCTGCCCCGTCGGGGAAGCCGGACGGCGGGCACGAGCCCGGCAGTATGGTGGTGAGTCGCGAACAGGGTGAACTCTCGGCAGAATGTTCGAGACACACCACCGACGTTGACCTTCCCCGGCTCCGACGGGCCGGGGCCCGGCTCCTCGACACGCAGGAAACCACGACATGGCCCGACGCACGACGACACCCCCGCCGGACGAGGACTTCGAGGAGCGGATCGTCGACATCGACGTCTCCGCGGAGATGCGCGCCAGCTACCTCGAGTACGCCTACTCGGTGATCTACCAGCGGGCGCTGCCCGACGCCCGCGACGGGCTCAAGCCCGTCCAGCGCCGCATCCTCTACTCGATGAGCGAGATGGGCCTGCGTCCCGACCGGGGGCACGTCAAGTCCTCCCGCGTCGTCGGCGACGTCATGGGCAAGCTGCACCCGCACGGCGACACCGCAATCTACGACGCGCTCGTGCGGCTGGCCCAGCCGTTCTCCATGCGGCTGCCGCTGGTCGACGGGCACGGCAACTTCGGCTCCCCGGACGACTCCCCCGCGGCCATGCGGTACACCGAGGCCCGCCTGGGCCCGGCCGCGATGCTCATGGTGCAGTCGATCGACGAGGAGACGGTCGACTTCAAGCCCAACTACGACGGCCAGGAGACCGAGCCGTCGGTCATGCCGTCGGCGTTCCCCAACCTGCTGGTCAACGGCGCCTCCGGCATCGCGGTCGGCATGGCCACCAACATGGCGCCGCACAACCTCGGCGAGGTCATCGCGGCGGCGCGCTACCTGATCAGGAAGCCGGACGCGACGCTCGACGAGCTCATGCGCTTCGTCCCCGGCCCCGACCTGCCGACCGGCGGCACGATCATCGGCCTCAACGGCGTCAGGGACGCCTACGAGACCGGCCGCGGCACCTTCAAGATGCGGGCCAAGGCGACGATCGAGCAGGTCACGCCGCGCCGCAAGGGCATCGTCGTCACTGAGCTGCCGTTCAACGTGGGCCCCGAGCGGGTGGTCACCAAGATCAAAGAGCTGGTGAACGCGAAGAAGCTCACCGGCATCGCCGACCTCAAGGACCTGACCGACCGCCACAAGGGCCTGCGCCTGGTCATCGAGATCAAGAACGGCTTCAACCCGGAGGCCGTGCTGGAGGAGCTCTATCGGCTGACGCCGATGGAGGAGACCTTCGGCATCAACAACGTCGCCCTCGTCGACGGCCAGCCGCGCACGCTCGGCCTGCGCGAGCTGCTGTCGGTCTACGTCGACCACCGGCTCGACGTCGTGCGCAGGCGGTCGCTTTACCGGCTGCGCAAGCGCGAGGAACGGCTCCACCTCGTCGACGGCCTGATCATCGCGCTGCTCAACATCGACCAGGTCATCCGGGTGATCCGCGACTCGGACGACACGGCCCAGGCGCGCACGCGGCTCATGGAGACCTTCGAGCTGAGCGAGATCCAGGCCAACTACATCCTCGACACCCCGCTGCGCCGCCTCACTCGTTACGACAAGCTGGAGCTCGACCGCGAGAAGGAGCAGCTCCAGGCCGACATCGCCGAGCTGAACGAGATCCTCGGCTCGGAAGACCGGCTGCGCAAGGTCGTGTCGTCCGAGCTGGCCGAGGTGGCCAAGACGTACGGCACGCCGCGCCGCACGGTCCTGCTGGAGTCGTCGGAGGCCGCCAGGGCCGCGGTCGTGCCGCTGGAGGTGGCCGACGATCCCTGCCTGGTGCTGCTGTCGTCCACCGGCCTGCTCGCCCGCACGACCGACGCCTCGCCGGTCTCCGGCGAGGGCGACCGGACGGCGCACGACGTGCTGGTCTCGGTGGTCCGCTCGACCGTGCGCGGCGAGGTGGGCGTGGTGACCTCCCAGGGCCGGATGATCCGGGTCTCGGTGCTCGACCTGCCCGCGCTGCCGCCCTCGGCCAATCCGCCCTCGCTCGCCGGCGGGCATCCGGTGGCGGAGTACGTCGCCCTCGAACCGGACGAGAAGGTCGTCGGGCTGGGCTCGCTCGACCCGGACGGGCCGGGGCTCGCGCTCGGCACCAGCCAGGGCGTGGTCAAGCGGGTCGTGCCCGAATATCCGGTCAACCGCGACGAGTTCGAGGTGATCGGGCTGCGGGACGGCGACGTGGTGGTCGGGGCCGTCGAACTGACCTCCGCCGACCACGACCTGGTGTTCATCACCAGCGACGCGCAGCTCCTGCGCTTCCCCGCCTCCGTCGTACGGCCCCAGGGACGTCCCGCGGGCGGCATGGCGGGCGTGCGCCTCGACGGCGATGCGAAGGTGGTCTTCTTCGGCGTGGTCGATCCCACGCTGGAGGCGCGTGTGGTGACGATCGCCGGATCCTCCACCGCCCTGCCCGGCACACAAATGGGCGCGGGCAAGATCTCCGACTACGCCGACTTCCCGCCCAAGGGGCGGGCGACCGGTGGCGTGCGCGCCCAGCGCTTCCTCAAGGGCGAGGACGTCCTGCTGCTCGCGTACGCCGGCCCGGCGCCGGTCAAGGCCGTCTCCTCGACCGGCAAGCCGGTGCCGCTGCCCGAGGAGCTCGGCCGCCGTGACGGCTCGGGGGTGCGCCTCGTGCACGCCATCGCGGCGATCGGCGGCGCGCTCGGCGCGGACGGCGGCGAGGATGCCGCCGTGACGGAGGGCGGCCTGGCCACGACCGGCGACACCGGAGGCGAAGAGCCGCAATGACACGCGGGGCGAAAAACCGTCCCGCTGACACCGGAGGCGAAGAGCCGCCGCGATGACGCGCAGGCGGCTCCTCGCCACCTATGTGACGGCGGCCCCTATGTGACGGCGGCCCCTATGTGACGGCGGCGCGGAGCCGGTTTCCGGCTCCGCGCCACGCCGCGCGCCCTTTCGTGGTGCTCAGGTGGCGGCGGGGCTCTCTCCGGGCGAGGAGTGGAACGAGGAGCGGTACGCCTGCGGCGTGGTCCCCACGACCCGCTTGAACCGCTCCCTGAACGCCGTCGGCGACCCGAAACCGGCCTGTGTGGCGATGCGCTCGATGCCGTGATCGGTGTTCTCCAGCAGATACTGCGCCCGCCGGACCCGGGCGCGCAGCAGCCACTGCAGCGGTGTCGTGCCGGTCTGCTGGCGGAAGCGCCTGCTGAACGTCCGCTCGCTCATCCCGCCGCGGGCCGCCATCTCCCGCAGGGTCAGGTCGTGGCCGAGGTTGTCCTCGATCCACGCCAGCACCGGCTCCAGCACGGAACCGCTGGGCACCGGAGGGTGCTCGTGGACGATGAACTGGGCCTGACCTCCCTCCCGTTCCAGCGGCATCACCGACAGGCGGGCCGCGTCGGCCGCGACGGCGGAGCCGTGATCGCGCCGGATCATGTGCAGGCACAGGTCGAGCCCGGCGGCCGCGCCCGCGGAGGTGAGCACCTGCCCGTTGTCGACGTAGAGCACGTCCGGCCGCACGTCCACGAGCGGGAACCGCCGGGCCAGCAGGGGCGCCGCCGCCCAGTGCGTGGTCGCCCTCAGGCCGTCCAGCAGCCCTGCCGCCGCGAGCGTGAACGCGCCGACGCAGATCGACGCGAGGCGGGTGCCCCGCGAGGCGGCGTCGCGCAGCGCCTCAAGCGCCTCGGGCGGAGGCGGCCCGGCCCGCTCCGAACGGCCGGGGACGACGACCGTGTCGGCCTCGGCCAGCACGTCGAGGCCGTACGGCACGCGCAGGGCGAACGCGTCGGTCTCCACTTCGGGGCCGGGCCCGCACACCCGCACCCTGTAGGGGCTCCGGCCGTCCGGCAGGCGGGTGCGCCCGAACACCTCGATGGGGGTCGCCAGGTCGAAGGGCACGACATGGTCCAGTGCCAGGATCGCCACGGTGTGCACGATCGCCACGATAGACCGGATCCCGCCACCCCCACATCCAGGCGGGATCCTCTGAACCTCAGGTGAGAACTGTTGGCGAGAATCCGTTGGCTTTTGTCGTTCTCGCCTCTGGGATCGACCCGGGCCGCACTCCTACGGTTGGTCACCGCACCGCCGACGACACCGCCGACGACACCGCCGGCGACACCCGCCGACGACAAGGGGAGATGCCGATGCCGGCCCAGTTCGTGCGTCACGTGACCGGTCACCACCCGGGTCTCGACGCGCTCAGCGCCTCCGGGCGCGAGCGCCGCCCTCTGATCTGGGACGGCGCACGATGACCGCGTTCTTCCTGGTCGTTCACGTCCTCGCCGCGATCCTCGCGGTCGGGCCGGTCGCCGTCGCGGCGAGCATGTTTCCCGCCGCCGCGCGTGCCCTGTCGGATCGGGGCCTCTCCGACCAGGGCGAGGCCGGTCAGGGCACCCGTATCGGCGGCGTGGCCACGCTCCGCGTCCTGCACCGCATCTGCCGGGTCTACGCCGTCGCGGGCCTGGCCGTACCGGTCTTCGGGTTCGCGACGGCGAGCGGCCTCGGCGTGCTGCGCGACGCGTGGGTGATCGCGTCCGTCCTGCTCACCGGCGCGGCGGCGGCGGTCCTGGCCCTGGCGGTCCTGCCGCGTCAGGAGGCCGTCCTGGCCCGGCTCACCACCCGGGACTCCACGCCCGCCGACACGCCCGCCGACACGCCCGTGGCCAAGCCCGCCGACGGCGGCGGCGGGGTGGCACGGCTCGCCATGCTGACCGGCGTCTTCAACCTGCTGTGGGCGGCCGTCACCGTGCTGATGATCGTTCGCCCCGGCTCGACCACGGGAGTCTGACCATGTCACGCCCTCATTCGGCGCTGCGCGCCGCCGCCGCCGTGGAGCTGGGGTCTCTGGCCGTCCTCCTGGCCAATCTGGCCACCGTGCACCTGCCGCCCGTCTCCTCGCTCGTCGGCCCCTTGCACGGCTGCGCCTACCTGGTCGTCGTCGTGGCCGCCGCCCGCGACCCGGAGTGCGACCCGACCGGCAAGGTGCTGGCCTGGCTGCCGGGAATCGGCGGCCTTCTCGCCCTGCGGCGCCTCGCGCACCGGGACAAAGCCGCCGACTCCGTCGGTTGAGCGTCGGCTCACCCGGTGACCAGGCAGAACGGATGCCCGGCCGGGTCGAGGAAGACCGTCCAGTGGCCCTCGCCCGGCTGGTGCTCGTGCCTGACGGCTCCCAGGGCGAGCACCTGCTTCTCCGCCGCGCCGATGTCGTCCACGCTCAGATCGAGGTGGAACTGCTGCGGGTGCTCGGCGGACGGCCAGGCCGGGGGCACGTACTCGGGAACCCGCTGGAAGGCGATCCGGGTCTGGTCGTCGCCGGCGAGCGTGATCCAGTCCTCGTCCTCGTCGGCGATCTCCCAGCCGAGCAGCCCGGCGTAGAAGCCGGCCAGCGCCTTCGGCTCCGGACAGTCGAGCACGACCGAGTGCACACGTGCGACACCGCTCATGGTGACCTCTTCTCCCTCCAACGGATGACACCAGTGAAAACCTTACACCGGTGTCGCAGGCGAGGGCCAGCCGTTTGGAAGTGCCCCAAAGCCCGCCCCCCGCACGGTTGATCGGAGGGCATGGGGCAACATCTGTGACATGACCGGAGCTTTCGACGATCTGCTGGACGCCAACGAGAAGTACGCGAGCACGTTCACCCACTCCGGGCTCAGCGGCCGCGCGGCGCGTGGGCTGGCAGTGGTGACGTGCATGGACTCCCGAATCGACCCGCTCGGGCTGCTCGGCCTGAACGCGGGCGACGCCAAGATCCTGCGCAACGCGGGCGCGCGGGTGACCGACGACGTGCTGCGGACCCTGGTCCTCGCCGTCTATCTGCTCGGCGTCGACCGTGTGCTGGTGATGCCGCACACCGACTGCCGGATGTCCAAGTCGACCGACGAGGACGTGCACAACCTCATCGCCGCCGATTACGGCGTCGACACCCGCAGCCTCGATTTCCAGACCGTCCCCGACCAGCGGGCCGCGCTGCGGCACGACGTCACCCGCATCACGTCCAGCCCCTACCTGCCCGACGACCTCGTCGTGGGCGGCGCGATCTACGACGTGCACACCGGACGGCTCCAGCCTGTCGAGTTCTGATCCCACCCCCTCCTCGCGCGACCCCCCGTACGGCCGGCCGCCCGGCCTGCCGTACGGGACCGGTCGGGCTCCTTCTCGGCTCCTTCCGGCCATGCCGGAACCGGGGCGCCCCGCTGCTACGTTGTCCTGGCCGACGACACGTGAGCTTTTCCCCGGCACCGCAACCGGTCCCGAGGCGCCCCCTAGGAGCCCATATGCCCAGCCGCAATTCCTCCGCCTCCGGCGGAACGTCAGGCCGATCCTTCCGACGCATCGCCATCCTGGTGATCCTCGCGCTCATCGTCGTCGGAGCGCCGACCCTGATCGGCGCCTTCGGCGGGTTCGAGCGCACCAGCGGCGGCGAGGTGGCGGTCGTCCGCGACGGCGGCCCGCTCGACGACAACAAGGTCCGCCAGGTCATCGACCCCGGCTCCGGCGTGACCTGGATCGGCTGGTGGTCCCAGATCCACCGCTACCCCGCCCAGCAACGGTTCTACACGATCACCTCGAACTCCGGTGAAGGCGAGAAGTCCGGCGTCGACGTGGTCAACGTGCCGAGCAGCGACGGCGTCAACATGGGCATCGAGGGCACGCTCTACTTCGGGCTCAACCTCGACCACGCGACGCTGAAGTCGTTCGACGACAAGTTCGGCACGCGCAAGTTCCGCAGCACCAACGGCGGGACCTACTACCCCTGGGACGGCGACGAAGGCTGGTCGGCCTTCCTCGACCAGATCATCCGTCCCGTGATCGACAACGACCTGCGCACCCAGATCAACAACTTCCGGTGCGCCGAGCTGGTCTCCTCCTGCGCGCTCGTGCAGAACAACAGCGGCGCCCAGCAGACGGGCCTGCCGCAGCAGGGCAACAACGCGAACATCGCCAAGATCCAGAACGCGGTGAACACGAGCCTGGCGGAAGACCTCAAGGCCACTCTCGGCGCCGACTTCGTGACCAACATCCACTTCAACCTCTCGCGGGTGACCCTGCCCACCGAGGTCCAGGAGGCGGTCAACCAGGCGCAGGCCGCGTTCGCGAAGGTCACCGAGGCGCAGGCGAAGGTCGCCCAGGCGCGCGCCGAGGCGGAGGCCAACAAGGCCCGCCAGGACGGCTACAACAGGTGCCCCACGTGTGCGGAGATCGAGAAGCTGAAGGCCCTGCCCCAGGGCATCACCGTGTACGCGCCGGGCAATACTGGAGGCGTCGCTCTGCCCACCAAGTAGGAAGCCGCAGCCCCGATGCGCCTGCTCGCCCTTCCGGTGACGCTCATCGTCATCGCCGTGCTCGTATATCTGCTCGTGATACTCGCACGCGGCGGGAAGCCGGCGCCGCGGCGCGAGGCGGCCGGGCCGGCCCGCTGGGAGACCGATACGGTCATGGAGAACGGATGGACCCTGATCGTCGTGCGCAAGGTCGCTCCCGGCCCCAACGGGCCGGTGGAGCTGACCAGGCAGACGGTCAGGGCCATCCCCGACGACGACCCCGCCTGGGACGAGCGCTACCGTGAGGGCATGCTGGAGGCCCGCAACCGGGTCAGCACCCTGGAGATCGAGTCGAACTGAGCCCGAGCAGATCCGGGGGCGGTCCGAGTTCGAGCTCGTGACGGAATCGGGATGCCGTCGAGCCCGATCTCGGGGATCGACGGTTTGAGCTCATGTGAGCGTGCGACGGCGTCGCGGTGCACGGCGACGAGGTCGACGCCGTATCGCTGGTAGAAGCCCAGGCCGCGCAGGTCGTGACCCGTGATCGCCGATGACGGTCGGAGATGATCAGGTCACGTGCGGTCACAAAACCTATTGACTCGGTAGGAATAACCGGCAACAGTGGGGCCAGCGACTCGCGCGACCAGAAGGGACACCTCATGAGCGTCACCGACGAGCTCCTCGCCAACGCCGAGCGATACGCCGCGGCCTTCGACAAGGGACACCTGCCGCTGCCCCCGGCGCGCGGGGTGGCCGTCCTCGCCTGCATGGACGCCCGGCTGAACGTGTACGGCCTGCTCGGGCTCACCGAGGGCGACGCCCACGTCATCCGCAACGCCGGCGGCGTGGTGACCGCGGACGAGCGGCGCAGCCTCGCCATCAGCCAGCGCCTGCTCGGCACGCGGGAGATCATCCTCATCCACCACACGGACTGCGGCATGCTGACCTTCACCGACGACGACTTCCGCCGGGGCATCGAGGCCGAGACCGGGATCAAGCCCGACTGGGCCGCCGAGGCGTTCTCCGACCTCGACGCGGACGTCATCCAGTCGATCAACAGGATCACGGCCGACGCGTACATTCCCCACAAGGACTCGGTGCGGGGGTTCGTCTACGAGGTCGAGACCGGACGCCTGCGCGAGGTCAAGCCCTGAGGCGGCCTCCGGCCGTCACACCCCACGCAGCCGGGAAGGTGGGCCGGCGACCAGGCGGCCCGACGCGTCAGGCGTCGATGTGGTCGCGGTCCACCTCGGCGGCGCTGCCGATGATGAACTCGCGGCGCGGGCCCACGTCGCTGCCCATGAGGAGGTTGAAGATGCGCTCGGCGTCCTCGACGTCCTCGATCCGCACGCGGCGCAGGACGCGGTGGCGCGGGTCCATGGTCGTCTCGGCGAGCTGATCGGCGTCCATCTCACCGAGGCCCTTGTAACGCTGCACGGGGTCCTTCCAGCGCTTGCCCCGCCGCTCCAGGTCGCGCAGGACCTTGTGCAGCTCGGCGTCGCTGTAGGTGTAGATGTACTTGTCCTGGCCACGCCCGGGGTTGGTGACCTCGATGCGGTGCAGCGGCGGCACCGCGGCGAACACCCGCCCGGCCTCGACCATCGGCTTCATGTAGCGGTGGAAGAGCGTGAGCAGCAGGCACCGGATGTGCGCGCCGTCGACGTCCGCGTCGGCCATCAGGATGATCTTGCCGTAGCGGGCCGACTCGATGTCGAACGAACGGCCGGACCCGGCGCCGACCACCTGGATGATCGCGGCGCACTCGGCGTTCTTGAGCATGTCGGCGACCGACGCCTTCTGCACGTTCAGGATCTTGCCCCGGATCGGCAGCAGCGCCTGGAACTCCGAGTCGCGGGCGAGCTTGGCCGTGCCCAGCGCGGAGTCGCCCTCGACGATGAACAACTCGCTGCGGTCGATGTCGTCGCTGCGGCAGTCGACCAGCTTGGCGGGCAGCGCCGAGTTTTCCAGGGCCGACTTGCGCCGCTGGTTGTCACGGTGCTCGCGGGCGGCGATGCGGGCCTTGGCCGCGGCCACGATCTTCTCCAGCACCGCGCGCAGCTGCTGCTTCTGCCCCCGCTTGGGGTTGGCGAACAGCGCCTTGAGCTCACGCGTGACCACGTGGGCGACGATTCGGCTGGCCGCGGAGGTGCCGAGCACCTCCTTGGTCTGGCCCTCGAACTGCGGCTCGGGCACCCGTACGGTGACGACCGCGGTCAGCCCTTCGAGGATGTCCTCCTTGGTCACCGGCTCGTCGCCGTTCTTCAGCAGCCGGGTCTCCCTGAGCTGCTCGTTGATCGTGCGGACCAGCGCCCGCTCGAACCCCGCGACGTGGGTGCCGCCCTTGGGGGTGGCGATCACGTTCACGAACGAGCGTACGGTCGTCTCGTAGCCCTTCCCCCAGCGGACCGCGACATCGACGGTGAGCTCCCGCTCGACCTCCGTCGGCGTCATGTGGCCCTGCTCGTCGAGCACGGGGACGGTCTCGTGGAAGTGGCCCTCGCCCTGCAGCCGCAGCACGTCGCACACGGCCTCGTCGCGGGACAGGAACTCGGTGAACTCGCTGATGCCGCCGTCGAAACGGAACGTCTCCTCGGCCGGCTCCTCGCCGCGGGCGTCGCGCACCACGAGCGTGAGCCCCGGCACCAGGAAGGCCGTCTGGCGCAGCCGCACGTGGATCTCGTCGAGCGAGACCTCCGCCTCGGGCAGGAAGATCTGCCGGTCGGCCCAGAAGCGCACGCGGGTGCCGGTGGTGTTGCGCGGAGCCGGGCCGCCGTCGCGCAGGCCGGACTTCTTGCGGAACTTGGCGGTCGGGCCGTCGCCGTCGAACACGCCGGGCACGCCCCGGCGGAAGCTGATCTGGTGGACCTTGCCGTCGCGGTCGACCTCCACATCGACGCGGGAGGACAGCGCGTTGACCACCGAGGCGCCGACGCCGTGCAGGCCGCCGGAGGCGCCGTAGGAGCCGCCGCCGAACTTGCCGCCCGCGTGGAGCTTCGTGTAGACGAGCTCGACGCCGGCCAGGCCGCTCTTGGGCTCGATGTCGACGGGGATGCCGCGCCCGTCGTCACGCACCTCGACCGAGCCGTCGGCGTGCAGCTCGACCTCGATCCGGGTGCAGTAGCCCCCGAGCGCCTCGTCGACCGAGTTGTCGACGATCTCCCAGAGGCAGTGCATGAGGCCGCGCGTGTCCGTGGAGCCGATGTACATCCCCGGGCGCTTGCGGACCGCCTCCAGGCCTTCCAGCACAGAGAGATGACGGGCGGTGTACCCCGTCTCCGCGCGAACCGCAGTCACACCCAACTCCTACTTATCAATCGAACACGCGTACGCAGCTTAACGCCACTCATGTTTGTACGCGCACAAGCTTGCCAGGCGCAGCACTATGACCGGCACTTTCGCTGTGATCCCCGTCACTTTACGGATCATTCTGCTCTGGGCGTACTCGGAGCATGATTGGGAAGGCCCGTATCCGGTTAGATGTTGTGCCAAGTGACTGACGCCAACGTCCCCACAGACCGTGGGGCGACCCGAAAGGCGATACGTGACTGGAGCTCTCGCCCCCATCAAGCCGCTGACGGCCCTGGACCGGTGCGACCGGTGCGGTGCTCAGGCCTACATCCGCGCGACCCTGCCCGTGGGTGGGGAGTTGCTGTTCTGCGCCCACCACGGGCGTCAGCACGTGGCTGTGCTGCGCGACAAAGGTGCTGAGATCCAGGACGAGTCGGCCCGACTCAGTGAATCCCCCGCGACCGCCCCTGACGGCGAGCGCTGACCCCATAGACGGCGTGCCGGAGCGCAGACGACGACGTCGGCTCCGCGCGCCGTCGCCATATAAACGATCGATCTAAGTCATCGGCCCGGACGAACCACTGTCCGGGCCGCCCGCCCGGCGCGGCCGCCGTTCCCCGCTTCCCCCGGGGCCCGGCGGCGGCGCCTCCGGGTCAGGATCGCACCCGGTAGTGGTAGCGGCCGGCGACGGCGAACCCCTCACGCTCGTAGAGCGCGCGGGCGCCGGCGTTGGCCTCCGTCACCACCAGGTATGCGCTGTCGGCGCCACGCTGCCGCCCCCAGGCGAGCAGGGTGCGCAGCACGGCCGCGCCCAGCCCGCGCCGCCTGACGTGCGGCTCGACCGCCATGCAATAGATCCCGAGCCAGCGTCCCTGCGGCACTGCCCTTCCCGCCGCGCCCTCCTCCAGGAGGACGTACCCGGCGGGCACCCCGCCGAGGATGCGCTCGCCCCACGTCAGCGCCGGAACCCCTCCGGTGTCGTCGTGGCGCCCGCCGTCCACGCTCCACCAGGTGCGCAGCCACCGTTCCGACGGCCGGTCCGCCACCGGAGCCTCGACGGCGGTCTCGTCACCGGCGAGCGGCCGGGTCATCACCAGGGTGGGGTCCACGAGCCGATAGCCTCGCCGGCCGAGTTCGTCGTCGAGCCCGGGCGAGGCACCCATGCCGACCGAGAACACGCAGGGCTGGCCGATGCCCGCGTAGAAACGCTCGGCCCGGCCGACCGCCTCCGGCAGGTCCGCGCGCTCTCCCAGCGGCAGCACCGAGTTGGCCCGCTTCGTCACACCGCCCGCGTGGCGGTAGACCCAGCGGCCGTCCTCGGCCCGTCCCGGCGCCGGCCATGCCGCGTCGACCAGCAGGTCGAACCGCGCGATCTCCTCACTCACCTCACTCATCCGCCGCAGCCTAGTTGACCTGCGCCGCCCGGGTTCGAATCCCCTATTTGCCCCCGGGGTCGAGCGGGGCGTAGCCGAGCACGTGCTCGCGGAGCAGGACGCCCACCTCGGGGTCGTCCCGCTCGAACGCCTCCACCAGAGGTTCGTGGTCGGCGACGTTCTCGTACGGGCACATCCGGAACAGGCGGATCGACAGGTGCGACCACACCTCGATGCCGAGCGACTCCCACACCGACAGCAGCACCTCGTTGCCGGAGGCTTTCACGATCTCCCGGTGGAAGGCCACGAGGTGCCGCACCTGATCGTCCAGTGAGCCGCCGGCCGCCGCGTCGCGCAGGCGGCCGAGGTGCGTACGCAGCACCTCCACGCGGGGCCTGCCCAGCCGGACGGCCGTCTCCTCCAGGCCCGCCCGCACCTGGTACACCTCGCGGAGGTCGCTCCGGGTGAGCCCGCGGACCCGCGCGCCCTTGTTGGGGGCCGATTCGATGAGCCTGAGCGCCTCCAGCTCGCGCAGTGCCTCACGCACCGGGGCCTGGCTGACACCCAGCTCGGCCGCCACGCGCCGCTCGATGATACGGTCGCCGGGCTTCCATCGGCCGTGGATCAGGCCGTCGAGCACCGTTTGCCGGATATGGTCGCGAAGCGGCGGGCGCAGCACGGGTTCCACGAGCCCGATAATAGAGCCCAGGATACATCCGATGATCGATCATAGGGTGATTTAATAGTTTCATGGTAGAAGACCTGGATCCGCAGGAGACCGCCGAGTGGCTCGAATCCCTCGAGGCGGTCCGCCGTGCAGCCGGCCCCGAACGGGCCGACTACCTGCTGAGGCGGCTGGCGACGACCACCCGCTACATCAACACCGTCCCCACCTCCGAGGAGCCCGGCTACCCCGGTGACCTGGAGATGGAGGAACGCATCGCCGCGTACGACCGGTGGAACGCCGCGGCGATGATCACCAGGGGCAGCCGGCTGGGGCTCGGCGGACACCTGGCGACCTATGCCTCGGCCGCCTGGCTGTACGAGGTGGGCTTCAACCACTTCTTCCAGGGCGGCCGCGACCAGGTCTACTTCCAGGGCCACGCCTCCCCCGGCATCTACGCGCGGGCCTTCCTTGAGGGCAGGCTGAGCGAGGCCCAGCTCGACCTGTTCAGGCGTGAGCCCGAGGGCGGGCTGCCGTCCTACCCCCATCCCCGATCCATGCCGGACTTCTGGCAGTTCCCCACCGTCTCCATGGGCCTCGGCCCCCTCAACGCGGTCTATCAGGCCAGGTTCAACCGCTATCTCCACAACCGCGGCATCAAGGACACCTCGGACAGCCACGTGTGGGCCTTCCTCGGCGACGGCGAGATGGACGAGCCCGAGTCCACGGCCGCCCTCACCCTGGCCGCCCGCGAGGGGCTCGACAACCTCACGTTCGTGATCAACTGCAACCTGCAGCGGCTCGACGGGCCCGTACGCGGCAACACCCGGATCGTGCAGGAGCTCGAAAGCGTCTTCAGGGGCGCGGGCTGGCACGTCGTCAAGGCGCTGTGGGGCCGGGAGTGGGACAGTCTGCTCACCTCCGACGAGCTGGTGGCCCGGCTGGGCGAGGTGCCGGACGGGCAGTTCCAGACGTTCGCCGCGTCGTCGGGCGCCTACATCAGGGAGCGGCTGTTCCACGGGCTTGACGTGCCGCACTCGGACGAGGACCTGCAGCGCATCGTCGGCGGGTCCCGGGCGGGCCACGAGCCGCGGAAGGTGTACGCGGCCTACCGCAGGGCCCTGGACAACCGCGGCGCGCCCACGGTGATCCTCGTGCAGACCGTGAAGGGCTGGACCCTCGGCGCGGGCATCGAGGCGCGCAACGCCAACCACCAGATGAAGAAGCTCAGCAAGGACGAGTTCCGCGCGCTGCGCGACCGGCTCGGCCTGCCGGTGCCGGACGAGGCGCTCGACGGCGACCTGCCGCCCTACGTGCACCCCGGGGCCGACTCGCCGGAGGCGCGGTACGCCGCCGAGCGGCGTCGCGAGCTGGGCGGGCCCATCCCCCGCCGCACGGTCTCCTACCGTTCGCTGCCGGCCCCGGCCGAGGCGCCGTTCCGCGCCCTGGAGAAGGGCTCCAAGCAGCCGGTGGCCACGACGATGGCCTTCGTCCGCCTGGTCAAGGACCTGATGAAGGAGCCGGAGACGGGACGCCGCTGGGTGCCGATCGTGCCCGACGAGGCCAGGACCTTCGGCATGGAGTCGCTGTTCCCCACCGCCAAGATCTACTCGCCCCTGGGCCAGCGCTACGAGTCCGTCGACCGCGACCTGCTGCTGGCGTACAAGGAGGCGGCCGACGGGCAGATCCTGCTGGAGGGCATCACCGAGGCCGGGTCGATGGCGTCGTTCACGGCCGCGGCCTCCAGCTACGCCACCCACGGCGAAGTCATGATCCCCTTCTACATCTTCTACTCGATGTTCGGCTGGCAGCGCACCGGCGACCAGATGTGGGCGCTGGCCGACCAGCTCGGCCGCGGGTTCCTCGTCGGCGCCACCGCCGGCCGGACCACGATGACCGGGGAGGGCCTGCAGCACGCCGACGGCCACTCGCAGCTGCTCGCCTCCGCCAACCCGGCGTGCCTGGCCTACGACCCCGCCTTCGCCTACGAGGTGGGGACGATCGTGCGTGAGGGGCTCCGGCGCATGTACGGCCCCGACGGCGAGGACGTGTTCTACTACCTGACCGTCTACAACGAGCCGCTCCCCCAGCCGGCGATGCCCGAGGGCGTCGAGGAGGGCATCCTCCGGGGGATCTACCGGTTCTCCGAGGGCGGCGGCCAGGCCCACCTGCTGGCCAGCGGCACCGCGATCCAGTGGGCCCTGGAGGCGCAGCGGGTGCTCCGGGAGGAGTACGGCCTGGGCGTGGACGTGTGGTCGGTCACCTCGTGGAGCGAGCTGCGCCGCGACGCCATGACCACCGAGGGCGTGCCGTACATCCGGCAGGCCCTGGCCGGGACCGAGGGCCCGGTGATCGCGGTCAGCGACTGGATGCGCGCGGTGCCGGACCAGATCAGCCCGTGGATCGACCGGCCCTGGACCTCGCTCGGCACCGACGGGTTCGGCCTGTCGGGCACCCGCGAGTCGGTCCGCAAGCACTTCGGCGTCGACCCGCGCTCGATCGCGGAGGCCGTGCTCAAGGCGGTCGAGACCGGCCGGGAGTAGGCCGGCAGCCGTGGCGCCCCGATCGGGGGAAACTCTCCGGTCGGGGCGCAGTAGGCTGCGAAACCGTGCTCATCCTGCTTCCGCCGTCAGAGGGGAAGGCCGAGCGGGGCACCTCCGCCGCCCGCCGGCTCAGCTTCCCCGAACTCGCCTCCCCGCGCGAGAAGGTCCTCGACGCCCTCGTCTCGCTCTGCCGGACGCCCGAGGCACGCGACGTGCTCGGCCTGTCGGAGGGGCAGACCGGCGAGATCGAGCGCAACGTGGCGCTTCCCACGGCCCGCACGCTGCCCGTCGCCGCCCTCTACACGGGCGTCCTGTACGACAATCTGGGCCTGGCCACCCTCTCCCCCGAGGCCCGGCGGCGGGCCGACCGGCGGCTCGTGGTGTTCTCGGCCCTGTGGGGCCTGCTGCGCCCGTCCGACCGCGTGCCGCCCTATCGCCTGTCCATGGGCGTACGGCTGGCGCCGATGGGCGGCCTGGCCGCGTTCTGGCGGCCGTCGATCAGCGCGGTGCTCGACGCGACCAAGGGGCTCGTGGTGGACATGCGCTCGGCGACGTACGCCGCCGCCTGGCAGCCCGGCGAACGCGGCGTGGCCGTACGGGTGCTGCGGGAGGCGGCCGGGAAGCGGACGGTCGTCAGCCACATGGCGAAGGCCACCCGGGGCGTGGTGGCCCGCGTGCTCGTCGAGACCCCCGACCGGCCCCGGACGGCCGGGGATCTCGCCGACCTGCTGACCGGTCTCGGGCATCGAGTGGAGCTGGCGGCGCCCGCCGGCCGGGGAAGGCCGCGGACCCTCGACGTGATCGTGGACGAGTGAGTCACAGGTTGAGCCGGGCGCAGGCCCGGCGATACTGCTGCGCCGGATCGCCGAGGTGCGACCAGGGCAGCCGGCTGAACCGCCCGCCCGTCCTGGCGAGATGCCCACGCGCCGGACGCCGGAGGTCGGACAGATAGAAGGCGGCGCCGAAGACGTTGTGCGCCTCGACCGAGCGCGGGTGCGCCCCGCCGAGGCGCCGCTCCGCCCAGTGGCCGGCGGCCGAGACGATGTCACGCTGCGCCTCGAAGGAGAACCAGCCGCCCCGCGACATGGGGGTGCGGGCGGCGGCGACGATCTCGAAGTGGGCCATCGGCACGAGCGCAGGCAGCGGGCTGCCCTCCGGGGCGTGCGCGGCGGCCGAGCGGGCGAAGCCGAGCATCTCCGCCGCGGTGCCGCCCCAGCCGGGCGACAGGGTGATCAGGCGGGCCAGGGCCCCGGAATACAGCGTCGGCCACCGGCGGGAGCATTCGTACCAGACCGCGTCCTTGTCCGCGCGCGGCCGGTCGAGCCCGATCGCCAGCCACATCAGGCACTCCCACGGCACGGGATCGCTCGGCGCGAGCCCCGCCGCCGTCAGCAGCGGCTGCCTGGCCCGTTCCATCGCCGACTGGTAGGCCTGCTGCCGGTCCGCCTGCACCGCCCTGGCCCTTACGTCGGGCCGCAGTTCCCAGGCCTCCTCCAGGCGGGCCCGGCCGAGCCACAGCCAGAGGTCGGGATTGCCCTGGTCGTAGGCGAGCAACGCCTCTATCGACCGGCTCGCCCCGATGACGGCGCGCGACAGCGCCTCCACCCGCAGCGACCGCGTCTCCGGGTCGCCCCTGCTGTCCGCGAGGACCGCCGCCGCCGGTCTCAGGTCGCCCCGGGAGGCGGCCTCGACCGCCTCGTCGAGCATGGTGTCCGCCCAAGGGCGGGCCGGGATCACTCGTGGCCCCCGAGCACGCGCCCGATCCACTTCGATCACTCCCATGAGGCGCGAGCCTAGGAGCGTCGCCCTGCCTGCAGCGCTACCACGAGGTTACGTCGAAGTTAAGTCGCGTCCTTACACAAACGTCCCCCCGGCCGTGGTGCGTGGCCGGGGGGACGATCGAGTCGTGCGTCAGTCCAGGTAGTCGCGCAGCACCTGCGAACGGGAGGGGTGGCGCAGCTTCGACATGGTCTTGGACTCGATCTGGCGGATCCGCTCGCGGGTCACGCCGTAGACCTTCCCGATCTCGTCGAGGGTCTTCGGCTGCCCGTCGGTGAGGCCGAACCGCATCGAGACCACGCCCGCCTCGCGCTCCGACAGCGTGTCGAGAACGGAGTGCAGCTGCTCCTGCAGCAGCGTGAAGCTCACGGCGTCTGCCGGGACGATGGCCTCGGAGTCCTCGATGAGGTCGCCGAACTCGCTGTCGCCCTCCTCACCCAGCGGCGTGTGCAGGGAGATCGGCTCGCGGCCGTACTTCTGCACCTCGATGACCTTCTCAGGGGTCATGTCGAGCTCGCGGGCCAGCTCCTCCGGCGTGGGCTCGCGGCCGAGGTCCTGCAGCATCTGCCGCTGGACGCGGGCCAGCTTGTTGATCACCTCGACCATGTGGACCGGGATGCGGATGGTCCGCGCCTGGTCGGCCATGGCCCGGGTGATCGCCTGCCGGATCCACCAGGTGGCGTACGTGGAGAACTTGTAGCCCTTGGTGTAGTCGAACTTCTCGACCGCGCGGATCAGACCGAGGTTGCCCTCCTGGATCAGGTCCAGGAACAGCATGCCGCGGCCGGTGTAGCGCTTGGCCAGCGAGACCACGAGCCGGAGGTTGGCCTCCAGCAGGTGGTTCTTGGCGCGGTGGCCGTCCTCGGCGATCCACTCCAGCTCGGCGCGGACGTCGACGGGCAGGTTGTCGGCCTCCTGGGCGAGCTGCTCCTCGGCGAACAGGCCGGCCTCGATCCGCTTGGCGAGCTCGACCTCCTGCTCGGCGTTGAGCAGCGGCACCTTGCCGATCTGCTTGAGGTAGTCCTTGACCGGGTCGGCGGTGGCTCCGGCCGCCGCCACCTGGGCGACGGGCGCGTCGTCATCGTCGTCGGTGAGGATCAGCACCTCGTCCTCGGACTGGACGAGCGCCTCGGCCTTGGGCTCGTCGCCGTCGGCCTCCCCCTCGGTCTCGGTCTCGGACTCGTCGGTCTCCACCTCGGCCTCGATCTCGACGTCCTCGACCTCGATGTCGAAGTCCTCGATGTCGACGTCACCCTCGAGGTCGATGTCCTCGTCGTCGTCGGCGGCGTCGGCGGACTTCGGCTTGGAGTCGGCCTTGGGCGCCTTGGCCTGGGGACCCGTGGCGGGGGCCTCCGGCTTGGCGGGCCCGGCCTTCTTTGGCGGCGCGGGCTTGGCGGGCGCCTTGGCGGCGGCCGGCTTGGCCGCGGGTGGCGCGGGCTTGGCCGGCGCCGGCTTCTTCGGCGCCGGCTTGGCGGCCGGCGCGGAGTCGGTCACCACGGCGGTCACGGTCTCCGGCTGAGACTCCTTGGCCGCGGCGGATTTGGTGGTCTTCTTGACGGGCGCGGTGGTGCGGCGCTTGGCTTGACCTCGAGAACGCTTGGGAGCCGCGGAGTCGGCGGCCGTCACCACGACGGTCACACCCTCCTTGCTGAGGCTGCGCAGGAATCCAGCGGCTTGCGACATCGGGATGTCCGCTTCCTCGAAGGCCTTGCGGACATCCTCGGACTCGAGGAAACCCTGCGAGCGCCCACGCTCGAGGAGCTGCTGAATCACTGGCTCGTTCAGCTCCGACGGCTTCGAGCGAGTCGAACTTGCAGGCGACACGAACACCTCTCGAACGAACGCATGGCGAGAATGGACCCAGGTGCTTCTTCTTTTCCGGTGGTGAGGTCGCGCAGACCGCGACATGCCATTGTGGCACGCCACGGTACGTGATACGGCCGCGTCCCGCCGGTTGCTCCTCCACCCTAGGCCGACCGAGACACTAGTGCGTACGGAAGGAGGTCACTGATACCCGAAAGCAACCGTTATGCCTGATTCATTCAGTCACTCTTCGTGGCCGGTGGCACGTGGACCGCGAGTACCGTTACGTCATCATCCTGTTCATACCCGGACAGCATGTGGTCCACCAGGAAATCCAGCAGCATATTCGGGCTGTTCAGGACCTCTGGGGGCGCCTCGGCCACGACGGACGAAAGCTCCCTGAGTCCGGCGTCCAGCCCGCGCTTGCGGTTCTCCACCAGACCGTCCGAGTAGAGGACGGCGGTGTGGCCCGGCGGCACGCAGAACCGGAACTGCTTGCGGCTCGTGGCCCAGCCGAGCGGGGTGCCCGGCTCGGTCTCGTGCAGCAGCCCGACACCCTGGGGCGAGACCAGCAGCGGCGGCGGGTGACCGGCCAGGGCCAGCGTGCCCTCCCCGGTGCCGGGCTCGACGACCATGTACGCCAGGGTGGTGACCTGCTCTTCCTCCTCGGTCGCCTCGAAAACCCGGTCGAGCCCCGTCAGCACCGCGGCCGGGGGCGGGTTGGTCAGCGCGAGCGCGCGCATGGCGTTGCGGATCCGGCCCATGCCGGCGGCGGCCTTGACGCCCTTGCCCATGACGTCGCCCACCACGGCCGCCACCCGGCCGTCCTGGAGGACGAACGCGTCGTACCAGTCGCCGCCCACCTGCACGTGACGGGATCCGGAGCGGAAGCGGTAGGCGAGCATCATCCCGCGCACCACCGGCAGGCGCTCGGGCAGCAGGCTGCGCTGCAGCGTCTCGGCGGTCTTGTGCTCGCGTTCGAAGAGGGTGGCCCGCTCGACCGCCAGGGCGCACTGGCCGGCGAGGGCCTCCAGGAAGACGCCGTCCTCCTGGGAGATCTTCTGGGTCCGGGTGAACGAGAACCGCAGCGCGCCGAGCGCCCGCCCGGCCGCCAGCAGCGGCAGGCCCACCCAGGCCCGCTCGTCGGTCTGCGCGAGGAACCCGGAGATCTGCGCCTCGTCGGCGCCGGCGTCCACGAGCTGGGCGCGCAGGCTCTCCGGCGACTCGGCGAAGAGCGGGCGGCGGCTGTTGACGGCCATCGTCATCACGTTGGGGTTCGCGAGATCGATCTCCTCGCCCCGGGTGTCCGAGGTGCCGCCGCTGCTGATCAGCTTCAGCGTCGCCCTGTCGAGGTCGAGCAGGGCCACCGACGAGTGGTCGGCGGCGAGGGCCGTACGGCCGACGTCGATGATGACCTGCACCACCTGCTCGACGGTGAGCGCCTCGGCGAGCTGGGCGGTCGCGCCCTGGAGCCGGGCGGTGCGCAGCGCGGCGGCGCCGAGCTGGTCGGTGAGGCGGCCGCGCATCTCCTCGGCCTCGCGCTGCGGCGTGACGTCGGTGTTCGCCCCGACCCACTCCACCACGCGGCCGTGCCTGATGATCGGCACGGCCCGGACCTCGAAGTGCCGGTAGCCGCTGGCCCGGGTGCGCACCCGGTAGCTCCACTCGAACATCGTCCGGCCGCGCAGCGCCTCGCGCCACGCCTCCTCGGTGCCGGGACGGTCGTCCGGGTGCACCGCGTCGAGCCAGCCGTGCGCGAGGTACTCCTCCAGGCCCTGGCCGGTGATGGCCCGCCACTGGGGCGCGTCCTCGGCGACCGCGCCGCTGGGCGAGGTGATCCACACGAGCTGCTGCTGCGACTCCACCAGCGAGCGGTAGCGCTCCTCGCTGCGCTCGAGGACCTCCTCGTTCAGCTGCCGCTCGGTGACGTCGACGCCGAAGAACGCGGTGCCGACGACGCCGTCGTCGCCGCGCATCGGGTAGAACGACACCGTCCAGTGGCGGGTGTCGCCGTTCCCGGCGCGGGTCCTGATCCGCTGGTCGGTGATCGGCAGCGACTCGTCGGCGATCCGGCTCAGCGCCGCATCGATCAGAGTGGTCAGGTCGGCCGGCAGGAGCTCGGACGGGCGGCGGTCAAGATGCAGCTCGACAGGATGGCCGGTCAGCTCGGTAAAGGTGGAGTTGACCCGGACGAAACGACCATCCGGGTTGAAAAAGGCGAAGGCAAACGGCGCCTCCGACATCATGCCTCTGAAGAGGTCGGAGTCTGATATGTCCAAACCGGGCTCCCGGGGCCGGGGCACGGAGGTTTCGGCGCTCATGGTCGGCACCTCCGTCGCGTGCCAGCGTCTCCCACGAGGCACATCTCCATAACTGTGATTGGTAGCGCAGATCTGCCCTACATCATGGGCGATCGGCATGCACGGACGGAAGCCCCGCCCGCCATGCGGTCAACGCATCCTGTCAAAAGACCGGCGTCTCGCGCAGGAGGATCCGGCCTACTTCTTGGCCGCCCGCTTCGCTTCCTGCTTGGTCGCGCGGACCAGTTGCAGGCTCCCGGCGTCCACGACGTCGGCCACCGACCGGTGCACCCCCTCCTCGCCGTACGGCCCGGCCGCCTCACGCCAGCCGTCCGGGCGCACACCGCACTGCTTGCCCAGCAGGGCCAGGAAGATCTGGGCCTTCTGCCGGCCGAATCCGGGGAGGGCCAGCAGCCGGCGCAGCAGCCCGGCGCCGTCGCGGACATCCTCCCACACCTTCTCGGCCGAGCCATCGTATTGCTCGACCAGATAGGCCGCGAGCGCCTGGACGCGGGCCGCCATGGCCTTCGGATAGCGGTGGACGGCAGGCGCCGCCGCGAGCAGAGCCGCGAACTGATCAGGATCATAAGAGGCGATCTCACGCGCGTCCAGGTCCCGGCCGAGCCGGTCGGCGATCGTACGGGGCCCCGCGAAGGCCCGCTCGAGCGGCACCTGTTGATCGAGCAGCATGCCGATGAGCAGTGCGAGGGGGCTGCGGCCGAGAAGCTCGTCGGCCTCGGGATCCTGGGCGAGCCGGATACGCATGGATTCAGCTTCCCACGCGGCGGCGCGCCAAGGGTTGACACCGCCGGGGAAAGAGGTGGAATAAGGGGCGGCAGGTCCCCATTCAGCGAGGAATGCAGTCCATGCCCGTACTCGCAGCACGAATCAGTGGCGGCCCAACACCGGAGCCGGGTCTTCGTGAACCGGCGGAACTCGTCACCCACCGGCTGGCCGCGGAATTCCTGACCGTCCCCCTGTCCGCAGTCGCCCGGTGCGTCGCCGACACCTGGGCCTGCGGCGAGCATCTCGGACTCGACGTCACACCGGAGATCGTCGAGCGGGTCGCCCGGGAACGTCTCCTGGGCATGGTCAACTCGGCGCCGCCTTCCCGGAGGTGAGGCGCCGCACCGCGGTCGCTCGGCGGGCGTCCCCGCCCGCACCCGTACGGCGGGCACGGCCGGCGCGGCAGATAACGGGGAAGTCACCGGCCCGTGTTCCTGATGCCGTTCGCGGCGGGAATGCGAGAAGGTGGTCACCGTGAGCGAGCGGAGCGAGACCTCGTGAGTCGCCGGCGCCGACGTGACCCCCGGGAGACCCGGCCGCCGGACGACGTGTTCGCGGAGATGCTGCTGGCGGCCAGGGAACTGCTCGCCGTCCGCAGCCCTCTCGACGCCGAGCTCATGGTCTCCGACATGCTCGGGGCCTGGTGGGGCAGGCGGCTGCGCGGCGGCGACGTCGAGCAGATCCTCGGCGAGGGGCTGGTGGACTACGCGGCCAAGGCCGGCACACCGGCCGCGCTCACCCTGCTCGTCTCCGTCGCCTACCTCGGCACCGCCCGCCAGGCGGCCAAGGCGGAGGGCGCGGCGCTCGCGCTGATGGAGTCGGACGTCGCCCGGCCCCGCTGGGCCGACCGCGTCGGCGCCGTCAAGCCGACGGGCTGCTACGTCTCCAGGGACGTGTACGGCGACCAGGACACCGTGGTGTGCACGTTCGCCTACAACGGCGAGGACAGGCACGCGCTGGTCGTGGTCGTCGACTACAACATGGGCGGCATGGCCCGAGACGCCTGGGTGTCGTCGCAGGTCGACAAGCTGCTTGAGCAGGCCAGGCTGGAGGCCGCGGGCAACGCGCTGCTGCGGTTCGAGGAGCTGGAGCCACAGCAGGCGCGTGCGCTGCTGGAGTTCGCGATGAAGGCCACCAGGGCCGCCGCGCACGGCCGCACCGGCCCGAAGCTCGTGAGCGACAGCTACAGCGCCTACCACGCCTTCGCACGGGCACGGATCAAAGCGCTGCCGCCCGGGCGGATGCGGCCCGCCCCCGCGCACACCGAGGCGCCCTACAGCCGCGACCGCCGCGCGATGCTGGCGGCCGAGTTCCTCGCCTCGGACGCGGCGGAGAACCTGTCGGACCCGTCGGCCGCCTCCCGGTGCGCCGACCACATCATCGACTACGGCTGCGACCAGGACTTCGGGCGGCCGATGCGGGTGAGCCCGACCAAGTGCGAGACGTTCCTGCTCGACTGGCTGCCGCGCAAGGTCCTGCTCAGCCCGGCCGAGCAGGACGCGATGCCGCACGTGCTGTCGGCGTGGGTCCGTTTCGCCGGCCCCCGGATCGGACTGCCCGACCAGGGGGTGCGGGCGACGCTCGACGCGGTCTGGGAGGCGACGGCCCGCTTCACCGAGGCCTACCGCGACCCGACCACCTTCGGGCTGGACCGCTCTCTCGTGGAACGGCTGCTGCCCGACGGCGATCTGTCCGCCCTGGCCCGGCGCGCGTTCGCGTTCCCCCTGCTGCAGGGCATGCGCGGCTCGACCAGCCTCGACCTGCTGAACCCGGCGGACGAGGCCGACCGGCGCATCCTGCTGGAGATCGACCACGCCGGCGAGCTCGGCCGTACGGACCTGGAGGAGCACCTCGCCTGGCACGAGGAGATCGCGGGCCGGCTGTGGGTCGGCGACCCGCCGCAGCTGTGGGAGGCCGCCCAGCGCCTGATCGACCTTGGGCACGACCGGCACGACGTGCTGCACGTCCTCATCGAGATCGCCGAGCGGATCGGCGACCATCCGGACGAGCTGGCCGCCGCGCTGGACGACATCGCCGACATCCCGGACGAACCTCCCACCTGACGGCGGCGGCCCCTTTCTCTGCGGCAGGATGGACACCGCACCGAGCTGCGGGAGGCACGGCGATGAGCGCTGGCGTGATGGACCTGAACGCCGATCTCGGCGAGGGTTACGGGATCTGGCGGCTCGGCGACGACGTGGCCCTGCTCGACCTGGTGACGAGCGCCAACATCGCCTGCGGCTTCCACGCGGGCGACCCGTTGATCATCCGCCGCACCTGCGCGGCGGCGGTGGACCGCGGCGTGACGATCGGCGCCCAGGTCTCCTATCGCGACCTGGCCGGCTTCGGCCGCAGGGAGATGGAGGTCGACCCGGAGGAGCTGTGCTCCGACGTCCTCTATCAGCTCGCCGCCCTGGACGGCATGGCCAGGTCGATGGGCGGGCGGGTGGCGTACGTGAAACCGCACGGCGCCCTGTACAACCGCGCCTGCCGCGACGAGGAGCAGGCGGAGGCCGTGGTGGCGGCCGTGGTGGCCTTCGGCGCGGCGGCGGCGCTGCCCATCCTCACACTGCCCGGGTCGGCCCTCTCGCGGGTGGCCGCCCGGCACGGCGTGCCGTCGGTGGCCGAGTGCTTCGCCGACCGCGCGTACACGGCCGAGGGGACGCTGGTGCCCCGGAGGCGGCCGGGAGCGGTGCTGCACGACCCGGACGAGGTCGCGGCCCGCGCCCTGCGCATGGCCACGGAGGGCGTGGTGACGACGATCGAGGGCGGCGAGGTGCGCGTCGGCGCCCGGTCCGTCTGCGTGCACGGGGACACCCCCGACGCCGTACGGATCGCCGCCGCCGTCCGCAAGGCGCTCCTGGAGGCCGGCGTGACGGTCGAGCCGTTCATCTGACCGCCGGGCCCCCGGGGCTCTGGAGACGGCCCGTGGGCGGCCGCTCAGGAGGCGTAGCCGATGTCCTCATACCTGAGGTCGAAGAACCCGTTGGCCCCGATGTTGGCCAGCGCCGATCGGACGGCCACGCCCTGCGGGCTCTGGTAGAGCGGGAGCACGTTGACCTTCTTCCAGACCAGCCGGTCGGCCTCGTTCAGCAGGCCGGGCACCTTGCCGGGGTCGAGCGTGCTGCCGGCGCGATACATGGCCTCGTCGATCTGCCTGCTCCCGCTGCGCCCGAGGTTGGAGTACCACTCGACGTCGTCGCCCCGGCCGCCCCTCTCGCCATCAGCGTAGATGTCGAAGGCGCTCGACACCGGGTACGGCGAGCTCGGGTAGGCGAAGGCGGTGATGTCGA
The DNA here is from genome assembly GCF_006874475.1 of Microbispora hainanensis. Lineage (GTDB taxonomy): Bacteria > Actinomycetota > Actinomycetes > Streptosporangiales > Streptosporangiaceae > Microbispora > Microbispora hainanensis. The sequence continues at coordinate 82,735 of NZ_VIRM01000009.1, forward strand.
AGTCGCCGGGGATGAGGTGCTTGCCGAAGAAGTCGTCGAAGGACACCTTGCGCACGTCGACCCGGATGCCCACGCGATCGAGCATCTGCCGGGCGGCACCGGCCTCGACGCCGCTCATGACGATGCCGTCGGGCACGACGAAGCGCAGCGTGAGCGGCTTGCCGTTCTTCACGCGGGTCTTGCCCGACAGCTTCCAGCCCGCCTGGTCGAGCAGCTGCCCTGCCCGCTTCGGGTCGTACGCGCCGATCTGTCCGGCGTTGGCCTGATAGCCGTACTGGCTGTTCATGAGGAAGTGGTTGTCCAGCGTCACGATCGGCCAGCCGAGGCCCTTGAGGTCCACCTGCATGAGGCCGCGGCGGTCGATCGCGGCCGCGACGGCCTCGCGCACCCGCGCGTCGGACAGGACCGGGCTCTCCCCGTTGAAGGTGAACTGCCGATACTGGGTGCCGGCAGCCTGCCGGATCACGGCGTCCCACGCCTCCCTGACCCGCGCGTAGTCGTCGGGGGACGGGCCCACCTCGAAGAGGTCGACGTCGCCCTTGGTGAACGCGTGGACCATCTGGTCGGGACGCACGGTCCGGAACTCGATGGCGTCCAGCTTGGCGCGGTTGCCCCACCAGGCGGGGTTGCGGGTGAGCCTGACCGTCTTGCCCTTGACGTCGAGGCGCTCCACGCGGAACGGCCCCGCGGTCACCGGGATGCGGTTGATCCAGTCGGCGTTGAACGCCGCCGCGGTCGCGTTGGTGCTGCCGGGATACAGCGGCGTGAACAGCGACTGCCACTCGTTGAACGGCTGGGCGAGGGTGACCACCACCTCGCGGTCGCTCGCCCCCCTGGCCACGCTCTGGATGTTGTCGTACGCGATGGTCGAGTCGACCCGGTAGTCCCGGTCGCGGCCGCTCATGGCCTTCCATTGGGCGGCGAAGTCGGTCCAGGTGATCGGCCTGCCGTCCGACCACTTCGCCTTGGGGTTGATGGAATAGGTGATGACCTGCCGGGGGGAGGTCGCGGTGATCCTCGCGTTGGTCACGTAGTCGGTGTCGAGGGCCAGCCGCCCGCGCTCGTCGGACCGGAACGTGCGGGGCATCAGCGCGTCCGTCACCGCCTTGACCCCGGTGGCGTCGCCGTCGAGGTGGTTGCGGTTCCACTGCGTCGGAAAGTCGGTGAGCCCCCACCGGAGCGTGCCGCCGTCCTTGACCTTGTCGCGCGCCATGGGGTTGATGTCGTACGCCTTGACCGGGGAGGGAGCGAGCCCGCTGTCCGGTTCACCCGGCCCCCGCTGCACGCCGCAGGCACCGGCGGCCCACAGAGCGGCCAGTGTGGCCAGGGCGACCGGCCATCGTGCTCTCACGTGCTTCTCCGATCCTCCGGCTACCATCGGCAGTCGATTAGTAGCAGGAAGTGACGGCCTGCGGCCATCGGGACACGCGTCCGCGGGGTTGACCTACGAGATCAGGACAACTCGTCCACCGCGCTGCGGACGTCCTCGCTGGTGATCGTCGTCAGCTCGGCGGTGTTCGCCGTCCCCTGCTCGGCGAGCCGGACGTCGCGCCGCAGCGCGGCCCGCTCGTACAGGGACCGGGCGAACCGGCCGTTGCCCAGGCCGTCGATGAGCCCCTCCCGGCACACCCAGTCGAAGACGTCGGCGAGGTCGCGGGCGGCGGAGGCGTCGAACCTGTCGCCGCTGCCGGAGGCGAGCAGCTCCGCGATCTCGGCCAGCTCGGACGGCCGGTAGGAGGGGAACGACACGCGCTGGTTGAACCGGGAGGCCAGCCCGGGGTTGGTCGCCAGGAACGCGTCCATCTCGCGCTCGTAGCCCGCCAGGATGATGACCACGCGGTCGCGGTCGTCCTCGGCGCGCTTCAGCAGGGTCTGCACCGCCTCGGCCCCGAAGGCGTCGCCCCCCGAGTAGCCGGTGTTGACCAGGCCGTAGGCCTCGTCGATGAACAGGACGCCGCCGAGCGCCCGGTCGACCAGCTCGTTGGTCTTGATCGCGGTGGCGCCGAGATGCTGGCCGACCAGGTCGGCCCGCGACGCCTCGACCACATCGGGCCGGGCCAGCAGGCCCAGCGCGGAGAAGATCCGGCCGAGGATGCGTGCGACGGTCGTCTTGCCGGTGCCCGGAGGGCCGACGAACACGAAGTGCCGCATCTGCGACTGGACCGGCAGGCCCTGCTCCTGGCGCATCCTGGCCACCTTGAGCTGGGCGGTGATCGCGTGCACCTGCCGCTTGACCGGTTCGAGGCCGGCCATCCTGTCGAGGTCCGTGAGCGCCTCGTCCAGGGTCGGGGTGACCTGGTAGCCGCGGTATCGCGCGGTGATCTCGTTGAACGCCTTGGTCACGTCGTCGGCGGTGGTGGTGACCAGGTCCTCGCCGCGCGGCGCCCCGCCCGCGCTCACCACGCGCACGTCGCGGGCCTGCGCCGCGGCCTCGGCGAGGCTGCGGGCGAAGCGGGCGTTGCCCAGGTCGTCGACCAGCCCTCGGCGCTCCACGTCCTCGAACAGCCGGCGCAGCACGGGACGGGCCTCCGCGGCGAGCCGGTCTCCCCGGCGCCGCTGCAGCGCCTCGGTGATCTCCAGCAGCTCCGGGGGGCTGTAGCTCGGGAAGCGCACCCGGGTGGCGAAGCGGCTCGACAGCCCCGGGTTGGACGCGAGGAAGTCGTTCATCTCGCGCTCGTAGCCGGCCAGGATGACGATGAGCCGCTCGCGGTCGTCCTCGGCCCGCTTGAGCAACGTCTGCACGGCCTCCGCGCCGAACCGGTCGGGCTGGCCGTCGCCCGAGTTGATGAGGCTGTAGGCCTCGTCCACGAACAGGACGCCGCCGAGCGCGCGGTCGATCAGCTCGTTGGTCTTGATCGCCGTGGCCCCCAGGTATTCCCCCACGAGGTCGGCGCGCTGCGCCTCGACCACGAACGGCGTCTCCAGCAGCCCGAACGCGTAGAAGATCTTGGCGAGCGACCGGGCGACGCTGGTCTTGCCGGTGCCGGGAGGGCCGACGAACACGAAGTGGCGCATCGGCCGCTCGTTGGCGTAGCCCGCCTCCCTGCGCAGCCGGGCCGCCTCTATCGACGCGGCGATGGCGCGCACCTGCTCCTTGACCGGTTCGAGGCCGATCATGGACTCCAGCTCCGCGAGCGCCTGCTCGACCGTGATGGGCGGCGGAGCGCCGGTCTCGGCCGCGGCGGGCTGGTTGCCGCCCGCCCTTCCGCGCACCTGCACCTGGGTCTCCGCGCCCGCCGCCTCCCGTTCCGCCTCCGCGCGCACCCTGCGTGCCAGCACCAGGCGGTAGAGGAGCACCGCGGCGACGACGCCGTACGCACCCCACAGGGCGGCGGACGGCGACAGCCACGACAGCGACAGCGCGACGACGCCGGCGGGCGCGAGGGCCATCAGCGTCGTCAGCCACGGCGGGACCCACCGGATCAGGTGGGCGGCGACGCCGGTCAGCGCGCCCAGCAGCATCAGCAGGCCGGGCGCGATCGACTGCCCGCCGAACACGTTCATGAACCACGGCAGCAGCAGGCCCCAGCCCGCGAGCACGAGCACGGTCGCGGCGGCGCGCGGATAGCTGAGCGCCAGCGCGAGGAAGCACAGCGCCAGGAACGTGTAGATGAACGTGGGCGCCAGCGACCAGTTGAGCGCCGCGGCCAGCCCCATGGTGGCGACGAGCAGCACGACGAACAACGCGCGCCGCGCGAACGGCGGAAGTTGGAAATAGCGGAAACGCACCTGTTCGAACAGATCACGGGCCACAGTCCGGCTTAAGAGGCTCGCCGCCCGTGCCCTGTCGGAGTCCCGCATCGACGCCTCCCCGCTTCGACCCCGGTTATACCGCACGTGCGAACGGAATGGGTGGACCCAACCGGCGCGGTGGGCGACGCACGTCGCCGGAGCCGGACACGCGCCCGAGTTGCGTCGTTCGCGGCTACCGGTTGCGGGCCTGACGGCGTCCGGGGTACTCGCGCATCAGAACCTGGCGCGGTGTCACCCGAAGCACGTCGTCGTCCGGCACGGCGACGCCCCGCACCTCTGCCCAGAATCGCGGGTCTCCCACGAACAGCACCACGCGGGGATCGCGCCGCACCGCGTCCCACGCCTCGTCGCCCGCGATGAGGCGGAACTCGCCCGCCGGGCTCACCGACGTCACGGCGCTCACCGCGAGCGCGCGCGGGCCGTCCGTCCCGGCGCAGGCGAGGACCACGTTCCGGGAGTAGGCCGCGGCGTGCCGCACCTCCTCGCTGAGACCGGCCGAGGGGGTCAGGTCGCCGGGGATCCGCGCGCCCCGCGACTCGGACGGCACGAGCGAGGCGCGCCACGGGCCCGGCCCGCCGCGCCACCAGGCCCGTACGGCCCGCACCGCGAAGGCCGCCACGCCGAGCGCCAGCGCGCCCCACGCACAGCGCCACAGAGCCACGACGGCGGGGCCGGGTCCCGTGAGGGCCTGCGTCGCGCCCGCTGTGGCGGCGCAGAGGGCCGCGACGGCCGGAGCGGTGAGCGCCGTGGCGAGCCACCGGTCGTCCGGCCGCGGCGCGCCCGTCGTCCGCGCGCGCAGCAGGCCCGCCGGGACCGCCAGGCACGCGACGGCGGCGAGGGACGCTGTGGTCACGAAGGGCAGGAGCATGAGCGCCGCGGCCGCTTGCCGTGCGCGAGCCGCGACGATCCAGTACGCGACGGCGATGTCACGCGCCGCCGCCCGGTCCGCCGCACCAGACCCCCTCGGCGGCGCGGCCGGTGGCGCGGGTGGCACGGGCGATGGGGCGGGTGGTGGCGTGGCCGGTGGCGCGGGTGGTCGTGCATGTGGCGCCGACGGCGCACGCAGCGCGGCGGCGAACCGCCTCAGCGCGGCGAGCGGACGTCCCCGCCACGTCTCGGCCAGGAGCCTGACGGCGAGCGCCACGACGGGGTTCAGGAGCACCAGCCCGGTCGCCCCGGCCCAGACGTCGCCCCCCTCCTGCAGCGAAGCCGCCCCCGGCTCCGGCAGCGTGGCCAGCTCCGCCAGGTACGCCGCCGGGGTGAGCAGCCCGAGCGCGACCGACATGAAGAGCCGCAGGTCGCGCCGGAGCATGCCGGGGACGTAGGCCCAGGCGCCGACGCGCGCGGCCTGCCGGAGGCAGACCACGAGGACGGCGGCGAGCGCCAGCGCGCCGGCGATGCGCACGTCTCCCTGCATGCCGGGGAGATCCTGTATGCCGGGGAGATCGCGTATGCCGGGGAGGCCGTGCACACCGGGGAGGCCCTGCACACCGGGGAGGCGCCGCGTACCGGGGAGGCCGGGCAGCAGGACGGCCGCGCAGATCCCTGCCGTCGCGACCGCGAGGATCACGCGCACCTGCCGCGACCAGGTCTCCAGGGCACGCCGCGCGCGGCCCGTTTCGCGGGGGTCGGCCTCCCACGCGGGGTCGTGGTGGTCGCGCGGCCGCTGCCAGCGCAGCAGGGTGAGGCCGAGGTTCACCCACGCCGCCGGGTGGTCCCGGCGCCTGCGCAGCGCCGCGCCGTACGCCCGGGCGGCCCCGTCGTGGTCGCCGCGCAGCAGCGCGAGGTCGCCGCACAGCACGTGGGGGTCGGGCTCGTCGGGGGCGAACCGGACGGCGTGGCGGGCCTCCGCCCAGGCCTCCCGCCACCGTCCGGGGATCCGCCGCAGCGCGCTAGCGAGCCGCAGCCGCGCCGCCCAGGAGCCGGGCGCGAGCCGTACGGCCTCGCGTGCCGCCGCGACCGCCTCGGTGTCGCGCCCGAGACGCTCCAGTGCCGCACCGACCAGGCGATGCCCCCACTCGTCCTGCGGATCGCGGCCGATCGCCTGGCGCGCCGCTTCCAGCGCCGCCTCCGGCTGGTCGCACGACAGCCGGGCCACCGCGACGGCGCACCAGGCGCGGGCGTCGGCGCGGTCGAGCGGGGGCGGCACCGGGGACGTATCGCATCCGTCGATATCGCTCCCCACGACCGCATGATCCGTTGCGGCTGGTCGCTTGCCTAGACGCGGGATATATACCTATGGCTCTCTAGAGAGGCGGATTGCTCCGCTTGATCACCTGGGCTGATACGGATCCGGCGATTTGTTCCCGACATCACCGGAAGGGCTGAGAGATCCGCTTCCCATGGCCTAAGCTGCCACGCATGTTCCAGCTGGCCGGGATATCGGAGCAGGAGCACTGAGCGGACTATGATCATGGTTTCGGTCGAGTCCGCCACCGTCCGCGCCGCGGGTGCCCTGCGGGAGCAGAGGGCGAGCCGGTGGTCGGTGCTCGTGCTCCTGTGTTTCAGCCTGCTCCTGATCGCGGTCGACGCGACCGTGCTGCACATCGCCGTCCCGGCGCTCACCGCGGCCCTGGAGCCGTCGTCCGTACAGCTCCTGTGGATCATCGACATCTACTCACTGGTCGTCGCGCCGCTGCTGGTGACGTTCGGCACGCTGGGCGACAGGTATGGCCGGCGGCCCTTCGTGCTCGGCGGCTACGTGGTGTTCGGCCTGGCCTCGCTGTCGGCAGCGTGCGCCGCGACCCCGCTCGCGCTCATCGTCTCGCGGGCCTTCCTCGGCGTCGGCGGCGCCATGATCATGCCGGCGACGCTCTCGATCATCCGGCAGGTCTTCACCGACCGGCGTGAGCGGGCGATCGCGCTCGGCGTCTGGAGCGCCGTCGCCGCCGCCGGAGCGGCCGTCGGGCCGCTGATCGGCGGGGTCCTCGTCGAGCACCTGTGGTGGGGCGCGGTCTTCCTCATCAACGTGCCGCTGCTGCTGGTCGCGTTGCCGCTCGCCGCACGGATCCTGCCGGCGTCGCCGCGCCGCGCCGACCATCCGTGGGACGCGCTGAGCGCGGCGCTGTCCACCGTGGGCATCCTGGCCGTGGCTTTCGGGCTGAAGGAGGCCGGGTCGGGGCACACCCTGGGCCGCGGGCTCTCGCTCGCCGTGCTCGTGGCCGGTGTCGCGCTGCTCGTCTGGTTCGTACGGCGGCAGCGGCGGCTGGCGTTCCCCCTGCTCGACATCGGGCTGTTCGCGCAGCGCGGCTTCGCGACCGGCGTCGGCTGCGTGTTGCTGGCCATCTTCGCGCTGGTCGGGCTGGAGCTGATGCTGGCGCAGTATCTCCAGCTCGTGCTGGGGCTTTCGCCCCTGGAGGCCGCCGTGCGGATGCTGCCGCTCATGGTCGCGGCGATCGCGGGCGGCCTGGCCGCCGCGCACGTGCTGGGGCGCGTCGGGCTGCGCGCCACGGTGGGCGGCGGTCTCGCCCTGACCGCGCTGTCGCTCACCCCGGTGCTGACCTGGGGCACCGAGCAGCATCCGGTGATGCTGACGGCCTGTTTTATGGGGATCGGCTTCGGCGTCGAGGTCGCCCTGCTGGCGGCGTCGGACACGATCATGGCCACCGTGCCGGAGTCGCGGGCCGGCGGCGCCGCCGCGATCGAGGAGACGGCCTACGAGCTCGGCGCGGGCCTCGGCATCGCCGTCCTCGGGACGATCACCACGATCGTGTACGCCCCCTCCCTCGCGAGCGTGCCGGGCATCCCGGCCGGGCTCATGGCGCAGGCGCGTGAGTCGCTGGCCGCGGCCGCGCACGTGGCCGACGAGACCGGCGCGACCGGGACCGCACTGCTGGAGGCCGCCCGCGCGGCCTTCATCACCGCCCTGCACTCCACCATCGTCGTCAGCGTGGCGCTGCTCGCGCTCACCGCGCTGGCGGTGGCCCTGCTGCTCCCCCGCCACGTTCCCACCCCCGCCGACGCCGAGGAGTCCGACAGCGTACGGACCTGAGCGGGCCGGACGCATGACGGCGGCGCTGGCGGGGAAGTGTCCGGGCAAGTCACCCCCCACCCCTAGTGAGAAGCCGTGAAGAGAACCCTGCACGACTTAGCCTCGCTGGCCGCCCGCATGGGCGTCGGCGGGATCTTCTTCGCCAACGGCTGGCAGAAGCTCGAAGCCGGCCTCAACGCCACCGCCGACCAGTTCAGCGCGCTCCAGGCCCCGCTGCCCCACGTGTGGGCGCCGGTGACCATGCTGACGGAGCTGGTGGGCGGCACGCTGCTGATCGCGGGCCTCATCGTGCCGGCCGTCGGACTGCTGCTGTTCGCCGAGGCCCTCGCGGTGTTCGTGGTCACGGCCGGGGACAGCGGCCTGCCGCTCACCGGGGGCGACATCGAACTGATCGTGGCCCTCGGGGCCGCCTCCGTGCTGCTGGCCGTCACCGGCGCGGGCCGGATCTCCGTCGACCACATGGTGGTCATCAAACGGCGCGAGGCCGAGGCGGCCGGAGAGTTCGCCGCCGACGCGGAGGCCGACGCGGTCATCGCGGCGCTGCGCCCGCCACGGTCCGGCGAACCGAGTGGGGGCGAGCCCTCCGCCCTGTCTGCGCCGTCCGAGCCTGCTTCCGGGAAGCCCGCGCCCGCCCCCTCGGCCGATTCGCCCGGGTCGCCGGAGCCGCCCGCGGCGGGCGGTGCGAGTGCGGGCTCCACCGCCGCCGGGACCGGTGCGAGCGCGGAGCCGCCGGGCGAGAAGGCCTCCGCCACGACGACGGCGCGCAAGGCCACGCCCCGGCAGCGGCGTACGCGGCGCGAGGACGACACGACCACGGAGAGCCGGGCCGAGGCCCGCTGACGCCGGCTCCGGCGGCACGGGCCACGGACAGCCTCCGGGCCTCCCTCCACACGCGGCGTGTGAGATGCGGCGTGCGCGTGCGGTGTCCCGGCCAGGCCCGGTCAGGGCTCGCGGCAGAGCGGCAGGCACAGGAGGAATCGCGCGCCGCTGGGGCTGTCCATGATCGTCAACGTGCCGCCGTGGCTCTCGGCGATCTGCCGGGCGATGGGCAGACCCAGGCCGGCGCCCCCGGCGTTCCTGCTGCGGGCCGAGTCGAGCCGGGTGAACCGCTGGAAGACGAGGTCCCGCTGGTCCCGTGCGATCCCCGCGCCGTCGTCGAGCACTTCGAGCACGGCCACGCCGGAACGGAACCGGGGGTCCCCGCCGTACGGGTCCTCTCGCCGCACCTCCACCCGCACGGTGGTGGCGGCGTGCCGTTCGGCGTTGTCGAGGAGGTTGGTGACCAGACGGCCCAGCCGGACGCGGTCTCCCCGGACGATCACGTCGGGAGCCAGCTGCGAGACGATCTTCTTGTGCGGACGGCGGGCGTCCAGTTCGGCGGACACGAGCCGGCCGAGGTCCAGCCGCTCGCGCTCGCAGGGCGCGCCCGCGTCGAGTCGGGCGAGCATCAGCAGGTCGGAGGCGATCGCCTGGAGCCGGTCGAGGCTCTTCAGCACGGCCGGCCCGATCTCCCGCAGGTCGGACTCCTGCGGGGCGCGCAGCGCGTCCTCCACCTGCGCGCGGATCGCCGTGATAGGGCTGCGGAGTTCGTGGGACGCGTCGGAGGTGAAGCGCCGCTGCTGTTCGAGCGTCTCCTCCAGCCGGTCCAGCGTGTAGTTGATGCTCTGCGCGAGGTCGTGGATGTCTCCCTTCGCCTCGGGGACCGGCACCCGCCGCCCGAGGTCAGAGGCGTTGATCTCGTCGAGCTCGGCCCTGATGGCCCGCACGGGCAACAGCGCCCGTCGCACGCTGCGCTGGGTGCCGTACGCGATGGCGGCCGTGACGAGCGCGGATCCCACGATCAGACCGGCCACCAGACCCGGCGGCACATCGAATGGCTGGCTCGGCGCGGCGCTGTAGACGGTCCAGTCTCCGCCGTTGCTGTAGACCTCCTGCGCGACCACCGTGTAGCACCGGTCCGGGCCGAAGACGCCGCCACACACCTCGCGGGTGGCCTTGCGGGACGGCGGCGAGGGATGGAAGGTCGCCATGGGCGGCTTTCCGGCCATGTCCGGCGTCGCCGAACGCACCCTGCCCTGCGGGTCCACCACCTGGACGGGCTGGTCCCGCCCGCTGGGAAGCAGGACGCTCCCCGCCTGTCCGTGGTCCACGAGGTAGGCGACCCGACCGCCCGTCGCCGTCACCTCCCGCAGAAGGCTCTCCTGAGCCGCCCGGTGCAGGGACCACACCAGGACGACCGAGAACGCGATGCACAGCAGGGCGACCACCGTGCCGGTGAACAGCGCGATGCGATTCTTGACCGACCAACGATCCCCGAAACCCACCTGATCGCCCACTTACGACGTGGCGAACTAACCATGCGTAAGAAATCTACCCTTCGGGGCGTTATTAATTGGTAACGGGACAAACTGGACGAGATGGTCCTATCACGTCGAAATGCCCTCCCGCGCAACACGACCGGCAAGCAGGTAAAGGAGCCTTCCGGACGGCCCTGCCGGATGGTGGGATATGGGGTATGAACGCCGCTGGACCTCTGCCGGTTATCGACGTCACCGCCCTCACCGGCCCCGGGACCGGCCCCGAAGCAGGCCACGCGCGCGCCGAGGTCGCACGCCGCATCGAGGCCGCCTGCCTGGACAGCGGCTTCTTCTACATCACCGGACACGGCGTGCCCCCTGCCCTGATCGCCGGGCTCAGGGACGCCGCGGACCGTTTCTTCCGCCTGCCGGAGGAGCACAAGTCGCGCATATCGATGGACCGGGGCGGGCGGGCCTGGCGCGGATACTTCCCCGTGGGCGGCGAGCTCACCTCCGGCCGGCCCGACCTCAAGGAGGGCCTCTATTTCGGCGCCGAGCTCGAACCCGGCGACCCCCGGCCGCTGCACGGGCGCAACCTCTTCCCCGAGGAGGTGCCCGAGCTGGGCCCGGCCGTGCTCGCGTACATGGACGCCCTCACCCGCGTCGGGCAGGCGGTCATGCGAGGCGTGGCGCTGAGCCTGGGACTCGACGAGGACTACTTCGCCGCCGGTTACACGGCCACGCCCACGATCCTCTTCCGGATCTTCCACTATCCGTCCCCGCCGTACGCCGGGCCGGAGGAGTGGGGGGTCGGCGAGCACACCGACTATGGCCTGCTGACGCTGCTGCTGCAGGACGACAATCCGGGCCTCCAGGTGCACACCTCCCGCGGCTGGATCGAGGCGCCGCCGATCCCGGGCACGCTGGTCTGCAACATCGGCGACATGCTCGACAAGCTGACCGGCGGGCTGTATCGCTCGACCCCGCACCGCGTGCGCAACGCCACCGGCCGGAGCAGGCTCTCCTTCCCGTTCTTCTTCGACCCGGGCTGGGACTGCGAGGTGCCGCCGCTGCCCTCGCTGCCCGCCCGAGAGGGGGGCCGCGCCCGCTGGGACGGCCTGGACCTGCGGGCCTTCACCGGCACGTACGGCGACTACCTGACCGCGAAGGTCGCCAAGGTGTTCCCGGGACTCGGCGGCCGCGTGCTGCCCTCCGGAGCACGTGAAAACGTGTAATCACATAAGCGGTGTAACCGGCACAATATTGGCCATGCCTCTCCCCCGCTGGTTCGCCGAGCGCCTCGAACCGACCGCGCCCGACGCCGAACTGCGCGTCTCCACGATCGAGCTCTTCTTCGACCTCGTCTTCGTCTTCACGATCACGCAGCTCACGTCGCTCCTCGTGGACGACTTCGCGCGGCAGGACGGAGAGGGGTTCACCGGCCAGGGCACCGTGCAGGCGATCCTGATCTTCGGTCTGCTCTGGTGGATGTACTCCGGCTACGCCTGGCTCACCAACACCGTGCCGCCGGAGCGCGCGGCCCGGCGGGTGCTGATCCTGGGCGGCATGGCCGGATTCCTGATCATGGCCCTGGCCGTCCCGCGCGCATTCTCGGGCAGCGGCGTGGCGTTCGCCGTCGGCTACCTCGTCATCGTCCTCGTCCACGCCGGGCTCTACCTCCAGGCGACGGCCGCCATCGCCCGGGTCGTGCCGTTCAACCTGGCCGCGACCGCGCTCGTCTTCGCCGCCGCGTTCGCCGACCCGCCGTGGAACTACGGGCTGTGGGCGGCGGCCCTCGTGCTGATCTGGCTGAGCCCGATCTTCATCGGGCAGAAGGGCTTCCCCCTGCACCCGGCGCACATCGTCGAGCGGCACGGCCTGCTCGTCATCATCGTGCTGGGCGAGTCGATCGTGGCGATCGGCATCGGGGCGACCGACGGCCACCCGGGCGCGGCCCTGATCGTCGCGGCCCTGCTGGGCCTGGCCCTCACCGCGTCGCTGTGGTGGGTGTACTTCGCACGCGACGAGAGCGGGCCCGAGCACGCGCTGATGCGGGCCGGCGTCGTCCAGCGGACCCGGCTCATCCTGGGCGCGTACTTCTACGCCCACATCCCGATCCTGCTCGGCATCGTCGCGACCGCGGCCGGAATCCACAAGGCCGTGGGCCACGGCCACCTCGACCTCGGTCCCGCCGCCGCGCTGGCCGGGGGCACCGCGCTGTTCCTGCTCGGCGACCTGTGGTTCCGCCGGGTGCTCGGGCCGACGCGGACCGCCGTACGGGTCGCCGCGGCGCTGCTGGCCGCGGCGACCGTCCCGATCGGCCTGTGGTCGTCGGCCGCCCATCTCGGCGCGCTGGTCGTCCTGCTGATCGCGATGATCTGCGTGGAGAACGTGCTGCAGCGGCAAGCCGCCACGGCCTGACCGAACGGCATGGCGAGGCCCTGAGGCCGAACGGCATGGCGAGGGTCTCAGTCCGCCAGGCCGTTCCTGGCGATCACCTCGCGATACCAGCGGGCGCTGTCGCGCGGCGTGCGCTCCAGCGTGTCGTAGTCGACGCGGACGAGCCCGAACCGCTTGTGGTAGCCCCGGGCCCACTCGAAGTTGTCCATCAGCGACCACACGAAGTAGCCGCGCAGGTCGGCGCCCCGGTCCATCGCCGACCGCGCGGCGCGGAAATGGGTGTCGAGATAGGAGATCCGGCCGGGGTCGGACACCCCGTCGGGGACGGCGGCCCCGTTTTCCGTGATCATCAGGGGCGTGCCGGGGTAGTCGCGCGACAGCCGTACGAGCAGGTCCTCCAGACCGGCGGGGTTGATCTCCCAGTCCATCTCGGTGACCTCGCCCTGCGGGTCCTCCCAGGCGATGCCCTCGCTGCCGGGATACTCCGGATGCCCCTCGGCGGAGGGGTCGGCGACGACCCGGTTGATCGTGTAGTAGTTGACGCCGAGCACGTCGATCGGCTGCGCGATCGTCGGCAGGTCGCCCAGATTGACCTTGGTGAAACGCTCCAGATGGGCGAGGACGTCGGCGGGATACTCGCCACGCAGCACGGGGTCGAGGAAGAGCCGGTTCGCCAGCCCGTCGATCAGGCGGGCCGGCTCGGGGTCGCCGAGGATCGGCGTCAGGTTCAGCGTCAGCGAGACCGACTCCGCGCCTCCCGCGCGCAGCGCCTGCACGGCCAGGCCGTGCCCCAGCATCAGGTTGTGGGCGGCGGTGAACGCGGCGGCCGGGTCGGTCACCCCGGGCGCGTGCCGGCCCGACCCGTGCCCGACGAACGCCGACACCCAGGGCTCGTTGAGCGTCGTCCAGACGCCGACGCGGTCGCCGAGGAGCCGGTGCGCGACGGCGGCGTAGTCGGCGAACCGGAAGGCGGTCTCGCGGTTGGTCCAGCCGCCGGTGTCCTGCAGCGTCTGCGGGAGATCCCAGTGATAGAGCGTCGCGACCGGCGTGATGCCCTTGGCGAGCAGGGCGTCGACGAGCCGGTCGTAGAAGCTCAGGTCGGCGAGTCGCGGCCAGGCCACCGAGAACCGGTAGGCCTTCAGCCCCAGCCACGCCATGATCTCGACGTCCTCGAGATAGCGGTTGTAGTGGTCGCAGGCCACGTCGCCGGTGTGGCCGTCGGCGACCATCCCGGGCGTGTGGGAGAAGGTGTCCCAGATCGAGGGCACGCGGCCGTCGGCGTGGACCGCTCCTTCGATCTGGTACGACGCGGTCGCGGCCCCCCACAGGAAGCCGTCGGGAAATGAGATCATCGTGAACTTTCGCGAATCGTCAGCCGAGGTTCGAGGAGCGTCGACTCCGGGACGGCCTGGCCGTCCAGCTTGGCCATGAGCAGCCGGACCGCCTGCCTGCCGACGTCCTCGGCGGGAATGAGCACGGAGGTCAGCGCGGGGCTGGCCCGCTCGGCGATGTCGTCCGGGCAGATCGCCACCACCGAGACGTCCTCGGGCACCCGCCTCCCGAGGATCCGCAACGCCCCCAGCACGTGGCCGGCGGCCGCCTCGTTGTGCACGACGAGCCCGGACAGGCCCGGCCGCTCGTCGAGCAGCAGCTTGACGGCGGCCTGGACCTCGTCGAACGACTCCTCACAGGGCCGCGCGTCGGCCTCGATCCCGTGCCGCCGGGCCGCCTCGACGAAACCCGCCATCGTCCGCTCGGCGAAACCCGTGCCGCGCTCGTAGACCACGCGCGGCGCGCCCAGCAGCGCGATCTCACGATGGCCGAGGTCGGCCAGGTGGTCGGCGCACAGCGCCCCGGCGCGGGCGAAGTCGAGGTCGACGCAGGTCAGCCCTTCGGGGTCGGCGGGGAAACCGATCAGCACGGCCGGCTCGGCGAGCTTGCGCAGCAGCGGCACGCGGGGGTCGTGGATCTCCACGTCCATCAGCAGCAGTCCGTCGACCAGCGCGCTGGCCGCCACCCGGTGCAGCCCCTCCGTCCCCTCGTCGGCCGTCATGAGCAGCACGTCGTGGTCGTACTGGCGGGCGGTGGTGACGACCGAGGTCGCGAACTGCATGAGGACCGGCAGGTTCATGCCCGCCCGCAGCGGCAGCACCAGGGCGATGACCTTCGCCCGCTTGCTCGCCAGGGCGCGGGCGCCGGCGTTGGGGTGATAACCGAGGACCCGCACGCTGTCCAGGACCCGCTGCCGGGTGGTCGCCGAGATCGCCCGCTTGCCGCTCAGCACGTACGACACCGTGCTGACGGCGACCCCCGCGTGCTTGGCGACATCGGCGATCGTCACGGTCCTCACGGGCAGAACCCCAACGCGCTCACCGTGACCCCCTCGCTCTCGTACACCACATAAAGATCGCGCACTCCCGCGGCTCCCGCCAGAGGGGTGCTCACCTCCACGAAATCATGCCTGGTCGCGGTGGGCGGAATGCTGACCGCGCCGGCGACCTCGCCGATCAGAGGATCGTCGAGCCGCAGCGTGACCACGCCGCCCTCGTCGCTCGCCACCGCGAGCAGGCAGGCCGACGGGCCCTGATCACCGAAGCCCCCGCCGCAGTCCCCACCGAAGTCCCCACCGAAGTCCCCACCGAAGTCCCCACCGAAGTCGCAGTCCTTGAAGGCGATCCACGCCCCCGGTCCCGTGGAGCGGACCGCGTCGCCGGCGTCGAGAGCGGCGTCGCACAGCACCACACCGTCGTACTCGTCGTGATCGGCCGCGTCCAGTGGCCCCGAGGTCAGGTCGCGCGGCGGGATGCGCTCGCCGCGCACCCGGAACGGCGCGCACAGCCGGATGTCCCCCGACGAGGCGCCCACCTGCACCGTGTGCGCGGCCTCCTCGACCACGAACCTGCCCCGCGTCACGTCCCAGAAGGCGAGGTCGCCGACCGGCACGTCCACCGACACCGTACGGCTCTCGCCCGGCGCGAGCCGCACCTTGACGAAGCCGCGCAGCTGGCGCAGGGGCTGCTTCACCCGGGAGCGCCGCTGGTGGGTGTAGAACTGCACGACCTCCTCCCCCGCGCGTCCGCCCTCGTTCGTCACGGTCACCCAGATGGTCAGCGTGTCGCCCTCGGCGAGGTCGGCCGACGACAGCTCCAGGCCGGAGTAGGCGAAGCGGGTGTAGCTCAGGCCGTGCCCGAACGGATAGAGCGACCGGCCACGGTAGTAGAGGTAGGTGGCGTCGCAGGCGATGATGTCGTAGTCGAGCAGGTCGGGCAGCTCGGCGGCCGAGCGATACCACGTCTGGGTGAGCCGGCCGCCCGGGTCCTCGTCGCCGAGCAGCACCTCGGCGAGCGCGTGGCCGTACTCCTGGCCCCCGTGGGCCGACCAGACGATCGCGGGCAGGTGCTCCTGCGCCCAGGTCACGGCGAAGGGGTAGCCGCTGGAGACCACCAGCACGGTCGCCGGGTTGGCCGCGTGGACGGCCTTCAGCAGGGCCTCCTGCCGCTCGGGCAGCGCCAGCGTCGCGCGGTCTTCGGTCTCGCGGCCGTTCACCAGCGGGTGGTCGCCGAGCACGACGATCGCGACGTCGGCGCGGGCCGCCGCCTCCGCCGCGCGGGCCGCGCCGCTCTCGACGGGCTCCAGGGCCAGCACGGACGCGGTGTCGGGGTCGTCGGTCGTGCGCACGACGCCGCCGGTCACGGTGACGTACCGGCCCGAGGAGATGTTGCGCAGCACCACGCCCCGCGGCCGCTCCTCGATCCGGAAGGTCTGGCGCACCTCCCAGCCGTTCGGCCCCGGCTGGTCGTTGGACAGCACGCCGTCCTCGCCCGCCGACACGTGCCGCCCGTTGGCGCAGGACCGGAACGCGTACGCGCCGCCGCCCCAGTCGAACACGTCGAAGCAGGAGCGCTCGCTCCCGACGTACAGCGGCCCTCCGGCGGGGTCGGCGGACGCGCCGACATACCCGCCCTCGGTGCGCAGCGCCACCCGGTCGACGCCCTCGCAGTAGACGGTCTCGCACCGCCCGGCGAGCCCCGCCAGGGCCGTGACCTGGTAGGGCAGCGTGCCGCTGTACCAGTCCTCGAACAGCGCGTCGGCCAGCGGGCCGATCACCGCGACCGTACGCGGGGCCGCCAGCGGCAGCAGGCCGTCGTTCTTGAGCAGGGTGATCGACTGGCGGGCCGCCTTCCGCGCGAGCCGCCGGTGCTCGGGACTGTTGACGACGTCGTGGGTGATGTCGTCGTACGGCGTGGCGGGGTCGAACTCGCCCAGGCGCACCCGGATCGACAGCGCGTGCCGGGCGGCGGCGTCGATGTCGGCCTCGGTCAGCAGGCCGCGATCGAGCGCGGTCCTGACGTGGCCCAGGGTGGCGGCGGTGTCGGCGTCGTCCTGGGTGAAGCTGTCCAGCCCGGCCTTGATCGCGTGCGCGTACGCCTCGGGCAGGTCCTTGTGGTAGCCCTGCGGCCCGGCGAGGTTACCTGGCGCGTACGCGTCGCTGACCACGAGGACGTCGTCGGGCGCCCACGTCCGCAGGTGGCCGGCGATCAGCGGCGACAGGTGGGCCGGCCGGCCGTTGACGAGGTTGTACGACGGCATGACGGCCACCGCGGCCCCGGCCTCCAGCGCCGGGCGGAACGCCTTGAGCTCGTATTCGTGCAGCACGCGCGGCGGCAGCGCACTGGAGGTCACGCACCGGTCGGTCTCGTTGTTGTAGCCGAGGAAGTGCTTCAGCGTGGGCGCGGTCTTCAGCACGGCCTGGCCCCCGCGCAGGCCGCTCGCGTAGGCCGTGCCCATCACCCCGGTCAGCCAGGGGTCCTCGGAGTAACCCTCCTCGTTGCGGCCCCAGCGCGGGTCGCGCAGCGGGTTGACCACCGGTGCCCAGACGTTGCGGCCCACGCTCTGCGGGTCCTTGTGGTGGAAGGCCATGACCTCGTCGCCGGTCGCCTCCCCCACCTGGCGGACCAGGTCCGGGTTCCAGGTGCTGGCGAGGCCGACGGCCTGGGGGAACACGGTGGCGGGGCCGTGCCAGGCCAGGCCGTGCAGGGCCTCGGTGCCGGTGCGGAAGCCCCGCAGGCCGAGCCGCTCCACCGGCGCCTGGTATTGGTGCAGCAGGCCGATCTTCTCGTCGAGCGTGAGCCTGCCGAGCAGGTCGTCCACCCGTTCGGCGGGAGACAGCGCGGGGTTCCGGAATGCCGGGTCCTGGTCGTGTCTCGCCGGTTCGTTCATCTGGAGACTCACCCTTCGCGTCGAAGCGCTTCGATGACCTGCCGAAAAACGCGCCCATGAGGGGCGTCGCGAGGATCCGCATGTTCGGTTGAGGAAGCGCTGTCGTCGAAGCGCTTCGAAAGGGTTACCACAAGTTTCCGGCGTGTAAATCCGGGCTTATCCGGAAGAGTGCCCTCATCCTCGGCTCAGGTCAAGACCCTTGTTCGCACCGGTTTCACCTCGATGTCCACATCGACGTCCGGCGGATGCGGAGCCGGGCGCGGGCCGCGTGCGGGGAGGGCGGCGGGCTGTAGGGCGAAGGCGCGCGCGGGGCCATACGCCGGCCCTGGCGCTGAGGCGGGCGCGGGCCGCGTGCGGGGGGCGCGGGCTGTACGCGGAGCCGGGCGCGGACCGGGAGTCCCGGCCGGTCCGCGCCCGCGCTTCCCGCCGATGCTCGTGTGTCAGCCGACGATCTGCAGCAGTGCCTGCCGCCTGGCCGCGGCCGGTTCGGTCAGCCGCTGCACCTGCCTGCCGTTCCTGTCGAGCACGACCAGGGTGTTGGCGGTCCGCCCGGCGACCCGGACGACGAGGCGGCCGTCGCGCAGGTAGCAGGCGCCGATGAGCGAGCCCTTCACCGGGATGGCGACCTTCTTTCCGGTGGCCACGTCGACCACGGCCGGGCGGAAGCTCCCCGGCCAGGAGCCGTCGCCCCCCGGCGCGTTCCTCGACAGCGGCGCCACGACGACCTTCGAGCCGTCGGGAGACAGGCTCTGCACGTGGTTGGCGAGGCCGACGCCCTTGACCTTGGACGCCTTGCCGGTCTTCACGTCGAGGCGGTACACGCCCTCGGTCGTCCCGGCGTACCCGGCGAGGTAGCGGCCGTCGGCCGACCAGGCCAGGTGGCACAGCCCGAGGGTCGTGCCCGCCTTCCCGCGGCCCTTGCCGTCGGCGCCGACGACCGAGATCGACCGCGCGTCCGAGTTGCCCTTCCCTACGTACGCGACCCGCCGCGAGTCGGGCGACCAGACCGGAGTCGCACACGGGAACCCGGCCGCGGCGCCCTTGGCCGCGGTCGTGACCCTGCGGCCGTCGCCGACCCGCACATACCCGGCGCTGGTGATCCAGGCGAGCTTCCTGCCGTCGGGGGATGCGGAGAACTGACCCGTCATCGGCATGGCGCCCAGCTTCGTGAAGCCCTTGCCGGGCTCGTAACGGCTGACCGGGAAACCCTCCTTGTCGTACGACAGGTAGACGGCGACCCCGGTGAGGGGCTTGGGCGCGGCGGAGACGGCGGCCGGAGCGGCGGCGGGCGTGGCCAGCGCGGGAACGGCCAGCGCGGGGGTGGCGAATGCCGGGGTGGCCAGCGC
Source organism: Microbispora hainanensis (assembly GCF_006874475.1). Classification (GTDB taxonomy): domain Bacteria; phylum Actinomycetota; class Actinomycetes; order Streptosporangiales; family Streptosporangiaceae; genus Microbispora; species Microbispora hainanensis. The sequence goes on from NZ_VIRM01000009.1 coordinate 101,742, forward strand.
GGCCGTGAGCGTGGCGCAGACCGCGGCGGCGGGCAGCAGGCGTGTGTTCATCATGGTCCAATTCGTCGGCAGTGCAATGTTCGACGCCTCGCGCCCCGGCCGGGTTCGCAGGCGCTCGATTCCGTTACACCTGCCGCCGGGACCGATGCATCGGGCGCATGGGTCTGCCCCCGGCACCGCGCAGAGCGGTGCCCACAGCCCGGCGCGCGGCGGTCGCGGCAAGGGTTGCGGCGGACGGCCTGACCCCCCACGCCCCGGCGTCCGCCGCCCGCGGTGTCGGCGGCGGGAGTTGCGGGCGGGGTGAGGGTCAGCGTTGGGCGGGCAGGCGGCCGGAGTCGACCGAGTCGAGCACCCGTGCGGCGGCCCCGAGCGCGGCGGCGCCGTACCCGAGCGTGGACACCTCAAGGCGGCAGCCTCCCCCGCCCGGGGCGAGCACCCTGCCGTACATCTCCTCCTCCGCGCACGCGACGAGCCAGGGCGCCAGCGGCACGTAGTAGCCCCCGAGGATCACGACCTCCGGGTTGAGCATGTTGGCCACGGCGGCCATTCCTCTGCCGAGGTGGCGTCCCACGTCCTCCAGCAGCGCGAGGATGTCCCGTTCGCCGTTGCGTGCGCGCCGTACGACCTCGTCGATTTCGAGTTCGAGCTCGGACGGCGAGGCGTCGGGCGCGGTGTGCGCGAGGATCGCGCCGATCCCGGCGACGGCCTCCAGGCAGCCGCGCCGGCCGCAGCGGCAGGTGGGCCCGGCGGGATCGAGCTCGATGTGGCCGATCTCGCCGCTGTAGCCCTGCCCGCCCCGCCTGAGCCGGCCGTCCATGACGATGCCCGCGCCCACGCCGACCTCGCCGGTCACGTAGACGAGGTTGGCGGCGTTGCGGTGGGGCCCGAACCGGTGCTCCGCCAGGGCGGCGAGGTTGGCGTCGTTGTCCACCAGCACGGGGAAACCGGGGTCGCGCAGCGCCTTGGTGAGGTCGCCCGCCAGGTCCGCGTCGCGCCAGCCCAGGTTGGGGGCGACCCGCACGTTCCCGTTGACGTCGACGAGACCGGGCACGGCCACGGTCAGGCCGAGCACCTGCCGGGCCTCCTTGGTCATGCGGCTGATGACCCGCCGGGCGAGCGCCGCCATGGCGACGACCGCCTGCCCCGCGCTGGAGGTGCCGCCGGGGAAGGACCGCCGCCAGTTGAGGAGCTCCTCGCCCTTGAGGTCGACCGCGACCGCCGTGATGTAGTCGACGTTGACCTCGATGCCGATCGCGGCGTACGGCGAGCCGTCCAGGACGAGCATGGTGGCGGGCCGGCCCACGCGGTGCTCGGTCAGGCCGGTCTCGCGGAGCAGGCGCCGGTCGATGAGGTCGGCGACCAGGCTGGACACCGTGGCCTTGTTGAGGCCCGTCGAGGCGGCGATGTCGGCGCGCGAACAGGGGGCGTTCTCCCTGACGAACCGCAGCACGACGGCAAGGTTGGTCGCCCGCACGTCGGTGAAGTCGGCCGGCTGTGGCCCGTTGTGCGATGTGATCAATGTCCGCCCCGTTCCCGCTCGGGCTCATCATGCCGCAATTGCGAGCAATTTGACACGACAGCGGCGGCCGGAATCGTGGCGCGCACGGACGCGCGGGCAGTCCCGCGCCCGGCTTGACACCGGCCACCGGCCCCAGCGCCTCCCGGGTAACCTGGTGGCACTCGACTCCTCCGACATTTGTTTGGCTAAGAAACTAACTAAAGACTACCGTGCAGCGTCATGTGAATCCAGGGGCAGGCACCCGGGTGAGACGAGGGGCGCGGGCGGATCCCGGAGCAACCGGAGTGCAAACGGGAATCAACCGCCATAGGTGAGTCTGAGCACCGTGAAGAGGGACATCTCGCATTACCTCGGCGAATTGCTCGTGTGGGAGATCGAGGACTATCTCCGTGCCCGCTCGGCCCGGCCGGAGCGGGCCCGGGTGGCCCGCATCCGGGTGCCCGACCGGCCGGCGGCCGAGACGGTCGCCGCCGACCTGGAGGCGGGTGGCAGTTTCTACGCCGCGGCGAGGCGGGCCATGGCGCTGGGCATGACCCTGCCGGACGACCTGTTCTGCGTGGTGACCAGGGACGAGCACCCGGAGGTGTTCGAGGCAGTGCCCGGCACCACGCTGCCGCCGAAGCGCGAGGGCGAGGGATTCCTCATCATCCGCCTGGTCGCGTTCGAGCCCTGAGCGGGTTGCGCGGCATGAGGGCCTCCGGCGGGAGTGGATCCCGCGCGGAGGCCCTCATGACCGTCAAGCCGGCCCGCCGTTCTCGGTCGCGTCCGACAAGATCATGGCCCTGCTGCGCGCGGCCCGGGCGGCGCCGCGATCGCGACGGGCAGCATGTGCCAGACGCTCCCTAGCGTGCGACGGCGCCCGTGACCTCTCGGTCGACAATCCTGGTCGCACCCGCCTCCCGGGCGCAGTGCGCGCAGCAGAACCAGCGGCCGTCGAACTCCGAGCCGTGGCCCACGATGCGGCACCCGCAGTGCTCGCACACGGGAGCCATCCGGCTGATGGCGCATTCGAAGCTGTCGAAGACGTGCACCGCTCCCTGGGAGTGCACTTCGAAGGCCATGTCGTAATCGTTGCCACAGACCTCACAGGTAGCCATGGTTTCCCCCCGTCGACTCGCGGTCGAGGGGGGAGATACCCGCCTAAACCTGCACGAACACCGGCTCACAGAGCGTCGAGCAGGGCCTTGGCCACCGACTTCGCCCCGGTGACCGCCTCCTTCGGGTCCATGAGCACGGAATCGGGCGCGTTGATCGGTGTGTTCTCCGGGCGGTCACTGCCGGACAGCAGCACCCATATGACGTTCTTGCCGTCCAGGGCGTAGATCTCGTACCGGTTGCCCTGGGCGGTGTCGGTGCGCTGCTGGATCGCCTGGCCGAACGCCTCCTGCCCGAAGCCGGTCAGCTTCTCGACCTTGCCCCACTTGATGCCGCCGATCTTGCTGCTCTCCGTGAACTTGGTCTTCGAGCGCTGGTCGATGAGGTAGTAGCGGGCGGATTCCTCGTCCCAGAAGGTGTGGATGGCGATTCGCAGGTTGCGCCACCGGACCTTTCCTCCGCCGAGCGGCAGCTTCTCGTTCCACCACTGGCACTGGGAGACGTTCGACTTGCCCTCCTTGCTCCGCACCGCCGCACCCTCGGTGTCCGGCACCAGGGTGGCCGCCAGCGTCTTGAGGCTCACGCAGGCCCGGGGCAGGGGGATCTTCGTGGGCGAGGGCGACGGCGTCGGGCTCGGCTTGGGGCGCGCGTGGTAGGGCAGCGGCTGTCCGGCCCGCCAGGCGGTCACCGACTTGGCGAGCTGTCCGAGCAGGCCCTTCACCTCCCGCAGGGCGTTCTCCTCGGTGACCGACTGCGTGCTCTCCGTCGAGAGGAAATCGGCTTCCTTCTTCTTCTGGCTCGCCTCGTACTTCACCTGGAAGACCACGTCACCCACCCGGCCGACTCCCTGGCCGAAGGAGTACCAGTACTTGTCGCCCTCACGCGTCCACTGATACTGCGCGGCCGCCTGGTCGCCGATGCCCTGAAACTCCTGGACCGGCGAGTAGTAGTGCTCCTTGTCCGAGTGGGTCTCCTGGTACTTGTACTGCTTGAACTCGCCGTCGAACTGGATCCGCGCCGACTTCTCGGCCGTGGTCGTCCCGATCGCCTCATACTTGGACACGTTCACCGTGATCTCACGGCTGCGGATGAGGTCCTTGTACGAGATGTTCCGGTTGACCCAGCCGCACGTGTAGCGGACGTAGCTGACCAGGCTGTCGCCACGGTTGTCGTTCGTCGAGGAGTCGATGGTGGCTCCCGGCACGAGGCGCTCCGCCTCGTCCGGGTCGAGCATGGAGCACACGTCGGCGGTCGCCGCCACCGGCGCGGCCGACGCCGACTTCTCGGCCGTCGCCGCCGCCGTCGTCGTCGCACCCGCCTTGGTGGTCGTCCCCGTCTGGCGCACCGTCATGAAGGCGAACGTCCCCCCGGCCACCACCAGTACGGCGACGACCGCCGCCACCGGCAGCACCCATCCCCGCCGCGCCGGGGCGGAGGGCTGGGTCGGCATCTGCCACAGCTCGGGCGGAGGCGGTGTCGCCGCCTGCCAGCCCTGCCCCGGCTGCCCGGACGGCGGGCCGCCGGGCGGCAGACCGCCCTGCCCGCCCTGGGACGGATAGGGATAGGGATTCGACTGCGGTGGCTGCGACGGTGATGGAGACGGCTGGGGTGAGGGCGGCTGCGGGGCGCCACCGGGCACGGCACCCGGATAAGCACCGGGGTGCGGCTGCGGCCCGGCCGGAGGACCGGGATAGGGGCCCGGGGAGGGGTATCCGCCCTGCTGCGCACCGGGAGGTGAACCGGGGTACGCACCCGGCTGGGGCCCGGGGTACCCGTCCGCCTGCCGCTGAGGACCGGCGGGGTACGCACCCGGCTGCGGCTGCGCACCAGGCGGGGAACCCGGATACCCGCCCTGCTGCTGTGGCCCGGAATACCCGCCCTGCGGCGGCGGACCGTACGCGCCCGGCTGCGCACCGGGCGGCGGACCCGGATACCCGCCCTGCTGCGGTTGAGGACCGGCGGGATACGCACCCGGCTGCGGCGGACCGTATGCACCCGGCTGCGGCGGTTGAGCCCCCGGCATTCCGGGCTGCGGAGCGAGCGGCGCACCGAACTGTGAACCGGCCTGCGGGCCGAACGCTGAGCCCGGCTGGGGACCAGACTGCGGACCCGGCTGGGGACCCGGCTGCGGACCTGGCTGCGAGCCGGGCGGCGGGCCGTATGGGGGCGGGTAGGGCGGAACCCCCGGCTGGGGGTGGCCCTGAGGCGGGTACGGCGGCATGCCCTGCCCGGGGCGGTCGTCCCGGGGAGGCGTCGCGCCGGGCTCGACGGGGGCGTCGTCACCGCTGGTCATGGGGGTCTCCTACAGATGCTGAGCGGGAGGTCACCCGAGCCCGATGCCGACGAGTTCGGCGGCGCGCTCGGCCGTGCGCCGGTCGGCGGGGGTGACCGAGGGGTCACCGGCACGCCGGTAGGCGACCTCGACGATGAGATTGCTGAGGCGGAACCAGACCGTGGCCCCGGTGGTCCCGGTGGCGGGGTCGGAGGAGTCGCAGGTGAAGGCCTCGTCGGCGATCCCGGGCAGGTCGCGCGGGGCGGCGCACCGCGCGGCCCGCTCCGCCGCGAGGTCGCGGGAGGCCGCGGCCTCCCCCTCCCCCTCGGCCGGCAACCGGTATCCGACCGTGATCGTCCCGTCGTGGCCGGTGGCGTGCTCCTTCCACTCGCATCGCCCCTCGGCGGCGGGTCTCCCACGCGGCGTGGCGCCGAGGACGTCACGGATCTGTTCGGTGGTCAGGCTGCGGCAGGCGTCGGGGACGGCGGCGAACCGCCCCGAGCCGCCCTGTTTCCCGGACATGAGGAACCAGGCGCCCAGGCCCGCCGCGAGGCCGACCACGACCACCACCGCCGCGATGGCGACGAGCCGCCACATTCCGCCGGGCCGGCCGGCGGGCGCCGAGGCGGAGGCGGGCGGCGCGGCGGCGGCGTGCAGGGCCTGCCGTACGACCTCGGGCGGCGGGCGACGCGCCGGGTCCTTGTCCAGCAGGGCGAGCACGATCCACGCGAGCACCCGCGAGGCCCGGGTCATCGGCCGGGGCTCGTGGAGCAGGACGGCGGCGACCAGCGCGGCCGCCATGTTGCGATGGAACGGCGGCTCCCCCTCGACGGCGGTGTAGAGCGTGGCCCCGAGGGACCACAGGTCGGAGGGCGGCCCGTCCGGCTCGTCGCGGAACCGTTCCGGGGACATGTAGTTGGGCGAGCCCGCCGAGCTCTGCCAGGAGTGCCCGGTGCCGCCGACCGGCGCGGCGATCCCGAAGTCGGTGAGCAGGGCGCGGCCGTCCGGCCCGATCAGGACGTTGGCCGGTTTGACGTCGCGGTGCAGGATGCCCCGGGCGTGGGCCGCCTCCAGCGCGTCGAGCACGGCCAGCCCGATCTCGGCCACGCGCTCGGATGTCAGCGGCCCGTCCTCTCGGATGATCTTGTCGAGGGAGCGGCCCGGCACCAGATCCATGACGATCCAGGGCTGCCCGGCGTGCCCGACGACGTCGTGGACCGTCACGATGGACGGGTGGGTGAGCCGTCCGGCCGCCCGGGCCTCCTCGACGGCTCTGCCGAGGAAGTCGGCGCGCTGCCGGTCGTCCAGGCCCGGCGGGACGTGCAACTGCTTGATCGCCACCTCCCGCCGCAGCAGCTCGTCGTGGGCACGCCAGACCGTGCCACCGCCGCCCTCGCCGAGCGGTTCGGCGAGGCGGTAACGCCCGGCGAGCACGTCCACGGTCAGGCCAGCCCCCTCAGGCCCTCGGCCGCCGCCGACGCCGCCGCGACGGCCCGATCGCGCAGGGCGGCCGGGGAGCTCACGTCGAGATCGGCGAACTGGAGCCGGAGGACGAGGTCGCCGAGCCTGAAGTACACGTAGGCGGCCTGTGCCCTGCCGTCGGGGGTGGTGAGGTCGAAGGCGAACGCCTCGTCGGCCAGGCCGGGCGTCTCCCGTGCCGCCGTCTCGATGACCTGGGTCCTGCCGTCGAGGCCGATCTCGTACCAGAGCCAGCTCGTGTCGCGCGGCCCCGACGCGTACTGCCTGCGCAGCCCTTCCATCAGCGTCTGTGCCGCGGCCGTGTCGAGTTTCCACGGCTCGGGCGTGTCGGAGTCGGTCTCCGCGCTCAGCTCGATGCCGCTGCCCTTGACGGTCCACTGGCAGCTCGCCCTGCCCGGCCGGGGCTGCGCCGCAGCGCCCAGCATGCGCCGCACCTCCCCGGACGGCAGCGCGCGGCACAGGTCCACGGCGCCGTCGAAGGTGGGCGAGACCCGGCGTACGGGGTCGTGGGGCGGCTCGCCCGGCGCGGCGGAGAATACGACCGCGGCCACTGCGGCCACGACGCCGGCCAGGACGACGGCCCCGGCGGCGTACCACCACCGGGGAGTCCGCTTCCGCGCCTCGATCCGCAGGCCGCGCCGGGAGCCGAGGTCGGGGACGCCGCCGTCGGCCACCTGCCGCAGCAGCCCGAGAGCGGTCGCCGCGTCGGGGCGGACGGCCGGTTCGCGCGCCATCATCCACGTCAGCACCGGGCCGAGCGGTCCAGCGAGCACCGGCGGACGGGGCGCCTGGGTGAGGGTCGCCCGGATCACCTCGGAATGCCTGCCCTGGTAGGGCGCGACGCCCTCGGCGGCCGTGTAGAGGGTGGCGGCGAGCGACCACAGGTCGGAGGCCGGGCCGCCGGGCTCCCCCGCGAGCCGTTCCGGGGCGATGAATCCCGGTGAGCCGACCATCAGGCCGGCCTCGGTGATCGACGCCTGGTCGGCCGGGCGGGCGATGCCGAAGTCGGTCAGGAGCACCCGGCCGTCGGCCGAGAGGAAGACGTTGCCCGGCTTGACGTCCCGGTGCTGCACGCCCTCGGCGTGCGTGGCCGACAGCGCGTCGAGCAGGCGGGCGCCGAGGTCCGCCACCTGCCGGTACGGCATCGGCCCGTACGCGGTGATCTGCCGGGCGAGGTCGTGGCCGTGCAGCAGCTCCATGACGATCCACGGCCTGCCGTCCTGGAGGAGCACGTCGTGGAGTGCGACGATCCCGGGATGCCGGACGCGCGCGGTGACCTCGGCCTCGCGCATGACCCTGGCGATCAGCTCGGCCCGCTCGCGCTCGCCGAGACCCTCCGGGAGGCGGAGCTCCTTGATCGCGACCTCGCGGTCGAGCACGGAGTCTGTGGCCAGCCACACCGTGCCCATGCCACCGGAGCCCAGCGGGCGTAGGAGGTGGTATCGCGAGGCCAGCGTCCCCCTCAGCGATTCGGCCATATGGGGGAGAATAGCGAAAGCGTGATTGATCGCCCGACCAAATCCGGCGCAGGCCCCGTGATCGACGCATAATGGGGGCCTCCAGAGACGGACCGCCTCGAAACGGAGGGCGAGTTGCTCGCCACCAGCCCGTTACGACCGGACGATCGGGAGCGGTTCGGTGACTGCTCGGCCGGATCACCGAGACCGCACACGCGGTGGTCTACTCCGCCGAGCCGGACGCGGGCGTCGTGCACCGCGACCTGAAGCCGGCCAACGTGCTGCTGGGCCCCGACGGCCCACCGGTGATCGACTTCGGCATCGCCCGCGCGTTCGGCCCCGGGAACGCGGCGGAGGTTCACCGGCGAGGGAGTGCTGGGCGCGCCCGCCTAGATGGCCCCCGAGCACCTGCGGGGCGGGCCGCCACCTTCCGGCCGACGGCGGGCTGAACGGGCACCCTGAACCGGCGCCCTGAACCGGCGCCCTGAACCGGCACGGACGCCCCGCGCATGTGCGCGGGGCGTCCGTCGTCCTCGGCGGGGAGCCTCAGCTCAGGGCGAGGTCCTTGATCCGGACGTCGCCGGTGAAGACCAGATACACGTCCTTCACGCCGTTCGCGCCGGACACGGGAGCGGTCGCGGCGGCCCAGGAGTAGATCCCGCCGGTGGCGGCGACCGGAATCGTGGCCACCTTGGCGCCGGTCGGCGAGCCGAGACGCACCTCGATGCTCCCGCCGCCCGTGGAGGCCACCCCGGCCTTCACCGTGCGGGGCTTGCGGAGCTGAACGTCCGTGAAGGCGATCCAGCCGCCGTTCGCGCCCGCCACCGCGTCGCCGCGCACCTTGGTCTCGTCGACCAGGTGGATGCCCGAGTAGTCGTCGAAGTCGGCCGCGCGGGTCGTCTTCGACAGGTCGCGGTGGGGGATGTTCTCACCCTTGACGTTGATCGTCGCCCGCTGGCGGATGTTCGCCGAGGACGACCCGACGAGCACGTCGTGGGTGGCGTTCTCGACGGTCCACTTGTCGCGCGTCACGTCCCAGAGCGCCAGGTCGCTCTTCTTGACGGTGAAGGCGACCGTCTTGGTCTGACCCGGCGCCAGCGTCACCCGCTCGAACGCGCGCAACTGCTTGACCGGCTGCTTCACCCGCGAGCGGTGCTGGTGGGTGTAGAGCTGCACGACCTCGTCGCCGGCCCGGGAGCCGGTGTTGGTCACCTTGACCGAGACCTCGTACGCGTCGCCCTTCTGGACGGCCTTGAGACCCTGGTAGGAGAACGACGTGTACGACAGGCCGTAGCCGAACGGATAGAGCGGCTTGCCCTGGTAGTACAGGTAGGTCCGGTCCTTCTTGACGATGTCGTAGTCGAGGATGCCCGGCAGGTCGTCCGCGGACCGATACCACGTCTGGGTGAGCCGCCCGGCCGGGTTGACGTCGCCGTACAGCACGTCGGCGAGGGCGTGCCCGGTCTCGGCGCCCGCGTGCGTGGTCCACAGGATCGCGGGGACGTTGTCCTGCTCCCAGTTGATCGTGGTCGGATAGCTGTTCTCCAGCACCACCACGGTGTTGGGGTTGGCCGCCTTCACGGCCTTGACCAGCGCCTCCTGGCCCTCGGCGAGGTTCATGTCGGTGCGGTCGTGGTCCTCGCGGCCGTTGATGAACGGCATGCTGCCGACCACGACGACCGCCACGTCGGCGGCCCTGGCCTTGGCGACGGCGTCGTCCACGCCGCGCGAGACGACCTCCTTGGCGTAGTGCGTGGCCTGGTCGGCCGTGGTCAGGCCGAGCGAGCCGTCGGCCTCCGCCTTGACGTACTTGCCGGGCCCGAACCAGTCGTAGGCCGTCTCGTAACCGGCGTACCGCAGCAGGACGGTGCCGTCGGACTGCGGCTCGAGCGCGAACTGCTCCTGCACGAACCAGCCGGACGGCTGGTCGGCGGTGTTGGCCAGGGTGGCCCAGTTGGCCCGGCTGACGTACTTGCCGTTGGCCACGCTGCGCAGCGTCAGCACGCCCTGACCCCAGTCGAACGCGTCGAACTGCTCGGTGTCGCCGAGGGCCGTCGCGCTCTCCTTGAGGTCGCCGCCGGACGCGGGGGCACTGATGTACCTGCCGGTGGCGACGTCCTTCAGCGCGATGCGGTCGACGCCCTCCGAGGAGGCCACCGACGCCGCCCGCTCCTTGATCCCGTCGAGCGGGGTCACCTTGTAGGGCAGGCTGCCCGAATACCAGTCGGTGTAGAGCACGCCGGCCAGCGGGCCGACCACGGCGACCTTCTTGCCGGGCTTCAGCGGCAGGGCGCCGCCGGAGTTCTTCAGCAGCACCATCGCCTTGGCCGCGGTCTCGCGGGCCAGCTTCTGGTTCGCCGGGCTGTTGATCACATCCTTGGTGATCTTCCCGTACGGCCCGCCGTCGGGGTCGAACTCGCCGAGCCGGAAGCGGATGCCGAGCTGGTGCCGCACGGCGTTGTCGACGTCCGCCCGCGTGAGCAGCCCCTTCGACAGCGCCTCCTTGACGGCCGTGACCGTCGGCGCGCCGTTGGCGTCGTCCACGGTGAAGCTGTCGAGCCCCGCCTTGATCAGCGCGGCGTCGGCCTCGGCCTGGGTCGCGTAGTACTTCTCGGTCTGCACGAGGTTGTTCGGCGCCCAGGCGTCGGAGACGTTGAACAGCGTCCGGTCCGTCCAGGAGCGGACGACGTCGTTCAGGTCGGGGTTGACCGTGTTCGGCCGGCCGTTGACGAGGTTGTACGACGCCATCACCCCGGTCGCCGCGTCGGCCTCGATGGCCGGTTTGAAGGCCGCCTCGTCATATTCGTGCTTCACCCGCGGCGGCAGCTCCGACGACGTGGTGTCGCGGGTGACCTCGTTGTTGTTGGCCAGGTAGTGCTTCAGCGTGGGCGCCGTCTTCAGGTGGTCGGGGTCGTCGCCCTCCAGGCCCGAGCCGTACGCGGTGGAGATGGCGCCGGTGAGCAGCGGGTCTTCGGAGTAGCCCTCCTCGTTGCGTCCCCAGCGGGGGTCGCGCAGCAGGTTGACCACCGGCGCCCAGAGGTTGAGCCCCCACACGGTGGGGTTCTCAGCGTGGTAGCCGCGGGCCTCGTCGCCGACGGCGGAGCCGACCCGCTTGATCAGGTCGGTGTCCCAGGTGCTGGCCAGGCCGACCGCCTGGGGGAAGACGGTGCCCTTGGCGGTGACCACGGCGCCGTTGTTGGTGTAGTCGGTGGACCAGGCCACGCCGTGCAGCGCCTCGGTGCCCGTCTTGAACAGCTTGATGCCGAGACGGTCGATCGCGGGGGCGTACTGGTGCAGCATCGCGACCTTCTCGTCCAGCGTGAGCCGGCCGAGCAGGTCGTCGACGCGCTGGGCGAGCGGCAGCGACGGGTCGCGGAACGGATAGTCGCCGGCCGCCCTCGCGGGTCCGGCGCCCATGCTCAGTGCCAGAGCCAGGGCGGCCGACGCGGACAGCATCGCCGAACGGCGATGGGACATTGCGCCTCCAGGTCAGGTAGTGACGCGTTTGTTCGGGGGTGTTATTCGATATGCGGGGGTTGTTTTCAGGGGTGCTACTTGATGGCGCCGACCGTGACGCCACGGGTCAGCGTGCGCTGGAAGATCAGGAAGAAGGCCACGGCGGGGACGATGCCGAGCAGCGCGGACGCGCTGGACATGGTGGCGTCCATCATCTTCTCGCCCTGCAGGACGCCCAGGGCGACCGGCACGGTCTGGTTGTCGTTGGAGATGAGGAACACCATCGGCAGGAAGAACTCGTTCCACGTCCAGATGAAGAAGAAGATGAGCAGCACCGAGAGGGTCGGGCGGCTGATGGGCACGACGATGCCCCACAGCATGCGCCACCTGCTCGCGCCGTCGATCTCGGCCGCCTCCAGGATGCCGCGGGGGAACTGCCCGAGCACCGACGACAGCAGGTAGGTCCCGAAGGCCGCCTGGATCACCGTGAAGATCAGGATGACGGCGAGCTTCGAGTCGTACAGCCCCACCTCCTTCGACAGGTAGTAGAGCGGGTAGACCAGCGACTCCTGCGGCAGCGTGTTGGCGACCAGGAACAGCACGAGGATCCACAGCCGGCCGCGGACCTTGCCGATGCCCAGCGCGTACGCGTTGAGCACCGACAGCACCACCGCGGCGACCGCGACGACGCCGCTGATCAGGAGGCTGTTCCAGAGCTTCAGGCCGAAGTCGACACGGTCCCAGAAGGCGATGATCCCGTCGAGGTAGAACCCGTGGGGCAGGCTCAGCGGACCGTTGGAGGAGTATTCGGCCGGTGACTTGAACGCGTTGAGCGTGACGATGACGAAGGGGAAGAGCATCACGACGGCGAGCACGACCAGCGCCGCGAGCACGGCCCACCGTCCCGGCTGGCGGAAGGTGCGATCGGCGTTCACGAGTCACTCTCCTGGTCACGCCCCTGGCCGCCCATCTGGACCCGAAGGAAGAGGAAGGTCACCACGACGATGATCAGGGCGAGCACGGTCGCGATGGCCGAGCCGTAGCCGACGTTGACCTTCTCGAAGAAGTTCAGATAGGAGAAGTACGACGGCACCATCGTCGAGGAGCCGGGGCCTCCCCTGGTCAGCACGAAGATCGGCCCGAACACCTTCAGCGCCGCGATCGTGCAGGTCAGCAGCACCACGAAGATCTCCGGCCGGATCTGCGGGATCGTGATGTGCCAGAACCTGCGCCACCACGAGGCTCCGTCGATCTCGGCCGCCTCGTAGAGGGAGGGATCGACCCGCTGGAGCCCGGCCATGAAGATGACGACCGGGTAGCCGAGCTGGAACCACACCATGATCGCCATGACCGTCGCGAGCGCGATGTCGGGGTCGCCCAGCCAGTTGACCTTGATCCCGAAGATCTCGTTCACCGCGCCGTACGACGGGTGGAGCATCCAGCCCCACACCACGCCGGCCACCGCGACGGGCAGCACCTGCGGCAGGTAGAACGCCGCGCGCAGGGCCGAGGCCGTACGCCCGCCGAACCGCTTGGCGATGTAGTCGAACAGCGCGGCGGCGAGCACCAGGCCGATGATCGTCGGCACCACGGCCATCGCGATGATCAGTGCGACGTTGTGCTCGAAGGACGCCCAGAAACGCGCGTCCTTGAACAGCTTCGTGTAGTTGTCGAGCCCGATCCAGGTGGGGGTGCCGACGCCGGACCAGCGGGTGAAGCTCGTCGCCACGTTCATCAGGAACGGGACGACGATGATCGCGAGGAACAGCACCAGGCTCGGAACCAGGTAGAGCCAGTAGCCGCCCCTCCCGCGCGGGCGGGCCGCGCCCGCGACGGGTGGTGCCATGTGTGCAGACCTTTCCGGAAGGGGACCGGCGGCGGAGACCGGTCAGGTAGCCCCGCCGCCGGGGTCGGGGGGAGAGCGGGTCCCGCCGTGCTCAGGTCACCGGGATCCGCCCGTCACTAGTTGCCGATGTCGGCCAGGTTGTCGTTGTACGGCTGGGCGATCTCGTCCAGGACCTCCTCGGGCTTCTTGCTGCCGTTGATCAGTTCCTGGATGCCGGCGACGAGCACGTCGTAGTAGCCGGGAGCCGGCCAGTCAGGGTAGAAGGCCAGGCCGTCCTGCGTCGAGAGCTTGTTGAAGTTCTCGATGAGCTCCTTGTTCCGCGCGTCGGTGATCGCCGCTGGGTCGGCCGCGACCGGGACACCGCCCGAGTTGCCGAGCAGGTTCTGGATCTCCTTCTTCATCGTGATGTCGATGAAGTCGTAGGCGAGGTCCTTGTTCTCGGACTTCTCCGGCACGACCCAGATGTTGCCGCTGGATCCGGGGGCGAACTGGCCGGGCCACAGGAACGAGCCCCACTCGAAGTCCTTGATCTCCTGCTGCATGCGGCCGAACCACCAGCTGCCCGACACCATGATCGGATACTTGCCGCCGATGAACGCCACGCCCATGTCCTCGGCCTTCATGCCGGCCGAGTCCTTGCCGATGTAGCCCTTCTTCACCCAGTCCGAGATGGTCTGCGCGGCGTAGGTGAACTCGGGACCGTGGAAGTCGACCTTGCCCTTGTAGAGCTCGAAGGAGTCGATCCAGGCACGGTTGGCCTTGTTCAGCGCGAGCAGGTAGAACAGCTGCTGGGCCGGATATTCGGCGCCCGCCGTCGCGATCGGCGTGGTGCCCTTCTTCGCGAACGCGTCGAGCGCGGCGGTGAACTCGTCGAACGTGGTGGGCACCTTGATGCCCGCCTTATCGAACATGTCCTTGTTGTAGTAGACCATCACGTACTCGCCGTAGTTCGGCACGCCGAACCACTTGCCCGAGCCCATGATGCCGCGCTCGTCATACTTCGCGGTGGTCTGCAGCGACGGGCTGAGCAGCTTGTCCCAGCCGCGCTTGGTGGCCTCCTCGGTCAGGTCGGTGAGCAGACCTTGCTTGGACAGCAGGCCCGCGGTGGCGTTGCCCTTGTTGTACTCCATGATGTCCGGGGCCTGGTCGGAGTTGAGGACCATGCCCGCGGTCTTCTGGATCTGCTCGAAGCCCTTCTCCTCGAACTTCACCTTGACGCCGGGGTGGCCGGCCTCGAAGTCCTTCATCGCCTGCGCCCAGGCGGTGCCCATGGCGCTGTTGCCGGTCTCGTAGTGCCAGAGGGTGAGGGTCCTGCCCTCCGCGGAGCCGCCGCTGCCACCCGAACTATCCGAAGAGGAACCGCCGCACGCGGTGAGCGCGAGCGCGGCCGCGGCCAGCGCCGCCACCACGCTCCTGCCTACTCTGAACATGGTCTTTCTCCAGGGGGTTTCTCGTTGATGACGACCGGGGCGCCGGGGCCGACGAACTCGACGCCGTCGATCTGCTTGGGGCCCTCGGCGGTGACGACCAGCCGGTCGCCGTCCCGCACCGCCGTGACCGTCGTGTCCCCGTCCAGGTCCCTGATCGTCGTACGGCTCTCGCGCTCCGGCAGGCCGAAGGCGAGCAGCGAGACCCGTGGGGCGTCGGCCACCGTGTCGCCCGGCTCGGTGACCGGGATCAGCGAGCCGTGCCGTACGAACAGGGGGATCTGGTCGAGCGGCGGCGACACCGTGACGTAACGCCCGCCGTCGACGGCCTCCCCCGTCCAGTAGTCCACCCACACCCCCGAGGGCAGGTAGACCTTCCGGGTGCCGTCGGCGGAGGTCATCGGGGCGACGAGCAGGTCGGTGCCGAGAAGGTACTGCAGGTCCGCCTGCCAGGCCACCGGGTCGTCCGGGTAGTCGACGCACAGGGCGCGCAGGATCGGCGCGCCCGTCTCGGCCGCGGTGACGGCCGCCGAATAGATGTACGGCATGAGCCGGTAGCGCAGCCGCAGCGCCTCGATGGCGGCCTGCTCGGCGTGCGGCGGGAACTCCCAGGGCTCCCGCGTGGTCGTGCCGTGGAACCGCACGAGCGGGGACAGCGCGGCGAACTGCGACCAGCGGATGTAGAGGTCCGGGCTGGGCGTGCCGCTGAAGCCGCCCGCGTCGTGGCTCCAGAACGGGATGCCGGACAGGCCGTGCGAGAGGCCGCCCCTGATCGTGCTGCCCATCGCGGGGTAGGTCGTGTCGGAGTCTCCGCTCCACTGGGCCGAGTGGCGCTGGCCGCCGAGGTAGGACGAGCGGGCCCAGACCAGGCCGTGCCCGTTCACCTCGCGGGTCACGTCCGAGACGATGTCGTTGAACAGCAGCGCGTAGACGTTGTGCAGCTCGGTGCCGGTCATGCCGTTGAAGGCCACGGCGTCGGCGGGCACCCCCTCGGCGAAGTCGGTCTTGAACGCCGCCACGCCCTCGCGCAGGCGCTCGCGCAGCAGGCCCTTGAACCACTCCACCGCCTCCGGATTGGTGAAGTCCACGATGCCGCAGGCGGGGTAGGAGCCGTGCCAGGTGTCGGCGACGTACGTCTCGCCGCCGGGCCGCTTGAGGAAGTAGCCCTTCTCCGCGGCCTCCGCGAAGGCCGGGCTGAGGTGCGAGATGTAGGAGTTCATCCAGAGGCAGACCTTGAAGCCCTGCTCCTTGAGCGTGGCCAGCATGCCCGCCGGGTCGGGGAACGTCTCGGGGTCCCACTGGAGATCCGACCAGTGCCCGTCCGCCTGCCAGTAGCAGTCGAGGTGGAGCACGTCACACGGGATGCCCCGCTCCCTGATCTTCCTGGCCCGATCCAGCACGCGTTCCTGGCTGTCGCGGAAGAAGCCCGAGGAGATCCAGGTGCCGAACGCCCACTTCGGCGGCAGCTCGGGCCGGCAGGTCAGCCCGTCGAACCGGTCGAGGACCTCGGCGGGGGTCGGTCCCGCGATCACGTAGTAGTCGATCAGGTCGTCGGGCACGATGATCTGCACGGCGCTGTGCGTCGACTGGCACACGTCGAACTCCACCGGCGTGCCGCTGTCGACGCAGATGCCGTACCCCCTGCTGGACAGGTAGAAGGGCACGTTCTTGTACGCGCGCTGCGACTCGGCGCCGAACGCGTCGAAGTTCCACATGAGCGGGCGCTGGCCGCGCTTGTCGAGCGGCGTGAACGACTCGCCGAAACCGCCGAACGCCTCGTCCGCCGGGGCCGCGAACGTGTCGTGGTAGGCGACGGGGGCGCCGTCCAGCGTCGAGCGGCCGAACGGCAGCGTGCGCAGCCGGCCGCTGATGTCGGGGTGGCCCGGGTCCTGCTCCACCAGCGTCCGGCCGGCCCGGTCGGTGAAGCGCAGCTTCCAGGGGTTCAGCCGCACCTCGGCCCGCAGCGACCCGGCGTCGACCACCACGCGGCTGTGGCTCGCCTCCACGACGGCCCCGCCGTACTCCCCGGGGGCGACCATCGAGATCGCGCGGGAAGACCGGGTGCGCGCGTCGGGGTCCTCCGACAGGCGCACCCGGATCACCCCCTCACCCGCGACCGTGATCTGCACGACGAGCGTCTCCTCGGCCGAGGTGGAGCCCTTGAGCGTCACGCCCTGCCCGTCGAAGGCCACCACCTCCGCGCTGGTCAGCGCGGACAGGCCCTCCTCACCCGGCTCGCGCACCGGAAGCTCTGGAGGATCCGCCACGAAGAACTCGCGCGCGATCAATGGGGGACGGTACGGCATTGCGGCACTCCATCGGCTCATCCGGCGATTTGGAGTTAGTTTGCCGTCCATCCCAACAAAGGTCAATGGGTTAGCAGGGCTCCAGATTTGTCCAAGTAATTCCTATTTATGTCCGTTTGGGGTAATGTGACCGCAATTCCCCGTCTAGGTAGGTGACATGGACAGGTTCGTACACGTGATGCCACTCGACGACGTGATCGACCACGAGGGCAGCCCCGAGTGTGTCTGCGGCCCGGGCGGGCAGCCCGTCACCGCCGCCGACCTCGGCGAGCCGGTCCCGCACACGGAGCGCGAAGCGGTCATCCTCGGCTGGCCCCACCCCGCCGTCGGCGTGATCTACCAGCACCACCCGCTCAGCCCCTGCCACGAGTGGGAAGCCGTCCCCGAGTCCTGACCCCGCCCAGTAAAGCCGCCAATCACCGCCATTTTCGAGAACACGCGGTAATCGACTGACAACAATCAGTAACGTCTCCGTCATGCCCGGTATTGATCACGAGATGCCGCTCGAACTCATCCGCAACCGGCCGGAGACCGCCCTGGAGCTGCTGCGCTGCGCGCAGGAGGTCGACATCCCGCCGCACGCCACCGCCCGCCTGGAGACGGTCGACTGCACTCAGACGCCGATAGAGTTCCGCGCCGATTCGGTGGTGGTGCTCCGGGACGAGACCGGAGCGGCGTTGATGGCCGTCATCGTGGAGGTGCAGCTCCGCAGAGATCTCGGCAAGCGCTTCAGCTGGCCGGTCTACGTCACGACGCTGCGGTCCCAGCACAGGTGCGACACCGTGCTGCTGGTCATCTGCCCTGACCGGTCGATCGCCCGATGGTGCGAGAGAGCCATCAAGCTGGGCCCGAGCGGCGTCATCACGCCACTGGCGATCGACCCCGGCCGCGTGCCCCTGATCACCGACCCCGACCAGGCCCGCGCCTGCCCGGAGCTCGCGGTGCTCTCGGCGGTGGCGCATCCGGAGGAGGCCGAGGACGGCCCCGCACTGGAAGCCATGCTGGCAGGGTTGAAGACCCTGGATCGGGAGCACAGGAACCTATATTTGAACTACGTGTTCAGATCGCTACCCGAAGTGACGATCAAGCGTCTGGAGGAGATGGTGACCACCATTCGGGACTTCGAGGACCTCGGCAAGAAGTACTTCTCCCACTGGGTGGCGGAAGGCGAAGCGAAGGGCGAGGCCAAGGGCGAGGCGAAGGGCGAGGCGAAGGCGATTCTCCTCGTGCTCGACTCCCGCCGTCTGGAGGTCTCGGACGACGCGCGCGAACGGATCCAGCGATGCGAGGACACGAACCAACTGGACGCCTGGGCCAGCAAGGTCGGCATCATCACCTCGGTCGAGGAACTGTTCGCCGAGTAGTTCTCCGGCCTGTCGGCACCGCCCCGCCAGACACCGAGGTGCCTGGCGGGCCGCCTGGCTCGCGGAGGTGGCCGGATATCCGGGGTACGGCCCGGCGGACGGCAGCGGAAATCTCCCGGATCGGATCAGACCCCCGGCACCGCGCCGCAGGTCAGGTGCGGCACGACGCCAGGGCGTCAGGTGCGGACGACCACCACGCCTCCCGCCGGCACCGTCGCCGAGCCGTCGTACGCCGCGCCGTCGAGCACGCCGGCGCCGGTCACCCCGTCGACCGTCACCGGCGCGTCCGCGTGGTTGATGAGGAACAGGTGGTCACCCCTGCGTACGAGCTCCAGCGTGTCGGGCAGCCCGCGCGGCCGGGAGACGCCCGCGTGGTCGAGCACCTCGGCGACGAGGTCGCGCAGGCCCGACTCGCCGTCGAGGGCGGTGGAGACATACCAGGCGCTGCCTGCTCCGAGGTCGTGCCGGGTGACGGCGGGATGCCCCGCGTCGGGGCCGTCGGCGAACTCGCGTACGGCTTCCGCCCCCGCGAGCCGTACGCGCTCGGACCAGATCCGGCCCGTCGCCGCGGGCTGCGACACTTCCGGCGACCCCGGCGAGCGCAGCATCACGGTCTCGTGTTCGCGGAGCGGGTGGAACTCCTCGACGGCCACGCCGAGCACGTCGCGCAGCGCCCCGGGATACGGCCCCGGGTGGATGGTGTCATTCTCGTCCACGATGCCGGAGAAGTACGACACGAGCAGGTGGCCGCCCGCCTCCACGTAGAGGTGCAGGTTCTTCGCCGCCGCCTCGGCGAGCAGGTAGGAGCTGGGCGCGACGACCAGCCGGTACGGCGACAGGTCGGCCGACGAGTGCACGAAGTCGACGGTGACGTGCTCGCGCCACAGCGCCTCGTAGTAGGCCTCTATCCGTTCCCGGAAGCGCAGGTCGGCCGAGGGACGCCACTCGAATTCGAGCGCCCAGTAGGACTCCCAGTCCCACACCACGGCGACCTCGGCCGTCACCCGCGCGCCCCTGACCTCCGCCAGTGCGCGCAGGTCCGCGCCGAGCGCCACCACGTCGCGCCAGATCCGGGAGTCGGTGCCGGCGTGCGGCACCATCGCCGAGTGGAACTTCTCCGCGCCATATCGGGAGGCGCGCCACTGGAAGAACATCGCCGAGTCCGAGCCGCGCGCCACGTGGGCGAGGGTGTTGCGGCGCATCTCCCCCGGCCGTTTCGCCAGGTTGCGCGGCTGCCAGTTGACCGCGCCCGTCGAGTGTTCCATCAGCATCCACGGACGGCCCCCGGCCACCGACCGGGTGAGGTCGGCGGCCATGGCGAGCTCGATGTGCGGGTCGGCGCGGGCCGAGTCGAGGTAGTGGTCGTTGGCCACGACGTCGACCTCCGCCGCCCAGCGCCAGTAGTCCATGGGCTTGCAGTTGGGGATCATGAAGTTGGTCGTGACGGGCAGGTCGCTGAACCGCCGGATCGTGTCGCGCTCCCTGCGGAAGCAGGCGATGTGGGCGTCGACCGAGAACCGCATGAAGTCGAGCTGGAGCCCGGTGAGCAGGCCCACCGGCGCGGCGACGGGCGGCTCGACCTCGTCGAACGAGCCGTAGGTCAGCCCCCAGAAGGTGGTGCCCCAGGCGGCGTTGAGCGCGCCCACGTCTCCGTACCTCTCGCGCAGCCAGGCGCGGAACGCCTCGGTCGACGTCGCGCAGTAGCAGTGGGCGTTGGCCCAGCCGTATTCGTTGTGCACGTGCCACATCGCCACGGCGGGGTGGGCGGCGTACCGCGCGGCCAGGGCGGCGACGACCCGCTCGGACGCGGCGGCGTAGTCGGGCGAGCTCGGGCAGAAGCTGTGCCGCGAGCCGCCGCCGAGCACGTGGCCCTCCCTGTCCACGAGGCGGCTGCCGGGGTAACGGCGGCGGAACCACGTGGGCGGCGATGAGGTGGGGGTGGCGAGGTCGGCGTACACCCCGGCCGAGTGGAGCAGGTCGAGGATCCGGTCGAGCCGGGAGAAGTCGTACTCGCCCTCCCGCGGCTCGATCAGTCCCCAGTTGAAGACGCCGACGGTGACCAGGGTGACCCCGGCCTCGCGCATCAGGCGGACGTCCTCCCGCCACACCTCTTCCGGCCACTGCTCGGGGTTGTAGTCCCCGCCGTAGGCGAGCCCCTCGGGCAGGACGGGATATCCGGGCACGTCTCCCCCTCGATTCTGCTTCTGTGAACGTGCACAGTAGCGCAGAACCGCCTCGCCGAGAAGGTAGGACCGATCTGTCCTGATCAACGCGGGTCGTTAACAACCGCGTAACGACCATTGACAGCAAACCGGGCACCTTTCAGTCTGTGAACGCTCCCAGACGTTCCAGCCTCCTGTCCCCCTCCCCATCCGCCTGGAGGAACATATGCGCGTGAACCGGTTAGCAGTGGCGGCGGCCGCGATCCTCACCGCCACGCTCGCGACGGCCTGCTCGGGCGGCTCCGAGGAGCCGTCCGTCCCCGCCGCGAGCCAGAGCGCGGCGCCGGCCGGCCCGGTGAATCTGACCTATTGGACCTGGGTCCCGAACATGGACAAGATCGTCGCAGTGTGGAACCAGGCCCACCCGGACATCCAGGTCACGGTCAGCAAGCAGGCGGGGGGCGACGACGCGGCGGCCAAGTTCCTCACCGCCGCCAAGGCGGGCAACCCGCCCGACCTCGTCCAGGCCGAGTATCAGATGCTGCCCTCCTTCGTCGCCGCCGACGCCGTGGCCGACCTCAAGGCCGAGACCGCGCAGGTGAAGGGCGAGTTCAGCGAGGGCGTCTGGGGCCTGGTGACCCTGGGCACCGACGCCGTCTACGCGGTGCCGCAGGACAGCGGGCCGATGATGCTCTACTACCGCAAGGACCTGTTCGAGAAGTACGGCATCGCGGTGCCGAAGACCTGGGACGAGTACGCCGAGGCCGCCCGCACGGTGCACAAGAAGGACCCCAAGGTCTTCCTCGGCACCTTCTCCAGCAAGGACCCGGGCTGGTTCGCCGGCCTCTCGCAGCAGGCGGGCGCGCAGTGGTGGTCGATCAGCGGCGACGCCTGGAAGGTCGCGGTGAACGACGAGGCCACCAAGAAGGTCGCCTCCTACTGGGGTGGCCTGGTGAAGGAGGGCGTCATCGACGGCATGCCCTACTTCACTCCGGAGTGGAACAAGGCGCTCAATGACGGCAAGCTGCTCACCTGGCCGTCGGCCGTGTGGGGCCCGGGCGTGCTGTCGGCCAACGCGCCGAAGGGCAAGGACAAGTGGGCCGTCGCCCCGCTGCCGCAGTGGAACGCGGGTGAGAACTACAGCGGCTTCTGGGGCGGCTCCTCCACCGCCGTCGCCGCCAAGTCGCCCAGCAAGGCGGCCGCCGCGCAGTTCGCCACTTGGCTGAACACCGACCCGGAGGCGCTCGGACTGCTGATCAAGGAGGGCGCGATCTATCCGGCCTCCGCCAAGGGCGCCGCGCTGATGACCGAGGCTCCCGGCTACTTCTCCAGCCAGCCCGACTTCTGGCAGCAGGCCGCCTCCATCGGTGCCACGGCCCGCGGCTTCACGTTCGGCCCCAACGTCAACGTGACGTACAACGCGTACAAGGACGCCTTCGACAAGGCCGTCGCCGCCACGTCCGACTTCGCCGCCGCGGTGCAGACGATGCAGGACGCCACCGTCGCCGACATGCAGAAGTCCGGCTTCACGCTCGCCCAGTGACCATGACGTCGCGGAACAAGAGCGCCCGCGCGCACCGCGCGGGCGCCGTGCCCTACCTGTTCCTCGCCCCGGCGATGGCGCTGTTCACGCTCTTCATGGCCCTGCCCATCGGCTACACGGTCTATCTGAGCCTGCGGCGCACCAAGGTCTCCGGCCTGGGCCTCGGCAAGGGCGCCCGCAAGGAGATCTTCGCCGGGCTCGCCAACTACGCCGCCGCCGTCGGCGACGGCGAGCTGTGGGCCGGATGGCTGCGCGTCCTCGCGTACGGAGCCCTCGTGCTCGTGCTGATGCTGGGGCTCGCCCTCGTGTTCGCGCTGATGCTCGACGCGGCGCACGTGCGGCTCGCCCGCCTCACCCGGATCTCGATCTTCCTGCCGTACGCCGTGCCGGGTGTGGCGGCGACGCTGATGTGGGGCTTCCTCTACCTGCCCAGCCTCAGTCCGTTCGGCGACCACCCGTTCCTGAGCGCCGGCCTGGTGACGTTCTCGATGGCGAACATCGCGGTCTGGGGCGGCACCGGCTTCAACATGCTGGTGCTCTACACGAACCTGCGGGCCGTGCCGCGGGAGTACTACGAGGCGGCCAGGATCGACGGCGCGAGCGAGCTGGGCATCGCGCTGCGCATCAAGATCCCGATCCTGGTGCCGTCGATCATCCTGACCACGGTGTTCTCCGTCATCGCGACCGTCCAGGTGTTCACGGAGCCGACCACCCTGCGGCCGCTGACGAACACGATCAGTTCGACCTGGAGTCCCTTGATGAAGGTGTACCGCGACGCGTTCGTCACCGGCGACCTCTACTCGGCCGCCGCGACGTCCATGGTGATCGCCGGGATCTCTCTCGTGCTGTCGTTCGGGTTCCTGCGGATCGTCAAGAACCACGCGTTCGGGGGGGGCTGATGGCCGCCGCCGCACTGCCGGGGACCCGCGGCCACGCCCGCCCCTCGCCGCGCCGCCCGGTGGGGATCGTGCCGACCGCGGTGCTCGTGCTGGGCGCGATCTACACCCTGTTCCCGGTGAGCTGGGTGGTGGTCGCGGCCACCAAGTCGAAGGCCGAGCTGTTCTCCACCTCGACCTTCGCGCCCGGCACCGGCCTGCTGTCCAACCTGGCCGACCTGTTCGCCTACCGCGACGGCGTCTTCTGGCTCTGGCTGCTCAACACCGCCCTGTACGCCGGGGGCGGCGCGGTGCTGTCGACGGCGGTGTCCACGATCTCGGGGTACGCGCTGGCGAAATACTCCTTCCCCGGCCGCAATCTGATCTTCAACCTGCTCATCGGCGGCATCCTCGTGCCGTCCGTCGTGCTGGCGATCCCGCAGTATCTGCTGTTCTCCAAGGCCGGCCTGGCCGACACGTACTGGTCGGTGCTGCTGCCGCAGATCCTGCACCCCTACAGCATCTATCTGGCCAGGATCTACGCGCAGGCGGCGATCCCCGCCTCGCTGCTGGAGGCGGGCAGGCTGGACGGCGCGGGCGAGTGGCGGCTGTTCCGCCGGGTGGCGCTGCCGCTGCTGACGCCGGGCATGGTGACGATCTTCCTGTTCCAGTTCGTCGCGATCTGGAACAACTTCCTGCTGCCGTTCATCATGCTGGGCGACGACCACAAGTTCCCGCTGACGGTCGGCCTCTACACGCTGCTCGCCGCGGGCGCCAACCAGCCGTCGCTCTACAACCTGATCATCACGGGCACGATGCTGTCGCTCATCCCGCTGATCGCGCTGTTCCTCACGATGCAGCGCTACTGGCGTACGGACCTGTCCGGCGGGGCCGTGAAAAGCTGATGGGCACGGGGGAACAGGCTGATCGGCGGGGGGACAATACGACCATGGCGAAGCGTCCGACCATTCATGACGTGGCCGCGGCGGCGGGCGTCTCCCGGGGCACCGTGTCCCGGGTGCTCAACGACGACCGCTACGTGAGCCCCGCCGCCCACGCCGCCGTCCGCCGCGCCATCGCCGAGACCGGCTACATCGTCAACCGCAACGCCCGCAGCCTGGTCACCCAGCGGACCGGGTCGGTGGTCATGGTGCTGTCGGAGCCGCACGAGAAGGTCTTCGAGGACCCCAACTACAGCACCACGATCCGCACGGCGATCCGGCGGCTCGGCGAGCGCGACGTCTCCCTGGTGATCATGCTGGCCGGGGACGACGGCGACCGGGCCCGGGTGGTCCACTACGTGCGCGGCGGCCACGCCGACGGGGTGCTGCTGATGTCGACGCACGCGGGCGACCCGCTCGTGGACGAGCTGGAGTCGCTGCGCATCCCGGCCGTCGCCTGCGGCGCCGTCATCGGCAAGGAGAACGTCATCCCCTACGCCGCGGCCGACGACCGCGAGGGCGCCCGGCAGATGGCCCGCTATCTGGTCGGGCAGGGCCGCAGGAAGATCGCCACGATCACCGGCCCGATGGACACGCCGGGCGGCATCCAGCGCTTGGAGGGCTTCGCCGACGTGCTCGGCAGGAAGGCGTCCAAGAAGCTGATCGAGCACGGCGACTGGACCCAGCTCAGCGGCGAGAGCGCGATGGCACGGCTGCTCGAACGCACCCCCGACCTCGACGCGGTCTTCGTGGCGTCCGACCTCATGGCGGCCGGCGCGCTGTCCACGCTGCGGGCCGCCGGACGCCGGGTGCCCGACGACGTGGCCGTGGGCGGCTTCGACGACTCGTCGGTCGCCGCCACCACGCACCCGCCTCTCACCACGATCCGCCAGCCGCTCGCCGAGGTCGCGGAGGAGACCGTACGGCTGCTGCTCGCGCTCATCGACGGAGGCGGCCCGGTGGAGCCGGTGATCCTGCCCACCCGCCTCATCGTGCGGGAGTCCGCCTGATCTGCGCGTCAGGGGATGTCACACACTGAGGGGGTGTCTCGTCCTCAGAATGTGAACGACCATGACGACGGCACCGAGTCCCCGGCGACGTTTGAGGAGACGTTCCAGGCGATGCGGCCCCGGCTGCTCGGCGTCGCGTACGGCCTGCTCGGCAGCCTCGACGAGGCCGAGGACGTCGTGCAGGACGCCTGGCTGCGGCTGAGGTCGGCCGAGGCCGCGGGCGGCGACGAGATCAGAGACGTGACCGGCTGGCTGGTGGTCACGGTCTCCCGGCTCGCTCTCGACGTGCTGCGCTCGGCGCGGCGCCGCAGGGAGGAGTACGTGGGCCCGTGGCTGCCCGAGCCCGTTCTCACCGGGCCTGTTCTCACTCAGACCGATCCCGCGGAGCGGGTGACGCTGGACGAGTCGATGAGCATGGCGATGCTCGTCGTGCTGGAGTCGCTCAGCCCGGCCGAGCGGACCGCGTTCGTGCTGCACGACGTGTTCGGCCTGACGTTCGCCGAGGTGGGCGAGGCGGTCGGGCGCAGCCCTGCGGCCTGCCGGCAGCTCGCCGCCCGGGCTCGGGCGCACGTCGCGTCGCGCGCGCCCCGGTTCGACGTGGACCCCTCCGAACACCGGCGGGTGGTCGACGCCTTCGCCCGGGCCTGCCTCGGCGACGACATGGACGCCCTGGTCGCGCTGCTCGACCCGGACGTCGTGTTGCGCAGCGACGGGGGCGGCCGGGTGCGCGCCGGGAGGCGGCCCGTCTCGGGAGCGGCCAAGGTGGCCAGGCTGCTGTCCGGCATCGGGAGGTTCGGCCGGTATGAGCTGGTCCCCGCCGTGGTGAACGGCTGGCCGGGCCTGCTGCGCTATCGCGACGGACGGCTGGTCGCGGTGATCGGCCTCACCGTCGCCGGCGGCCGGATCACCGCCGTCGACATGGTCCTGAACCCCGAGAAGCTCGCCCGCGTGACGCGGGCCGACGAGACGAGGAGATGTCGATGACCGCGAGGATCAACGTCCTCAAGCTGGCTCCAGAGGCCTACCAGGCCATGCGCGGGGTGGAGCGTTTCCTGCACGCGTGCGACGTGCCCCCCGCCACCCTGGAACTCATCAAGATCCGGGCCAGCCAGATCAACGGGTGCGCCTTCTGCCTCGACATGCACGTCCGCGACGCCAAGAAGGCCGGGGAGACCGACGAGCGCCTGTGGTCGGTCGCCGCCTGGCGGGAGGCGCCCTACTACACGGATGCCGAGCGGGCCGCGCTGGCGCTGACCGAGGCCGCGACCCGCCTCGCCGACCGGCCCGACCCCGTGCCGGACGAGATCTGGGCGGACGCCGCCGAGCACTACTCCGAGGAGCAGCTGGCCGCGCTGGTCGTCGCCATCGCGCAGATCAACGCCTGGAACCGGATCTCCGTCGTGAGCCGCAAGGAGCCCGGCTCTCTCTGAACGAAAACGGGAGGACGGCGGCACGCTGGGCGAATAGTCTGCGTAACGTCATGGAAGGAGGAAGGGCCATGAGACGTGTCAGGATCCGCCGGCCCCGCCGCGTCCGTCGTCCCGCAGTCGAGCTCGACCTGCGCACCCCCTCCGGCCGGGCGCTTCCGTACTGAGCCGCTCCCGGAAACCGGTGTGACACGAGGGGCTTTACGCCCCTTTTACCGGCTCTCCGATATCTATACCGGAATAGGTCACGGAACCATCACGGTCGGGGGGAACGAACATGGTCACGGTGGTGCCGTCGCTCGCCGAAGTCCAGTCGCTTGCCAAAGTGAGGGACATCAGGACCGCGCTGCGGCGCGGGCCCAGGCGAGACAGAAAAGACAGAAAGATCGTCGATTTCAGCGCCTACACCGGCGGAAACGTCATCCGGTTCCCGAGGACGTCCGGTCCGACGTCCGTCGCCTGAGCGGCGCAGGCGCCCGTCGCGGGCGTCTTCCCGTCCTCCGGAGCGATCCACGAGTCGGCCCGCCCGGCGTCCCCGCCGGGCGGGCCGACCGCTTTGCTGGTTGAATGTCGCCTCATGAGCGATCTGTCCGCCACCGAACGGACCCGGCACCGCCGGTTGCGAGAGCAGGGCCGCACCGACCGGGAGGCGCTGTTCGAGGTGCTCCGGGCCGGGTTCGTCTGCCATCTCGGCGTCGTCGTGGACGGCGACCCCATGGTGGTGCCGACGGTGTACGGCTTCGACGACGACCATCTGTACGTGCACGGCTCGGTGGCCGGCCGCAGCCTCACCCGCGGCACGACGGTCTGCGTGACGATCACCCATGTCGACGGCCTGGTGCTGGCCCGGTCGGTCTTCGAGCACGGCGTGAACTACCGCAGCGCGATGATCTACGGCGTGCCGCGCGTGCTGGAGGGCGACGAGAAGCTCGCCGCCCTGCGGTGCCTGACCGAGCACGTCACCCCCGGCCGGTGGGACTACGCCCGCCGGCCGAACCGCAAGGAGCTGGCCGCGACGACGATCCTCGCGGTGCCGCTAGCGGAGGCGTCGGTCAAGGTGCGCGAGGGCCACCCGGAGGACGCCGACGACCCGCACGACGTCTGGGCCGGGATCCTGCCGCTCACCCGGTCGTGGCAGACCCCGGTGACCGACCCGCAGGCGGCCGCCCACCCCGTGCCCCCGCACATCCTCGCCCGCACCACACCCCACTGACCTCTGCGCCGTGCTGATCTCCGAGCCGTGCTGACCCCGGCGCCGTACGGGCGGTCGGGGCGGGCCGGGGCTCGGCTCACCGCGCCGGCAGCGACACCGTGCCCGAGCCCCGGACGAGCCGCCGCCTATGACTGCGCGCTCGGCTTGAGCCGGACGCCGCCGTCGACGGTCAGCACGGTGCCCGTCGCGTAGCCCGTCTCGATCAGGTAGGCGATCGCGTTCGCCACCTCGCCGGGAGCGCCGATCCTGCCGACCGTGGTGCCGGCGGCGAACGCGTCGAGCGTGCCCTGCCGGCCGTCCCCCAGCCCGTCCCACCACTCGGTGTCGATCACACCGGGCGACACCGCGTTGACCCGGAGCGGGGCGAGCTCCACCGCCAGGCCGGGGATCATCGACTCGATCGCGCCGTTCACCGCCGCGAGCCCGGCCACCCCGGCCATCGAGCTGTTCGCGCTGGCCGCCGCGACGAACGTCAGCGACCCGTCCCGCCGCAGCGCCGGAAGCGCGGCCTGTGCGGTGACCACGTGCGCGATCAGCTTGTCGTCGAGGGCGGCGCGCAGCTCGTCCGGCGAGAGCGAGTGGAACGGCCCGCCTCCCTTCCGGCCCGACACGTTGACCACGACGTGGTCCACCGGGCCCACCTCGGCGAACAGGGCGCGCATCGCCTCCGGGTCGCGTGCGTCGGCCACCGCGCCGGAGCCCCGTTCGCCGATCTCCTTGACGGCCCGCTCCAGCCGTTCGGGCGTGCGTCCGGTGACGACGACCTCGCGGCCCGACGCCGCCAGCCGTACGGCGGTGGCCAGGCCGATGCCGCTCGCGCCCCCGACGATCACCACGCGCTCACTCATCGATTCCCCCCAATGCGAGACATCATGCCTCGAAACTATAATCGAGACACGGTGTCCTGTAAAGTGGCGGCATGGTGGGGAGACCACGCAGCGAGCAGGCGCGCCGGGCGATACTCGAGGCCGCGCTGCGGCTGTGCGAGCGCGACGGCTATCCGAACGTGACACTGAAGGGCATCGCCGAGGAGGCGGGAACCGGCAGGCAGACCCTCTACCGCTGGTGGGACACCAAGGCCGACCTGCTGCTCGAGGCGATGACCGACCTCGTGGAGAGCTCCCGCGCGCCGTCGCAGGCCGACCTGGAGACGTTCCTGCGCGAGACCTTCGCGCTCGCGGACGGCGCGGTCGGCAGGGTGGTGGCCGGCCTCATGGCGGAGGCCCAGAGCGATCCCGCCCTGGCCGAGCGCCTGCGGGCGCGGCTGATCGGCCCGCGACGGGACGCCCTGCGGGCGGTGCTGGAGCGGATGCCGCCACCCCCCGGCGCCGACCTCGACCTCCTGATCGACATGATCTTCGGGGTCATGTGGTATCGGCTGCTCAACCGGCATGCCCCGCTCGACGCCGCCCTTGCGGAGGACATCACGACGCTCGTCGCCAGGATCGGCGCGAGCCCGTGACCCCACGCCGAGCTCCCAGGCTGACCCGCCCCCAGAGGAGGGCGAGCCGGAAAAGCCGGGCGCGACGGCCACCGGGCTCCTCCCCCGCATCGTGTGTCACGTCTGCCACTTCACCGACGGCGCCATGGGGCAGGATGGAGCGGTGACGCCTTCCCCAGCGGTTGTCCAGCCGGACCGGGACCTCCTTGAGGAGATCCTCGACGAGCTGGACATCGAGCACACGACAGACACAGAGGGCGACCTGACGATCTCCACCGCCCACCTCACGATCTACTTCCTCTTCGGCGGGGAAGGAGACATGTTCACCGTACGGTCCCTCTACGCGAGGGAGTATTCGGTGGACGACAAGCGGATGCTGCTCACGGCGCTCAACGAGTGGAACGCCGACACAATGTGGCCGAAGGTGTACACGTTCACCCAGGACAACGGCACCATGCGGGTCGTCGGCGACTCCCAGGTCTACATCGGCGCCGGTGTGACCAGGGAGCACCTGACCACGATGGTGGCCCACTGGGTCAGGTTCTCGATCAAGTTCTACCGCTGGTTCACCGACCGCCTCGCCTTCGAGGCCGACTGACCAGACGGGCTGACCAGAACAGACTGCTGACCAGGACCGGCTCACCGGCACCGGCTGATCAGGCCGGCGGAGTTCCCGGCAGCCCCTGCGTCCCCGGCGTACGCAGTCCGTCGAGCACGATCCGCAGGTTCCGGCCCCACTGCTCGTCCCCGGCCCGGAGCCTGAGCGTGCGCGGACCGGTCGCCACGGCCGCCAGCAGGAACGGCACGTCCTGCCAGGCCACGTCGGCCCGCATCACCCCCGCCTTCTGCGCGCGTTCCACCAGGACCCGCAGGCCCTCCTGGATCTCCCCGAGAACGGGGTCGAGATTCGGCCCGCAGGCGCCGCCCACGGCCTCGCGGATGCCGCAGCTCTCCGCGCGCAGCCGCACGTAGGTGGCGGCGAAGGTCTCGAACGCGCGCCAGGGGTCGGGGTCGGCCGCGGCGTTCGCGGCAAGGTCGGCCATTTCCGCGAGCACCTCGTCGAGGACCGCCTCCAGCAGCGCCTCCCGGGAGGACACGCGCCGATAGAAGGTGCCGATGCCCACTCCGGCCCTGCGGGCGATCTCGTGCGCCGTGACCTCGACTCCGATCTCGGCCACCGCCGCCCGCGCGGCCTCCACCAGCCGCTCCATGTTGCGCCGCGCGTCAGCCCGGGGCGTCCGCCCCGGCTCCGCCGCCAGCAGAGCGCCGACCGCCCCGTCCCTACTGCTCATGAACGCACCCTATCAAGCGGACTCGCCAAGTCCGCTTATGCTAGGGTCATAAGCGGACGAAGCAAGTCCGGTTATCGTCTGGAGGCGGACAATGAGCAGAATCCGTGTGGGCATCGTCGGCGCCAATCCCGACCGCGGCTGGGCGGTGCGCGCGCACGTCCCGGCGCTGCGGGCGCTGCCGGATTACGAGATCACGGCCGTGGCGACCAGCCGGGAGGACAGCGCCCGCGAGGCCGCGCGCAGGTTCGGCGCCGCGCACGCGTTCACCGACCCCCGGGCCCTCGCCGCGCACCCCGAGGTGGACCTCGTCGCCATCACGGTGAAGGTCCCTCACCACGCCGAGCTCGTGGAAGCCGCGGTGGATGCCGGCACAGACGTGCTGTGCGAGTGGCCCTTGGCCCGTACGACCGACGAGGCGCGGCACCTGCTCGACCGGGCACGGGCGGCCGGTGTTCGCCTCGCCCTCGGACTGCAGGGCCGGTTCGCCCCCACCGTGACCTACGCTCGCGACCTGCTCAGGGACGGCGCGGTGGGCCGGGTCACCGCGGTGAACGTCCACTCTGCGGTCGGCAAGGGCGCGAGCGGCAGGCTGCCGTCCTGGGCGGCGTACACGGTCACCCGCGCCGGTGCGGCCGGGCTGCTCGAGGTCGTGGGCGGGCACACGCTCGACGTCGTGGAGCATCTCCTGGGCGGCGTCGGCTCCCTGTCCGCCGCCCTCTCCGTGCAGCGCGGGCACTACGTAATCGAGGAGAGCGGCGAGACGATCGAGGCCGACACCCCTGACCAGCTCCTGCTCTCCGCCACCATGACGAGCGGCGCGGTGCTCTCTTTGCACCTGCACAGCGGCAAGCTCACCGAGCCGGGCACGCGGATCGAGATCTCCGGCACGGAGGGCGACCTCGCCCTCGTGTCCACCGGTCCCGGCAGCCCGTACGGCGTCCAGATCACCGAGCTGCGCCTGCACGGGACGGCGGGCGGCGCGTGGAAGGAGCTGCCGGTTCCCGAGCAGTACGTCCGGGCGCCCGGGGCGGCGGGCGACGCGCGCAACGTCGCGGAGCTCTACGCCGCGCTCGCCGCCGACCTGCGAACGGGCGGAGATCGGGTGCCGGACTTCGCGCACGGCCTGCGCCTGCACGGCCTGCTCGACGCGGTCCGCCGCTCCGCGGAGACCGGCACCCGCCAGACGGTGACTCCCGCCTGATCCGCCACTCCGCGGAGACCGGGACTGCCGATCCGCCGTCCGGCGGGAGACAGGCGCCCGCCGGACGGTCGCTCCCGGCTGATCCGTCAGCCCTTGGCGAGGGCCTCGCGCAGCTCCGTGGCGGTGAAGCGGGGGCCGTAGGCGGGCTTGTCCCGCTGGAACCGTCGTCCCTCCGCGAGCGGACCCGCGTCGACCACGTCGAAGCCGAACGCGTCGATCAGCTCGGTGACCGTCTTCTTGGCCTCGTCGTCGTCACCCGCGATGGGCAGCGCCCGCCGGTTCTCCGTGCCCGCGGGCTGCCCCTGCTCGGCGAGGTGGGCGTAGTGGATGGAGTTGAACGCCTTCACGACCCGCGACCCCGGCAGGTGCGCGGCGAGCAGCTCGGTGTCGGTGGTCTCCCCCGCGTCGAGCTCCGGGAAGTGACCGTCCCGCTCGAAGTAGTAGTTGTTCGTGTCGATGACGATCTTGCCGTCCAGCGGCTCGACCGGCACCTCCCGGTATCTGCCGAAGGGAATCGTCACGACCACGATGTCCCCCGCCGCCGCGGCCTCGGCCGCGGTGGCGGCGCGCGCGTTCGGGCCCAGGCCCGCCACGAGTTCGGCGAGCGTGTCCGGCCCGCGGGAGTTGCTCAGCACCACCGAGTGCCCGGCGTCGACCGCCAGCTTCGCGAGGGTGCCGCCGATGTTGCCGCTGCCGATGAATCCAATGAGCATGCTTGCGGCAACACGACGCCCCCCGGCCTCATTCCCGGGCCCGGGTGTCCTCCAGGACGACCACGGCCCGTTCCAGCAGGTCACGTAGCCGCTCGGCCTCCTCGGGCGTGAACTCCTCCACCAGCCGGCGCTCCACGGCCACCGCCGCCGCGTCGGCCTTGCGCAGCAGCGCCTGCCCGGCGCGGGTGAGCCGGGTGACGAGCACCTGGGCGTGGTCGCTGGACGGACGCCGCTCCACGAGTCCGCGCGACTCCAGCGTCTTGAGCACGGTCGTCATGCTCTGGGGGGTGACCGAACAGAACCGCGCCAGTTTCGCCCCGGAGATGCCGGGCGCGAGGGACAGCGCGTACATCGCGGCGTACTGCGGGACGGTCAGCCCGAACGGCCGCAGCACACGGGTCTTCTCCGCGATCAGCGCCTGTTCCGCGCGCTTGATGGCGTTGCCGGGCCGCCACGCCACCGCCTCGGCGATCCTCGCCTCCTCGGCTCCCATCTTCACCCTCCCGGGGCCGTCGGGGCTCTGACACGCGGACCCTATCACCGGTTTGACAGGCCTCCCCCTATTCATCCACTCTCTGATATCCATCAGTGTTCTTATGGTTATCAGGATTGGATGGTATCGATGCCTGTGGACTGTGCCGGCCGCCCTCGGCGGCGCGCGCCGTCGCTCGCGGTGGTCTGCGCCGCGGTGCTGCTCGTCCCGGTGACCGCGACGGGCACCGCCGAGGCGCTCGGCGACATCGGCGCGGACCTGCGCGCAGGGCTGGACGCCACCCAGTGGGTGGTCAACGCCTTCTTCCTCACCTTCGCCGCGTTCATGGCGAGCACCGGGGCGCTGGCCGACCGGATCGGGCGGCGCAGGATATTCGTCGTCGGCGCCGGCGTGTTCACCGCGTCGATGCTCGTGGCCGCCGCCGCCCCGGACATCGGCGTACTGATCGCGGCCAGAGCTCTCGCGGGGGCGGGCGCCGCCGCGGCCACGACCGGCGGCACCGCGCTGCTCGCGCACGCCTACCCCGCGGGCACCGGCAGGACCAGGGCGTTCGCGTGGTTCGGCACCACGATCGGGCTGGGGCTGGCCTTCGGCCCGGTGATCGCCGGAACGCTGGTCGGCGCCGTCGGCTGGCGCAGCCTGTTCGCCGCTGCCGGGATCGCACTGCTGCCCGTGCTGCCGCTGAGCGCGCTGCTGGACGAGTCGCATGCCGCTTCGGACGGCCCCATGGACTGGGGCGGCGCGGTCACCTTCACCCTCGCGCTCACCGCCTTCACCTTCGGCGTGATCGAGGGGCCGGCTCTCGGGTGGACGCATCCGGCGGTGCCGGCCGCCTTCGCCGCCTGCGCGGTCCTGTCGGCGGCCTTCGCCATGACCGAACGCCGTCACCCCGCCCCGCTTGTCGACCTGTCGCTGCTGGCCCGGCCCCGGTTCGCGGCGATCGCTTCCATGCCGTTCCTGCTCGCCTTCGGCTTCGTCGCGCTGACGATCGTGCTGCCGCCGTACCTCATGGCCACCTCGGGCTGTTCGGCCCGGCAGGCGGGTCTGACGTTGCTGCTGCTGACCGGGCCGACGCTGGTGATGCCGCCCGTCGCCGGAGCCCTGGCCCGCCGCCTGTCACAGCGTGTCCTGCTGGTGGCCACGCTGCTGCTGGTCGCGGCCGGGACCGGTCTGCTGGCGGCGGTGCCCGCCGGATCGGGCCCGGCGCGGCTCGCCGTGCCGTTGCTGCTGATCGGGACGGGTTTCGGCGTGTCGCTTGCCGTGGTCGACGGGGCGGCGGTCTCCTCCGTCGAGCCCGCGCGGGCCGGCATGGCGGCGGGGCTGTTCAACACGGCCCGCATCACCGGCGAGGTCGTCGCCATCGCCGTGCTCGGCGCCGTGCTGTCCGCGCTGACCCGGGCCAGCCTGACCGGCCCGTACGGCGAGGCGCGCGCGGCCCGGGCGACCTCCCGCCTGCTGCAGGGCGACATCGCGGGGGCCGTGCCGGCGGGAGCCGGACGGCTGGAGTTCACCCGCCTGGCGAGCGCCGGCTACACGGACGCCCTGCACACCGCCCTGTGGCTGCTGACCCTCCTGACCCTGGCCGGCGCGCTCGCCGTCGGCCTCCTGACGTCCGTCCGCGAACCCGCGCGGATCACCACGTGAAAGGAACGACCATGCCCGTCGTCACCGTCGGCTCGAACACCGTCAACTATCTCGTCACCGGAACCGGCCCCGGTCTCGTCCTCGTGCACGGCACCGGCGCCGACGGGCGGACCAACTGGGGCCCGCTGATCGACGCCGTCTCCGGCCGCTTCACCGTGGTCGCCCCCGACCTGTCCGGCTCCGGCGCCACCGTGGACGCGGGCGGGCCGATCCTGGTCGAGGACCTGGTCGCCCAGGTGCTCGGCGCGGCCGAGCACGCCGGTCTGGAGCGCTTCCACCTCGTCGGCCACTCGCTCGGCGCCGTCGTCGCGCCGGCGGCGGCGGGCACCCGGCCGGAGAAGATCCTGTCGCTGACCGCGCACGCCGGATGGGCCAGGACCGACCCGTGGATGGCCTTCCAGATGGACCTGTGGGTCCGCCTGGTGCGCACCGACCCCGAGTTGCTGGCCCGCCTGCTCCAGGTCACCGCGATGGGCGAGGAGACACTCCGCGCCCGGTCGGCGGTGGACTTCGAGCAGGCCGCCGCCGCCTTCACGGCGATGCTCGACGGCGCGGAGGACGGGTTCGCCAGGCAGACCCTGGCCGACATCTCCGTCGACATCACGGAGCTGCTGCCGCAGGTGTCCGCGCCGACGCTGATCGTCTCCAGTGCCGGCGACCGCATCGTGCCGCCGCACCATCAGCGTGAGCTCGCCCGGCTCATTCCCCACGCCGAGCTCGTGACGGTCCCCGGCGGCCACGGCCTGCCGTTCGAGGACCCCGCCGCGTTCACCGCCGTCATCACCGGCCACCTCGACCGCATGGCCGCGACGGCCTGAGGTCTCCCGCCGTGAACACGCCGGCGGGGCGCCGGATCTCTCCGGCGCCCCGCCTGACGACGAACCGATCAGCTGCAGCCGCTGGTGCTGCCGCAGCCCTCGCAGACGTAGCAGCTACCGGCAGGACGCATCTTGGTGCCGCAGGTCATGCACAGCGGCGCGTCCGCCGTACGGCCCTGGTGGCTCTCCAGCGAGGCGCCGACCCGGCGCGGCTCCGGCACGGCCACCGGCGCGGCCTGGGCCTTCTCGACCGGCACGGGCTGCGCCTTTTCCACGGGCGCGGCCTGCCCGCTCTCGATCGGCGCCGACTGGGCCAGTGCCGCGGTGTCCACGTCCTGGAGCGCGGCCGGGTCCTCGCCACGCTGCTGCGCGGCCCGCTCGGACGCGGAGAAGATCCCCAGCGCGGCCCGGTCCTCGTACGGCAGGTAGTCGAGCGCGAGCCGCCGGAAGATGTAGTCCATCACGGACTGCGCCATCCGGACGTCGGGGTCGTCGGTCATGCCCGCCGGCTCGAAGCGCATGTTGACGAACTTCTGCACGTACGTGTCGAGCGGCACGCCGTACTGAAGGCCGATCGAGATCGCCACGGAGAAGGCGTCCATCACGCCCGCGAGGGTCGAGCCCTGCTTGGACATCTTGAGGAAGACCTCGCCCAGACCGTCGTCCGGGTAGGACGAGGCGGTCATGTAGCCCTTGGCGCCGCCCACCGTGAAGCGGGTGGTGGTGCTCGGCCGCTGGTTCGGCATGCGCCGCCTGGTCGGCCGCGCCACCTCCACGACCTGGACGACCGGCTCCTTCTCCGCCGCCACGGCGGGAGCCTCCTCTGAGGTCTTCTTCGCGACCGACAGCGGCTGGCCGACCTTGCAGTTGTCGCGGTAGACGGCCAGCGCCTTGAGGCCGAGCTTCCAGCCCTCCAGGTAGACCTGCTCGATGTCGTCCACCGTGGCCGACTCGGGCAGGTTCACGGTCTTGGAGATGGCGCCGGACAGGAACGGCTGGACGGCCGCCATCATCCGGACGTGGCCCATCGGGGCGATGGCACGCTCGCCCATCGCGCAGTCGAACACCTCGTAGTGCTCCGGCCGCAGGCCGGGGGCGTCCACGACGTGGCCGTGCTCGGCGATGTACTCGACGATGGCCTCGACCTGCTCCTCCTGGTAGCCGAGCCGGCGCAGCGCCCGCGGGATCGTCTGGTTGACGATCTGCATCGAGCCGCCGCCGACGAGCTTCTTGAACTTCACCAGCGCCAGGTCGGGCTCGATGCCGGTGGTGTCGCAGTCCATCATCAGGCCGATGGTGCCGGTCGGGGCGAGCAGCGACGCCTGGGCGTTGCGGTAGCCGTTCCTCTCGCCCAGCTTGAGGCACTCCTGCCACTGCCGGGTGGCCTCGGCGTGCAGGGCCTTGTCCATGTCGTCGAGCGTGCGCAGGTCGTCGTTGGCCGCGGCGTGCTTGCGCATGACCCGCTTGTGCGGCTCGGCGTTGCGCTGGTAACCGTCGTACGGGCCGACGATCCCGGCCATCTCGGCCGAGCGGCGGTAGGACACGGCGGTCATCAGCGACGTGATCCCGGCCGCGATGGCCCGGCCGCCGTCGGAGTCGTACGCGTGCCCGGTCGCCATCAGCAGCGCACCGAGGTTGGCGTAGCCGATGCCGAGCTGGCGGTACGCCCGGGTGGTCTCGGCGATCTTCTGCGTCGGGAAGTCGGCGAAGGTGATCGAGATGTCCATCGCGGTGATGATCAGCTCGGTGACCTTCACGAAGGTCGCGACGTCGAAGGAGTCGTCGTCGCGCAGGAACTTCAGCAGGTTGATCGACGCGAGGTTGCACGAGGAGTTGTCCAGGTGGACGTACTCCGAGCAGGGGTTGCTGGCCGTGATCCGCCCGGTCTCGGGGCAGGTGTGCCAGTCGTTGATCGTGTCGTCGTACTGCAGGCCGGGGTCGGCGCACTCCCAGGCGGCCTGGGCCATCTTGCGGAACAGCGACCGCGCCTCGACCTCCTCGATGACCTCGCCGGTCAGCCGGGCCCGCAGGCCGAACTTCTCTCCGGCCTCGACGGACCGCATGAACTCGTCGGAGACCCGCACCGAGTTGTTGGCGTTCTGGTACTGCACGGACACGATGTCCTTGCCGCCGAGGTCCATGTCGAACCCGGCGTCGCGCAGCGCGCGGATCTTGTCCTCCTCGCGCGCCTTGGTCTCGATGAACTCCTCGATGTCGGGGTGGTCCACGTCGAGGACGACCATCTTGGCCGCCCTGCGGGTGGCGCCGCCCGACTTGATGGTGCCGGCGGAGGCGTCGGCGCCGCGCATGAAGGAGACCGGGCCGCTGGCCGTGCCGCCGCTCGACAGCAGCTCCTTGGACGAGCGGATGCGGGAGAGGTTGACCCCGGAGCCGGAGCCGCCCTTGAAGATGACGCCCTCTTCCTTGTACCAGTCGAGGATCGACTCCATCGTGTCGTCCACGGCCAGGATGAAGCAGGCGCTCACCTGCTGGGGGGAGCGGGTGCCGACGTTGAACCACACCGGCGAGTTGAAGCTGAAGATCTGGTGGATCAGCGCGTGCTTGAGCTCGTGGTCGAAGATCTCCGCGTCCTCGTCGGAGGCGAAGTAGCCGTTCTCGACGCCGGTCCTGGTGTAGACGCCCACGACCCGGTCGACGAGCTGCTTGAGGCTCGACTCGCGCTGCGGGGTGCCCACCGCCCCGCGGAAGTACTTGGTGGTGACGATGTTGGCCGCGTTGACCGACCAGAAGTCCGGGAACTCCACGCCGTGCTGCTCGAAGTTGACCGAGCCGTCCCGCCAGTTCGTCATCACGACGTCGCGCCGCTCCCAGCGGACCTCGTCGTACGGGTGGACGCCCGGGGTGGTGAAGATGCGCTTCATCTTCAGGCCCTTGCGCGGGCGCTTGCCGGGACGGCCCCCCGCACCCGATACCGTGCCGCTCACGGTCTCCGTCATGACTTCCCCCTCCCAGGGCCCGATGGAGCCCCTTCTCCGGACCACGCTCGTTGAAACCACATAGTCGCGGCGCGCCGTCGCACGCCGCCCGCCTCGTCCCGGTCCCCCGGAAGGCGCCTTATTCCTCGCCCCCGGTGCCATGGGCTGCGGTGCCGTGGGCCGCGCGGAGCCGCTCGATCTCCGCCTCGAAGTCCGCCAGCGTCTCGAAGCTGCGGTAGACCGACGCGAAGCGCAGGTACGCCACCTCGTCGAGGTCGCGGAGCGGGCCCAGGATGGCCAGGCCCACCTCGTGGGAGGCGATCTCGGCCGCGCCGGTGCCCCGGATGCTCTCCTCGACGCGCTGCCCGAGCTGGGCGAGGGAGTCCTCGCTGACCGGGCGCCCCTGGCAGGCCCGCCGCACGCCGGCGATGACCTTCTCGCGCGAGAAGGGCTCGGTGACCCCGCTGCGCTTGCTCACCATCAGCAGTACGGTCTCCTGCGTGGTGAACCTGCGCCCGCACTCGGGACAGGTGCGCCGGCGACGGATCGCCGCCCCGTCCTCTGCCGCGCGGCTGTCCACGACCCGGGTGTCCGGGTGGCGACAGAACGGACAGTGCACTTCATCGCCTCCCTGAACGCACATCCCCGAACACAAGGTGTGGTGAACTTACACCGGTGTGACTACTAGATGTTGTGGTCCAACCGTAGGAGCGCCCGACCTTGAACGCAAGTCGAACCGGCCCCGGGCGAGGAAGTTCCTGCTCCGCCCGCGTGTCGCACCTCCGGTCACGGCCGCATCACGTGCCCCGGCCGTCGCGGAATAGGCCGTTTACGCGCCTTTTCCCGGCCGTTTTTCGACGGCTTCTGACCTGGGCCTACACCGGCCTGAGAAGATCGGGGAAATCGAACACGGGATCGATCGAACTCCCGTACGATGAGGTGGACAGCGAGATCGGCGATTTCGCTGGATATCGAACAATTGTTTGACGGTGATCTTGAATCGCGGTACGGTCGCTCTGTGCGACACGAGGAACACGGATTGAGAGGTGGCATCGTGAGTGACCGAAGTGAGCAGGCGAATGGCGTCAGCGACCTCGCGGTTCGCAGGCGCGACTCGCTTGGCCTCACCCCCAGGCAGCGGAAGATCCTCGAGGTGATCCGCGACTCGGTCCAGCAGCGCGGTTATCCGCCCTCCATGCGGGAGATCGGGGAAGCGGTCCAGCTGACCAGCACCTCCAGCGTGTCGCACCAGCTCACGGCGCTCCAGCGTAAGGGCTACCTCCGGCGTGATCCCCATCGGCCCCGGGCCCTGGAGGTCCGGCTGCCGGGCGAGCCGGTGCTGTGGGTGGACCCCGACGCCGCCTCCGAGGAGGACTCCGGCTTCAGCCGGCCCACCGCGGCCTACGTGCCGCTGGTCGGCCGCATCGCGGCCGGTGGCCCCATCCTCGCCGAGCAGAGCATCGAGGACGTGTTCGCCCTGCCCAAGCAGCTCGTGGGCGAGGGCACGCTGTTCCTGCTCCAGGTCTCCGGCGACTCGATGATCGAGGCCGCCATCGCCGACGGCGACTGGGTCGTGGTCCGGCAGCAGCCGGTCGCCGACAACGGCGACATCGTGGCCGCGATGATCGACGGCGAGGCCACCGTGAAGACGTTCAAGCGCAAGGACGGGCACGTGTGGCTGGTGCCGCACAACCCCAACTACGAGCCGATCCCGGGCGACGAGGCCACCGTGCTCGGCAAGGTCACGGCCGTCCTGCGCAAGCTGTAGCCGCGCCGGCGCCCCGCGGCACGACCGGCATCGCGGGGCGCGGCGGCCACCTTTCCGGTGGTCGTTAATCGGCAATTAGGGTGAGTCGGATGAAGCTCGACTCCCTCTCCCTCGACGCGGCCCGCGGCCGTGACGGAATCAAGTGGGCGCAGGCCGCGCCCGGCGTCATCCCCGCCTGGGTCGCCGACATGGACTTCCCCGTGCCCGACGCCGTCACGGAGGCCGTCGCGCGACGCGCCGCCAAAGACCTCGGCTATCCCGCCTGGCTGGACACGCCGACCGCGGGACCCCTGGCGGAGGCGTTCGCCGAGCGGATGGAGACACGCCACGGCTGGCGGGCCGATCCGGCCCACGTGCGGTCCTTCACCGACCTCAACCAGGCCCTCCAGGTGCTGCTGCACGTCCTGACCGAGCCCGGCGACGCCGTGGCCCTGCACGTCCCCGCCTACGATCCCTTCCTCACCACCATCACGGGGATGAACCGCCGCCTGGTGCCCATGCCGCTGACGGCCGACGGCAGGTTCGAGGTCCCCGGCGAGCCCGTCCGGGTGCTCCTGCTGGTCAACCCGCAGAACCCGTCGGGCCGCTCGTTCACCCGTGAGGAGCTCGAGGGCGTCGCCGCGTACGCCGACCGGCACGGCACGCTGGTGATCGCCGACGAGATCCACGCCGACCTGACGTACGCCCCGAAGCGGCACATCCCGTTCGCCACGATCCTCCCCGAGCGCACGGTCACGCTGACCTCCGCCAGCAAGGCCTTCAACATGGGCGGACTGCACTGCTCGGTGGCCCACCTCGGTGCGAAGGAGGCCAGGGACGCCCTCGGCCGCCAGCCCGCCCACATCTACGGGGCGCCCAGCGTGCTCGGGGTGGAGGCCACGGTGGCCGCCTGGCGGCACGGCGACGCGTGGCTGGAGGAGGTGCTCGCGATCCTCGACCGCAACCGCAGGCTCGTCGCCGAGCGGCTCCCGTCGGTCGGCTACCGCATTCCCGAGGCCACCTATCTCGCGTGGCTCGACTTCGGCGTGCCCGACGCGGCGGCGTTCGTCGAGCGGGAGGCCCGGGTCAAGCTCAACCCGGGCCCGAACTACGGAGGCGGCGACACCTTCGCCCGCCTCAACTTCGCGACCTCGGCGGCGATCCTGGAGGAGATCCTGTCGAGGATCGCCGCCGTGCTGACGTGACGCGCCCGCTCAGCTCGCCGTACAGGTGACCGAGGACGGAACGCCGTTGCTGCCCGACC
Organism: Microbispora hainanensis; assembly: GCF_006874475.1. Classification (GTDB taxonomy): domain Bacteria; phylum Actinomycetota; class Actinomycetes; order Streptosporangiales; family Streptosporangiaceae; genus Microbispora; species Microbispora hainanensis. The sequence goes on from NZ_VIRM01000009.1 coordinate 142,683, forward strand.
AGCTTCCGTTGAAGCCGAACATGGTCGAGGCGCCGGCGCCCAGCGCGCCGTTGTAGGACATGTTCGTCACCGTGACGTTGGACCCGCTCGCGCTGAGCGTGCCGTTCCAGAGCTGGCTGATGCTCTGGCCGTTCGGGAAGGACCAGTTCACGGTCCAGCCCGAGATGGCCGACGAACCCGCCTTGACCGTGACCTCGCCCTGGAAGCCGCCGGGATACTCGTTGGCGACCCTGTACGTGGCCGTGCAGGTCTTCCCGCCCGGCGACGAGGGAGACGCGGACGGCGACGGGGACGGGGAGGGAGACCTCGTCGGGGACGCCGACGGCGACGGGGAGGGCGAGCGCGTCGGAGACGCCGACGGCGAGGCCGAGGGCGAGGGCGACACCGGCGGCGACGGGTTGACGCCGCCGGTCGGCGGGATCAGGTAGGGCGAGATGATGCTCTGCTTGGCCTGGTCGACCGTCGCCCAGTCGTCCTTGAGGATGCCGCCCGTGTCACCCGAGTTGGGGTTCCACGACCAGTAGGTGAACGACATGCCGTTCACGCCGGTGCCCATGTACTTCATGAGCTCCTGGAGCCAGACCTTGTCGATGTTGCTGGCGAGCGTCGTGCCGAACTCGCCCACCATGATCGGGGCGATGTTCTGCTTGTAGAGGTAGCCCCAGTACTTGTCCCAGATGGCCGGCATGTTGGCCGGGTATGACGGGTCGTCGAACCAGTTCTGGTGGAAGACCGAGGTGGCGTACTCGTGGGGCGAGTAGACGAGCCGGTTGGCCACGTTGAGCCGCACCGGGTATTGCCCGGCCTTGGTGAGGTTGCCGCCCCACCAGCCGCAGTCCTCGTCGTTGCTGGTGTCGTTGTCCCAGACGTTGGACAGGCCGCCGCTCGGGCAGCTCACGCCCTCAACGAAGATCAGCCAGTTGGGCTGCACGGACAGGATGGCGTTGCCGGCGCGCTCGGCCGCCAGGCGCCAGTCGCGCGACTCGTCGCCGCAGCCCCAGCAGGAGCCGGTCGCGTTCGGGTTGGTGCCGTCGGCGTGCGGCTCGTTGTGCAGGTCGGCCCCGATGACGGTGGTGTTGCCCGCGTAGTGCTGGGCCAGCGACTTCCAGTTGTTGATCCAGGTCGACTCGGGGACGCCGGAGGTGTACCACAGCGCCGTCTGGCCCGCGCTGGTCGGCCGGTGCCGGTCGAGGATGATCCGCATGCCCTTCTGGCCCGCGTAGTCCACGATCTTGTCGAGGATCTGCAGCGGGGACAGGCCGATCAGGTCGGGGTTGGAGTAGGTGTTGACGCTCGTCGCCTGCGCGCCCGGCTTCAGCGCGTCGTCGGAGAACGGCACCCGGATGGTGTTGTAGCCGAGGCTCGCCATGAGGTCGAGCTGGCTCTTCCACGGGTTGTTCGCCCACAACCCGTGGAAGGTCTTGTTGTCGGTCTCCATGCCGAACCAGTTGATGCCGGTCAGCCGGACCGTCGCGCCGGTGCTGTCGACGATCTTGTTCCCGCTGGTGTGCAGGTAGCCGGTGCCCGTGCCGGCGGCGTTCGCCGGCGACCCGGTGACGACGAGCACGGTCGCCGCCACCGCGGCGGCGGTCGTCAGCCCGCCGAGAATTCGTCTGTACAAGACGTGCCTCCCACACGGGGCGCACGCCGACGGCGAGCCATACGGTCAGGCGCGCAACCCCAGACCACCGCCGGAGCGGTGGTGGTCGCGGCATGCCCTGACCGCACGCCTACATCGATATGAACTGGTTTTGTGGCTCGGGCGTAATTTTGTCCGGTAGGCCAGTCGATCGTCAACGTCCCGTCACGGCACCGTGCGAAGCACGGCATCACGGCACCGTGCGAAGCACGGCATCACGGCAGCGGCGGCAGCTCCGGCGGGGTGGCCGGCCGCCTGTCCTCGAGCGCCGCCAGGGCCAGCTCCACCGCCCGCGCCAGCTGCGGATCCCGCCCCGCGACCAGGTCCTGCGGCGTCGCGACGACCTCGACGTCCGGATCGACGCCGTGGTTCTCGACCCCCCACCCCTCGCCCTCCAGCCAGAAGGAGTAGCGCGGCTGGGTGACGACGGTCCCGTCCACCAGGGAGTAGCGCGAGTCGATGCCGATCACGCCGCCCCAGGTCCGCGTGCCCACGAGCGGCCCGATGCCGCGGTTCTTGATCCCGGCGCTGACGATGTCGCCGTCCGATCCGGCGAACTCGTCGGTGACGGCCACGACGGGCCCGCGCGGCGCGTCCTCCGGATATCGCGCGGGCTCGTATCCCCGGCTGAGCGACCACCCGGTCACCCGCCGCTGCAGCTTCTCCAGCACCAGCTCGGAGACGTGACCGCCGCCGTTGTCGCGGATGTCCACGACGAGCGTGTCGAAGTCCATCTCGGCGCGCAGATCCCGGTGGAACTGCGCCCAGCCGGTGGACATCATGTCCGGCACGTGCAGGTAGCCGACCCGCCCGCCCGACGCCTCGCGCACGAACGCCCGCCGCCCGGCCACCCAGTCGTGATAGCGCAGCCGCGTCTCGTCGGCGACGGGCCTGACGACGACCCGCCGGGTCTCGCCGCCGGAGCCGGGCCGTACGGTCAGCTCCACGGGCCGCCCCGCCATCCCGGACAGCAGTGCCAGCGGCCCGCGCACCGGGTCCACCGGGCGCCCGCCCACGGCCACGATCGCGTCGCCCTCCCGTACGGCGACGCCGGGCGCGAGCAGCGGCGAGCGGGCCTCGTGGTCCGACGACTCCCCCGGCAGGATGCGGCCGATCCGCCACACCCCGTCGTCGTCCCGGGTGAGATCGGCGCCGAGCAGGCCCTGGCGGCGCCGCGGATCGCGGCCCGCGCCGACGGGCCGCGCGTACGCGTGGGAGGTGGCCAGCTCGCCCTGGACCTCCCAGAGCAGGTCGATCAGCTCGGAGTAGGCGCCGATCCGCTCGACGAGGGGGCCGTAGCGGTCGAGCGTGCCCGCCCAGTCGACACCGTTCATGTCCGCCCGCCAGAAGTGGTCGCGCATGAGCCGCCCGGCCTCGTTGTACGCCTGCCGCCACTCGGCGACCGGGTCGATGGTCACGGCCACGCGGTCCAGGTCGATGGTGACGACCTCGTCGTCCTCCCCGGTGGAACGGGTCTGCAGGCCGTGCGTGCCGGTGCCTACCAGGCGCGTGCCGTCGCCGCTGACCTCGAAGGCCCCGAACTCCCCGTCCAGCTCGGCGACCTTGCGCTTGACGAGGTCGTAGCGTTCGAGGACCGGCTCGCCGGGCTCCGTTCCGTCACCGAGCTCGCCGTTGAGCGGATGACACAGCCACAGCAGGCCGCCCTTGGCGGCACGCAGGTTGGAGTAGACGCCCGCCGGCACCGGCACGGGCACGATCCGGGCCGCCAGCCCGTCGGCGTCCACCTCGGTCACCCGCGGCGGCTCGGACTTGCCGTCGCTCTTGGCGTCCTGGCTGTTCTCGGAGGCCCGGGAGTCCGCGCCGGCCTCGTCCTCCCCGCCGAAGCCGCGGCCGTTCAGCGAGGGATCGAACGGCGAGGGCGTCGTGGCCTTGAGCGGCACCAGATAGGGCCGGCAACTGGCCGGAAACGACAGGTCGAAGACGTGCCTGTCATAGACCGGGTTGAACGTGCGGTCGGACAGGAAGGCCAGGTGTCTGCCGTCCGTCGTGAAGGACGGGCTGTAGTCGTTGAAGCGCGGCGGGGTGACCTCGATCGTGGTGCTGCCGTCCACGCGGGCGAGCTTCAGGTGGTAGCGCCAGGGCTGGTAGGCGTGCGCCCACGCGAGCCAGGCCGAGTCGGGCGAGAACGTGAGGTGCTGCACGTCGCCATGGGTGGTGCGGTCCACCTCGCGGACGTTCCCGGAGTCGAGGTCCACCACCAGCAGCCGCCCGTCGTGGGTGGCGACCGCGGCGTGCGTGCCGTCCGGGGCGGCGGCCAGGTCGAGCACCCGGCCGAGCCGCCCGGCGGCCAGGGTGCGGATCTCACCGCCGGGCGTGCCGATCTCCAGCGCGTCCTCGCCGGAGGCGTCCGACACCCAGACGGCCCGGCCGGCCTGCGACTGCGGAGAGGAGCCGAGCGGCCGCGGCAGCCGCACCCGGACGCCGGGCTCGGCCCGCAGCGTGCCGGAGGGGCCGTCGCGGTGGGTCAGCCAGTGAGCGGTGCCGCGGATCTCGACCACGCTGGCCCGCCCGGTGCGGTCCGGGGCGAAGCCGCCGGCACTGTTCGGCGCCGGCCGCCTGGCCCTGGCCGGGCGCGGCCCGCTCAGCGTGATGTCCAGCCTGCGCGGCTCGGCGTCGAGGCTGTCCAGCAGCCACAGGTCGCCGGCGAGGCTGTAGACGACGCGGGAGCCGTCCGACGCGGCGTGGCGCGCGTAGAAGCCGCGGTGCGTGGTGTGCTGCCGCAGGTCGGAGCCGTCGGGCAGGCAGGAGTAGAGGTTGCCGTCGCCGTCGGTGTCGGCGAGGAAGGCCAGGCGCTCGCCCACCCACATGACCGACCAGTGCTGCGCGGGATTGCCCGCGAACAGGCGGGTGAACGCGCCGTCGCCCGTGGCGTCCACCCAGATCTTGGCCGCCGTGCCGCCGCGGTATCGCTTCCACTGTGACGGCTCGCGCCACACCGCCGAGACGGTCGCCACCGTGCCGCCGCTCACCGCCGCCTCGCTGACCCTGCCGTACGGCAGAGCCGTCGCCGGGCCGCCGTCCAGCGGCACCGCATGCGCCCACTGCCATGAACGCGAGCCGTGCCCCGCGGCGGTGACGGCCAGCACGTTCCCGTCCTCGGTCCAGCCGCGCACGCCCGTCATGGCGTCGCCCCAGTGCGTGAGCCGCTCGCCCTCGCCGCCGTCCAGGTCTGCGGCGAACACCTCGGGAGCGCCGTCAAGGGTGCTCGTCCAGGCGATGCGGGCGCCGTCAGGGGAGAACCGGGGGTGCGAGACCTCGACCCGGTCGGCCGTGAACCGCCAGGCCCTGCCGCCGCCGGCCGGCGCCAGCCAGACGTCGTCGTCCGCCACGAAGGTGAGGAGGTCGCCGTTCAGATGGGGGTATCTCAGGTATGCACCATTGGCCACGTGCGCACCCTATGCCGAACGGCGACGGCTCCGCCGTACCGGGTAGGTTCGATCACGGTACGGCGGAGCCGGGTCGCCCGTTACGGGACGACGTTGACCAGCTTGGGAGCCCGCACGATCACCTTGCGCGGCTCGCCGTCGAGGTAGGGCCGGACCTTGTCCGACGCCAGGGCCAGGGCCTGCAGGTCGGCCTCGGAGATGTCCGGGGAGACCTCCAGCCGGTCGCGGACCTTGCCCGCCACCTGCACCACGGCCGTGACCGACTCCTGGACCAGCAACGCCGGGTCGGCCTCGGGCCAGCCGGCCTTGGCGACCGACGGCGCGTGCCCGAGCCGCTCCCAGCCCTCCTCCGCGACGTACGGCGCGACCAGCGACAGCATGATCGCCAGGGTCTCGGCGGCCTCGCGGACGGCCGGGTCGGCCGCGCCGGGCCCGGAGTCGATGGCCCGGCGGGCGGCCGTGGTCAGCTCCATCATGCGGGCCACCGCGACGTTGAACCGGTAGCTCTCGACGAGCTTGGTCACCTCGTCGATGGTCCGGTGGGTGACCTTGCGCAGCTCGACGTCGCCGCCGGAGACGTCGATCCCCGGAGCGGACGCCGCACCGGCCTCGGCCATGACGCGGAACGCGCGGGCGAGGAACTTCTGCGACGCGGCCGGCGAGACGTCGGCCCAGTCGATGTCGTCCTCCGGCGGCCCGGCGAAGATCATCGTCAGCCGGACGGCGTCCACGCCGTACGCGTCGATCTGCTCGCCCAGGTCGACGCCGTTGCCCAGCGACTTCGACATCGCCTTGCCCCGGTTGATGACCTGGCCCTGGTTGAGCAGGCGCATGAACGGCTCGGTGAATTCGACCAGGCCCATGTCGTGCAGGACCTTGGTGAAGAACCGCGCGTACAGCAGGTGGAGCACGGCGTGCTCGACGCCGCCCACGTACTGGTCGATCGGCCCCCACTTGCGGACCTTCTCGACGTCGAACGGCCCGTCCTCGTACTGAGGATCGCAGTAACGCAGGTAGTACCACGACGAGTCGACGAAGGTGTCCATCGTGTCGGTGTCCCGCTGGGCGGGGCCGCCGCACTTGGGACAGGCGACGTTGACCCAGTCGGTCGCCGCGGCCAGTGGCGAGACGCCCTTCGGCTGCAGGGCCGCACCGCGCAGGTCGGGCAGCGTGACCGGGAGCTGCTCGTCCGGCACCGGGACCTCGCCGCAGTCCGGGCAGTGGATGATCGGGATGGGCGTGCCCCAGAACCGCTGCCGCGACAGCAGCCAGTCGCGCAGCCGGTAGTTCACCGCGGCCCTGCCGGTGCCGCGCTCCTCCAGGACCTCGATGATCTTCTTGATCGCCTCGGCCTTCGTCAGCCCGTCCAGCGGGCCGGAGTTGACCAGCGTGCCCTCGCCGGGCGTGGCGATTCCGGTCTCGCCCGGGTCGGCCAGGCCGGTGTGCACGACGACCTTGACCGGCAGGCCGAACTTCCGCGCGAAGTCGAGGTCGCGCTGGTCGTGCGCGGGCACCGCCATGATCGCGCCGTGGCCGTAGTCGGACAGCACATAGTCGGCCGCCCAGACCGGGATGCGCTCCCCGTTGACCGGGTTGATCGCGTACGTGCCCAGGAAGACGCCGGTCTTCTCCTTCTCCGTGGACAGCCGCTCGATGTCGGAGAGCTTGGCGACCTCGGCCCGGTAGGCGGCCAGCGCCTCCGCCTGCTCGGGGGCGACGATCTCCTCCGCCAGCGGTGCGTCCGCGGCCACGACGAAGAACGTCGCGCCGTACAGCGTGTCGGGGCGGGTCGTGTAGACGGTGACCGGCTCGTCGCGGCCCTCGATGCGGAACTGGACGTCGGCGCCGGTGGAGCGGCCGATCCAGTTGCGCTGCATGGTGAGGATGCGCTCGGGCCAGCCGCCCTCGATCTGCGCCATGTCGTCGAGCAGCCGGTCGGCGTAGTCAGTGATCTTGAAGTACCACTGTGTCAGCTCGCGGCGGACGACGTCGGCGCCGCAGCGCTCGCACTTGCCCGCCACGACCTGCTCGTTGGCGAGCACGGTCTGGTCCTGCGGGCACCAGTTGACCAGGCCGCCCTTGCGGTAGGCCAGGCCGCGCTCGTAGAAGCGGGTGAACAGCCACTGGTTCCAGCGGAAGTACTCCGGGTCGCTGGTGTGCAGGCGCCGCGACCAGTCGAAGGAGATGGCGTAGCGCTTGAACGAGTTCGCCTGGGTCTCGATGTTCTTGTACGTCCACTCGGCGGGGTGGGCGTTGCGCTTGATGGCCGCGTTCTCGGCGGGCAGGCCGAAGGAGTCCCACCCGATCGGGTGCAGGACGTTGTAGCCCTTCTGGAACCAGTAGCGCGCGACGACGTCGCCGATCGCGAAGACCTCGCCGTGCCCCATGTGGAGGTCGCCGGAGGGATAGGGGAACATGTCGAGCATGTACTTGCGCGGCCTGGTGTCCGCAAGGTCCTCGACCGCCGCGAAGGGGTTCAGCTCCTCCCAGCGCGGCAGCCACTTGGCCTGCAGCGCCTGCGGGTCGTACACCGGCTCGTCCACTTCCACTCCTCGCCAGGCGGCTGGAATCACACACACAGATGATGGCGTCCGCCGGGGGCAGGTCCCCGCGTCACAGTCGAGGCAGCCCCGTCTCCGCGCTCTCGCGCTCCGAGGCGGCTGCCCGCTCAGCAGGGTGGCGGCACGCATGTCAAGCCTAGCGCAGACCACAACCGGGTCGCCGATCGATCTTGCGGGCTGACCTCGCGTGTCAGAGCGCGATACACGATGGTGATAGTTCCGTTGTGGGCTCTTATGTCCCTTCCCCTACTGTGCTGCCGTGGCCAACTCATTTCCGCCCGCGGATTTGCCGATGCAGGACCCGCCTACCGATCCCACCGGTGAGCAGTTCCGCGAGGCATTCCGCGGTTTCGCTGCGGCAGCCCCCGGCTCGCATGAGATCATGCCAGGCACCCCCAATTCGGGCATGATCTCGGGAGGTACCGTGCCCACGGACCGCAGCGAACACCAGCGGGAGCCGTCGTGGCCGGAGATCCCGCCGGCCTGGCCCGAGGCGCCGCCTCCGTCCTCGTCCTCCTTCACCCCGACCGTCCGGTCGTTCGTCGAGGGGGCGCCCCAGCAGTCCGCGGACGCGACCGCGACCATGGCGGGCGCGGCTCCGGGCGCGGCTCCGGGCGCGGCTCCGGACCGGTCCTACCCCGCCTTCACCCGGGACGGCTACAGCGGCTCGGAGGGCTTCGCGGGCCCCTCGCCGGCGTACGGCACGCAGGGCCCCGCGGGGCACAGTCAGGACCAGAACCGGCACCAGGGCCTGGGTCAGGGGCCGGGACAGGGACACGTACAGGGACAGCCCGGCCCGCACGGAGACCGGTTCTCCGGCGGCTCGGCCCAGGGTGGCCACATGCCCGGCGGCGCGATGAGCGGCGGCCCGGCCCACGGCGGCCAGATGAGCGGTGGCGCGGCCCAGGGTGGCCACATGCCCGGCGGCCCGGACCACTCCCGGCCGTCCGCGCCGTTCACCCCGTCGGTCCGCTCCTACGCCGAGTCCGCCCCGCCTGCTCCGGCCACTCCGCCCGCTCCCTCCGCCTCCGCCGCGACGCCGCACGCCTCCAGCGCGCCGCCCCAAGCGGAGGACCCGTACCGGCCGTTCGTGACGGCGGGACAGATCAGCGGGCCCAAGACGCCTCCCGCCCACCGGCAGCAGGAGCTGTGGAACACGGTCTTCGGGGAGAACTACCAGGCCATCGACGAGTACGAGGACGACGAGGGCGGCCGGCCGGTCTGGCTGTACGCGCTGGTCGCCTCGGTCGTCGCCGCGCTCGTCGGGGTGCTCGTGTGGGCGTTCGCCGCCGGGCCGCTCAGCTCCGGCGACGCGGCCGAGGCGGCGACGTCGGCGAAGCCGACCCCTACGAAGACCGCCGCCACGACCAAGCCGCAGACGCAGACCGCGTCGCGGCTGCCCGTCTACAAGGGCACCGCCTCCCCCGTGAACGGCGTGCTCACCGACACCGCCGGCCGCATCACGCTGCCCAAGCTCGGCGGCCCCTGGCAGGCGGACGCCGACCCGGCGCAGGTCAAGGCGACGTACGGCTTCACCACCAGGCAGTACGTGCCGGCCGGCATGACGACCAACGGCAAGCGCGAGTTCGCCGTGGTGATGTCGGGCACGCTGGCGCAGTCGCTGGCCGCGAAGTACACCACTCCCGACAATCTGGGCCCGGTGCTCAACGCGGTGATGTACCGGGCGCGGCAGACCCAGTTCCCCAAGGACAACAAGATCGCCAAGGTGGCCCAGCAGCGCCTGGCGCGCAACCACCTCACCGGGCTGGCCGCGGCCTACAAGGTGACCGCCGACGGTGCGACCACCACGGTCGTGGTCGCGGCCGTGAACACCGGCGCCGACCTTCCCACGATCGTCTACATGGCCGTGCCGCAGCTCAAGAACGAGCTGCTCCCCGACATCAACACGGTCTTCCGGTCGATCAAGCCCCTCGGCTGACCACTGGCCGGGCCCGGAGCCCGGCCGGTCAGAACTCGCAGGGCATGTGCTTGATGCCGTTGATGAAGCTGGACAGCAGTCGCTCCGGCGTGCCCGCCTCGATCTGCGGCACCCGCCGCAGCAGCTCGCGGAACATCGCGGTGATCTCGCGGCGGGCCAGGTGGGCGCCGAGGCAGAAGTGGGGTCCCGGGCCGCCGAAGCCGACGTGCGGGTTCGGGTCGCGCAGGATGTCGAAGCGCAGCGGGTCGTCGAACACCCGCTCGTCGCGGTTGGCCGCCCAGTAGTACAGCAGGACCTTCTCGCCCTTGCGGTAGAGGTTGCCGTTCATCTCGTGGTCGCGGGTGACCTTGCGGCGCATGTAGTTGACCGGCGCGGCCAGCCGGACGATCTCCTCGATCGCGCGCGGCGCCCGGCCCTCGAAGTCCTCCAGCCACAGCCGGCGCTGGTCCGGGTTGAGCGTGAGCAGCCGCATGCCGTGCGAGATGGCGTTGCGGGTGGTCTCGTTGCCGGCCACGACGAGCAGGATGAAGAACGAGCCGAGCTCCTGGGCGGTCAGCCGCTCCCCGTCGATGTTGGCGTTGACGAGGGACGAGGTGAGGTCGTCGGTGGGCGTCTCGATCCGCAGCGCGGCCAGGTCCTGGACGAGCTGCTGCAGCTCCATCCCCGCGGTGAGCAGCGCATGGGCGATGTCCTCGCGCTTGCTGACATATTCGGGGTCGGTGGCGCCGAGGACGATGTTCGAGCGGTCGAAGACGAACCGATAGTCCTTCTCCGGGATGCCCATCATGTCGCAGATGATCTTCAGGGGCAGCTTGGCCGCCACCTCGGTGACGAAGTCGCAGCCGGAGCCGGTCTCCAGCAGCTCGTCCACGATGCGCGAGGCGGCGGCGTCCACGTCGGACTCGAACTGCTTGATCATCCTCGGCGTGAAGGCACGCGAGACGATCCGCCGCAGGCGCGCGTGCCGCGGGTCGTCCATGTTGATCATCGAGCCGAAATATTCGGCGAACTCCCCAGGCAGATCGGGGATGTTGGTGGCCCCGCCGTCACCCGAGCAGAAGACCTCGGGGTTGCGGCTGGCCTCCAGGATGTCGGCGTGCCGGACGAGCGCGTGATAGCCCGGCCCGGTGATGCCGCCCAGGCTGAACTCGGGCTCGGGGAAGAAGGCCGGCTTGTCCAGGTCGCGCAGCAGCCGGAACGCGTGCTCCCGCTCCTCGTCCGGGCGGCCCCAGAAGTCCCAGTCGTTCAGGTCGATGTCCGCCGCCGAGGTGATGGGCGTACGCCCCGCGGGCTCCGTGGGCTGTGTCGTCATGGTGGGGGCCGGCCCTTCCGAGTGACTAGAACCACATTCGGTTGCCAGTCTGCCACATGCGGCCGTTCAACCGCAGTGGGTCAGACGGCCATGCGTCCGCCGGCAGCGCGGATCCCAGTGCGCACCGAACCGCATCAACGAGGCGGCCAGATCAGGGTGCGCCGCGGCCCAGACGTCGTCGAAGAAGAACCACTGACGGTGCCCGGACCACCCGTCCATGTGGATCGACATCTGGGCCAGGTGATCGTCACACCGGATGAGCGTGCGGCCGGGGTCGCGTCCATCGGCCGGGACGCATTCCTCCAGCAGACGCAGCGCGTGCTCGTGCGCCCGGGGGTGCGGAGCAGTGATCTCGGGCGGCCACTCCTCCAGCGGCCCCCAGCGGTTGCAGCGCTCCAGCCCGGGCGCGATCTCCTCATCCCCGGGGGCGACCAGGGCACGCAGGGCACACAACTCTCCGGAAAGGAGAGCGGGGCCGGCCGCGCGCAGGGCCCCCGCGAGCCCCGGCAGCCGTACGCCCGGGAACGCATGCGGCCGTGAACCTCCCACGCTGTTGCAGGTGGCGTGAAACGTGATCAGCACGGCGTACGTCACGCCCTCCCCGCCCGGCGGCGCGGGACTGACCACGTCGACCGGGACCGGAGGCGTGAAGGTCCGCGCGGACGGTGGTGTGCCCGGGGGCAGGTCCCAGCTCTCGTGCACGAGGTAGGCCCAGCGATCGGGTTCGTCCGCCACCACGTGGTCGTCCACGAAGAAGTAGGCAAGCTCGACCTCGTCGTCATCGGTGAGCACCCGCACGCTGTGCCGGTCCACCCGCAGCGTCCGCTCGACGTACAGATGTTCCTTGAGCATCCGGCGCAACTCGGCATGGGTGCGGGGGGCCGGCAGCCCTGTCTCGAAGATGGTGTGCAGTCCGTAGACGTCCGCGCCGAGCTCGCGCTCCACCCACGCGTACGCGTCCTGCGACGCCGCGTCGTCCCATACCCTGCGGAACCAGTCGAGCACGGTGGCGTCGGGGAAGTGCCGGACGAGCCTGCCGGACGGCCCCTCGTAGACGCTGCGGTAGACGAAGTAGACCACGCCACCACGATCGCAGGCGGCACCGACAGAATCGCCGAGAGCGTCCAAGGCTGGACGGACGGGAAGCGCAGGATTTCGGACCTGTTCTCGTCTCGCTCCTTGGCGGGTCCCCGGGGCGCCCGGACAGTTGGGCCATGACTGATACGACGCCTGAAGGACACGCCGGTCACGAGAGCGGCACACTGCGCTGGGGACGTTTCGCCCTCCACTACGTCGAGATGATCATCGCGATGTTCGTCGGGATGTTCGCGCTCCGCCTGCTGTGGTCCGCCCTGGGGATCGATCCCTCGTACGACCGTGATCCCGAGCCGGCCTATCTGCTGATGGCGTTCGACATGTCGGCCGGCATGGCCGCGTGGATGCGGGTGCGCGGGCACTCCTGGGCTCCGACCCTGGAGATGTGCGCCGTGATGTTCGCCCCGGTCGTGCCGCTCTTCCCGCTCCTGTGGCTGGGCGTGATCGACGGCATGGCCGTGATGGTCGCCGCCCACGTCGTGATGTTCCCGCTGATGCTGGCGGCGATGATCTGGCGCCGTGACGAGTACGCCTGCTGACGCCGGCGTTCAGAAGCGATAACTCATGTGCTTGACGCCGTTGATGAAGTTGGACAGCAGGTAGGACGGCTCGCCCACGGATCGGATGGCGGGCATCCGGTCGAACAGCTCCCGGAACATCACGGTGATCTCCCGGCGGGCGAGGTGGGCGCCGAGGCAGTAATGGGGGCCGTGGCCGCCGAAGCCGACATGGGGGTTGGGACTGCGGGTGATGTCGAAGACGTCGGGATCACGGAAGACCGTCTCGTCGCGGTTCGCCGAGTTGTAGAACAGCAGGACCTTGTCGCCCGCGCGGTAATCGTGGCCGTTCATCGTGTGGTCCCGGGTCACGGTGCGCCGGAACTGGATGACCGGGCTGGAGTAGCGGACGATCTCCTCCACGGCGCCCGCGATGCGCCCGTCGAAGTCCTCAAACAGCAACGCGCGCTGGCCGGGGTGGTCGGTGAGCAGTTTGAGCCCGTGGGCGACGGCGTTGCGGGTGGTCTCGCTGCCCGCGACGACCAGCAGGATGAAGAACGAGCCGAGCTCCTGGGCGGTCAGGTGTTCCTCGCCGTTCACGAGCTTGCTGGTCAGGTCGTCGGTGGGCCGGCGGCGGCGCTCCCCGGCCAGGCGGCGGGCCAGCGCGTTCAGGTCGTGCCCGGCCCGCAGCAGCGCGGCCAGGCCCCGGGCCGTGGTCCAGCGGCCGAAGGAGCCGTCCGGCCGGGACGGGTCGGCCGCGACCCCCGAATATTCGGAGTCGGCGTTGGCCAGGATCGTGTTCGTACGGCGCAGCACCCGGTCGTGATGCTCGGCCGGGATGCCCATCATGTCGCAGATCACCCGTACGGGTAATCGGGCGGCGATCTGAGTGACGAAGTCGCCCGGCCCCTCCCGCACGGCCTCGCCGACGATCTCCCGGGCGGCCCGGCTCAGATCCTCCTCCATCTTGGCCAGGATGCGCGGGGTGAACGCCCGCGAGACGATCCGCCGCAGCCGGGCGTGCCGGGGGTCGTCCATGTTGATCATGGAGCCGAAGTAGACCGCCAGCCAGCGCGGCATGTCCGGGATGCTGTTGGCCGTCGGCTCGCTGCTGAAGACGGCGGGGTCGCGGCTGGCCTCGGTCACGTCGGCGTGCCGCACCAGCGCGTAGTAACCCGCGCCGTGACCGATGAAGGGGATCTTGTTCTCGCGGAAGAAGGCGGGATGGTCGAGCGCCCGCAGGCGGCGGAACGCGTCGTGCCGCTCGGCCTGGGGCAGCCCCCAGAACGGGATGTGGGACAGGTCGGCAGCCGTGTCCATGCCGCCCACTCTCGTGCGGGGGCACAGCATCGTCAAGGGTCGGGAACGCCCTTGTAACCGGACCCTCAAAATCCGCAGCCCGAGCCGTTACGCTGAGGTACCTACCGGTTGGTATGGACCGAGGGGTCCGATAGAAGAGGGAGCGGCGATGCTCAACCTGGCCGTCGTGCTGGAAGACAGCGCACGGGAGAAGCCCGACGCCACCGCGGTCGTCTTCGGCGACATGCGCCTGCCGTACTCGCTCGTGAACACCGTCGCCAACCAGGTCGCCAACCTGCTGGTCTCGCGCGGCCTCGGCAGGGGCGACAAGGTGGCGCTGGCCTGCCCCAACGTGCCGTACTTCCCGTTCGTCTACTACGGGATCCTCAAGGCGGGCGCGACCGTCGTCCCGCTGAACGTGCTGCTGCAGGCCCGGGAGATCGCCTATCACCTGGACGACTCCGACGCCAAGGCCTTCTTCTGCTTCGAGGGCACGCCCGAGCTGCCGCTGGGCGAGCGGGGCCGGGCCGGCTTCGCCGACGCCGAGGGCGCCGAGCACTTCTTCGTGCTGCCGGCCACGCCGTTCGCCACGGAGTCCGAGCTCGGCGAGACACTGTGGGCGGCCCTCGACGGGGTGTCCGGCGAGTTCGAGACCGTGCAGACCTCCGCCGACGACACGGCGGTGATCCTCTACACGAGCGGCACCACCGGCCAGCCGAAGGGCGCCGAGCTCACCCACCAGAACATGGTCATGAACGCCATGGTCAGCGACGGCATGTTCCCCCGGCAAGGAGATGACACCTATCTCGTCGCGCTGCCGCTGTTCCACTCCTTCGGGCAGACGGTGCTGATGAACGCCGGGTTCCGGCGCGGCGGCGCGCTCGTGCTGATGCCGCGCTTCGAGCCGGTCGAGGCCCTCACGCTGATGAACCGGGAGAAGGTCACGCTGTTCGCGGGAGTGCCGACCATGTATTGGGCCATGCTCACCGCCGTGCACGCCGGGGCGGCCGAGGTGCCGTCGTCGCTGGTCACGGCGGCCTCCGGCGGCTCGGCGCTGCCGGTCGAGGTGCTCAAGGACTTCGGCGCGACGTTCGGCGTGAACGTCCTGGAGGGGTACGGCCTGTCGGAGACCGCGCCCGTGGCCTCGTTCAACCAGCCGGGCAGGCCCGCGAAGGCCGGCTCGATCGGCACGCCGATCTGGGGCGTGGAGATGAAGCTGGTCGACGCCGAGTGGAACACCACCGACGAGATCGGCGAGATCGCCATCCGCGGCCACAACATCATGAAGGGCTACTACAACCGGCCCGAGGCGACGGCCCAGGTCATGAAGGACGGCTGGTTCCGCACGGGCGACGTGGCCCGGCGCGACGAGGACGGCTACTACTTCATCGTCGACCGGGCCAAGGACATGATCATCCGAGGCGGATTCAACGTCTATCCGCGGGAGATCGAGGAGGTCCTCATGACCCACCCCGCGGTCTCGCTCGCCGCGGTCGTCGGGGTGCCCCACGACTCCCACGGCGAGGAGGTCAAGGCGTACGTCATCCGCAAGCCCGGCGTCACGATCACCGAGGAGGAGCTGGTGGCGTGGTGCCGGGAGACGATGGCGGCCTACAAGTACCCGCGGATCGTGGAGTTCCGCGAATCCCTGCCGATGACCGCCACCGGCAAGATCCTCAAGCGCGAGCTGCGGTAGGGCTTTTCACGGCCAGTCGAGGGACGGGCGCAGCGGCATGTGTGCCTGTCCCTCGTCGTCGAGCCGGACGCCGAGCACCTGGTGCAGCTGCACCTTGTTGCGCTCGAACCCGACGACGCAGCCGGCCATGTAGAGCCGCCAGACCCGGGCGGTGCCCTGGCCGACCTCCTCGACCGCCTCGTCCCAGTTGGAGTCGAGGTTCTTGCACCACTCGCGCAGCGTCAGCGCGTAGTGCTCGCGCAGGTTCTCCTCGTGGCGGACCTCGAAACCGGTGTCCTCCATCTGGCGGATCAGGTAGCCCACCGACTCCAGCTCGCCGTCAGGGAAGACGTAGCGGTTGATGAAGCCGCCCTTGTTGATGGTCTTCTCGGTGCTGGTGGGGCGGGTGATGCAGTGGTTGAGAATGCGCCCGCCCGGCTTGAGCTTGCCGTACAGGAAGGAGAAGTACGACGGCAGGTTGTCCTTGCCGATGTGCTCGGTGAGGCCGATCGAGCTGACCCGGTCGAAACCGGTTTCCGGGACGTCGCGGTAGTCCATGTAGCGGACCTCGGCGAGCTCCGACAGCCCGGCCTCTGCGATGGCCTTCTGCGCCCACTCGGCCTGCTGGCGCGACAGCGTGACGCCCAGGCCCTTCACGCCGTACTCCTTGGCGGCGTGCATGACCATGCCGCCCCAGCCGCAGCCGACGTCGAGCAGCCGCATGCCGGGCTTGAGGTCGAGCTTCTTGGCGACCAGGTCGAACTTCGCGTACTGCGCCTCCTCCAGCGTCGCGTCCGGCCGCGGGAAGACCGCGCACGTGTACGCCATGGAGGGGCCGAGCACCCACTCGTAGAAGCGGTTGGAGACGTCGTAGTGGTGGTGGATCACCTCGGCGTCGCGCTGCTTGGCGTGCCGGCTGCCCAGCTTCGCCAGCGTGCTCTGCCGCGCCTCCTGCGGGGGCGGCGGGACACGCATCAGCAGCGGCTTGATCCCGAGCGACCGGATCGCGGCGACCTTCTCGCTGAGCGGCAGGTCGTTCAGGGTCAGCGACCACATCCGGTCGAGCAGGGTGTACATGTCCCCGTGCACGTCGATGTGCCCGGAGATGTACGCGCGGGCGAGGCCGAGCTCTCCCGGCGCCTGCGCGAGGTAGGCCACCGCCACCGGCGACTTCACCTCGATGCGGAGGTCCGCCCCCGAGGATCCGGCCTTGCTGCCGTCATAGGCGACGAACTCGACGCCGGCGTCAGGACCGACGATCTTCTCGAAGATCTTCGCAAGAGTCATTGCACCTCTCCCGACGTATCGACGCCTACCGGCCTCTGACGCACTTGTCGTAGAGGTCCAGCAGCCGGCTGCCCGGGTCGTAGGCGCGCTTGACCGGCCAGTAGGCGTCTCCGTTGTAAAGCCGCCAGAACTCCTCCCGCTCGTAGAAGGAGGTGGAGTAGAGCGACTTGTGGCCGTCGAGCGAGTGCACCGCCCGCTCGATCAGCCGGTTGTAGTACCCGTCGTACTGGCCGCGCGGCAGCGGAACCATGCCCCAGAAACCGAAGTTCACGTACAGGCGGCCGGGCTCCAGCGGGTAGAGGGCCCACCGGCCGGTCGCCTTGAGCGGGCACATCCACACCGGGGTCATGCCGACCCTGTCGTGGAAGACCTCCAGGAACTCGGCGCCCCGTTCAATGGGCACCTCGACGTCCTGGATGACCGACTCGTGCATGGGGTTGTTCCGCCAGCGGTCGATCCGGGCGGTCACGCCGTACCTCTGGTCGAGGCCGACGAGCTTGCGATAGACGTCCGACCGCAGGTAGCGGCGCGGCAGGAGCGAGCGGACCAGCGGCTGCTGCACACCGAAGGCGCGCGAGCACCAGAACCAGTCGGTGTCCCAGCGCCACAGGTAGTCGCGCACCGTCAGCCAGTCGCGGACGCGGCTGCGGATCGACTGGTAGTAGATCCGCATGCCGGTGTAGTCGGACGTGTAGGGCGCCCGGTCGGAGAACGAGCCCACCGTGATGTACAGCTCGTCCGGGCCGAAGAACGTGCCGTCGACGAAGTCGACCTGCTCGCCGTCGTGCTCGCGGCTGTCGCAGATCTCCTGCATGGCGAGCATGCACTTGCCGGCGTCGCTGAAGCGGATGTGCGTCAGCTTGACGTACGGCTTCACCCTGGCCAGCTTGATGCGGATCCGCAGCGCGTAGCCGAGCGTGCCGTAGGAGTTGGGGAACGCGTGGAACAGGTCCGCGTGCTCGTTGTCGGCCCGGGCCACCACGATCCGCCCGTCGCCGGTGAGGATCTCCAGCTCCTCGACCGACTCGTGCGGCAGACCGTCCTTGAAGCTCGTCGACTCGATGCCGAGGCCCGTGACCGCGCCGCCCAGCGTGATCGTCTTGAGCTGCGGCACCACGTAGGGCATGAGCCCGTACGGAAGCGTGGCGTCCACCAGGTTCTCGTACGTCGTCATGCCCTGGACCTCGGCGGTCATGGTCACCGGGTCGACGTGGATGACCTGGTCCAGATCGCGGGCGGACAGCGTCGCCGTCTTGGCCGGCGCGCGGAAGCGGAACAGGTTCGTCGTGGCCTTGGCCAGCCGGGGAGCGGAGTCCTCGGGTATGGCCGCGTAGGAGTCCCTGATCTGCTCGACGGCCTTCTGATGGGCGGTCATACTGGCCGTGCGCTCTGGCATGACACCACCCCCATGGATCGTAGAGATCGGCTCTTGGCACGCTATCCCCGACGGGGAACGCAGACCAGAGTAGACACGTTACGCCCGCGAAAACTATCTGGAATTCCCGCGGCGCACCGTCGGCGTAGATCGTATCCTGCTCTTTTTCATCGCCTCCGGCGCCCCTGCCGTAACAGGGGAAATCGTCATCAGCTGGGCACGCGACGGCGAACCAGGGGATCGGCGCCGTTGACCACGTTGACGACCGGACGGCCTTCTGTCGCGGCGGTGACATTGTCGAGCACGCACCGGATCAGCCGCATCGTCGCCTCGGGCGTCACCCCGGCGGCGTGCGGCGACAGCAGGACCTGCGGGCAGGAGCGCAGCGGGTCGTCCGGCGCCGGGGGCTCGCTGTCGTACACGTCCAGCGCCGCTCCGGCGAGATGACCGGACTCCAGTGCGGCTGACAGTGCCGCGTTGTCGACCACCGCGCCCCTGGCCGCGTTGACCAGCATCGACCCCCTGGGCATACGGGCGATCCGCGCCGCGTCGATCAGCCCGAGGGTCTCCGGCGCGAGCGCCACGGCCAGGACGACCACGTCGCTGCCCGCCACCAGCGCGTCGAGGTCCGAATAGTCCGCGCCGTACGTCTCCGGCTTGGGCGTACGCGACCAGTAGGAGACCCGGCAGCCGAGCGCGCCGAACATGCGGGCGCAGGCCGCGCCGATCGG
Organism: Microbispora hainanensis; assembly: GCF_006874475.1. Taxonomy (GTDB): domain Bacteria; phylum Actinomycetota; class Actinomycetes; order Streptosporangiales; family Streptosporangiaceae; genus Microbispora; species Microbispora hainanensis. The sequence goes on from NZ_VIRM01000009.1 coordinate 161,500, forward strand.
CCCGAAGCCGATCACTCCCACCCGGCATCCGGACAGCTCGCGGCGCTGGTAGGCGAACTGCGGCCACTCCCCCGCCCGCATGGCCCGGTCGCCGTCCGCGAGGTGGCGCAGCAGCGCCAGCGCGGCGGCCAGGCACCACTCGGCCACCGCGGCGGCGTTCACCCCCGCGGTGTTGGCGAGGGGCACCCCGGCGCGGGCCAGCGCCTCCAGGTCGTGCCCGTCCACGCCGACCGACGGCTGCTGCACGAACGCCAGGCGCGGCGCCAGCCGTACGGCCTCCGCGTCGAGGGCCAGGGCACCGCTCCAGTCGCCGACGACGATCTCGGCCTCGGGCAGTGCGTCGAGCAGCGCCGCGCGGTCGTGGCGGGCGGGGACGCGCACCTCGACACGGCCGTCGAGGTCGGCGAGCAGGCCGCGCACCGCGTCCTCCGGGAGCGGTGGCAGCGCGAGAACATTCCACGTCACGCGCGCAGTCTCGCATGCCTCCAGAAACATGTTCTACTAAAGCGCGTGAAGTGATGTCGCTCTGAGGAGGGTTCGGATGGAGGAGTCGCGGGGGCCGCTGACGGGGATCCGGGTACTTGAGCTGGCCGGTCTCGCGCCCGGGCCGTTCGCCGGGATGATGCTGGCCGACCACGGCGCCGAAGTTCTGCGCGTCGACCGGGTGAAGGCCGTGAACGACACCCCGCGCCGCGACGTCATGGACCGCGGCAAGCGCACGATCGGCCTCGATCTGAAGTCGCCGGAGGGCGTGGCCGCCTTCAAGCGGCTGGCCGAACGGGCCGACGTGGTGATCGAGGTGTTCCGGCCCGGAGTCGCGGAACGGCTCGGCATCGGGCCCGCCGACCTGCACGCGGTCAACGAGCGGCTGGTCTACGGCCGCATGACCGGCTGGGGGCAGGACGGCCCGCTCGCCTCCAGGGCCGGGCACGACATCGACTACATCGCGATCGCCGGGGTGCTGTCGATGCTGGGCCGCGCGGGCGACAAGCCCACCCCGCCGATCAACATCCTCGGCGACTTCGCCGGCGGCGGGCTCATGCTGGCGTACGGCGTGCTGCTGGCGCTGCTGGAGCGCGAGCGCACCGGACGCGGCCGGGTGGTGGACGCCGCGATGGTCGACGGCGCGGCGCTGCTGTTCTCGATGTTCTACGCCGGGGTGCACTCCGGTCGCTGGGGCCCGCGCGGCACCAACCTCCTCGACACCGGCGCCCCCATGTACGACACGTACGAGACGGCCGACGGCGGCCATCTCGCCGTGGGCGCGCTCGAACCGCAGTTCTGGGCGGAGATGCTCGCCCGGATGGGCGTCGACGACATGCCCGACCGCGACGACCCGGCCAACTGGCCCGCCATCAGGGAGCGGCTGACCGAGATCTTCCGGTCGCGCACCCGGGCCGAGTGGGAGGCGGTCTTCGAAGGGTCCGACGCCTGCGTGTCCCCGGTGCTCGACCCGCGCGAGGCCGTACGGCATCCGCACAACCGGGCGCGCGGCACGTTCGTGGAGGTCGACGGGCTGCCGCAGGCCGCGCCCGCGCCCCGGCTGGCCGGCGCTCCGCGCGGCGACCTGTCCCCGGCCACCCGGCTGCACGACCTGAGCGCCTGGGGCCTGCCCGGCGACGAGGCGAAGGCCCTGCGCGCCGCCGGCGTGCTGGCCTGACCGGTTCCCGCAGCGCCCCACCTTCTCCGGGGTTCCAACCCCGGCCCCGCCCCTCGGCCGTTCCGGCCCGACCGGCTCCCCTGCTGTTCCGGCCTGACCGGCTCTCGCGCCGACCGTCCCCCTGGCCGGTCCGGCCCGCCCCCCTGCCCCCCGTTTCCCCCCGACGATCGAGGAGTTCCCCCCGCACATGGACATTTTCGAGGCCCTCTACACGACCCGCGCCATGCGGCGGGTCAAGCCCGACCCGATCCCCACGGAGGTGCAGGAACGCATCCTGGACGCCGCCGTCCGCGCCCCCAGCCCGGGCAACACCCAGAGCTGGCGGTTCCTGCTGGTGGACGATCCCGAGGTGAAGGAGCAGCTCGGGCCGCTCTACCGGCAGGCGCTCGGCGTCCTGTTCGAGACGCACTACAAGCCGATGCGCGAGCGGGCCGAGGCGACCGGCGACACCCGCACGCTCAACGTCATGCGGTCGGCCCAGCACCTGGCCGACCACTTCGAGTCCTATCCGCTGATGCTGTTCGCCTTCACCCGCAACGACCCCAGCGGCGGCTCCATCTACCCCTCGGTCTGGAGCGCCCAGCTCGCCGCCCGCGCGTTCGGGGTCGGCAGCGCGCTGACCACCGTGCTGGGGCTGTTCCACGGCGAGGAGACCATGCGGATCCTCGGCGTTCCCGAGGGCAAGGGCTGGCAGATCGCCTGCACCGTCACCTTCGGCTATCCGACCGGCCGCTGGGGCGTGGCCCCGCGCCGGCCCGTCCACGAGGTGTCCTTCCGCAACCAGTGGGGCGAGCCGGTCGGCTTCGAGATCCCCGAGCCCCTCTGGACGCCCTGAGCCGATCACGCTGACCGCCCTCCGATGAAGCAGGTGTTGAATCGAATGTAGTACAACTACTACATTCGACAGCACGGCTACTTCATTGGAGGGCGCATGCATGACGTCGCCATCCGCGTACGCGGACTCCGCATGGCGTACGGGCCCGTTCAGGTCCTGAACGGCGTCGACCTCGACCTGCGCAGGGGCGAGGTGTTCACGCTGCTGGGGCCCAACGGCGCCGGCAAGACCACCCTGGTCGAGATCCTGGAAGGGTTCCGTACGGGCTGGTCCGGCGAGGTCGAGGTGCTCGGCGAGAACCCGGCGCGCGCCGGGGACGCCTGGCGGGCACGGCTCGGCGTGGTGATGCAGTCGTGGCGCGATCACCCCCGCTGGCGGGTGCGCGACCTGCTCGCGCACGTCGCGGCGCACTACGACGATCCCCACGACGTCGACGAGCTGCTCGCCACGCTCGGCCTGACCGACGCGGCGCGCAACCGGGCGGGGGTGCTGTCCGGGGGCCAGCGCCGCAGGCTCGACGTCGCGCTCGGCATCGTCGGCCGCCCCGACGTGCTGTTCCTCGACGAGCCCACGACCGGGTTCGACCCCGAGGCCCGGCGGGAGTTCCACCTGCTGATCGAGCGGCTGGCCGGCGAGGACGGCCTGACCGTGCTGCTCACCACGCACGACCTGGCCGAGGCAGAGCGGCTGTCCGGGCGGATCGCCGTGCTCGTGGCCGGGCGGGTGGTCACCTGCGGCAGCCCGGCCGAGCTGGCGCACGCCGTACAGGCGCCGTCGCTGGTCCGCTGGGCGGACGGCGAGCTGGAGACCGCCGACCCCTCCGGGGTGGCCTGGGACCTGCACCAGCGGTACGGCGGCCCGGTCCCGGGGCTGGAGATCAGGCGGCCGACCCTGGAGGAGAGCTACCTGGATCTCATCGAGGAGGCGCGGGGAACGCGCGAGACGGCGGCTGTGGGAGGGGCACGATGAACGCGACGATTCTGGGCCTGCGGCGGGGCTGGACCGAGCAGCTCAATATCTGGAGCGACCGCAAGGAGCTGCTGAACGGCCTTGCCGGGACCGTCGGCACCTACGTGGTGCTCATCCTGTTCATCGGCGGCAACAACGTGCCCGGCACACCCGTGTCCATGGCCGCGTTCATGACGCCGGGGTTCCTGGCGTTCGCGGTGTTCTCGACCGGGCTGATGGGGCTGCCCATGCTGATCGCCGCCGATCGCGAGGAGGGCACGCTGATGCGCGCCCGGACGCTGCCCGGAGGCATCCGGGTCTACCTGACCGGGCGGGCCGTCACGACGCTGCTCACGATCGCGCTGAACGCCGCGCTCGTCCTGCTGGCGGCCGTGCCGCTCGCCGGTGTGGCCGCGCCGCCGACGCCCGGGCGGTGGCTGACGCTCGTCTGGGTCCTGGTGCTCGGCACGCTGGCCGTCGTGCCCATCGGCGCGGCGATCGGCACCCTGGTGTCCGGCCCGAAGGCGGCCGCGGCCATGCTCGCCCTGCCGGCGATGCTCCTGATGCTCATCTCCGGGGTGATGTTCCCGCTGGAGATGATGCCCGGCGTGGTGCGCGGCATCGCCCAGGTCTTCCCGCTCTACTGGCAGGGCCTCGGACTGCGCGCGGTGTTCCTGCCCGACTCGGTCCTCGCGGCCGAGCTCGGGAACAGCCGGCCGCTCGGCCGGGCCGCGGCCGTTCTGGGCGCGTGGGCCGTCGGCGGTATCGTTCTAGCCCCCTGGTTGCTGCGCCGGGTCCGTGGACGGTGAGCGGACTCGTGGGCCCGACGGAGGTGAGACGTGGCCGAGGAGCCGGTGTTCAACCGCATCGCGGTGCTGAGGGCCGACCGCGGCGTCTCTCGCCGGGACCTGGCCGCCGCGCTCGGGGTGCACTATCAGACGGTGGGCTACCTGGAGCGCGGGGAATACAGCCCGAGCCTCCACCTGGCCCTGCGGATCGCCGAGTTCTTCGAGGTGCCGGTGGAGGTCGTCTTCTCCCTCAAACCGTTCCCCAAGCTCGGGAGCACATCGTGAACTGGGGCGAGAGATGGCACGCGCACGTCGCCCGCAGCATGGAACACCCGATGTTCGTGCCGCTGTACCGCACCCGCGCCCGGCGCCGCCTGCTGGTCGCCATGGGCGCGACCGGCCTGCTGGTGATGTGGGCCGACGCGATCGTGTCGTGGTGCATCGCGCCGAGCGACATGGCCGTGACGGTCAACTTCGTGCTGCTGGCCGTCGCGCTCGTGTGCTACCTGCCCGCGGTGACGGCGCTGAACGCCGCCACCCGCGGACTGGCCTCGCTGCCGGAGCACCGCCTGGACGAGCGGCAGGTCACGGAACGGCTGCGCGCCTACACGGTGGCCAACACGCTGATGCGGCTGATCCTCACGGTCGTCACGGCCCTGGTGCTCGCCGCGATGTGGGGAGACGGCCCCGCGGCCCGGGTGCCGGGGGCCGCCGTCGCCCTCGGCCTCATCTCGGTGTGGCTGACGCACTACCTGCTGCCGTTGCTGGTCGCCGGGTGGCGGCTGCCCGACCCGCCGCCGGACGACGACGACCCGGACGACGAGCAGTGACCGAAGTGACGACGTTCAGGCCGGCGTGGCCTGAGCCTGCGCCGGGGGCCCTGAGGGCTCGCCGAACGACGGCAGCGTGGCCACGAAGAGGTCGACGCCGTCGGGATGGTGGATCTCCAGGTCGGTGGTGAAGGCGCGGACCGGCGCGCCGCCCGACTCGGTGTGCTTCCACACCTGCTGCCAGACCTCGGTGAGCGCCCCCGGCATCGGTCCCCGCGCCTCGAACAGCAGCGCCGGCACGCCCGGCACCCGTACGGCGACCATGCCCTCGGGCAGTCGCGCCGCCGTGCGCACGGCCACGCCGACGATCTGGGTGTAGGCGCCGTTGTGGTCGTTCTCGTAGTCGGTGAGCACGGCGTACAGGTTCTCGTCGACCCGGCCGGGCACGTGCGCGAAGGCTCCGGGCGCTCCGGCACGGGCCCACAGGCCCGGCAGTTGGGCGCGGGCCGGGTCCGCCTCCGCCGCGTTGGTCGTCCGCACGGCATAGCCGACGACGAGCGCCTCCGGACGGTCAACGATGATCACGTGCTCTCCTTTCAGGCGAGGTCAATGTATCCCGGGTCCGGGTCTGCTCAGGCGTCGGCCGGGAATGCCGGTTATGACCCGCTCACAACGTAGGCTGGACAAACGTGCGATTCCTCAATGATGTGACGCCGCCCTACGATCTCACGTACAGCGATGTCTTCATGGTGCCGTCCCGCTCCTCGGTCGGGTCGCGCCTGGCTGTAGACCTGTCCGCCGGCGACGGAACCGGCACGACGATCCCCGTCGTCGTCGCCAATATGACGGCCGTGGCAGGCCGCCGCATGGCCGAGACCGTCGCCCGGCGCGGCGGCATCGCCGTCATCCCCCAGGACATCCCGATCGACGTGGTGGCCGACGTCATCGAATGGGTGAAGAGCCGCGACCTCGTCCATGACACGGCCATCACCCTCACCCCTCACGACACCGTGGGCGAGGCGCTCACCCTGCTGCCCAAGCGGGCGCACGGCGCGGTCATCGTCGTCGACTGGGACAACCGCCCGGTCGGCGTGGTGACCGAGGCCGACTGCCACGGTGTCGACATGTTCACCCAGCTCTCCCAGGTCATGACCGCCTCGCCGCAGACGCTGCCGCGGGGCGTCGACCCGCAGTCCGCGTTCGACGCGCTGCACGAGGGCCGCCACCGGCTGGCGCCCGTGGTGGACGAGGACGGCCGCCTGGTCGGCATCCTCACCCGCACCGGGGCCCTGCGCTCCACCCTCTATCAGCCCGCCGTGGACGCGAACGGCCGGCTGCGGATCGCCGCGGCGGTCGGGGTGAACGGCGACGTGGCCGCCAAGTCCAAGGAACTGCTCGACGCCGGCGTCGACGTGCTCGTGGTCGACACGGCGCACGGCCACCAGGAGAAGATGATGTCGGCGCTGCGGGCCGTGCGGGCGCTGAAGCCCTCGGTGCCGGTCGCCGCGGGCAACGTCGTCACCGCCGAGGGCGTACGCGACCTCGTGGAGGCGGGTGCCGACATCGTGAAGGTCGGCGTGGGGCCGGGCGCCATGTGCACGACCCGGATGATGACCGGCGTGGGGCGGCCGCAGTTCTCCGCCGTGCTGGAGTGCTCGGCCGAGGCCCGCCGCCTGGGCCGGCACGTGTGGGCCGACGGCGGCGTGCGCCACCCCCGCGACGTCGCGCTGGCGCTCGCCGCCGGTGCCTCCAACGTCATGATCGGCTCGTGGTTCGCCGGCACGTACGAGTCGCCGGGCGACACCCGCACCGCCCCCGACGGGCGCAAGTACAAGGAGAACTTCGGCATGGCCTCGGCCCGTGCCGTACGGCTGCGCACCGCCGAGGACTCGCCGTTCGAGCGGGCCCGCAAGGCGCTGTTCGAGGAAGGCATCTCGACCTCGCGGATGTACCTCGACCCGGCGCGGCCCAGCGTGGAGGACCAGATCGACGCCATCGTGGCCGGGCTGCGCTCCTCCTGCACCTACGCGGGCGCCGCCACCCTGGAGGAGTTCCACGAGCGGGCGGTGATCGGCGTGCAGAGCGCCTCCGGCTACACCGAGGGCATGCCGCTGCACCAGAGCTGGTGACTCGTCCTGTTCCCTAGAGGCATATCCGGCTCTCCGGGGGTAGTGCGTTCGTGTACCGACCGCACTACCCCGCGGAGGCGAGCATGCAGTACTCCCCGGCCGGAGGGCCGGTCAGTATGGCGGCCGACAGACGGCTGCTGGTCAGTTACGACAACTACGCCGCGGCGCAGCGTGCCGTCGACACCCTGTCGGACGCCGGGTTCCCGGTGGAGAACAGCGCGATCGTCGGCAGCGACCTGCGCCTGGAGGAGACCGTCACCGGGCGGCTCACCAACGGCAGGGCGGCGCTGTCCGGCCTGATCACCGGCGCGGTGTTCGGACTCATCGTCGGCCTGTTCCTCGGGCTGTTCACCTCGGCCACGACCTCGTTCTTCGGGCTGGTGCTGTGGTCGATCCTCTGGGGCGCCATCGCCGGCGCGGCCTTCGGCTTCACCAGCCACGCCTTCACCGGCGGGACGCGCGACTTCTCCTCCAGGAGCTCGATCGTCGCGGGGCGCTACGACGTGCTGGTGGCCTCTTCCCTGCTCGACCAGGCCCAGGCGCTGCTGCAGGGCGGTGCGCGGCCGGCCGACACCGTCGTCGTCCAGCGTCCGCCGACGGCCGGACCCCTCACGACGTCACCGGCCGCGGGCGACACCGCTCCGCAGGCCGCCGCCTACCCGGCGGCGGAGGACCGGGTGGAGGCGCGCGTGGACGAGGCCCGTACCGAGCAGGTCCGCGTGGACGAGGCCCGCGCCCAGGAGTCGCGTGCTCAGGAGGCGCGTGCTCAGGAGACGCGCGACGACGGCTGGGCGGACCTGTCGAGGGGCCGCCGCCCGTGACCCTTCGCCATCGGCGGAGTTCCGACGCCTTCCCCACCCCGGGTGGGGAAGGCGTTCTCGTGTCGGCCGCCCCCGGTAGAGTCGTCAGCCTGCCGGAACCGCCGGCACTGAAAGCGCTTGGGGCACTACAGAAGCAGGAGGCCCACGTGGCACTGGAGAAGCCGGAGATCGACTTTCCCGAGGGCGCCCCGCCCGCGGACCTGGAGATCGTCGATCTCGTCGAAGGGGACGGGCCGGAGGCCAAGCCGGGGCAGAACGTGACCGTCCACTACGTAGGGGTGGCGTTCTCCACGGGTGAGGAGTTCGACGCCTCCTGGAACCGCGGCCAGCCGTTCCAGTTCCCGCTCGGCGGCGGCCGGGTCATCGCCGGCTGGGACCGCGGCGTGGCCGGCATGAAGGTCGGCGGCCGGCGGCGTCTGACGATCCCCCCGCACCTCGGGTACGGCAACCGCGGGGCCGGGGCCCTCATCAAGCCCGGCGAGACGCTCATCTTCGTCGTCGACCTGCTCGGCGTCGGCTGACCGGTCGCCTGACCGGCGTCGGCTGACCGGCGTCGGCTGACCGGCGTCGGCTGACCGGCGCACCCGCCGAGGCGAGGGCGGCGTCCCCGGATTCAGGGGTAGGAGAGCGGAAGCGGTTCGAGGATGATGGCCGGGTGGCAGATACCCCCCCGAACCGCCTCTCCATGACCCCCCTCGATCGGGGTTCCTCCCCTCACGGCCGCCCGCGGGGCGGCCCCCCGCGAACGCCGGCTTCCGGGAGACCGGCGTGACCGCGGACGGCAAGGTGACCGGCGGCACGCCGGCACAGGACGACACCGAGGGGGCGTCCCCCGGTGGGGGCGGCCGTACGGGCGCTCCGCTCGCCGCGACACCCCGGGCCGTTCCCGCGATCGCCGCCGTGACCGTGGCCGTGCTGCTCGCGGTGAGCCCGTGGTATGGCTATCACCGCGACGAGCTGTACTTCCGCATGCTGGGCGAGCGGCCGCGGCTCGGATATTTCGACACCCCGCCGCTGACGCCGATGATCGCCCGGCTGTCCACGACGGCCTTCGGTGACACGGTCGTCGCGCTGCGGATCGTTCCCGCCCTGTGCGCCGGGGCTCTCGTCGTGCTCGTCGCGCTGGCCGCCCGGGAGCTGGGCGGCGGCCGTACGGCCCAGATCCTCGCCGCGGCCGGGACGGCCACCTCCGTGCTGCCGCTGCTGGCCGGTCACTCGCTGCTGACCCTCACCCCCGACCTCGTGCTGTGGAGCGCGGTCACGCTGTGCCTGCTCCGGGTGCTGCTCAGAGGTGACGGGCGCTACTGGCTCTGGGCGGGAGCGCTGTCCGGCATCGCTTCGTACAACCGCGATCTGATCGTGGTGCTGCTGGGCACCGTCGGCCTGGGCATACTCGCGGCGGGCCCGCGCGAGGTGCTGCGGGACAGGCGGCTGTGGGCCGGCGCCCTCCTGGCCCTGGTGATCGCCTCGCCCAACCTGATCTATCAGGTGACGCACGACTGGCCGCAGTTCCAGATGGCCGACGCGCTGCGTGCCGACGAGGGCGCGGACAACCGGGCGGCCTTCGTCCCCCTGCAGATCGTGCTGCTCGGGCCCGTGCAGGCGGTGATCTGCGTGGCCGGCTGGCTGCGGCTGTGGCGGAACCGCCGGGTGCGTTCGCTCGCCATCGCCTACCCCGTGGCCTGCGCGCTGTTCCTCTTCTCGGGGGGCCGCCCCGACTACACCGGCGCGTTCCTGCTCTACCTGTTCGCGGCCGGTTGCGTCACGGCGGCCGGATGGCGGTGGAGACGGACGCTGGTCGCGGCGCTGGCTGTGGACGCCGTGGTGGCGGTGGTCGTGGCGCTGCCGGTCATCCCGGCGGCGTCGCTCGGCGGAACACCGGTCGCCGCCATCAACGAGGTGGCCCGTGAGTCGGTGGGCATGCGCGATGTGGCGGCGCAGACGGCCCGGGTCGTGAACGGCCTGCCCGCCGGCGAGCGCGCCGGTGCGGTGCTGCTCACGGGGAACTACGGCGAGGCCGGCGCGCTGCGCCGCTACGCGGGCGAGTTCGGGCTGCCGGCGGTCTACAGCGGCCACAACGAGCTGTGGTGGTGGGGACCCCCGCCGGAGGGGACGCGGGTGGTCGTAGCCGTCGGCCTTCCGCCCGGCGAGCTCGCCACCGCCTTCGCCCGCTGTGCTCCGGGAGGCAGGCTGAGCGGGATGCCCGGCGAGGAGGACGGCGTGCCGATCACGGTCTGCCACGACCCCGTACGCCCCTGGCACGAGCTGTGGCCGTCCACCCGCCACTACAGTTAGCCGCCCCCCGGCCTGGGCACCTGGCGCTGTGGTGAGGCAGGATTACGGTGTGTTGCTGATCGACCTTGCGCGGACGTCCGCGGCCGTCGCCGCGGACTCGGCTCGGCTCGCCAAGATCAGGCACCTCGCCGAGCTGCTCGGCAGGGTGGGACCGGACGAGGCCGAGATCGCCATCGCCTACCTGTCGGGTGAGCTGCCACAGCGCCAGATCGGGGTGGGCTGGCGGAGCCTGTCGGACCTCCCCGAGCCGCGTCAGATCGCCACGGCGACCCTGACGCAGGTCGACGCGCTGCTCGAACGCATCAAGTCGCAGTCGGGCACCGGTTCGCAGGCCGCGCGCCGTGAGCTGCTCGGCGAGCTGTTCGGCGCCCTCACCCGGCAGGAGCAGTCGTTCCTGCACCGGCTGCTGACCGGCGAGCTGCGCCAGGGAGCGCTCAACGGCGTGATGATCGAGGCGATCGCCATGGCCGCGAACGTGCCCGCGGCCGAGGTGCGCCGGGCCCTGACCCTGCGCGGCTCGCTGCCCGCCGTCGGCGCGGCCGCGCTGCGCGGCGGCGTCGCGGAGCTGAAGGCGTTCCATCTGGAGGTCGGGCGCGCGGTGGCGCCGATGCTCGCGCAGAGCGCGCCCAGCGTGACCGCCGCTCTGGAGAAGGCCGGCGCGCCCGCCGCCGTCGAGTGGAAGCTCGACGGCGTGCGGGTCCAGGCCCACCGCTCCGGCGACCGCGTCTCGGTCTTCACCCGCACGCTCGACGACATCACCGCGCAGGTCCCCGAGCTGGTCGAGGCCGTGCTCGGCCTGCCCGGGACCGATCTCGTGCTCGACGGCGAGGTCATCGCGCTGCGCCCGGACGGCCGTCCCGAGCCGTTCCAGGTCACCTCGGGCCGGGTGGCCAGCAGGACCGACGTGGCGTCGCTGCGCGCGACCGTGCCGCTGACCGTCTTCTTCTTCGACGCCCTGCGCGTGGGCGGCGCCGACCTGCTCGACCTGCCGGACGAGGAGCGGCACGCCGCGCTGGAGGCCGCGGTGCCGGCCGAGCTGATCACCCCCCGGCTCGTCACCGCGGACGCCGAGGAGGCCGGGGCGTTCTTCCGCGACGCCCTACGGCGGGGCCACGAGGGCGTCGTGGTGAAGTCGCTGCGCACGCCCTACGCCGCGGGCCGGCGCGGGGCCGGCTGGGTCAAGGTGAAGCCGCGGCACACCCTCGACCTGGTCGTGCTGGCCGCCGAGTGGGGCAACGGCCGGCGCCGGGGCTGGCTGTCCAACCTGCACCTCGGCGCCTACGACCCGGAGAGCGGCGGGTTCGTGATGCTCGGCAAGACGTTCAAGGGTCTCACCGACGAGCTGCTGACCTGGCAGACCGAGCAGTTCCTGCGGCTGGCGGACGGACCGGCCGACGGCTACGTCGTCACGCTCAAGCCCGCGCTGGTCGTGGAGATCGCCTTCGACGGCGTGCAGCGGTCGAGCCGTTACCCCGGCGGCATGGCGCTGCGGTTCGCCCGGGTGCTGCGCTACCGGCCCGACAAGCGCCCGGAGGAGGCCGACACCGTGGCCGCGGTCCGCGCGCTCATGCCCTGACCGGCAGCGGCCTCCCGAGCTACTTGATCAGGCGGATGGTCAGCGGGTAGCGGAACTCGGTGGCGGCGAGCGCCGACACCCCGCCGACGACGCACAGCACCAGTCCGACGACCCAGATGACCGGCACCAGGACGAGGCCCACGACGGTGAACGGCAGCAGGACCGTCGCGCCCAGCATGGTGAGGTGGAAGTTGAGCGATTCCACCGCGTGCTTCCTGATGTAGGGGGACGTCCGCCCCGCGGTCACCATCATCAGCAGCGGGCCGATGATGAACAGCCCCAGCAGGCCGAACAGGTGCGAGGCCGCCGCCCCGACCCGGTCTCCCCCGTCCGGAGCCGCGGCCCTGGGCTGGTAGACCGGCGGCCGGGGGACGTACGCCGGACGCGTGCCGTACAGGTCGTTCATGATGGGCAGGAGATCGGCGTGCGTGCGCGCCGTCATCGCGAGGTGCAGCCGCTCGTCCATCTCGTGCTTGTCAAGCCTGCCCTCGGCGTAGGCCGCTTTGACGTGCTCGACCACCTGTTCGCGGTCCTGGTTGTTGACACGCAGCTGAGGGTGCGGCATGGGGGCGCGACCCGGCCACGGTGGTGTCGCTGTCGCGGGCATCACGGCATCGCCTTCCGTCGATCGACTGCTCGGCTTTCTTCGAGTCTGCCTCCATCTTGTTCCGCGTACGCGCCCCGCGGCATCAGGGACATCCCCTACATCGCCCCGAGACCGTTCGCTTAACGCCATCGTGATACAAGGCGATGTATACAAGCACTATGAGATGGCGAGATCGCTACGGGCTCCGGCGCCGCCGGGGCGCCCGCGTGGCCAGGTTCGACCGCGAGGCGACCGACGCCGACATCGAGGCCCTCATCGAGTTCGCCAAGACCCGGCGCGGAGTCGAGTTCTACGTCGAGCCCGAGACCTTCGCGACCGACACCACCGCCGTGGCCGTGGCTCACGACGGGGAGTGGACGCGCCGCCGCGTCGGGGCACCCTCGGTTATCGCCAAGGTCGCCAGGGATCTCGCCCTTCCCGTATACGACGTGCAGCTCACCGGTTATCCCGCCCGGATGCGCGCGTACAACGAACGCCGGCGGCAGGCTCAGGAAGACGACGCGCTCTGACGGCCGCCCGGAGCCGATGCGGGTGCCGACGCGGAGGCCGACGCGGAGGCCGACGCGGAGGCCGGACCGGGTAAGTCCCGGGCCAGCAGCGCGCGCAGCGGCGCGAGCCAGATCGCCCGGGGAGGACCCATCTCCTCGTCGAGCTCCTCCGGCGTCGGCATGCGGTCGCGCAGCATGGCGGGAGACATCATGTGCACCAGTGCCTGCCGGAGCAGGAGCGCCATCGAATAGCCGGGGTCGGCGGTGAGCGCCCGCTCCAGCGCCATGCCCGCGAGCGCGCACTCCCCCCGATGCCAGGCGGCGGCCGCCAGCAGTGAGGCCGCGGGCGCGACGTGGCCGGGCTCCAGCCGGCGCGTGAGGTCGCGCCACAGCGCGATGTGCGCGGCACGGTCGTCGATCAACGCCCACGCCTCGTCGCGCACCCGGACCACGGCGAGGTCGAGCCCGAGCCGGGCGGCCCCCTCGTCGTCCAGCCTGCGCCCCGAGCCGTAGAGGCCGACGGCCCCGCGCACCCGCGCCAGCCCCTCGGCCACGAATCGCGCGGCCACTTCGTCCGCGTCCGGTGCCCCGGGCTCGGGCAGCGCCCGCAGCTCGGCCATGACGCGGGCGGTGACCTGCCGCATCGCCGCTCCGCCGCACCGCTGGACCGAGCGCCGCAGGCTGCCCCGGTCGGGCAGGGCGACCAGCCCGTGGAGCACGGCCTCGGCGGCGACCTGGCTGCGCTCGGTGTCGTACGGCGTGCCCTCCGCGGGACAGCAGCTCGAGCTGCCGCAGGCATAGGACCAGTAGCGCCCGTCTTCGGCCCGGAGGCTCTCGGCCACCCGGATGCCCCCGGCACGCAGCAGCCGGGTCACCGTGTCGACGGCGGGGGTCACCAGGGCGCCCGGGCCGTACCCGACGACGAAGGCGGCGGTCACCGCCTCGCGGCACAGCAGCGCGACCAGCCGGTCGAGGTCCTCTGAGGCGACCGGCAGGTCCCAGCGTGTGGTCAGCCGCACGTCCGGCCCGGCGACACCGGCCACGACGAGGCTGTCGGCGGGGTGGAAGCCGACGAGGTAGGGCACGGCGGCGAGGATGTCCGCCGGCGAGGAGAGCACGAGCTTCGGGATCGTCATGGCCGCAAGCCTCGCCCGGCGGCCACCCGCCCGTACGGCCGGAACGCCGCTCTGGGGATATCCCACCGCCTGTGGAAAACCCGGCACCCGGAAAAGCGCTGGAACCGGGTGAAGCGCACGATCTACACTCGGCGCCATGTCCACGCCCCGGATCTCTTAGCTCCGACACACGCTTTCACGCCACCCGTGTGTCCTTGAGCTGTTCCGGAGCGTCACCCAATGATCACCCTTCGCGGTGTCGACGTGCGCGTCGGCGCCCGTCTCCTGCTGTCGGACGTCACCGCCCACGTCGCCCCCGGCGACCGCGTCGGCCTGGTCGGCCGCAACGGTGCGGGCAAGACCACCCTGCTGAAGACCCTGGCCGGCGAACTGCAGCCGGCCGCGGGCACCATTACCCGCATCGGCGAGGTCGGCTATCTCCCGCAGGATCCCGCGGCGGCCGATCCGTCCCTGTCCGTCACCGCCCGCATCCTGTCGGCCCGCGGCCTCGACGAGGCCGAGCGGGCGCTGCGCGCCGCCGAGGCCGCCATGAGCGACCCCGCCGGGCAGGAGCGGGCGATGCGGCGCTACGTCAGGGCCGAGGCGGAGTTCGAGGCCCGCGGCGGATATGCCGCGCAGGCCGAGGCCGCCCGCATCACCGCCGGGCTCGGCCTGCCCGACCGGGTCATGACCCAGCCGGTCGGCACCCTGTCGGGCGGGCAGCGCCGCCGGGTCGAGCTCGCCCGCATCCTGTTCGGCGGGCAGGGCACGCTGCTGCTCGACGAGCCCACCAACCACCTCGACGCCGACTCCGTGGCCTGGCTGCGGTCGTTCCTCGCGAGCCGCACCGGCGGGCTGGTCCTGATCAGCCACGACACCGCCCTGCTCGACGACACCGTGAACAGGATCTGGCGCCTCGACGCCGACCGGGCCGCGCTGGAGGTGCACAACACCGGCTGGCGCACCTATCTGGCCGACCGCGACGCCGTCGAACGCGGGCGTGCCCGGCAACGGGCGGTCGCCGAGCGCAAGGCCGCCGCACTGCACGCCCAGGCCGACAGGATGCGCGCCGGCAAGGCGACGGCCGTACGGGCCAAGGAGATGGCACGCCGGGCCGACCGCATGCTGGCCGCGGTGGAGCCAGGCCGCCGCGCCGAGAAGGTGGCCCGCATCCGGCTGCCCGAGCCCGCCCCCTGCGGCCGCACCCCGCTCGGGGCGATCAGCCTGACCAAGGCGTACGGCGACCTGCGGGTGCTGACCGGCGTGGACCTGGCCGTGGACCGGGGCGCCCGGCTCGTCGTGCTCGGCCTCAACGGCGCGGGCAAGACCACGCTGCTGCGGATCCTGGCCGGGCGGGAACGCCCCGACTCGGGCCGCGTGGTGCACGGTCCCGGTCTGCGGCTGGGCTACTTCGCACAGGAGCACGACACTCTCGACCCGGCCCGCACCGTCGCCGAGAACCTCACCGCCGCCGCGCCGCACCTGGGCGACGGCGAGGTGCGGCGGATCCTCGGCTCGTTCCTGTTCGGCGGCGACGACGCGGGCAAGCCCGCGGGCGTGCTGTCGGGCGGCGAGAAGACCCGGCTGGCGCTCGCCACCCTGGTGAGCTCGCAGGCCAACGTGCTGCTGCTCGACGAGCCCACCAACAACCTCGATCCGGTGTCACGCGACGAGGTGCTGGCGGCGGTCGCCTCCTATCAGGGCGCCGTCGTGATGGTCACCCATGACGAGAAGGCCGTGGAGGCCCTGCGCCCCGACCGCGTCCTGCTGCTGCCGGACGGGGTCGAGGACATGTGGAACTCCGGCTACGCAGGTCTCGTGTCCCTGGCCTGACCGCCCGGAGCCTGCCGTCCCGGGACGTGACTTCCCGGGACGGTCCCCGGCGCCAGCCGCATGCGGACGAGCATGGCGGCGCCGGCGACCGCGCCGGGCATCACGACCACGATGACGAGCGGCACCATGAACGCCACGAAGAGCGGCACGCCGAAGCCCAGCGAGGCCGACATGTGCGAACGGAGCAGGACGAAACGCTCCTTGCGCCGCAGACCCCGGCGTTCCATCGCCAAGGCGGTCAGTTCGACCGTGAGGAAGAACCCGGAGACGAACGCCCCCACGACGGGCACCACGGTCTGCCCGACAACCGGCACGAAACCGAGCACGAACAGCGGCACGGAGAACAGCAGGACCCACCAGAGCGTGACGAGGCTGTCGCGGATCGACCGGAACAGGGACGCCCAGAACGGCAGGTCGCCCCCGTCGGGGAGCCCGCCCAGGTCCTCCTCGACCTGCTCCGAGAGCTTCTCGTAGAAGGGGTCGCCGATCACCAGCGTGACGGCGGTGAACGTCAGCACGGCGAGCGCGAGACCCGCCACGAAGATCACCAAGCCGACCAGCGTGCGGAACGTGTCACGCCAGCCCCAGTCGTCCGCGAACGGCGTCGCCCAGGCCGCCACGTCGGTGGCGTGCGTGCCCAGCCAGACCAGCGCCAGGACGTACAGCACGAGCGCGATCAGGGCCGGGATCAGCCCGAACAGCCACCAGCGGGGATGCCGGGCGACCCAGGCAAGACCACGCAGGCAGAAACCGACTCCTTCGGCGAAACCGCCGACGCCACGCCGTACGGCGGGCCGCCCGATGCCACTCATGGCGGGCAGGCTAGCGCCACAAGGTCGTCACCGGCACGCCCAAAGCGGCGAAAAGGCGGCGGAGCAGGGGAAGCGAGATGCCGAGCACGTTGCCGTGGTCGCCCTCGATGCCCTCCACGAACCAGCCGCCCAGGCCGTCGAGCGTGAACGCCCCCGCCACGCGCAGCGGCTCGCCGCTGGCGACGTACGCCTCGATCTCCTCGTCGGACGGCGTGCCGAACCGCACGACGGTCGCCGCCACCTCCGACACCCTCCGGCCCCCGGCGACGTCCACCACGCAGTGCCCGGTCAGCAGCCGGCCGGTCCTGCCCCGCATCGTCTGCCAGCGGCGCACCGCCTCCTCCGGCGTCCCCGGCTTGCCGTACGCGACGCCGTCGAGTTCGAGCACCGAGTCGCAGCCGATCACGATGCCGGCGGTGAGCGTCCGGGAGACGGCGTCCGCCTTGGCCACGGCCAGTTCGAGGCACAGCTCCTCGGGGGTGCCGGCCGTGATCGCGTCTTCGTCGACACCGCTGACGATCACCTTGGGATCGAGCCCGGCCGCCTGCAGCACACCGAGGCGGGCGGGTGAGGCCGAGGCCAGGACCAGTTCAGTCACACGTTTCAGCCTAGTCGCTTCTACTATGTCTGGCGTTTACTGATCACTAGCGAAGGATGCCGGTGTCGAAGGCCACGATCAAAGAGCGTGCGCGTTACTGGTTCGACAACACCATGGCCAGGGGCACGGCCGCCCTCATCGGCTGGCTGGCCCTGGTTTCGCTGGCACTCATCGTGGCGGTCAGCGGGCTGACGATGTGGCTGACCCCGGACGAGGCGCTCCGGCACGACGGCTGGCCGGGGGTGCTGTGGCTGTCGCTCATGCACGCGCTGAGTCCGAGCAAGGTCGCGGGCGACACCGGCACGGCGCCCTTCCTCGCCCTCATGCTGGCCGCGTCCCTCGGCGGCATCTTCATCGTCAGCATCCTCGTGGGCGTGCTGTCCGCCGGGCTGCGCGGCAAGATCGAGGAGCTGCGCAAGGGCCGCTCGCGCGTCATCGAGAGGGGCCACACGGTCATCCTCGGCTGGTCGGAGCAGCTCTACACGATCGTCTCCGAGCTCTCGAAGGCGCACGCCAGCCAGCACGGCTCGGTCATCGCGATCCTGGCCGACAAGGACAAGCCGGCCATGGAGGACGCCATCAGGGCCCGGGTGGGCGACACGGGCAAGACGCGCCTGGTGTGCCGCACCGGCCGGCCCACCGAGCCGACCGACCTCGACCTGCTGAGCCTGAACACCGCGCGGACGATCGTCGTGCTGTCCCCCGAGAAGGAGGACCCGGACGCGCACGTCATCAAGACCCTGCTCGCGCTGGCCAAGCGGGCGGGCGAGCATCCTCCTGTGGTCGCCGCCATCGCCTCCTCGCGCAACATGGCCGCCGCCCGCCTGGCCGGAGGGCCCGGCGTCCACCTGGTCGACAGCGACGACATCGCCGCGCGGCTGATCGTGCAGTCGTCCCGGCAGTCCGGCGTGTCCGTCGTCTGCATGGACCTGCTGAACTTCGACGGCGGTGAGATCTACCTGCGCCGCGATCCCTCCCTCGCCGGCAGGTCGTACGGCCAGGCCCTCGACGCGTACGCCACCGCGACCGTCCTCGGCCTGCGCACGCCCGGCGGTGTGGTGCTCAACCCGCCGCCGGACACGGCGATCGGGACGTCCGACGAGATCGTCGTGCTCGCCCAGGACGACTCGCTCATCCGCCTGGCGAACGGAACGGCTCCCGTGGACGAACGGCACATCGTCCCCGCGACGGCCCTGGCGCCGGCCCCCGAGCGGACCCTGATGCTCGGCTGGAACGGCCGGGCCGCGAGGATCGTCCACTACCTCGACGGCTACGTGACCCCCGGATCGGTGCTCGACGTCGCCGGCGACCACCCCGCCGCCGGCACCGGGCTGGAGGGCCTGCGCAACCTGACGGTGAACGTCAAGGAGTGCGACGCCACCGACAGATACGCCCTGGAGTCCCTCGGCGTCGGCGTCTACCAGCACGTCATAGTGCTCTCCGACGACCGGATCGACCCGCACCACGCCGACACCCGCACCCTGATGACGCTGCTGCAGTTACGCGACATGCAGGCGACCCTCGGGGAGAAATACTCGATCGTGAGCGAGATGCACGACGAGAACAACCGGGCTCTCGCCGAGGTCACCGAGGCCGACGACATCGTGATCAGCGACACCGTCATCGGCCTGCTGCTCGCGCAGCTCGCCGAGAACCCCCACCTCGCCGAGGTCTTCGGCCACCTCTTCGACTCCGCGGGTTCTGAGGTCTATCCCCGGCCCGTTGAGAACTACGTGACGACCGGCGAGCCCGTCGCCTTCCGCACGATCGTGGAGTCGGCCCTGCGGCGCGGCGAGACCGCGATCGGTTACCGCGTGGCGGCGAAGTCCGGGGAGCCGCCCCACTACGGCGTCGTGCTCAACCCGGGCCGGTCCCGGCCGGTGACCTTCACGGCGGGCGACTCCGTGATCGTCCTCGCCGAGAACTAGTCCTCGCCGACCGCGCCGGGATCGGTCGAACACCGGCCCGGCCCGGCTGCGCTCAGCGGGCAGCGCTCAGCGGGCGGGGGCAGCGGTGTGACGAGCCGGGTTCCCGGAGACGGGGGCCGGGCTCGCCCGTGTTCCGTCCGAGCCGGGTCAGAGCGCCTTGACGGACGACATCACCTTGTTGATGTCGTGCCAGCGCTTCTTCTGGCTGTCGGGGATCGTGACGAACACGACGGCGGGCTTCTTCTCCGGCACGTCCACGAGGGCCAGGGCCGCGGCGGAGACCCGCTTCTTGCCCTCGAGCGTGTAGTGCACGGTGTAGCCGAGCAGCCAGCCCTGCTGCTTGCCCGCCTTGATGGGCTGGGAGGCCGTCCAGGTGATCGTCGCGCCCGAGGGGTGGTGGTTCAGCGTCCACCGGGCGGCCAGGAAGGCGGTGTCGCGCAGCGTCTTCTGCTCGGGGATCGGCACGGGGCAGGAGACCAGCATCCCGCGGTACGACGCGCCCTTGACCTTGGGCAGCAACTGGCGGGAGGCGAACGGCGCGGGCGTGGCCAGCGCCCATGACGCGGCGAAGCGGGGCAGGGCGACGCCGGAGCGCCGGTCCTTGATCAGGCCGTGCGTGGAGGCCGACCGGCCGGGCAGGCTGCGGAGCCGGTGGGCCTTCTTCGGCAGCGCGGGGACGCGGGGGTCCGTGAGGGCCGCCGCCAGCGCGACATCGGCATCGGCCGCGCCCTCACCGTCTGCACCGTCCTCACCGTCCGCGCTGGCCGTACTGGGCGTCGTGCTCGCCCCAGCACTGGACAGCGGACTGAGACCGGGCGTGGCCGCCGCGCCCGCGGCCGGTGCCGCGGCGGCGCTCGACGCGGACGAGGCCGATATGACCGAGGGGACGGCGACGGCCGCGGAGTTCTGTGGCGCGGCGGTCGCGGGGTCGTCCCGGTTCAGCAGCACGACGGTCGCGCCCGCGCCCAGGACGACGACTCCCGCGGCGACCGCGATCGCCCTGTAGACCACCCGCATCGGCAGGTCTCCGAGCCCCTTG
This sequence comes from Microbispora hainanensis, assembly GCF_006874475.1. Classification (GTDB taxonomy): domain Bacteria; phylum Actinomycetota; class Actinomycetes; order Streptosporangiales; family Streptosporangiaceae; genus Microbispora; species Microbispora hainanensis. Next base: position 181,742 of record NZ_VIRM01000009.1, read on the forward strand.
GACGAGCTCGCCGGTGGCGCAGCCACAGGGACCGTGATCTTCGGTAATGGAGTGGTCTCGGCCTCGGCCGCTACATAAGAAGGAACGGCCTTCGTCCCATTGTCCCCAGGTGACACGAACGGGAGCGTACGGCATATCCCGATATTTCGGGCGCGTTCCCCATCACACTTCGGGAACGCCGACCCGCAGCCACGGAGCGTCCGCCACGACCGTCGCGGAGCCCGGCGCGATCTCCGTGAACCCGGCGTCCCTGACCACCGGCAGCCCGCTCGTGGCCAGTGCGTTCCACCTGGCCGGGTCGGCCGTCCTGACCCGTACGGCGAAGCCGCGCTCGCGCCAGACCGCCCGATCCGCCTCGCCCGCGCCCCACCAGGCGAACTGGGCGCCATGGCCCGCCTGGGCCATCGCCTTGCCCGCGGTCATCTCCAGCCCGGGGTTGATCCAGAGCACCACGTCGCCCGGACCCGGCTCAGGCGGGGCGGCGTCGTCGGTCAGCTCGGTGCCCGACACCTGGAGCCGGGCGAGGTCGCGCGGCCAGTCGTCGAGCGGCACGGGAGGATGCACCCGCACCTCGGCCGTGCGGACGGCGACGGTGATGCCGGGCAGCGCGAGCGCCCGCCGCCACTCGGCGCCGCGGGCCCGCCTGACCACCTTCCTGATCCGCCCGTCCTGCCACTCGGCGACCGCGTCGGACCAGGCGTCTGCGTCCCCAGCGGAGTTCTCGCCCCGGTTCTCGGCCCGGTTTTCGGCCCGGTTTTCGGCACGGTTCTCGGCACGGTTCTCGGCACGGTTCTCGGCACGGTTCTCGGCACGGTCCAGCAGGCACACCACAGCCGTCGCCGCCGCCTCCAGCGCGTCGGTGCGCTGCGGCGGCGCGGCCCGTTCGATGCGTACGACCAGGGGAAGAACGCGTTCGGTCACCCGACAAGGATCGCAGCTTCGCGGCCATCCCGGACACGCGTGACGATATGGGACGACATGAACGCGGCGAGCAGGCACAGCACGCCCGCGCCGTACCACGCCAGGTCGTAGTTCCCCAGATGATCGCGGGTGATCCCGGCCGCGGTGGCGACGACGGCCGCGCCGATCTGGTGGGAGGCGAAGACCCAGCCGAAGACCACCGCACCGTCCGTGCCGAAGATCTTCCGGCACAGCGCGACGGTCGGCGGCACGGTGGCGACCCAGTCGAGGCCGTAGAAGACGATGAAGACCAGCATGCTCGGCTCGGCCGTGGCGGCGAACAGCTGCGGCAGGACCAGCAGCGACAGCCCGCGCAGCGCGTAGTAGACGGCGAGCAGGAGCCGCGGGTCCACCCGGTCGCTCAGCCAGCCGGAGAAGACGGTGCCGGCGATGTCGAAGACCCCGATCACGGCCAGCAGCGAGGCAGCGGTGGTCTCCGGCATGCCGTGATCGTGGGCGGCCGGGATGAAGTGGGTGCCCACCAGGCCGTTCGTGCTCGCCCCGCAGATGGCGAAGCCGGCGGCGAGATACCAGAAGTGCCGGGTGCGGGCGGCGTCGCGCAGCACGCGGACGGCCCGCGCGGCGGCGCCCCCGTCCGGCGTACGCACTGCCGGCGTGCGTACGACCGGCTCGGTCGCACCCAGCGCCGTCAGGCCGATCTCCTCGGGGGTGTCCCTGAGCAGGAACCACACGAGGGGCACGACGGCGAGCGCGGCCGCCGCCACGGTGAGCGAGGCCCACCGCCACCCCTGCATCTCCGTCAGGTGCGCGAGCACCGGCAGAAAGATCAGCTGCCCGGTCGCGCCGCCGGCCGTCAGCACGCCGGTGACCAGGCCGCGGTGCCGTACGAACCAGCGGTCGGTCAGCGTGGCGGCGAAGACGAGCGCCATCGAGCCGGTGCCGAGCCCCACCAGGACGCCCCACAGCGCGATGAGCTGCCAGCTCGCGGTCATGAACACGGTCAGGCCGCTGCCGGCCGCCACCAGCAGCAGGGCGCAGGCGACGACGCGGCGCATGCCGAAGCGGTCCATGAGCGCCGCCGCGAACGGCGCGCACAGCCCGTACAGCATGAGGTTCACCGAGACCGCGAGCGAGATCGTGCCCCTCGACCAGCCGAAGGCGTCCTCCAGCGGCGTGATCAGCACACCCGGCGTGGCGCGGAACCCGGCCGCCCCGATGATCGCGACGAAGGCGACGGCGGCGACGATCCACGCACGATGCAGCGACTTCATGGCGAGCATCCTCCCGTCGTGCCCGCTTTCGCGAAAAGTGGCCGGGAGGTCAACATGTGAAAGAATCGGGCCATGTCCCCAACCGTGCCCCCAACCGTGCCCCCAACCGTGCCCCCAACCGTGCATCGCGTCGCCGTACTGGCCTTGGACGACTTCGCCACGCTCGACCTGGGCGTCCCCGGGCAGGTGTTCTGGGCCGCCTGCGACCCCGGCCCGCTCTACGAGGTGGTCACCTGCAGCCCGGGCGGCCGCCCGGTGCGGAGCCAGGCGGGCTACAGCGTTGTCCCCGACCACGATCTGAGCGTGCTCGCGACGGCCGACACGGTGGTGGTTCCGGGCATCCACAGCGGGACCCCGCTGGAGGACGGCACGCTCGACGAGGAGGTGCGCGCGGCGCTGTGGGACGTCGCCGGGCGCGCCCGGCTCATCTCGATCTGCACCGGCGCCTTCGTGCTGGCCGCCACCGGACTGCTGGACGGGCGGCCGGCCACCACCCACTGGCGCAACGCCGCGGAGTTCAGCGCGTTGTTCCCCCGCGTGCTGCTCGACCCCGACGTGCTGTTCATCGACGACGGCGACGTGCTCACCTCGGCCGGCGTGGCGGCGGGCATCGACCTGTGCCTGCACGTCATCCGGCGCGACCACGGCAGCGAGGTGGCCAACCGCACCGCCCGCCGGTGCGTCACCCCGCCGTTCCGGGAGGGCGGGCAGGCCCAGTACATCGAGCGCCCGCTCCCCGATCCCGTCGGGACCACTACCGCGCCCACCCGGGCGTGGATGCTCGAAAACCTGGAGGAGCCGGTCAACCTGGCCGCCCTGGCCGCGCACGCCCGCATGAGCGTGCGGACGTTCACCCGCAGGTTCCGTGAGGAGACCGGCCTCAGCCCGGCCAGGTGGCTCGCCGGGCAGCGGATCGCGCACGCCCGGCACCTGCTGGAGACCACCGACCTGCCGGTCGACGCGATCGCCAGGAAGGCCGGGTTCGGCAGCGCGGTCTCGCTCCGCCAGCACCTCCACGCCGCCGTCGGGGTCTCCCCCCTGGTCTACCGCCAGACGTTCCGTACGCCCGCGGTGCTCGGCTGACTCACCGGCGGTCGCTCGCGGCGGGGCCGCGCCGGGCGTACGGGTCGCCCGAGCGGCGTCCGGGCTCGCGAGGCACCGGGGAGCTCGCGGGGTGCTGCCGCCTGCGGGCCCGGCGCTTGCGCAGGAACAGCCAGCCGAGGCCGAGCACGACCATCCCGATCGGCGTACGCGCCAGCCAGCGGGTGACGACGAGCTGCAGGATCCTCTTCATGACACCCGCCCCTACCCGGCACGGGTGTGATCATGTGCCCGCCGTTCAGGACGCCAGCTGCGGATAGAGTCCGGCCACGTCGCCGGACAGCAGGGACCGCACGTGGCGGCTCACGTCGTCGGCGATCACCTCGAAGGCTCCCTGCTCGATCCCCTCAAGGGCCTGGGCGGCGACGTCCGCCGGGTCGACCTTCGGTCCTTCGACGTGGGCGGCCATGTCGGTGTCCATGTATCCGACGTGCAGCGCCGTGACGAGCGTGCCCTGCTCCTTCAGTTCGAGGCGGAGACTGTTGGTGAGCTGCAGCGCGGCCGCCTTGGCCGCGGAGTAGGCGGCCACCCGCGGGGAGACGGCGACCCACGACAGCACCGACAGCACGTTGAGGATCGCGCCGCCCCCGTTTCGGCCCAGGATCGGGGCGAATTCACGAGCCATGGCGAGTGTGCCGAAGTAGTGCGTCTCCATCTCCAGGCGGATGTCGTCGAGCGCACCGGTGAGGGCCGGCGAGCCCGTGGAGACTCCGGCGTTGTTGATCAGGAGATCCACGTCGGGGGCATGCCCGGCGGCGGCCCTGACGGACGCGGGGTCGGTGATGTCCAGGGCGAGCGGCACCACGCCCGGCAGGCCGACCGTCTCCGGCCTGCGCGCCGCGGCGTACACCTTGGCGGCGCCACGCTCCAGCAGCGCGGCTGCGAACCGGCGTCCCAGTCCGCGGTTCGCGCCCGTGACCAGCGCGACCGATCCCTCGATCTTCATTTCTGTCTCCATCTCTCGACGACTTCGCGTCCACGCTAGACGGCTGACTTTAGATTTGCAAGTCAGCATCCTCGGGCTAGCCTGGATCCCACAGGCGACGAAGCGAGCGAGGCGCGTGATGACGACCACCGAACTGCCCGACTCGATGACGTGCTCCATCGAGCGTGCGGTGACCCTCCTCGGAGAGCGGTGGACGCCGCTGATCCTGCGGGAGCTGCACTCGGGAGTCGTCCGCTTCGCGGACATCCAGCAGCGCCTGGGGATCGCCACCAATCTGCTGACCACCCGGCTGGCGACGCTCGCCTCCGCGGGCGTGGTCGAGAAGCGGCCCTACCGCGACACCGGCGCCCGCACCCGGTACGAGTACCACCTGACCGACGCGGGCCGCGACGCGCTCCTGATCCTCGGCGCGCTGCAGCAGTGGGGGGACCGCCACGCGCCCCATCTCACGGGACCGACGGTGGAACGCCTCGATCGGCGGACCGGGGCACGGCTGGACGTGTCGTTCACCGACCCCGAGGGCCGCGCCGTCCCGCTGGACGCGGTCGCCTTCGTACGCACCGGCACGTGACCGGCCGTACGATGGAGCGGGCATGTCCGGCGCCTATCGGGCTCTGACCTTCGACGGCGACGGCACTCTCTGGAACTTCGAGAGCGCGATGAGCCTCGCACTTGAGGACGCCGCCCGCCTGCTTCGCGCGTCGGGGATCGGCAGGCCGGACGGGCCGGTGACCGCGCGATGGTTGCGCGAAGTGCGTGATGCGGTCGCCCGCCTCGACGCCTACCGCGGTCAGAGCATGGAGAAGATCAGGCTGGCGTCCTTCGAGGCGGCCCTGACGCACTGCGGCCACGCCGATCCGAAGCTGGCGCGCGACGTCTACGACGTTTACATGCGAGCCCGCTGGGGGCGGCTACATGCCTACGACGACGTGCCGGGCAGTCTGGCGGCTCTGCGATCGCGCTATCGCCTCACCCTCGTCACCAACGGGAACACCCACCCTCACCGCGTAGGGCTGGACGGTCTCTTCGAGACGGTGGTGGTCGCCGCCGAGTGCGGATTGCACAAGCCGGATCCCGAAATCTATCGCTTCACGGTGGATCGGCTGCGTCTCGATGCGTACGAGGTCCTCCACGTGGGCGACGACCCCGTCGAGGACGTCATCGCCGGTCGAAGGGCCGGATTGGACACCGCCTGGATCAACCGCGACGGCCGCGAATGGACCCACGACGAAACGCCATCCATGGCGGTCGCGGATTTGCGCGAGCTCGTCCTGCGCCTCACGGGCCAGTAACCAGGCGGAATCTCGAACACTTTCCGAGCAGCGCCGTCGCCGTTTTCTGGGCTTTCGGCGCTTGCTGGGTAGTGTCTTCCGCGCTTTCTGAGCGGCCCCCCTTCGCCGCCTCTTTGGGCATCTCCTCCGGCGGCCGGCACGCCCTTTTGGGGTTGACCTGAGGCTCCAACCCTTCGCTTCGCGCGGTTGCGACACGCTCACGCAGTGTGAGAGAATGCATACATCAGTTCGAATCAAGCGAGGGGGGTGTGATGGATCTGTTCGACATCGATCCTGAGCGCCTTCGTCATTCGAACGATGCTGATGACGGCTGGTGGGACCGTCTGATCGCCAATTCGCCGCTGTGGTCGTCCGACGGCTCATCCGCCCGGGCCCCCTTCCCGATCATCGGCCTTGATGACCGGCAGCCCGGCGCCGCAAGCACGGACGCCCCAGGCACGGACGCCCCAGGCACGGACGCCCCAGGCACGGACGCCCCGGGCGTGGATGCCGCCGGTGGGGCTGTCGACGGCGCAGATGCCACCTGCACCAATGCCGACGGCGCGGATAGCGACGGCGCGAACGCCGCCCGTGGAGCTGCCGCCAGTGCGAATGCCGCTGGCATGGACGGCTCCGGCATGAACGGCGCTGGCACGGGTGCTTCCGGCGTGGGGGGCCTGGGCCGTGGTCGGGGTCGTGTGCGGACGTCGTGGGTGGTGGTGGGGTCTGTTCGTGAGGTGGCGCAGGAGCTGGCGCTGGTCCCGCTTCCCGACGATGTGGACACTTGTCTGGCTGAGGCGGAGGAGTTGCTGTTCGCCCGCGACCGGATCACCTGCGCCCTGGCCGACCGGGTAGGCCGGGTCCATCGAGCAGGGCAGGCCAAGCAGCACGGGCATGCCTCCACCCGCTCCTGGCTGCGCACCGCCGCCGGGATGACGGTGGGGGGTGCGGGCCGCCTGCTGATGCTGGGCGCGGAGCTGCCGCGCCTCCCT
>NZ_VIRM01000090.1 GCF_006874475.1 Microbispora hainanensis
ACTCGGCATCTACCACTACATCGGCAACAACAACCAGGAGTGGAACGCCATCATGGCCACCGCGGTCGTCGCGTCGATCCCGGCCACCGTGCTCCTCGTCATCGCCCAGCGCTACGTCGCCGCCGGGGTCACCGCCGGCGCCGTCAAGGACTGAGGAAGCGTCCCGCACTCCACGAACCCGCACCCCCCACAAACGACGTCGTCCACGGCTCGGCCGAAATGTTAGCGCTAACACCGGCTCGATGAGACGACGCGCGGAAAGGTGAACGCCCCCGCGTTCACGCAACACAAAGGAGTTTCACCCATGTCCCGAACGGCATTTCCCCCGGGGAGTGCGTTAGCCCCGCACCTGCGCCGCGGCCGGTTCCTGAGCCGCGCGGCGGCCGTGGTGGCCGCGCTCGCGACCGCGGCCACCGGAGCCGCCCTCTCCGCCACGCCCGCGTCCGCGGCCCCCACGCCAGCCACGGCGCCTGCCCTTGCACCGGCCCCCGCGGCAACGCTGGTGGTGAAGGCCGACCAGCCGTTCCGCCCGGTCACGCACGTCGCGACGGGCTCCCTGTACGGCCTCGCCGACGACGCGACGCCCTCCGACGACCTGGTCAAGGCCATCAAGCCGAACACGTTCGTCCAGATGGCCGTGGGCGGCAAGCAGCAGGCCAAGGGCGACGTGCTGGTGGTCGCCGACAAGGCGGCCAGAGCGGGCGCGAAGGTCGTCAACCGCCTGTCGGACTACTACGCCGGCTGGCCGTACAAGTTCAGCTGGGACACCTGGCCGGGCGTCGTGGAGCAGCAGGTCAAGGCCGTCCAGGCGTCCGGAGTGACGAACATGGCGGCGTGGGAGCTGTGGAACGAGTCGGACAACACCTGGCTCGCGTCCAACGGCACCTATGAGGACTTCTGGACCAAGACCTTCCGCCAGGTGCGCTCGCTCGACCCGGACACGCCGATCCAGGGCCCGAGCTTCTCCGACAACATCAACGACATGGAGAACTTCCTCCGGAACGCGGTCGAGACCGACACGGTGCCCGACATCATCTCCTGGCACGAGCTGATCAATTCGGGCAAGATCGTGACCGACCTCGCCAAGGTCGACGCCATCATGAAGGACCTCGGCATCAGCCCCCGCCCGATCTCGATCGAGGAGTACGCCGCGCCCTCCGAGGTCGGCATCCCGGGCTCCCTGGTGGGGTACATCGCGAAGTTCGAGCGTTACGGCATCCACGACGCCGAGCTCGCGTTCTGGAACGGCTACGGCGCGCTCGGCGACCTGCTGACCGGCACCGGCGGGAAGCCGAACGGCGCCTACTGGCTCTACAAGTGGTACGCCGACATGAGCGGTGACATGGTCACCACCACCCCGCCCAACGCCACGACCGGCCTCGACGGCGCCGCCGCCGTGCCCGCCGACAAGAAGCAGGTCAGCGTGGTCTTCGGCGGCGGCAGCGGCGCCACCGCCGTCAAGGTCGACGGGCTGGACAAGCTCGACCTCGGCGACACCCCGGGCGACACCCCGGGCGACACCGTCCACGCGAAGCTCGAATACACCCCGTCGTACGGGCGCACCAACCCCGTCGCCGGCCCGATCACCATCTCCGACACCGTCTACAAGGTCACCGACGGCTCCATCACGGTGCCGGTGGCGATGAGCTCCGCCGACGCCTACCACCTGGTGATCAGCGGCGACGGCGAGGCGACCGGCCTCGAGAGCACCTATCGGATCACCAACCTCAACAGCGGGCTCGCGCTCGACACCCACGACGCGGGCACGTCGGCCGGGACCCTGGTGAACCAGGCCGCCGTCGCGGGCGGCGCCACGCAGCGGTGGAAGCTGGTCTCCACCGGCTCCGGCCTCCACACGGTGGTCAACGCGGCCAGCGGCCTGGTGCTCGGGGTGAAGGACGCCGCGTCCGGCAACGGCGCGTCCGCCGTCGTGGAGACCGACACCGGCGGCAACACGCAGCTCTGGCAGGTCGTGCCCGACGGGAAGGGCCACAACCAGCTCGTGAACTACGACACGGGCCTGGTGCTCGCCGTCGACGGCATGAGCAAGGACCCGGGCGCCCAGGTCGTGCAGTGGAGTGACACGACCGTCACGTCCTCCGGCATCGGCGGCACCCGGGTGACGGGCAAGCTCGGCAAGGCGGTCGCCCTGTCCGGCGCCAACCAGTACGTCAACGTGCCGCGCGGCGCGGTGAGCGGCGTCACGGGCGACTTCACGGTCTCGACGTGGGTCAACCCCACGAAGAACTCCACTTGGTCGCGCGTGTTCGACTTCGGCACCGGCGCGTCGAACTACATGTTCCTGACGCTCACCAACGGCGCCGGGCTCCGGTTCGCCATCACGACCAGCGGCGCCGGCGGAGAGCAGCTGATCAGCTCCACCACGACCCTGCCGCTCAACACCTGGTCGCTGGTGACGGTGACCGTGTCCGGCACCACCGGCACCCTCTACGTCAACGACAAGGTCGCAGGCACCAACGCCAATCTCACCCTGCACCCGTCCAGCCTCGGCACCACCACCCAGAACTGGATCGGCCGCTCACAGTACGGGGGAGACCCCTACCTGGCCGCCGCGGTGGACGACTTCAACGTCTACAGCCGCGCGCTGACCGCGTCCGAGGTGTCCGCCCTCGCGACCGGGCAGGCCGGCACGGGCGACGTCCTGCGCTACACGTTCGACGAGAGCGCGGGCACGGCCGTCGCCGACTCGTCGGGCAACGGACGCAACGCGACCCTCGTCGCCAGCCCGGCGCCCGCGACGGGTGACGCCGCCGTCCCCGACCACTTCTGGACCCTCACGCCCTACCTGGCGATCACGAATGTCTCGGTGGCCGACGGCGCGACCGTCTCCGGCACGGCGACCTTCACCGTCGACCTCGGCGGCGCCGCGTCCGGCGTGTCCTACACCTACATCGAGCTCAACCGCGGCGGCGTCTGGCTGACCGACAACACCAAGGCACCCGGCAGCCACAACGACGGGCTCCACCCCAACCTCGTCGTCGACACCACCGCCTATCCGAACGGCACCTACCAGCTCAAGATCGACGCGGTCGGCACGAACGAGCTGACCACCGAGCAGACCGTCTCCATCATCATCGACAACCCGCCGGCGTGGGCCGCGACCTCGGTCTACGACACCGATGACCAGGTGTCCTACAAGGGCTCGGTCTGGCGTGCCTCATGGTGGACGAAGAACCAGGCCCCCGGCGACCCGTACGGCCCGTGGCAGGAGATCGTGGCCACGCCGGACGGCACCGCCGTCTGGACCCCGTCCCGGATCTTCGTCGCCGGCGACCGGGCGGAATACCAGGGCGTCGTCTACCAGGCGAAGTGGTGGACCCGCAACCAGAAGCCGGGCGACCCGAACGGTCCCTGGACGCGTATCGGCTAAGACCGGCTGCGGGCCGGGCGTCCTCCGGGCGCCCGGCCCGCTCTGCCGTGTCGCTCTGCCGTGTCGCTCTGCCGTGTCGATCTGCCGTGTCAAGGGGTATCGCCGGAGACGGTGCCGAGCTTGTCGGGGTTGCTGACCACGTAGATGTCGCGCACCTGCTCCCCGCCCGCCTCGAGGTCGAGCACCATCACCGCGAGGGGCGCGTCCTCCTCGAAGATGACCACGGAGGGGTCGCCGTTGACCTGGCGATAGCGGACGTCCACGCCGCCGCGCGCGTTGGCCACGACCACGCGGGCGACCTTGTCGCGGCCACGGATCGGACGCGGCCCGCCCGCCGCCGACTTGCCCCCGCCGTCGGGCCACAGGACGACGTCGGGCGCGAGCATCTCCATCAGCGCGGGCAGGTCGCCGCCGAACGCCGCCTCAATAAAGCGCTCGGTCACCTCCCGGTGCGTACGCCGGTCGATCCGGGCGCGGGGACGCCGCGCCTGCACGTGCTCGCGGGCCCGGTGGGCGAGCTGCCGGATCGCGGCCGGGCTGCGGTCGAGCATGTCGGCGATCTCGGTGTGCTGGTAGGCGAACACCTCGTGCAGGACGAACACGGCCCGCTCCAGCGGGGTGAGCGTCTCCAGGATCACCAGCAGCGCGATCGACACCGACTCGGCGCGTACGGCGGGCTCGGCGGCGTCGGGACCCGTGACCAGCGGTTCGGGCAGCCACGGGCCCAGATAGGTCTCCCTGCGCCTGCGTAACGCGCTCTGATGGGCGAGGGCCTGGTTGACCGCGACACGCACCAGGTAGGCGCGGGGGTTGTCGATGCCGGCCACATCGCACGCCGCCCACGCGAGCCACGTCTCCTGGAGCACGTCGTCGGTGTCGCCGACCGTGCCGAGCATGTTGTAGACGATGGAGAACAGCAGCTCGCGGTGGCCTGCGAACACCTCGGCGGCGTCGGCCGGGCGACTTTCACGCATCAAGGGACTCCTTGGTGTCGGAGGCTCAGCCGTTCCGGAAGGCGGAGACGTGGTCGGTCACCCACTCGGAGTACGTCCGTGCCGGACGGCCGAGGACCTTCTCGACCTCAGCCGTCGCGGGATGCTGCTCGTGGCCGGCGTAGTGGTCATAGCGGGCCATCAGGGTGCGTACGAACGGCTCGGGCAGGCCGTTGCCGATCAGGTGCGCGGCGACGGCCCGCGACGGGACCTCCTCGAAGCGCAGCGGCCTGCCGAGCGCGGCGCCGATCACTGCCACCGTCTCCTCGTGCGACAGCGACTCCGGCCCGGTGAGCTCCAGCCGGCGGCCCGCCAGTTCGCCGGTGAGCAGCTCGTCCGTGAGCAGCGCGCGGGCCGCGACGTCGGCCAGATCGCGCTCGTCGAGCAGGGACTCCCGGAAGCCCGCGTGCACGTAGCGCACGACGTCTCCGGCCCGGATCTGCGCGCCCCACGCCTGCAGGGTGTTGCCGGCGAAGCTGCTCGCACGCAGGCTGGTCCAGGCCAGGCCGCAGGCGACGGCGGCCTCCTCGGACTCCTTGTTCCGGTCGCCCCGCCATCGGGACGGCTGCAGGTCGAACGGGTCGTCGATGTTCATCGCCGACAGGGCCACCACCCTGCGTACGCCCCGCTCGGCGGCCAGGGCGAGGAGCCGGTCGGCCGAGTCGCCGAAGGTGCGCGGGTGCAGGAAGACCGTCTCGACGCCGGTGAAGTGGCCGGCCATCGTGCCGGGCCGGGCCGGATCTCCCTGGACGACCTCCACGCCGTACGGCAGGGCCGCGTCGCGCGGGGAGCGGCTCACGGCGCGCACGCGGGCGCCTTCGGCGACGAGCCGCTGGACGACCTGCCGGCCGACGGTGCCGGTGGCTCCGGTGACGAGAACGGTCATGCCGAGTGCTCCTTGTCGACGTGGGTGACGCCGTCCCGCTCGCTGTGCGCGTGCGGGAACGGCCACGCCTCCTAAGAGGATCGGCGGGGAGCGAAGTGTGACATCGCAGCCGAATTCACGGCAGTTCGCGAAGCACCAGAGCCGTGGAGAAGGGTTCTCCGGTTCTCCGGGCGTACGTCATCCGCGCGCGCACCTCGCTAAGCGAGCGCGGGCGATAACCGGGGCCTCCGCAACAGCTCTTGTGGAAGCGGACACCCGCGTGCAGCAGCACCGAGAGCGTCCGCCAGGCCGCCGTGTCCCTGTGGCGCGGCGCCGCGAAGGCGGAGCCGACATGGACGAGCGGCCGGGCGCATCGTGGGCAGAGCCGCTCGTCAAGGCCCATGCCCGGAAACGGCTGCTTGTACGAGGCGCGGCACGGCAAGCAGACGAAGGAGGTCTTTCCCTGGGCCGTGACGCCCAGACTAGGTCGATCACCCGGGCAAGGGCGACCGAATTATCCAGCCTGCCGTCCCCGCCGCGGCTGGGCTCGGGGCTCAGGGGATGAGGTCGAGGCCCGTCAGGTCGGCCGAGAGCGCCCAGAGGCGGGCTGCCTCGCCGTCGTCTCGCGGGCCGCTGTCGTCTTTAGGGCCGCCGTCGGTGACGCGGCAGTCGGCGCAGTAGTCGCCGCCGCGCCCGTCGAGGTCGCGCGACGTCGCCGCCCAGACGAGTGTCGCCGCGCCCTGCTCGGGTGTCCTGAACAGACCGGGCACCGGATCGCCGTCAGCGTCGATCCAGCCCGCGGCGACCATCTCTTCGGTCGTGAGATGCCGCTGCAGCGGAGTGAGGATCCAGCCGGGGTTGACCGAGAAGGCGCGGACCCCGTACGGCTCCCCGAGCCGATCCAGGTGGCGGGCGAACAGGATGTTCGCGAGCTTGGACTGCGCGTACGCGGCCCACTTGTCGTAGCCACGGGTGAACTGAAGGTCGTCCCACCGGATGCGCCAGTCCGTGCCGTACCCGGAGGAGACCGAGACGACGCGGGCCGCACCGGCGGCGGTGAGGGCGGGCCACAGCAGCTGCGTCAGCGCGTAGTGGCCGAGATGGTTGGTGGCGAACTGTGCCTCCCATCCTGGCCCCACCCGGGTTTCGGGGCAGGCCATGATCCCGGCGTTGGCGATCAGGATGTCGAGGGTGGCCTGCCGCCGCAGGAGCCGCCCGGCGAAGGCTCGTACGGAATCCAGATCGGCGAGGTCGAGCCGGTCGATCTCGACCCCGTGGACGCCGGCGAGTGCCTGGCGCGCCGACTCGGGCCGGCGAGCCGGGACGACGACTCGCGCGCCGGCGTCGGCGAGCGCGCGGGTGGCCGCGAGACCCAGGCCGGAATAGCCGCCGGTGACAACGGCCGTCCTGCCGGCGAGGTCGCCCCCGTCGAGGACCTCGCCGGCAGTGACGCCCGTGCCGCTGGTCGTGTCACTGGTCATGCCGCAGACGCTAGGTGCTAGACCGTGGTCTAGGTCAACTGGTTACGATCAGCCGATGAGGGCTGAAGTTGTGCATATCGGCGAGGTGGCCAGGCGCACCGGGTTGAGCGTGCACACGCTGCGGCTGTACGAGCGTGCGGGGCTGCTCGCGAGCGAGGTGCGGCGCGACGAGGCCGGTCGGCGGGTGTACAGCACCTGGGACGTCGAATGGCTGGGCAACTGCGTGAAGTTCCGGGCCTCCGGCATGCCGCTGGCGACGATCAGCCGGCTGGCCCGGCTCGTCCGCGAGGGCACCGGCAACGAAGCGGAACGGCTCGAGGTGCTGCGCGAGCACCGGCGCCACGTCATCACGCAACTCGCCCGGCTGCAGGACTGTCTCGACCTCATCGACGGCAAAGTGGACGCATACGAACGGCACCTCGCCGCCAACGGCACCGGAGAGCCCTGGCAGCAGCAGCCGAGGCCGGACGCCGTGACCCCGGCTCCCTGAGTGCTCAGGGAACGGCAACGGGCATCTGGAGGACGAAGCAGGCGCCGCCGAGCGGGGAGGACTCGACCCAGACGGCTCCGTGGTGGGCCTTCGCGATATCCCGGGTGATGGACAGGCCGAGGCCGGTGCCGGGCCCGCCCCGTCGGCTGATGGTCTTGAGCCGGTACATGCGGTCGAAGATGCGTTCCCTGTCCTGCTCCGGCACGCCGGGGCCGTCGTCCGACACCGCCAGGCGCGCGTTGCCGTCGCTGCGGCCGACGCGCACCTGCACCTGGTGGGTGGCGTGGTGCTGAGCGTTGTCCAGCAGGTTGGTGATGATCTGGCAGATCCGCGTGCGCATGGCGGTGACCTCGACACCGGGAGTGCAGATGACCTCGATCGAGATGGGGTCGTTCCGGTTCGCGACCTCCTGCCTGACCAGCTCGCACAGGTCGACCCGTTCCCAGTCGGCCTGTGCGGCGCGGGAACGGGCGACCAGAAGAAGCGCGCCGGCCAGCGCCTCCAGTCGATCCACGCCGCGGAGCACCGCCTCCAGCACCTGGGGATAGTCGGCTTCGCCGGGACTGGCGGTCGCCTCTTCCACCGTGACGCGTATCCCGGCCAGCGGCGACCGGATCTCGTGAGCGATGTTGGAGGCGAACTGCCGCTCACGATCCAGCATGTCCAAACTCGCGTTGATGGTGTCGACCAGCTGCGTCACCTCCTGTGGGTCACGCTGCTGAGCGATCTGGGCGCGCTCGTCGCTGACGTTGATCTCGGCGAGGTCGCCGGAGATGGCGCGAACGCGTCGCAGCAGCCGGCGGACGAGCACCCGGCCCGCCGCCGCGGCGGCCAGCATCACGACGAAGTCGCACCATCGGCTGCGGGGACTGGCGCCTCTCCGTGGACCTGCCCGCTCCAGCCGCATATGCAGGATCGACCTGCCCATCACCTGCTCCCCCGGAAGCATCCCTATGCTTCCTACCCCCTACCAGCCATTTACCTCGACCAAACCGCCATGAAGTGGGACAATGTGCGGTTCATCCCCGCTACGGCGGTGCCGTACGGCGGTCGAGCACATGCCGCAGATAAGCATCGGGCGACTCCAGGAACCGCCGCCAATGGTCCACCAGCCGGAGCTCCTTCCAGGCGACACGGTGGATCCCGTCGTCGTCCAACTCCAGGATCTGCGCGCCCGGGAGACCGGCCAGGGCCGGCGAATGCGTGGCGCAGATGATCTGCCCGCCCTCGTGGGCGACGCGGTCCATCAACGCGACCAGACGCAGGCAGGAGGTGAACGACAGCGCCGCCTCCGGCTCGTCCATCAGGTAGAGGCCCGGCCCGGCGATCATGCGGTCGAGCACGGTGAAGAACCCCTCGCCGTGCGACTGCTCGGTCAGGTCCTCCTCCCAGAACCCGTGCAGGCCCGACACGTTCTGGCCGAGGTTGAACAACGTCTCGGCGCGGAAGAAGAACGCCCGCCGCCTCGTACGGGGGCCACGGACGAGGCGCAGCCCCGACGTGGTGAACTCGGCGTGCAGCAGCCGGCCGAGGGGCGTCGCCTCCCCGGGGGAGGCATACCGGGTGCCGGCCTTGCCTCCTTCGGCGTTGATGCCGCACACGTCGGCGACGGCCTCGACGAGCGTGGACTTCCCCGAGCCGTTCTCCCCGACGAGGAACGTCACGGGCGCGGTGATGTCGAGCCCTGTGGCGAGGTGCCGCACGGCGGGAACGGTGAACGGCCACTGCCTCGGATGAGGCGGCGGCACGGTCAGGCGGGTGATCAGCACAATCAACTCCGCGAGGCCCACGCCGCGAGCATGGGCGAGCGCTGCTGCCCGGAGCTGGTCATGACGGGTGGGACCTCCGACGAGATGGGTTTCGGCCGGCAGTTGCTCTCAGGGTTACACAGCCGCTCGTCCGGATCCCAGGACCTATAGCCGGTGACCTGCTGGAAGCCGCGTCCCTCATGGGTGGCAGATCCGAGCGAAAACCGCATCGACGGCAGGTCTTGTGATCTTCGAGTGACCATCCGGAGATGGCAGCGGCTCAGGCTTTCGATATGCCGACTCAGCGATCAACCCTCTGGATTTGCTGTTTGCTGGGCTACTTCGCTCTAGCCGTCTTCACATGGGTGGCCGTGTGGCAGGGGTGGTTCGTCATAGCGGTGTTCCTCGGCGCTCCACCTCGATTTGTCTGGGAGGCTCTCTTGGCCGTTGTGCCGCCCGGCTGGCCGATCCCGATATGGGGGTTCCCGGTGGTTGTCGTCTGCCAGGCCGGCGTCGCCGTCATCGTGTGGTGCTTGCGGCGGGCCCAGACGGGAGTCCGCCACATACTCGCACGTTCCCTTAATGTCTTACTGCTGGCCACCGCGTCGCCGATGGCTATCGGATGCCTGATCGAAATCGTTGTGAAATCGGCGAATCGATCAGCATGGTGAGCCTCATCTGCGGCGACGACAAGGACTCGCCGGGCTGAACGGGGGGGCTACGGATAAGACGCCTCGTCGGCGGCGTTGCTGCACGCTGCCGTACGCGTTCTCGGCCGATGCCGCCCAGGTCGGAACCCTGACAGAGGCGTCGTTTGGCGCTCGTGAGCGCTGGTGCCGAGCGGGACAGTTCATACCTCATTTCCAGTTGTCGAGGATAATGACAGGAGCATCTTCCACATCAAGCCATTCGGCTTCGATGCCCATGCCGGTGGATGCCTCGATGAAGGCGAATGCCGCGCTGCGCTTGCCGCGATAATCCTCTGGGCCGAGGCGGTCGAGCATGGTGCGGAATCCGGCAAGGATGGTCGGGTCGCCCTCATGGATGGTGTGATCGGCGAAGACGAAGTCGCGCATTCGTGCCCTGATCTTGCCATCGGCCGCGTAAAGGATCGTGTACCCCGCTTTGAAGTGCCACGTCGTCATCCATACCCGTGCCTCTTTACTGAGTTCGTGGAGGATGTAGTCGGGCGTGGCGAAGCCGTAGGAGAACTCAAGGAAGCCCCAGACTCCTTCCCCCTCGTAGACGAAGAGCACGGGCAGGAAATCTTCGCCGGCCTCCTCTACGGGATACTCCATGATGCGCTCTTCGGGATCGCGGCCTCCGTTCAGGCGCCAGAGGAGATCGCTTACAGTGATCTCGTCGTTGAGGGGTTGCACTACGGTCCAGCAGAGTCCGTCCTCAAACCACTGCTGCTTGTTGAAGAGATCGCGGTAGTGATCAATCACGAGATGATTGTCGTGGAGGCGGCGGCGTGGCGCGCCGCCGCCTGAACCGGCCCCATGGCCGAGGGTGGAGACGGACGTCAGGGTCCACGACGCCTGGCACACACCGGCGACGTTGCTCCGGGAGCGAGGGACGGACGAGCGAGAGTGACTCTCCACCAGTTCCAGCTCACCACGACCTTCGGCTTGCAGAGAGCAACTTCGCCGTGGACGCGGCACCGGCGGGGCGGGAGACCGGCCTCGCGAACCGGCCGGTCAATCCGGTCATGTGTCGAAGCGGCGGCGGGCGGATTCGATGTGACCGAAGTACTCGTGGGTCCAGCCGCAGATCAGATCTACCGTGGCGCGCAGGGCCTGGCCAGGCTCGGTGAGGGTGTATTCGACCCGCGGCGGCACCGTCGGGTGCACCTTCCGCTCGGCCAGGCCGTTGCGCTCCAGCATGCGCAGGTTCTGGGTGAGCATCTTGTGGCTGATGCCCTCGACCTCATTGCGCAGCTCACTGAAACGCAGGGTGCGCTCACCGAGAGCCTCGATGATCAGCAACGCCCACTTGTTGGCGACGTCCGAGAAGATCTCCCGCGCGAGGGAGTCGGCGCGCCTCAGGTCCGCCTCGTCGGACAGGCTGCTGAGCCCTTTGCTCACCCTGACGGGCATGTCCGAGTGCCGATCTATCATCACGTCGCCGTGGCGACGGGAAGCAGGCAGGTCCACCTCGCGGGCCAGGTGGCCTGGGACGAGAACGGCGAGCTGGTGGCTCCTGGCGACCTGGCCGGGCAGGTCGCCCAGGTCTACCGCAACGTCGCCAGGGCGCTGGATGCGGCGGGGGCGACGTTCCACGACGTCGTCCGCTTCACGTGGTACGCCGCAGGCTGGAAGAGGGAGATGTACGACGCGTTCAACGCGGGCATCGAGCAGGCCGCGCGCGAGTTCGACCTCGCCACGCCGCCGCTTGCGTTGATCGGGGTCGACATCCTCTTCGAGCCCGGAATCCTCGTCGAGGCCGAGGTCACCGCGATCATCGACTGAGCGGCGGGGCGTCCGCCGCCGGCAGGCCGGCCCCGCCCGCGCGGGGTCGCTCGATGGAGGGTGTGCAGCAGTCTTTCACGGGTGTCTTGCCATGGCCTGGCGTAGAGAGCCCGGGAGGTCTTCGGCTCTCATCTTCTGTTGATCTTCTGTGGGGCCACGCCTGACGGAGGGCGTCTAAACGACCTACCGTGTGGCCGGTGTGTGCCCGTGAGCGAACAACGAGCAGCCAACCGAGATCAACTGCTCGCCGCAAGGTCCATCTCGACCGAGAAACCCCAGGTCAGATGGGGCATAGAGTGGTGGGGCGCCAGGGACTCGAACCCTGAACCGACGGATTAAAAGCTGATCGACGCCCTGGGCACATGGCCTCTGATCTGGGGTCAAGTGTCCGGGGGAGTCCAGCCGCGTCCGGAGGTGTCTGGCGCCGTTGCCGTCAACGGTTGCCGTCAGCTCCCGCGCCTCCTGGCCTGGTCACTCGGGCTTGTCGTGCTCTTCCGGGGCTGTGACGAAGCTGCCCATGCCTGGCTCGGTGTGGATCAAGCCGTCTGCCCTGAGTGCCCGCATGACCTTCTGGCCGGTGGCGTTCGCGATGCCGAACTCTTCGATCAGGGCGACGAGTGATGGGATGCGCTCGCCAGGCTTGTACTCGCCGGAGGCGATACGAGCCTTGATGATCTCGTATACCTGCCGCCACCTGGGCTGATTGGCCTTGAACTCCACCACGCGAGCAACGGTAGGAAGCCATTGCACGCCGTGGCGATGGACAGCACGCTATAGCGTGCCATAGCTTTCTTTGCCTACCATGCAGCTCATAGGCCTGTGGGAGGAGAGCGAAGTGAGCAGCGAGAAGGCGGCGAGTGTCCCTGCCCTGACCGTCAGCGGCCTGCGGGAGGCGTTCCCCGGCTGGAGCATCTGGCGAAGCTCGGCGGGACGCCTATGGGCCACACGCAACGGTCGCCTGACGAACGAGGACTACAACCGCGGCCTGTGCCAGACCATCGACGGCGATGACGTTGGGCAACTGGCTGAGGAGCTTCGCCGGCAAGCCGCCCTGGCTGGCGCTCTGCCCAACAGCGAAGCGCAGTGCCCTGCCGCTTGGGACACCTCGCACTGAGCGGCGCGAGATGAACGCGAAGCTGTGGGGCCTCGTCCAGGTTCCGGCGGACCTATTGGAGGAGCCGGATTGTCCAGGTCTTTCGCCACATCTCCGCACTGCTGTACCTGAGCCGGAAAAGCTGCTCTGGGTCTCACAGCCTCGCGGGCGGTACCGAGTCGTGGACTACACCTGCGATTGCGAGGCCGTGTTCTATGAGCTGATCTCCTGCGGCGGCAGCTACCAGATTCACAAGGTTGTGCAGTCGGAACCGCCCGAGCATTCCTACGCGGGCGGCTGGCAGTCTGGCGAGGCTCGTCTCTGGTGGCATTTGGTCCTGCTGGGCCGAGTTCGCTAGCGATCGCCTCGTACGCCGTCGTCCCACTGCGAAGCGGCAGCGGGCCGGGGACGGAGGAGCAAGCCCGGCCTCGCGTGTACCTGGCTCCCGGTGACCTTCCGTGCTCGCTGGTTGTCCTTCCCGCACGGCCGAGCTTGCGCCGTAGGAGCCGGTCTGCTGGGCTCTGCCTGGGCGACGGTGGGCGAGGCGATCAGTCCCCGCCACCTACGGCCCGTGCTCGTGCCCGGTGATCACCACATCCGGACATGGCTCGTGAAGGCATCCAAGACGTGCCAGTGCTGTCTACAGGGTCACGACGCCAAACGGCCGAAGCGGCACAAGGATCCAGCGAAGCAGCAGCGATGCTGCGCGATCGGGAAGTGCTGCAACAAGGTGCCGTCGTCCCGGACGGTCCAGTACCTTCACGCTCTGCTCCGGGCCGCGCTCGCCCAGGCGGTCCGCGAAGATCTGGTGCTGCGCAATGTCGCGAAGAACGTCCAACTGGGCACGGTCGAGCGGCCGGAGATCCAGGCGCTCACCCTCGACGAGGCCAAGCAGTTCCTCCGGCAGGCACGCAAGGGCCGGTTCTACGCGGTGTACGCGGTGGCTCTGGGCGTCGGCCTCCGGCGCGGCGAGGCGCTCGGGCTCCGCTGGGATGACGTCGACCTGGACAACGGCGTGCTCCGCGTCCGGCAGGCACTCCAGAGGCAGAAGGGCGAGGGGCTCAAGCTCGTGCCGCTCAAGACGCAGCGCTCTCGCCGTACGATCCGGCTTCCGGAGAACCTGGTGAAGGTCCTCAAGGAGCACAGGGCCGAGCAAGCCGCGGAGCGCCTGGCGGCCGGATCGGCGTGGAACAATCCGCACGGCCTGGTCTTCACCACGCACATTGGGACCGCCATCGAGCCGGAGAACATCTACCGGCACTTCCGGGCCGTGTGCGACGCGGCGGCCATCCGGCGGGTACGGCTTCACGACCTCCGACACACCTGCGCCACGATCCTGCTCGCACAGGGCGTGGACACCCGGACCATCATGGAGATCCTCGGTCACAGCACGATCGTGCTGACCATGAACACCTACGCTCACGTGCTGCCCGAGCACCAGGCGACAGCACTCGACAAGCTGGAAAAGGCGCTGGGAGGTCTCGCTTAGAGAGAGCTTGAGTGAACGAGGGTCCGCCCGCCGATGCCGGGGATGGCAGGCGATGATCTGTTGCGGCGAAGTCATGTCAACCACCTCGCCGGGAGTCCTCAACGTGAACAACCCAACATCGTTCACCGACCGTGAGAACTGGTCCGGTGAATGGTACGAATTGGCCATCGAGATCGGCGACACCAGCGATGAACGCCTTCAAGGGGCGCTGTCGGCGCTCTGGCGAGCGGCCGCCATCGAGGGCTGCTACGGCCATCGCGATCGTGAGCCCGAGGAGCAGGACGAGGTCGCCTGCACCGTCCCATCACTTGCCGAACTCGGATTCCTGCTAGGTACGGTCACCCTTCCGACCGGTCATCGGGTTGTGTGCGAGTGCACGGCTGTTCGTGAGGAAGGCGGCTCGGACTGGCTCGACTTCTGCCTACCGGTGGGCGCGCTCGAGCACATTGACGAGCGGTTCGGAAGCTACCTCTTCGATCAGGTCGACGGAGAGGCAGTCTTCGGTTGGCGGCGCACGTACGACGACTGGCTGGCCGACATCGGAACCAGCGTCTATCAGGAGGTTCCGTTCCGACTCGGCTTGATCGGCTTCATGACGTCAGGCACCGTCGATGCGCGTGAACTGAACGGTACCCCGCCCGAAGAGCGCTGGATGGGATACCTGTTGCCGGCTGACGGGGTCCTTCGCTACGTGGCCGCCAATATGTGACCGACGTTGCCGTCAACCGTAGCCGTCAACAACCCTTAACGATCATGCTTGTAGCGCTGTTTTTGCAGGTGGGGCGCCAGGGACTCGAACCCTGAGCCGACGGATTAAAAGCTCGGACGATCATGGTTCCAGACAGTTCAATGCAGGTCAGCGGGCATAAGTGGTCCATCCTGAACGGCTCTGGATCACCCTGAACTGCAACCCAAACTGCAACCTAGCTAACGCTGACCGGCACGTGATGTCCATCGCCTTGCTCGCATGATCAGTCCTCGGGCCTCGGCGTATGCCACGAATCCAAAGAAGGGGAGTGCTAGAACACGCTGAGCCCACCATGCTATGTCGCCGATCCAGTGAACCGAGCTTGGGCCACGGATCACCAGCCAGACCTGTCCGCCGAACATTGCGAGGGCGATGAGAAACATGACGTGGTTCAGCCAGAAGGGGCTGTGGAGCATGAGTTGGTCGTCATTCCACCTGCGTGGGATCGACCGAAAGAACCCGAGCTCCGATCGCTGGGACTCTGGCGTCTTTTCGTGCACATAAGGAGTTTGGCATCTCCGGCGAGAGTGAGGTAGAGCGAGTTTCGTCTACTGCGTGGACCAAAGCGGCGGCCAGCACCGGCACTCGCTGGACCGGGGCTGAGGCACGAAGCCCTGGGCCGTCGATCGCCCCCAACCCTGTGCGATGGCCGGCCACAGCATGGCGATCGTCGTGCTGCATCTGTGCGGCGGCGGCGCGTCCCTGGTCGACGGGTGCGGCTTGGTATGGCGCGTGCTGCGTGCGGCGGGCGGCCCGCGTTCCCGCCGCCGGCCGGGACCGGCGCCCACGCCGCACGCCCGGCCGGGCGTGCGGGCGGCGGGCCGTGCGGCGGCGCGGAGCGCCGTCGCCTTGATACCTACAAGCACAACTCGGCAACT
>NZ_VIRM01000091.1 GCF_006874475.1 Microbispora hainanensis
TGAATGAGGTCGTGCTCGTCCGCCACATCCACGATGACCAGGTCAGACAGCCCCGAGAACACCACACCCACCAGATCAGTGATCTTCAGCACGCCTCAGGCTGGCAGGTGATCACTGAGCGCCACCACCGATTACGGGACAGAGCCGATTACGGGACAGAGCCGTTGTTTGTACAGTCCCTACCAGTCCCGAAACACGTTCGTGGCTGCAGGGGCGGGAGAGCTGAGAGGCTGGTTGTGGCCAGCCCGGCTGTCGCACCAGCAGCGGGTCACCACCGCCAGATCCCGTGGGGGCAGCCGCGCCGGACAACCATCAGGCGGGGTGTCGGGCGGCGGTGAGCCGTCGGTAGAGGGCGGCGGTGTTGGGGTGTGGGTCACCGTCGGCGCTGACCTCGGCTATCGCTTTCAAGCATGCCTTCCACGCCTCGTGGACGCGGCTCATGTTCCCGGCTTCGTACTCGGCCCGCATCAGGGCGCGCCACAGCTGTTCGGCGTAGGAGTCGGAGGCGAGCCCCATCCGTGCAGCTCGTGCGGAGCGGTCAGGGCGGCCGGCGTCGAGCTCGAGCTCGGCGAGCAGGTCGGCTGCGTCGACGATTTCGGCGCGGATGTTTTCGATGAGCGGGGTTTCCAGCCACCAGTGGTAGCAGCCGTCCAGCACCGGTCCTCGGACCAGGGCGAGGGCCTCCCATAGGTCGGTGGTGGAGTTACGTTTGGCACCGCGGTCGGCGAGTTCCTGGAAGCGGGTCCAGTCCAGAGTGATGGCGTGGGTGCGGTAGACGTAGGCGGAGTAACACAGGATGCGCGCTTGGCCGTCGGGGGCTTTGCCGAGTTTGCCGCGGGTGCGGGTGATGAGCTGGCGGAGCTGGTCTGAGGGCTTGGGGGTGTCGGGGTCGGGCCCCATCATCGCGGCCAGCTGGAGGTTGCGCAGCCCCGTCGGCCCGGCGAAGGCCAGGGCGAGCACGAGCTCGGCCATCTTGGGCTGGAGGTCGGCGACGGTGCCAGTGATCTCCAGCGGCCCGAGGATGGACACCTGCACGGCGTCCAGCGCCTCGTCACGTTGGGCCCCAGGCTCCGCGACCTCATCCTGCTGTTCGGGCTCTCTCTCGGACGACGCCTCTTCCTGCTGTTCGTCCGTAAGTACCGAGGCCGATGACGCGCTCGCTCCGCTTGCCAACGGCAGCAGGCTCTCGCCTGCATACGCGTCATACGGCGGGTCGCCTGCTGCGACATCGCTCGTGTCGGCGGCAGCAGTGAACAACTCCCCGAGCCGCTGGTAGGACTCGACCGCCATCAGGTGCGGCCCCACTGTGAGGCCGAGTGGGGTGACGTCCAGGCGCGGGCCCTGGTCGTCCTGCGACAGGGCGAACCGCGCGGGCGCGCCGGTGGCGTCTCCGGGTACGAGGGCGGCCAGGCCGCCGGGAAGGGCTGTGACGGTGTCGACCAGCCGGGCTAGCTGGTCAGGCGAAGGGGTGTTCCTGCTGATCAGGACGGTGAGGGTCCAGTCGCCATCGGGATCGTGCAGGCGGCGGTCGGCCACGTCGGCCGGATCGCTGGTGGTGGCGAGTCGTCCGCGGAGGTCGCGGGCTCGGTCGGCGAGCAGGCCGAGTGCTTCGGTCAGGTCGGTGCAGGGTCGTATGCGTGCTCCGGCCGTGTGCAGTTCGGGGAAGCCGACGGCGAGCACGTCGAACCATGGCCCGTCGCCGGTGGTGAGTTCGTTGGCCGCTGTGATGAGGAAGCGGTCGACCAGCTCATCGGGGCCGGTTGCGGTGGCGGTCTGCAGGCGTTCGAGGTTCACCAGGAGTGCGTGTCCGTCGTCGAGGTGTCCGGTGGTGAGCAGTGCGGGGAGCACGTCGCGGAAGTTGTCCGCGTGGGGCGCGTTGTCGAGGTGGATGCGCCAGGTCGCCTTGGTCCGGCCCTGGGTGAACGGGGCGGGTGGCGTGCCGGCGGGCTGGGCCAGCAGTAGCTCGACGGTGTCGGCGCAGACGCGTGCGCCGAGCACGTGCGGCAGGTCGCGGTCGGCAGCGGCGATGACGTCGCCGAGCGTGGCAAGAGCCTGACGGCATTGTGCGTGGGCGTCGGGTGCGGCCAAGCGGCGCAGTTTCTGCTCTGTACGCAGGATCCCAGGGTCGGCAGGTAGGGCGATGCGGCGGCCGCGGCGGCGTGCTTGGCGTTGGGCGTGGCGGAGGCGGGCGAGCGTCAGCAAGGAGCCGACGGCCACTCCCCGGCGAACGCCGCAACGGGCGCGCTCGGACCGCTATCCCTGCCGTCACGGGGGCGTCAGGCAGGCGGGCGGTTCAGGGGGCCGGGGCAGCGGTGGGCGGCGTCGCGGTTCGGGGAGCAGCAGGTGACGGCGCAGGTGACGAACCGGCCGCCGCGTAGCCAGATGCCCCATTGCACGTCCAGTCCGGTGGTCAGGGCTTGCTTCGCGTTTTCCAGGCGCAGGCCGAGCCCGATGCGTGCCTCGTCGTCCGGGCGGGGGACGGCCGGGTGTGGTGAAACGCCCGGACAGTCCTCGTCGCCGTCCTCTTCCGCGGCGGTGACGTCGAGCACCGCGGCGGACGCGGTCACCGGGCCGCCTGCTCGGCGAGGCCCTCCTGGGCGGCGATCACCTGGCACAGTTCGACCAGGTCGTCGGCGTCGACCGTGCGGTGCGCGCCCGCCTCCTCCACGGCCGCGGGGAACGGCCGCTCGCGCGTCGCCCACAACCGCCCGGCGTCGCTCCGCATGATCCGCCACCCGGCGAACACCGGCCGGGCGGCGGCGATAGCCCTACTGTTGTGTGTCATGGGTCAGGACCACCATTTTGATCAAGGACCCGTCGGCGATGTAGGGCACCGCCGGCGGGTCCGCTTCATGCAGGCAGTGGCTCTGGCGCTCCTACCTGTATGACCGGCTCGGACGACCCAATCTTGTGATGCGCGACGAGCGAGAGGCGGCACAGCGCGTGTCACCTTCCGTGATCAAGGCGAGACGATCGGTCGTCGGCGTGCAGGGGCCCTTCAATGGCCGTCGAGGCGGTCCAGGGCTCGTTCCCAGGGGAAGAGGTGGAGGTAACGGCCCCCGGTGCCCGGCTCGTGCAGCGGATAGACGTCCGGGCCGAAGAGCACGTCGACTCCCCAGGACCTGAGCTTGTCGATGTGCTCCTGGAAGGCGGGGTGAGCGGCGTGCGCCCAGTTCGTGAAGGGCATGGCGACGATCGGAAGCCGCTTGCCTATTCCCTCGACAATGATGCCGAGCGCGAGCGTGTCGCACACGGCCAGTGCCCACTTGCTGATCGTGTTCACCGTGGCCGGTGCCACGATCACGGCGTCGGGAGGAGGGAGCACATCCGGTTCGCCGGGATTCTTATATTCGCTGCGCACCGGGTATCCGGTCAGCCGCTCCAGCGCTTCGACGTCGACGAACCGCCGCCCCATCGGAGTGGTGAGGCAACACACCTGCCACCCTCGCCTCTGGGCCGCCACGACCAGCTTGTCCACCTCGCGCGCCGGGGGCGACCCACACGCGATCACGTACAGCACGCCCCGGCTCATGCCTGCGCTCCCGCGCGAGCGGCCAGCCGTACAAGGTCCGTAGGAGCCGGTCCCTTCGTACGACGCAGCACGTCGGCGATTATGGCCTGCGAGAGAGGGCGGCAGCGCACCTCGCGGGAGGCGACGCGCTCGGCCTCCAGCAACGTGCGTACGGCCTCCTCCCTGTGGCCCCACTGGCTGTACCCGCGCGCCACGTCCACGAGGAACGCGGCCCTGCGTTCACGGCGCATCGCCGCGAGCGCCGACGGGTCGGCCCCGCCGGCCACCTCGACGGCAAGGCCGCCTTCGCCAAGCGCGACCAGCGCGGCAACCTCGTGGATCGTGACGTTGGCCGGGCCGAACGCGAGCCAGTGATAGTTTCCGGCGACGTCCACGGACCGTGCCGCTTCCCGAGCTTCCGCGATCAGAGCTCTCACCGTGGGGTGCCTGCCCAGCGCTGCGGCTGCCATCGCTCCCTGCACCAGCACATGCCCGTACAGGGCACGCCGCTCCTCCGTGTCCGACTCGGCACTGAGCCGATTCGCCAGGCCCACAAGCATGTCCAGTGCGGGCTCCGCTCGCCCCATGGACAGCAGCGCGAGCGCGATGCGCCATCCTGCGGCGGCCAGCAGCGACAGGTCTCCGATCTGGCGCGCCGCCGCCATGCTCCTGTCTCCTGCGAGCCAGGCCAACGAGTGCTCTCCGAGCTTCCGCAGGGTGCTGGAGGTGATCTGGTACGCCTCGGCGAGCAGCCGGGCCGACTCCTCCGTCCCCAGCGCCGCATGATTGCTCTGGGCGTTCTCCAGCGTCTCCGGGAGCACCTGACTGATGACGTCGTAGTCCGCCACCTCGAACGCGCTCCAGGCGTACGCGACCTGGCGGCGCAACCGGGCGAGGTCTCCCGGTCCGGCATTGAGGGCGTAACGCTCCATAGCGTTCCGGATGTGCTCGACCTGGGCGTCGTCGATGCACACGGTTCCGCTCCGGACGGGCTCCTCGCCGATCAGGGTTTGCAGATCGACGTTCAGCGCCTCGCAGAGCGAGTCCAGGACGGAGAGCCGGTCGGCGCTCCGAACCCCGGCCTCCACCTTGCGCAACCAACTGATCGAACGGCCAAGCCGGTCGGCAAGGATCTGCTGAGTCAGGCCGCGCCGACGCCGCCAGTACGCCACCCGCCGGCCCAGCTCCCGATCGTTCATTCCATCGCCTCAATCCGTCCGCGCCCGGAACGCGACGGCACCTCTCCGACGCCCCCGCGTCCGACACCGAGGTGCACAGGGGATGGTTTCCGAACTTCCCCCATGGGCCGCGCGCCGAACGCCGCGACCGGCTGTAGCTCCAGACCTGTCGCACCTCCCATCCCCGAGCCTTGACGACGTCTTCGCCAAATTGCGTGATAGCGACGCCCTTACGCCGCTTCCCGTGGGAAATGGGCGGCGCATCGGATTGAGCATGGTCGCCGATCTGTCCGCGAGAGTCCACCGGCCGCGCCTGGCTGACGACGTGCTGGCCGGCGGCGACCTCCTCCAGCCCGCGTTCCGCGAATTCGACGCCGCCACACCGCTTTACCGCGAATCCACCTACACCGGAACCACGAGTCGCGCGCTGCTCGGCGTGATCGGGGAACTCGCGCAAATCACCGGATGGATCGCCAGCGACGCGGGACGACCTGAAGAAGCAGCGCGCGTTTACCGTCTCGGCATAAGCGCCGCTCAGGAGGCCGGGGACGGCACCCTGGAATCGAACCTCCTCGGTTCCCTGGCCTACCAGATCACGAACATCGGCGACCCCAATGAAGGGGTGACGTTGGCCTGCGCGGCGGTCGAGGCACTCGGGCCGCATGCGTCAGGCGGGCGCGTGCCCTCGCTTGGGATCGAGTGGCATGGGCGCACGTGACGGTCGGCGAAGCCGAGGCTGCCATACGAGCGCTGGGCGAGGCCGAGGCAGCCCTGGGACAAGACGGCGACGAGGAGGAGCCCGCCTACTTGTACTGGGGGAACGCCCACGAGCTGCAGATCATGGAGGCTCGCGCCTACACCGAATTGGGGCGCCCGCTTCGCGCAGTACCGCTACTCACCGATGTCCTCGCCCGTTACGACGCCACGCACGCCCGGGAACTCGCCTTGTACCTGTCCTGGCTCGCCGTCGCGCTCGTAGACGCGAACGAGCCAGGGGAAGCGGCCCGTGCGGCCTCGCGGATGCTCGACCTCTCGAAGGACGTGGCCAGCGACAGGACGGCGCGTCGTCAGCGTGTCGTCCTCGATCGGCTGGCGCCGTACCGAGACATGCCACAGGTGCGCGAACTGTTCGAGCGCAGCCGATAGGCCGTCATTGGGCCGCCGCAGCATCGGGGCCGGTTGGTGTGGGCGCGTGAAGGCGACGTGGCGTTGGGCTTGACGCGCTCGGCGCGATGTGGTCGGCCTGAAACCAGGGTTTCCCTGAGTCCCTAAAGATACCTTTCTGAGATCTTTGACTACTGACATCCACTCTCGTGCTGATTAGAGTCAGTTTGATCACGATCTTCGGCGATGCGGCTTACATCCGCTTCGCTGCCCCTCAAGGAGGGTTTGTGAGAGTGAAACCTCTCGTAGCGGCCGCTGCCGCGCTGTTGACCGCGGCGGCGCTGCAGATCCCCGCAGCAGGCTCGGCGTTCGCCGACACACCGTCCGATCAGCGTCCATCCGACAACTCCGCCCACGGTGGACCGGTCCTGGACGACGTGCACAACGTCCCGACGACCGCCGTCAAGAGCAACGTGACGTTCCTCGACAACGTCAAGGGCGTGAGCGGCTACTCAGGGCTGAACTTCATCAGCTACGACAAGTACGGCTACGACTTCATGTTCGCCAACGGCACAGGCGGCCTGGCCGTCTGGTCGCTCAAGGACCCCGAGCACCCGGCGTTGGTCTCCACCGTCACGGCGGCCCAGCTGCGCCAGCCGGGGGACACCCAGGACAGGTTCTGGGAAGGCGAGAACATGACCGTCGACCCGAAGCGCAAGCTGGTCTTCCTCAGCAGGGACCCGCGCGGCTTCGGCGGCACCGTCTCGACCGGCCAGTCCGGCGTCTACATCGTGGACGTGAAGGACCCCTGGAAGCCGAAGGTCGTCGTCTTCCAGCCGATCGCGGCCGGGCACACGGCCACCTGCATCAACGACTGCTCCTACCTGTGGTCGGTCGGACCGGCCAACACCGGTACGCCGGGCCAGGACCCGTCCTGGAAGGGCGTGCCGGTCCGGGTGACCGACATCCGTGACCCCAAGCACCCGAAGACCCTGGATCTGGCGCTCGACCTCGGCCGGTTCGACGGCGTCACCGACTACGTGCACAGTGTCGACGTCGACAAGAACGGCGTCGCCTGGGTCTCCGGCGAGGGCGGCGTCCGCGGCTACTGGACCAAGGGCAACCACTACGACCCGGTGCGGAAGACCAAGCGGGTGGCGACGGCCTACGACCCGATCCCGTACGCGGGTGGCACGGCCGTGCCGACCAACCCGCAGGGCACCGAGTTCTTCGACTACTTCGACCACAACGCGTATCACAACACCGAGAAGCTCGGCTCCTTCGACAAGGGCGAGCTGGTCTACGTCACCAACGAGAACATCACCACCTGCTCGCAGGCGGGCGAGTTCAAGATCGTGTCGCTGAAGGGCAGCTACGACGGCGAGGGCTGGAAGTCCACGCCGGAGAAGCCGCTCCGGCTCAACCTGGTCAGCCACTGGTCGCCCTGGGGCAAGGAGGGGTCGGCCACCAGCGGTAGCTGCTCCGCCCACTGGTTCACCGTCAACGGCAACATCGTGGCGATCGGGTGGTACGGGCAGGGCACGCGGTTCCTGGACGTGTCCGACCCGGCCAACCCGACGCAGGTCGGCTACTTCCGGGTTCCGTCCGGCACGGATGTGACCGGAGGCTCGGCGTCGGCCGCGTACTGGCACAACGGCCTGGTCTACGTCGCCGACTACAACCGGGGCGTCGACGTGCTGCGGTTCGACGGCAAGCTGGCGGGCAAGCCGGACAAGAAGATCTGCTGGAACTCCTGCGACAAGTAACCGTCCGAGCCGGGGCCGGTCCGGGCGGAACTCCCCGCCCGGGCCGGCTCCGCCCTGACGGAGTGGAAGGGTGACGGTGCGACGCCGACATCTCACGCGGGAGACGACAGCCGCCGTGCCCGTCGCGCGGCTCGTGGCGGTCGTGCTCCTGGTGGCAGGCGGCCTGGTCGTGGGCCTCCTCCCCGGTGTGGCGGCCCGTCCGGCGTACGCGCACGCCTACCTGCTGGAGAGCTCGCCGGTCGACGGGCAGGTGCTGGCCTCGCCCCCGGCCGAGGTACGGCTCCGCTTCGACGAGGCGGTGAGCCTGGGCGGCCGGTCCATCCAGCTGCTCGACCCGACCGGCAAGGAGCTGGCCATCGGCGCGGCGCAGTTCGCGGACGGCAAAGCCGACACGGCGCGCGCGAGCCTGCCCCGGGACCTGGCCGAGGGAACCTACGTCGTGTCGTGGCGGGTGACGTCCGTGGACTCGCACGTGGTGTCGGGAGCGTTCAGCTTCAGCGTCGGCCACCCGAGCGCGATGGCCGCTGACGTGGAGCAGGACGCCGACCGCGTGGTCCCCGTCGTCGCCGCGGTCGGCCGCGGTGTGGCGTACCTCGGGGTGGCCCTCGCCCTCGGCGGCGGGGTGTTCGTGGCCGCGATCTGGCCCGCGGGCCGCGGCGACCGGCGCGGCCGGCGCGTCGTCTGGTCGGGGTTCGCCGGACTGGCCGCAGGCACCGCCGTGGTGCTGCTCGTCCAGGGGCCGTACGCCGACGGCAGGCCGCTGACCGGGGTGTTCGACCCCGGCCTGCTGGGCGCGACGCTGTCCACCCGGCTTGGGTACGCGCTGCTGGCCCGGCTGGTGCTCGTGGCCGTCCTCGGCGTGGTCTTCCTGATCGCGGTTGGCCGCCCCTCGCCCGTCGCCGATGCGGAGCCGACCGCTCCCGAGCCGGGCGGTCCGGAGACGGGCGGTCCGGAGCCGGCATCGCGTTGCGAGCCCGGCGGCGTCGGTCGCAGGGTCGTGCTGCCCGTGGTCGCCGTCGTCGGCGCCATCGCCATGACGCTGACCTGGACACTCGCGGACCACGCGCAGAGCGGCACGCAGATCTGGCTGGCCGTCCCGGCGACGAGCCTGCACCTGCTCGCCATGGCGCTGTGGCTGGGCGGCCTGGTGACGCTCGCGCTCTGCGTGCTCGCTCCGGCCGGCAAGCGGGACCCCGGGCTGCTCTCCCTCGAGCCCGCGCTCCCCAGGTTCTCCCGGCTCGCGCTGCTGTGCTTCGCGGTGATCGCGGTCACCGGGCTGTACCTGTCGTGGCGTCAGGTGGGGACGTGGGGCGCGCTCGGCGCGACCGGCTTCGGGCGGCTGCTGCTCGTCAAGCTCGCCGTCGTGCTGGGCGTGCTGGCGCTCGCCTCCGGATCGCGGCGGTTCGTCCAGCGGCGCGACCGTGCCCGCCGTACGCCCCTGGACTCCGGCGCCGGGGTGCGCAGGCTGCGCCGCTCGGTCGCCGGCGAGGTCGTGCTCGGGATCGTCGTCGTGTCCATCACCGCCGTCCTGGTCGACACGGCCCCGGCCCGCACGAGCTACGCGCCGCCGGTGGACACCACGGTCCCGTTCCCCATTGCGGGCGCCGTGAACGCGTCCGGCCCGTACGGCGGGCTGCGCGGCGGCTCGATCCAGGTGAAGATCGAACCGGCGAGACCGGGCGGCAACACGGCGGACATCTACCTGACGGGGCGGGACGGGAGGCTGGTCCCGGTGCCCGAGATCTCCGGCGCGCTCGAATCGCGGGACCGCAGCGTCCCTGCGCTGCCCGTCGCGGTGACGGCGGCCGAACCGGGCCACTACGTGGCGGGCTCCATGTCCATCCCCTATCCAGGGGAGTGGGCGTTGCGGCTGGACATCCGCGTTTCCGACTTCGACGAGACACGCGTGCGTGTCCCGTTCACCGCACAGTGAAAGGCTGGCGACACATGCGAGGCGCTGACCGTACGGCCCCCTCGTGGCGGGTGGCCCTGGCCGCCGCCGGTGCGATCGCCGTCGGCGTCCTGGCGGGGTGTTCCGGCGGGACACCGGAGCCGGTGGCCAAGCCGCCCTACACCGTCGAGACCATCCGTTCCGGCTTCGTCGGCGCCGCCGATCTGGGAAAGGGCGCGGTCGCGTTCGAGGACGAGGACCACGCCTCGCACACCATCTACACGCCGCCGAACAGCATCCCCACCTGCCCGTACGTGCAGCGTGCCGACGACGTCAAGGGTCCGGTGGAAGCGGCGATCGAGCCGGTGGGCGGGAACCCGACCGGCCGGTTCATCGTCGCTCCGCCGAAGGTGGGGCCGCAGACCCTCCCGGTCGTCACCCAGGGCGCGGTGGTCTTCGAGAGCACCACGCTCGCCGGCAACGCGATGAACGCCGTGACGGCCGAGTCGGCCGAATGCCCGGCGACGTTCACCATCCTCGGAGGGCCGCCGTCCATCGTGGGCGACTACAAGACCAGCAGCAGGCCCGTGGAACTGGACGGGTGGCGGGGGTTCGCCCAGCACCTCGTGCACACCCCGCCGGCGGATCTGGGTTCGGACACCTATGACGACCTGGTCACCGTCGTGGTGCAGAAGGCGAACGCCGTCCTCTACGTCGGGTACACCCAGATCAAGAAGGTGGGCGACCGGTCCGACACCGAGGAGAAGGTCAAGGACCTGATGACGACGACGCTGGCCCGCCTCGGCTAGCGGATCACCGATGAGCGAAACGGTGGGAGTCCCGCCGATGGGAGGAACGTTGAGCGGCAGAGCACTTCGGGCGGGTGTGGCGCCCACCGCGACGGGCGCCGATTGCGCGCATCCGGTCGCCTGCGGTGCGGCGGCTGCGCCGGCACGCCCCGGACCGGCCGGAGCCGCGTACGGCAGGGTGCGCCGTGCGCGTCGGGGGCTGCGAGCGCTGCGCCGTACGGCACGCGGGCTGGTCGTCGCGGCCGTGGCGGCCTGCCTGGTCGCCGTCCTGCCGGCGGCGGCGTTCGCGCATGTGAAGGTGACCGCCGACGCCGCGGTCCAGGGCGGCTATGCCGCGCTGACGTTCCGGGTCCCCAACGAGCGCGACGACGCGAGCACCACCGAGATCGAGGTGCAGCTCCCGACCGAGTTCCCCCTGGCCTCGGTCTCGGTGAAGCCGCACCCCGGCTGGTCGTACAAGCTCGAGAAGACCACTCTGGCCACGCCGATCGAGTCGCACGGCACGAAGATCGGCGAGGTCGCCTCGAAGATCACCTGGACCGCGTCGGATGAGGACGCGGGGATCAGGCCGGGTGAGTACGACGAGTTCTCGGTGAGCGCCGGGCCGCTGCCGGAGACCGACCGGCTGACATTCAAGACGCTCCAGCACTACAGCGACGGCGAAGTGGTGCGCTGGATCCAGGAGCAAAGCGGGGGGGACGGGGAGGAGAGCGCGGGAGACGATGAGGCGGAGCGGCCCGCGCCGGTGCTCGATCTCGCGGCCAAGGGGGCCGCCGTGCCCGGTCCGGCCCCGGCCGCTGGAGCGGAGGCGGCCGCGCCGGAGTCCGGCTCGGACGCGGGGGTGGCGTGGGCGATCGGGCTGTCCGCGGCCTCGCTGGTGATCTGCCTGGCATGCGCTGTGGCGCTGGCCCTGCGGTGGCGCCGGACAGGTTAGGCACCGCCGTACGTTCCCGTGCCGAGTGGCGGCCTGCCTCGGGGCCGCCACCGGCGCAATTCATGTGGCCTTAATGAACGCCTCAGAGCGGTCCCATTCCCGCTCGCCAGCGTGGGCCCATGAGCGAGCGAAGCGAGCGATTCCCCAGGCACAGCGCGACCCGCGCCGGTCTCATCGGCCTGCCCCCGGTGCGGCGCCACTCCGAGCCGTCAGGCGAGGGGACGGCATGAGCACGACGATGGTTTCCGAGTCGGCGGCGGGGGCGTCCCGCAGGACCCGCCTGGTCGAGGTCGTCGTTCCCGTGCACAACGAGGAGCGCGTCCTGGCCGCGAGCGTGGAGCGGCTGCACGCCTACCTGAGCGGCGACTTCCCGTACGGCTTCCGCGTGACGATCGCCGACAACGCGAGCACGGACGGCACGTGGACGATCGCCAGGCGGCTGGCCCACGAGCTGCCGGGAGTGCGGGCCGTCCACCTGGACCAGAAGGGCCGGGGCCGGGCGCTGCGGCGGGTGTGGGAGTCCAGCGAGGCCGACGTGGTCGGCTACATGGACGTGGACCTGTCGACCGGCCTCGACGCGTTCCTCCCCCTGATCGCACCGCTGATGACCGGCCACAGCGACGTGGCGATCGGGACCCGCCTGTCCCCCTGGTCCAACGTCGTGCGCGGCCCGAAGCGCGAGATCATCTCCAGGGCGTACAACCTGCTGCTGCGCTCGCTCATGGGAGCGCGCTTCTCCGATGCACAGTGCGGATTCAAGGCGGCCCGCACCGAGATCGTGCAGGCCCTGCTGCCCACCGTGCAGGACGAGGGGTGGTTCTTCGACACCGAGCTGCTGCTGCTGGCCGAGCAGCACGGGCTGCGCATCCACGAGGTGCCGGTCGACTGGGCGGACGACCCCGACAGCCGGGTGGACATCGTCAGGACGGCGGTCGACGACCTCAAGGGCATGGTGCGGGTCGCCCGGGGGAGCCTCGCGGCCCCGGCCGCGCCGCCGTCCCGGACGCCGGTGCGCACGCAGATCCCCGCCTTCGCGGTGATCGGGGCGATCAGCACGGTGGCATACCTGGCGCTGTTCTGGATGCTGCGCTCGATGTTGCCGGCCGTGGCGGCCAACGCCGTCGCGCTGTTCGTCACCGCAGTCGCCAACACGGCGGCCAACCGCCGCTTCACCTTCGGCGTACGGGGGCGGGCGGGGGCGCTGCGGCACCACCTCGGCGGGCTCGTCGCCTTCGTCGCGGGGCTCGCGCTGACCAGCGCGGGGCTGGCCGCGCTGCCCGGCGGCGCGCCACAGGCGGCCGAGCTGATCGCCGTCGTCGTGGCGAACGGCCTGGCCACCCTGCTGCGCTTCCTGCTCCTGCGCACCTGGGTCTTCGCGCCCCGGAAGGACGTTCGATGACCCTCCTCGCCTCCGGGACCCCGATGGGTCACCGGGCCCCGGCGGACCGCGTGACCCCCGCCCTGCGCTGGGGGAAGTGGGCGGTCCTCGTGCTCGGGGCCGTGCTCTACACGTGGGCGCTCGGCCGCAACGAGTACGCCAACGACTATTACGCCGCCGCGATCTACTCCGGCACCAAGAGCTGGAAGGCGTTCTTCTTCGGCGCGCTGGATGCCGGGTCGTACATCACGGTCGACAAACCGCCCTTCGCGCTGTGGGTGATGGGCCTGTCGGCCCGGATCTTCGGGTTCGGCACGTGGAGCATGCTGCTGCCGCAGGCGGCGGCCGGGGTGGCGTCGGTCGCCCTGGTGCATTCGGCCGTACGGCGGGGGCTGCGCGGGCTCGACGCCCGTGCGGCCGGGGCCGCGGCCCTGCTGGCGGCGCTCGTCATGACGCTGACCCCCATCACCGTGGCCATCAACAGGGACAACAACCCCGACACCGTGCTGGTGCTGCTGCTGGTGGCGGCCGGATGGCTCTGCCTGGAGGCGATCCGCACCGGGCGGCTGCGCACGCTGCTGGGCACCGCCGTGCTGGTGGGCCTCGCCTTCAACACCAAGATGCTCCAGGCCTACCTCGTGCTGCCGGCATTCGCGCTCACCTACCTCTACGCCGCGCCGGGGGCGTTCGTACGCCGGGCCGGGCGCCTGCCGGCCGCCGGGGCGGTCCTCGTGGTCACCAGCGCGTGGTGGATGGTCGTGATCGACCGGTGGCCCGCGTCGTCACGGCCGTACGTCGGCGGCAGCACGGACAACACCGTCTGGAACCTGGTGATCGGCTACAACGGCCTGGGCCGGATCTTCGGCGGCGGTCCCGGCAGTCCCGGTGCTCCCGGTGCTCCCGGTGGTTCCGCTGGTCCCGGTGGTGGCGGAGGTGGCGGCTTCGGTGGCCCGTCCGGCGCGGGCCGGTTGTTCAACGACGTCATGGCCGGGCAGATCTCCTGGCTGCTCCCGTTCGCCGCCGTGGCCCTCGTCTGCGGCCTCGTCCTGGTCGCCGGATCGGCCGTCAGTCCGGCCGGGGGCCCGGCGAGGGACACGGCGAGGGACACGGCGAGGGGCACGGCGAGGGGCACGGTCCGTGCGTCGCTGCTGCTGTGGGGCAACTGGCTCGTCGTGCACTACGCCGTCTTCAGCTTCTCCAGCGGCACCTTCCACCCGTACTACACGACCGCGATGGCCCCGGCGGTCGCCGCGCTGACCGGCATCGGCGGTGTGCTGATGTGGCGGGCGGCCCGGGCGTCGGCCGTCTGGCGGCTGGTCCTGGCCGCCGCGATCGCTGTGACCGGGGCCTGGTCGTTCGTCCTGCTGCGCCGTACGCCGGAGTTCGTCCCGTGGCTCGCCTGGGCCGTCGCGGGCGGCACGGTGGTCGCGGTGTTCGCCCTGGCGGGCACGACACTTGCGGGCGGCGGCGGCCGGACGGCCGCGCGGGTCACGGCGGTGGCGCTCACGGCGGCGGTCGCGGCCGGGCTGGCCGGTCCGGCGGCGTACGCGGTGACGCCGCTGGGCGCCGCGGTGAACGGCACCAACCCCACGGCCGGGCCGTCGCAAGGGTTCGGCCCCGGCGGCCCCGGCGGCTTCGGTGGCCCCGCCGGCTTCGGCAGGTCCGGCGGACCGGGCGGGGCCGTGCCCGGCGGAAACCGGCAGGGCGGACGCGGCATGCGTGGGCCCGGCGGCCAGGTGGACGCCGCGATGGCGGCGTACCTGAAGCGGAACAAGGGGAGCGCCACCTGGCTGGTGGCGGTGGACAGCGCGCAGAGCGCGTCGTCGCTCATCCTGTCCACCGGCGAGCCGGTCATCGCGATGGGCGGGTTCACCGGCTCCGACCCGGCGATGACGGTCGGCAAGCTGCAGCGGTACGTGGCCGAGGGGAAGCTGAAGTACATCCTGGCCGGCGGCGGCTTCGGACCCTCTCGTGGCGCGAGCGCGGACGTCACCGCATGGGTGAAGGCGCACGGCACCCCGGTCGACGCATCGGAGTACGGCGGCACGTCCACCGGCACGTCCACCGGCATGGACGGCGGCGGATCCTCGCTCTACAGGCTGGGTTGACGGCGTTCGGCCGGCTCCTCGGCGGGTAGGGGGCGGGCCTTCCCGGCCGA
>NZ_VIRM01000092.1 GCF_006874475.1 Microbispora hainanensis
CCAGGGGAGCGGAGACTCGGTCGAATACTTCGTCATCGACTTCGGCTATGAGGACGATGGTCGGTAGAACCTCTCCGGGATCCCGATCGCGCAGTTCCTCGATGTTGCTCGCCTCGCGTTCGAGCAGCATGCGCTTTCTCGTGAAGTACGTCTGCTCGAAGTGCTGAAGAGCGGCATCCGCTGTGGGCGTGACTACCAGGCCAGGCAGCGAGGCACCCATCGCGCCCAGCTCCTCGGCCGGAATCCCGGAGACGCTCTCCGCCAGCTCACTGCACACCACGACCTCAATTCGGAAGTTGCTCGACTGCCGGATCATGTCAACCATGAGGTAGCGGGCGACGTCCTGGGCGCCGTCCCCGATGAGGCTGAGCCCGGGACCGGTAAACGCGATCTCGACAGGAGAACCGTCGGCGCGCCTCCCGATGGGGAGCCTCTGCGGTACGTCGATCGAGTGCGCCTCGCGCAGGAGCTCGATATCAGAGGGAGGCTGCTCGCCGCGCTGGGTGAAACTGCGCACGTGAGCGCGGCGGACTTCGGCCACAGCAGGATCTGGCTTCGGCTCAGGCGTGACGACGACGGGATCGGATGCTTGCGGCGGGGTGTGACGCCGACGCCGACGTAGCCGCTTGGCCACGTATGCCGTGCTGATGCCCGCCGCATAGCCCAAGGCCACAAGAGAGCCTGACTCCAACTCGATGGCACTGCGGCCGTTCTGTTCCACAGAGCTGTGCACCGCCGACGGAGCGGACGGTGTCAGCTCATGCCCACCCTCCACGTGGGCAGCAGAGGGCTGAGGACCGGGCCTCGTCGGCTGGTGGCTCTCCAAAGGGCGGGACGCTTCGCGCTTAGGCTTCCTGGCTTGGTACGGGAGCCGAAGCTTCCAACCAGGATGGATGACCGACGGATCGGTGAATCTGTACCCGTCGGGCTGGGCGGAGCCGGCGTTAAGCGTCCAGATCCGTTTCCACTGTCGTGGGCCGCCCAGCTTGTCGTCGGCGATCTCCCACAGGCTGTCGCCCTGCTTCACCTGATAGACGGGCTCCTGTGCCGGAGACGGCTCGGCCGAGACGGCATCACCACCGAGAGCGTGCGATGGTGCCATGGTGACGACAGGCGGTGGAGTCGCCTCCGCCGCCATCGCCGCCGGCGCGGTGGCGACGAGCGAGGCGGAAGCCACGAGATAGGCAGCCAGACGCTGCAGCCCACCCAAACCCGGCAACCGAGGGACGAACCTGGCCCCGGTGAGTTGGGCACCGATCTCGCAGAGCACCGAGAGCGAGAACGCCGCCCACGCTCCCCAGGTGACGAGCTTCAGGACGGCGATGAACAGGGTGCCGTCATCCCGAGCGGTCAGCCTCTCACCGACCTCCTGAACGGTGGGGATGTGATCAGGGAATGGGGAGCCTGCGAGTCGGTAGAAGAGGATCGGGAAGCCGACGACGATGCAGGTGAGCGCGATCGTCGCGGCCAGTGCGCGTAGCAGGCGGGACAGCGTCATCAGTTCGGCCTTTCGACGCCGGAGACGAGGTCAGCGGTGGCGGTTGCAGTCATGGACACTGAGGGGAGACCGACCAAAGAGAGCAGCCACGTCCGTTTGGTGACCGTGACGCGCACCCGGATTGAGCCGGGGCCTGTGATCGCCGCGGTCCCGGGGCGGCCTGAAGCTCGGATGTATGCCTGAGCCGCCCGTGCGGCAGCGCTGCGATCGATCGTGAACTCTCGGCCCTCGTAGACGGCGCGGCGATCGATCTGCCCTGCTCCGGCCCGGGCCGCTTCCTCGGCGATGCCCACTGCTTCCCAGCCGGCCCGCAGCTTGGCGCCTCCGTCCACGGCCAGGCCGACGAAGAGCATGAGAACCACGATGAAGATGAGCGCGTACGGCGTGATCGACCCGCGTTCTGCCTCGGGAGCGAAGAAGAGGGTCCTCATGCTTCCCTTGTCGTCAGTGTCGTGGGTTCGCGATGAAACCCGGGATCGACGAAAGCGCTGATGGGCAGGTCGATGAAGGTTTCTGCAGGCCCGGCGCCTTTTTGACGTCTCATCAGAATTCCTGAAGCTTCTGCCGTATTGTCGAGGCAACATCGGGGGTCCTTGAAGCTGGAGTGAGCAATGGGACTTGCGGTGGTTCGCTCGATCGGCTCGTCTCGGCGGTTGGAGTCGGAGACGGACTTCAAGGCGTTCGAGCAGGAACTCGTCGACCAGTACGCACTGGCGCAGGCTGGAGCCGGCCTGACGGATCGGCATATCAGCGCAGACCGCGGCACGATCTTCGAGTTCCTGCGCTACATCAGTGCTCCGGTGTGGACCGCCGGCCCCGAGGACGCCGACCGCTACCTGGCCTACCTGAGGAAGGACCGCCGTCAGGCGGCCACAACTGTCCACGGCAAGGCGTTGACCATCGCCCAGTTCTTCGACTTCCTGATGACCCGGTATCAGGGCGACGTCCACACGCTGGCCGGCCATGTCCTTGTCCAGCCGATCGACGACTTCAACCGGCCGGCCAGATCCAAGTACGCCAGTCCACGCGTCCCGCCAAGCGAACAGGACGTGGAGACCTTGTTCTCCCGCTGGCGGGACTGGCTGCCCGAGGCTCGCAAGTATCTGCCGGCGGCGCGCGATTACCTTGCTGCATCGCTGTGGCGCCGGGCCGGGTTGCGGATCAACGAGACCGCGATGCTCGATATCCGAGACTGGCGGCCCGACTACGGAGAGCTGGGCAAACTCCATGTCCGGCATGGCAAGGGAGCGCGTGGCCGCGGACCGAAAACGCGTCTGGTGCCCGCGATCGACTCGGTAGGGCCGCTGCTGACGTGGTGGCTGGCCGACGTGCGGCACCAGTTCGGCGACGATTACCTGGACCCAGATGCGCCGCTGCTGCCCAGCGAACGCCGAGATCCCGGCACCGGCCGGTGCCGGCGGGTCCAGCCGAACGCGCTGCGCACCGGCCTGGCCGATGCGGTGCGCCGCTGGCTGCCGGACTGGCAGGGCCGGCTCACCCCACACGGACTGCGGCACTTTTGCGCGTCGTCGTTGTATGGGCGGGGGGTTGACTTGAAGGCCATTCAGGACCTGCTCGGACATGAGTGGCTGTCGACCACGACCGGTTACATCCACGTGCACGACGACCACATCGAACGGGCCTGGAAGAGCGCCAACCAGCGGGTCGCGGCCCGGCTGAACCGACAAGGAAGGTGATCCGATGCGCTGGAACATGCGGCTGAAGGCCGCCGAGCGCGGGATTTGGAAGTCCACCGACATGCGCCGTCTGCTGGCCGAGGCCGGGCTGGAGATCAGCGCCGGGAAGATGTCGGCGTTGTGGACCACCACGCCCACCACTATCCGGCTGGACGACCTGGATGTGATCTGCGCAGTTCTGGGCTGCTCCCCGGCTGACCTACTGATCTGCGAGCCCGAGGTGGTCGCCGCCCGCCGTCCCCGCATCATGGAGGAGGCCGCTGCCGCCGACACCGGCACGCCTCCGGCGGTAGCTCCGCGCTTGGGACGCAACAGATCGGTGCCGCCGGCATGAGCGCCGGCCGCGGGCACCAGCGTCGGTGCACGACCTGCGGCATCCGCGCGGTGGCCTTCCCGCAGCCCCACATCACCGTCTGTTTCACCTGCTGGCCGGGTGGGCCGGTAGCGCCGCCCCCCTGCCTGCGGTGCGGCTCCCGATTCGAGTATTTCGTCGCCGGCTTGTGTCACCGCTGTCACCGCGATGGCCACCCCGGCGTCGACTCCTGTCGTAACTGTCTGGCCTGGGGCGCCACCCGCACGCACAAGTGGCTGTGCCTGGGCTGTAACTCCTGGTGCCGCAAGTACACGATCAGCGACGACTGCAGCGTCTGCGGCCGTCAGTCCGTCCTGGATCACAGCCGCGTCTGCCGGTTGTGCCGGAAACAGGGGGCGTTGTGGCGGCAGCCGCGCGAGAAGCTCGACCTGGTCGCCGCCAACCGGCACGGTCAGCAACTTTTCCTGGCCGATATGTTCGTCCGGCGTGACAAGACCCAGCCGCAGCATCCGCCCGTCGAGCATCCACCGCCACCGTTGCGGGCCATGGCCTGCCATCAGCTGACCCTGTTCGAAGCCCGTCGGGATCTCAGCCAGCGCGGGCACCGGCTGGGCGGGCTGGCCGAACGCGCCGACCCCGCCATGTTCGCGCTGCTGGAACCGATCATCGGACAGCACGCCGCCGCTCGTGGCTGGAACCACCACCTCATCTGGCGGGTTCGCCTCGGCGTTCAGATCATGCTTGGCTTCCAAGACACCCCGGGCAGCACCATCACCGCCAGCGACGCGGCCGCCCTGACCGGCACCGAAGTGCCCGTGGTCCACGTCCTGGAGGTCTTCGAGCATGCGGGGCTGCTCGACGACGATCGCATTTCGGCCGTCCAGGCACGGCTGGACCGCAAACTCGCCGAACTGCCCCAGCCGATGGCCGGCGAAGTCCAGCAGTGGGCCACCATCATGCTCAACGGAAGCACGATCCCGCCGCGGCGGCTGCCCCGTTCCCCCATCACCGTCGGCCTGCAGCTCGGATGGATGCTGCCCGCCCTCCACCGCTGGGCCGAACAGGGACACACCTCGCTGCGAGAGATCAGCCGCACCGACGTCGAAGCCGTACTGCCCTCCTCCGGCAACCCCCGCGCGCTGATGGGCCAAGGACTCAAATCGCTGTTCCGCGTCCTGAAAGGCGCAAAGATCACCTTCACCGATCCAGCCCGCTGGGTGCCCACCGGACACACCCAGCCCAAACAACCACTGCCCCTGGATCCCGCGGCCATCCGCGACGCCCTGGACTCCCCCGACATCGCCCAAGCCCTCATCATCGCCCTCGTCGCCTTCCACGGCCTGCGCAACGGCCAGCTGCGCGATCTTCACCTCACCGACATCCATGACGGCTACCTGCACATCGGCGACCGCACCGTGCCCCTCGCCGCCCCCGTCCGCACCCGACTCAGCGCCTACTTGGACCTGCGCAACAAGACCTGGCCCGAGACCGCCAACCCCCACCTGTTCGTCAACTACCGGACCGCCTACCAGTTCGGCCCCGTCGGGCATCGCTGGGTCAAACTCAAGGTCGACATTCCCGGCGGCGTCCAAGCCCTGCGCGAAGACCGCATCCTCCATGAGGCTCACGCCACCGGAGGAGACGTCCGTCAGATCTGCGACCTGTTCGGGCTTAGCGTTCAAGCCGCCACCCGCTATACCGCCACCCTCGACCATCCCGCTCTGATCGCAGCCGACCCCTGATGCCTCCCATGGCTCAGGCATCATGAAGAAGTGACGCACTGGTTCCGCGCCTACTAGGACGAAGAGGACACCTGGTTCTACTTCGAGGTCGACGCTGAAGGCTGGGTAACCCGACAGGTCGAGCTTCGCGGGCCCGACAACACACCCATCGCTGCGGCATCTCTGGCCGAGTGGCAAGAGGCCCAAAGCGCGGGACACCTCAACGAATACGAGGCGACCTACGGCCTGACCGCCGAGACCCCGATCCAGGAGTGGGACGGATACGATCCCCATCCCCTGACATTGACCGAGTTCGAGAACGTCTGGCACCGCGCACGCCGCCACCTCCAACCCACACGCTGAGACGCGACTACCCCACCTCGGGCGCGTTCCGGTTCGGCAACCCACACACCTACACATGGCCAGGCCCCACGTCGGCAGTCCAGTTCACCACCGAAGCGCCTTCAGAATTCGCGAACCCGAGAGTTCTCCCCCGGTACGGATCAAGTGGGCTTGTGAAGGTGGCGCGGCGCGTGACGCTGCCTGGCAGACCGGGAAAGACGACATCATCCAGTGGTACGGAGCACGAGACCGTCGCGGCCACGTTCGCGGGGCTTCCGACCGGCCGGCTGAACCCCGAGGTGCTCACGCGCACGCTTACCGAGACGCATCGGACACCCTGGCTGCTCAACGACTCGCGGGCGCTCGCCTCGGCTCTTCTGTCGGCCTCGGCGGCGGATCGGGCGATGGACGCCTGGCGGGCGGCGTCGCGCGCTGCTGCCTCTACCGCTGCGGTTGCGACCGTGATCCTCCCTCCGGCGACTCCGAGGAGGATGACCAGGAAGATGGCTGTGATGGCGAGCATCGCCTCCACCGTGGCGCTGCCGCGGTCGTTCATGACGCTCGCCCTGGTGTGGTGAATCGTTCGACAGCTCCGGCGGCCTCCTCCGAGACCTGGATCGACGGCAGGAACGGGACGAGGGAGAGCGCCTGCCCCTGAACCGTCACTCGTACGGTCGTTGCATCTCCACGGCTGCTGGAACTGATGGAGTGCAGGAACCCGCCGGCTGTCCGCTCGGCGTAACTTCTGGCAACGCTGGCGCCGGCCGTACGGGCACCGCCGTCGGCACGCGCGGCCCGTACGCCTTGCTGAGCGGCGGCAAGCGCGACCGACTGCGCGAAGAACAGCAGGCAGAGCTGCATGCAGACGAGAATCGTGAGCATGACGGCAGGCAG
This sequence comes from Microbispora hainanensis, assembly GCF_006874475.1. GTDB lineage: Bacteria > Actinomycetota > Actinomycetes > Streptosporangiales > Streptosporangiaceae > Microbispora > Microbispora hainanensis. The sequence goes on from NZ_VIRM01000092.1 coordinate 6,466, forward strand.
AGCGATCATCACTTCCGCGGCGATCGATCCCTTATCGGCCTTGCGTCTCACAATGCGGGTCACAGGTTGATCGAGTTGGCCTTGGAGATGATCTTTGCGGTGACGATGCCCATGACGGTGAGCGCCACCAGTACGAGTGCAGCAATGATGATCATCGCCTCGGCGGACATCGCCCCCCTGTCGGGATTCCGGTGGACCCGTTCGAGCCGGTCCAGCAGGAGCCTCTTGAGGGCGAGCCAGCAGGCGGCCTCCGGCGGCAGGAGAGGGGACATGCGGCATCTCCTCAGCTCATGATTCGGTAGACGGCGGGAAAGCACACGAGCGCCAGGAACCCGAACACCGAGATGCCAATGGCGATGGGCATCTCGCTGGTCCGGCTGTTGGCACGGGCGCGGGCCTCGGCCAGCGCGGTGGTGCGCATGGACTGCGCCTTGGCCAGGAGGGTGGACAGCACTTGGGCGCCTTCCGAGCCCGCGTCCTCGGCGATGTCGGCGAGCTCGGTCAGCTCCGGAATACGCACTTCTTCGCCCAGGAGGGCGAGGCCACGCCAGGGCTGTTCACCGGCTCGTTTCGCATGCTCCAGGACTTGGGCGATGCGGCGGAACACCCAGCCCGTGCACACCTCGGCCGGCGCTTGGAGCGCCTGGGGTGGCCCGGCGCCGGCGGATCGCTCCAGCGCGACCATGTCGAGGTACGTCGCCAGGGCGGCGCGGAACTCGTGCCGGCGCTCCCGGGCCTGGCTTCGGGCGGCGTAGTCAGGGACCAGGACGAACAGGGCCCCGCACAGTACGCCTGCGCCGGTCGGCACCGCCCAAGGCAGGGAGATGCCCGCGACCGCGCACAGCACGGTCAGCGGGAGAGGCAGCACCAGGCCGAACAGCAGGAAGGCGACGCGCTGGAGAGTGAAGCGCTCGACGCTGATGCCGAGAAGCGCCAGGTCCTCGCGCGGAACGGGGAGGCGTGACAGCCGCACGGTGAGCCGGCCGCGAGGGCCGGGACGGCGGGCACCGTCTAGTCTCGCGAGCGCGTCGTTCAGGCGGGGAGGTCCGGGAGCCAACTCGGACACGACGATGACCAGGCCCAGGCCGATCATCGCCCCCGCGGTCACGGCCGGAACGTTCATTGCTGCTTCCCGGGGTCCGTGAGAAAGCGGTGGCCGACAGCGGAGCTGCCGAGGCGATGCAGCCACCACAGCGCCACGCCGTACAGGCCTGCCACCATGGCCAGGACGACCTGTCCGACCGGTGTGCCGAAGGGTGCGACGTAGGACCGCTGTGTGATCGCGATAGCCGTGAACGCGACGAGGATGCCGATGATCCAGCGCACGGTCGTACGGTGCTCGGCTCGCGCGGCTTCGACCTCCCGACGGTCGCTCACGTCCTTCGCGACGAGCTGGGCGAGCTGGTGCAGCAGCGCGCTGGCGCCCTTGCCCCGTCGCCGGGCCACCAGGATGAGAGCGGCTGCGATGCGGTCTCCGACCGGATCGTTCAGCTCGTCGGCGAACAGCCGCAGCGCCTGCTCCGTCGGCATCTGGGCGACGCGGAGCCGACGGGCAAGAGAGGAGACCGGCCCGGTGATGGCGGGCGGGACGTTGCGGGCGGCGCTCTGCTCCAACGCCTGTTCCAGAGCTCGGCCGGCCACCAGCAGATCGGCCAGGCGTCGGGTCCACAGCTCCAGCGCTTCGAGCTTTCGAATCTGCTGAGCGGCGGTGCGGCCTGACACCACCTTCGGCAAGGCGAGTACGGCTACCGCCGTGGCGCATGCGGCGACGGGCCATCCGGTCAGGCCGAGAACGGCGACCGCGGCGACGAAGGAAATCACGACGAGCCGCCGTCGAGCGATCAGTGCTCTCCGGATCGCCAGCCAGCGGGAAGGCGGTCGTACCGGCTCATCAGGCCCCCGTCCGATGAGACCGATGACGATGCAGATTGCTCCGCCCAGGACAGTCGATGTGCCGAGGCCGGCCAGCAGGGCAGGCGTGTTCAACGCACCTCCCACATGGCGGCGTACGGGTCGAGGAGCGTCGGATCGAAGCCCACGGCCTTCAGCTGGGGAAGGCACTGAGGCGTGATGTCCGGCATCGCCCGGCCACCTGGTCCCTTGGGGCTGTAGACGCGGTTACGGCTGGGCAGCTCGCTGTCAGCCGGAGGCATCACCTCGAGGACCTCGGAAACGAAGCGTGTGTTGGTCGCGGGATCCATTCGCAGGTGGACGACCAGGTCGATGGTCTCCCCCGTGTTCAGGTGAATGACGTCAGGGGGAGTCTGGGCACCGACTCCACGCGTCCAGAGCATGACGATCCGGTTGAAGATCTCCTCGGTCCCGTCCGCGTGGATCGTGCACATCGAGCCCGGGTGGCCGGTGTTCATCGCCTCGAACATCGGGATGATCTCGTCGGCCCGCACCTCGCCGACGATGATCCGCTTGATGTTCTTGCGCAGGGAGTGCGGGATCAGGTCGTTGAGTGTGACGGCTCCGGCGCCTTCGGAGTTGGATTGCCGCACCTGGAAGGCGATCACGTTCTCGTGGCGGTGACGCAGTTTGTGCAGGAACAGCTCGTAGTCCGACTCCAGCGTGGCGAGCCGCTCCGCCGGGTCGATCGCCGAGGCCAGCGCGCGCAGCATCGTGGTCTTTCCCGCTGCCGTACCGCCGGTAATGACGATGTTCAGCCGGGCCAGCACGGCCGCGCGAAGGAAGCCGTACAGGCTGCGGTTGACGGTGCCGAGCCGGAGCAGGTCGTCGAGCGTGACGTCGACCAGACGGTGACAGCGGATGCTCGCACACGGCCTGCTGGTGACGGCCATGGTGGCGCTGAGCCGTACGCCCACGCCGCCCTCCCCGTCTCCGGGCCGGAGCGCCGTGTTGAGCAGCGGACTCGCGGCCGAGAACTCGCGTGGGTTGTAGCTCTTGTGGAGCGCCCACATCTGGATCATCTTGATCAGCTCGTCATCGCTGGCTGCGACCGCCGGGCCGCGCTCGCAGGTGCCGTCGCTGTAGGTGATCCAGACCTCGTCGCATCCGTTGATGTCGATGCTCTCGACCCTGCTGTCATTGACGTACGGCGTGAGCACGCCGAGCTCGAACCGTTCGTCCAGGACGGCCTGCACGAGTCGGCGCTGGGTCGCGAAGCTCACGGCGACGCCATCTGACAGCCGCTCATGGGACCAGCGCTGCACCGCTGACTGGATCGCCTGCCGGGCAGCCTCACGATCCTCGCTGTCCTTGAGGTCGTCGGCGATCGAGGCGGTGATGTCGAGCGCGGCTTCCCGGAATGCCTTGTCGTCGAGTTCCTCCGCCGGAGCTGGCGTACGGGGAATCAGACCGGGGTCGGCGGGGCCGGTGATGGGACGCGGAGGCCAGACGTCGCCCGGCGGCCAGCTGCTCATCGCGCCGCCATCCCTTCAGCTGGCTGTGCTCCGGCGAGGTACTGGCGCATCGCATTTGAAAGGAACGACGCCCCACGCATCAACGGCGCCCGACGGAAGGAGCGCTGTGCCCGTTTGCCGTCCGAGAACACCGCAGCTGACCTCGGATCGTGCGGGATCCCCGCGATGACGGGCAAGCCGAACAGCGCGTCGCTGATCTCCCTGGCGGTGTAATCGCCTTCGCCGACCAGGCACAGAGCGACCGGCACCTTCGCGCCCACATAGCGGCCGAGCGCGTCCAGCCTGGGGCGGGCGTCCGCGACCTGGCGCAGGGAGGGGCGCAACAGCATCAGGGCCAGGTCCGACGCTGCGATCAGTTGCATGGGCGTGTCCGGCCCGCCGATCTGGCCCACGTCCAGCACGACGTCCACGACTCCCTCGCCAGCCGAGGTGATCGCCGCCGCGATCGCGTCCCACGCTGTTTCGAGCTGCGCCACGTGCCGTGGGTCTCTCGTTCCGGGGAGCAGGAGCCACTCGCGGGCATCCTGGTCGAGAGAGACGACGTACTTCCACAGGACGGCTGGATCGGGCTGGTGGGCGATGGCCAGGGCGAACTCCAACAGGCCGCCGGGCAGCCCCTCCATCCGGCCACCGAGGAATCCTTGGAGAACGCTGCCGCCTTTGGGATCGCACTCGGCGAGCAGGGTCCGGCCTCCCCAGGCGTAGGTGACGGCAAGAGCGGTCGTGGTCACGCCTGGGGATCCGCCCGGGCTCATCAGCGCGTAGGTCGCCATTCACCTGCTCCGCGGGTTGAGGACCAGGGCGACCTGGCCACTGGCCGCCAGACTGGCGAGCTGGGCGCCTTGCGAGTTGCTCACGATGAGGTCGACGACCATGAGACCGTCGACGTCCGGCCCCTTCACCTGGTCGACCACCGCATCGATGACGGTACGGGCGGTCGGTCTGGAAGCGGGGATGGCCTGGTTCTCCGGGGTGGCGAGGACGAGAATGGCGTCCCCGGGCTGTAGTCCGCGGGCCGGCAGTCGGCTCGGCTTCACCGCGACGGGCACGAGTTGCTGGCCCACGACGGGGACGACCTGGTCGGTGAGCAGCCTGGGCTGCACGAGCATGCCCGCTACGAGATCCGTCACGGCTCGTTTGCCGATCACCCTGGGCAGATCGCGGGCGGAAATCGTCGATACGAGGTTGTCCACGCCCACCGTGGTCGTCGTGACGTCGTTCGCCGTCAACTGCCGGCCAGGGGCCACATCGCGTGTCATCACGAGGACCGGCACCCGGTTGCTCAAGCCTGTGATCGTCTGATAGCTGACCACGCCGCCGCCGGCCACCACGAGCACGCCGAGGAGCAGCAGCCCTCGGCGGCGTTGGCGCGGCTGCGGCGTAAGCTTCGGCACCTGCACCGGAGGGGCGACGCCGTTCTCGGCGTGCTGAGGTGGAGCGGGCATGGGTTTGCGGACCATTCAGGAGCTCCTCTTGATCAATGCCTGGCCTTCGGCGATCCGCAGCGGAAAGGTCGTGGACGTCGTCATCGGCGCCAAAGGTCCGCCGGCACCATCGGAGCCGGTCCACGCGGCCGTCCAGACGACGGAGACGGTCACCTGGTAGTGCGCGCCCGGCAGACCGGCGCTGGAGCGGGTGAAGAGGTACGAGCAGGCGCTTCTCTGATCGTCCGCGGACGGGTCGTACGGGGTGCCGGGCCCCTTGCACGTCACTGTGGTCTGTCCCGCGCCCGGACGGATGACCATGGTCGTCGGCGTCGCCGTAACCTCGGCCCACACCGGCCCGGATGTCGCTCGCTTGCTGATCGAGCGCCACTGGCTTCGCTCTACCCAGAAGAAGTGCGGCAGGCCGACCAGCCCGTCCTTGCCGCGCGGTGGCGCCGTCGCGATCCGCGGCGCAGGCGGCTTGACCTGGCCGAGCGCCTGTTGCAGGAGCATCTCTGGCGTCACGGCAGGTGCCGCCGGATCTCCAGGCGTTACGCCCTCGAAGACGTTCCGCTGGCCGTCAGGTCCGTGGTCGCACTGCAGGTAGGTGGCACCGTTCGCGCCGCCGATGGTGTGGCAGTTGACTAGCCCGCCGCCACCGCTACCGCCACTTCTGTGGGACCGGGCTTGGTGCCCGGCTTCATGACTGCTGTAAGCGACCCAGCCGCTGCCCCAGGGGAAGGCTCCGTGGTCGTCCGTGGGGACACCCGGCCCCAAGGCTGTGGCTACGAGGAGCGGGGTCAGGACGAGGGTGGCGTGCACGCCGCCTCCCTGATGCTCAACCCGACGAGGCGCCACCGCCCATCGGAAGACTGCTCCAAGTCCGCCCTGATGTTCGCCGTCGAGTTGGCCTTGATGGTGCCGGGGATGAGCTGGTGGGTGCGGCGATCGGCCATGCCAGCCTGGGATGTGTCCTGGCAGTCGATGACCTCGGCACGCTTCCCGCCGACGCGCACCTCCTTCACCCGCGGAGTCACCTCGCCGTACGGCTCCCGCCCCTGCTCATTCATCTGGCGGATCCCCGCAACAAGGTGATCAAGGTATGAGCCACTGACGTATCGCTTGAGCAGAGCCCGAGCCTCCTCTGGCGAGGATCTGCCAGCGGCGGTGAGTGTGTTCCAGTACTCGCTGTAGGCCGAGACAATCACGTCATGCGTCAGTCGTGGAGTTGGTTTCGCCGGAGAAAGTGTCGAGGTGGCTGGCGCTGGAGGCTGGGGCGGTAAGGAAGACGGACGCCCTGTTTCGCATGCAGTCAGGAGGGCCAGAAGACAGACGGCCGCTGCTGATCGGGGAGCGGTCATCCGACTAATCCGCAGCCTGGAATCACAATTCCTCATTACTCTCAGCCTTCACTAGGTTGCGTTACGTAGCGTAAGCAGGTGGCAAAGGCGGGACAAGTGAGGAACCAGAGCGCTTCCGGCTGTGATTCCAACTCGGATGCTTCCGCTGCTTCCCGGTTATGAAGATCTAGTTGTCGAATCCTGATCGAACCGCCAGCCGAGCTCCCACGCAGGTGTTACACCCCTTGGCCGCCCCTGGTGGCCGCCACCGGCGTCCAGCGGAAGGCTGCGGCGGTAGGCCACGAAGTTGCGACCCATGGCCGCCCCGGAGGGCGACCGCTACACAACAGATCGGGCAGCGGCAGCGCCGAGGAGGCGCGGTTGCGACCCACGGCCGCCTCGGAGGAGGACCGCCACTCTTGAGGCTGCCCGGACGAGACTTGGGATTAGCCAGTTGCGACCCACGGCCGCCCCGGAGGGCGACCGCCACCTTCACCCCGGGCAGCATCGGGTCGGTGGCCTTGTTGTTGCGACCCACGGCCGCCCCGGAGGGCGACCGCCACCAGTCCAGAGGGTG
>NZ_VIRM01000093.1 GCF_006874475.1 Microbispora hainanensis
CGCGCTCAACCACATCGGCTACGACGGCCCGATCTCCATCGAGTGGGAGGACGCGGGCATGGACCGGCTGCACGGCGCACCCGAGGCCCTCGCCTACATCCGCTCGCTCAACGCCATCACCCCGCCCGACGCCGCCTTCGACGCCGCCTTCTCCTCCGAGTGATCCGGCACGCCGGGCGGCGGCCGCGCAGTGCCGCTTCGTGGCCGGCACGCCGGCCACGCAGTGCTCCGCACTTTGGCCACACAGTAGCCGCACAGTGGCCGCCGCCCGGCGGAGCGGACCCATCCCCAAGCCGATCCACGCTGAGCCGATTCACCCCCAAAGCCGATCCACGCTGAGCGGATCCACCCCCCAAGGCCGATCCACGCTGAGCAGACCCACCCTGCGCCGCTTCACCCCAAGCAGCACCGCACCATCCCGGCCGACCGGCCGGGGAGAGGAGACAGATGAAAACCGGAGTATGGCTGATCGGAGCACGCGGGTCGGTCGCGGTCACCAGCATGCTCGGGGCGTCTGCGGTGCGGGCGGGCCTGGCCGAGCCGACCGGATGCGTCCTGGAGTCACCCGAGCTGCACAGCGACGCCCTCCCCGCCATAGGCGACCTGGTCTTCGGCGGCCACGACATCTCCTCGATCCCCCTGGTCAAGAAGGCCGCCGCACTGGCCGAGGCGGGAATCGTCCCGGCTCGGCTCGCCGAGGCCGTGCAGGACGCGCTGCTCGAAATCGAGCAGGACGTGCGGCCCCTGCCGCTCCACGAGACCCAGGCCGGGGTCGCGGACGCCATCGGCGCCGACCTGGACCGTTTCCGCAGGCGGCACGATCTGGACCACGTCGTCGTGATCAACGTCTCGACCACGGAACCCGCGCCGCCGCCCCATCCCGCCCATGCCGATCTCGACGCGCTGCGGGCCGCGCTGGACGGCCCGGAGCTCGTCCTGCCGCCCAGCGCCCTGGCCGCCTACGCCGCCCTGCGCGCCGCCTGCCCGTACGTCGACTTCACGCCGTCCACCGGCGCCCGCCTGCCCGTCCTCGACGCCCTGGCCCGCGCGCAGGGGCTCCCGTACGCCGGTCACGACGGCAAGACCGGTGAGACCCTGGTCAAGTCGGTGCTCGCCCCGATGTTCAGGCTGCGCAACCTGAAGGTGCGCGCCTGGTCGGGCACCAACCTGCTGGGCGGCGGCGACGGCGCGAACCTCGCCGAGCCCGCTGCCAACGCGGCCAAGTCCGCCAGCAAGCAGCGGGTGCTGCGCGAGACGCTCGGTTACACCCCGCAGGGCGACACCCGGATCGACTTCGTCGAGGACCTCGACGACTTCAAGACCGCGTGGGACCTGATCTCCTTCGAGGGCTTCCTCGGCACCCGCATGCGCATGGAGTTCACCTGGCACGGCTGCGACTCGGCGCTGGCCGCGCCGCTGGTCCTGGACCTGGCCCGGCTGACGGCGGCCGCCCACCGGGCCGGGCGCACGGGCCCGCTCACCGAGCTGGCCTTCTTCTTCAAGGACCCTCTCGGGGAGGTGCCCCATGCGCTGGCCGAGCAGTGGCGGGCGCTGCGCGCCTTCGTGTCCGCGCTCGGATGATCCCGGCCGTCGCCCGGGACCTCCGGGTCCAGGGCGACGGCCGAGTTCGCGCGCCCCTTTGACGCCGCGACCTCGGTCAGGCCGGTCAGGCCACCGTGCAGGGCACGCCGTTGAGGGTGAAGGCGGTCGGTTCGGCCGTGTTGCCGGTGTGGGTGGCCTGGAAACCGATGTCGACGGTCGCTCCGGGGGCGATCGTGCCGTTGTAGTCGACATTGCGGGCGCTCACCTGGCCGCTTGAGGGCGAATAGGTGGCGTTCCAGCCTGAGGTGATCGACTGCCCGGAGGGCAGGGTGAAGGTCAGCGTCCAGCCGTTGATCGCGGAGGTTCCGGTGTTGGTGATGCTGATCGCGGCCGTGAAGCCGGTGCTCCAGGTGTTCATCGTGTAGGTGACCCGGGGCCCGGTGCCGGTGCCGCCACTGGGCGACGGGCTGGGCGACGGGCTGGGCGAGGGGCTCGGCGACACGACGGGCGACACGACGGGCGACGGGGAGGGCGAGGAGCCGCCGCTCAGGCTGGTCACGAAGGTCGTCATGCTGCGCGCGGGGAGCGTGACGGTCAGGGATCCGTTCGACATGGTGGCCTGCGCCTGAGGGGCGACGTTCCTGCTCGCGTCGGTCACCCAGGACGAGACGGCGGCCGAGCCGGCGTTCGCCACGGTGAACTGCTGGCTCACCGCGGAGGTCCCCTTGTTGATGGCGACGATGACGACGGTGTCGTCGTTCCGGTACGCCGAGACGTAGACGTTCGACGCGGGGTTCGCCGTCGCGTCGATCCGCACGTATCCGGGGCGGACGAACCTGGCGAACTGCGCCATGATGGCGCCGCGCTTGCTGAGCTGGCCGTCCTCGCGCATGGGGCCGTAGCTGCGCCGGATGTACCACCAGACGTACGCCTGGAACTCGGCCTCCACCATGGCGCGGTGCATGTGCTCACCCACGTCGAGCGCCTGGGGCCAGGTGTCCGCCGAGTCGGAGCTGTTGGGGTAGTAGACCTCGGTCATCCAGAGGTCCTTGCCCGCGCCCTTCTGCTTGAAGAGCGGGTAGGGAAAGTTCGAATACGGCGTGCCGTAGAGGTGCGCCCCGATGATGTCCACGTTGGCGAGCGCCGTGGAGTCGTTGAGGATCGGGTCCGACATGCTCTTGACGTACTGGAACGACTCAGGCGCGATGACCCGGGTGTTGATCGAGCCGGCGTTCTCGCGCAGGAACCGGACCATTTCGGTGGACGTCCACCACGTCCAGTCGTGCGCGTAATCGGGCTCGTTCTGCACCGATATGGCGTACAGGTTCACCCCGTTGTTCCGCATGTAGGTGCTGAAGGAGTTCAGATGCTGGGCGTACGCGGCGTACTGGTCATACCTGAGGCGTTTCGCGTTGGTCTGGCCGTTGCGGTTGAAGGTCTCGATCATGCCGGCCGGGGGATTCCACGGCGAGGCGAAGACGGTCACTCCGAGCTCGGCCGCGCGCTTCGCCGTCGCCAGGTCGCGGCCGAAGTCCGCCTGGCTCTCGCCGACGGGGATCCGCAGGATTGAGAACCCCAGCCTGCCCTCGCCGGTGCCGAACGCCGTCTCCCGCTGGGCGGCCGTCAGGTCGCCGATCCAGGCCGCATGGGCCATGCCGCCGAAGCCCCGGATGGTCTGCCGCAGCGCCGACGGATTGACGGTCGCGGTGGCCGCCGCGGCCTCCGAGGCCCCCAGGACCGACGTCGCGGCCGTGATGACCGGCAGGGCCCCCATTGTCGCCAGGACGGACCTGCGGCTCAGCGACCGCCGCTCGCCGCTCGCGGGCCCATGCTGATCCTGCGTCATGCCTTCTCCTCTTTGACTCGTCGGTGCTGATCCGCGCTGGCGGGTCCGCGGTCCGCCCGGGGCGGCCACGCGGGGCCGCCCCGGGCGGAGTGGTGTCACACTCGGGTCCACTGCTGGTTGCTGCCGCCCCAGCAGGAGTAGATCTGGAGTTTGGTGCCGTTGGCGGTGCCTCCGCCGACGACGTCGAGGCACTTGTTCGCGCCGACCGCGGTGATGGTGCCGTCGGAGTTGAACCGCCACTTCTGGTTGTTCTGGCCGTTGCAGTCCCAGATGATCACGCTGGTGCCGTCGGCGGTGCCGGCTCCGTTCACGTCCAGGCACTTGTTGCCGTAGACCCGCAGCTCACCGGAGCTCGTCTGCGCCCACGACTGGTTGCTCTGGCCGTTGCAGTCCCAGATCTGCACCTGGGCGCCGTTCGTCTGGGAGACGTTGGCGACGTCGATGCAGCGGCCCGATCCCACGCCCTTGATGGCGTTCCCGTTTCCGGTGGGCGGGGGAGAACTGGACGTCCCGCCGTTGAGGGCGTCGAGGACGGCGGTGTAGGCCTGCTTTTTGTTGAAGTTGCCGTCGAACAGCAGCGGGGTGTCACCGCTGCGCCAGGAGTACTTGTCGGTGATGCCCCACACCGTAATGCCGGTGCAGCGGGACACGGCCATGCAGGCCTGGGTGACGCGGCGGTAGGCGTCGGCCTGGGTGGAGCCGGAGCCGCCGACGTCGAGCTCGGTGATCTGAACGTCGACGCCGAGGGCGGCGAACTGGGCGATGTTCTGCTGGTAGTTGGACGGCGGGTTGCCGAAGTGGGACTGCAGTCCGACGCAGTCGATGGGCACGCCGCGGGCCTTGAAGTCCTTGACCATGTTGTAGACGCCGCGGGTCTTGTTCGCGTTGGCGTCGTCGATGTTGTAGTCGTTGTAGCACAGCTTGACGTTGGGGTCGGCGGCCCGCGCGGCGCGGAAGGCCTCTTCGATGAAGCCGTTGCCGAGTTTCTGGGTGAAGACCGAGCTGCGCAGGCTGCCGACGGAGCCGCCGTCGGCGAAGGCCTCGTTGACCACGTCCCAGGCGTAGACCTTGCCTTTGTAATGATTCATGACCTGGGTGATGTGGTTGGTCATCGCCGAGCGCAGGTCGCTGGCCGACATGTTGCTGTTGACCCAGCTGGGCAGCTGGGCGTGCCAGACGAGGGTGTGGCCGCGGACCTTCATGCCCTTGCTCAGGGCGTGGTTGACGATCTGGTCGGCGGACCCCCAGTTGAACGAGCCGCGGGAGGGCTCGATCGGGCCCCATTTCATCTCGTTTTCCGCGGTGACCGAGTTGAACTCCCGGTCCCAGGTGGCCACGTAGGTCGAGTCGTTCAGGTGTCCGGCCGCGATCGCGGTGCCGAAGTAGCGGCCGCTTTGGGCGGCGGCGGCACCCAGGGTGCCGGCGGCGGCGTCGGCGGGGAGGGATGCCGAGAGTGCGGTGATCGTGCCGAGTGCGCCGAGTGCGCCGGCGATCAGCACCCGGCGGGTGCCGGCGAGCCTTCGCCGTCTTCCGTCGGCGGGTCGGGGGGTTTCACCCATGTGTGAGCCTCCACTGGGGAATCGATGAGGGAACGCGGAAAGACGCCCGCGGGAACACCACGCGATCGGTCGTCACGTGGAAGTCGAAACTGCGGCCCCTGCCGCGCACCACCGACCCCGGCAGGAGGAGCCGCCTCCGGGGAGTCAGTCTGGAAATCATCCCGAAACGTGTCAAGAGCATTGCCTGTAAGTTTCGAAGCAGTTTTCGTGCGCCTGCTTCATCTGCGCTGGTGTGCGGCGCGAAATGTCGTTCGTAAAAAGTGCGACTTCCTCCGCGACGGCCCCGGGTGGCGCGGGTCGCGATGAAAGTTTCCTGCGCGCCGCCCTCCGGACGGTGTTCTCGCATCGGCGGAAGAGCAGGTGAGCAACATCCGGCCGGCGTGACGGCCCGGACGCGGAGAGGGGTGAGCCTTGACGCGGTGCGCCGCGTCGGGTTTGATCCGCGCTACACCACCACGCACAGGCCGTCGATGAGAGGGGAGTACTGGTCGTAAAATTGTTAGCGCTAACACTGCGTGTGTAGACCCCACCGGCACATGACTTTCCGGCCGGTACGCACTGTCCGCGTCATCCGTGGGCGACAAGCGGCTGCCAAAGGGTTCACAGGCCGGTCGGTGTTTCCACCGTCGCGCCTTTCGGCGCGTTGGTTCCGGCGTCGTGACTTTTCGGCGTCGTGAATTTTTTCGACGCCGGGACTTTCGGCACGGTCACTTTTCGGTGCGGTTGCTTTCGGTGCGGCTGCTTTCGCACGGCACCTTTCGGCACGGTCGCTTTCGGCATCGCGGCTTCCGGTGCCGCGGCTTCCGATGCTGCGGCTTTCGGTGGCTTCCGATGCTGCGACCACGTCGAAGCCGCCCCGGCGGCCGATCCGCCGGCCCGCCGTTCCTTTCACCTCCCCTGTGAGGCGCGCCCTCGTGCCCGGGCGAGGGCGTAGGCCCACGCAGGACGCCGCGAACCGTCCGCACCCCAGCCGTGTCTCCGCTCTTCGAAGGAGAGAAGATGCACCAACCCCCCGTCCGTACGACGAGTGGCCGGCGACGCGCGCCGGCCACCGTCTTCGCCTGCCTTCTGGCGGCGCTCGCGACCGTTCTCGCATCCGCCGTCACCTGGGTGGCGCCGGCCTCCGCGGCGACCGTCGACACCAACACCTGGTATGTCCTGGTCAACCGCAACAGCGGCAAGGCCCTCGACGTCTACAACTTCTCCACCGCCGACGGCGGGGCGCTCGTGCAGTGGAGCCGGAGCAACGGGAACAACCAGCAGTGGCGGTTCCTCGACTCCGGCGGCGGCTACTACCGCCTGCAGTCGCGCCACTCGGGCAAGGTGCTCGACGTGGCCAACTTGTCCACCGCCGACGCCGCCGACGTCGTGCAGTGGAGCGACCACAACGGCACCAACCAGCAGTTCCGGCTCGCGGACTCGTCCGACGGCTACGTCCGGCTGGTCAACCGCAACAGCGGCAAGGTCGTCGAGGTCCAGAACGCCTCCACCGCGGACGGCGGCAGGATCGTGCAGTACTCCGACTGGGGCGGCGCCAACCAGCAGTGGCAGCTCGTCCCCGTGGGGAGCGTCTCCGATCCCTCGCCGTCACCGTCGGCGTCACCGACCGCGTCACCGTCGGCCTCGCCGTCGGCGAGCCCGACGAACGGGTCGTGGCCGCCGTCGTCCACCTATTCCAATCCTGTGTTGTGGGAGGACCTGGCCGACATCGACGTCTTCCGGGTGGACGACACCTATTACTACTCGGCCTCCACGATGCACTACTCGCCCGGCGCGCCGATCCTGCGCTCCTATGACCTGGTCAACTGGGAGTACGCCGGCCACTCGGTGCCCAAGCTCGACTTCGGGTCCAAATACGACATGAGCGGCGGGCGGGCGTACGTCAACGGGATCTGGGCGTCGTTCCTCAACTACCGCGCGAGCAACAAGACCTTCTACTGGGGCGGCTGCATCGACTTCAGCAAGACCTACATCTACACCGCCACCTCGGTCGAAGGCCCCTGGAACCGGCACACCACGATCAACAAGTGCTACTACGACGCCGGGCTGCTCGTCGACGACAACGACACCATGTACGTCGCGTACGGCAACACCCAGATCAGCGTCGCCCAGCTGTCGGCCGACGGGAAGACCGAGGTTCGCAGCCAGCAGGTGTTCTCCACCCCGTCCAGTGTGGGCACCCTGGAAGGGTCGCGGATGTACAAGCGCAACGGCGCCTACTACATCTTCCTGACCCGCCCGGCCAACGGGCAGTACGTGCTGAAGTCCACCAACGGCCCCTTCGGCCCGTACGAGATGCGCCAGGTGCTGCTCAACATGGGCGGCCCGGTCTCCGGCGGCGGCGTGCCGCACCAGGGCGGGCTGGTCCAGACCCAGAACGGCGCCTGGTACTACATGGCCTTCCAGGACGCCTACCCCGGCGGCCGCATCCCCGTCCTGGCCCCCATCACCTGGACCTCCGACGGCTGGCCCACCGTGCAGACCGTGAACGGCGCCTGGGGCGGCTCCTACCCCTACCCGAACGTGCCGCGCCCGCCCCGGCAGGTGAAGCCCCCGACGGGGACCGACACCTTCACCGGCAGTCAGCTCGGCCCCGAGTGGGAGTGGAACCACAACCCCGACACCAGTAAATACAGCGTCGGCAACGGGCTGCGGCTGCAGACCGCCACCGTGACCAACGACCTCTACTCGGCCCGCAACACGCTGACCCACCGCATCCTGGGCCCGTCCTCGACCGCGACGATCCAGCTGGACTACTCATCCATGCGCGACGGCGACCGGGCCGGGCTGGCGATGCTGCGCGACTCGTCGGCCTGGATCGGCGTCCGGCGTGACAACGGCCAGACCCGCCTGGTGGCGACCAACAACCTCACCATGAACGGCAGCTGGCAGACGACCGGCACCGGCACCGAGGTGGCCTCCACCTCAGTGTCCGGCGGGCGGATCTGGCTGAGAGTCAACGCCGACATCCGGCCGGGCTCCGGCCGCCAGGCCCGCTTCTCCTACAGCACCGACGGAGTGAACTTCACCTCGTTCGGGCCCGCCTTCACGATGGGCAACGCCTGGCAGTTCTTCATGGGCTACCGGTTCGCCATCTTCAACTACGCCACCCAATCCCTCGGCGGCGCGGTGACCGTCAACCGCTTCGACCTCACCACACCCTGACCCATCACCCCCTGACCCATCACACCCTGACCCACCACCCCCTGACCCAGCACACCCTGAGTGAACGAATCCGCCGGCCGGACTCCTTCGGGGGTCCGGCCGGCGTCCCGGGCGCTCACCCCTCCAGGCGGTAGACCCGTGTCGCCGTCCCGCGGAAGACGGCCTCCTGTTCGGCGGCCGTCAGCCCGGCATCGGTGAGCAGCGCCGAGACGGTCTCGGTCCAGAGCGGCAGGGAGCCGGCGAGGAGGCAGACGGGCCAGTCCGAGCCGTACATGAGACGCGACGGGCCGAACGCGCCGAGCGCCACGTCGACGTACGGGCGCAGCGCGGCGGCGTTCCAGTCGTCCCACGCCGCCTCGGTGATCAGGCCGGAGAGCTTGGCCGTGACGTTCGGTTCCACGGCGAGCTCACGGACAAGACCCGCCCAGGGATCGAGGCCCCCTGCCGCGATCGGCGGTTTCGCGAGGTGGTCCAGCACGAAGGTCAGCTCGGGCAGGGCGCGTACGGTCTCGATCGCGGCCGGCAACTGGTGCGGCAGGACGAGCAGGTCGTAGGCGAGCCCGGCGGCCGCGACCTGCCGCAGCCCCCGGCGTACGTCGTCGCGGGCCAGCCAGCGCGGGTCGGGCTCGCCCTGCACCAGGTGGCGGATCCCGCGCAGCAGGGCGCCCCCGGGCGAGGCGGTCAGGGCGGCGAGCTCGTCGGCGAGGTCGGGCCGGGTGAGGTCGGCCCAGCCCACCACCGCGGCGACGGTCTGCGACCGCTCCGCCAGTGCCAGGAACTCGCGCGTCTCCGTCGCGTCGCCCAGCACCTGCACGAGCACGGAACGGCCGATCCCGGTGCCGGCCGTGGCGGAGGCGTAGTCGGAGAGGGCGAAGTCGCGGCGGATCGGAGCCATCTCCGGCGGGTCGAGCCACGTCTGCGGGCGCAGGGAGAGGTCCCACAGGTGGTGGTGAGCGTCGATGCGGGTCACGGCCGGAGTCATATCGGAAGTCACAGCGCGTCGAATGCCTCTCGTGTCAGTTCCCTCAAAGGCCTGCCGGTCGCCTGGGCCAGCGCGGCCAGGTCGTCATACTCGGGTTTGACCCCCCACGGCCCGTGCTTCATGCGGACGTCCCGGCCGTGCAGGCGTACGGTCTCGACGTGCCGGGGCAGGGCGACCTTCTCCACCACGCCGCGCCGCAGGCCCAGGCTTCCCGTCTCGGCGAAGACCAGGGTCTGCAGGTCGTCGGCCAGCTCAAGGGGTGTGAGGATGTGCAGGACGTGCGCGGGGCGCCCCTTCTTCATGACGGCGGGTGTGACCCAGGCGTCCGCCGCGCCCGCCGCGAGGGCCCGCTCGATGACGTGCCCGAGGACCTCCCCGGTCACGTCGTCGAGGTTCGTCGACAGCACGATCTGCGTGCCTTCCCCGGCCACGGGCTCTCCGAGCATGGCCACCGGCTCTCCGAGCATGGCCACCGGCTCTCCGAGCATGGCCACGGTCACGTTGGGCCGGTCGGGCAGCACGCGGCCGCCCGCGCCGTAGCCGGTGGCGCGCAGGGTCATCTCCGGAGCCGGGCCGTACGCCGTGCCCATCGCGTGCAGCAGGGCCGCCCCGGTCGGCGTGACCGCCTCTCCCGCCTCCCCGCCCCGCACCCGGGCCCCCTTCAGCAGCGCGAGCGTGGCGGGAGCCGGAACGGGCAGCACGCCGTGGCGGGTGTGCACCGTGCCGCCGCCCAGCGGCAGCGGCGCGGAGTGCACGCGCGTCACGCGGAGGTCGCGCAGCGCCGCCGCGCATCCGACGATGTCGATCAGGGTGTCGTGCCCGCCGAGTTCGTGCAGGTGGACGTCGGCGGGCGGGACGCCGTGCAGCGCGCCCTCCACCTCGGCGATCGCGGTCAGTGCCGCCTCCGCCACGGTCAGCCCGGTGCGGGCCGCCATCGTGATCAGTTGCGCGGCCGGGCGCTCGGTGGCGTCGTCGTCGACCTCGATCAGCACGCGGGTGGCGGTCAGCGCTCCGGTGCGCACCCGCTCGGCGTCGAGCCGCCAGCCGGTGAGCCCGGTCTCGGCGACGGCCTGCCGTACGGCGTCGAGCGAGGCCCCGGCGTCGAGCAGCGCGCCGAGCAGCATGTCGCCCGCGAGCCCCGTGAAGGGGTTGAGGTAGACGATCACCGAGGCGCCCTCCTCGTGAGGCGGTAGGCCGCGAGCGCGGCGCCGAAGCCGGAGTCGATGTTCACCACGGTCAGCCCGGCGGCACAGGAGGTCAGCATGGCCAGCAGGGCCGTCACGCCCTCAAGCGCGGCACCATATCCGGTGGAGGTGGGCACCGCGATCACCGGGGTCTCGACGAGGCCGCCGACGACGCTGGCCAGCGCGCCCTCCATGCCGGCGACGACGATCACGCTGTCGGCCGCGCGCAGGTCGCCGGCGGCGGCGAGCACGCGGTGCAGCCCGGCCACGCCGACGTCTCTGATCATGACGGTCCGCAGGCCGAGCGCGGCGGCGACGGCCGCAGCCTCGGCCGCTACGGGGCCGTCCGCCGTTCCCGCCGTGACCACGGCCACCGTGTGCTCGACCGGCGGCGTCGGCCGCCAGACCAGCAGCCGGGCGTCCGGGTCGTACGCGCCGCCGGAGACGAGCGCGCGCACCTCGGTGGCGGTGCCGGGTTCGACCCGCGTCACCAGGACCGGCCCGGTGTTCCGGCCGAGCAGAGCGGTGACGATCCCCGCGATCTCGCTCACGCGCTTGCCGGGGCCGTACACGATCTCGGGCAATCCCTGGCGCGCCTCGCGGCCGAGATCCACGCGGGCGTAGCCGAGGTCGAGCGCCTCGCTCATGCCGGTGTGACGGATCCGGCGGCCGGCGGCGGGGCGGTGTGGAGCACGGTCATTCTCCTGTGAGGTAGGGGATCGTCATGGGGCCTTCCGGCAGGACGCAGACCCGCCCGGGCAGAGCGCGGACCGTGGCGGCGATGTCGCCGGTCTGCTCCAGATGGGCGGCGGCCAGATCGGCGTCGCTCAGATGCGACGTGTGCATGATCACGCGGGCGTGCCGCTGGATGCGGGCCTGGATCTGGACCTGCCACTGGTCGGGCACGGTCTCGGTGCGGCGGGAGATCTCCTCGAACAGCGCCTCCGGAGAGGCCGCGGAGGTGAGCACGTCCCGATAGGAGCCGTGGTCGGGGAAGCCGTCCCGGCACTCGGCGGCGCAGACGATGGTCCCGCCGGGCTTGACGACCTGGGCGGCGGCGCTCATCCCCTTCACCGACTGGTAGAGGTTCTGGTCGAGCGGGAAACCGGCGTTCGTGGTGATGACCACGTCGAAGGGCTCGCGGACCGGGCGCATCGCGGCGGTGCGGGCGGCGGCCGTGGCGGCGGCGTGCATCGGCAGCAGGTCGCCGCCGAACGCCTGCACGATCCGCTGCTCGCGGTCGAGCACGACGTCGAGGGCGAAGGTGACGCCGGTCGCGGCGGCGATGGCGCGGACGTCGTCGTGCACGGGGTTGCCCTGGATGACGCCCCAGGTGGCCCGAGGATCCCCGATGCGGGCCGCGTCGTGCAGCGTGAGCACGGTCTCCAGGGCGGCGAGCCCGGGCGCGACCAGCTTGGGACCGCCGGAGAACCCGGCGAAGAAGTGCGGCTCGACGAAACCGGTCGTGATCCGCACGTCGGCGTCGGTCCACTCGCGGTTGAGCCAGACCGGCACGTCCTTGCCGTGGCGGCCCATCCACCTCAGCGACGACGCGTCGCGCGCGTCGTGGTTGACGATCCGTACGGCGTCCACGACCTGGTCGCCGAACATCGCGCGCAGTTCGGCCTCGCTGTTGCCCCGGTGGGTGCCGGTGGCCACGAGGATCACGACGTCGTCCAGGTCGACGATCCCGTCGAGCTCGGCCAGGATCGCCGGGATCATCAGGTGCCGCGGCTGGGGCCGGGTGCCGTCGCAGGCGGAGATCGCCACCGTCTGGCCGGGGCGCACCCGCTCGCGCAGCGGCGGGCCCGCGACGGGTTCGCGCAGGGCCCGGCGCAGTTCGGCGGCCTGGTCCGGCACGGCGGGCCGGGCGACCGGCGCGATGACCGTCGTCCGGTCGTCCGGCAGGTCCACGACCAGGCCGCCGGTGCCGTAGGCGAGATCAACCCGCATGGTCCAGGTCCTCCCAGAGCGTGTCCGGGATGTCCGCCGCCGCCAGCGTCAGGTCCTCGGCGATCTCCTCCGCGCTGCGTGCGCCGATCAGGACGGTGGTGACGGCGGGATGGCGGTGGGGGAAGCGCAGGGCGGCGGCGGGCAGCGGCACACCGTGGGAGGCGCAGACGCGTCCCAGTTCGCGTGCGCGTTCCAGCACCGTGGGCGGGGCGGCGTCGTAGTCGTAGGTGGTGCCTCCGGCGAGGATCCCGCTGTTGAACACCCCGCCGGCGATCACGGCCACGCCCCGCCGCTCGCACTCGGGCAGCAGCTCCTCGGCGGCGGAGCGGTCGAGCAGGGTGTAGCGTCCCGCGACGAGAACGGCGTCCAGATCGGTCTCCCGCACGAACCGGGTGAGCATCCGCGCCTGGTTCATCCCGGCGCCGATCGCGCCGATCACGCCCTGGTCGCGCAGCTCGGCCAGCGCGGGGTAGGCCTGTCCGGCGGCCTGTTCCCAGTAGTCGTCGGGGTCGTGGATGAACACCAGGTCGAAGTGGTCGAGCCCGGTCCGTTTCAGGCTGTCGTCCAGCGAGCGCAGCACCCCGTCGCGGCTGTAGTCCCGCACCCGCACGAAACCGGTGCGGCCGGGAAAGCCTTCCTCCTCGCCCCGGCCCGGCACCAGCACCCGGCCGATCTTCGTCGACACCACCGCCTGCGCGGCATCCTGAGCGGGCAGGCCGCGCAGGAAGCGCCCGAGCCGTTGTTCGGCCAGCCCGCTGCCGTAGTGCGGCGCGGTGTCGAAGTAGCGGATCCCCGCCTGCCACGCGGCGG
>NZ_VIRM01000094.1 GCF_006874475.1 Microbispora hainanensis
GGATTACGAAGTGGCCGTCTCTTGTCACATGGATCTCTCCCGTCACACCAAGGGGAAGATCACCCGTACACCACTCTCGTGGACGCTACTGCGCGTTGTTGCGGGTCCTCGCCGAAGGGAAGAAGCGGCCCGTCGACGTCGAGGAAGAGCAGCGGACGACCGGCATGAGGAGTCATGCCGGGCTCACCTCGTCTCACGCGAGCCTGTCGAGCTCGTCCGCTCGCCGGAGGTCCTTGGGACGGCCCAGGGCCCGCCGCATCCGGATGAGGTCTTCCCGGGACACGTAGTGGACCTCCAGGCCGCCCGGGTCGTACGCGGTGACCGCCCTGCCGAGGATCTCCCGGACATTCAGGTCGGCCCAGGGGAGCGCGGGGGTGCAGCAGTCGCCGCTCGCTCCGGGCGCGGTGAACTGCACCTTGGGGCGGAGCAGAGCCTCCGGAGCAGTCGCCAAGGGGATGCCCGTTTCATCGGTGAGCCGGGCGCCGAGGGACATGAAGGCGGCCGCCAGGGCCGGGGCGTGGACCGGCTCGCCGTCCCAGAGCAGATCCAGATCGCCGGTCAGCTCGGCGGACCCGTGCATGATGCCGGCCACCTGCCCGATCACCACGGCTCGGACCCCGTGGCGATGCAGGGCTTCGAGCAGGGGAAACGGATCGAATCCGAGGGCGCCGTCCGTGCCGATCGTGCCGACGTCGTCGTCGGCGTCGGCGTCGGCGTCCTCGTGGCCCAGGCCGGTGCTCACCCGCGTGAGGGCGAGCTCACGCGTGCGCCGGGCGGCGGCGCGCAGTCGTTCCAGCGGTTCGTCGATCATCCGATTCATGCAACACCCGGCCGCGCCCGGGCGCACGCGAATTTTCCCTGAGCACGATCGGATGGCTGACGGACGGGCCGTACGGATGCGCCGGTGAAGGGCCGCATCCGTACGGGCCGTTGTGGTGCTGTCTCAGGAGGCGGTGCAGGTCACGGGCGACGGGACGGCGTTGGTGCCGTTCCAGTTCGCCTGGAACCCGAACGTGGTGGACGCCCCGGCGCCGACCGAGCCGTTGTAGCTCACGTTGGTGACCGTGACGTTCGCCCCGGACTGGCTGACCGTGCCGTTCCAGAGCTGGCTGATCGTCTGGCCGTTCGCGAAGGCCCACTTGACGTTCCAGCCGCTGATCGAGGAGCTGCCGGTGTTGTTCACCGTGACCTCGCCCTGGAAGCCGCCCGGCCACTGGTTGACCACCTTGTACGTCGCCGAGCACCCCTTGCCGCCCGACGGGCTCGCCGAGGGCGACGGGCTCGGGGACGGGCTGCGCGAAGGCGACGCCGACGGGCTCGGCGAGGGCGACGGCGACGTGGACGGAGAGGCCGAGGGCGACGGGCTCGGGGACGGCGACTTCGACGGGGACGCGGACGGCGACGGCGACGGCGACGGCGACGGGGTGGTTCCGCCGGTGCGGTCACCGTAGATGATGCCCCGGCCGTTGGTGCCGAGGTAGACCCGGCCGTAGATCCGCGGGTCGCCGGTCAGGGCCTCGCCCATGTTGCCGTACTGGTGCTGGTCGTCGTTGATGCGCACCCAGCTCTCGCCGGTGTCGTCGGACCGGAACAGGCCCTGCACGCCGTCGACCGTGCCGGCGAGGTAGAGCGCCTGGTAGGTCTTGCCGGGCGCCGCCTTGCCGAAGCCGATGTTGATCGAGCTGCTGACGTTGGACAGCTTGGTGAACGAGGCGCCCGAGTTGGTGGAGTGCCACAGGCCGCCCTCGCCGGCCAGCCAGATCTCACCCTCCTTGCCGGGCAGCGCCTTGAAGTGCACGCCGGTGGTGGGCAGCCCGGTCGCCGCGGTGGCGCTGAAGCTCGCGCCGCCGTTGGTGGTCACGTAGAACTTGCCGCCGGAGTAGGCGTAGAACTTCTGCGCGTTCACGC
Organism: Microbispora hainanensis; assembly: GCF_006874475.1. Classification (GTDB taxonomy): domain Bacteria; phylum Actinomycetota; class Actinomycetes; order Streptosporangiales; family Streptosporangiaceae; genus Microbispora; species Microbispora hainanensis. The sequence goes on from NZ_VIRM01000094.1 coordinate 1,909, forward strand.
GGTCGGACTCGACGATGGCGCCCGCCGGGACGCCGCTGGAGGCGGTCCAGCTGTTGCCGTAGCCGATGGAGTAGACGACCTGGATGCCGGGGTCGCCCGGCGCCCAGACGAAGCGGCTGCCGTCGGCCGCCGCCGCGACCGTGCCGCCGCTGTTGATCCCGCCAGGCTCGGTGCCCTGGAACCAGTTGGCCCCGCCGTCGGTGGAGAACGCCACGTGGCTGTCGTTCGGGCGGTCGGAGTCGGTGAAGTTGCCGGCCCTCACCATCACGCTCGGGTTGGTCTCGGCGTAGTCGAGCGAGGTCGTGGAGGTGAAGACGGGCTGGGTGAACATCATGGACGGCACGGCGTCGAGGTTGGTGTGCCGGAAGCCGCCGATGTCGCCCAGCGCGCTGACCAGCGGGGCGCCGCTCGGCGGGCTGATCAGGTCGAGTACGGCGGTCTCCTCCAGGCCCTTCACCATCGGCTTGATGGTGAACTGGCCGCCCGAGTCCCACTTGGTGAGGTCGGTGGTGCCGTAGATCGTCGCGCCGGTGCCGTACATCATCCGGTCGGAGTCGAACGGGTCGATCTCCACCGACTCGTTCATCCAGCCGAGCTTCGGCGTGACCTCGGGCGGTTGGGGGTTCGTGCCGAAGGTCAGCCACGGAGCGGCGGAGATGTCCATCTTGTAGCGGAAGCTACGGTTCGGGTAGGAGGTCCAGTCCCAGATGCGGGTCCAGTTCGCGCCGCTGTCGGTGCTCCTGAAGAAGATCGCGTCGGGCCACCAGGAGACCTGGGTGGCGACCATGATCGTGCCGGGGTGCTGGCGGTCGATGGTCAGGCCGCTGTAGCCGAAGTAGTCGTCGCCGCTGCTGGACGGGATCGGGCTGATCTGGGTCCAGGTGCCGGTGGCGGTAGCGTAGCGCCACACGTCGCCCTTGCCTCCGTCGTACGGGCCGCCGGTGTCGCTCGTGGCGATGTAGAGGTAGCCGTTGGTCGTGTCGAGCACGCCCTTGTGGGCGATGTAGCCGGTGGGCTGGCCGGCGACCCGCTCCCAGGAGGCGCCGCCGTTGGTGGTGCGATAGACGGTGTTGCTCTTGTCGGCCACGCCCACGTAGATCGTCTGGGTGGCGTTGCCCGACGTGCCGGTCCGCTTGTCGAAGGTCACCCAGACGACGCCCTGGTTGTCACCGTTATAGGCGTCACCGGGGCTGGCGACGTAGTTGCCGACGTTGGGGAAGTTCGTCACCTTCGACCAGGTGGCGCCGGAGTCGGTGCTCCGCCACAGGCCGTTGCCGCTGGGCGCGCCGAAGTAGAGGACGCTGTTCTTGTTCGGGTCCACCGCGAGGCGCTCGCCCATGCCACGGCCGGGCATGTTGCCGCCCAGCTTGAACGGCAGCGGGCTGACCTGCCAGGTGTCGCCCTTGTTCGACGAGCGCAGGATCGCGCCATTGTTGGGGTCCCAGCTGTTGGTGTACATGCCGACGGCGGCGTACACCTTGTTGGCGTCCACCGGGTCGGGGGCGATGCTGGCGACGCCGTTGTAGCCCCAGTTGGACCAGCCGGCCCAGTCGAGCAGCGGCGTCCAGGTCTGGGAGGACTGGTTCCAGCGGTACGCGCCGCCGATGTCGGTGCGGGCGTAAATGAGGTCCTTCTGGGCCTGGCTGAACACGATGCCGGGGACGAAGCCTCCACCGGCGATCTGCACGTTCTTGAACGTGTAGGAGTCGGCGGCCACGGCCGACACGGGGCTCATTCTGATCACGGCCGTGACCAGGGCCACGGCGGCGACCGCGAGCATGGTTGCGAATCTTCGCATGGACGGTTTTCCCTCCGAGCACGGACAACCGGCCATGCACGATCAGGTGGGGACCCTGACCGTCCTTCTCCCACGTGCATGGAAATCTGAAGGGAAGGTTCACATACCAGCGGAAGCGCCGTCAATAGTTTGACGTCCAGACTAATTGGAACCGGTTTCACCGCGGCCCGGGCACACGCATTCGTGGAACATAATTCTGGTTATGACTACTGCTCTCGTGCTCGGCGGCGGAGGAGTCGCCGGCATCGCCTGGGAAGCGGGGATCGTCACCGGCCTGCGCCGTCTCGGCCTGGACCTGGGGACGGCGGACCGGATCATCGGCACCTCGGCCGGCTCGGTCGTCGGCACGCTCGTGGCCACCGGCGCCGACCTCGAGGAGGCGATCGCCCACCAGACCGAGGTGGACACCGGCCCGCCCCCGGCCGCCGACATGGACGAGGTCATGCAGGCCTTCGCCGTACTGTTCGACCCGAACCTCGACCGGCGGGAGGCCCGGCGCAGGGTCGGCCAGATGGCCCTGGCGGCCAGGGTCGACCACTACGCCGATCGGCTCGCGGCGGTCGGCGAACGGCTGCCGGTGAAGGAGTGGCCCGAGCGCGAGCTGCTGATCACCAGCGTGGACGCGGCCACCGGCGAGTTCGTCGTGTGGGACCGGTCCTCCGGCGCGCCACTGGTGCTCGCCGTCGCGTCGAGCTGCGCCGTCCCGATGGTCTTCCCGCCCGTGGAGATCAACGGCCGCAGATACGTGGACGGCGGGGTCCGCTCCGCGACCAACGCCGACCTCGCGGCGGGCGCCCGCGCGCTCGTGGTGCTCGAACCGCTCGGCAACCTGACTCCCAGGGCCGTCCTCGAAGCCGAGATGGCGGAGGCGGGCGTGTCCGCGTCGTACGTCGTCCACCCCGACGCGGCGTCCACGGCGGTGTTCGGCGAGAACGTCCTCGACCCGGCGCTGTGGGGACCGGCCTTCGCGGCGGGGATCGACCAGGCCGCCGCCCTCGCCGAGCCGATCGCCGCCGTCTGGTCCTGACCCGGGTGTGCCCGCCGTACCCGCCGGAAACGGGACACGGCGTCACGTACGCGTCGCCGGCGGGCGACGTCACGTGGGCGGTGGGCATGCGGCGTCACACGGGCGGCCGGCGCGGGATCGTTCCCGTGCCGGCCGCCCGATGCCGGGACCGGTTGCTCACCGGCTTCTTCTCGACGAGCCCGTTTCTCACCAGGCCCGTTTCTCACCAGGCCCGTTTCTCACCAGGCCTGTTCCTCACCGGGGCCTGTTCCTCACTGGGCCCCCTCGTCACCGGGCCTCGGTGACCGCCTTGCTGACCGCATTGGGGCCGTCGTACTGCCGGTCCGGGATGCGCTCCAGCGCCTTGATGACGGTGTCGTCCGCGCCCTGGTCGCGGGCCGTACGGATCAGGTCCGACTTTGCTGCCGGATAGTTGACGCCCTTCAGGTGTTTCTGCAGCTGGATCGGGTTCGGTGCGTCGGCCATGACGTGCCTCCCTTCGTCGGTGTTGCCCTGCTCTCCCTCGCTTACCCGGTTGCTCCCCCGTCACTCGGGACACCGCCGTGCGGCTTTGCGGCGCCTTCACCTGCGGTGTTGTCACGATTGGGTATACGGCGTGAAACGGCACGACCTGCGGGTAGCCGCCATCGCGTGCCTGATGCCCCATTGCTGGCCGCACAGGATCTGCGGCTCGACGTCAACGTCCTGGACTACGTGATCCTCGCCCTGTACTTCCTCGTGGTGCTGGGAATCGGCTTCGCCGCCAAACGGGCCGTACGGACGAGTCTGGACTTCTTCCTCTCGGGCCGCGCACTTCCCGCCTGGATCACCGGCCTGGCCTTCATGTCCGCCAACCTCGGCGCGACCGAGGTCCTCGGCATGGCGGCGAACGGCGCGCAGTACGGCGCGATGACGCTGCACTACTACTGGATCGGCGCGGTCCCCGCCATGGTGTTCCTCGGCGTCGTGATGATGCCGTTCTACTACCGGTCGAAGGTGCACAGCGTCCCGGAGTTCATGCGCCGCCGCTTCAACGGCGCGACCCAGTTGCTCAACGCCGGGACCTTCGCCGTCGCGCAGATCCTCATCGCCGGGATCAACCTGTACGCGCTGGCGCTCATCATGGACGCCATGCTCGGCTGGCCGCTGTGGCTGTCCATCATCGTGTCGGCCGCGATCGTGCTGGCGTACATCACGCTCGGCGGCCTGTCCTCGGCGATCTACAACGAGGTCATGCAGTTCTTCGTGATCGTCGCCGGGCTCGTGCCGGTGGTGATCATCGGCCTGACCCGGGTCGGCGGCTTCTCCGGCCTCGGCGAGAAGGTCAAGCAGAGCGTGCTCGGCAAGGGCGGGCTGCACACCTGGGCGCACACCGCCGGCACAGACAACCCGCTCAACGCCAACTGGATCGGCCTGGTCTTCGGCCTCGGCTTCGTGCTGTCCTTCGGCTACTGGACCACCAACTTCGCGGAGGTGCAGCGCGCGCTGTCGGCCCGCAACACCAACGCCGCCCGGCTGACCCCGATCGTCGCGGCCTACCCGAAGCTCGTGATCCCGATCGTCACCGTGATCCCCGGTCTCATCGCGGTCGTGCTGTTCGGCGACCTCGGCAAGGACGGCGGGCCGACGTACAACGAGGCGATCCCGCTGCTCATGAACGAGTTCCTGCCCAACGGCGTGCTCGGCGTCGCGGTGACCGGCCTGCTCGCGTCGTTCATGGCCGGAATGGCCGCCAACATCAGCGGCTTCAACACGGTCTTCACCCAGGACATCTGGAAGGCGCACGTCAACGGCGACCACCCTGACGAGTGGTATGTGCGGCTCGGCCGGATCGCCACCGTGGTCGGCGTCCTCGCCGGAATCGGCACGGCGTTCATCGCCGCCGGGTTCGGCAACATCATGAACTATCTGCAGTCGCTCTTCTCGTTCTTCAACGCCCCGCTGTTCGCGACGTTCATCATCGGCCTGTTCTGGCGGCGGATGACCGCCTGGGCGGGCTTCTGGGGCCTGCTGAGCGGCACGGTCTGCGCCTTCGCCTCGTACATCCTCTACAAGGCGGGCGTGTTCGACTTCGGCACCGAGCTGAACGCGAGCTTCTGGGGCGCCGGCATCGCCTTCGTGGTCGACGCGGTCGTCTCCGTCGTGGTCACGCTCGCCACCACCCCCAAGCCGGAGAGCGAGCTGCGCGGGCTCGTCTACGGCCTGAGCGACGCGTCGGTCTCGGACGACGCGCTGGCGGGAGACGCCGCCTGGTATCGCTCCCCCGTGATCCTCGGCGCCGGGGTGGTGGTCCTCGCCGCGGCGTTCTACCTGCCCTTCCTCTAGGAGGTTCGCATGGCCGCACCCCAACGGCTCTTCGACATCCGCCGCGTGATCGGCGGTCTGTTCGTGGTGTACGGACTGATCCTCGCGGTCACCGGGCTGCTCGACAGCGCCCAGGAGATCCAGAAGGCGGAGGGCATCCGCATCAACCTGTGGACGGGCATCGCGATGCTCGTCGTCGGCGGCGCCTTCCTGCTCTGGGAGCGGCTGCGCCCGTCCGACGGTCCCACCTCGTCCAACGCCTCCGCCTCATCGGGCGAAAAGGAGTGAGCCCGCCCTCCCCTGGCCGCGGCCGTACACCCCGGTGCGGCCGCGGCCCTTCCGTGAATCAGTGCGATCGCGTGCCCTGCCCGCGAGCGCTACCGGGAGCGGGGGCTCCACGGGCCGGGCCCTTCGTGACCACGGCGGGCGGAACCAGCACCGCCGGGATCGAGACCGTCGTCCCGTTGGACACGACGGCCGTGCCGTACACGGTCCTGCCGCCCGCGACCTCGACCGCCAGCCTGGCGGCGGCAGTCGCCTCGGCCGCGACATCGGGGCGGACCGTGGCGGTCTGCGTGCCGGCCCTGGCCCATCCCGGTGCCGCGGGCCGCCCGCCGTGCCCGATCAGCGGCACCCCGGCCATCCCCGCCCGCGCCATCTCGGCCGCGAGGGCCTCCACCACGGTGTCGCTCGCGCAGCACACGCCCGCCACCTTCGAGGCCCCGCCGAGCGCGGCGACGGCCGCCGCCACCTCGCGTGCCGCCTCGTCGGGCCGCGCCAGGTCCCGTTCCCAGCCGATCGTCACCCGGCCGTCCAGCACCGCGTGCATGGCCCGCTTCACCGTCGCGGCGTACGGGTCCGCGGCCGGGCCGTTGAGGAGCACCACCGGCCCCGTGGCCTTCATGGCGCCGAGCAGGGCCAACGCCTGCTCCCGCCCGACGCGGGCCGGATCGGTCGCGACGTAGGCGTCCACCGGCCCGTTCGCCAGCCGGTCGTACGCGACGACCTTCGCCCCGGACAGCTTGGCCCTGGCCACCCACGGAGCGGCGGCCCCGGGGTCCACCGCGCCGAGGACCAGCACCCGTACGCCGTCGGCCAGCATCCGGCCGATCTGCCGCCCCTGCCTGGCCCGATCGCCCGCGGCGTTCGCGTACTGGACATGGCAGCGCGGGCACAGGGACGCCAGGGCCCGGGTGAACAGAGGCCGATCGGGTCCCTCGTCGGGGAGCAGCAGGCCGACGGTGAAGCCCTCCCGCACGTCGCCGACCGCTCCGAGTTCCCCTCCCGGCTGCCGCCCGCCCTGCCCGCAGGCCGGAAGGGACATCAGGAGAAGCACACAGACGCCCGCCAGTCGTCTCCCCACGGGGCACCCCCGGATTCGTTGCGGAGCCACGTTTCGCAGAGCCGTCTTGTGGAGCGATGTCGTCTCAACTGTCACATACCCGGACAGACGCCCCATGACTCTCGACAGGGCATCCGCACCCCACAACGGGCGATCACCGGAAGGTCGTCTGGCAGCGATTACGCCCACGGCCGAAGGCCGCCACTCACCTCCGTTCGCAGATCCCCTCACCCGCTAAGTTGTGAGAGACTCCACCATTGCGGGGCGGTAGCTCAGCCGGTCAGAGCATCGGACTCATAATCCGTGGGTCGTGGGTTCAAGTCCCACCCGCCCTACCACGTTTGATCAGGGAAACCCTGCCTGAGCTGCGGCTTCTCCATGGATCATGCTTGCCTGGCGTGCAGCCGATTGAGGTGGCCTGTCCGGCGCTGATGCCGCACGGCCCGAGTTCGTCGGTCCCGTCAGCGGTGACGAAGACTTCCCACTCGAACATCTCCACGAGCACCTGTCCGCCGTCGCAATACAGGCAGTCCTCGCGCGACGAGGTCTCCATGCCGAGCGCAACGGCGGCAACCTGCCCGCGTCGAGTGACCTTCTTCCAGCCGCGACCGTCGCACGCGGTGCACTTAACTGGTGTGGTCATGCCGGAAAGAATGGATCGCAGACGAATCCAGTCCTATTCCCTCTGGATATATCACGGTGAGATATAGAGTTCTCAGCAGGAGCCATGCACCACCAGCCTGAGGAAACGACCGGAGGCCGGAATGCACGGGAACGCTTTCGAGCCGATCCAGCTACCCGAACGGGTATGGGACCGCGACGAAAGCAGGGAAATCCTCAGAAAGCGCGACGTAGCGGGCTTGTTCACTCTTGCTGTCAAGTATGCGGGTGCCAGTCAGGTCCGTCTCAGCGCCGCCACCGGCATCGCCCAGGGCCGCATCAGTCAGCTCATGCGCGGTCAGCGTCAGGTCACCGACCTTGAGGTCTACGAGCGCATCGCCGCCGGCCTCGGCCTGCCCGATCACGCCCGTATACTGCTCGGCCTGGCTCCGCTCGACATCGCCTCGCCCACTGGTGACCACGGCGACGAGCACCAGGAGCAAACCGAGGAACTCACCGCCCGCATCGAGGCCGCCGCCGCCATCGACCCGACGATGGTGATGATCCTCAATACCGACACCAACAATCTGCGCCTACTGGACCGCCGACTCGGCAGCGCCGCTATCGCCGCCCAAATCGCCCAAATAGAACGCGCACAGCGTCATGCCCAATGTGAGCCGCTTCTACTTGCGCGCAGGTTTGATCGGTGACCTGGGCCCCATGGGCTCGTCTCTTTGGAATCCCGACGCACTCGCCGCGGACATCCTGGCGGCCCTCCCTCTGCAACTGGAGCAAGCCGCAGAGTGGGCCGCCAACTGGCAACAGCGGCCCTGGACAGAGATCCTGGCCCTCCGCCGGTGCAAGAAGCTGCTGGGGCCGGCCCAATACATCCGGGACTATTTGTCGACGACGCCGACGGCGAGAGAGCTTGACCAGTGGCTGGCGCTCCGAGAGCAACTTCCCTAGCTGATCGAACAGCGACGGATGCACTTGATCTCCGCCGTGCAATTAAGGTGCAATTAGACAGGGTGACGAGGGGGCAATCACGGTCACTCATGACCGGCCCCACGCCCAGCTCAACGCCCGTACGGTCCGTGATCCATGCAATTCCCAAGCTGACAGCGCGTTAATTTGCCCGCCACACGCTCTCACGACCCAGGTTCATGTCAGAGACAGGTTCCCGGCCCTGGATCTTGAACTTTTAGGAACCCGCTTGCGCCGCCGGGCACCCTGCGAGGCAGCGCTTCGACCACGTCTTGCCATCCCCAGGAATGACCTAGATCCTTTACACGTGAACACGGTCAAGTGGCGGGCACGGCCGCCCTCGGGGTTGTACTTCGTGGTCCTCGCCGTAGCGATGCTGATCAGTTTCTACGGGGCCAGCACGACCACTTGGTATTACGAGATCGTGTTCCTGATGTTCCCTACCTGGGTCGTGCTGGGCCTGTACTGGCTCATCCGCTTGTCCCTCGCAGCCCGATCAGAGTGGGCGGCTGTACGTCGGCACTCGCTCCGTTGGGCGCTTGCACCCCTCCTCTTTGTCTCCATGGTGGGAGCACTTGCGGTAGACGGTCCGCTGTGGGTGCGGTTCACGCTCTCCGAGCCCAGCATGCAGGCCTACGCCAAGGCGATCGCCGCAGGCGTCCCACCCGGCCCCGGGTGCCGCATGCTCGGGCTCTATTACGTCTGCCACAGTGAGCGCGTCGAGGGCGGCGCCCTGCTTGTGGTGAAGGACATCGGCATGATGGACCGGATGGGATTCGCATGGCTTCCGGGCGGTCGCGCGCCGTCTGATGATGGCTACGACAACGACTACACCCAATTCACCGGTCCCTGGTGGGGCTGGGAGGGATGGGACGGCCTCTAACCTGACCACGGCGACCCATGCATTCCAAGATCCGGAACATATGCGGAACGCCGCCTCTAGAGCGTGATCGAAGTCGCGGCGAGGCGCAGGTCAGGAGCCCACTCCCCCGACAAGATCAATTCCACTCATAATCCGTGGGTCGTGGGTTCAAGTCCCACCCGCCCTACCACGTTTGATCAGGGAAACCCTGCCTGAGCTGCGGCTTCTCTATTGATCATGCTTGCCCGACATGCAGCCCTAGGCCACCGAGAGCCGCGGTTTGTCGCCAGTCACGGGATACACACGGAATGACCACTGCGAGATCCCCGGCCTGGACGTCAGGCATGGCGGAAGGAACATCGGTGCCAGCGAGGAAGAGCTCAAGATACCGTGCAACTGCGCCGCAGTGTCGTACCTACGACTGCGTCGAACAGAAGCCGGACGTCCGGCGACCGTCAGGCACTTACCTTCAATTGGTGAACACGCTGCTTGGATAGGCCCATGACGCGTGCCGTGTCTGGCTCCGACCAATGACTCGTCAGCACCTTCGCGGCCTTGACAGCTAGTTCCATGGCGCGCTTGTTGTGAGCTTCCGCTAGTTCCTTCTCACGGCTGTATTCCGCTACCACCCCTGCGACCTCCTCTGGAAGATCGAAGACGAACTTCACGCCAGGGGTTTCCTCGGGCCAGGCCCAGGCGTGGATCTCCGCCAAGTCGCGCTCCAGTTGAGACAAGGAGCTTGCCACACCGACTCCTTCGACCTCTCCCGTAGGGCAGCGCGACACCCACCGCCCATTCTCGAAGGCGACGACATACGTGATCGTCTTGCTCATCGGCTCATCCTTTCTACGACCGTCTCCAGACGCTTGAGGGCTTCGCGAAAGAGCTCCGGGTCGCGATCCGGGTCGGCGGGGATCATGACAGGAACCGAGATGACGCCATCCTTGATCACACGCAGTGCGCACATGTCGCTCTTGAGGTGGTACAGCCAGTCAGCTGTGGCGCCTGCGGCCGCCACGATCGTAGCCACCTCGGCGAGCTGTCGCATGTGTGGGGGAAGGACCTCGGCCATAGCGATGAGCATACCCCACTAGGAAGAATCCTCCTAGGGGACTAGGAGGACGATTCCTAGTCGCCGAGGCAGTGGCACACCGGCTGCGGCACCAACTCCTGGGTGCCGACTTTGCTGCATCACCAGGAGGAGCACAGGAAGTTCAGCGACGAGGAACTGGCCGAGGCCCGCACCGGCATCTTCGGGACGGCGGATTCCGGCGGTTCGGCGAGCATGGCGAGGTGATTCGCGGCGTCGTCCGTTGGGCCGTTTCAGACTCGACGGCAGCGGACTTGAAGCTCGGCGATGACGTCTTTCTCACGAGCGGTGATATCCCCATCCACACTTGCCACCCGGTCGGCGGCGTCGAGAAGATTGGTCAGGTCCCCCGGCTCGGCGTCCAGACGCTTCCACACCTCGTCGGGGTCGAAATCGACAATGTTGGCGAGTTGTTCATCCAATCGTTCCCGTCACTCGCCCCACGTACAAGGGCCCCGGTGAGTGCCGGGCTCCCGGGACAGGGCTGAAGCGTTCTCAGGTTGTGAGACCGAGTAGCTGAAGTCCGTTCGCGGGGTGGCTGCGGTAGTGGTCGGTGGCGGCGGCGATGTTGGTCCAGCCGAC
>NZ_VIRM01000095.1 GCF_006874475.1 Microbispora hainanensis
TACTCTGAGGGGAAGCCCCTGCAGCGGATAGCCCGCGTCGAATGCCCTGAGCTAAGAACATCAGGAGGGCTGGACATGCCTCGTCTGGGGCAACCGGATGTGCGAACGACGCACACGGTGGAATTGGCCGCGCAGGTCGCGGCGGGACTCAGCCTCCTCATGTTCTGGCTCAACTTCCCCTTGGCCGGCCTTGCCGCCGTGATCGGACTCGCGCTTGCGGGTCTCCGCGCAAGGAAGGGGGCAGATCAGCCCATTATTCTCTATCGCTGGGTTGTGGCGATCTGCCTGGTTGTCCTGGTAGCTGTCGCGGTTCGCTGGTGTCTCTCGACTCCCGTCGAATACCTCATTGACCAGCGCTTACGGTCGGGAGAACCAATTCCCTAGCCCGGTCTCCGGCAAGTCGCCATGTCAACGGCAGGTATGCGAATCTCCGCCACCTCGCGACTTATTACATCGAAGGCGCTGGCGGCGATCCCGGGCCCTTCTGGGTTTCCTTCTGCAAGCGCGGCAGCGGGTGTCGCAACCTCCAGCCCCGCCGCGGCTCCTGTGGTGACCATCGGCTTTTCCAGGGCAGGCCCAGACGCCTGCCGCGCGTCAACTCCAGTCGCTCGCCGAGTTGGGCGACCTCGGTCCGGAGCCGCTGTGCGATCACGTTGTGCGATTGAATGTTGACAGGGAGTCGTCGATACTCGGCTGGGTGGATCGAAGCAGGTGGGGCAGGACCGCCACAGTGATCGCCGCGAGCGTGCTCCTGGCCTTTCCTTCGTCGTCCGGCGCGGCCTCCGCCGGTCCCGGGGGTGATCGGCCGATCGACTGCGGCGCCTGGCCGTTGCCGGACCCTCTGACAGTGCGGAATGTCACGCGCGTGTACTCGGCGACGAGCGCGAAATGGGCGGGAGAGGCGCACGTCACGCTCTGGCGCGGGGACGCGGGCCCAGATGGGGAGTGGCACTACTGGGCCACCCTCACCGGCCGTACGCGACCGGGGGACGCGGTCTGGCTGGACGTCTGGCCGCCGGGTGGCGGCCCCTGGCATCGGTGTGGGCCCTTCACCGTGGCCCGCGACGGCCAGACGGTCTCCTCCCCGATGGCCGTCTGGCGTGACTTCACCCTCGTCAAGGCGTGCGGGCGGCACGGCGACGTCAGCGCGTGCGGACGGGACAAGGGCGCGATGGTGGACTGACCCGGTGCCGGCGGGGAAGGGCCGGCACCGGGGCCAGGTGTCAGGGGGCCAGGTGTCAGGGGGTCAGTGCCTCAGCTCGTCGCGCAGGGCGAGCCGTTGAGCGTGAACTGCTTGGGCGCGGGGTTGGCGTTGTCCCAGCGGCCGAGGAAGCCGAAGGTCACGCTGCCTCCGTTCGCCGCGATCGTGGCGTTGTAGCTGGCGTTGGTCACCGTCACCTTCGACCCGCTCTGTGTGTAGGAGCCGTCCCACAACTGGGTCACGGCCTGCCCGTTGCCGTACGTCCAGGCGAGCTTCCAGCCCTTCACGGCCGTGGTTCCCCGGTTGACGATCCGTACCGCGGCCTGGAAGCCGCCGGGCCACTGGTTGGAGACCGTGTACGTCACCGTGCAGGCGGCGGCCGGCGTCGGCGAGGAGCTGGGGGACGGACTGGGGCTCGGGGAGGGGCTGGGCGACGGGCTCGGGCTGGGCGACGGGCTGGGCGACGGAGAGGGAGAGGGCGAGGGGGACGGGCTCGGCGACGGAGAGGGTGACGGCGAGACGGAGGGCGACGGCGAGGGCGACGGGCCGGAGCCGGCGGGGATCACGATGGTGCTGATCGAGTTTGCCGGGAACGTGCCGGTGAAGCCGCTAGCTCCGACCTGCACGTCGGCGTCGCGCTTGATTGCCGACGTGTCGGCCGCGCCGTAGCGGTAGACCTGCGCGGTCGCGCCGCCGTCGCGTCCCGTGACGGCGACCTGGCTGGTCAGGTCGTCGCCGGTCTTGTTCACCACGACGAGCGTGAGCGCGTCGTCGGAGGCCCGCTCGGCGGCGTACACCGCGAGCTTGCCCTGGTCGGCGCTGGTCGCACCCACGGCCGTCTCGCCGAACCGGCCGCCCTTGCCGTCGTAGTTCAGGTACATCCGGAAGGCGTACGCGCCGGGCTGGGAGGCCGTGGGCGGTCCCCACAGGGTGGCGAGGTCGAGGCCCTCACGGCCGAAGATGCCGAGGATGTCGGCCTGCGCGAGGGCGCCGTTGATGTGGCCGAGGGCGCCCCAGTTGTACTCGGTGATGGCGGTCTTGGTGCCGGGATACTCGGCGGCCACCAGTTCCTTCATCCGGGGGATGAGCCGCACCTGCGTGTTGATCCAGCTCTCGTCCGTGTACGACGGGTCCCACAGCGCGCGGGTGGAGCGTAGCCGCAGGGCGTCGGTGGTGGGGTCGCCGCCGGAGCCGAAGGCGATGCCGGACCCCTGGGGGTAGAAGTGCTCGTCGAAGTAGTCGAGGACGCGCAGGCCGTGCTCGTCCTCGTAGTTCTTCATCTGCCGCAGGTACCACGTGGTGAACGGAAGGCCGCCGCGGACCTCCTTGTCCGGAGGGTTCGACCAGCAGTTGGTCCGGCCGCAGGTCTCCTGGTCGAGGCCGGAGTAGTCCCAGGAGGACCAGCCCCAGCCGACCGGGCCGAGCGTCTTCGCGCCGGGGTCGGCGGCCTTCACGGCGGCGCCGATGAGGTAGGCCTTGTCACGCAGTTCGATCGAGCTCGCGCCTTCGGGGTGGACGTCCCGGTGGGTGCTGTGCCAGATGTCGGGCTCGTTGTCCAGGTTGTAGAACTTCACGCCGCCGCCCGAGGCGGTGCCGTACTTGCCGGTGAGGTGGCCGATCCAGTCCTGCACATACTCCGCGCCGGCCTCGACGCTCGTGTCGTGAGGGTCGTTGCCGGTGATCTTCGTGCCGTCGGGCTTCACTCCGTTGCCGCAGTCGGGACGCCACTGGTCGGTCTGCTGCTGCGGCCCGTACTTGGCGACGGAGAACCCGCAGGAGCCGTCGCGGCCCTTGGGGACCCAGCCGATCAGCGGGACCGTGAGGATGGTGGAGGTGCCGGTGCGCCGGTCCTGCTCGACGAACTGGTCGGCGGTGGAGCCGTCCGGCAGTTTCGACGGGTCGGGGTTGTCCTCGGCGATGTTCTCGAAGAACCAGTCGGAGGCGCGGTTGCTGGTGTCGTACAGGTAGTTGTAACGGGTCGTCGCGTTGCCGCCCCACCGGCGCACCGGGAGGCGCAGTTCCTTGGCCAGCGCCTCGTCGGCGAAGTTCATGCCGTAGATGTACGGGCTGATGGGGTGCCGCCCGGTGGTGGTGTCCACCGTCAGCGCCGGGCCGTCGGCCGCCGCGAGGGCGGGCAGCTGCCCGGCCGCGCCGATCGACAGGGCGAGCGCCGCGGCGAGGACGATCGGGAGCGTTCGCGTTCGCACGGGTCTCCTCTCGGGTCCCTGGGGGTTCGTGGAAGTCCTGAGGCCGCCGGATGCGAGGGGAGCACCCGTCGAGCGGCCAGGGGCAACGCTGGCCAAGACCTGGGGCGGGGAACAAGAACGCGGTTCGCCGGAGCACCGCGGGCACGCGCTGAGCAGCCACACCCCCGCACCGGGCGATGGAAGTTTCACGAGGACGCGGATTCGACGGGCCGAGACCGGGCGGGCTCGTGCTGTCCGCGCCGTCATGTGGCGCCGCCTCTGGTACGAGGCGGCGCACGACCGCGTCAACCGTTGTGGCCGGTCGGCGGATATGACCTTGACTCCCGTCGCCGGGCGCACGCATGCTGCTCTGGCCGTACACAAATCGTTTTGCGGACCGACCAGAACTGGGGGACACATGGCGGAGCTGACGCGCGGGGTCCTGGTGACGGGCGCCGCCGGGCGGGTGGGCCGGGCGACGCTCGACCTGCTCGCCCGGGAGGGCGTGCCGGCCGGCGCACCGGACCTGCGCGATCCCGGCGGCCTGAGGGCGGATCGCGTCGACGCCGGGCGCGCCGACGGCCCGGAGACGATGCGTGAGGCGCTCGACGACGTCGACGCGGTGATCCACCTCGCGGCGATTCCCGCAGCCGGGGAGGCGTCGTGACCCGCCCCATCGACGGCATGGCGGTCATGCCGGAGACGCAGGCCCCCTGGCCGGCCCGCGACGGCCTGCGGATCACCGCGGTCCGGTCGATCGTGACGGCCCCCGAAGAGGTGCCGCTGGTCGTCGTCCGCGTCGACACCAGCGACCCCGGCCTGTACGGCCTGGGCTGCGCCACCTTCACCCAGCGCTTCCACGCCGTGGCCGCGGCCGTGGATCGGCACGTCGGGCCGATGCTGATCGGCAGGCACCCCGCCGACATCGAGGACATCGCCCGGATGGTCCACCTGTCCTCCTACTGGCGCGGCGGGCCGGTGCTCAACAGCGCCCTGTCGGGCGTGGACCAGGCGCTGTGGGACATCGCCGGCAAGCGGGCCGGCATGCCGGTCTACGAGCTGCTCGGCGGCAGGGTGCGCGCGGCGGCCGACACCTACCTGCATGCGGGCGGGGCGACCGTGGAGGAGACGATCGAGAACGCCGCCGCGATCCTGGCGGACGGTTATCGCAACGTCCGGCTGCAGACGGGAGCCCCCGGGCTCGGGAACTACGGCGCACCGGGATCTCCCGGCGGCTACCCCGCCTCGCCGTACCCGGACGGCTGGGACGTGCAGCGCTACCTGCGGGAGACCCCCAAGCTGTTCGAACGGGCCCGGGCCGAGCTGGGGGAGGAGCCCGGCCTGATGCACGACGTGCACTCCCGGCTCACCGTCAAGCAGGCCGTGGCGCTGGCGCGGGCGCTCGAGCCGTACCGCCTGTTCTTCCTGGAGGACCCCATCCCGCCGGAGCTGTACGACCGGCTGCCCGAGGTGCGCGAGGCCGCGCCGATGCCGATCGCGGCGGGGGAGCAGGTCGCGTCGGTCGCCGACGCGGCCCGCCTGGTGAAGGACGGCGGGGTCGACCTGCTGCGCCTGCACGTCTCCGCGGTCGGCGGCCTCACCCCGGCGCGCAAGCTGGTGGCGCTGTGCGAGCTGACCGGGGTGGGCACGGCCTGGCACGCGCCCGCGGACGTGTCGCCGATCGGCGCTGCCGCCAACGTGGCCCTCGACGTCACCTCCCCGGCGTTCCAGATCCAGGAGGGACACGTCTACCCCGAGGCGGTGCACGAGGTCTTCCCCGGGACCATCAGCCCGGTGAACGGCTACCTCTACCCCAGCGATCGGCCCGGATGGGGCATCGACATCGACGAGGCCGCGGCCGTCCGGCATCCCCCGGTCACCCACCTGCACGAGCGCTGGGCGGCGCGGGTGCGGCGGCCGGACGGCGGAATCGAGGCCCCGTGACCCGGGGGAAACCCCGCGGCGCCCGCCCCCCGGCTCCGGCGGAAAGTCCGGCGAGGAGGGCGGCCCGGCCCTCGGACTGCCACTTCCTCAACGGCACGCGGTTCGACCGGGCGAGGGTCGCCGACGTCAACGACTTGCACGAGGCTCCGCAGGGCTGGGAGCTGCGAGACACCGATGGCGGCACGGGACGCTCTTACGCAAGCCTCTGGCCGGGGTCACCGTCCGGCTGACACGCGTGTGTGGATGAGAACCGCGGCCGCGGTGATGGCCGCCACCTCGATCCCGAGCAGCATGGGCGAGATCAGCACGCCGTAGATGAACGTGAGGGTCTTCGGGGCACGGGCAAGGTCGATCTGGAGATGCGGCAGCGTTCCTCCGGTGAAGCTGCCTGCGTTGGCGGTGCCCACCGACGGCACGCGAAAGACGGCCCGGAGTGAACGTCCAGGGCGTCGCCGTAGGCGCCGCGGGGCGCGCGGGTTCAGAGCGTGCGGCGAAGCCACTCCTCGACGCCCGCGACGTGGACCGTGGCCCACGCCCTGGCCACCTCCGGCCTCCGGGCCGCGATCGCCTCGCAGATCATCACGTGCTGCTCCCGGGTGTCGTCGAGCGCTCCCTCCTGGGTGAGGCCGCGCCACACCCGGGCCCGCGTCGTCGGCCCGGAGAGGCTGTCGATCAGCGAGCACAGCACCGGGTTGCCCGACCCCGCCGCGATGTGCTGGTGGAACCGCAGGTCGTTGGCGACCAGCTCCTCCACGCTGGGATCGCCGGGCAGCGCGTCGAGGATGGCACGCAGCTCCTTGACATCCTCGTCGGACATGTTCAGCGCGGCCATCGCGGTGGCCGCGGGCTCCAGCACCCGCCGCACCTCAAGGAACTGCAGCACGGTGTCGTCGCGGTGGAAGTCCACGACGAACGACATCGCCTCCAGGAGCAGGTGGGGCTGCAGGCTGGTGACGTACGTCCCGTCGCCCTGCCGTACGTCGAGCACGTTGATCAGGGCGAGGGCGCGGACGGCCTCCCGCAGGGAGTTGCGGGACAGGCCGAGCCGTTCGGCCAGATCGGCCTCCTTCGGCAGCCGATCGCCCGGAGCGAGCTCGCCCGACGTGATCATCTGCTTGATCTTGTCGATCGCCGCGTCCGTGACCGCCACGGAGCCTCCTCCACTGTTTCCTCGCGAACGAGGCCGCATACATCGGATGTCTAGCAGTGTAAAGGAGTGGAGGTCGGAGGAGTGCGCCCAGTGGGGCGCCCTCGGCGAGGACGCCCCGGTGACGTTACGGTGTGGTCAGACGCGGGTCCAGCGCTGGTTCGACTGGCCGTTGCAGGTCCAGATGATGACCTTGGTGCCGTTGGCGGTGCCGGCGTTGTAGGCGTCGAGGCACTTGTTCGCGCCGACGGCGGTGATGCTGCCGTCGGAGTTGAGCCGCCACTTCTGGTTGTTCTGCCCGTTGCAGTCCCAGATGATCACATTGGTGCCGTCGGCGGTGCCGGCGTTGTACACGTCCAGGCACTTGTTGCCGTAGACCCGCAGCTCGCCCGAGGCGGTCGGCGTCCACTGCTGGTTGGACTGGCCGTTGCAGTCCCAGATCTGCACCTGGGCCCCGTTGGCCTGCGAAACCCCCGCGACGTCCAGGCAGCGGCCCGACCCCACGCCCTTGATCGCGCTCGTCCCGGTGGGAGTGGGCGTGGGAGACGGCGTGACCAGCCCCCCTCCGCTCACGACGTACATCGCGGCCCCGTGCGCGGGCACTGACGCGCTGATCGTCCCGGACGAGGAGCCGGTCGTGTGCGCCCACAGGTCGCGTACGGAGTAGGAGGCGGCGGCGCCGAGGCCGAGGGCGGAGGCGGTGGTGGACACGGTCGCGGTGCCGCTGCCCCGGTTGAGCAGCACGACGGCGACCGAGCCGTTCGCCATCGGCTTGCGCCACACCTCCAGGTTGCCGTTGTCGCTGATCTTGTGGCCCTGTCTGCCGCCCCAGTCCTGGTTGACGGCGATGACCTCCGTGTTCGTGAGGATCGTGCGGGTCTCCGCGCTCATCGAGCGGATGTCGTTGCCCGCGATGAGCGGCGCGTTCAGCAGCGACCAGAGGCTGAAGTGCGCCCGGGCCTCGGTCGCCGTCAGCGAGCCGTTGCCGACTTCCAGCATGTCGGGGTCGTTCCAGCCGCCCGGCCCCGAGTAGGCCTCCAGCCCGACCTGCTGGTCCAGGATGCCCATGACCGAGTTCCAGTTCGCCTGGATGTCGCCCGTGGTGCGCCAGGAGTTGCCGGTCTGCATGCCCCAGGTCCAGACGCTCTCCTGGCCCCAGTTGCACAGGCTGAACAGGATCGGACGCCCGGTGGCGGCGAGCGCGTCACGCATCGCCGTGTAACGCTGCTGCCCGTTCTTGCCCTGGTGGTCGCCGCAGTTGTCGTACTTCAGGTAGTCGATGCCCCAGGAGGCCCACAGGGCGGCGTCCCGCCGCTCGTAGCCCAGGCTGGCCGGATAGCCCGCGCAGGTCGTGGTGCCCGCCGACGAGTAGATGCCGAGCTTCAGTCCCTTGGAGTGGACGTAGTCGGCCAGGGCCTTCATCCCGTTGGGGAACTTCTGCGGGTCGGCCACCAGGTCGCCGTTGGCGTTGCGGCTCTTGGTCGACCAGCAGTCGTCGATGTTGACGTACGTGTAGCCCGCCGCCGCCATGCCGCTGGAGACCATGACGTCGGCGGTCTGCCGCACGAGGTTCTCGTTGACGTTGCAGCCGAAACTGTTCCAGTCGTTCCACCCCATCTGGGGCGTACGGGCGAGCCCGTTGTCCAACGCGGCGGCCGGTGACGTCATGCCGCCGGTCACGACCAGGGACCCGGCGGCCAGCACCGCCGCCAGCGCCCATCCAACGATCCTGCGCATCTGACTCCTTGTCCGTGGCCGGCCCGTCGCCCTCGGCGCGGGGCCGATTGCTGTTATCGATAACATCGCGCGCCGGGCCGGTCCTCCTGCCGGTTGCTCATGGGTGTGCGGCGGAGCAAATACGACCCCGCGGGTCCCGTCAAGGGGGCTCCGGCGCGTACGGTTCGCGGGATGCCGCGCCGCCTGCCCTTACCGGGCCGGGGTCGCCGGCTATGACGCGCGCGCGGTTGAAAGTTTCAGCGGATCCCGCCATGGATGGACGCTTTCCGGAACGTTGCCACGACGGCTTTTCCATCACCGCAGGTAGGAGAGTCTCTGTAGGGCGCGGTCGCGCGAAACTTTCTGGCACGGTCTTGACAGTTTTCGGGACGCGTTCCCAGACTGAGCCCGGGTGGTCTCCTGTCGGAGCGGTGGTGGGCGGCGGTTTCGCCGCCCACCACATGCTCCCCACGACAGGAGGAAAGCCTGTTGTTCCGCGGGTGTCCCGCGCCTCGTTCGACGTCATCCGGCAGGGGATGGCGAATGCGCGATTTTGGTAGCGCTAACACTACGCAGATGTTCAGGAGGACACGTGCCGCCCTCATCCTTCAGCCGACGCAGGTTGCTCCACGCCGCCGGCGCGGCCGTCGTGGCGTCCGCAGTCGGGGAGGTCGCCGGCTCGCGGGCCGCCCAGGCCGATGTCGCGCCGGCCCGGCCCGACATCGGCGTGTCGGCGTACGCCTTCGAGCTGGGCCAGGTGCGGCTGACAGGGGGCCGCTGGCTGGACAACCAGAACCGGACGCTGTCCTACCTGCGGTTCGTCGACGTCAATCGGCTGCTCTACAACTTCCGGGCCAACCACCGCCTGTCCACCGGCGGCGCGGCCACGAACGGCGGATGGGACGCCCCGAACTTCCCGTTCCGCACCCACGTCCAGGGGCACTTCCTCACCGCGTGGGCGCAGGCGTGGGCGGTGCTCGGCGACACGACCTGCCGGGACAAGGCCACCTACATGGTGGCCGAGCTGGCCAAATGCCAGGCCAACAACGGCGCCGCCGGCTTCAACGCCGGATATCTGTCCGGCTTCCCCGAGTCCGACTTCTCCGCGCTCGAGGCCCGCACGCTGAGCAACGGCAACGTGCCGTACTACTGCGTCCACAAGACCATGGCCGGCCTGCTCGACGTGTGGCGTCATATCGGCAGCACCCAGGCGCGCGACGTGCTCCTGGCGCTGGCCGGATGGGTGGACTGGCGGACCGGCAGGCTGAGCGGCAGCCAGATGCAGGCCATGCTCGGCACCGAGTTCGGCGGCATGAACGCGGTGCTCACCGACCTCTACCAGCAGACCGGCGACGCCCGCTGGCTGACCGTGGCGCAGCGGTTCGACCACGCGGCCGTGTTCACCCCTCTCGCGGCCGGCCAGGACCAGCTCAACGGCCTGCACGCCAACACCCAAGTGCCCAAGTGGATCGGCGCGGCCCGCGAATACAAGGCGACCGGCACCACCCGCTATCGGGACATCGCCACCAACGCCTGGAACATCACCGTCGGCGCGCACACGTACGCGATCGGCGGCAACAGCCAGGCGGAGCACTTCCGGGCCCCGAACGCCATCGCCGGGTATCTCACCAACGACACCTGCGAGCACTGCAACAGCTACAACATGCTCAAGCTGACCCGTGAGCTGTGGCTGCTCGACCCCAACCGGGCGGCGTACTTCGACTTCTACGAGCAGGCGCTGTTCAACCACATCATCGGCGCGCAGAACCCGTCCGACGGCCACGGGCACGTCACCTACTTCACGCCGCTCAAGCCGGGCGGCCGCCGCGGCGTCGGCCCGGCGTGGGGCGGCGGCACCTACAGCACCGACTACACCTCCTTCTGGTGCTGCCAGGGCACGGGGGTGGAGGTCAACACGGCACTGATGGACTCCGTGTACTTCTACAACGGCACCACCCTGATCGTGAACCTGTTCACGCCGTCGGTGCTGAACTGGACCCAGCGGGGGATCACGGTCACCCAGACCACGTCCTATCCGGCGAGCGACACCGTCACCCTGCAGGTCGACGGCAACGCCGGCGGGTCGTGGCCGATGCGCGTGCGCATCCCCGGCTGGGCCACCGGGGCGACGATCAGCGTCAACGGCGAGCAGCAGAACGTCGACACCACCCCGGGCTCCTACGCGACCCTCACCCGCGTCTGGGCCTCCGGCGACACCGTCACGGTCCGCCTGCCGATGCGCGTGGTCATGAAGGCCGCCAACGACAACCCCAACGTCGCGGCGATCACGTACGGCCCGGTCGTCCTGGCGGGGAACTACGGCAACACGGCGCTGTCGGCGCTGCCCGCCCTCGACACCTCCTCGATCAGCCGCACCGGCACCACGGGGCTGACGTTCACGGCCACCGCGAACGGGTCGCCGGTCACCCTCGGCCCGTTCCACGACGCCCACGGGTACAACTACACGGTCTACTGGAACACCGCCGGCGGTGGCGGCGGAGGCGGGAGCGCGAGCTACCGGCTGGTCAACGCGGCCAGCGGGCTCGTTCTCGGCATCCAGAACATGTCCACCGCCGACGGCGGTCTCGCCCTGCAGTGGACCGACAGCGGCACCGCCGACCACGACTGGGAGCTGGTCGTCGACGGCACCGCCGTACGGCTGCGCAACGTCAACAGCGGCAAGGTGCTGGGGGTGGAGAACATGTCGACCAGCGACAACGCCCGCGTCCTGCAGTGGAGCGACAACGGCACCGCCGACCACCGCTGGACGATCGCCGACGTCGGCGACGGCTCCCACAAGATCCGCAACGTCAACAGCGGCAAACTGCTGGCCATCCAGGGCGCCTCGACCGCCAACGGGACCCAGGCGGTGCAGGACTCCGACAACGGCAGCGCGGACAACCAGTGGCGGTTCGTGCCGAACGGCGCCCGGCGCATCCAGAACCTGGCCAGCGGGCTGGTGCTGGGCGTGCAGAACATGTCCACGGCCGACGGCGGCCTGGTGATCCAGTGGGGCGACAACGGCACGGCCGACCACCTGTGGACCGCCGTCGTGGACTCGGGCGGCTACCTGCGCCTGCGCAACTCCAACAGCGGCAAGGTGCTCGGCGTGGAGAACGCGAGCACGGCCGCCGGGGCGCGGGTGCTCCAGTGGGCCGACAACGGCACCGCCGACCACCGGTGGCGGCTGCGGTACGGATCCAACGGATACTTCCGCATCCAGTGCGCCAACGGCGGCCGGGTCCTCGGCGTCAGCGGCGGCTCCACCGCCCAGGGCGCCCAGATCATGCTCGCCGACGACAACGGCACGGGCGACCACCTGTGGCGGTTCGTCTAGTCCGGAGATGCGCGGGCGGCGTCGTACGTGGGACGGCGCCGTCACATCACGCGGAAGAGAGCGGCGCGGTGTCCGCGTTCACGAGCCGGGCTTCAACGCGTCACGGGCCGCCATCAGGGCGAAGCCGAGCAGGTTGAGGCCCTGCCAGGTCGAGGCGCTGGCGGCGCGTTCGTCGTCGGCGGCCAGGCCGATGCCCCAGATCCGGTCGAGCGGGCTGGCCTCCACCAGGACCCGGTCTCCGGTCGCGAGCAGGAAGCGCGACAGCTCGGGGTTCTGGCCGAACTTGGCGGTGCTGCCGCGGACCACGATGTCGAACCGGTTGGCGACCCAGACCTGGTCGTCGAAGCCGCGTACGACGCGGCCGAGCTGCTTGACCTCGCGCGGGTGGCCTGCCGCGAGGATGCGCTCGGCGGTCTGCTCGTCGCCGAACAGCCAGGCCTTGTGCGCCATCATGTAGTGCTCCGCGGAGGCGAAGGTGTGGCCGTCCTCGGTGAAGGCGGCGGGCCACCACTGCGACAGGCAGCCGGGACCGATGCCGCCGTCGCGGGCCGGCCGGTGGCCCCAGAAGTACAGGTAGCGCGGGGCGCGGCCCGCCTGCTCGGCGGCGATGGCCTCGTCCACGCTGCGAGGCGCCGGAATCTGCTCGGACACGCCCATACCGTGCCACAGGCGACCGCCTTCCGGCCATCGAGTTACGACGGCCTCCTCGCGACGCGACCCGGGG
>NZ_VIRM01000096.1 GCF_006874475.1 Microbispora hainanensis
CCCGGGAGTGGTCGGCCGCCCCAGCGGACGCCTCTCTCGCCGCGAATGCGGCACGTTCTCGGCGGCTGAACGGCGAGAACGTCTTGGTGACAGGCGTTGCGCCGGCGCAGTCGGGCGTATAGGGCCATCCGGCCGGCGCCGCCCGATCAGCAGGCCCGATCGGGAGGCCCGGCCAGTGGGGCCGATCAGTGCAGGCCGTGGTGGCGGCGGTGGGGCATCTCGTGCCCGCCGTAGCCCGGGCGCTGGCGGCGCTCCTGCCACCACTCGCTCCAGGCGAACAAGCCGCGCTTGATCGGGGCGGCGTGCGAGTCGCCGATGATCTTCACGTCGCCCATCAGCACGTACGCCGTGACCTTGACGACGGGGGCGGACTGGCCGCGGGGCGCCTCGATCACCTGGACCTTCTTGTCCCCCATGATCGTGATCCCGGACAGCTCGACGTCGACGCCGTCCGGCACGATGATCTTCACGTCGCCCATCACGCACGCGGCGACGATGTCCACCTCACGCCCGCGCACCTCGGCCTGGCGCAGGTCGAGGACGACGTCGCCCATCACGCAGACCGCGCCGATGCCGTCGTCGATCCGCCACGTGCCGGTCCTCTTGGCGTCGCCCAGCACCGCCACGATCCATTTGCGCATCCTGCCCTGCGGGGCGGCCGGCGCGGCGGGCCGGGGTGCGGGAGAGCCTCCCGGCAGGTCGGCGGTGATCTGGGCGAGCTCGCCATGGGTCTGCGCAAGGTAGGCGGCCTCGGTCCGCTCGGTCAGCTCCGCGAGGGTCAGCCGCCCCTCGGCGGAGGCCACGCGCAGCTGCTCCACCACGGACTCGCGTTCGGCGTCGGATGCCCGCATACCACCCGGATCGTTCACGCCCCTCACCGTATCCCGGCCGGCCCCGCGATCCCTCCTCCCTGGGAACGATCCTGGGAGACGATCCAGGGAGACGATCCCTGCGGACGACGTACGGAAGGGGCTGTGTGAGCATGGAGTCGTGACCCGCAGCAGGTTATTGGAGGCGATAGCGGGAGGGGACGTCGCGCGGGTGGCGGCGTTGCTGCACCCGGACACCGCCGTGAACCCCGCTCAGGGGACGACGCCGCTCTACCGGGCGGCCGTCGACGGCCACCACGACATCGTCAGGCTGCTCCTGGAGTATGGCGCCGACCCGGACCAGCCGAGCGGAGGACACGGGGAGGGTCTTCCGCTCTGTGCGGCGGCGTGCTGGAACCACGCCGAGACCGTGCAGGCGCTGCTCGACGGCGGCGCCGACCCCGACGCGGCGGAGGAGGGCGGCTGGACGCCCCTGCTGTGGGCCGCGGCCAACGGCAACCTGGAGTCGGCCGACATCCTGCTCGACGCCGGGGCCGACCCCGGCCGGGCCGACGACGACGGCGACACCCCGCTGACGCTGGCCGCGGTCTTCGGGGCGTACGGGATCGTCTGGTCGCTGCTGGAGCACGGCGCCGACCCGTCCGCGCCGGGCTGGGACGGCATGACCCCGCTGGAGATCGCCACGCGGCTGGCGGCGGTGGATGTCGAAGCCGTGCTGCGCGAGGAGGTCTCCAGGAAGGTGGAGGGCGAGCACACGGTGCTGGTGGCCCACACCTCCGCCGCCGACGGCACCCGGCGGGTCACGGTCGAGGCGCGCGGCGCCGGCGGCGACTACTCGATCACCCGCCAGCAGGGGCACGCCGCCATCGCGACGGTCCTGGAGGCGGCTCTCGGCCTGCGTCCGCCCCCGGACGTGCTGCTCAGGCGCGTGCTTCCCTACCGCGACCTGGACGAGGACGACGAGACGTGGTGGGCGGCCGTTCACGCGCTCCAGTCCCGCCACGACGAGGAGACGTTCCTCGCGCTGACCCGGCTGTGCGAGAGCGACGACCCGGTGGAACGGGAGTTCGGCGTCGACGTGCTCGCGCAGTTCGGCCGCGTCACGGGCGTCGGCAGGCAGGCCGCGCTCGTCAGGCGGACGGGGCTCGACGGCCGGCCATGGTCCGGCGGGGAGACAGGGCTCGGCGGGGACACCGCGCACGACCCCTACCGCGACCGCGTCCTGGAGATCCTGCGCGACCTGGCCCGGCACGAGACCGACCCCGCGGTCGTCGAGGCGCTGCTCCGCGCGTTCGGCCACCAGACCGACGAACGGGCGCTCCCCGAGGTGCTCAAGCTCATCGACACGCCGGGCCGGGAGCCCACGGTCCACGATCCCATGGCACTCGCCGCGGTGCTGTCTCCGGACGACGAGGACGGGCTGGCCGCGCTGATCCGGCTGAGCCGGTGCGCCGACGACGAGGTGCGCGACTGGGCCACGATGGGCATCGCGGGGCTGCCCGCCGACACCGCGCCCATCAGGGACGCCCTGGTCTCCCGGCTGGCGGACCGTGATCTGACGACGGTGGCCGAGGCCGCGCGCGGCCTGGCCGGGCGCGGGGACCGGCGCGCGATCGAGGGCGTCCACCGGGTGCTGTGCGAGGCGGGGGCCGACCAGGACTACGCCCGCGACCTCGCCCTGGAGGCGGCCCAGGAGCTCGGACTGGAGATTTCCGGCGCTTGACCGTTTGCTGTCCGGTGTTTGTCCCGGCCGCTTGGGATGTTGAGATGGAGTCCCGGCATCGTGGACGTCCCGGTATGGACGAGTCCCTGCATCGACCACAGGAGGACCCAGTGACCCACGACGTGACCAACCAGGTGCCACCGCTGTCCGGCCACGACGTCGCGGCCGACAAGGCGCTGCTGGAGGGGCTCACCAGGGAAGGGGCGGACTGGGCGACCGGGGAGCTGCGCCAGCTCGGCCTGCTGGCCGGTTCGGCGAAGGCGCAGGAGTGGGGGCGGCTGGCCAACGAGCACCCGCCCGTCCTGCGGACCCACGACCGCTACGGCAACAGGATCGACGAGGTCGAGTTCCACCCGGCGTGGCACGAGCTGATGACGGTCGCGGTCGAGAGCGGCGCGCACGCCGCGCCCTGGACGTCGGCCCGGCCGGGTGCGCACGTCGCCAGGGCCGCCAAGTTCTTCACCTGGTCGCAGGTCGAGGCCGGGCACGGCTGCCCGATCTCGATGACGTACGCCGCCGTGGCCGCGTTGCGGCACTCGCCGTCGCTGCGCGCCGAGTGGGAGCCGCTGCTGGCCTCCCGCACGTACGACTTCGGGCTGCGCCCGGCCAGGGACAAGCGCGGCGTGCTGGCCGGGATGGCCATGACCGAGAAGCAGGGCGGCTCCGACGTGCGGGCCAACACCACCAGGGCCCAGCCGCTGGGCGACGGGAGCTTCGCCCTGACCGGCCACAAGTGGTTCAACTCCGCCCCGATGTGCGACGTGTTCCTGGTGCTGGCCCAGGCCCCGGGCGGGCTGTCGTGCTTCCTGCTCCCCCGCGTGCTGCCCGACGGCACCCGCAACGCGATTCGTCTGATGCGGTTGAAGGACAAGCTCGGCAACCGGTCGAACGCCTCGGCCGAGGTCGAATATGAGGGCGCGATCGCCTACCTCGTCGGCGAGGAGGGCCGGGGCGTCCGGACGATCATCGAGATGGTGAACATGACCAGGCTCGACTGCGTGATCGGCTCGGCCGCCGGCATGCGATACGGCCTGACGCAGGCGCTTCATCACGCCCGTCACCGCAGGGCGTTCGGCCGGACGCTGGCCGAGCAGCCGCTGATGCGCTCGGTGCTCGCCGACCTGGCGCTGGAGTCGGAGGCCGCGACCGCGCTCATGATGCGCCTGGCCGGGGCGACCGACCGGGCGATCCGGGGCGACGCGGCCGAGGGCCTGTTCCGCCGGGCCGCCCTCGCCGCCGGCAAATACTGGGTGTGCAAGCGGGCGCCGGTCCACGCGGCCGAGGCGCTGGAGTGCCTCGGCGGCAACGGGTACGTCGAGGAGTCGCAGATGCCCCGGTTGTTCCGGGAGTCGCCGCTGAACGGCATCTGGGAGGGCTCGGGCAACGTGGCCGCCCTCGACCTGATGCGGGTGATGGCCAGGGAGCCCGAAGCGGTCGAGGCGTTCTTCGCCGAGGTGACGCTGGCCCAGGACCGGAGGGTCGCCGACGCGGCCGAGCGGGTCCTGAAGAGGCTCGCCGCCGCGGGCGAGGCCGACGCGCGCCGGGTGGCCGAGGAGATGACGCTGGTCCTCCAGGCGTCCCTGCTCGTACGGCACGCCCCCGCCGCGGTGGCCGACGCGTTCTGCGCCTCACGCCTGTCCGGCGACTGGGGGCGCGCCCTCGGCACGCTGCCCTCCGGCGTCGACCTGGAGGCGGTCCTGGAGCGCGCGGCCCCGGCGTGAGCCGGCTACCGGCCATGCCGCGGGCCCGACGCGTCGGCGGCGGCGTTAAGGTGCCTGTGGATAGGCTCCGCTTACTGAAGGGATATCGCCATGGCGACCACTCGTACCGCGACGACGCAGTGGAAGGGCGCACTGCTCGACGGTTCGGGCACCGTTTCGCTCGACACCTCCGGGGTCGGCACCTTCGACGTCTCCTGGCCCTCCCGGGCGGAGGCGGCCAACGGCAAGACGAGCCCGGAGGAGCTGATCGCCGCCGCCCACTCCTCGTGCTTCTCGATGGCCCTGTCCGCCGGCCTGGCCAAGGCCGGCACGCCGCCCCAGTCGCTGGAGACCCGCGCGGACGTCACCTTCCAGCCGGGCGAGGGCATCACCGGCATCGTGATCTCTGTCCGCGGGCAGGTGCCCGGCATCTCCGCCGAGGACTTCCAGCAGGCCGCGGAGACCGCCAAGGCGAACTGCCCGGTGAGCAAGGCGCTCGCCGGCACGACGATCACTCTCAACGCCGAACTCGTCGGCTGAGCACCAGCGGGAGCCCCCGCCGGACCCGATCCGGCGGGGGCTCCCGCGTTCCCATGCAAGAGCAGGGGTCGTCGCGGGTGCACGATTCGCCCGAGCAGTGGAGAATGAGGTTACATGCGCGAGGTTTGGCCCGGAGAGCCCTACCCGCTCGGCGCCACCTGGGATGGTGTGGGCACCAACTTCTCGGTGTTCTCAGAAGTGGCCGAGCGGGTCGAACTGTGCCTGTACGACGACAGAGGGGAGGAAACTCGCGTCGACCTGCCCGAGGTCGACGGGTTCGTCTGGCACGGCTACGTGCCCGGGATCATGCCCGGCCAGCGGTACGGCTTCCGCGTGCACGGCCCCTACCGCCCCGACCACGGGCACCGGTGCAATCCGTCCAAGCTGCTGCTCGACCCGTACGCCAAGGCGATCGAGGGCTCGGTGCGGTGGAACGAGTCGCTCTTCTCCTACCATTTCGCCGACCCCGCGCGGCTCAACACCGCCGACTCCGCGCCATACATGCCGAAGAACGTGGTCGTGAACCCGTTCTTCGAGTGGGGCAACGACCGGCCGCCCCGCACGCCGTACCACGAGACCGTGATCTACGAGGCGCACGTGCGCGGCCTGACCATGCGCCATCCCGCCGTCCCCGAGGAGCAGCGGGGCACCTACGCCGGGCTCGCGCACCCGGCCGTGATCGACCACCTGCTGTCGATCGGCGTGACGGCGGTCGAGCTCATGCCCGTGCACCAGTTCGTGCCCGAGCACTTCCTGGTCGCCCGGGGGCTGACCAACTACTGGGGCTACAACACGATCGCCTACATGGCGCCGCACAACGCGTACGCCAGCTCGGGCCAGCGCGGCGAGCAGGTCCAGGAGTTCAAGGCGATGGTGCGGGCCCTGCACGACGCGGGGATCGAGGTGATCCTCGACGTCGTCTACAACCACACCGCCGAGGGCGACCACATGGGCCCCACGCTGGGCTTCCGCGGCATCGACAACGTCGCCTACTATCGCCTCCGCGAGGAGGACCGCCGCTACTACCTCGACTACACCGGGTGCGGCAACTCGCTGAACGTCCGCTCGCCCCACGCGCTCCAGCTCATCATGGACTCGCTGCGCTACTGGGTGCTCGACATGCACGTGGACGGCTTCCGCTTCGACCTGGCCGCCGCGCTGGCCCGGGAGCTGCACGACGTCGACCGGCTGAGCGCGTTCTTCGACCTCATCCAGCAGGACCCGGTGATCTCGCAGGTCAAGCTCATCGCCGAGCCGTGGGACGTCGGCCCCGGCGGCTACCAGGTCGGCAACTTCCCGCCGTTGTGGACGGAGTGGAACGGCAAATACCGCGACTCCGTGCGGGACTTCTGGCGCGGCGCCTCCCGGACGCTGCCCGAGTTCGCCTCGCGCCTGGCCGGCTCCAGCGACCTCTACGCCAGCAGCGGCCGCCGCCCGGTCGCCTCGATCAACTTCGTGACCGCCCACGACGGGTTCACCCTCAACGACCTCGTGTCGTACGACCACAAGCACAACGAGGCCAACGGCGAGGGCAACCGCGACGGCACGGACGACAACCGCTCCTGGAACTGCGGCGCCGAGGGCCCCGTGGAGGATCCCGGCATCGTACGGCTGCGCCGGCGGCAGCGGCGCAACCTCCTCACCACGCTGTTCGTGTCCCAGGGCGTGCCGATGCTGCTGGCGGGCGACGAGTTCGGCCGCACCCAGCACGGCAACAACAACGCCTACTGCCAGGACAACGAGATCTCGTGGATCGACTGGTCGCTGATCCGGCAGGAGGGCGACCTGCTGGAGTTCGTCCGCCGCCTGGCCGCGTTACGGCGGGCGCATCCCGTCTTCCGGCGGCGCCGGTTCTTCCAGGGCCACTCGCCCGGGGACGGCAGCAGGGACATCATCTGGCTCACGCCGTCCGGCACCGAGATGACCGACGGCGACTGGCACACGGGCTACGCGAAGTCGCTGGCGGTGTACGTCAACGGCGAGGCCATCAGCGAGCCCGGCCCGCGCGGCGAGCGGATCAGGGACGAGACGTTCCTGCTGCTGATCAACGCGCACCACGAGAACCTGACGTTCGCCCTCCCGGGTCCGGAGCTGGGGGCCGCCTGGCGTCCCGTCCTCGACACCGCCGAGGAGGATGTCCGCGACGACCCGTACGCCGAGGAGATCCTGCCCGCCGAGGCCAAGGTCTGCCTCGCCGACCGGTCCATGCGGGTCCTGGTCTGCACCGGCGCCTGAGCCGTCCCCGCCACAAGGCCGTCCCCGCCGGCACGTCTTGGCCACCGACCCCATGGGGGACATACCTGCACGCTTCGTTACTCTCTGGCGGGTGACCACGACACCAGTGCAGGCCGGCCTGCCGCCGAAGCCCCGGGCGGCGGTCGTACGGGACGCCCTCGGGGTCGGCACTGCCGTCGGCCTGTCGGGCTTCGCGTTCGGCGTGACCTCGGCGGGTGCGGGGATGACCGTCGTCCAGACCTGCGTGCTGTCGCTGTTCGTGTTCACCGGGGCGTCCCAGTTCGCGCTGGTGGGCGCGCTCGGCGGCGGCGGCAACCCGCTCGCCGCCGCGGCCGGGGCGCTGCTGCTCGGCGTCCGCAACGCCTTCTATGGGCTGCGGCTGTCGCAGCTGCTCGGGCTCCCCGGATCGGTCCGCCCGCTCGCCGCGCAGTGGGTGATCGACGAAACCTCCGCCGTGGCCCTGGCCCAGCCCGACCGGCGCCTCGCCCGGCTCGGGTTCACGGTGACCGGGGTCAGCCTGTACGCCGGGTGGAACATCACCACGTTCCTGGGCGCGCTGGGCGCCTCCGCGCTGGGCGATCCGACGGCCTGGGGGCTCGACGCCGCCGGTCCGGCCGTCTTCCTCGCCCTGCTCCTGCCCATGCTCCGAGGCCGTTCCTCCTCCACGCCCGCCGCCGCTCCCCCTGCCGAACCGCCCAGTGACGGCGGACCCGCTGGTCACGCCGGACCGCGCGATGAGGCGCCCCGCGCACCGCAGGCGGCCCGGGACCCGCTCGCCCGGCGCGCGGAGGCGGTGGTGGCGGTGCTGGCCGTGGTGCTCGCCCTCGCCTGCGTGCCGTTCGTGCCCGTAGGTGTGCCGGTGCTGGTGGCCGTGCTCGCCGCACCCGCCGTGCTGGCCGCGTCACGGCTGCTCACCCGTTCGCCCCGAGGAGGACGCTGATGGTCTGGGTCGCGATCGTCGTCACGGCGGCCGGGTGCTATGCCGTGAAGCTGCTCGGCCTTTCGGTGCCGGCGGCGGTGCTGGAGCGGCCCCTCGTCCGCAGGCTGGCCGCGCTGGTGCCGATCGCGGCGCTGGCCGCGCTGATCGCCCTGCAGACCTTCGCCGACGGTCGCACGCTCGTGGTCGACGCCCGGGCCGCCGGGCTCGCCGCGGCGGCCGTCGCGCTGCTGCTGCGCGCGCCGTTCCTGGTGGTCGTGGCGGTCGCCGTCGTCGTCACCGCCGCCGTCCGCGCCCTGACCGGCTGAAGGTCAGGGCTGCTGATGGCCGGCCGGCGGTGCGACGGGCCAACGGATCTGTGAGGGGTCAGCAGGTCAGCAGCAGGTCAACGGCCCAGCGGGGGCAGGCGCTCAGCGGCCCGCTGGGTCAGTGCAGCGGGTCAACGGCCCACCGAGTGTCACCGGGCGAGGATCTTGTCGAGGTCGTAGCTCACCGGGCGTTCGAGCTGTTCGTACGTGCAGGACTCGGGCGTGCGATCCGGGCGCCAGCGGCGGAACTGCGCGGTGTGCCGGAACCGGTCGCCTTCCATGTGGTCGTAGGCCACCTCGACCACCCGTTCCGGCCGCAGCGGGATGAACGACAGATCCTTCTTGGCGTTCCACCGCGACACGGCGCCGGGCAGGCGCTGGCCCCCGGCGCCGCCCGTCGCGACCTCGGCCCAGTGTCCCCACGGATGCTCGCTCAGGTCCTCCACCCGGTAGGGCGCGAGCTCCTCGA
This sequence comes from Microbispora hainanensis, assembly GCF_006874475.1. Lineage (GTDB taxonomy): Bacteria > Actinomycetota > Actinomycetes > Streptosporangiales > Streptosporangiaceae > Microbispora > Microbispora hainanensis. Next base: position 8,743 of record NZ_VIRM01000096.1, read on the forward strand.
CGAGTTCCTCCCGCCGCTTCATCGGGAAGGACGCGGCGACGCCCACGTGGTGCAGGCGGCCGTCCGGCGAGTAGAGCCCGAGCAGCAGCGAGCCGACGATCGGCCCCGACTTGTGCTCGCGGTAGCCCGCCACCACACAGTCGGCCGTCCGCTCGTGCTTGACCTTGAACATCACGCGCTTGTCCGGCGCGTACGGCTGATCGCCCGGCTTGACGACGATGCCGTCCAGACCGGCGCCCTCGAACGCGTCGAACCACTCGGCCGCCAGGCTCTCGTCCCGGGTCACCGGCGTGAGCCGTACGGAACGGCCCGCGCCCGCCAGCGCCTCCTCCAGCCGGGCCCTCCGCTCCGAGAACGGCGCCTCCATGAGGTCCTCCGTCCCGCTGGCGAGCAGATCGAAGGCGACGAAGGACGCTGGCGTGTTCCCGGCCAGCAGCCGCACCCGCGACTGCGCGGGATGGATGCGCTGCTGCAACGCGTCGAAGTCGAGCGACTGCCCCCTGATCAGCACGATCTCGCCGTCCACGACGCACCTGGGCGGCAGCTCCTGCCGGATGGCCTCGACCAGCTCGGGGAAGTAGCGCGTGAAGGGCCGCTCGTTCCTGCTGCCGAGGAAGACCTCGTCGCCGTCGCGGAAGACGATGCAGCGGAAGCCGTCCCACTTCGGCTCGTAGAAGAGCGTGCCGTCCTGCTTCGGCAGCCCCTTGACGGCCTTGGCGAGCATCGGCGCGACCGGCGGCACGACCGGTAGATCCAGATCGGGGATCTCCGGCTCAACCGGAAGATTCATCCTGCGCCTCCCTGATGTATCGGCAGAAGAGGAAACCGTCCTCTTCGAGCACCTGGGCGAGGGTCAGCGGCGTGTGCGATGCGACGCCGTCCAGTATGCGCGCCGCGTCGCCGCCGACCAGAAGCGGGCTCACGGTCAGCGCCAGCTCATCGACCAGGCCGGCGGCGGCCAGTTGGGCGTTCACCCGGGGGCCGCCCTCGCACAGGACGCGGCCGAGTCCCCGGGCGCGCAGCTCGCTCACAGCCGTCGCGAAATCGACCGTCTCCTCGCCCGCGACGATGACGTCGGCCCTGGCGGCCGCCTCCTCGCGGCGCTCCTTCGGCGCCGACTCGGTCGTGATCACGATCGTCCGGGCGTACGGCTCCGCCTCGGTGAACAGCTCACTGCCGAGGTCGAGATCGAGGCGGCGGGTGACGACGGCGATGGGCGGCGCCGGAGGCCTGCCCTCCCGCAGGCCCCGCCACGACTCGCGCGGGCGGGCCGGTCGGTATCCCTCCGTGCGGACGGTGGCGGCCCCGGCCAGCACGACGTCGGCCAGGCCGCGCAGCACTCCGAAGATCCGCTTGTCGGCCCGGCCGGACAGGCCCTCCGAGTGGCCTTCGACCCAGGCCGCGCCGTCGGCGCTGCTCACCATGTTGAGGCGCAGCCAGTGGTCGCGCGGATAGGCGTAGGCGGCGGGGATGTCCGGCTCGTCCTCGGCGTAGGGGTGGATGCGGCGCACGCTTCCTACAGTGGCACACCGCACCGACAACCCCGCCCCGACGCCCCGTGCCCACGGCCCGTGCCCACGGCCCCGGCACCCCGACACGCCGCGAAATTCACGGTCAAGCGGCTTCGCCGTTCTAATCTTTCGGCCGGTCGCAACAGACCACGGGGATCCGGTGACATTCGGGGGGCGGACAGATGCGCGGGCCGAGCAGGCGGGAGATGCTGGCGTCAGCGGTGTGGGGAACGGCGGCGATCGCGTTCGGGGTACGCGGTCCGGCGGCGTACGGGGATCCGGCCCCGCCCACGGTTCGCCGGCGGGTCGGCGACATGACCAACGTGCAGTGGGAGGCGTTCGTCCGGGCGGTGCGCGCGCTGAAGGCACGGGGAACCTACGACGCGCTGGTCAACGCCTACACGGAGCAGTTCGCGGCCACCCACGCCAACGGCTTCTTCCTGCCGTGGCAGCGCAGATATCTCCTGCACTTCGAGCGGGAGCTCCAGCGCATCGATCCGGGCGTGTCCGTGCCGTACTGGGACTGGACGCGCGACAGCCGGTCGCCGCAGCGCTCGGCGGTGCTGTCGAAGGCGTATTTCGGGGGAAACGGCAGCGCGGAACACGATCAGGCCGTGCTCGACGGCGCGTTCGCCGGGTGGACCGCCAGAATCCCGGGGCCCCACCCGCTCCGGCGTTCCTATGCCGACAGCGGGAAGATCCCCGCGTGGGCCTCGTCCGATCTCATGGTGAACATGCTGAAAAATCCGGACTTCCAGGTGTTCAACATGCAGATGGAGGTCCACATCGGCGCGGTGCAGATGGGCATCGGAGGCGACCTGGCCCTGCCCTCCGCCCCGAACGACCCCTTGTATTGGGTCATCGCCTGCTTCGGCGACCTGCTGTGGCACATGTGGCGCTCCCGCCATCCCGGTGCCCCGATCCGGTCGGCGTACGGGAACGTCACCGAGTCCAGCCGCCTGCCCCGTTACAGCGAAACGGTCGCGAGCGTCCTGGACGTCGAGAAGCTGGGCTACCGCTACGACGGCGTGTGGCCGCGCACGCGCTGACCTCGTCGGGGACGGCCGGCGACAGGCGGCGCGCTCACTGGTGCACCATCGCTTTTGTCGGCAGTCTTGAGGCTGCTGATGCACCCGAGGTGCCGCCGGATC
>NZ_VIRM01000097.1 GCF_006874475.1 Microbispora hainanensis
CAGCCAGGCCCCCCTTGAGGGGATGACCTTGGCGCCGAAGAGCTCCTTGTCCGACGTCTTGTCGATGCTGCGCTCGAAATAGACACCGGGCGAACGGACGAGCTGGGAGACCACGACACGCTCGGTGCCGTTGACGATGAAGGTGCCCTTCGACGTCATGAGCGGGAAGTCGCCCATGAACACCGTCTGGCTCTTGATCTCACCCGTGGTGTTGTTGATGAACTCCGCCGTGACGAACATCGGGGCGGAGTACGTCATGTCCTTGTCCTTGCACTCGTCGACCGAGTACTTGGGCGGCTCGAACCTGTGATCCCGGAACGACAGGGACATGGTTCCGGAGAAGTCCTCGATGGGACTGATCTCCTCGAAGATCTCTTCGAGACCCGACTGAAGCGGAATGTCCTTGCGCCCGGCCTGGCGAGCCGCCTCGACCCGGCCCTTCCATCGCTCGTTGCCCACCAGCCAGTCGAACGACTCGGTCTGCAGGGCGAGAAGGTCGGGCACTTCGAGCGGCTCCTCGATCCGCGCGAAGGAGACGCGGCGAGGACCGGGCGGAACGGCGAAAGCGTGGGACGAGGCGTGAGGCGCGGCGTGAGGCGAGGCTGCCAACAGGTGTCCTTCCGAGGACTCGCGGACTGACTACACGCGCGCCGGAGGACAGCTCACTCGATAGGAGGAAGTGGGATGCCGAGGGCGAGCGTGAGAGGGCAGCATAAAGCAAACTACAAACGAATGTCCACACTTATCCGCATTGTCAACCTCTATCCCGTAGTCAGAATCGCATGCCCGCCCGGAATTCGTCAAGCCGCACTCAAGAAGACCACCTCTCGCGCCCCCGCCGGACAGCACGCCGGATCCCGAGCCGAAGCGCGGCCATCGCACGAGCACGCAAACGCGGAAAGACCGGCCCGCCGGAGGGGGCGGGCCGGTCTCAGAGGGGAGGCGGTTAGGCGCCCGCCTTGTCCGGACGCTCGGTGACCCGGATCGCGTTCACGATGGGGTCGCCCTTGTGGGGCCGGAAGACCACGTCGAGCCGGCCGCCGGTGACCTTCACCGTGTACCGGCGGGTCACCGCCGTGTTCTCGCCGGCCTCCTTGGCCAGGTCGAGCCCCTGGATGACCGGGGCGTCCGCGACGGCGACGTCGAAGACGCGCTTGCCCGCCTTCTTGTGCCCGGTCTCGGCAAAGCCCAGCTCCACCGTGTAGACGCCGTCAGGAAGACGGTCGAACCGGTAGGCCCGCATGCCCTCGCGGGCGCTGCGGAACAGTCCCTGCTCGGACGTGCCCTTGACGTCCGTGGGCGACGTCTTCGCCTTTCCGCCGCCCACGTAGCCGTACCCGCCGGGGGTGTATTCCCGGTCGGCCGTCCACGTGTCGCCGGCCGCGTCGACCACGTTCCTGCCGCCGCCCGCCTCGACGGCGACCTGCACCTTCGGCACCACGACGACCACGCTGACCGGGACGACCGGCGCCCGGCCGCTCGACGAGCGCACGAGCAGCACACCGGTGCGGACATCCCCCGGAGACAGTCCCGCGCTTGAGGCGGTGACCCGGAGCGTCACGGACCCGCCCGCCTTGATGCTCCCGCTCGCCGGCGTCACGCCGAGCCAGGTCTGCGCCGGGTCGTTCTCGACCGTGTACGTCGCGTCGGAGCCCGGGTTGGACAGCTCGAAGGTCGCGTTCCTGGTGGCCGAGGCCGGCATCACCAGGGTGACCTGGTTCGTGGACGCGGTGACCCGGCCGGTGGCCAGTGCGGCGTCCACCTGGGTCCGGCCGCCGGCGGCGACGCCGACCTCCTTGGTGAGGGTGCCGTAGTCGTCCGCCGAGATCTCCACGTGGTGGTCGCCCGCGGGCACCTGCCCGAGGAAGGCGCCGTCGGGGCCCGTGGTGAAGGCGACGTCGCCGACCTTCACGGTCGCGCCGGCCAGCGGGCCGCCGTCGTTGGCGTCGGTGACGGTGCCGGCGACCAGCCCGTGCCCGCGGGCCGCGATGGTCAGGCTCTGGCCGTCACGCAGGACCGGGCTGTCGGACGAGTACTGGAACGCGTCGGTGCCGTCGCCGTTCTCGATGCCGATCGTGGCCTTCTCCCCGGCCTTGAAGTCGCTGTCGATCCCGCGGTAGCGGAACCCGATCGAGCCGTCCTCGCCGAGCAGCGCCTCGAACGAGATGACCGCGTCCACGCCGAAGAACCGGGCGTTGCGCCACTCCACCACGAAGGTGCGGTTCGGCGCGGCTCCGATCGTGGCCGTGTAGAGCGCGCCCTCGCCCTCGAACAGCCCCAGGTCGGTCCAGTACGGATAGATGGCGGCGTTCGGCCCGTCGCCGGAGGGCAGTGGTTTGTGGGTGGGGAACGAGTAGGCGTTGTCGCCGAAGCTCAGGAACCCGTTGGTGCTGACCAGGCCGCTGGTGTAGGTCGTGCCGTAGAACGGGAAGGCGAACGGCAGGGTGATCCGCTGGGTCTCGTCGTCGTAGGTGAGAGGCTCCAGGTGGGTGCCCTCGACGTACGGCTGGGCACCGCTCCTGCAGGTGTGGCCGAACCCGTCGATGTGGCTGGCCAGCTCGATGTCCCTGGTCATCTCGCCGGTCACCGTGACGGGCACGGTGGCGTCCTCGGCGCACAGGGAGTCCGCCGCGACCTTCAGGTCGTAGGTCTTGTGCGGCAGCAGCAGCTCGTAGTGGCCCCGGGCGTCGGTGACGGCGGTGGCCGGCGTGCCCGCGGCGGTCACCGTCGCGCCCGCCTCGGGCAGGCCCACGCTGGTGACCGTTCCCGACACCCTGCTCAGCGTCTGCGCCGTGAGCGACACGTCCTCGGTGACCGTCTCGTCGGTGCCGACGGTGACGGTCCGGGTGACATCGTCGTAGCCGAACTTCCGCACGGTGAGCGCGTAGTCGCCGCTCAGCAGGCGGGGCAGGCTGTAGGTGCCGTCCTGCGCGGTGGGGACGGTGCGGTTCAGCGGGCCGGAGACCTCGACGGTCGCGCCGGAGACCGGGGAGCCGTCGGAGCTGACCGTCCCGGTCAGCGTGCCCAGCTCGCCGGCCGGGGTCGCCTTGACGGCCGCGTACGCGTCGAGCATGCCCTCGCCCCAGACGAAGTTGTCCGCGGCGGTGCCGCCGCAGCCCTCGTCGTCGACGTCGGTCGCCGTGTGGTCGAGCAGCGCCCGGGTGCCCTCGATGTCGCCCCGAAGGTAGGGGGAGGCCGACCACATCAGCGCCACGGTCGCGGCGACGTGCGGGCTGGCCATCGAGGTGCCCGACTTCAGCCCGTATCCGTTGCCGGGCAGCGCCGAGCGGATGTCGACGCCGGGGGCCGAGATGTTCGGCTTGATCTCGCCGTTCTCGCCCGGTCCCCCGGAGGAGAAGTAGGCGATCTTGCCGCTGGAGTCGAAGGCCCCGGCGCTGTAGCTGGCGACGTACCCGCCGGGCGTGCCGGTGGTGTCGCAGCCCGGTCCCGCGTTGCCGTTGGAGAAGGCGGGGAAGATGCCGGCGGCGACCCACGCCTCGACCATGTCCTTGTACCAGAGGTCGATACCCTCGCCGCCCCAGGAGTTGTTGACGATGTCGGGCGCCAGGTCGGGACGGGGGTTCTGGCCGTTCAAGTCGGTGGGCGCGAGGATCCACTGCCCGGCGGCGAGCAGCGCGTAGTCGGGGCACCCCGTGGTCAGGCAGGCCTTGGCCGCGATCCACTTGGCTCCGGGGGCGACGCCGATCGCGTTGCCCCCGCCGACCCCGCCGACCCCGCCGACCCCGCCGACCCCGCCGACCATGGTGCCCACGGTGTGGGTGCCGTGGCCGCGGTCGTCGCACGGCGCCTGGTCGAGGCAGGCGTGCGCCGGGTCGAACCAGTTGTAGTTGTGGTCGACGGCGCCGCCCGGCTGGGTGCCCCGGTATTGGGAGACCAGGGCGGGGTGGTCCCACTGGACACCGGTGTCGATGCTGGCGATGACGACGCCCTCGCCGTGGTCGCCGAGCTCGTTCCACACCTTCGGGGCGTTGACGCGGTCGACGTTCCACTCGACGGAGGCGGTCGCCGCCTGCGCCCTGGCCGGCTGCGGGTCGGGCAGGGGCACGGTGCGGGACGGCTCGATCGCCGTCACCTCGGGCAACTCGGCGATCTCGGCGGCCAGCTTCGCGTCACCGGTCACCTTGACGGTGTTGACGATCCAGAAGGGGGTGAACTCCGCGTGCGCTTTCGTGAGGAGTTTGCGCAGGCCGGCCTGCGAGGAAGCGGCGGTCTCCGACTTCAGCCGGTAGACCTGCCGCCCCCTGTCGTTCTTGTTCTTGGCCATTCGGGCGGCGCCGAGGTCGGCGCGGTCCTTGAGCCGTACCCAGAAGGTGGCCTTTCCGTGGGCGGACAGGTCGTTCTGGACCACCCGATCGACCTTGTCCGGTCCGGGTGCGGCCGATGCTGCGCCGTACGCGGCGTTCTGCGGGAGCAGCAGGGCGAGGGCGGCGGTCCCGATCAGGACCGCACGCCGCACGTGCGGGAGTAACACAAGCTCTCCTATGTGGGCAAACAGGCACCCACAGGGGGAAAAGGGATAAGTGGGGTTCGGATGAACTCCGGGGACGTATCGTGGTGGATCTTGCCGGGGATGGGCAATATCGGGGCAAAGAGTTCAACTGGATTTAACAATCGCCCCTTACTGTCCGGTCGGGACGACCGAAAGGTGCGCCTACCGCCGCGCTGCCGCACCCGGGGCCGACGCCGTCGCGGCGCGGACTCTCGCCCGCGAGACCGTTCTCGAGCTCGCCGTACGCGGGGCGGGCACGGCTTCACCGGCTTCTCGACAACGGAGGGAGGTCTTGTCCTCGGCCTGGGCCCGATGAAGCAGATCGTCGTCGACGCCGGCCGGAGGACGGCCGCGGTCGGTCCCCGTGTCCGATGGGGTGAGCTCGCCGCGGCGTGAGCGCGTCCGGGCACGCCCTGCTTGACTCATCAGGCGGACGCGGCCTCCCAGACGAACCCGTCGGGGTCGGTGAAGGGCCCGGCGGCCCCGCCGATCACGATCCGATGTGATCCCGCGCCCTCCTGGGGGACACCGGCGTCCTTGGCGAGGGCGCGGCGCGGATAGAGCGCCAGCGTGACGGCCGACGCCGGGGTGTCGAACTCGACGTACTTGCCGCCGAAGCTCTTCGCCACGGTCAGGCCGCGGTCGACGTAGAACCGCCTGCTCGCCTTGACGTCCGCCACTCCCAGCAGCAGCGTGACGTGGTCGATGTGCCGGACCGCCGGACCGGTGTCCTTCTTGTTCGAGGTCGCGATCTTGCAGATCGTCCCGTCCGGGGCGCGTACGACGCCGCCGTAGCCCCAGAACCCCTTCGTGGCCGGCTTCAGCGTCGTGGCCCCGGCGTCGAGGGCGGCGCCGACGAAGGCGTCCACGTCGCCCGGCTGGGACACCACGAGGGACAGCGCGAACCCGCGGAAGCCGGTCGCCGGCGCGTCCGAGGCGCGTACGTCCACGTACGGGCCCAGGCCGAAGGCGTCGTAGAAGGCGTCCGCGGCCTCGGGGTCGGGAACTTCGAGGATGACGGATTCGAGAGAGGTCATGGGAGGTCCTTCCGGAGGGGTGGGGTCGTCGTCTCTTCGGGGGCCGCCGTCAGTGGCGGACACGGTGTGTTCACCGGTCCTGCAGGATGCCGAGGACGTTGCCGTCGGGGTCGGTGACGGTGGCCACCACGCGGCCGCCGCCGACCTCGTGCGCGGCCTCCTTCACGGTGGCCCCGGCGGCGGTCAGCTCGGCGAGCTTCGCCTCGATGTCCGGCACGTGCCAGTAGGCCACCGGCGAGGTCATGCCCTGCGGCCCACCGCCCGGCACCAGGCCGATGTGCTGGCCCCCGGCGTCGAAACCGACGTAGTAGGGCGAGTCGGTCTGCGGCGGGACACCGAGCAGGGCCACGTACACCGCCTTGGCCTTCGTCAGGTCGGACACGGGGTGCAGCACGGTCGTGATGCCCTGGGTGGAAGAGCCGGTCATGGTCACTCCTGTCGTCGTGGGTCGCGTCGACCCGCCGTTCGCGTGGTTCACAGCCTCGCTCCCGGCCCGGCCCGCCCACATCCGTGGTGATCACGGAAACGGCCACGGAGCGACGGTACGGAGCGACGGCACAGACCACCCTCGGAGGCCACCGCGGATCGCGTACGGAGGGCATGCGACAAGATGGGGCAGTGGCGACAGGAGTGGAGATCTCGCCTCGGGAAGCCGAGGTCCTGGAACTGGTCGGAGCCCATCTCAGCAACGCCGAGATCGCGGCACGGCTGTGCATCTCGGTGCGTACCGTGGAGAGCCACGTCTCCTCCCTGCTGCGCAAGCTGGAGGTGCAGGACCGGCGGGCGCTCGCCCGGCGCGCGCCCGAGCCGGCCGGCGCCGCCCCGTCACGGCCCGCACCGGCGCTGCCGGCCCCGCTGACCTCGTTCGTCGGCCGCGCGAGCGAACGGGCCGAGCTGACCGAGATGATCAAGGCACACCGCCAGGTGACCGCGGTCGGTCCCGGCGGGGTGGGCAAGACCCGGCTCGCGCTGGCGGTGGCCGCGGAGGCGGCCGGCGAGCACCCCGACGGGGTGTGGTTCGTCGACCTCGTCCCGGTGACCGATCCGGACATGATCGCGACCGCGGTCGCCGGGGCGGTCGGCCTCGGCGAGCAGCCCGGCCGCGACATGACCGAGTCCGTGGTCGCCGCGCTGGCCGACCGTCATGCGCTGCTGGTGCTGGACAACTGCGAGCACGTGGTGCACGGGGCGGCCCTGCTCATCGAGCGGCTGCTGGCGAGGTGCCCGCGGTTGACCGTGCTGGCGACCAGCCGGGCCCGGCTGATGGTGCCGTTCGAACGGGTCTACGCGGTCCCCCCGCTGTCGCTGACCGTCGACGGCGAGTCGGACGCCGTCGCGTTGTTCCTCGACCGGGCGGCGGCGGTGGGGTCGCCGCTCGATCCACCGCTGCGCGACCAGGTCACCTCGATCTGCGAGCGCCTGGACGGAATGGCGCTGGCGATCGAGCTCGCCGCCGCCCGATATCCCACACTCGGGCTCGACGGCATCACCGCCGCCCTGTCCCACCCGCTCCGGATGCTCACCGGCGGTTCCCGCGCCGACGAGCGGCACCGTTCCGTACGGGCGGCGCTGGACTGGAGCCACGCCCTGCTCGAACCGGCCGATCGGGCGCTGCTGCGCCGGGTGTCGGTGTTCGCGGCGCCGTTCACCGCAGCCGCGGCGGCGGAGGTGACCGGGTCGGAGGCGGGCCTGGTCGCCGACGGGCTGGCCAGGCTCGCCGAACAGAGCCTGCTGGTGGTGACGGCGTCCCAGGGCGGCACGGAATATCGGGTGCTGGAGACCATCCGCCAGTACGCGACCGAGCGGCTCGCCGAGGCCGGTGAGCTGGTGGACGCCCGAACCCGGCACCTTCGCTGGTGCCTGGCGGAGGCCGCCGGTCTGGCGACCGTACGACAGGACTGGCGGGTTCGGTTCGACCTGGTCGCGGACGACCTCCGCGCGGCCCTCACCTGGGCGGCCGACCGGCCCGAGCAGCGCGCGGACGCGTACGAGCTCGCCCGCCACCTGGCGGAACCGGCCTTCATCCGCAACCTGACCGGCGAGTCGCAGCGGCGCTATGAGCAGGCGGCCGAGCTCGCGGCCGACCCCGCCGTCGCCGCGGCGATGCTCCGGCAGGCCGCGGCCGTGGCCGGCTGCCGGACGACCGGCGACGACATGTACCGCCTCCGCCTCGCTGCCGCGGACGCCGCCCGCGCCTCAGGCGACACCGCCGGCGCCGCCGCCGACCTGGCGACCGCCGCCACCATCGCCTTCCGGTTCTCGACCACGTTCGTACGGCTCCCGTCGCGGGAGGAGGCACTCGCGCTGGTCACCGAGGCGCGGGACCTGGCCGGCGACGACCCGGCCGCGCGGGCCGCGGTGGCACTGGCCGAGGCCGCGGTGCTCAGCGACGCGTTCGGCGCCGTCCAGGGCCCGCCCGGGAACGCCGTACCGGAGACGATCGCGCGCGCCGAGCGGGCGGTCGAGCTCGCCCGCCGGACCGGCGACCCGCTCGCCGAGTCGGCCGCGCTCGACGCGCTCACCGGCGCGCAGTGCTGGGCCGGCGACGCGTTCGCCACAGCGGCCACGGCCCGGCGCCGGATCACGCTCCTGACGTCCCTGCCGATCTCGCCGGCCGGCACCCACGAGCTGATCGACGCGCTCGGCATGGCCGCCGAGGCCGGCCTCGGCGCGGGGGACGTGCCGGGCGCCCGCCGCTGGGCACGGCAACTGGCCGGTCATCCGTCGCTGGCGGAGGTCGGTCACCGCGCCACGTGCCGATTGCTGATGGTCGACGCGCTGGCGGGCGACGTCGGCGAGGTGCTCACCGGCAGCGTCCGGTTCCTCGACGCGTGGCGGCGGGCAGGCAGCCCCGCCCGGTCGATCCTCAGCCCGGCGGCGGCCGCCGTGGCGATGATCCACGGCCTGCGCGGCGACCACGACTCCCGGTGCGAATGGCATCAGGTCCTGGACCAGCTCGGCAGCTCACCGGAGCACACCTACGGCTACGGGGCGGTCTTCGACGCCATACTCCTGCTCCACCAGGGACGAGCACCGGAGGCGATGGAGCGGACGGCCCCCGAGCCGGGCCGGGTGTGGAAGTGGGTCACCTGGATCTGGCACCACTGGTATGTCGCGCTGCGCACCGAGGCCGCCGTGCTCGCCGGGAGTCCCGTCGCCCGCGACCGCCTCGCCGAGGCCCGGACCGTCGTGGCCGGCAACCCGGTCGCCGGCGCCATCGTGGAGCGAGCCGGAGCCCTGCTCGACGGCGACCAGGAGGCGCTGCTCGCCACGGCAGCCGCCTTCGACGCCGCCGGCTGCCGCTACCAGTCCGCGCGGACCCTGGTGCTCGCCGGCGGCAGCCATGCCGAGCGCGGCGCGACCGCACTTGCCGCCCTCGGCCTCACCCCGATGGCCCCTCCCCCCTTGGACTTTCCCTGACGCCCCCTGCCCCCCGATCCCGGCGAGGTAGGTGTGCACCTCCGGCGAGGCGAGCAGCTCGACGAACGTAGTACGGTCCCGCGCCTCGGGCTCACGGAGCACGAGCCGCTCGGTGCGGATCGGTGCGGATCGGTGCGGATCGGTGCGGATCGGTGCGGATCGGTGCGGATCGGTGCGGATCGGCTTGGGGCGGCCGAGGGATACGTCCAAGATCTGACGCCGCGCACGCTAACAACCCCGTAGAACGACATCGACGCGTGACAGAGATACTGGAGGAGCCGGCGCCATAGGCAGTGAAGTCGCGGTCGTGTACGTCCCATGGGTAGGACAGAGACTCGGCGAACAATCGCCGATCGAAGCCCGGCCTGTCCGCGCGCCGCCCCTCCCTCACTCGCGTAGTCGTCGGGCTCTTCCGAGGCGGTGGTAGGTGAAGGCCCAGCGGTCGGTGCCTTCTTTGCGGCGGGTGTAGCGCTCGGGATGCTGGTAGCGGTGGCGGTTGTGGAACTGGCAGGCTGGTCCCAGCAGCTTCAGGTCGGTCAGGCCGCCGGTGCTCCAGTTGTCGGCGTGGTCGATCTGGCACATGGTCGCGGGCAGGGGGCAGCCGTCGATCCAGCAGGTGGCGTAGCGGGCGAAGATGGCCCGTCGTTGGGCGGGGGTGGCCAGGCGGACTTTGCGGCCCATGTCGAGGACCTGTCCGTCGGCGTTCAAGACGATCCGCACGAGGGTTGAGGTGCGGGCGAGGCGGTGCACGCTGGAGAGGGGCAGCACCTGCCCGGTCGCCAGCAACAACCCCGGCACCATCCCCAACGACGCCCCCAACGACGCCCCCAACGCTGGTCCCAGTGACGCCCCCAGCGCCGTCCCCTGGAACGCCCCGGGCGGCGTGCCTGCCGACGCTCCCGGAGCTGCTCCCGGAGCTGCCCCCGGTGACGCACCCTGCGCCGCTCCTTGCGCCGCTCCCGGCGTCCCTCGCCCGGTTCCCGGTGCTGTTCCCGATGCCCTCCCGGGTGATGTCTCCGGCTCCGGTCCGGGCCCACCGGGCATCGTTCCCGGTGCCCCCGGTGCTGTTCCCGGTGCCTGCGCCGCATGCGAGCACCGCGCGTCGCCACTCCACCGCCGCCACGCGCCCTGGCCGCCCGCTGCGTCATGCCGAGTTCGGCCCGGCTCTTCGCCGTCCCGCTCATCGCGGCCTGGCTCATGGCCACGCTGGCCCCGGCGCACGTCGCCGTGGTCTCCAGGCGTGCTCTGCCCATGCCGGCAGTCCCCCGCAGGCCGAAGCCCGGCGTGGGCGTGATGTGCGGAGGCGTCCTCGGGAGGAGGATCCGCCCACGCCGCCTCCGAGGGCGCTACCTGCGATGGCGGTGCGTCCGAAACCGTACCGCCCGAAGCTGTTGTGTCCCAAGCCGTCGTGTCCGAAGGGGCTGTATGCGAATGCTCGCCACTCTCGGCAGGCCAGGCTGACGTGCGCCGCGTGGCGTGCGGTGCTCCCGTCTGAGTCGCGGCACGGTCGCTGTCTCCGCCCGTGGCGGGCGTGGTCTCGTCGCCCTCCGCAGAGCTGGCGCTCGTAGCGTCGTCGCCCTGGGCGGAGGCGGCGTTCACCGTGTGGTCGCCCCCGGCGGAGGCGGTGCTTGTGGTGTCGCGCGGCTCGCACTCGCCGGACCGCCGCTCACCGCCCCCGCGCTCACCGGCCCCGCGCTCACCGACTCCGCAGCCGCGAGAGTGCGCATCGCGTCCGGCCGAGCCGTCGCCGGAGCCGGTGGCGTCGTCGGCGGTGTGGTCGGCCTCGGCTTCGCGCACGTCACCGAGGCCGGTCTCTGCGGTAGCGCAGGCGTCGTCGGAGGCTTCCTCGCTCGGGCCATCGGCGCTGCTCGGGCTGTCGGCGCTGGCGACACCGGCGTTCGCGTCTCCATCGACACCGGCATCGCTCCCCGCACCGGCCTCGGCAGGGCCGAGCTCGTCCAGGGCGTCGGAGTGGTCGGTGCCACCCGCAGCGGGACCGCCCATGGCGCCGGAGACGTCGTCGTCCGCCTGACTGGGGTCATCAGCGCTCTCGGCGTCGCTGCCACAGTCGCCGGTGGCAGCAGCCTCGCTCGGGGTCTCGGCGCTTCCGGCGGCGTCGGCGGCGTAGTCGCTGCTGTCGTCGGCCTCACCGGGAGCAGAGTCCCTGGCGTCTTCTTTGGCGGGGCCGGTGTTTTC
>NZ_VIRM01000098.1 GCF_006874475.1 Microbispora hainanensis
CGGGTCGTCGTCGGCCGCCGCGGGACCGGCCAGACCGGCACCCGCGAGGGTGAGGCCGAGCACGGACGCGGCGAGTATCTGGCTGGACCTGGTGATCTTCATGAATCGCTCCATCTATGGGGGGCGGGGCCGGCCGGCTGGGCGGCCGGCCCCGGGTTGAGCTACGGCGGTGTCCTCGTCGTGGTGACCGAGGTCACCGCCGGTGATGCGGTCAGCGGCAGCTCGCCGCCGCGTAGTCGGCGTCGTAGGACGAGGTGGCCTGCTTGCCGTCGATCGTCGCGGTGCCGGTGACGGTCACCGTGCCCGCGTCGATGTTCCCGGCCCGGGTGTTGAAGGACTGGTAGGCCTGCTTGCCCGGAGCCACGTCGGCCACCGTCTTGGTGCCGAACGGGGTGGTCAGCGTGATCGTCGCCGGCACGTCGCCGTCGTTGACGGCCGTGACCGCCACGTACGCCGAGGTGCCGATGCAGCGGGAGGCGGCCGTGACGGTCAGCTTGACCTCCGGGTCGCTCTGCGCCTTGATCAGCTTGAAGTAGTCGAACGTGACCGTCTTGGACGCGCTCTGGTTGGTGCCGATGGTGTAGACACCGATCTTCGACGCGTTCGCCACGGCGCTGTTCTTCACCACCGCGACCGTGCCGTTGGTGGCGAGGTCGGTCCAGGTGGTGCCGTTGGAGGAGTAGGAGCCGGTGAAGCTGTCTCCCTCCTTCTTCAGGCGCAGCCACCACACACCGGTGGTGAGGTTGTTCACCTGCGGCTGCGGGTTCTGCACGGTGCCGCCGACCTCGCTGCGCAGCTCGATCGTCCGCGCCACCGTCGACCCTGCGGCGTTGGTGGCAAGGAAGTCGAACTTCACGTAGTTGTCGTCGTCGCCGTACACCATCAGGCCGCCCTGCTGGTACTGCTCGTTGAGGGCCGAGGCGTCAACCTTGGTCTCCAGCGTCCAGTCGCCGTCCGGAGCGGTCTGCAGGATGAAGTTCTTCGGGCCGCTGTTGGTCGTCCCGTAGATGTCACCCGTGGTGGTGTCGAGCTGCAGCTTGCCGTCGCTCACGCGCACCGCCGTGGCCTCGGGCCGGACGATCGCGTTCCAGCGGCAGTTGTCGAGCGTGGTGCCGTCGAACTCGTCGTCCGGCGTCGGCGCGGTGGCCTTGTCGTCCGGCGTGATCTGGAACCAGTCGAACGCCGCGTCCACCACGGGGTGGTTGGCGCCGGCCAGCGAGATCAGGCCGATCTTCGGGTTGGTGATCCCGGCGAGCGGCTTGGTCTCCGGCATCGCGGTGAACGTGGTGCCGTCCGACGAGTAGTGCGCGGTGATGTTGGTGCCGTCGCTGATGAACCGCACGTACACCGTGTCGGGGTAGGTGTCCCCGAGGTTGGCCGTGTTGCTCGCCGTCACCTCGTTGGGAGCGCCCTTGTCCTCGCGGATGAACTGGAAGATGCGGCTGGCGTGGTCAGAGCCCGAGGTCGAGCGCCCCTCCAGCACGATCTTGGCGTAGTTGTCGTCGTCGCCGTACAGGACCAGACCTGCCTGCTGGTAGGCGTCGGTCGCCCTCAGCGTCAGCTTGGCCGTGGCCGTCCAGGCGCCCGACGGCGCCGGCTGCACGACGATGTTCGGCGTGTTGTTGGTCGTCTGGTAGATGTCGGTGGCCGAGGTCGGGATGATGAGGCTGCCGTCGGCGACCCTCAGGTCCTGGTTCTCCCGGATCACCGACCAGCGGTCCCGGTCGAGCTGGTTGCCCAGGAAGTCGTCCGAGCGGCCGCTGAAGCACACCGTGGCCGGCGTGTTCACCTTGATCGCGATCTGCTGGGTCGTGGCCGCGCCCTTGGCGTCGGTCACCGTCACCGTCGCGGTGTAGTTACCCGGGGCGGTGTAGGTGTAGCTCGCGTTGGCCGTCGTCGGCTGCGGCGCGCCGTTCACCCCGAAGTCCCACTTGTAGGTGACCGGGTCACCCTCGGGGTCGGTGCCCGTCGCGGTGAAGTCGACCTTCAGCGGAGCGGTGCCCGTGGTCGGGGTCGCCGACGCGGTCACCGTCGGGCGCTGGTTCTCCGTGGCGCCCTTGCCGACGAAGTCGACCCAGTTGAAGTTGGCCAGGTTGGCGTCATTGGCCGCGCTGGCCGGCTTGCGCACCACGAAGAAGATCGGGCCGCTGGTCGTCGGAGCGTTGTTCAGGTTGACCGTGACGTCCTTGAACGTCTGCCAGTCGCCCGTCGGAGTGATCTCCGCCGAGCCGATCAGCGTGCCGTCGTCGGGGTTGCCGACGCGGATCTGCACGGTGCCGCCCGCGCCGGCCGAAGAGGCCCGCAGCCGGATCGCGCTGATGTTGGTCAGGTTCACCGGGTCGAACGACCAGTAGTCGCCGTCCTGGATGTAACCGATGTCCTTCGCGCCACCCGCGGAGTCGGTGGTGTCCTCGACCTGGACGCCGGCGGCGTCCGTGCCGAGTCCGCCGGTAACCCGGCCGGTCTGCGAGAAGTGCTCGGCCTGCTTGCGCTTGGGCTGCAGGATGACCTGGCCACGGCCGGTCAGCGGCTTGGCCCCGCCGTCGGCGCCCTGGTCGGTGTAGCTGGCCTCGATCACGTAGAACAGGTTGTCGTACTCACCGTGGCCCGACATGGCGGTCTGCACCGTGGCTTCGCAGCCCTTGGTCTGGTCGAGCGGGTGACCGTGGGTGTCGTGACCCAGGATCGACTGGATCTGCACCTTGTCACAGTCGATCGTGCCGTCCTCGGCGTCGGTGACGGTGACCTTGAACTTCACCTGGTCGCCGAACTCGAAGAACGCTCCGTTCGGCGGCACTTCGACCTTGACGACGGGCTTGCTGTTGCCCGCCTCGATCGTGACGCTGGCGGTGGCGGTCTTGCCGTCGGCGCTGGTGATGGTCAGGACGGCGCTGTACTCGCCGGCCTTCGTGTAGGTGAAGGAGGGGTTGGCCTCGGTGGAGTCGGTCTTGCCGTCACCGTCGAAGTCCCACGCGTACGTGATCTCCTTGCCGTCCGGGTCGCGCGAGCCCTCGCTGGAGAACTGCACGGTCAGCGGCAGCGGGCCGTCGGTCTTGTCGGCCGTGGCGGTGGCGACCGGCGGGCGGACGCCCTTGGTGTACTCGATGCGGTAGACGCCCGAGTCGGCGTTGTCGCCGCCGAAGCCCGAACCCCACTCGATCAGGTACAGAGCGCCGTCAGGACCGAACTTCATGTCCATCGGCTTGAGGAACTTCAGCGTCGTCATGATCTTGTTCATCTCGACGAGCTTGGAGCCGTCCTCGTTCAGCTGGAACGACCACAGCGCGTTGTTGTTCCACTCACCGAAGATGGCCTTGCCGTCCCAGTACGCCGGCCACTTGATGGTCGACTGGACGTTCGGGTCGTAGCGGTAGACCGGGCCGCCCATCGGCGCGCCGCCGCTGAGCTCGGGGAAGTTGTTCGCGTCGGCGGCGTAGTGGTACCAGATCGTCGCCGGGGTCACCGGCGGCAGGCTGGTCAGGCCGTCGTTGTTCGGCGAGTCGTTGACCGGAGCCGCGCAGTTGAACGCCGCCCCCGACTGCTTGGTCCCGAAGTTGTAGTCGATGTACGGGGTGTTGTTGCCGATGCAGTACGGCCAGCCGAAGTTGCCCGGCTTGGTGATGAGGTTCCACTCGACCGTGTTCTGCGGGCCACGGGCGGCGTTGGCGGAGTTGGCGTCGGGGCCGTACTCGCCGAGCATGATGTTGCCCGTCTTGGGGTCGAGACCGATCCGGAACGGGTTGCGGAAGCCCATGCCGTAGATCTCCGGCTTGGTCTTCGCCGTGCCCGGGGCGAACAGGTTGCCCGAGGGGACGGTGTAGGTGCCGTCAGCCTCGGGGTGGATGCGCAGCAGCTTGCCGCTCAGGCTGTTGGTGTTGCCCGCGCTGCGCTGAGCGTCCCAGTAGGCCCGGCCCTGCTGCTCGTCGATCGGCGCGTAGCCGTCCGAGGCGAAGGGGTTGGTGTTGTCACCCGTACCGAGCCACAGGTTGCCGGTCTTGGGGTCGATCACCATGCCGCCGCCGTGGTGGCAGCACTCGGCGCGCTGCACCGGGACGTCCAGCAGCTTCTTCTCGCTCGACAGGTCCAGCGTGTCGCCGGTGACCGTGAACCGGCTCAGCCGATCGACGTTCTCGGAGCCGTTGGGCGAGTAGTAGAGGTAGATCCAGTGATTGGTGTCGAAGGCCGGGTCCAGCGCCATGCCGAGCAGACCGCTCTCGTTGGCGGTGAACACGTTCATGTGCGCGGCCAGGACGGTGCCACCACTGGGCTTGATGATCTTGACGTCGCCCAGCCGGTCGATGTAGAAGACCCGGCCGTCCTTGGCGATGTTCAGCATCATCGGGTTGGACGTCTCGGTGTCGAGCGCCACCTTCTCGTAGCTGCTGCTCTGCGAGGCCGAACAGTCGGCCTTCTCGGCACCCGCGGCGGTCTTGATACCGCCCAGGAGCAGCTTCAGGAAGTTGGCCTCGCTGTAGTTCTCCTTCTGGTGGCCGAGCCCGGTGTACCACGAACGGCCGCCGTCGTAGTCCTGACACCAGGTGTTCGGGTGGTCGGCGCCCATCGTGCCGCCGGAGTAGGACTTCTCGTCCAGCGACGTCAGGACGTGGACCGTGCCACGCGGGTTGGTCTGGTAGTCGTACCACTCGTCGGTACGGCTCCAGGTCGTCGGCAGGTCCTTGGTGGACGGGTGCGCCGGGTCCTCGACCTTGACGGTGGCCTGCTGGATCGCCGGGTGCTGCTTGAAGTAGGCCCCGACCAGCTTGCCGTACCAGGCCCAGTTGTATCCGCTGTCGGCGGCGGCGTGGACGCCCACGAAGCCGCCGCCCTTCTCGATGTAGCGCTGGAAGGCGTCCTTCTGGTCCTGCGTGCCCAGCGGGTCACCGGTCGTGGACATGAAGACCACGGCCTGGTACTGCGCCAGGTTGTCGTCCGTGAACTTGGTGCTGTCCTCGGTGGTGTCGACGGCGAAGTTGTTCTCCTGGCCGAGCTTCTGCACGGCCGCGATGCCCTCGGGGATCGAGTCGTGCCGGAAGCCGGTCGTCTTGGAGAAGACCAGCACCTTGAAGTCGGGCGCCGCCGCCGCGGCCGTGGTCGTGGCGGCCTCGGCGCTCACCGGCGCCGAGAAGAGCGTGATGACGGGAGCGACGAGGGCCATGGCCATCGTCGCCGCGGTCCGACGTCTCATACGTCGTCCCTTTTCTGGCACGGCCGCATTGAACGGCCTGGCCCACGTTCGTTGACGTGGAGACATTGAAAACCCTTCCTGACCGGGGGGACGTCAGGCAAGGCGCGCGCCGCCGCGCTTGTTGCCACTTGGTCGTAGCGGATATTGCGGTTGCTGGAGGGTGCCCTCTCCAGGTCTGTGGGGGGCCGTCAGTAGGCTGCCGGCCCGGGTAATGGATCCATGATCGTCGCAGGGTCGTCGATGATGTGGTTGACCACCATGCTCGCGGCGCCGCGGGAGGCGGCGCCGAAGCCGAGCGTGGAGGCGACGAACCGGCACTGGGCGGCGGGGGCGGCCATCACGAGCCGTTGCAGCTGGTCCTGCGCGTGCGGCAGCAGCCACTGGGCCAGTGAGGCGAAGTAGCCTCCGATGACGATCACTCGCGGGTTGAACAGGTTGGCCAGGATCGAGCCGCCGAGCCCGAGCCACTCGCCCACCTGCGCCACCGCCATCATCATCCGACGGTCGCCCGAGGCCAGGCCTCTGGCGATGTCGGCCATCCGTTCACCGGGGTCGGGCACCGGCATGCCGGGCAGGCCGTACGCCTGCTCGGGCATGGCGGCACGGACGAGCGCGGCCAGGCCGACCTTGGTCTCCCAGCAGCCGACGCGGCCGCAGCCGCACTGGTCGCCGTTCGGATCGACCCGCAGATGTCCGACCTCGCCGGAGAATCCGTCCGCTCCGCGCAGCAGCCTGCCACCCGAGATGATGCCGCCGCCGACGCCGACCTCGCCGGTGAGGTAGACCAGGTCGGGTGTGCCGGCGGCGATGCCCGAGGTGAATTCGGCCACCGCGGCGAGGTTGGCGTCGTTGTCCACCCGCACCGGAACCTGCAGCGGGCCGAGTATGGCGCTCAGCTGGCCGGCCAGGGGGAGATCGCGCCAGTAGAGGTTCGGCGCGAGCGTCACGACTCCGCGGGCCACGTCCACGAGTCCGGGGACGGCCACGACGATGCCGGCGGGAGCCGCGCCGGCCCGGCGCATCGCTTCCACGGCCTCCTTGGCCACGAGTCCGAGCCGGCGCACGGAGTTGTCCGGGCCATTGCCCATCGTGTCGTAGACCACCCGGCGCTCGACCAGGACCCGGCCGCTGAGATCGGTGCCGTGGACCGCGATGTAGTCGACGTTGATCTCCATGCCGAGGGCGCCGACGTGCGCGCCGTGCAGCGCGACCGCCCGTCTCGGACGCCCGATCGCACCCACGTGCTCGACGCCGACCTCCCGCACCAGCCGCCGCTCCAGGAGCTCGGCCATGAGGTTGGAGACGGTGGCCCGGTGCAGCCCGGTCGCCTCCGCGATGTCGGCGCGGGACAGGGAGGTGTGGTCGCGCAGCTCGCGCAGCACCAGCGAGAGGTTCGCCCTGCGGAGGGCGGCGGGACCCGCCGGCGGCGCGGCCCCGCTCGGGGCGCGGGTGAGGTGCGGCTTCTTCGACACCCGCGTCCACCTGCCTTTTGTTTGTCTCCGAGATCAATTAATGAGGGTTGTAACACGCGGATGTCCGATCGTGCACCCCCGGAGTGCGTAACGAGTTGGCATCGCTCGCATTTCCGCACGTCGCGATCTATCCCGATTCCGGTTATCGGAACGTTACAGAACTTGCAACCGGTTTCACACTTGTCTCTTCCGGACGTCGCTGTCTTTAATTCGGCGAACCATGCGAACTAATTGAAGGAGCGGCGTGGACCACAGCAGGGCCGACGGCCACACGACCGACTCGATGAGTCGCGGCGGATCCGCGGGGCTTCCCGCGGATCAGGCCACCGTGCGCCGTTCGAACCTCGCTCTGGTGCTGCGCCACGTGAGTACGCACGGCCCGTGCTCCCGGTCGGCCGTCGCCGTCGCGACCGGGTTGAACAAGACCACCGTCACCAGCCTGGTGAGCGAGCTGCAGGCACGGGGACTGGTCAAGGAGACGGGCCCGCAGCACGCCGGCTCCGTCGGCCGTCCGAGTGTCGCGCTCGACCTGGACGGCTCGCGGGTCGGCGCCCTGGGCGTCGAAGTCAACGTCGACTACATCGCCGCGATCGCCACCGACCTCGCCGGCCGGGTGCTCATCGACCGGCGCATCGGCTTCGACGCGATGGGATCGGGCCCGGAACGGTCACTGGACGAGCTGGTCCGCGTGATCGAGAGGACCGTCGCCGACCTCGACCGGCTCGGGATCGCGCTGGCCGGGATCACCGTGGCGATCCCCGGCCTGATCGACACCACGACCGGCACCGTCGTCGTCGCCCCGAATCTCGGCTGGCACGGCGTGGCGGTGGCGGAGCGGCTGTCCCACGCGGACATCCACGGAGACATCCCCGTCACGGTGGACAACGACGCCAACCTCGCCGCGCTCGCCGAGTACACCTCGGGGGTCGCGGCGGGCACCTCCGATCTCGTCTACCTCACCGGCGAGGTGGGCGTCGGCGGCGGCGTCATCTCCGGCGGGCGGTTGCTGGGCGGAGCGGACGGATTCGCCGGGGAGGTCGGCCACGTCATGGTCGATCCGTCCGGCGAGCGGTGCCGCTGCGGCCGTGTCGGCTGCTGGGAGACCAAGGTCGGACTGGCCGCGCTGGTCCGCATGGCCACACCCGACCGGGCGTACGGCACGGACCACCAGGTCGTCCGCGACCCGGAGGAACGGCTGGCCGACATCGAGCAGCGGCGTGCGGAGGGAGACCCCCGTGTCGACGCCGCCGCAGTGGAGGTGGGCCGGTGGCTCGGAATCGGAGCGGCCATGCTGGTCAACCTCTTCAACCCGCGAGCGATCGTGCTGGGCGGCTACTTCGCCAGGCTCGCCGACCGGATCATCCCGGCGGCGGAGCAGGAGCTGGCGCGTGTGGGCGTGACCGGCGCCGTCGAGCGCTGCCGGTTCGTCGCGTCCACACTCGGCTTCGGCGCCGCCTCACGCGGCGCGGCCGGAGTCGTCGTCGAGCGAGCGCTGTCCGACCCCACGAGCATCGCGATCCGAACATCCCCCGCCATCGGAGTGATCGAGGGCACCCCGATGGCCCGATTGCCCCACTCACCCTGATCCGCGTGCCCGCCACGCGGTCCGACCTCTCGCCCGCCGGATCCAGACGCCCGTCCGCTTGACCGTTCCGTCCCGCATGCCTCGGCGCCTCCCGCCCATCCCCGGCGCCGTGGCCATGGCGCATGCGGTCAAGCGGACGGGAACCAACCACGTCCCTTTCCCCCCAGAACGTCCCGCCCGCCTGATCGTCGTCCGGAGCCGCACCGGCATCGTTGACGCCGACCTCGATGCCGTCGCGGCGGTGCCAACCGGCGCCGTCAGGCGGGCGGGGCCACGGCCGCACTGTTTTCCGGCCGCACCGTTTTCCAGGAGGCTCCTGTGCCGCGGTCATCATCCGACCCGTCATCGCTGCTCGTGATGCGAGGA
>NZ_VIRM01000099.1 GCF_006874475.1 Microbispora hainanensis
GTCGCCCGGCAAACCCGGTGCCGATCGAGGGCCAGAGTCGTTTTCGGCGAGAACCTTCACTACAAGGTCAAGGCGAGCCGCCTGCGGCGGCTCGCGCCGCGCCGGGCGGCCAGCGGGTCGGGCATGCGGCTCTCCGGCCGGTCCCGGCCCGCGCCGCCCGCGCGTTGCACAGCCAGGAGCTGGCCGCGATCTCTCGATCGTTCTGAGCTTGATGCGTTGGCTCTTCGGCCTTTGGCGGAACGGAGACCTGCCATGACCAAACCTCTTCCGGTTCAGTCTCCACGCTAGGAGGGGAAGCCCAGGCGTGAATAAGCTGGATCAGGAGGTGAGGCCGTGATGGCTGAGCGATCTCAGGACGCCGCGTTCTCCTCCTCGGAGCGGGCGGCCATGCGAGACCTTCTCGCCGCCGACCGCGAGCGCACCATGTCGCGTGTCGCCTCGCTGACACGCGACTGGAACGACATCGTCGAATCCTCGGCCCTGGTGGCCACCGACGACGAGCACGACCCCGAGGGGTCCTCCACCGCCTTCGAGCGAGCCCACATCCAATCCCTGCTCGACCAGGCGGCGACCCACCTCACCGGCCTCGACCAGGCCCTCGTACGCCTGCGCGACGGCACGTACGGGCTGTGCGAGGTCTGCGGCCGTCCCATCGCTCTCGAACGCCTGAAGGCCCGCCCCGCCGCCACCACCTGTATCGCCTGTGCCAGCACCAGGCGCTGACGTGGGCCCGCGACGGCAAGCCCGCCCGAGGGTCGGCGGAACGGCCGATGTCGTCGCCGAGGCCAGGACCCGAGGCATGCCCGTACGCATCGTGTGGCCCGAGGGAGCAGGGCGGGATTAAGCACCGGCCGAGCGATGTGTGGCAGGCCGCGTGGTGCCGCCGGCCCAACCGCTTCGCGGCCCTTCGGATGCTTCGCATTGCGCTGGCCGCACAACTCCCGCAAGCGCATCCGGCCAGGTCAGGCTGACTCTCCCTGTTCGCGGGCGATCCGGCGGGCGGTGGCGATGCGTTGCCGGATCAGCTCGGCCCACAGGTGTTCGCCGTTCCGGTAGCCGCTTCCGGCGTAGCGCCACTGGCCGACCGTGACTGTCTCTCGCTCGTCAGCCGCAGGCAGGCCCCGCCGTTCCCGTGCCCGTTCGGCCTGGTGATCGGCTCGAACCTGCCGCAGCGCGCCGAGGGTTGTGGAGTAGTGGCGGCTCTTGGTCGAGAAGTGGCCCCGGTAGCCGAGCATGTGCGCCCACTGCCGTAACGGGATCAGCCGGTAGGCGGGATCGCTCGCCAGGGCGAAGCAGGTGTAGATCATGCGCCGGGCATGCTCGGTGACGTCGAGCCGCGCGACGTCGGCGACCTCCCGGATCGGCCGGTCCACGGTCCCGTCTGACTCGGCCCCTTGGTGGCGTACTTGGCGATGTAGGCCGCCACCCGCTGATCCGCGATGCCCTCAAGCGAGGTCGCGACTTAGATAGGGTCCACGTCGAGCTGCGTTCCCCACCGGCTGACGAACGACGGGTCATCGTCCGGCACGGGGACCGAGACCGCAGCCGCGGTTTCCCGAATCGCATTTTGGAGCACGGGCACGGTCGCCCAGTCCGGCGGACGATCGGACGGGCCGTCCGGTCCGTCGAGGCGGATCACGGCGTGGAAGTGGATCAGGCCCCGCGCCTGATACTCGGCCACCTTGGCGTACGACAGCCGCAGCCGCCGCCGAAGCTCGGCCTGCGAGACGCCGAGGTGCCGGGCGAAGGTCGCCGGTAGCGCCTGCGTGAAGCGCCGCCACAGCTCACCGGCACGAGGGTTCCACAACACCGCGCCCCGGTAGTCGTAGCAGTCCACGCAGATCGGCTGCCCGACCTGGGGATCGTCGTCACCATGACGGACGCCGCGGCCTTCCTGCCCTCAGGAGATGCTCACCCGATGGGAGGGCATGAACGTCTCCCAGCAACGCGCCATCGTTGCCGCGGTCATCCGCACTATCACCGTCGCGCCCGCCGACCCGCGCAAGAAGTGGGACCCCGACCGGTTCACCTTCGACTGGATCGCTTAGGCCACCTGGCGCAGGTGTTCCGGCCCGTCCCCGCCGACGAGCCGGAACACCGATGCCACCCGTTCCAACACCACCAGATCCTCAACCACCGGCGGAAGTCCCTGAGCCGCCCGAGATGACGCCACCCGCGCCCGCATCTCGTCATTCACTCAGGGGACCACCCAACGGGACGTCGTCAAGACGTCCTAGAAATCCCTGGCTGGAGCAAGTCGTCCCCATCGCGGCGTCTTACCCTCAATGAGACGAAGATAGATCTCGTTGGTCGCCGGGCCAGTGTGGGTTCTCAGCTGAGCTGGTCTCTTCTCACCGGATCTGATCCGTACCTGATCCGTCTCATTGGTTCCGATCCGCCCGCTGCGGGGGGCACGCGGCCGGCTTCGACGGCGTCGAGATCCAGGCGGCCAACGGCTACCTGGCGCACCAGTTCCTCTCCGACAACGCCAACGAGCGCACCGACCAGTACGGCGGCGCAGTCACCAACCGCATCCGCTTCGCCGTCGAGGTCGCCTCGGCGGTGGCCGACGAGATCGGCGCCGACCGTACGGGCCTGCGGGTCTCGCCGGGCAACTCGTACAACGACATCACCGAGCACGACACGCACCAGGTAAACTCGGCTCTGCTCGCCGCCCTGGCCCCATTGAACCTGGCCCACCTGCACGTGATCCACGCCGGAGACGAAGACCTCGTCGCGAGGCTGCGCCGCGAATGGCCTACGGCCCTGCTCCTCAACCGCGCCGGCGCTCCCCTCGATGCCCGGATCGCCGACCTCGACGCCGAGCTGGCCGACGTCGTCACCGTCGCCGCGGCCGCTCTGGCCAACCCGGACCTGCCGGCCCGCCTCCAGGCGAACGCCCCGCTGAACGCGGCCGACCCGGCCACCTTCTACGGCGGCGACCACACCGGATACACCGACTACCCCACCCTCGACGCGGGCACAGAAGCGACATGGCACCGGCGCGCGACCCGTCGCGCGCCGGTAGAGGCGCCACCTGAGGGTGAAGGGACAGGGTAAGCGGATCACAGTGGTTGGGGTAGGAGTGCCAGGCCGGTCTCGCAGAGGTGTGCATCTCCTGGTGAGTGGCGTGGTCTGCCGGCCCGCGACGAGTAGGCTGATCGTTCGTCATCGGACCGGGGAGGTCGGCGTGGACTATGGCGACAAGCTCTTCTGGCTCTCGGTTGTGATTCAACGCAAGTACGCGCAGATCTGCGCCGAGTTCGACCTGACCCCCTCGCAGGCCACGCTGCTCTGCGCAATCAGGAACGAGCCGCGGCAGATGGCTGACCTCGCCGCGTCGTTGGGTATGACCAAGAACGCATTGAGCCAGCTGGTCGATCGCACCGCGCGGCGCGAGTTGGTCGGCCGGGCAAGCTCGGCGCAGGACCGACGGGTCGTCATGCTCAGTGTGACACCCACGGGAAAGGTGCTCGCCGAGGCCGTTTACGCCGAGGTCGCCAAGCGCCTGCCCGAGATCGCGAGGAACCTCGACGCCGACGACCAGCGCGACTTCGAGCGCGTGGCCACCGCCATCGTGGACACCTCGGACCTCTCTTCGCCCACCTCGAACAAACCAATCACACCGTGAGGTCCCGCTACACCCGCACCTTGACGACGTTCATGCCATGAACTAATTTAGTTCACGCCATGAACTAGTGAAGGGTGGCAGCGATGAGCGCACAGGCGACCGACACGATCGCAGTCTTCGGCGCGACGGGGCAACAGGGCGGGGCGGTGGTCGACGCGCTGTTGGACCACAAGGCGCGGGTGCGGGCTTTGGTCCGCAACCCGCAGTCCGACCGGGCTCAGGCGCTGGCCGCCCGCGGCGTCGAGCTGGCGGCCATCCGGGTCGACGACCCGGCGTCGCTGGCCGCCGCGCTGGCGACGGTCGAGGGGTTCTACTTCATGACCCCGGAGGCGAACAGCCTCGAAGAGGTCGAGGCGGAGATCCGCATCGGTATCGCGCTCGTCGACGCGGCGGTCGAGGCGGGCGTCCCGCACGTCGTGTTCAACTCGGTCTTCGGAGCGGACCGGGAGTCGGGTGTGCCGCACCACGACTCGAAGCACTCGATCGAGGAGCACCTGAGGAAGTCCGGCCTCAGGGCCGCGATGCTTCGCGCGACCGCCTTCATGGAGAACTTCGCGAGCGTGATGGCACCGAGCCTGGAGCATGGGGAGATCGTGCTGAGGCTGCCGCTGCCGGAGGACGTCGCCCTGAAGATGATCTCGGTCAGGGACATCGGCCGGGTCGCCGCCGCGCTCCTGCTCGACACCGCGGAGGCGCCCGGCGGAGCCGTCGAGCTCGTCGGCGACGAGCTGACGGGCCCCCAGATCGCCGCGGCGTTCGGCGCGCGCGCCGGGCTCCCGGCACGGTACGAGGCCCTCCCGTTGAGCGTGCTTCCCAACGACCTCGACAAGGCGATGTTCCGCGAGTTCGCGAAGGCGGCGGAACACCCTTCGGACCTCGCTGTGGTGCGCTCTATCGAGCCGGCCACCCTGGACCTGGTCGAGTGGATCCGAGCTACCGGCTGGACCGCGCCCACAAACGTGGCTGGTTCCTGAGCCTGGATGCACCGAGCCGATTCTGACGTGATTGCCGTGAGATGAGAGGAGGTGTCCTGCGAGCTGGGATGATGGGAGTTCTCTAGGCTTCCAAGATCCGCAGTCGAAGGACACCTCTCACGTGCGATTGTTTCATGCCGCTGCCAGGACCCATGCGCGCTTCGACGACGAGCACGTGATCGCCTACGCCGGTCTGGAACCGGTGATGCGGCTGGCCGAGCGCATCGACCTGGGCGGGCTCGTGGATAAGCACGTCGCCATCGCCGATCGGCTCGGTGTGAACGCGGCCGCGAAGCTCAGCTCGATCGTGGCCGGGATGACCGCCGGAGCCGACAGCATCGCCGATCTGGACGTGTTGCGGCACGGCGGCATGGACAAACTGTTCGACGACATCCGTGCCCCGTCCACGCTCGGGGTGTTCCTGCGCTGCCTGACGTGGGGGAACGTCCGCCAGATCGAGAAGGTCTCCCGGACGCTGCTGGGCCGTCTGGCCGCGCACACGCCGCTGCTGCCCGCAGCCGGCACGGTCGCGTTCCTGGACGTGGACTCGATGCAAAAACGCACATCGGCGCCTGCCGCCGCGCGGGCCCGCACTTCTCCGTCACCGCGAAGATGGACCCGAAGATCAAGGCGGCGATCGCCGCCATCGGCGAGGACGCCTGGACGCCGATCACCTACCCGGGCGCGATCTTCGATGAGCAGGCCGGATGCTGGGTGTCGGACGCCGAGATCGCCGAAGTCGCCTACACCGCGTTCACGTCGAAGAAAGGCCGGGCGGTCACGGCCCGGCTGATCGTGCGCCGGGTCAAGCGGCTCAACCCCAAGGCCGGCATCGGCCAGGACGAGTTGTTCAGCACCTACCGGTACCACGCGGTCTTCACCGACAGCCCGTTCCACCTGGCCCAGGCCGAACAACAGCATCGCGACCACGCGGTCGTCGAGCAGGTCTTCGCCGACCTGAACGACGGCCCGCTCGCGCATCTGCCCTCCGGCGACTTCGCCGCGAACGCCGCCTGGGTGACCTGCGCGGCAATCACCCACAACCTGCTGCGCGCAACCGGCTGCGTGGCCGGTCCCGTACACGCCACGGCGCGGGGCGCCACGCTGCCGGCCGCTTGGTCGCTGTCCCCGCTCGCCTGGCCCGGCACGGACGCGGCCACGTCACCGTCCACCTACCGCAGCACTGGCGCTGGCAGAGCGCGTGGATGAACATCTTCGACGCCGTACATGACCCGCCGCCCGCCGAAGCGGTCTGACCAGCCCGACGTCCCGGTCACCGCCCGCACCAGACGACCCAACGGTCACCCGCGCCATCGGCGCATGGACCCCCGCCCCCGAGACTGCGGGCATGTGGACAAGCAGCGACCCGAGCGCAGCGGCCCCCGCCTGCCTGCGAAACAGCGCGTCACCTGACGAAACCGCCCTCGGAGCGGAATCGAACCAGAAAACGATCACAGGGAATCACTCGGTGCATCCAGGCTCAGCCCTCGTCAGCTTGGTCTGCCGCAGGAGGTCGTCCGTGTTGGCCGACCTTGTTTATTCGGGTAGTTAGGCCAGGCGACTCCTGGGCAGTGCGATCCTCCCATTGGTAGGATCGGCGTATGGGCGAGCCGTTGAGAACTGACAAGATGAGCATCACCGTGCCCGCGGACGTCGCCGCTGAACTGCGGGCCCGGGCCGGACAGGGCAACGTCTCGGCGTACGTCACCCATGCGCTGGTCCGTCAGCTGGAGCATGACCGCCTGGGGGATATGGTGGCAGATCTTGGAGAGATCCATGGTCCGGTGACCGATGAGGAGTTGGCGGCGGCGCGGGCAGAGTGGCCGAGCGCGTGAAGCAGCGGAAGCGGATACGCCCGCGCGAGCACGGCGCCCTCGTCCTTGACAACGAAGGTCTTTCGCGGGCGGCGACCGACAGGGTGATGTACGTCCGGCTTCATGCCGCGCATCTGGATGGACGGCGTGTCCTCACGTCCGCCGCCATTTTGGCCGAAGCCTTGAGAGACACTTCGCGTGACGCCGGGGTATATCGCGTGCTCGGTGGTGTCGTGGTCGAACCGGTGACTCGCGAGATCGGGGAACAGGCCGGCAAGCTTATCGGAGCGGCGGGAATGTCCGCTGATCAGGCTGTCGACGCCATGGTCGCGGCTACCGCATTGGATCAAGAGGGTCCTGTTGTGGTCGTCACATCCGACGTGCCGCACCTGACCGCCCTGACGGCGGGCCACGAGCGGATACAGGTCGTCCATGTCGACAAGATCAGCCGATAGCACCGTCACGTCGAGGCCGCCTGCGTGAGCCCGTGTACCTGATCAGGTCACATCCGCGGTGATTTATTGCCCGAAGTGAATCGCTACCACCAGCAATACTTGTTCAAGGTGCCGAACGGATACTGCGGCCTCGGCGGCACCGGAGTCCCCTGCCCGGTCGGCCTGACCACCGGCGAAGTCTGATTTGTGATAACTGCTGATCCTGGCCCTTGGCCGCCCGGGCTGCTCCGGTGTCGGCCGGGGTCAGACTCCATGCGTTCGGTGGTCTCGAGGTGCGGGCCTGGGTGGGCGCAGCCCTCTCGCGGCACGGCGCGCCAGGCGGGCGATGTTCGACGCTATCAGAATGTGTTCTGAATTAGACTGGTAGCGTGAGCATCAGTAATGCCGACGCCGTCACCTTCTCGGACCTGTCGAGGAATCCCCGGGCCGTCGCCGAACGCGCCGCGCGGCTCGGTCGCGTACGTGTGACCCACCGGGATGCCCAGGACTTCTACCTGACTGCGGCTGACCGTGAGGAACGACGCGAACAGACGCTGGCCACGGCTTCTCGTCTGTTCCTCGCTCTCCTAAGGCATGATCCGACCGCCCGTGCGCTGGTCATCGCCATGCCCGAAGTCTTTCCCTGGGTTCGTCACCTCGCCTCAGATGAGGTGCGGTCCTTCACACTCGAACTGGTCGAGGCGCTCTCTGACGCGGCCGAGCTGGATGTCGACGCCACCACTCAGGAAGTCATCGCAGGCTGGCGGGCCACCGCCCGGATCAAGGCCGACCCCGCGCACTATGTCCAGGCGCGTGAGGCGACCAGCGGAGACTTCGGACCGGTTGAGGTTTCGGTATGAGTCCGAAGCGCGGAGACCGGGTCACAGTCCCGCCTCCTGATAACGAATGGGACGTACGGTTCGGTACGAGCGATGCGGTGAAGGGCTGGGAGGAACTACGCCGTCACGCCCTGGCCAACACGCGCCGATGCTTGGAGACGCTGCGCGCCGATCCACGGTCACGCACCGACCATGAGCGCCAGCATCGCCTGCGTGGCGACCTTGCGACTCATCGTCACAACGGACAGGACCTTGAGCAATGGGAGTTCGAGGTCACCAGCGGCGGGCGCGTGTGCTACGTGATCGATGACACCGCTCATACGGTATGGGTCGTCTATGCCTCGCCCCGTCATCCGAAGGACACCGATGCCTGAGGCCGGCTGACCCGCCGAGATCTGTGATACAGCCAGGTCCGGCACCGAGGGCAGGAGTAAGTGTCGCCAGGTTTCAGCGCGATCTATTGGCGGTGAGTGCGGAGGGCGTCGACCTCGCCTGCGCTTCCGGGAACACTTCCGGCACCAGCGGCAACGGGGAATGATTGAGGTCAGTCAGGGCTGTTCAGGTGGCGAGCCAGCCGGGGAAGTCTACGGGCGATCTCCGCATCATCGGCGATATCCCAGTCTTGCTCGCCAAATTCGGCCGCCAGGAGCGGAAACCTACTGCGGACTCCTCGGGCTTTG